>DAOLDE010000003.1:0-328533 GCA_035327545.1 Pyrinomonadaceae bacterium | reverse complement strand
GCAGTATAACCAGCCGTCCCGCGAAGCAGGTACCAGGTATTGTTCGCCGGCCGCATTACCGAAAGGTCCGCCTTTCGATCGCCGTCGTAATCAAACGGCGTTGGCTTGGCTGAAAAGTCGTATTCGTAGATGCCGCGGCCGTGTGTAGAAATTCTGAGAAGCCTCTCGGTCCTGTGAAATTCCATTCCGAACACCGCCACTCTAGGTAACCCGTCACTAAATGGTTCCCAGCTCGTTCCGGCATTTACGGAGCGGAATACACCGATATCGGTCCCGACAAACTGCGTGTTGGTGTTTTGAGGATCGATCGCAAAAGTATTGCAGGGCACATCCGGAACGCCGAAACCCGAGGCGACCCAGGTCGGAGCGCCTGACAGGAGATTTGTTGTCTTCCAAACGTGCTGGCCGTTGGCAAGACCAAAGCCATTCAACGCAACATAAGCTACATTTGCGTTTGTCGGGTCGATCGCCACCCTTCCTACATATCGCGAAGGCACCGGCCCGGTAATGTTGGTCATCGTCGTCGATCCGGGTGCTGTCGAAAGATAGATACCGCCTGCCGTTGTGCCGACGAGTCGAATGTTGTCGTCCTGCGGCGAGATGGCGATCGCGCTGATCCGGGCAGGAAGCGTGCCGCTGACGTCCGTCATCGTTGTCCCGGTGTCAGCCGAGCGGTAGAGCCGATTGGTACCAAAATAGATCGTTGACGGATTGCCGGGGCCGTGTACCAGCGGTGCGTAAAACAATACAGGATCGGCGCAATTGATCCCATTGTTCGAAGTTCCGCCATTGCATCCACGAAAACTCGACCAATTTGGATCGCCGAGCGTGTCGGTGGTCGTCGCTCTCATAAAACCGATCAGCGAGTTCGTTTGGTTGTAATACGTGTGGTAAGCGATCACGTTGTTAGGCGTGGTGGCGTTTTGGTCGATCACAGAAAAGCCGCCGTCGCCGCCGTCCGACCGTACCCAGGTAGTGCCATTGGGAGCAAGGAATTGTGTGCCATTGTCCTGTGTGCCGCCGAGGGTATAATTGCGGTCAACTGGATGGAGCGATATGCCTTGAAATTGCGTAGCACTGTACGAGCTGTTGTTAAGTGTTATCCAAGAGATCGGTGTTGCGTTGATGTCGTCGGTGCGCCAAACGCCGCCGTCACTTGCGAAATAGACTCGGCTCGGATTTGACGGCGCGATAGCAAAAGCGTGGGTATCGACGTGCAGGTTTGTCGAAAAGCTCGAAAACCCTGCTCCGCCGTTGATCGACCTTCCGAAAACCAGCGACGGCGAGCCCCCGAGATAGACCCTATCCGGATCGACAGGATCAACCGCAATAGCGATATCGTAAAAACATTGAGGGCTGCAAAAATTAGTGCCGCCGGTTACTGCAGGGAACGAGTTGCCTCCGTCAACGGATTTATACACCGTTCCGCTGTTCACTCCCGATGCAGCATAGATGGTCATTTGCCCGCCTGATCGATGGACTGCAAATTCCGCGCGCCCCTGCGACGTTCCATTCGGAGTGGTTAACCTTCTGGTGAACGTTGGCGTCGCGTCGTAAACATTTGGGGTCGTGTAGAATCCGCCGTCGCCATCGGCCCCGATAACAGATATCAGTATCCAGTTCGGATCACCCGGATCAGACACAGCATCAGCGATCGAGCGGCTGGCAGCGTTCGTTCCTTGAATGGCCAACTTTTCAAAGGTGGGGTTGGCCGCCATCGCATTCACCGTGCGGTAAACGCCGGCATTGGGCAGCGTCGCACCGGTCGTATTTCCGCCAATTCCGGCAACACCTTGGGCAGACGAAACGATCAGACGGTTGGGGTCGGTCGGGTGTACGACGATGCTGCTTATTCCCCTTCCTGTAAAGATATCAGCACCAGCGGAGTTTTTGTTGAGCGGGCCGGAAACCACGGGATTCGTGTCAGCGTTCGTGATCCGATAGACGCCAACCCCGAAAAAGCTGTCTGCCGAGAATGAGGTCTCGCCTGTACCGACAAAGACCGTCGAGGGATCCGACGGCGCGATAGCGATCGAGCCGATTGACAAGGTCAAAGCATCGTCAAGAAGCGGCGTCCAGCTTGCCCCTCCGTTCAACGAGCGATACACGCCGCCCTGAGCCGCACCGGCATAAACGATGTCGGGGTTTGTTGGATGAACGGCCAGCGCAACGGTACGCCCGCTATAGCTTGTAGAAGCATTAACCGGGATCGGCGCAGGACCCAGAAAATGCCATCGGTCAACTGCTGTGGGCCGGTCGCCGCGTTCTACGCGTTTTCTATCGCGCTCCCGCTCGTCGCGTTTCATTTCCTCAATGGCTCTGCCTCGCGATCCTTGATCGGCCGTATCCAGGCCGCGCCACAATGCGATCTGGTCGTTCCGCAGCCGCTTGTACTCCGCCTTGTCGATCTTGTGAATGGTGTCCGGAAGGTCCGGCTCAGATTCGTCAAAAATCTTGCCGAGGCGAATGTCGGCCGAGGTTAGCCATAATGCTGACATCGTCAAAAGAGATCCGACGACAGCAAGGATCAGAAACGGTTTAAGGAACTTCACGAAACTGCCTCCAGGTTGAAGCTTAAAATTGATAAATCCTATTCGGTTTGGGAACGGAGAAGCAACACTATGATAACTAGCATTTTAGGGGCCGAAAATCCAGAAGAAATTTGGTCTGCCCGAGGTCCGCAGGTTGCTTCTCATGGGCGACGCTCGGAGAGCTAGATGCCGTAAGAGCTGAAAAGCGTGATCCTGTCTGCGATCAGATCTTCAGGAAAGCCGAGTTCTTCAACAAGTGCCTGCGCTGAATTCTCGGCGATCATTCTTTGAGGCAAGATCGCACATGCCGCAAACAGATCTGCCTCGATCTCTTGCCTGGTTTTGGTGCCTACACCTTTAAAATGGGCTGCTGCATACGGAGCGTGAAGGAAGAAATGTGCAAATTCATGAAACATTACGAACAATCTGCGGGGACCCCGAAGCGCGCCGCTCACGGAAATAAAGTGTTTACCACTAACGGAAAAATAAAACCCGCTTGTCTGTTGAGCCGTCTCGATCACTGTGATCGAATGTTTACTGCACAGACGGAAAAAGTCATTTTCGTCGAGAGCCCTTTCGTTCCAGCCGCAGTCGAGTTTTCGGATCTTTGTGAGAAGTAGTTTCATAGGGATGTGAGGCCGAAGCAATACGTTCCATTGCTTGCACAATGTATCATAGCCAACCCACTCATTCAAGTTCATCGCTCTGGTTGTCTGGTCCGCACATGTGTTTATGGTTTCATCGTCCCAGACCGTATGATATTCTTGCGAAATCTGAGGATATGCCGATCGTTAAATGCCCATCGTGTGGAAAGGAGGTCGAGTTTGCGGGAAACGAGCATCGCCCGTTTTGCTCGGAACGCTGCAAGCTTCTCGACTTTGGGGCATGGGCCGATGAAAAGTACTCTATTCCCGCCGAAGATCTAACGCTGCTTTCCGAAAATATCGAGAAGATCGAAGAAACCCTGGAGGCCCGATCCGAGCAATGATCCCATTTCTATTGATGCAGATTGCGCCTAGCGGCTCGGCTATCGGTGGAGTGATTGCAATTGCCTTTCTGTTGACGTTTATTGGAATTGCTTACGTCTCATTCAAGGCTCTGAAAAGAACGGTAAGTATGGCCTTTCGCGTTTTTGTCGTCGGAGCTATCTTACTGACCGCTGTAATAGGAAGTGTCGTTCTTTGGTACTACGGCTCAGGCGGCACGCCAAAGCTCAAACCACCCGTCGAAAAGCGGCGATGAACAGATCTTCCGTTAGGAAGTAGGCTAAACTTTTCAAACTCATGCCGACCGCAAGTTTCCTGCGGGCACAAGAGAGCCCGCCCTCGAATAGTCGAGGGCGGGCTTCTCGCAGTCAACGATCGCTGATCAAACTCTACTCGTTCAGCCTTAACGACCGGATCATATTCCGGAAAGTGTTCGAGTAGCGAAAGGCCTCATCTTCCGGAACCACCGCGGCGATATAGAGCAGGTCGCCGGTCCGTAACGGTACCGTATATATAGCAACTACCTCGGTTCGGTTTGTCACCGGCGAGCGGCCGGCGAGTTCAACCGAATATCCTTGGCGCTGAGCCACTTGAGCTCGACTCAACTGGCTGCGTTGCTGCAGATAGGGATTGGCCTGCACAACTCCATTCAGATACTCACGGGTCGCATCTAACACGTTCCTCGAATTCGAGCGATGAACGCCGATCATTGCGCCATGCGTTATACCCTGATTCCCATATGCACCGTCAGGCGCAAATATCAGCGTGTTCTGGGCCGAGACGTCTCTCCAATTGCTCGGGACCCCAATATACAATTCACCGTTATTGTAAGGCCGCAAGCTGCCGGACGGCGTCGGGACGGACCGGGAATACTGGCCGCTGGCGGCAGGACCCTGAGTGGAGCCGCCGCTTGACTGGCGCTGTATCTCTGCCATCGTCCTTGCCGGCGGCATTGAACGGAGTCGTGCCTGGATCCTTTCAAAATCCCTCGTGATCTTGATCGGATTCTGCGATACGTTCAACCTGGTCGCTTCTTGATTGATCCGCTGAAACCTGTTGCCCGGATCCGGGTGGCTGCTGAGCCATTCGGGTGCACGGCCTCCGCCCTGCTGAGCGATGGTCTGAAACATATTTGCCAGATCGCGCGGGTCGTAGCCTGCATCGGCCATGATACGAGCACCCAGAAAATCAGCCTGTGTTTCGTATTCGCGACTGTACTTGGTCATCCATGCCTGTGCACCAAGCATGCCGATCTGGGCACCGGTCTGGCCTCCCAATATCGCACCGCCAAGGATCATTCCGAGCATGCCGAGCTGGCTGCCAACGCTGCCCTGTTTCGTGGCCTGGGCAGTCGAGTGACGCAATGCGATATGGCTGATCTCATGGGCCATAACGCCGGCCATTTCCCCCTCATTCCGAGCCCCCTCGATCATGCCCCTGTTCACGTACATTGGGCCGCCGGGGACCGCGAAGGCATTGATATCACTTGCATTTACGATGGTGAAGCGGTAATCAAATGCCGGCTGGCGAAATTCGCGAGGGATCGCCGCCACGAGATTTGCCCCGACCCTCTCGATATAGGCCTGCGAATCCCGATCATTAACCATTGGAAACTGCCGCTCAACCTGGGCAGCCGCTTCCCGGCCGATCTTTACATCGTCCTGAACATTATATTTATTTTTAGGCAGGCTAACTTTGGTCTGCGCGACCGCAGCGGCAGGAAGCAGTGCCGCCATAAGGGCCGCAGACAGAACGGCAGCCCTTTTTGCCCTGAGATAGAAATTCATTTAACCCTCCCTGTCAAACTGGTTTCCCAGCACATATTAAGCAATAAGGAAAACGGAATCAATTTCCGTTCCTAACAGGTTTATTCGATGGCAAATTGGATCGGGAGCGTTTGCCGTTACCTTTGCTTCACGGCAAAGGCGGTGGCGAGATCAAGTAAGAAAAGGGGGGTGTCTTAATGAGAAATCGCTGCCTCGGTCTTGGAAGGCGACAGAGGTTCGCCGTCCACATTGTCAGGGCCAGAAACTCCCTTCAATTCAGAGGTTACGCGATCTATCAGGACTATCGCTTCTCGTAGGGCTATCTTTCTTTCGAGCTTCTTTTCAACCAGAAATGCGATCGCAAGATCGCTGCCGAGGTCGTTTATGAGATCCATATAAAAGTTGTTCGGAAGATCCGGAAAACTCCCCTAACTTGGATTCGAAATTTCTGAAGAATAGCCTCATTATAGTCACGACAATCGAAAAGTCCATGTCGCGAGCCTTACATTAGTGTTAACAAAATGTTACACAGATTCGGCCTTAAATTCGTCCGTTGTGTTTTTTAAGGATAAGTTAACACGTTTGAATGATGATTGAGACGCTAATTCGGGTATTGTAGAAAAGTAACTTACGGATCTAAACCAATTACCCGAATTAGCTCATCTACTATGAGAAGATCTTCTTGCGTCCTGATCATACTTTCCGTGCTTTTGGCCGGCTGTTTCAGCGGACGGCACAGCCGCGGCGATTCGATAAAGATCCAGGGAGCAGGTTCCACTTTTATCAATCCACTGATGCAAAAATGGGTGCATGAGTTCGGGGCGCTTGAGCCGAGTATCAAGATCGACTATCAATCGATCGGATCGGGCGGCGCGATAAAGCAAGTCAAGGAAAGGACAATACAATTTGGAGCGACCGATGTGGCAATGTCTGATGAGGACCTCCGTTCAGCTCCCGGGGAATTGCTCCATATCCCAGTGATCCTTGGCGCCGTGGTGCTCACATATAACCTCGAATCTGTCAAAGAGAATCTGCGATTTTCGCCCGAGACCATTGCCGACATCTTTCTTGGGAAGATCTCGCGTTGGGACGACGAGCGAATACGGGCAGACAATCCCTACGTTGAGTTTCCACCTGTCGAGTTGACCGTGGTCCACAGATCTGACGGCAGCGGTACATCGGCCGTTTTCACCAACTATCTTGCCAAGGTAAGCCCGGAATGGAAGGAAAAGGTCGGTGAAGGCACCAGTCCCGCGTGGCCGGTCGGACTCGGTGGAAAAGGGAATGAAGGGGTCACGGGACAAGTTAAGCAAACGCCGAACACCATCGGATATGTAGAGCTGGCCTACGCGGTGAAGAACAAGCTGCCGGTAGCCCAGATACGGAACTCTGCCGGAAACTTTATCACCCCCGATTTTCGAACAGTTTCTAATGCCGCAGCGGAATCGGTGGATATCGCTCCGGCGGACCTTCGTTTTACCATCACGAACGCAAAAGGGGCCGATGCGTACCCTATTTCAAGCTATGTCTTTGTTCTGATCTACAAAGATCAGCAACAGAGAAACCTTGGGGACGCTCTCGTGGACTTTTTGGTCTGGAGTTTGAACGACGGCCAGAAAAACGCCCAACCGCTGCTTTATGCCCCGCTCCCGGCAGAAATGGTGAGGCGATCGACAGCAAAACTCGCCGAGGTAAATTTTCAGGGAGAAAGTCTGCTGGCCAGCCATTCAGGCGAGGGCAAATAAGTACGAAGTGGCAGCAAAACCGTCAAAGATACTAACAGGCGACAATGTCTTCAGCACCGTGCTGATGCTTTGCGCCGCCTCCGTGCTTCTCATCGCCGTCTCGATGGTGATCGTGATGACGGAGAGTTCATGGCTGTCGATACGCGAATTTGGCTTGGGCTTTCTTGTAGGCCAGGTTTGGGATCCGGTGAAAGGCGAGTTTGGGGCCTTGCCGTTCATTTGGGGAACGATCATGTCCTCGCTTCTGGCCCTGGTAATAGCTGTCCCGCTCTCCATAGCGGTCGCGGTTTTCCTGGTAGAGCAGGCCCCTAAATCGGTTGCAAGACCGCTCGGCTTCCTGGTCGAATTGCTGGCAGCGATCCCATCCGTAGTTTACGGACTGTGGGCGATCTTTGTGCTTGCACCGATTCTGCGTGTCCATGTCCAGCCGGCACTTCAGGCCGTGCTTGGCTGGCTGCCGTTCTTCCAGGGCACGATCACCGGGATCGGAATGCTGACCGGTGGCGTGGTTCTCGCGATCATGATCACGCCGATCATTACCGCGGTGACTCGCGATGTATTGGAGGCCGTTCCTGTAACGCAGCGGGAAGCGTCGCTCGCGCTCGGCGCGACAAAATGGGAAACGACGCGCATTGTGTTGTCCAACGCATCTTCCGGTATCGCGGGCGCTGTCATACTCGGCCTTGGCCGGGCCATCGGTGAGACGATGGCCGTAACGATGGTGATCGGCAACAGGCCTCAGATAAGTGTGTCGCTCTTTGACCCGGCCTATTCGATCGCTTCTGTGATCGCAAACGAGTATACAGAGGCCACCGGGGATCTTTATCTCAGCGCTTTGACCGAAATGGGCCTCATCCTGTTCATCGTTACGTTCGGCGTGACGGCGCTGGCGAAATTGCTGATCATGAGCGTGGCAAACCGCAACACGCCGAGGCACTAGGGCAAACTGATGATCGACCAACGACGCATTGTGAACGCTATCATGACGGTGACAACCGCCGCGTGCGCCTTCGCAGTAGTTGCTTTGCTGCTTCTGATACTGGGGTACATAAGCTACCAGGGCATATCGTCGATCAGTTGGCAATTTCTCGTCGAGACACCGAAACCGGTCGGCGAGGGCGGAGGTATCGGCAACGCGATCGTCGGTTCGCTGATCTTGTTAGGGCTGGCTTCGGCAGTCGGTATTCCGGTCGGAATTGCTGTCGGCACATATTTGTCAGAGCTGGGAAGTGGCTGGTTCGGCAAAACGGTCCGATTCGTCGCCGACACGATGATCGGCGTTCCGTCTATCGTTTTCGGTGTGTTTGTTTACGGCTTGGTCGTTGTCCGGCAGGGCTATTTTTCAACGCTGGCAGGCTCGCTGGCCCTTGCACTGATAATGATACCGATCGTTTCGAGGACCACTGAGGAAATGATCAGGCTGGTTCCCGATACGATGCGCGAAGGGGCACTTGCGCTTGGAGCTCCGAGGTGGCGTGTAACCCTTGACATTGTTTTACCTGCGGCGATGGCAGGCATCGCAACCGGTGCGATGCTTGCGATCGCACGTGTTCTCGGCGAGACGGCTCCGTTGCTTTTCACGGCATTCGGAAGCCGCTTTTACAACATATATCTTGACGAGCCGATGGCGTCGTTGACCGTGCAGATCTATCATTACGCGATCTCACCATTCGAAGAATGGCATGCGAAGGCATGGGCGGCGACTCTTGTACTGATCACGCTGATACTCGGCATTAACATACTCGTCAGGATCGTTACCCGACGGCGATATTGACCTCGCGTTCGGGCCCGGCTGATTTTATATGACGAATAAGATCGAAGTCTCAAATCTCGATTTTTTCTATGGCAAAGCACAGGCCTTGTTCGACATAACGCTCGAGGTGCCTGAGCGACAAGTAGTGGCCTTTATCGGCCCTTCGGGCTGCGGCAAATCGACGTTTCTTCGTACCCTGAATCGGATGAACGACACCATCCCGATCGCCCGTGCGCAGGGCGTTGTCACTATCGACGGGAAAAACATCTATGCGCCGGGAACGGACGTCGTCGCTCTTCGCCGCAAGGTTGGAATGGTATTTCAGAAATCCAATCCTTTCCCCAAGTCGATCTTTGAGAATGTTGCATATGGGATCAGGATCAACAAGATCCATTCAAGCAAGGCCGATCTGACGGAACGCGTCGAAAAGGCCCTTCACGACGCCGCACTCTGGGATGAAGTGAAGGACCGGCTGAATATGTCGGCATTTGGCCTCTCCGGCGGACAGCAGCAGCGGCTTTGCATAGCTCGTGCACTCGCCGTCCAACCCGAGGTCATCCTAATGGACGAACCAGCCTCGGCCCTTGACCCGATCGCAACGCAAAAGATCGAAGAACTGGTCGTCGGTCTAAAACGCGACTACACCATAGTTATCGTGACGCACAACATGCAGCAGGCGTCGCGTGTTTCCGATAAGACCGCCTTCTTTATGCTAGGCAAGCTGGTCGAATACAACTCGACGCAAAAGATCTTCACAAACCCTGAACAAAAACTAACTGAGGACTATGTCACCGGTAGATTCGGTTAGAAAACGTTGTTATAATAGTAAGTTTAACTGAAAGCCGACAATCAGGACGTCAAATGGAGCATCGGATAATCGACGAACAACTTAATTTACTTCGAGACAAGATCCTCTTGTTAGGCGGTGCTACGGAGACGGCGCTGAGCCGCGCCATGCGATCGCTGGTAGAGCGAGACAGCGTTCTCGCCCAAAAGGTTCTCGAAGAAGACAAGATAATCGACCAGATCGAGCTTGAGATCGATCAGCTTAGTATCGAAATACTGGCTCTTCAGCATCCGGCGGCCCACGACCTCCGATTCGTCATAGCGGTAGCAAAGATAACGCCGATCCTCGAACGAATTGCAGATCACGCGGGCAGCATTGCGGACGCGGCCATCGTTCTAAATACCGAACCGCCGATAAAGAACTATGTCGATTTCCCGATCATGGCGCAAACGGCCGCTGAGATGCTCAGAGCAGCATTGGACGCTTTTACTAATGAGGACTCAGAGGTTTCTCGTGAGGTGATCAAACGAGACAAGGAGATCGATCAGAGCTACAAACGGGTCTTCAATGAATTGCTCGAGATGATGGTTGACGATCCGACACACACCACAGGCGCCGCCCATTTGTTGTTCGTTGCGAAACACCTCGAAAGGATCGGCGATTATGTCAAAGATATTTGCGAACTTAACGTGTATCTTCGCGAAGCAGCCTTTATTAAACATAACCCCAAAGACCCCGCCTGAGATCGCATTTGATTCGAGATGCTTCGGTTTGGACACCGCAGTGCCGAATCGTTCATTAGACCTGGGCTGAAGGCTTGCCTTCGTCATTTCAAAGTGCCATCATTTTTCTGATCACGATACGAGGTCAGAACCGGTTCAGCCGGTGGTCCGAAGAGTATGTCACAGGCAACGGCAGAAGCCATCGAACTGGAAGAATTCCTTGTAATGCCGGACGCCGATATAGCTGAGCGTATCGAGGCGGCCCGCTCAGACCTTGGCGATCGCGTCGTTATTCTCGGCCACCACTACCAGCGAGATGACGTCATCCGCCACGCCGATCTGACCGGTGATTCCTATCAACTTTCGGTAATGGCATCGCGCACCGATGCAGATTTCATCGTCTTTTGCGGTGTGCATTTCATGGCCGAATCGGCCGACATCCTTGGAAAAGAAGAACAGCGTGTCATCTTGCCGGACCTTGGAGCGGGTTGCTCAATGGCCGACATGGCGACGATAGACCAGGTCGAAGACGCCTGGGAACAGCTTGGCGAGATCGGCGTTCTCGACCAGCGTGTCGCTCCCATAACCTATATGAACTCTTCGGCCGCGATAAAGGCTTTCTGCGGCCGGAACGAGGGCGTTGTCTGTACGTCGTCGAATGCCGTCCCTCTCTTCGACATCTACCTTCGCCGGTTTGAGAAAATGTTCTTTTTCCCCGATCAGCACCTGGGTCGTAATACCGGAGCAAAGTTCGGCATACCGCTGGATAAAATGGTGGTTTGGAACCCTCACGAAGAGTTTGGCGGCAATACGCCCGAGGCTCTTTTGAACGCAAAGCTCATACTCTGGCGCGGCCATTGTTCGGTCCACGGCCGTTTTAAAGCGTGGCACGTGGACAAAATACGTGATGAAGTGCCCGGAATTCAGGTGCTGGTGCATCCCGAATGCATCCGCGAAGTAGTTGAGAAAAGTGATCTCGACGGCTCGACGTCGTTCATAATCAAAACCGTTGAAAACGCCCCTAGCGGATCAAATTGGGCGATCGGCACCGAAGTCAATCTGGTAAACCGTCTCGCACGGCGCTTTCCTGATAAGGAGATACGCCTTCTCGCCCCGGATCTGTGTATGTGCGCGACTATGTATCGAATCGCCCCGCAGAACCTTGCATGGGCAGTCGAAAACCTCTTGCTTGGTAATGTGGTCAATGAGATCGTCGTAGATGGCGATACAAAACACTTTGCAAACATCGCTCTTGAGCGGATGATATCGTTGACCGAAAAGAAGGATTGAACTGCCGGGATGCGTCAGACTTTCGTCTGCGCTTGAAAAGTCAGCATTTTCTAAAAGCTTGTACAGATTGATCGTCCTGGTCACTCCAGAATTGCAACTATCGACTATATTCGGAGGCCTCAAGATCGATGGCTTTTGTGGAAGACAAACTGCCCGAAAATGTGCCGGGGAAGTTCTACGTTGACAGGCAGTGCATCGACTGCGATGTCTGCCGTGACACCGCTCCCGACAATTTCGCTCGCAGTGATGAGAACGGTTATTCCTATCTTTCAAAACAGCCGGAAAATGAAGAAGAATTCAATCTTAGTGTCGAGGCATTGGAAGCTTGCCCCGTGGAGGCGATCGGCAATGACGGAGAGGACGATCTTTCCGCGAGGTTGTTGAAAAACCGACATCTAAGCTTAGCTTAAAGCTCTTCAACCAGAGCTTCTAAAGGAGGGGTTATGAAACAGACCGTATTGACAATTTTATTGCTAGCCATTGGCATGGCAACTTTAGCCAATGCCCAACAGACTTGGTTGGACAGGTCGCTGGATAGGAATTGGAACACCGGCAGCGGAATAGTCCCCCGGGCGCCGCGTGGAATGGCCCGGATCGAGGCAATATGCCAGGAGCAGATCCGCCAACCGGTCAGCCCTGCGGATCGCGCGGTCACGCAAGCCGGCTGGTTTCTTTTTGGCGCATCGCAGACCTTTGGCAACGTAACACTTGTGACCGCAATGGCGGGCGTGGACGGCATGTGCCGGCCGACAGAGTACAACGCATTCGTTTTCGTTGGAACCCGATTTGCCGGAACGCTCTCGCCGACGGCTACTGCTGCCAGGTCTGACGGGTCTCTGGGCACGGCCCAATTGACCGGTCCGCAGCAGATCTGGGCTGAATTTGCACGATATTCAGACGACGATGCATTGTGTTGTCCCTCACGAACAAGCACGGTGCAGTATTCGATAACCACGGGTGCGAGACCGGTGGTCATGGCCGAGGATGTAATGACCACGCGGATATGTCGGGACGATGGACTGGTCGAAACGCAGGATAGCGTCGTTTCGGGTACGGTCACCTACCGCCAGCGAATGGCCTTGCCGCGGACGGCGGTCCTGACGGTGAAGATCGTCGATGTTTCCAGGCAGGATGTTTCCTCACCGGTCATTGCCGAACAACGTATCGAAACGGCAGGCAAGCAGGTCCCGTTCTCGTTCGATATCGCTTACGACCGAAGTCGGATCCAGGAAAGGAATCGTTACGCGGTCCAGGCCGAGATCCGCGACGGCAGTCGTCTTTTGTTCATCACGGACACAAGCTATCCGGTGATCACCCAAAACAATCCGCGAAATGTCGAGATCACGGTCGTGCCGGTAGGCGGCGGTGGAGGCGGCCCGCAGAGAGGGGGCCAACTCAGAGGAACTGTCACATACCGGCAGCGGATCGCTCTTCCGGCAAATTCCGAGGTCATCGTTCGCCTCATCGATGCAGCGGACCCGATGGGTCCAAGCATAGCCGAGACCTCGTTTTCAACCGGCACTCGGCAGGTCCCGTTCTCGTTCGAACTGCCCTACGACATGAGCGACATCGATCGCCAGAGAAATTATGAGCTTCGTGCCGAGATCAGATCGGGCGGGCAGCTTCGCTTCCGGTCCGAAACTGGGGTGGCGGTGAATTTTCGAGGACAGCCTGCACAGAACACCGAAATAGTCGTCGTGCCTGCGACCGATACCGCCGAGCCGATCAACGGCAAGACCTTTGATCTTTCAAAGTTCGGCACCGGATCGATCGAGATCGGAACGCGGTCTGGACAGCTTATCGTTCGGGCAAACGTTTCGGTTACGACGAATGGGAACGCCGTAGTCACCATCCTTCGTCCACTAAGCAGCCCGATCGTCTTCAATGGCAAGCTGACCTATTTTGACGAATCGCTTCTTCGGATAACTGTCGAGAGTTCCGGAAATGCCGATGCGGGCGGTGAGATAGAAGTGCGTTACAGCGGGTCGACCCTTCGATCTCTGAATGGGAACAGGCTGACATTAGACGGACAGGCAGTTCAATTGACGTTCTGACCGAACCACATGATTGGCAGCCAAAATTGGGAGCGGTGTATAATTGCCGCTCCCATCATCACGAACATTCCTCAGACTACTATACGTATCATTCCGTCTTCTACGGCCACCTCGAAGCTCTCGACGGAACAAGACTTTTTTGTAAAGCAAACACCGCTGCGGACATCGAACTTCCACGAGTGAAACCGGCATTCCACCGTGTGCCCTTTCAACCGAGAGTCGGCCAATGCATACCCTTTGTGCGGGCAGAAGTTCTCCATAGCATAAAACGTGCCACCTATTTTGAATAACGCGAGTTCCGTTCCGTCTATTAGCTTTACGGTCGCACCGCAGCCCGGAGGCACCGATTCGGCCCTGCCAACTGTCACGATCTTGCCATGGCGCTTTGGTTTACGCTTGTTCTCCTTCCGCTTTCCCATTCAACACTAGTCTTGCCGAATCCTATCGCAGCGCGCAAATCGGAGAGACCGGATCAACGAACCTCTTGCTTTCTTTCCAGAACTCAAACAGAATAAAGTGAAGGGGTTTTAGGACCGATGCAGGACACACCGGAAAAGGCACGACTGAAGTGCCGCGACATCATGACCAGCAGCCTTACGACGGCCACGCGGGCGAATACGCTCAAAGAGGTTGCCGCGATGATGCGCGATGGCGATATGGGTTCGGTGCCGGTGGTCGAGGATGGAAAGCTGGTCGGGATCGTTACCGATCGCGACATAGTCGTTCGGGCGCTAGCTGAGGGTAAAGAATGCTCGACGAGCGTTGCCGACGCGATGACGACCGATATATTTTCGGTCAAGCCGGACGACTTTGCCTTCGAGGCCGTCCGAATGATGGGCGACAAACAGGTCCGCCGCATCCCGGTCGTCGATGACGAAGGTAGTCTCGCCGGCATCATCGCGATGGCCGACATCGCGCTCGAGATGGAAGACGAAAAGGAAATTGCCGAAACGCTTGAAGAGATCTCGAGCGGCACAGGGTTCTGGAACAAAAGTTAGAAGTTAGCTGATAGCTGTAAGCTTGTAGCTTACGGCCTTTTTCTACTGCCGATGGCCAAATCGACCAATCGTTATTTTCAGTTTGTAGGCTCATCAAAGAATGCTCGGTCTGGGCAGCTTTGGTATCCGGCGGCAGATGTTTACAAGACGCCGGATGGCTGGGTCGTCAAAGTCGAACTGGCGGGCGTGTCGATCGAGGATATTCAGATCGATGTCCAGGGCAATATCCTGTACATCGCGGGGTGTAGAAAAGACCGCTCATGTGCTTATGGCGGATCGTACGAGCAGATGGAGATCACATACAGCCGTTTTGAGAAAACGCTCAAGTTCCCGGCTTCGATAGAGGGCGTTAAGCTTGACCATATGTTCGAGAACGGCCTTCTTATCATCAGACTGAAAAAAGCCGAGGCAGTCGAACAACATCAGGATCTCGTCTAAACCATCGTGAACTATGCCGGAAGACAACAAACATGAACAGCAGCCTTTGACCGACGAACCAATGCCTGAAACGTTCGAGGTGCCGGTCTTACCGCTTCAAAACACGACGCTTTTCCCCGAAACCGTGGTCCCGCTGGCTGTGGGCCGCGACCGTTCGATGAAGGCCGTTGAGGCCGCCCTTTCCACCGAAGAAAAACTGATCGCATGCGTCACCACCCGGGCCGATAACGTGACCGGGGACGATGCTAAATCCGGAGACCTCTATCAGATCGGCACGCTCGTTAGCATCAAGCGGATGATGCGCAACGAGGGCATCATGCAGCTTATCGTCCAGGGACTCGATCGTTACCGAGTCGTCGAATGGCTGCAAGAAGAACCGTTTCTTCGTGCCCGGTGCGAGATCCTTCCCGATCTTGTGAGAGTGGACGAGGAAGAGATCGAAGCACTGAAACGCAACATCCAGAGCATGATCCAAGAGGCCCTCGCGCTTCTGCCAAACATTCCTCCCGAGATCCGTATGGCGGTAATGACCCAGCAGGATCCGGTGCAGCTTTCGTATTTTCTCGCCTCCGTACTCGACCTTGGAGTTGAGACCGAGCAGAAAATGCTCGAGTCAGATACCGTCGATGAACTTCTAACCCTTACGCACGCCGCCCTCGCCCGCGAGCTGGAGATAATGCAGATCCGCTCTAAGATCGCTACCGAGGCGCAGACGGAGATGGATAAGTCGCAGCGCGACTACGTTCTTCGCCAGCAGATGAAGGCGATACAAAAGGAACTTGGCGAAGATGAGACCGGCGAGAAGGCCGAGGCGGCGCAGCTTCGCGAGAGACTTGAAGCTGCCGATCTGCCCGACGATGTCCGCAAAGAAGCGACCCGCGAACTAAAGCGGATGGAGCAACTTCCGCAATCGGCACCGGATTACCACGTTATCCGCACCTATCTTGAATATGTTCTCGAACTGCCTTGGCGAAGATCGAGCGAAGAAAAGCTCGATCTAAACGAAGCAAGGAAGATCCTCGACGAGGACCATTACGGCCTTGAAGACATCAAGGAGAGAATTCTCGAATCGCTCGCCGTCGTAAAACTTCGGCCTGATTCAAAGAGCCCGATCCTTCTTTTCGTGGGGCCTCCGGGTGTCGGGAAAACGAGCCTTGGCCGGTCGATAGCACGTGCTCTCGGCCGCGAATTTGAGCGACTTAGCCTTGGCGGGATGCGCGACGAGGCAGAGCTTCGCGGGCACCGCCGCACTTATATCGGAGCGATGCCGGGTCGGATCATCCAGGCCCTTCGCCGAGTCAGCGTAAATAATCCGGTGATGATGCTCGACGAGATCGACAAGCTCGGCAACGACTATCGCGGCGACCCATCGGCCGCCCTGCTCGAAATACTTGATCCAGCACAGAACAACACCTTCCGGGATAATTATCTCGACCTGCCGTTCGATCTGTCGAAGGTATTTTTCATCGCGACGGCCAATCAGCTTGGCCCGATCCCGATGCCGCTTCGCGATCGCATGGAGATCATCCAGCTTGCCGGTTACAGCGATCGCGAAAAGCTGAACATCGCGAAGCAGTATCAGGTGGCGCGACAGGTAACGGAAAATGGTCTTACTCCGGATCAGATCGAGATCACTGACGATGCCCTGAATCTGCTTATCACTCGATATACCCGCGAGGCAGGCGTACGGCAACTGGAACGGGCTATTGGGAATCTGGCAAGGAAGGTCGCTCTCAAGGTGGCGGAAGGCACGACTGAGAAGATCACGATAACGGCCGCCGACGTAAAGGGCTATCTGGGCCCGCCTAGGTTCTTCCCCGAGGAAGCACGCAAGGAGTTACCGGCCGGCGTCGCGACCGGAATGGCGTGGACCGAAATGGGCGGCGAGGTGCTGTTCATCGAAGCGACCTCGCTTCCGGGCGGCAGCGGCCTGACGCTGACCGGGCAGCTCGGCGAAGTGATGAAAGAATCGGCACAGGCGGCACGAAGCTATCTCTGGTCGCACGCCGGAGAACTAAACATCGACCCCGAGGCCATAAAGCAAAACGGTGTCCACGTCCATGTGCCGGCCGGTGCGATCCCGAAGGACGGCCCGTCTGCGGGCGTGACGATGGCTTCGGCCCTTGCTTCGCTTTATACCGGCCGAAAGGTGCGTTCGGACACGGCGATGACCGGCGAGATCACCCTTTCGGGCCTCGTATTTCCCGTCGGCGGCGTCAAGGAAAAGGTGCTTGCCGCACATCGTGCCGGCATTCGCCGGATAATCCTGCCCGCCCAGAACGAACCCGATATCGAAGAGATACCGGAAGATCTGCGGAATGAATTGGAGGTCATTCCGGCAAGGCACATCAGCGACGTGATCGCCGCCGCGCTAGAAACTACGCCTTCGGAAAAAGGCGTCACGCCGATGATGATCCCAGCCGCCGAAAACGGCCGGGAAAGCGCGGAGCAGCTTATTGCAAAAGATCCGGATAGCTGATCGGAACCGCACGGTGTCAGCCTGGGCTTCGGATAACCCTTTCCGCAACGCGAACGATCGGTTGGTTTAGGGGCTTGGCGGATTACTTTTTTCCACACCAGCGTCGGCAAGCAGATGCTTGATAGGCGCTCTCGAGAAAATCTTTATAAAACCATCGTTTCTTCAATTTCCTAGTAGAATATTCCCGATGTTTAGTTGTATGCTATTAGGTTAGACGTGTCGGAGTGAACTCCTTCAGATCATACCCCTTCTTTGAGAGACGGTCGGCTGGGCGAGACACCGGCAGGCCAAACAACAGAGCTATTGTAAATATCTCGTTCTAATTATCCGAAATGGCGTTTAAATCTTTATTTAGTCTGTTTTCCAGCGACCTTGCGATCGACTTGGGCACGGCGAATACCCTTGTTTACGCCAAGGGCCGAGGCATCGTCGTCAGCGAGCCCTCGATCGTCGCGATCAACAAGGTCACGAACCAGGTCGAAGCGGTCGGCCGCGACGCAAAAGAGATGCTCGGGCGCACACCGGGCAATATCGTCGCGATCCGTCCGATGAAGGACGGCGTCATCGCCAATTTTGAGGTGACGGAAAAGATGCTTCAGCATTTTATCCGCAAGGCCCACAACGGCAAATCGTGGGTACGTCCGCGGGTCGTCATCGGCATCCCGTCGGAGATCACACAGGTCGAACGTCGCGCCGTTGAGGACAGCGCATATCGAGCTAAAGCTTCGGAGGTTTATCTTGTTGAAGAGGCGATGGCCGCAGCGATCGGTGCCGGCCTGCCGATCACGGAACCGCACGGCAACATGGTCGTCGATATCGGGGGCGGAACGACAGATATCGCTGTCATCTCGCTTTCAGGCATCGTTTACTCTCGGGCCGTCCGCGTAGCGGGCAACGAGATGGACGATGCGATAACGCAGTATATCAAGCGGAAATACAATCTTCTGATCGGCGAGCGAACGGCTGAGGCGATCAAGATCGCTTTGGGCAGCGCTTTTCCGCTGGATGAACCGCTTTCGATGGACGTTCGCGGCCGTAATCTTATCGAGGGAATTCCGAAAACCATCACAATGACGGATGAGGAGATCCGCGAAGCTCTGTCTGATGCTGTTTCCACCATCATTAATGCGGTCCGCGTCGCGCTCGAACGCACTCCGCCAGAACTTTCGGCCGACATCGTCGAACGCGGCATCGTCCTTACTGGAGGCGGGGCCTTGCTCAAGAACCTCGATAAACGACTCACGATCGAGACCGGATTGCCCGTTGTTATCTCTGACGATCCACTGTCGTCCGTCGTTTTAGGCACGGGCAAGATGCTCTCCGACTTCGAACTCCTTAAACGCGTCAAGTGGGACAATTCACTTATGACAGGGAATTGATAGCAAAGTTGGTAAGGGAGAAAGGATAGAGGTCAAAGGAAGAATTAAGACTTTATACGCTGCTCCGTATCCGCGCCTTCATGCCTGAGCTTTCGTCCCAAAGGGCTGAGCGAATGTGCAAATTGAAGGATTTTCCTGATCTTTCGCCTTCATAACTCATCCTTTATCCTTATAAGAAGATGGTCGAGCGTAGTCAAAAAGATGTTTGGCGGATAACGCCCTGGCTGGTCGTCTTTCTATTATTAGGCAATTTCCTGCTAATGGCTTTCGACGCCCGTCAGGTCACTTCAGGCCAGCGGGTGGTTCGTGTTTGGGCGCAAACGGTGGCTGACTTTATCCAATCGCCGGTCACAACGATCTCGTCGGCTGTTAAGGGTTATTTTTCCTCGATCGCCGATCTGCGCTCGGCACATGACGAAAATAGCGAGCTTAAACAGAGAGTCCACGAACTCGAGGTCGAATTAAAGGGAAGCAAAGATCTGACCACAGAGAACGAGCGGCTCCGATCCCTCCTTGGATTGAGCGAGCGTATGGGTTATAAGGTCCTGAACGCCCGGATCATTGGCCGTGATCCATCCGTATGGTTCGACTCTTCGATCATCAATCGGGGTAGTCTTGACGGGGTAAAAACTAACATGCCGGTCGTCACAGATGGCGGCCTTGTCGGACGTATCACAGCGGTCGGCCCGCTGACGTCACAGTTGGACCTCATCACACGCGACAAATCTGGGGTAGGCGGGATCGTCGGCGAGATCGAATCGTCCAATGCTCTTGGCGTTGTCGCAGGAACAAGCAAGCAAAATCTGGTCGAAATGAAGTATGTCTCGGGAAGCGTAGATGTACAGGTGGGCCAGACCGTTTACACGAGCGGCCAGGACGGTATTTACCCGCCCGGCATAAAGATAGGCGAGATCGTCGAGGTCAGAACGGGCTCTGCGACGGTTCCGCATCAGATATTCATTCGGCCTGCTTCAGGCATCGAATCAATGAAGGAGGTTGCGATCTTGTTGTACGAGCCGCCGCAAACGCCGTCTTATGAGCAAAAGCTGCCAAATGCGGTAAAAGACTGAGGTCGGCCGATGAGCTCCAATTGCCGGTCCCGGAGACGTAAAGTGTAATAGATGGAACAGCTTAAGATCACGATCGCCCTTATAATAGCGATAATTCTGCAGTGGACGCTGCGGAACGTGGCGGAGCCGTTTGCTTATATCGACCTGCCGCTGATCATCGTCGTTTATGCGGCGCTTCAGCGAGATGCAATAAAGGCCATCCTGTTCGCAACCTTCGCTGGGCTGGCGGTCGATGCCCTTAGCGGGGGCCTTTTGGGCTCGAATGCCTTCGCGAAGATCCTGGTCGCGTATATCGTTTCCGAGATCGCGAGACGTGTCTATTTGGACAACCTTTTGCTGCGAATACCCGTCATAGCGGGAGCGTGTTTGCTGGATGATCTTGTCTATCTTGGCCTGCATAAACTGCTCGGGCAGGACGTTGCGGGCCAGCCGCTCATCATCATCTCATACACGCTCATCGGCACGGTTATCAGCGGAACCATAATTTATCTATTGCTGGATTACGTTCTTGTTGAGAAGAAGCGCGGAACACGAAAACGCGAATTCTTTTCGAACCGGCGACAGACGAGACGCCGAAATCCGATAAAATTCTCGAGGTAGATACCCTGAGAGCGTCGATGTTCCTGAGATGAAACTGAACGAACAAGGCCAGAACCTGTTTTTAAGGATCGGAACGATCCAGGTCGTGGCCTTTTTGCTTCTTACCATTCTCGGAATTCGCCTTTATTACCTCCAGGTCGTTCAAGGCCAGTACTATAGCGACCGCGCCGAAAATCAACGAATTCGATTGATCCCGATACCGGCGCCTCGAGGTGCGATCTTCGACCGCGAGGGGAAGATACTCGTGGACTCGAGGCCGACGTACAATGTAGTTCTCTCAAACGAGCCGATCAAACGGATCGACGTCAACGATCGCATAGACGATTATGCTCGCGGTCTGAACCTGGAGACCAGGTTCGTTGTGGAACGGCTGAACCTTATCAAACGACAGCCCGGTTTTGAGACGATGGTACTCAAAGAGAACGCGACGATGCAGGATATTGCGTGGGTCGAATCGCATTCGCTGGAGTTTCCCGAACTTCGGATCGAACTCCAGCCGCAGCGGACCTATCCCCATGGAAAGGTCCTTGCTCATGTTCTTGGATATGTAGGCGAGATCAGCCCGACACAGTTGGAATCAGAAGAATGGAAAGCCCGAGGGATGCGCCCCGGCGATATAATCGGCAAAGCCGGATTGGAGCAGTCGTATGACGAATTTCTGCGCGGCCGGCCGGGCTACAGGAAAGTGATCGTTGACAGCCGCGGCCGAATTCAAACAGAGATCGCCGTGGTCCCGCCCCAGGCCGGCCAGGATCTTATCACGACCATCGACCTTGATCTCCAGATGGCCGCCGAGACCCAGCTTCAGACTTCAGTATCCAAGCGCGGGACGATAATCTCAACCGATCCTAGAAACGGCGAAATACTGGCAATGGCGTCGGCACCGTCATTTGATCCGAATGTGTTCGTTCAGGGCAGCAAGACGCGTGAGGGACGGGCCAAGATAGCCGAATATTGGCAGGACGAGGAACGGCCGCTCTACAACCGTGCGATCCAGGGCCGCTATCCGCCGGGCTCGACATGGAAGATCCCGATGTCGGCCGGGGGCTTTATGACAGACGCAATGGAGGTAAGCAAGACCTCTTTTGCTTGCGGCGGTGGTATCTCGATCGGAAATAAGTTTACAAAATGCATGGGATCGCACGGAAGCCCGACGCTCGTGCCGGCGATCTCACGATCCTGCAACGGATACTATTACAGGTTAGGGCTGAAAATGAAGATCGAGGGACTGATCGAAATGATCGAGGCTTTCGAATACGACCGGTTGACCGGCATCGATATACCAAATGAAAAGGCCTGCCAGACCCCGAAAAGTTGGAAGCCTATCGTTGAAAAACGAGAGGGCCGATGGTCCGACATTCGAACGGTTTACGCATCTATTGGTCAGGACACGGTCGTCGTGACCCCGATCGCACTGATCAGGACCGTCGGAGCCGTTGGAAATTTCGGAAAGATGTATGTACCGCACTTTCTGAAGGAATTCAGGGCGATCGGTGCAACGGAGCATTTCGAAGCTCGTCCGGGCTTTGGTTTTCAACGCCCCGAGCCAAAGATGATCCCGATCGACGCGGAGCAGCAGAAAATGATCGCCACCGGAATGGCGGAAGCGGTGACAGGCGGGACCGCGAGGGTCGTCAATGTCCCCGGGCTGCAGGTGGCGGCAAAGACCGGCACCGCACAGGCCGCCGAGCAGACGGCCGGGAAAAAGGACCACGCCTGGATAGTTACTTTTGCTCCGGCCTACCAACCCGAGATCGCCGTCATCGGCCTGATCGAGAACGTCGGATTTGGCGGCACTCATGCGGGCCCGGCCGTACGGGGCGTTTACGAAGCATATATGGCGAAACGGAACGGCGGTTCGGCCGTCGCTCCATCGCCCGAGACCTCGGCATCGAACTAGTCGATTGATCGACCTTGGCGGACAGCCAAGAAGACCTTATGGTTGCGATAATAGAAAAACGGGACCTTCGCGATTTTGACTGGCTAACGTCAATTTTGGCAATTTCGATCGCGATCTTCGGCGTATGGCAGATCCACAATGCCGTACCGACCGAGAGTTACTGGTCAAAACAGATCCTGGGCATCTGCATCGCAGTCGTTGCATTTCTTGTCGTCGCCTTTACTGATTATCGCAGGATCATCGAGGCGGCTCCTTTCTTCTACGCTTTCGGCTTGATCCTCCTGGCTATGGTCCTGACGCCACTCGGCGTAGAGGTCAACGGACAACAGGCCTGGCTGCGGCTTCCTATTATCGGGCAGTTCCAGCCTTCAGAATTCGTCAAGATCCCGACGGTCCTGATGCTTGCGAAATATTATGGCGGGCGAAGGTCCGGGAGTCTTTCGCTGCGCGAGGTCCTGATCGGCGTCGCGATCATGGCCGGGCCGGTGGGCCTCATAATGCTCGAACCCGACGCGGGCCAGGCAATAACTTATTTCCCGATTCTCGCAGCCGTACTCTTCCTGTCGGCAATTAAGATGCGATACGTTGTGATCACGATCGTTGCGACAGCGATCTTGGTGCCTTCGGCTTACATGATCGGGGTAAAGACCGGCAAGATAAAGCGTTACCAGCAGGAACGAATTAATGCGATCATCGACCCTGATTCGGTCGATCCGCGAGGTTTTGGTTATCACACGATCCAGTCGGTTATCACGGTCGGCAAAGGCGGCCTCTCGGGAATAAAGGGCGACTCGGAAACCTCGCAAAGCGTCTTGAAATTCCTGCCCGAGCCGCATACGGATTTCATTTTCGCGGTTACCGCTGAGAACACTGGATTCGTAGGCTGCATTTCGCTTTTGCTGGCGTATGCTTTGCTTATATCGAGGCTGGTTGCCGGAGCGCGCGAGGCAAATGACCGACCGGCTATGCTTGTTATAATGTCAATTGCAACAGCACTTGCGTTTCAGATATTCATTAACATTGGAATGACGCTTGGGCTGCTTCCGGTCATTGGCGTGCCGCTGCCGCTGATGAGCGCCGGGCTTTCTGCCGTGCTTTCTACGTTTATTGCGATCGGATTTGTTGTTAGTATCAGAATGCGCAGGTTTGTGAATTAGGAGATCGGTTGTCATGGCACGAGATGTTACGAAGATCAGGACAAAAGAGGTAGGCTCGGTTCCCGCACGGGGCCGCGCCTTTGCGAAGTTTGGCTGGTTCGCCGCTGCGCTCCTTTTAGCGCTAGCCGCCGGCGGCCTTTCAGGCATTCTGGTCTCCTATCACTTGAACAATTCGCGCTACGCTACGGAGGTTTCGGCCCTCGCGACCTATCGACCGCCACAGGTCACGACCATATACGCCGACGATGGCGAGACGGTACTTGCAGAGTTTGCTATTGAAAAACGCATCCCGATCAAGGAATCCGACATTCCAAAAAAGGTCGAGGACGCGCTGATCGCGATCGAGGATTATCGGTTCCACAGCCACATCGGTATTGACCCTTATCGAATTGTCGGAGCGGTCTTCAAGAACTTCACGACAGGCAGCACGGAAGGAGCATCGACCATTACACAGCAGCTGGCAAAGAACCTGTTTCTCTACAAGGACCAGACATACACGCGTAAAGTTAACGAATGGGCCGTCGCCATCCAGATCGAACGCTTCTACACGAAACGCCAGATCCTTGAGATGTACATGAACTACGTCTTCCTGGGTGCGGGTGCATACGGATTCGAAGCGGGTTCTCGTACCTACTTCGGAAAGGGCCTCAAGGAATTGAACCTTGAGGAGGCCGCATTACTTGCTGCTATCCCCAAATCTCCGGAGTATTCGCCGACCCGGAATATGGAAAAGGCCAAACTTCGCCGCGATATAGTACTTGACCAAATGGCCAAGTATTTTCCCGAAACTTATTCGCAAGCTGAAGTGGACGCGGCTAAGGCAAGGCCGATCAAGCTGGCTGATACTGCCTACTACCAGGCACTGCCGAAATCTACCGCCTGGGACTATCCTGTCGAGGAGATCCGAAAGTATCTCGAGAACAAATACACCACCCGCGTTGCTCAGGGCGGACTCAAGGTCTATACGACGATCAACGTTGAAGCCCAGCAGATCGCGACCCGCGTGGTTCGTGAACGCCTACGTCAATTCGACAGGTCACGTCGTTGGCGTTCCGATTACCAGGATATCCTGGTCAATGCAGACGGCGAACCGCTAACCGACGCCAAAGATATTGAGAAAGCTCTTACCTCATTTAAGCACGCTGACTGGTACGGCGATGAGTTCGATGAAGGCGAATACATTAAGGGATTGGTTGTTCGTGTAAACCCTGCGGCAGACGAGGTAGGTGTACGCTTTGGCAAATATCGCGCCGTTGTTACGCCGCGAGACATGGGCCGCAGCGGAAGGCGCCCGAAAGACGAATTGCGGCCAGGCCTTTTGGCTGAGTTTCTGGTCAAGAAGATCGATCAGGAAAATCAGATTCTCCAGGTCGAGCTGTCGCAAGTACCGGAGATCCAAGCCGCCCTCGTCTCGATCGACGCAAAGACAGGCGAGGTTGTTGCAATGGTCGGCGGGTACGATTTTCACACCAGCAAATTCAATAACGCAACCCAGGGGCTGAGGCAGACCGGCTCTGCCTACAAGCCGTTCATCTACACGGCAGCCGTGGAAGACGGGATGACACCGGACATGCTCGTTAGCGGAGCGCCGATCAAGCGGGGTGGATGGCAGCCAAAGAATTACGACGGAAGCCTCAGCCATGCGAACGTTCCAATGAAGATCGCCCTGGCAAAATCGTACAATCTTGCAGCGGTACACTTGCTCGAGCAGGTCGGCATTCAATCCGGCGGACAGATGGTGCGTCGGTTCGGCATCTCACACCCGATGGCCCCCAGCCTGCCATCGGCACTCGGGGCCAGCGAGGCTTCGCTTCTCGAAATGACCGCAGCTTATTCAGTTTTCCCGAATAAGGGAGTTCGAATGCAGCCGCACTTGATCCGAAAGGTCTATAGTCGCGACGGAACCCTTCTTGAACAATGGGACAATTCTAGCTCTCGAGTAACTAGTGAATATGTTGCACTGACTATGGTCGAAATGATGCGGGGGGTTACATCGGGCGGCGGAACAGCAAGCGGTGCCAGCGCGGCCGGCCATCCGCTCGCCGGCAAGACCGGAACGGTAAATGCCCACACAGATGTGTGGTTCATCGGCTATACCCCCCGATACGCAACAGGAATATGGATGGGCAACCCGCTGCGCAAGGAGTCGCTTGGCAAGGGAATGACTGGCGGCGGCGGAGCTTTGCCGTTCTTTAACGCATTCATGAATGCCTTCATGAAGGACAAACCTATCGATCGATTCCAGTCTGCACCACCGATGCCAGCAGAGATAAAGGCCTTGATGGAAAGGAACAAGCGAGAGGAGTTGGAGAAGCTTGCAAAAGCGGAGCAGGCCGCGATCAGGCTTGGGGCAACAGAGACGAAGCCGGTCGAGACGGAGACGACGGAATCAGCCCCTGATCCGCGGGGCAGCGAGCCGACGGGCGCACCGGAACGCCCGAACCCGGCAGCCGAAAACCCACCGGTTGCGAAGCCGCCTGTTTTGCAGCAGCCTGTGCGCAAACCTGACCCGGTACCGGCACAGCCTGAAGGCACCAAACCCAAGGGAAAGAAAGGCGAGGGATAAGCAGTTTGGAAAGCAACAAGAAAACGGCTGGGCGTGGTCGATCACAGCGCAGCCGTTTTTTTTCCCTGCAGCTCGATTGTTAACCCGCCGATAGGCCGGCACAGATTCAACAAGCGATACTATCAGACCTGACAGAATCGTCCGAGATAATAGGGCAGCATCTTTCGCCACCACGGCCAATCGTGGTTAACGTCGTGACCCCAAAGTTCGAGCAAGTGGGGGATGCCTTTCGAATGAAGCAAGCCAGAGAATTCGCGGCTGCGATCCGGTGCTTCGTATGAGCCCTGACCCGAAACGATAACGATCGAATCTGCCTTCTGAAGCCTCGGCAAGTGATGCCCGTCGCTTAAATTCTTCAGGTACATCACAGGATTGTTGAAATATACGTTATCGTTGTAAAAGCCCTTGTCGAGATAATTATAAATATCATAACTGCCGCTCATCGCGATGGTTCCGCGAAAATTGTCGGAGTGTTTGAAATAAGTATTCGCCGCCAGAAATGCTCCCAGAGACGCTCCGGTGGTCAACGGCCTCGCATCGGGGCCGCATTCGTTGCGGATTAGAGGCAGTACCTCATCCAGTATGTATCGATCGTAACGCTGAAGCATCTCGACCTTCCATGCCGGATGTGATTCACGATTAAGCAAACTATACTTATTGACAGAATTTATCGAATAGGCCCGGATCAGGCCGTTTTCGATAAACCACTTTATCGAATCAACCAGATAGAACCGTTCGTACTCCAAATAGTCTGCCGCTGCCGTCGGGAACATCAACAGTGGATGACCCGCATGTCCATATGCCACAAGCGGCATATCCATATTCAAATTGTGGCTGTACCACGATGTCGTTTCGCGTCGCATAAATGGTCTGGAGCCCTGCGCGTCGGAGGCCCTCACGCACCCCGGGGCTTTCGAGTACTGTTTTGAATTAGAAAGGTTAAGCGAATTGCCTCTCCACAGCAAGCTCTCAAGCCGATAACGCCGCTAAGACCTTGGTCGAACTTAAGATCGAAGGTCAAAGCTGTCAGAATTCAACTGTCTCGTAATGGCGGCATAATCAACAGGTTACGAGCTGGAAGTAACCTTCAAACCCGCGATCCCTGCGATTATCAACACAATACAGAGCATGCGTACAATGTCTCGGGGCTCGTCGAACAGAACCATTCCCAACACCGCCGCACCGATCGTACCTATACCGGTCCAAACAGCATAGGCGGTTCCTATTGGAAGCGTTTTGACCGCAAGCGATAGAAAATAAAAGCTTGCGACCATCAACATGCCGGTGATCAGGCTCGGCATCAGGCGCGTCCATCCGTTGGTATATTTCAGTCCGATCGCCCACGCGATCTCGAGCAGGCCGGCGATGACGAGAAAGAACCAGTTCATCTTTTGGAACCTGCTTCAGTTCACCATGATCTCGCGCGTTGTGGAATTGTATCCGCCATTGTCGAAAACGTTCCCGTCCTTATCGACTAATTCCAATTTCACCGAGTTGGAACCCGAAGCCCAACCGGAGAGCCATATCGGCTCCCATTTCTCGATAAACCTAGGTTCTCCGTCGTTAATGGAATAACGAACGCGATATTCTCCGCCGTCGCCCGTCAACTTGGCGTTAGAGAGCCAAAAATCGATCATGATCTTTTCGGCGTCCGGGCCCGTATAGACCCCCTTTGGACGACTAAAGGTTAGCAGAGGCTTTGTTGGATCCACCGGACCCGCGGTCGATGAAGGAATTGACCTAGCTTCCGGCGTTGCCGCTGTATTCGCGCCCGTCCCACTGGACATTCGGTCGCCGTCAGCGGTAGTCGCCGGCTTGGCTGGATCGCCGCCTCCATTCTTTACAGTAAATCTAACCATTTGGAACGCGCCGTCATTCTTGTAGCTCTCGTGCCACGGTCGCGACGGAAACACCCTCAGCGTGTGTTCACCATCCGCGACGTTGCGAATCTCAAACTCCCGATCAAGGTTGTAATAGGCTTCGTACGCCTCGTTGTCGAGGATCACATGGACATGATTTCCCATCTTCGTTGCAGGGTCCATGTGAGTCTTGTAGCCTTTCAAGTCGCCTGAGAGGGTTAGCTTAACCTTTACGGTCGAACTGTTTACGGTCGACCCTGCTTTTGGCTCGACGATCGAAAGCGTCGGGGCCGCCTGGTCCTGCTCGCCGCGCGCAGCCATTTGGTCTTTTATGGACTGGGGGCGTTCTGCGATCGTAATTGTCGCACGCTGAGCATCGGGCGAGGTGTTCGAGTTCTTGTTCCCTACAGAAGTGTTTGTACCTGAATCGGTCCCGCAAGCGACAGAAAACACCAACAACATTGAAACCGAAATGATCTTTGATCTGTTCATGATTGCTCCTGAAATAAAAGTGCCTCTAGGCGGCCGAAAGCATATCTGCGCGTTCTAACGCCAATTTCATCTCGAATACATTCTTAAAGTTCTCGATTATCAGGTCCTCTACCTCGGCCAGACCGATCTCGCGACCTAACAGCTTGTCGATCGAGGTAACTGGTTCTCCTTCACACGCTATTATCCAGTTATAGTAACTTAGATCGGTGTTGACGTTGAGTGCAAATCCATGGGTAGTGACCCACCGTTTAATGTGCACACCGATCGCTGCGACTTTGCCCTCGCCAGTATGGACACCCGTCAGGCCTTCAATGCGGAACGCCGAAATGCCGAGATCGTCTAGCGTTCGGATCAGCACCTCTTCTAGGTCGCGAACATATTTGTGCACATCTTCGCGGTCCGGCGAAAGCTTGACGATCGGGTATCCCACCAATTGTCCGAGACCGTGATATGTGACTTTTCCGCCGCGGTCGGTCTCAAAAACCTCCACGCCAAGCCTTTTCAATAGCTCTGCTGTCGCGAGCACCCCGCTTTCTTGTGCTCTGCGGCCGATTGTAAAAATGTGCGGATGTTCAAGCAGGAGCAGTTTGTCCGGCCCGGGCTCTGCTATCAGCTGCTTTTCGAGCTTTTTCTGCAGTTCGAGGGCTTTCCCGTAAGAAACACGCCCCAGACGGCGAACCTCCAATAAACGTTCCTGCATCCCCTATATGATAGAATTTCGAATGGTCCAGGACAAACGGCCGCTATTATGAGATCAGCAGTAAAATTGGGTTTTGTCGCATTTCTCCTTGTTTTCTTTTTAGATTCCGTGTCCGCGCAGCGTCGAACGCCAACACCTCGGCCGACAAAGCCCGCGGTCGTGACGACGAATACACTGCCCCCATCAAACCTTCAAGCTGACGCAAAGAAAGTCTCGAATCAGGTGATGAACGTGACGAGATTTCTGTACCTGCTGGGGGGGATAGCAAAAGGCATCGAGGATATCGACAAAGATCCGCGTGCGAATCAGGCCGCCCGCAACCAAAATGCCGAAAATAAAAAGACCGTGGTTCAGACTATCCGAAATCTCCGCGCAGGTCTGGCGGCACTCGAGGTCGAGTTTCGGACAAAGCCTCTACTTCGAAAATATCTTCTGAATATCGAAGGCGTGGCAGGCCTCACTGGCGAAGCCGAAGACCTTGCCCTGGCCGGAAAATTCAGCGACGCCGGCCGCCCTCTTGTTTCGGTTGTGGAAAAATTGGCGGACACTCTCGCCGTAATGCCTTGACCCACGATGTTGCGGTCAAGGCTTTGTCAAAGCCGCGGCGGGCTCGCACGCTTCGATCTTGTCCTTCTTTTCCTGCGACGACGCTGAAACGGCGAGGCCCAGCTTTTCCTGTATGAACTTTTCCGCTTCGACCCGGATCAGCTCTCCGTTCACGACCTTTAACTTCGACGCGAGAACATCGCTGCCCGACTGGAGCTTGTCCGGTTCGAGGAAAACGTACCAGGGCGTGCCCCATTTTCGATTATCGCCCGAGGCGCGCCGCCGGGCGTAATGGTCCGAAGTCAATCGCTCGGAAAGGGCCGTTGCCTCATAAACCGATGGAAACGTCAGTTTGGCCGCTCGCTGGTGTCGTTTCATTGAAGACACCGGATCGTAAAGGCCGACCCCGATCACACCGAGACCGTCCTTTGCATACTTCTGATGCAAACCTTCGACGAAAGCTGCGTCGTGATTCCAGTTCAGACACCACGGGGCCCAATACACGACCATCACCAATTTTTTTCCGGCCGCGAAGCTGCGGAGATTGATCTCGCCGCCCTCGATGTTCTTCATCGTCCAATCCCGGTATTCGAACTCTTTTTCGACGATCGGGGCCTGTTCGTCTTGACTAAGAACCGTAAATCCCAGCACGAGTACCAAAATAAATGCTTTATAGATTCTCATAAACGCGTCTTGAGAAAGCGTATAGGTTCTGACGGTCAAAGACAAGGAAAAGTTGTCGCCATTTCAGCTTCTTCGGCGGCGAGATCGGCCAATCCAGTAGGCGAAATTGAGATAGATCCCCGTCATTGCCGACAAAGAAGCAAGTGCCGAAAAAACCAGCAGCAGTGGAACCTGCCATTTACCGGCAAAGAAATAGAAATGGGCTTCGCGGAAAAACCGCGTCTTTGCGGTCGGCGGCTTTGAGAATGCCGTTTCGCCGGTCTCTGCATCGATAAATATTGACTCCGCACCGAGGCCGCCGATCGCCTGATATTGTGGTCGGCCGTCCTTCATGAGAAGGGTCAGAGCCGTCGTCGGGAGTTGTCTCCCTGCCAGATCGTTCGCTTTCAACATTGCCTCCGCCGGGACGATCTTTACCCTGACCGGATCAATGTTCTCGACCGTTCCGCCCTCGACCGTGTTCGGCAAGGCGTATAGAAATCCACTCACGGCCCAGGCCAAAACAGGTATCGACACGAACAGGCCCAGAAAAAGGTGCAGGCGGTAGATGACATTTCGCATATTTTTCTTGGATCAATGAAATGAGGCATCTGCCATCCCGGTTTCACAGCATGATCAAGCCGGGAGCTGATACCTTAACCAAAATCTGCAGCAGATAAAATTTTGCGCGCAACTGTGATAATCTCTTAATTGACCATGAACACCCAACCGACAGTAACCGACATTTTCAAGCGAGCTCTTGAGATCCGCAAGGCCAGTCCGCTTGGATCGTATGATGACGTAAAATCGCAGCTGCTGAGCCAGTTCAGCGGCGGCGGGTTTCCTGCAACAGCGTACCTGACCATACCTGAGTACGACAACATTGTGCCGGAAGAAGACTGGACCGCGGGCCTCCCGGTCGTACTGCGCGGCATCCAGAATGAGGATTGGAACGACATAGTGCACGGCATCATCATTAGCCTGGAACAGGTTGAAAATTACCCGAAACAATCTGGCCGAGAGGACGACCCCGCCAAAGAGTGGCGCAATCGGGGTAAGTCCATAGCCGAGGCAGAAGATAAGGTTATCGAAAAATGGATGCCCGAAGAACTAATGGCCATGGCCAGGCGAAACACGTCAAATTAGCCCACAAGAACCCTTAAGAGTAATTACCGGCCTGGAGATCAAATACTGAGCCGTAGACCCGTGCTCACGAGCTCTCGGCCGGGATCACAGCCCGCAGGCCGTCATAGGCCAGAACCACTTCGCTCTTGCACGGGTATTTTGCCAATTCACTTTCGATGTCGAATTCGTCCCACTCCGGATACAGATGTGTAAGTATCGCGATCTTTGGCTCAGCCCGCCGGATAATGAACATCGTTTCGGCAAGTTCAAGGTGCTTTTCAGCTGGTTTATCTTTGGGGAACGATGCTTCGATCACCAACAAGCCAACCTTTCGTGCAAAGGCATCAATTGTTTCGGAAAATCCCGTGTCTGCCGTATAGACCATTGACGCATCGCTCTTGTCGCGAATATGGATCGCGTGGCTTTCGACAGTGTGCGGCGTGTTCAGTGCCACACCTGTCAATCCCGGGGCAATTTCAAATTCTTCCAGTTGCTCTATTTCAACTATTTCAAGCTTAAAGGGCTGTTCGAGCAGTTTATAGTTGTTAACAACGTCGAATTTTTGGATCAGACTGCGCAGCCCGCTCGGGCCGAATATCCGCATCCTTTTCTTTCGGGCTTTCATTTTACTGCTGTGCTTGATGCCGGCCAGAAAAGGAGCAAGACCTCCGCAATGGTCGAGGTGAAAGTGGGATATCCAGATCGCATCAAGACCGGCCCAGTCGAGCCCTTCTTGAATTATCCGCGTGACCGTCGAAGCGGAACAGTCCAGAAGCACGTTCGCCTTGTCCGTTCGCAGCCAATACCCGGAACTGCTCCGCAGCGGGTGCGGTATCGAAGTGCCAGAGCCGAGAACGATGAATTCCATAACATCGATTTTAGCAGGAACCCTGATCACTGCAGTGTGATAAATTGAAGACTTATGGAAACGGTGGACATTCTCGGCATATTTGCCCATCCCGACGACCTTGAAATGAATGTCGGCGGTACGATGCTCAAGATGAAGGGTCTTGGTTACAGCACAGGCGCCCTTGACGTGACCCGCGGTGAGATGGGCACTCGCGGAACCGTTGAGGGCCGAGCCGCAGAAGCTGAAGAAGCAGCACGGATCCTACGTCTCGACCTGCGGTGTAACCTGGGGTTGAGCGATGGACGCGTGTTTGTTGATGATAATTCAAGAGTTGCTCTGGTGCGTGAACTACGACGTTTAAAACCGCGAGTTATATTGACTCATCAGCTCGACGACCCGCACCCTGATCATGACCACATCGCACGCCTCGTGCGCGAATCGGCCCGTTTGTCGAGCATCAAGAACTTTGACCCCGAAACGGGAAACGAGAAGATCGCGGTCCCGACCGTTGCTCACAATGTTTTTTCCAGGTCCGTGTCGCCCTCGTTCATTGTCGATGTATCGGATTTCTTGGACGAGAGATCAGCCGCGATCCGTGCCCACCGCTCCCAATTTCACGATCCGTTATCAACCGAGCCCGAAACTCGCCTGACCACAAGCGGCTTTCTCGATGAACTCGAACATCGTGCTCGATATTACGGGGCATTGATCGGCGTAGCAGCCGGAGAACCATTCTTCGTACGCGAAGCTCTGAACATCAACGATCCCGTCGAACTGCTTTCAAGACCCATGAACTTATACTCCTAAGTGGAGCCTTCCCGCAGAACAATTTATGGACATGATCCCACCTGAAGAGATCGTACTTGCACGGAAGCAGCGAGTTGTCGCTCGTCTTGCCGAGCGGCTGGCGAACGCTGAGGAAGAGATCGCGGAGCTTCGCGAGGAATTACAAAGATTTGAGGCCAGATACACGATGAATGTCGGGCGCTTATATGCTGAGCAGGACGAGCTCGAGGCCCAGATCGCGGAAGAAGAATTGAAACTGGTACCAGACGATGAAGAAATCAAGAAGCGGGCAGAAGAGCTTCGTCGGCAGGCCGAGGAATCCGCACTTCGCGCGAGGGATGCAGAGAACAGACAAAGCGAGGAATGGGAGCCAACCCTGGAAGAAAAACGATCGTACCGCGACCTGGCCCGGCAGCTCCATCCAGACCTCGTGCTGGATGCAGCAGAAAAAGCTCGCCGCCACACGCTGATGGCAGAGTTGAATCGTGCATTCTCATCGGGAGACCATGATCACCTGAGAAAAATGCAAAGCGAACTTACGATCAGCCCGGCGGCAGTCACAGGCACCTCGATCGGCGACGAACTTGTGCGTGCGATCAGACAGATCGCTCAGATCAGGCGACGATTGGGCGAGATCGAGATCGAAATGCGGGAAACCCGGGCATCGGAACTTTGCATCCTATTTGTTCAGGTTCGAAACGAGGCGCTTGCTGGACGAGACTTACTGAGCCACATGGCTGAACGGGCTAAGACCCATATCCTAAAAACAAAGCGGCGGCTTGAAAATTTGAAAAATGTGAACGAGTCGGCTAAGGAATACGTCCGAGAGCGGTTTGGGATGGATATTTCCGAATTTCGAGATCAGTAGTCGAAATCCAGTCCTCGGAGGTTGACAAGCAAACATTGATATGTCATTTTCGAGGTCAACTTGAAGAAAGTTCGTCTTCCCGATCTGCTTCCTTTTTTCATGCCGCGAACTGATCGGGGGCTCCAAAATTGTGATTGACTTCGTTGCTGGTTACGCCCTGTAACCGGCGCGAAACGGAGGGAAACGGTGTGGGAGACGTTTCCCTCCACTTTTTTTCATAGATCTGTTCCCGCGGCGTGGGCCGATGCCCAGGCCCACTGGAAATTGAAGCCGCCCAGCCACCCCGTTACATCTACTACTTCTCCGATAAAATAGAGCCCCGGCACTTTGATGCATCCCATCGTTTTCGACGACAGTTCCTCGGTCGAAACGCCGCCGAGAGTCACCTCTGCCCTGTCGTATCCTTCCGTGCGTGAGAATTCAACTCTCCACCCCGACAGTGCTTCAACGACAGCGTCAATGTCGGAGTTAGACAATTGATCCATCGCTCTTTTCGCCCTTGGACCGAGACGAAACTCTCCGGCTAACTTTTGGGGAAGATAGCGTCCAAGGAAATTCGACAATTTCTGTGTGGACTTGCGGCTCTCGAGTAATTGAGCGCGAAGGTCGATGTCTGGCAGAAGGTCAATAATCATCGCCTCTTGGCTTTTCCAGTAGTTCGACGCTTGTAGAACGGCGGGCCCTGAGAGCCCTCGATGGGTAAAAAGTACATTCTCGCGAAACAAATGCCCCCTCACATCGATCAAGGCATCGACTGAGATCCCCGCCAAAGCAGGAAACGATTCAGCCTTCGCCGCGACCATAGCAACCAGGGATGGACGGGTATCGGTTACTCTCAGATCAAACTGCTGGGCGATACGGTATCCAAGATCTGTTGCACCGAGCTTTGGAAATGAGAGACCTCCGGTCGCGACCACTAATTTTTGGGCCCTGTAGTTCCCAGTCGAAGTTTCTATCTCAAAAAGTTCATTCTTCGTGACGGAGGCAACGCTGCAAGACAACTGTATTTCAACGCTCGCTCGTTCACATTCGATCAAAAGCATTGCTACGATCTGTCGGGCGCTTTCCCGGCAAAACAGTTGACCTAACTTCTTTTCGTAGAATTCGATCCGATGATCTTTTACGAGTCGAATGAAATCATCCGGTGTGTATCTGGAGAGCGCCGAACGGCAAAAGTGCGGATTCTCTGAGACAAAGTTCTCAGGTGTGGTCAGAAGGTTTGTAAAATTACATCGTCCGCCGCCGGAGATCAATATCTTTCGGCCGGCCTGGCTGTTGCGTTCAATTACGAGAACCTTACGGCCCCTGCGACCGGCTTCCCGCGCGCAGAATAATCCGGCCGCCCCCGCGCCTATGATAATTACGTCGTAAGTCACATTAGTTCAAACGTTCTAAACCGAAAAGGGCCAATGACTGCCTTTATGAAATTAAAGCGTGCCGGCTCGGGCGGCGTATCTACCGAATGTAAATACGCTATTTCAGATTTGGAAGGTACTTTTCGTTCAGGATCGAAATATGATGCCGTACGTGCCCGATGGAAATATTTGCAAGTGCCCTAACGGATATCGGCAGGCCGCTCGCGGTGCCCATGCGGGCGAGCGCGACGGCGTCAAGGCTGTTTAGCATCAAGACGTTCGCCTTCCGAATAAGTTCGAACTCGGCCAGAAGTTCGTCAAAGGGACGATCGTTCGCCCGTGAGTTCTCAATGTATCCATCTTGCTCGAACCCCTCGATGGGAGTTACGTCGCCACGGGAAATTCGGAGCATTCGGTAAGAAAATATTCGTTCACCATCGATCAGATGACTTAGTAATTCCTTTACCGTCCATTTTCCTTCGGCATATCTGAAGCTGCCGCCAGCCTCATCGACCCCTCCGATCAATCTCCTGAGCTCGGAAGGCTGGCTGGCAAAGGCGTCTCGTATATCGGATTCCGGCACAAATGAAATGTAATGGCTGTAATAGTCGTCGAATTCATCGGGTTCAGGCTTAAACATTTGTGGCTCCTGTGTTCAAACTGTTCTAATTCTCAAATAGGTGTAATATTATCTAAAACCTTACGCCGTATTTTTTCATCGATAGCGTACAATGCGTACACAGGTGTCATCAAATCGGATGTAACGGCAAAGAATCGCTCGGTCAATCAAGGATCGCCGGTGGCCATTTTCCTGAATTCGAAAGGTCATGGCTATCGGTCGAAGGCGACGAAATAGTCGCTGGGTTATTGTTTTGGTTGGTTTTCCGATGCGAAATGCACCGCGTATCCAAACTGATGGCTCCAGAATCCCTAGATGAAAGGACCGTCAGATCGTTTGGGCTAAATGTTCGAGTCGATAACTTTAAGTTTTTACGGGAGAAATAAGAAATGAAGCGTCTAATCTGCGTATCAGTATTTGCATTTGCTGCACTGTACATTCTCACAGGCGAGGGTACCCGGGCCTTTGAACGAGGTTTAGCTGAGCGATTCTCGGTGGAAGAGGCTATCCAGACGGGAGAGTCCGGGAAGTATACTTTTGACGTCAGCCATACATTTATCGGTTTCAAGGTAAATCATATGGGTTTGATAGATGTGCCGGGCCACTTCCGTTCATTTTCCGGAGAGATCAACTATGATGCGGCCGATGTGTCCAAATCGAGCGTAACTTTTAGTGCGAAAATGGAGAGCGTTGACACCGGCGTCGATGGCCGGGACAAGCATCTTCGAAGTGCCGACTTTTTCGAGGTTGAGAAATTCCCGGAGATGACCTTCAAGAGCACAAAGGTCGAAAAACGGGGCGCTGGCCTGGTCGTAAGCGGTGATCTAACCCTTAAGGGCGTTACGAAGCCTGTATCGATCCCGTTCCAGATCTCGGGATGGCTGCCCGCAACACAGAGGGCCGGTATGAAGATGGGCATTACGGGCGAAACTACCATAAACCGCCGAGACTTTAACGTCAATTATGGCAATAACTTGCCAAGCGGCATCCCGTCCATCGGAAACGACGTAAAGGTCCAGCTCGCGATCGAGGCGATGAAGGCTCGAGAGACACAGCCCTCACAATGATCGGAGCGTCATAAGTATTAGTCGGTCCGCCTTTCGGACTTGAAAGCGCAAAGTGCCGGACACATAGTTTGATCGCGTGTCCGGCCTGTTGCATTTCAGGTCTTGTCGATCTCGTCGAATCCAAGATCGAGGATCGGGTAGTCCTGCCAGCCGACGTGGTCGAAATGCCACCATTCGTTCGGATTTACCGTAAAACCTTCCGACTCCATCATCTGACGCAACGTATCACGATTTCGCCTTTCTTCTTCGGATCCTCCCCCGTATCCCGGCGACGCCCGCTCTGTAAATTCGTCATAACCTGAAGGCATCGGCAGAAGATGGCCCGTGACAAACGAAAAAATGCTTAAGTCAACGGCGCAGCCTCGATTGTGCTTCGACCCTTTGGCGGGATCTGCAACAAACCTTCGTTTTTCTGCCGGAGTGACCTCCCAAAACAGCTTTGTGATCGACCACGGACGGTAGCCGTCAAACACGACAAGTCCCTTGCCGTCGATCTTTAAGCGTTGATGCACGCGGACTAATGCCGTGGCCGCGGGTTCCTGCAGAAACGCCCTGCCTTCGGGGTAAACCTTGCGGCCAACGAAATTATCTTTCGTGGCATAGCGAATATCGAGCCTTATTGTAGGGTCGAGCCCTATTAGTTCTACCAAGAGATTCTCACATTCAAACTGGCCGATCGGATCAGCCGCCATTGCGGGAGTTGTCGGCCATGAAATTTGGAAATTGGTGTTCGGTTCCTACGAAATGCTCAGTTCCGCTTTCGAGTGTCCGATCGAAAACTATGTCAACCAGCCTCGATCTTCCTTTATGGCGCCGACCCAGTCCTCGCTTAGGAAAAGGGACCGCATCTGAGAATTCGCTTCCAGATCCGGGTTTGGGGGTACAATTGCTTTGTTTTCGATCAAAGGCCGTTTCTATTTGCTGATCCCGGCAGCCATATTGTCTGATTTTCCTGCGGATCGATCATAGCAAGGGTTTATCGACTGGCGCGGGCTCGCTGTCTTCTTCAACAACTGTAACTTCCGTTCCGTAACGTTGGTAGCTTCTGAAACGGATCACATTCCTCTGCTCAAAAAGCCTTCCCGAGTTTTCAACCTTACCTCGAAAATCGGATAGAACTGGCAAAAGGTGCTTTTCGCCGGCGATGTCCACCATATCGTAGTCGATGTACTTGGTGACTCCCTTGACGGGAAATGTTGGAATGATGTCCGTTAATTGATATTCGATGCGAAGAACACGCGCGTCGGCGCGATCTATCCAAATACGGCCTTTTTCACCGGCCGGAGATGAACTATAAACCGGCCCTTTTAATCCGACACCGCCATGCTTATTATTCGCCAGCTCGATCTCATAGCCGTAAATGATCGTATTGCGGCCACGCAGAACATCGGTACTCTCGGCTTCAAACCGGGTCTTGCTTTCGGCGGCAAAGATCTTTTTCAGGTCCTCAACGAACTCGCCGCCGGAGGTTGCTCCGTCCAAACCACTGTAACTGTTCGATAATTCAAAATTAACCGGAGCTCCATTCTTCGAAAGCACTCGATACTGTTCGCCTTTTTCCGAATGGTAGCTCACCGCGATAATAAGATTATCGTAAGGCCGCCAGTTCCCCGTTCCCGCATAGGCTTCCGAACGGGAGATCAACTGCTTGACGACAAAATCGGGCATGTCTTCGATGACGGCAAGCGTATTCCGCCGCGTCCGGTCCAACAGCGCAGCGGATTCAGACTCTGCCGGGAGCCGTGCGCCCTCTGGATCCTGACGCCGTCGTTCCGCTTCCTCAAGTGCCCGACGCAGCTCCTGATTATTCGAGCTTCGCGTTCTGGTCAGGCTGCGAATGCCGTCCGTGACGGGAAAACTGATACCGCGCTTTCGGATCGTTTCTACGATCTCCACGATACTTGCCGTTCCCTTGATCCCGTAAAGCATCCGGACATATTCTGCCTGCGCGATCGGCCTTTCCTGTCCGGGCACCGATACGGCCAAGAGAATAGCTACAAATAAGGGCAAAAATCCTTTCATTGAGTAAAACTGATGCGGCTGCCATCGTAACCGTTGGCTAGCGTAGCACTGCCGCCAAGTGAAAAAGCGGAGAATTCTCTCCGCTTTTCCGTCTGGAAACTATATTAAACGAGTATTAATTTACCCACTCCTCTTCATAGTTTAACTGCCAATGCCGTGTGACCCAGTTTTGGGCTGCCGTCATCGCCGTATTCTTCCACTTTTTGAAATTCTCCAAGATGGAAAGTGCGGCTAACGGCTTGCTCGGATCACGTTCCACTCGAATTACCTGAGTTGCAACCTCGATCACGGTCTTTTTTTCCTCATAGATCCGGAGCTTTACTTCGCTCCCGACGGGAGGAAGAACTTCCAGGTTGACAAGGGCGCTCGATTCTCCAATGTTCTCGGTCGTCCCCTCGACCTTGATGGTTTCTCCGCTTTCCTGATCTACCCAGCTTGCAACAACAGGCATATTTGCGAGTATCCGATGGTGTAATGGCGTCTTATAAGACGCGGTTGCATATTCTATCTGTGCCATAAAATCTCCCCCTTTTTCGTTCACCCGATAAAAACTGAAAGTGTTCTATTTTCAAACAGCGTTCAGAGCGAAACATAAGTTAAAGCATTCTTACAAAAAAGTCAAGTTTCAAATAAGAATCCTCAAGAAAAACCCAAAGTCCTTGCCTTTCAACAAATTTCGAGACCTTTGTCTCTGCGGACAGTCTCGGATCGAGAACACGAATGCACAAAACCATCGATCATGGAGACGACCAAAACTTCATAACCTGCAAAGTTCGTACCCTTTCTTTTTCTAACGTTAACTTTAGCGTAACTTAAACCATTTACCATGTTCTTTCCGACATAAGAAAGGACCAAATAGAGGAACCGTAATTGCGTTAAGAGCGCGAACAAACTAATAAGAATTTCAACGTATTCTGTTGAAGATATTCGGGGCTGTTTTTTCCCGAAAGCGAAACCGTTGCAAACATAAGAGTTGCAAAAATCCGGAAGAAGAAAGTTTATTTTGAGTTAGCTGCAACCACCGGCAGTCCTGTTTTTCGTTTATCCGAAAAGCGGAAGAAAAATCCAAAAATCGAGAGGATACAAGCCATTTAAGCAAATTTATCGAGGCCCTTTCGAACTTAATTTGAGGCAAAAACAAAATGATTAAATATTTCACCATACGATCGTTCGCACTTTTGTGCACGATGATCACGGCATTCACCGTGGCGGGCATGGCTCAAGTCACGACCGCTGAGATGAGCGGCCGAATAGTCGATGCGCAGGGTCAACCATTGGCCGGAGTAAGCGTTGAGGCAGTTCATGAGCCCAGCGGAACACGATACACGGCTGTCACTAACGATACGGGAAGATACACGATACCGCTGATGCGTGTCGGCGGCCCGTACACTGTCAAGGCAGTTTCGGCTGGTTTTACAGAACAAACGCGGCAGGGCCTTCAGCTTAGCCTTGGATCTGCCGTCACCGTTAATTTCAACCTTAGTGCAGCGATCACGGAAGAAGTCACAGTACAGATCGACGATATTTTCAGTGAAGGCCGTACAGGAGCGTCCACCAATGTTTCGAACGAGGTTTTGACGGGATTGCCGACTATCGGCCGTCAGTTGACCGACTTTTCCAGGTTGACGCCGCAATATGGCGGCAGCGGATCGTTTGCTGGTCAGGACAACCGCTTGAACAACATCACTGTTGACGGTTCGTACTTTAACAACTCGTTCGGCCTTGCAGGTGCTCCGGGTGAAAGAACAGGCGTTTCTCCTATCTCGCTGGCAGCAGTCGAAGAATTTCAGGTCAATGTTGCACCGTATGACGTAAGACACGGAAACTTTGTTGGTGCCGATGTCAACGTGATCACGAAGAGCGGAGCGAACAAGTACACTGGCTCGGTTTACTACATTTGGAGAAATCCCAGCTTGGTCGGAAAGGAAGCCGGTACGAATTCTTTTAACCCTGGCGATTTCAAATTCCGAACCTGGGGCTTCACGGGAAGCGGCCCTATTCCGTTCTTCAATTTCGGCGACGATGGCGGTAAATGGTACACCACGGGCCGCGATAAGCTCTTCTTTTTTACCAGCTACGAAGACGAGCTTCTTACACAGCCGGGTACAACCTGGCAAGCATGTCCCGGAACAGGCTGCCGAACCGGCAACGTTACGCGAGTTCTTGCCTCGGATCTGGATCAGCTCAGCAGCTTTTTGAGGCAGAATTTCAATTATGATACTGGGCCGTATCAGGGCTATAACCACTCTACCCCGGGCAAAAAATTCCTTCTTCGCGGAGATTACAACATCAACTCCAAGAATCGGCTCACGCTCAGATATATGCACCTTGATTCTGAGACCGATGTGCTTGTCTCAGATTCGTCTTCGCTTGGGTTCGGAAACCGAAGAACGAGGCTCGACGCCTTGAACTTCAAGAGTTCGAACTACACCATTCTTGAGAACATTCGTTCGATCGTCGGAGAATGGAGTTCGATGTGGGGCACAAAAGTTTCGAACAGCCTTCTTATCGGATGGACGAAGCAAGACGAAAGCCGTGGGTCGATCGACAACCTCTTCCCATTTATTGACATCCTCGAAGGCGGTGTTACATATACATCGTTCGGTGCGGAACCGTTCACGCCGAACAATGAACTTCGTTACAAATCGCTGCAATTGCAGGACAATATGTCCTTTTATCGGGGATCGCACACTATCACCGCTGGACTGAGTTTCGAACGTTATGAATCTGAGAACGTTTTCTTCCCGGGTTCGCAGAGCGTTTATACCTACAATTCGTTGGCTGACTTTTACGCTGACGCGAACGGATATCTGGCAAATCCGAATCGAACGACCTCACCGGTAAGTCTGAGACGGTTCCAGGTTCGATGGATGAACGTCCCGGGCCTCGATAAGCCGGTTCAGCCGCTTGAGGTGATTTACATGGGTTTCTACGGGCAAGACGTGTGGAAATTGCGAGATAACTTCACGCTGACATATGGCCTTCGGGTTGACGTACCGTTCTTTGGCGAGACCGGGTTCGAGAATCCGGCTGCGAACGCCTTGACCTTCCGGGATGAGACCGGGGCAGGCGTCCAGTATCGAACCGAGAAACTGCCGGATGCGAACCTTTTGTGGTCGCCAAGGGTCGGTTTCAACTGGAGCCCTTACAGCAAGCTTCAGATCCGTGGCGGTTCGGGAATGTTCTCAGGGCGGCCGGCCTATGTATGGATCTCAAACCAGATCGGTGAGAATGGTCTTCTGACCGGTTTTGAACAGATCGACAATACGACGATCAGGCCGTTCAACCCTAATCCGGACAAGTACAAAGGGACCGCTACGGGAAATCCGGCAACGTCTTATGGGTTGGCCATTACGGATCCGAAATTCAAATTTCCCCAACTGTGGCGCTCAAGCGTCGGTGTGGACTACAGGCTGCCGCTTGGCCTTATTGCCGGAGCAGAGTTCCTGTATTCAAGAGACGTGAATGGGATCTATTACATCAACGCGAATCTCACGGCACCGAACACAGCCTTCACGGGAGCCGATACGAGGCCGCGTTGGACCACCAGCAACAGGATCCACAGCAACATAACAAGCGCGATCGTACTCAAGAATCAGAACATCGGCAGCGCATCGAACCTGGCATTTACGCTGGAAAAGCCGTTCTCGAAGGGCTTCTACGCCAAGGGTGCTTACAGTTATGGTATCGGGCGTAATACGGTCGATCCCGGTTCCATCGCGTTCGGTTCGTGGAACAACAATCAGCACTCAGGTAACCCGAACAATCCCAGCGTGGCGTACAGCAGCGCTAGTGCAAAGCATCGGGTTTTCGGAGCGGTCACATATCGTAAGGAGTACTTCAAGTTCGGAGCTTCGTCGATCTCGGCCTTTTGGGAGTCAAGGCCGCTCGGCAACACCAGCTATGTATTTGGCGGCGACCTGAACGGCGATGGCGGTACCAGTAACGACCTGATCTATATTCCGAGAAATACTTCGGAAATGAATTTTGGAAACATCACGAATGCCGCAGGAACTGTATTGTTTACCCCGGCTCAACAGGCTGCTGCTTGGGAAGCGTTTATCCTGCAGGATAAATACTTGTCAAAGAACCGAGGTAAATATGTTGAACGCGGCGGTGTATTCCTCCCGTTCGTACACAGAATGGACCTCGGCCTGTCTCAGGACGTCTTTGCAAAGCTTGGCGGCCAGACCCATAAATTCCAGTTCAGGGCGGATATCCTCAATTTCGGAAATTTGCTTAATAAGAACTGGGGCGGCGGTCAGGGACTCGTGACCAATCAACCGCTTGTTACGACCAGCACCGCTTCAAATGCAACGTGCCGGGTTGGACCGGCAGTTGCGACCGCAGCAACTTACTGTCTGCGTACGGTCGGTTCCGGTTTGTTGACCAATTCGCTGCAACGAACCGCTAACATCAACGATGTTTACCGGATTCAGTTTGGAGTTCGCTACTTCTTTAACTGATCACGGGTTAGCTGATGACCGAGGTTCCTCGGTTCATCGTTTCCTATCATCAAGGGCTGTTCGATCTTTTCGGACAGCCCTTTTTCTGTCTCGTGTATAAGAACGGTCCTATAATGCCTTGGACAAAATGCTGCCCACGATCGTGTCGCTTGGAACCTCACCTCAGTCGAGTGCATAGTATTATTGTGTTGAGACGAAAATGCGCGTCCTTCAGTTATCATCGTCAAAGCATTACGGCGGTGGCGAACGCCACTTTGTCGATCTATGCCGTGGCCTTCAAGATCGCGGCCATGAGGTGTTTGCCGCCCTGCGGCCAACGAACGTCTGGCAAGAACGTCTTTCCTTCCTTCCCAATGAACGCATTTTTCACGTCTCGATCAGGAATTCGTTCGGCATTTTGAGCGCGACGCGCATTGCAGGATTTGCACGCGACAACGGCATCGAGATCATTCATGCACACGTGGCAAGAGACTATATTCCGGCGAGTATCGCTTGCGCGTTGGCTGGCCCTGCAAAGTTTGTGCTGACAAGGCATGTTCTGTTTCCGTTGAAACCGTTCAACAAATTCGCACTGAATAACTTGTCAAAGGCGATCGCTGTTTCCAGCGGAGTCGAACGCACTCTTAAGTCTGTTTTTCCGGAATCGAAGATCGTTCACATCCCAAACGGCATCGATCCGAATCCGATGGACGACGCCGAGCGAGAACGCCTGCGAAGCGAGTTTCGCTCGTCTCACGGCGTGCCGATCGACGTCCCATTGATCGCGACGATTGGCGAGTTGATACCGTTAAAGGGACAACAAGACCTCGTCCTGGCGGCCAACGAGGTGCTCCGCAAACGCCCGGAGGTTTGCTTCTTGATCGTCGGCAAGGACAATACAGTGGACCAGCGCCATCGCCGCGATCTTAAGCGGCTGGTCAAGGTACTGGGCCATGAGGAACGCTTCCTCTGGCTGGACTGGGTCGATGACACGCGGCCGCTCTTTGCCGCAATGGATGTTTTTGTTTCCGCTTCGCACACCGAAAGTTTCGGAATGGCGATACTTGAGGCATTAGCGATGGGTACACCGGTCGTGGCAACTTCGACCGAGGGTGCGAAGGAGCTGATCTCAGATGCAGAGAACCTCGTTCCTATTGGAAACCCGGTAAAGCTAGCCGAAACGATCATGGTTCGGCTAAACGATATGCCCCGGAGCCGCATGATCGCTGAACGGGCACGTGCGACGGCCCAAAACCAATTTTCGCTTGACCGGATGATAGATGAGACGGTACGGCTATATGGAACACTTTAAGCACCAAGTACGATATAGCGAATAGAAGTACGCTGACGATGCTTATTCGATCGCGATGATCAAACTCGACAAGGATATATGCGTCAACTACGCGGCCGCTTCCAGCCGCGAATGGCTCGAGACGAACGGGATCGGCGGTTTCGCTTGCGGGACGGTCGCTGGATCTAACACGCGCCGATATCACGCACTTCTGACTTCAGCCATCGACCCACCTCTCGGACGGATCCGTCTGCTCTCTAAATTTGAAGAGACGATCATTATGAACGGCCGCCGATTCGATCTCTCTGCGAACCAGTTCCCTTCCGTGATTTCCCCTAAGGGATATGAATACTTGACGGCCTTTCGCCTCGACCCCTTTCCGATCTGGACTTACGAGATAGAAGGAAATGCGATCGAAAAGAATCTCTTCATGATCAATGGTTCAAACGCAACAGTTTGTCTCTGGAGGTTCGTCGGCAAACCTGTCCCGGGCACTGAACTCATCATAAGGCCCCTTTTGTCCTTCGTGGATTACCATTCTCTTCAAAGCGAATCATCGGTGATCTCCTTTGATTTCGCTTCCACGGACGACCGTATTGAGATCGGTGCGGGTGAGTCATTACCCACGCTTTGCCTGACGCACAACGGCAATGAAGTGATCGAAACAGGATATTGGTACCGCAATTTCGAATACATGGTGGAACAGGAACGCGGATTCGATTTCTCCGAAGACCTTTATCAGCCGTTCGAAATAGTGTTCGAGTTGGATGTCAACGAGGCTTCGATCTATGCGTCAACGGAGCCTGATCTAAGGCTAGACCTCCAGAAGGCCGAAAGTAACGAGATCAAGCGTCGAAGTTCCCTTATTCGAAAGGCGGGATACAAGTCTGCTTTTGGCAAGCAGCTTTCGGCAGCCGCCGACCAGTTCATAGTCAAACGCGGGGAAGGCCGGACCGTGATCGCGGGTTATCCCTGGTTTTCAGACTGGGGGAGAGACACGATGATCTCGCTGACAGGGCTGAGCCTGGCCGTCGGACGGGCCGACGTTGCGAAAGAGATACTCCAAGAATTTTCAGATCATGTCTCAGAGGGAATGCTGCCAAATCGTTTTCCGGATGCAGGCGGCGATGCAGAATACAACACCGTGGACGCGACACTTTGGTACTTTGAGGCGATCCGTGCGTTTATTGAACAAACCGGTGATGCTAAGGCGATAAGAGAGTCGATCTATCCGAAATTGGCCGACATAGTGGCATGGCACCTTCACGGAACCCGATACAACATACATCTTGATACTGACGGTTTGCTATTTGCCGGCACTCCAGACGTTCAATTGACCTGGATGGACGCCAAGATCGGTGAAAAGGTCATTACGCCCAGGACGGGCAAACCCGTCGAGATCCAAGCGCTTTGGTACAACGCGCTCATGATCATGGAAGGGCTGGCAAAGGAATTCGGGGACAAGAAAGACGCGTCCCGCTATAGAGCGATGGCAGACCTTTGCAAGCTGAGCTTTAACGGTGCCTTTTGGAATGAGGAAGAAGGGTGTCTTTTTGACGTGATCGAAAATGGCGAGCGTGACCCTTCCGTCCGCCCAAATCAGATACTGGCGGTTTCCCTGTTTCATTCGATGCTCGACGCCGAGCGTGCGGCCAAAGTGGTTGCAAAGGTCGAAAGCGAGCTTTTGACGCCGGTCGGGTTGAGGTCACTTTCGCCCCGCGACGCGAAATACTGCGGAGTTTACACCGGTACCCCGTTTGAACGCGATTCAGCCTATCACCAGGGTACGGTATGGGCGTGGCTGATCGGGCCTTTCATTGATGCTTACCGTAAGGTCAATGGGGCCGAACCAGACCTGGATAAACGCGTCTCAAAACTGCTGAACAGATTTGAAGGCCATCTATCCGAAGCAGGGCTCGGCCAGATGTCAGAGATCTTTGACGGCGATCATCCACACACCCCAAGAGGCTGTTTTGCACAGGCTTGGAGCGTCGCTGAGGTCCTCCGCGTGCTAGGAAAAAAACCTTAATGGGCTTCTTAGGTCTCTCGGTCGCTTTAAGGAGCAGGCAACTCCGAAAACCGGCCCTCGTGCCGAGAACTTTCATATAGACGCCTGCCAACGGAAAATGGTAAATTCTCTAGAGTGTTAAATTAGTTTAAACCGCTTCCGCATCCTTCCGCCATGCTCTGTTGTTTCATTTTCAAAAATTTGCGCCTTCTGCTATCGATCACATTCGTTTTTCTAGGCCCGATCGGGGCTCTAGCGGCGATCTATGAGGTAAAGCCAGGCACTGCAATGTCCAACATAGCCGATGTGCCATGGGCAGCCCTTCAGCCCGGTGATGTGGTCCTGATCCACTGGCGTCCGACGAGCTATAACGAAAAGTGGGTCATCGGCCGCAGCGGAACTCCACAGGCGCCGATAATCGTAAGGGGCGTTCCGGGGCCGAACGGTGAACTGCCCGTGATCGACGGAAGAAACGCGGTCACGCCGGCAGGATTGAATTTTTGGAGTGAGAACCGAGGCGTGATCAAGATAGGCGGCTCAAATATACCTTCTAGCACGATGGCATCGAACATCGTCATCGAGGCTCTCGAGATCCGAAGCGGCCATCCGAGCTATACATTTACAGACGATTCGGGTGTCGTCCAAACCTATTCCACGTCCGCCTCGTCGATCTTTGTCGAACTGGGCGAGAACATCACGGTCCGCAACTGCCGCATCCACGACAGCGCAAACGGCTTTTTCGTGGCCTCAAGCAATTCCGCGGTGTCGCGAAACATCCTCGTCGAAGGTAATCATATCTTCGGCAACGGCGTTTCAGGCAGTATTTTCCAGCACAACAACTACACAGCGGCGTACGGGATAACATTTCAGTACAACCGTTTTGGACCGCTTCGTGCGGGTGCACCCGGCGTGAATTTGAAGGACCGTTCGGCTGGACTCGTCGTTCGCTACAACTGGATAGAGGGCGGCAATCGCAACATAGACATGGTGGATGGCGAGGACAGTACGATCATCAGGAACGCCCCGGAGTATCGCTGGACGTTCGTTTATGGAAACGTATTGATAAAACAGGACGGCGGGAACAATCAGGCGGTGCATTATGGTGGTGACAGCGGTGCGACCGCTGCCTACCGCAAGGGAACGCTTTATTTTTACAACAACACTCTCTATTCGATAAGGGCGGGAACGACGGTGGTGATGCGTCTTTCAACAAATGACGAAGATTGCGACGCCCGCAATAATATCCTCTTCAATACCGCTGCCGGCACAAGCATGGCGATGCTTGCTGAGGCAGGCACTTTGTCGCTTGCGAACAACTGGGCAAAGACCGGCTGGCGAAACTCGCACGAAGGCGCGTCGTTCAGCGGGAGCGTGGCTGGCGGAGCATCGATGATCACCGGAACCGCTCCTGGATTTATTGACGCTGCAGCGCAGAATTTTAAGATCGGCGCGGACTCGCCGGCAGTAAATGCCGGAACCTCGCTTCACCCTTTCGTGCTCGCCGAAAATGATCTTCTGCGCCAATACGTTCTGCATCAAGCCGGTGAACAAAGGCCGGTTGCGGGCCCGCTCGATCTTGGCGCCTTCGAATACTCGCCGATCGCACCGCTTCAGATCCTGACCGATGACCTGCCTCCAGTGATCCGCCAGCACCCGTACACGGCCGTTTTGCAGGCCTCTGGCGGCTCGGGTGTGTTCATATGGTCAGTGACGGACGGCGACCTTCCGCCCGGAATGCGGCTCGACGCCGCTACCGGCACCTTGTTTGGACGGGCTCGATTGAGAGGCACGTGGACGTTCACCGTCACGGCGGTCGATGCCTCGAACAATGCTTCATCCGCCAGCCGGCAGTTTTCGGTTACCCCACGTCTTCATCCCTGATCTGTTTTGCAAACCTTAGCCATACCCGCTAGAATAATCAACATTGTTTTACGCGTCGGGCACGGGGGAACGAAATGGGAAAGAGGGTGCTGATAGTCGAAGATTACGAAGACAGCCGACAGTTAATGCGGCATTTGATAGAGGCGGAAGGGCATTCCGTGATCGAGGCCGCCGGAGCCTATGAAGGCATAGAAAAGGCCGAACGTTATCGGCCCGACCTGATCTTTATGGATATCGGCCTCCCACTGCTCGACGGGCTTTCAGCCGCAAAGATCATCCTGGGCAAGAAAAACCTCACCGATGTTCCGATCGTGATCGTAACCGCTTTCCACGACATCAATGACCAGGCTCGCGACGCCGGCTGCAGCGGCGTGATCTATAAGCCGGTCAACCATCCCATTCTAAAAAACATCCTTGAATTCCACCTCGCTGGGCATTGAGATACTCGCAACCGATCCGCGAATTCTCAAAGATCATGGCCATGAGCCTCGCCTCTTTCGATATGCCGGGATTGGCTTTGTATCAACTGAACTGGCTTTTGAATTGTTCGAATTCAGATCGAAGTGACTGTAGTTCATCCGATAAACGAACTACTTCGGCCTCAAGATGGTGCATCTTTCCCCCGGCGGCGGGGCTAAGGTCGATCTCCTGGCGCGACCGGAACTTTTCCATGTCAACCTCGCCCGAAAGCAGGTGAGCGAACCGTGCCTCTTTTTGCCCCGGCTGGCGTTCGAGCTTTAGGACAAGAGGCTCATCGCGTCGTGCAAGTTCATCGAGCGTCTCCTGCACCTCGCTGATAGAGCCAAACTCATGCAATCGATCCGCGCGGCCGCGAAGCTCGCCCACGGTTTGCGGCCCTCGGAGCAGAAGCAGCGTGATCACAGCCGTACCGGCCTCGTCCACTTCATAAACGGACGGGAGCATATGCTTGTACTTAACGGCTCTGCTTGTGCTTCCGTGAAAAAGATAAACAAGATTCTTATCTCGAAGCGTGTCGATCGCGGCGAGGACGGCAGTCGCATCGAGAGACATAACGGGGTCGCGGTTCGACTTCTGATTACACGCCGCAACCAACGCGTTTAGCGTTAGCGGATAATATTCGGGCGTGGTCAGCTGCTTTTCGACCAAACTGCCCAGAACCCTGCCTTCAATTTCATTTATCACTGCCATACCCTTGCTATCGAATGCTGGATGGTTAGACCCGCTCATTCAATGATACACCGAATGCCCGCGCATGCCCTTCCCTTCTCTAGCCATTGCGTCCGGCGCGGGTTTGCGTGAAACTATTCTCAAAGCCATGGATGTATTTATTACCAGAACAGAGACCGATCTCGAAACGGCATATGAGCGAATGCACGCCGCTTCTGTTCTCGGATGCGACACTGAAACTTCTGGACTCGATCCGCGTACGGGAAAGCTTTATTCGGTCCAGTTCTCCAACGGTGAGTTCAATGTGCTTGTCCCGATCAGCGAAGGCGTGAAACTTGGGCCGCTAGCCGATATTCTCTCTAATGCCCGGAGCACAAAGATCTTCCATAATGCGCGCTTCGACCTAGAATTTCTTAGCGCCTCGGGCTATTCGGTCAGCAATGTGTTCGATACGATGATCGCCGAAAAGGTCCTGACTCGCGGTGCTAATCAGTCTGCCTCGCTCGCCGAGACCCTTTATCGCTATTTCGCTATAGACCTGGATAAATCGCAACGCGCAAAATTTACTCGAAAATGGGACGGGGTTTGGACGGACGAGCTGGTCGATTACGCCCTGTCGGACGTCGTCCACCTTCCGGCACTTATGAGGGAGCAGAAGGAATGGTTAGAACGGCTGGGCCTAATGGAGAAATATGACGAGCTTATTCTTGCGATTATGAATTCTTCTGAGCGAGGCTCTGCTCAACATGCCGGTGGTGGTGTTCGGCGTGGTAGATCGTGAAATAGAGCATCTCGCGGAGCGTTAACTTTCCGAGAAGCGGATGTGGAAGGACCAGGTGGTCCAGTTTCCCTTCGTCAAATTTCTCGATACCCCCGCACAAAACATTTAGTTGAGAGCGAAGCTCTGCAAGAAGTTCATCTTTTTTGCCGAACGGTATTGTGTCTGGCCTAAAGGCATCTGGCGGCGTAACGCCCGGGGCTATCGCCTCTCGGTAGCGATCGACCAATTCGTCGTACCCGGCAGATTCATGATCGGCAGTTCCGAACATAGTCCTAAGAATGAATTCCGGAGCTTTCAGACCCTTGTTCAGCGGTGCCAAAGAACGGCAAAGGTGATCTGCCTGTTGGCCGGCAGTCCATTTTTCGCCGTTCAGTGAAAAGGTGAAATCGTCCTCCGACATTGTTCCGACAAAGTCGGCAAAACCAGAGTATTTTCGGTTCAGTTCTTCAATGATCTTTGCTTTATCCATGTTCCGCTTCCCATAACCTAGCAGCGGTGATACGCGGGATGGCCTTCCTTGACAGCCACAAATACACCGCGGCAGGTGTCGCAGACCTTCCCTTCCGCAATAAGTTCCGCTTCGACCGTAGCTCGATCGTCGGTGGACTCTACTACGCGAGCCCGAAGAGTAATAGGTCCATCGACGGGTGTCGGCCTAAGGAGTTTCACATGAAATTCGGCGGTGACAGTGCACGGGGCAGCATCTTCACCGCGCCTTTTCATCAGGTGCATAGCCGCGGCCCAGTTCGAGTGGCAATCGAGCAACGCACCAATGATGCCGCCATTCAACACACCGGGAAATGCCTGATGGTGCGGCTCGGCTTGCCACTCGGCCACCAACTCGTCACCTTCCTCAAAACTCCTTATATGGAGCCCTTTCTCATTCGCCGGGCCGCAGCCAAAGCAGATCCCGCCCGGCGAGTAAACTTCCTGTACGGATCTTTCGTTGTCCATAGCTCGGCGAAAGTTTAGCACAGCGTCGGCTGCGGATTAAGTGGAACCTCCCTCGGGCGCAGGTTCGGCAATTGGCTGCGGCTGTTCTTTCTTAGGGAATAGCAGCGAAGCAATAACAGAGATCGCGATGGTCGAAAGTATGAAGCCGAGCGACCAGGTGATCGGAAACTTGCCCCCGAAAGCGTCATTCAGCCACACCATCTTAAGCCCAACAAATATCAGTACGACGGAAAGCCCATACTTCAGCAGGTAGAACTTGCTGACCGCCCCCGCCAGCATGAAGTACATTGACCGAAGCCCGAGGATCGCAAAGATGTTCGATGTGAAAACGATCATCGGTTCGGCTGTGATCGCAAAGATCGCCGGAACGGAATCGACCGCAAAGATGATGTCCGTCATCTCAAGGAAGAGCAATGCGATGAAAAGCGGCGTCGCGGCCCAGCGGCCATGTTCGCGGACAAAGAAGTGCTTGCCGTGGAGCTTTGGCGTAACCAGCATTATCCGCTTAAAAAGCCGGATGACGGGATTCTTTTCGGGATCGATCTCCTTTTCCGGACCAAACATCATTTTCAAACCCGTTAGGATCAGAAATCCGCCGAAAAGGTAGATGACCCAATGAAACTGCATCAGCCAAGAGCCCATGCCGATGAAGATCGCACGAAAGACGAGAGCTCCGATGATGCCGTAGAAGAGCACGCGGTGCTGGTATTTTGCCGGTATTGCAAAATACGCGAAGACCACAACGAAAACGAAAATGTTATCGACCGAGAGCGATTTCTCGACGATATATCCCGTCAGAAACTCCAATGAGACGGTCCAGGCCGCAGCGTCCGGGACAAAGCCGGGGAATGCCATCAGCCGTTCATCCTGCGGAAACTTCCAAAGCGTGTAACGATAAAGAAGAAAATTAAAGAAAAGGGCGAGCGAGATCCAGACCAAACTCCAGATCGACGCTTCTTTGAAAGAGACCTCATGCTCCTTTCGGTGAAAGACACCGAGGTCAAGAGCAAGCATCAAAAGAACAAAACCGGTGAATGCTAGATAGAACCACCAGTAATCAGCAAACGGAAATAGACTCATACGTGACCCTCAACAAAGTGAATTCACGTCCGCAAAGAAAAAACCTCACGCGGACATCTTTCGTGTCATCGCGCAAGGTCTTGATACTTTGCCTTCGGGCCGGAGCATTGCCGCTCGTATTGACGACCTGAGGGACCGCTTGAGGGCTATCTACTCCCCTTGCCAAATTGTCAGGAAAACGATATCTAAAGAAGAAAAATTTGTCAAGATTCGCCGAGCTTGAATAACCGACGCTGCCTCGTGTAGATTTTATCGACGCAACAAGACCTGATAGGCGGTCCCAGAAACATATGCTTACTCTTCTTGCGGTCGGTTTCATCGCCTGGCTCGTATTCGGATACTTTGGCTACGGACGATGGATCGCCAAGCAGTTCCAACTTGACGATTCGCGTATCACACCGGCAAACCAGCACGCCGACGGGCAGGACTTTGTCCCGATCTCGCCTTTTTATTTATTTGGCCAGCATTTTTCAGCCATTGCCGCAGCGGGACCGATCGCGGGGCCTATCATTGCGTGCATGGCCTTCGGGTGGCTCCCTTGCCTGCTTTGGATCGCGATAGGCGTTGTGCTTATCGGAGCCGTCCACGATTTTTCGGCGCTGACATCTTCGGTAAGACATCGTGCGTGTTCGATAGCTGAGATAACGCGCGAAAAGCTTGGCGGACGCGCAGGACGCGCAATGATGGCATTCATATGGCTCGCGCTCGTTTACGTAATAGTCGCCTTTACCGACATTACAGCCGGAACCTTTGTCAGCGGCGATGATGCATTGGCCGGTGAAGAAAGGTTCAATCCCGGGGGAGCAGTAGCTTTTGCCTCAATAGCTTATCTGGGGCTTTCGATAGTGCTTGGCCTCGTTGAAAGGTTCATCAAGCCGCCGCTATGGCTTTCGACAATAATTTTTGTTCCGGCAACTTTCGGCGTCGCTTATCTCGGCACGATGTTCTCGAACGTTTTTGCCTATGGACACCAAACGTGGGGTATCGTCATCCTGCTTTACTGCATTGCCGCCTCGCTTGTGCCAGTGTGGGCCTTGCTCCAGCCGCGCGGATATCTGGGCGGGTTCGTGCTTTATTCCGCCATTGCCCTAGGCATAATCGGCATATTTTTCGGCGGATATACGATCCAGCAGCCGGCGTTCAAATCCTTTGACGTCGGGGGAATGACCGGGATGCTGTTCCCATTTCTCTTTGTCACTATAGCGTGCGGGGCGTGTTCCGGGTTTCACGGGCTCGTATGCTCCGGAACTACATCAAAGCAGCTCGATAAAGAGACACATGCCCGTCCTATCGGTTACGGTGCGATGCTCGCTGAGGGCTTCGTAGCTTTTATGGCATTGGTCGTGGTGATGATCGCCGGTAACGAACTGCTCTACGGGCCAGACGGAAAGGCCTTTGCAGCCGGAAAGATATACGGCAACGGGATAGGCGAATTCTTGACCCTGCTGATAGGCAAGGAAAATCTTCCATTTGCCATCACGTTCGGTGCGATGGCATTCTCGACATTTGTGTTCGATACGCTTGATGTTGGAATGCGTCTAGGGCGGTATCTCGTGCAGGAATTGATCGGGGTTCCCGGCCGGGTCGGTGCAGTGATCGGCACCTTGGCAACGGTTGCCCTTCCGTTCTTCCTTATTTTTTATGCCAAGCCGGGATCATGGGTGGAGTTTTGGACGCTTTTCGGCGCTTCGAACCAATTGCTTGCCGCACTCACGCTGCTTTCCATCACTGCCTGGCTCTACAAGGCCCGAAAGCGCATCGCCTTCACTCTGATTCCAATGCTTTTCGTTCTCACGATAACGCTTTGGGCTCTGGGCTTGCTGGTGATCGGCAATTTTCAGGCTTCAACCGGCTTCGATATAAAGATGGTGAATGGCCTTGCCTCGCTCACATTGATCGCTCTTGCGATATTTCTAGTGTTGACGGCCTTTGTAAAACTCCGAAGTGAAAAGAACGACGGGCCCGATACAGCGAACCCGGCCGTCATTTGACTTTTTCCAGGATCACGAAACATTCGCGACAACAGAGTCGTATCCAGGAAGGGAGGAACCGAGACAATGACAAATATAACTGAAATAGCACAAGATATTTTTCGCATTAATACTTTCATACCCGAAGCAAACTTAGGTTTCAGCCAGTTTCTGGTCCGCGATGAGGAACCACTGCTTTTTCATACCGGAATGAGGTCTTTGTTTCCTGCCGTTCGCGAGGCAGTTGCTTCTCTGATCGATCCTTCATCCATTCGATGGATCGGATTCAGCCACTTTGAGGCGGATGAATGCGGTTCGCTGAATGAATGGCAGGAGATCGCTCCAAATGCTGCGGCTGTTTGCAGCATGGTCGCAAAGCTGGTGAGCGTTGACGACTTTGCCAATAAAAATCCGGCCAAAGGAATGATCGACGGCGAAGAATTTTCCACAGGCCGGCACACATTTCGTTTCCTTGCGACACCGCACGTGCCGCATAATTGGGAAGCAGGCCTTTTATTTGATACTACTGAGAGTGTTCTGTTCTCGTCGGATATACTTCACCAGAATGGCGATGTCGTGCCACTGACAAGTGAGAGCGTTACTGACCGGGTTCGCCAGTCGATGCTCGAAATGCAGGCAAGCCCACTCGCCGACTATCTTCCCTACACTCCGAAGACAGATGCGACGCTGAAACGCGTGGCCGCGCTTAAACCCAAAACGGTAGCGTCGATGCACGGCTCTATCTTTTCAGGCAATGGCGAGCAGGCCATCATTGAATATGCCGATGCGTTAAGAGAGGTCTTCGGATCAGCAAATTAGTGCCGGTCGACCGGTATCCCGTCAAGCGCCCTGGTGGTGTGCTCCGTAACACTGGCCGGCCTTTCGCTTGGCTCGGTCAGTTGTGCAGTGATCGATGGGGCGAGGTACGTTTGTTCAACTGGCTTCGCCTCTGATCCGCTCGTTCGCTCATCTTTATCTTTCAATGCGTTCGAACCGTATCGAAGGATCATGACGCAAATACCGAATAGCGAGGCGAAATATACAAAAGAAATGGGAATGAACTGATTAGGAGGAACTCCTGCCTTTGACAGCGTTCGAAGAACAAGCATGTAGCAGAAAAAGCCGGCGCCGGCCGTAAAGGCGGCAATGATCGGAGGCGTAGGTGTGAGACCCGAACTGGATCTACCGTCCTCCGCAACCCTTCGGCCACAGCGGCTGCAATAATTCAATCCTGTTTGAAGCTGAGAACCACAGCCCGAACAATACATAATTTAGCTCTTCACCGGTCCGATCTTCTCCTCGAGCCAATTCGTGAGGTCATCAACGCTTTCAATGTGCACCGGCTTGCCGCGCCACGCCTTGATGGCAAATATCACCAGCATAATGGTGGTCACGAGCGTGAAGATCCCGCTTCCAAGGCCGGCAAGGTCGGTGACGTTGCCAACAATGCCGAGCAGGGTTGTAATAATGAGGATCCCGACATGGGCCGCCAGCCCCTGGGCTGCGTGAAACCGTACTTTCGCCTCGTCTTTAGGAATGATCAACAGCAGGATCAGCCCGGCAACGAGGCCGATTGAAAATGGAAAATAGGGCAAGCCGATCAGCCATTTTTCCGGCAACCCGGTTTTTGAGACCTTTCGGTCACCTGCGCGATTCATTTCGCTCAGAGCCGTCGGTTGATAGAGTGCCGGCGAAGGTCCGCCCTGAAAACCGTAAGCGGCAAACTGTGCTTCATCGAATCGTCGCGTCTCATCCTCTGTGACACTGCCAGGTGCAGAAGGAAATTCGCTCGTGCTATAAGCAGTTTTCGAAGGGGCGGTAAAAGGCTCACCCGCCCCCGTAGCTCTGGCCTTTTCCGGAAACTCCGGATCGAGCGGATTTGTGTCGAATTTCTTAGGCATCGTCGGTAGTATCTTACGATATCTTAACTTTTTTGGTTCGATTTTTCTAAGTTTCTTTGCCCTGCCTTTTTTCCACTTCACCTGATCGGGGTGGGCCGCCCGATACAGCCCCGATCGATCTCTTGGCACCTTCGAGTGATTTCAGATGAAGTCGTCGCTGTGTTATCGTGACACTTCGCACGGCTTGGACGTTTCTTTTTTATGCGTACGGTATTCAATTTTTACTCGGGTCCGGCGACGCTTCCGCCGACAGTCCTCGAACGAGCACAGGCCGGCTTGGCTAATTTTGCCGAGACAGGAATGAGCGTGATGGAGGTCAGCCATCGCTCGCGAGAATTCGTCGAGCTATTAACATCGGCTGAGGTTCGTCTCCGCTCGCTACTGCAAATTCCCGATGATTTTAGGGTTTTTTTCCTTCAAGGCGGCGCGAGCCTGCAATTCTCAATGGTGCCGATGAATTTTCTCAACGGAGGCGTTGCCGATTATGTGCTAACGGGCGTGTGGGGCGAAAAGGCGGCCAAGGCCGCATCTGCGTTTGGCACAGTCAAACAGATCAGCTTCAAAACTGATCAAGGATATCGCCGTGCCCCGGACAATGGCGAGCTTCGATTTTCTCCAGCCGCTGTGTATGTTCATTACGTTTCCAACGAGACTATCGATGGTGTCGAGTTCGGTCATGACGTCGAAGCCGGCACACTTCCGGTCATTTGCGACGCCTCTTCGGATCTCTTATCGCGGCAGATCGATCTGGACAAATACGCGATGATCTATGCCGGGGCTCAAAAGAATTTAGGCCCCAGCGGGGTGACGGTCGTCGTTATGAGGAACGATCTGCTGGAAAGAGCGAACGGTCCCTTACCGCTGCTGAATTATCGTTCTTATTTGACCTCTGACGCGATGCCGAACACGCCAAACACCTGGGGCATCTATGTCATGAATCTTGTTCTCGAATGGCTGCTAAACGAAGGCGGAACGGAAGTGATCGAGGAGAGAAACATCCGCAAGGCAGCCCTTTTGTATGATGCGATAGACGGCAGTGATGGATTTTATTCCGGCACGGCCGAGGTTGCTTCCCGTTCGCGAATGAATGTTGTCTTTCGTCTTTCATCCGCGGAACTAGAAGATCGATTTTGTCGTGAGGCCGAGGCAGAAGGACTTATCGGCCTTAGAGGACATCGCTCGGCCGGCGGGATTAGGGCGTCGATCTACAACGCCTTTCCGATCGAAGGGGTAGAACGGCTGATTGAGTTTATGGACGATTTTGCAGGGCGAGATCACCGATGATAGACGAAGTTGGCTGCGCGGCCCATTAACCGCTGCCTCGGTTTGGAAGCGTTCTTATCACACTGTTAACTGCATTCACCAAGTCTTCTTCCTCTGCTGGGTCAACGGTACGTATATCAATTAAAACTCTATCTTCTTCGATACGCGCGATCACGGGCGGGTTAGTACGGCGGAGGGCTCTCTGTATCTCTTCTGCACCTACATCGGAATGCGACATCGCGATCACCGTCGTCTTGATAGCAGAATCGGGAGATGCCCCGCCTCCGACGGCCGATTCGTTCTCGCATAGCTCGATCCTAAAACCTTCTATACCGAGGTCCGATACCGACAATCGCCCGACGATCCGGGCCGAACGTTCGGCGATCTCATCTCTGGATAAATTGAGCATGCGATGAACCGGCAATTCGGTAAGATTCGTTTCTGTAAGGTACGACTCGAGGGTTCGCTCAAGTGCGGCCGTGATCGACTTATCGACACGGAGTGCACGAAAGAACGGATCTTTCGCCAGGGCCTGAACGAACTTAGCCTTACCGGCGATGATCCCCGCTTGCGGGCCGCCAAGAAGTTTGTCCCCGCTGAAACTGACAAGGTCGGCGCCCGCTGCGATCACATCACTTATGACGGGCTCTCCTGACACTCCGAGTTCTGAAAGATCGACGAGAGCCCCCGACCCGGCGTCTTCGTAAAATATCAGATCGTGGGCCGCAGCCAGTTCAGCAAGCTCTCGGGTTTCGGGACGCTTTTGAAAGCCCGTTATCCGATAATTCGACGGATGGACCTTTAGGATCATCGCGGTCGAATCTCCGATGGCCGACTCGAAGTCCCTAAGATGGGTGCGGTTTGTCGTTCCCACCTCTCGCAAGATCGCACCGGACCGCTCCAGCACATCCGGGATCCGAAAATCTCCTCCGATCTCGACCAACTCACCCCGAGAGACAATTACATCGCGTCCCCGGGCAAAAACCGAGAGGATAAGCAGGGCTGCCGCTGCACAATTGTTGACGACCAACGCATCTTCGGCACCCGTTAGAGCTTTGATCAATTCGATCGCGTGGAAGCCGCGTTTTCCGCGCGAACCGCCTTCGATATCGTATTCAATGCTCGAATAGCCGCAGGCTTCGGCCATTGCCGCCCTTGCAGCATCTGAGAGCGGGGCGCGGCCCATATTGGTGTGAATTACAACTCCCGAAGCATTTATAAGCCTTTGGACACGCCGGGCGAGCCACCTATCGACTGCGGCCTGCAGTTCACTTAAAAGCGTCTGTCGATATAACTCGCGTGTTTGCGACCCGCCGATCTCGTATAGCGCATTTCCTTTGGAAAGAGATCGCCTTTTTTCAGTCAGCAGTTCCCGGACCAGCCTCGCCGTCTCCATGCGTCCGATCTTTGAAATGAGTCCGGCATTGTCAGCTTCACGTAGAAGCTGATCAACGGAGGGTAGCTCCGCCAAACCCGCATTATTGGCCCGCCCCGGCTCTTCGATGATCTTTTTCGTAACTCCTGACATTTTTCTGGAACCCGATGCGAATTAGGCGTTTCTATTCATTGGCGCCCCCCTTCTACACACCTTCGGGGCTGCCGGCCCAACACTATGGCCTTTCCAAAAAGCTCCGCACTTAAAAACGGAAGACTCAAATCAGAAGAGGTAGCCGAATTCGATAAAAGTCTTTCTAGGCTTGAAGACGATATCCGAAAGCTCAAGATCGAGTTTGACATATACTTCAACGGTGCTACGAAAAGGCCGCCGCTTGAGGCCCGCGCCCGGCTGGAAGCATTCATTCGTCGAACCTCCGATAATCGTACAATTTCCTACGCTCAAAGATATCAGCTTAACACGCTCATCTCACGGTACGCATCGTATAGGGAATTATGGCGGAGAATGCTTCGTCACAAGGGCGAAGAGCTTTAGAGAAGATAAGGGCGAACCAATTGATATCGGTTCGCCCTTCGTATTTTCATCAATTTGCAGCCTGCGGTCGGCTCTGGTATGCAGCCATTCGCTAGAAGTTGCTACGAGGCCAGCTTCATCACATTTTCCGCCTGTGGGCCCTTCGGTCCATTGGTAACTTCATACTCAACTTCCTGCCCTTGGATCAAGGTCTTGTAGCCGTCACCGGCGATCGCACTGTAATGAACAAAGATGTCCTGCTCACCGGGTTGCTCGATAAAACCGTAACCCTTCGCATTATTGAACCATTTGACCAATCCTACTGCTTTTGACATCATTCAAATTTCCTCCTGCAAACTTCAAGTTTGTCCTGTTTTCTAAACTTAGCTTAAGTCACCTGCAAGCGGATCCGATCCTGGTCACGGGGATGCGTGGGACCGTCCGCACAAAACACAATCCGATCATAGACAAGAAGCGATCACTTCAAATCAGAAAAAATCTTAAACTCCAAGATTAAAGGGTTTTGCTGTTCGATTGTCGGTTGACGAATGAGAATTTAACGTCATTTGGCATTTGTGTCAAGAACTTTCTTCAATGTTTTGCTAAATTTAGGCAAAAATTGACTACTTTCCCGCTTTGGAGCAACATTATAAGTGACCGGCTGCCAAAGGAGAGAGAAAAAAGATGCCAGAAGACTACGGACGTAACGCACCGCTGTCTTACAACAAATACTTGAAGGTAAAGGACCTTGTCCGCCTACAGGAAACTCTCTCAGATCCGGCGAGTCACGACGAACTGCTCTTCATCATCATTCATCAGACCTACGAACTGTGGTTCAAGCAGATACTCCACGAACTTGACGCTTGTATAGGCTGGATCGGCGAAGGCCGACTGTTTCGCGCTAATCATTCACTGCGCGCCGTAAATTCGATCGAAAAGATCTTGGTGACGCAGATCCATATCCTTGAATCGATGGCGCCGATCGGCTTTCTGGAATTTCGCGACAAACTCAACCCGGCCAGCGGCTTTCAATCGATGCAGTTTCGGGAACTGGAATTCGCCTCGGGAGAAAAGGACGAAAGAATTCTCGAATCGTTCAAAGACGACGACTTTGCGTACGAGCGACTCAGAAAGAGATTTGATTCGCCGACACTGGCTGATGCTTTGTGGTCGCTGCTTGAAAGAAACGGTTTCACCGTGGAGTCGAACGAAGAACGCGTCGCCGCCATTGTCGAGATCCTGACTCACCCCGAGAAATACGCCGAGATCTATAACATGCAGGATCTTTTGATCGAGCACGACGAACTGATCATCTCTTGGCGATACAACCATATCCAAATGGTAGAGCGAATGCTCGGGATGAAACGTGGGACAGGCGGTTCCGAAGGCGTCGGATATCTGATGACTACGCTGAAGAAGAAGTTTTTCCCCGAACTCTGGGAGGCGCGAACGCATCTGAAGATCTGATCGTCTGGTTTTTGTTATCAACCTTTAGCTGTTCTGGGACTGAAGGTCAGATCGGTGAACAAATAGATGAAATGCATCGTAAGAAGTTCTGCACTCGCCTTCGCCATTGCGGCAATTCTGTATGGCTCCTTGTTTGGACAGCGGGATGAAACGGTACGCGTGACGTTCCTTCATTTGAACGACACCTACCAGTTCACGCCTTCCGACGGCGGAAAGCGCGGCGGTTTGGCTCGCGTCATGACGATCCGCAAAGAGGCGCTCAAGGAAAACCCGAACACGATCATGACGCTCGGCGGCGACACGCTCTCACCTTCGGTCGAGACGCGAACCTATCGCGGCAAGCAGATGATCGACGCCTGGAATATGGTCGGACTCGATTACAGCGTGCTGGGGAATCACGAATTCGACATTCGCACAGGCGAGCTGCTTGATCGAATGAAAGAGTCGAAATTCACCTGGCTTGGCTCGAACGTTATCGACACGAAAACCGGCAAGATCTTTGCCGAGATGCCGCCATTCGTGATGCGCGAATTCGGCGGCGTCAAGATCGGGATGTTCGGCCTGCTGCTCCCCGAAACCAAGGAAACATCATCGATCGAAGAGCACCTTCAGGTAACGGATTATTGCAAGACGGCACAGGAGCTGATCCCAAGGATACGTGCCGCCGGTGCGAATACGATCATCGCGCTGACCCATATGTTCATGGCCCAGGACAAAAGGCTTGCACATTGTGCACCGGGCATCGATCTGATCCTCGGCGGCCACGAACACACGCTGCTGCAATCGTCCGCTAACGGCGTTCCGATATTCAAGATGTGGGCCGATGCCCGTGAAGTGGGCCGTTTCGATCTTTTTATCGACCGCAAGACGGGCAAGCTGACAAGTATGGACTGGGAAATAATCCCGGTGACGGACCAGATACCGGATGCTCCTGAATTTGCGCCGGTCTATGCGAAATATAAAGAACTCCTTGATTCGCTTGCTGTCAAGGTAGGCGCGACGGGCGTCGAACTCGATGCGCTTTCGCATTCGGTCAGGACAAAAGAGACGAATATCGGCAATTTTATTGCAGACGCTTATCGGGAGGCAGTAGGCGCAGATGTCGCTCTCGTGAACGGAGGTTCGATCAGGGCCGATCTGACCTACTATCCCGGCCCGCTCACTATGAGAGATGTGCTCTCGATGCTTCCGTTCAACAATCCGATCGTAAAGGTTGAAGTGTCAGGCAAGCTGCTGGCCGATATTCTCGAACACGGCGTGGCCCGCAGTGCCGAAGACAATGAACCAGGCCGATTTCCGCAGGTCTCCGGACTGAGTTTTGCGTTTGATGCTCGAAAGCTTCCGGGACAACGCATCTCGGACATTTTGGTGGGCAGCAAACCGCTTGAACTGGATAAGACCTATACTCTTGCCACATCAGACTTTCTCGTTTCACGCGGGGGCGACGGCTATACGATGTTCAAGGATGCAAAGATCCTTCTGTCCGCCGACAAGGCACCAAAGGACTCTGACGTATTCGAAAAAGCGATCAAGGGATCGCCAAACGCGACCATTTCACCCCGCAAAGAAGGCAGGATCATACGAATAAACTAGCTAAGCTGCCTCGATCTTAAACAGATCTGATCCGATCGCTGATCGATCAGGATCGAAGCGTCTAATTCGCTTGGTTCTGGTCCCAGATCAAGCCGGTTGGCCGAGTTCTAAACAAATTCGGCAAATACCTCGTTTGAAAAAAGCATTCCCTTACGCGTCAGACGCAAACGCTCACCGCTCAACTCTACAAGGCCCTTTTCGATAAGATCGTCGGCAGTTGCTTTAAGATCGATCCCGAAACGCTTTCTGAACTCATGGAGATCGATGCCGTCGTTCAATCGCAACCCGAGGAACGCCGCTTCTGACGCAATGTTGATCTCTTCCCGAAAAGTTTCCGCAGAGCCGAACTGCTCGATCATTTCGACGTATTTTGCAGTGTCGCGGTCGTTTGCGAGCCGCTCGCGGCCGTCGAATGAATGTGCCGCAACACCAAAGCCATAAACGGGATCGAGTCGCCAGTATTTCGTGTTGTGGCGTGATTCGAAACCTGGCCGTGCAAAGTTCGATATCTCGTATTGTTGATAACCGGAAGCCGCCAAACGGTCGAGCATAACCTCGTACATCTCGGCGGCGAGGTCGTCTTCAATAGGTGTGCGACGTCCGGATCGGATCTGTTCCGCAAGCGGGGTAGCTTCATGTATCTCTAATAGATACAACGAGATATGTTCAGGCGACATCTCGATCGCCTCGTCGAGATTTAGCTGCCAATACTCCATCGATTGCCCGGGCAGACCGGCTATCAGGTCGAAACTTATGTTCTCAAAGCCCTCGTCTCGAAGCATACGGTAAGTCTCGCGAGCGTCGCTCGAGTCGTGCCCGCGAGCGAGCAGCTTCAGATCTCGATCGTTGAAGGTCTGCACGCCGAAACTCGCACGGTTGACGCCAAGCTCTCGATACGATGTGAGCTTTTCCGGCGTGACCGTGGCGGGGTTCATCTCCAGGGTGATCTCAGGATCATTTGCCACAGAGAACACGGAGAACACCGATGAAAGTATCGTTTCTACGTGTTCGGGCTCGAGAAGCGAAGGCGTCCCGCCGCCGAAATAGATCGTGTCGATCAAATCTTGAATCTCGAATTTCGAATTTCGAATTTCAAAACACAGGGCATCGACGTACCGTTCGACCGCTTCGCCGCTGCGGTAAACATCGGTCGCGAAGTCGCAGTACGAACATCGCGACTTGCAGAAAGGAATGTGCAGATAAACACCTGCTGCCATAGCGACAGGGTATCACTGCCCATTGGAATTACTGAGGCTGGGCACCGCCGAACTGATAATAAATGCCTGCCCCGGGGCCGAGCGGCAGCTCGAACAGGAACCAGATGACCAGGAACAAGGTCCATCCGATAAAAAAGACTATCGAATAGGGGATCATCATCGACATGATCGTTCCGATGCCGGCTTTCGGGTCGTATTTCTGTGCGAACGCTACGATCAGCGGGAAATAGGACATCAGCGGAGTGATGATATTGCAAACGCTGTCACCAATTCGGTAGCAGGCCTGAGTAAGCTCCGGCGAATACCCCAGCAGCATCAGCATCGGCACAAAGACAGGCGCCATTACGGCCCACTTTGCGGAAGCGGAACCGATGAATAGATCGAGAAGTATCGAAAGTATGACAAAGGATATGATCAGCGTAACCCCGCTAAGTTGCAGAGAACGCAGCAGTTCTGCCCCCTCGACGGCGAGTATGATGCCGAGATTCGACCAATTGAAAAAAGCAACGAACTGCGCGGCAAAAAATGCAAGCACCAGATAGACCGACATCGTACGCATTCCGCCTTCCATCGCATGGACGACGTCGTCGATCTTGCGGAAACTCTTTGACGCAAAGCCGTAAACCACGCCGAAAAGAACGCCGCCAAAAAAAACGACGGCGATGATACCGGTCAGGAACGGCGAACGGATCAGGCTGCCTGTCTTTGCATCGCGAAGGAACCCGTCCTCAGGTATCGTTCCCCACAAGATCAAGCCGATAAAGACCGCGGCCGCGATGCCGGTAAAAAGCAGGCCTCGTCTCTCATCCGCGTTCAGCCTGTCCAGCTTTTCTGGCACGACGTCGCCCTTGTATTCGCCCAATCTCGGAGCCACCACTTTCTCCGTGATCCACGTGCCTAGGACCGTCACCAATACCGTCGATGCGGCGAGGAAATAATAATTCGCCGCCGGCGTTACGATGTATGACGCGTCGAGAATTCGAGCTGCTTCCTGGGTCAGGCCCGCCAGAAGAGCATCGGTTGGGGCGAGAATGAGATTCGCCGAAAACCCGCCGGAAACACCTGCAAATGCAGCAGCAAGACCGGCAAGTGGATGACGCCCTATGGCAAGGAACATCAGTGCGGCCAACGGAATAAGAACAACATAGCCTATGTCGCTGGCCATGTTCGAGATAACGCCGGCAAATACGACAACCGCCGTAAGCAGCTTTTTGGGTGACGACATTACAAGTATTCGCAGGACGGCGGAGATCAATCCGCTGGCCTCTGCCACGGTAATGCCGAGTATCCCGACAAGAACGACACCAAGAGGTGCAAATCCGGTGAAATTCGTTATCAGCCCGGTGAGAATACGGTGAAGGCCGTCCACCGTCAGAAGATTGACCGCCTTGACCGTCTCTTTCGTTCCGGGATGGACGACCGAAAGGTCGGCCCACGAGACTATTGCCGACATTACAAGCGCCAGCAAAGCAAGGATAAAGAACAAGAACGCCGGGTTTGGGATCTTGTTCCCTATCCGCTCGATGCGGTCAAGAATTCGGAAATAAAATGTGTCGGGGCGGTCGTCGTCGGGCTGGTCGGTCCGTTCTTCTTCCATAATTCAATGTCGTTGCCCGGGCAAGGCCCGGCACATTATGTCAGCATTTTTTCGAGCCCCGATTCCCAGATCGCTTCGAGGTCGGCTACAGGAGAGGAGATGACGGGCCTGCCGTCGATCGAGATACTCAGCATATCATCGCGCACTGCTCCGATAATCGAAAATGGGCAAGAACCTACAGTCGCTCTGACGGCGTCGGCCTGATCGCTGGAAAAGCTTATCAGTATCCGCGAGGGAGTTTCGCCAAAAAGCAAAGCCTCATTAGAGATGCCGTCGGACGATAGTTCGATGGCCGCCCCGACCGATTCTCTTCCTAAAGAGGAAAAACAAGATTCTGCGACCGCGACGGCAAGACCGCCTTCGGCACAATCGTGCGCCGACCTGAGTAGCATCTTGTCCGCCAATTCAAGAAGCGTGTCATGAACAAGCTTTTCAAGTTCCAGGTCGAGCCGCGGCACTCGCCCGTGTTCGATCATTTCCTCTGTTGAGATGCCGAGCACAGTTTGGGCAAACTCGCTAGACCACAGATCATCTCCGGTTACGCCGAGCAGCGCAATTCGGTCTCCGTCTTCCTTGAATCCCTGTGTAATGATCTTTCTCGTATCATCTATAAGGCCGACCATACCGATCGTCGGTGTGGGCAGAATGCCGCGGCCGTCCGTCTCGTTGTAAAACGAAACATTGCCCGATACCACAGGCGTGTCAAACACGTCGCACGCCTCAGCCATTCCGTCGATCACGTCGGAAAACGAGCGCATTACCTCAGGACGTTCCGGCGAGGCGAAATTCAGGCAATTTGTAACCGCGATCGGTTTTGCGCCGACGCAAACGACATTGCGGGCAGCTTCGGCGACCGCAAGCTTCGCACCTTCTCTTGCATTGACCGCAACATACCGGCCAGGCCCGTCGAGGCACATTGCAATGGCACGCCGAGTTTCTTTTACGCGGATCACCGCCGCGTCGGCGCCCGGCAAAACCGCCGTATTGGTCCGCACCATCGAATCGTATTGCTCGTAAACCCAATGTTTAGAACAGATATTCGGCGAGGCCAGCAGCCGACGCAGGGCGTTTGAAAGTTCGATCGCAGATCCCACATTCCAAATTTCCGCCACGGCTTCTGGATCTGGGATCTGGTGCTTGGGCTCAGACATCGGCCGTTGGTATTTCGGTGCCTCGTCGGTCAAGGCAAGCACGGGAAGATCGGCCTCGACAACACCGTTGTGGACGATCCGCAGCCGGTCTCCTTCTACCACCTTGCCGATGACCACAGCGTCCAGATCCCATTTATTGAAGATCTCAACGAGCTCTCGCTCACGGCCTCGCCGTGCAACGATAAGCATCCGCTCCTGCGATTCCGACAGCATCATCTCGTAGGCGGTCATGCCCGTCTCGCGCTGCGGAACCAGCGTCAGGTCCAGTTCGAGGCCAGTACCGGCCCGTGCTGCCATCTCGACGGATGACGATGTAAGCCCCGCCGCACCCATGTCCTGGATGCCCGCGATCGCTCCGCTTCGCATCGCTTCGAGACAAGCCTCAAGCAAGAGTTTTTCAAGAAAAGGATCGCCGACCTGGACCGTCGGACGTTTTTCGAGCGCCGCCTCATCGAACTCTGCCGACGCCATTGTTGCCCCGTGAATTCCGTCGCGGCCTGTCTTTGCCCCAACGTAAAGCACCGGGTTCCCGATACCTTCGGCCTTGCCGAAGAATATCTGGTCCTTTCGGACGATGCCGAGAGCAAAGGCATTGACCAGCGGATTCAGGCTGTAAGATCCATCGAAAACTACCTCGCCGCCGACCGTCGGCACGCCAAAGCAGTTCCCATAATGGCCGATCCCCTCAACACAGCCTTTCAGGATAGATTTGTTTCGATTACCATGCTTTGGATCGTCCAGAGGCCCGAAACGAAGGGAATTCATTGCTGCCACGGGACGCGCCCCCATCGTGAAAACGTCGCGGAGAATGCCGCCTACGCCCGTCGCCGCTCCCTGGAATGGCTCGATAAAGCTGGGATGATTATGCGATTCCACCTTGAACGCGACGCACCAGTCGTCTCCGATATCGACGACTCCCGCGTTTTCACCGGGCGGCACGATCACCCGCGGCCCGGTTGTCGGCAATCGCTTAAGGTGAATTCGCGAAGACTTGTAAGAACAGTGCTCCGACCACATTACGCTAAAAATGCCAAGCTCGGTGAGGTTTGGCTCACGGCCGAGTATCGCGTTGATCCGATCGAATTCTTCTTGAGTTAGATTGTGCTGTTGTATAACCTCGGGTGTAAAAGCCGTCATCTGTTAAGAAAGCCGAAAATAAAGATATTGAAATAAACAAAAGAGTTTATGCGGTGGAGTCGCTTTTTTCAAACGGCCGCCGATAAACTCTTTTGTCAAGATCTTAATTTGGGGCCCTGAAGATCACGGCATTGCAGGAGCTCCCATGGCTGCCCATTCTTCCTTGGCTGGGCCATAGACACCCGAAACGGGGAGGCCGGCCTGGCGCATCAGCACCGTCATTTGCCCGCGATGGTGGGCCTGATGCGCGATGAGATAATAAAGGCTCAGGCCTCGCGACCAAACTTCGCCATACATATTGTCTTTCTCGAGCAGCGTTTCATCCGTCCAGTTTCCGGCGACCTCATCAGACACTGAGCGTGCCGCCTTTTCGAATGCGGCCACGATCTCAGCCGCGGTCCGTGGCGCGGGATCGTCCGGGCCAGGGCCATCGATCTTCAAACCGACGAGAGCCAGCATTTCATTCAGTGTCTGGGTGATATGCCACGCAATGAACCCGAGGTCGCGGCCGTCGGCTGTAACTTTTTGACCCAGTGATTCATCCGTGAGATTCTTGAACATCTTTACCGTCGATTCGTTCTCATACTGCCATGCTTTAGTAAAATCTTTGATAGTCCTGAACATGCATATCCTCCGTGTGCCATTGTTTCATCTACGTATCGCAGATGATACACGACTTCCCCATAGAACACAATCCGAAATGGCACTAAACCTGGTTAGACCTGAGCGAAGGCAGAGAGGCGGGCAAATTCGGTATCGAATTTCTTCGTAAGCGCGGCTATCACTGTCCGATTATAGGCACGAGCATGGTCTTCGTATCCCTTAGGTACGAAACATCCGAAACCGCCCATACTAACGGAGTATTTGTTCTTTAGAGTATCGATCGTTTGTTGGTCGATCGCCGGTACTAACCCGTAGCGAATGATCTGGGGCTTACCCGCAGCCAGATCGCTCCTTGCGGCGACAATGCCTGACTCGGAAGTAAAGGCAGTGCGTTGAGGCAACGGGAGATCGAGTATCTGAGTCACCCCATCCGCTTTTGCGGAAATGAGCTTGTCGATCGCGGCCCGCAGTTCATCGGCTTTAACCACGCCCTGATGCCTGAATACGGCCTTGCCATCAGGTGCATAGAGAATGGTGTACGGCAGCGCGCCTGCCCAGTCTTTGGCGACCAAGCCTATTGCCGCCGTCTCGTCCGGCGTCACGAGGAGAAAGGTCGGCATCGTGGCTTTCATGTCGGCCAGGAACTTCGGGACACCGGTTGTAAGTTCCTCTTCAAAATCGAGCGTAACGGTAATGAAATCGATCTTGCCCTTGTATTCAGTATCGATCTTCACGAGGTCGGGGAATTCCTCACGACACGGCCCGCACCAGGTGGCCCAAAAATTAATAAGCAGGGGCTTCCCTTTCGGTTTTAGCAAAGCCGGAAACTGGGCATCGTCGATCTTTGTGACCTGTGCAGCACCCTTTGTCGAACCTGCCTGCGTTTGCTCGGCAGCCTTTGCGTTTGGCAACGGATTCCCTTGGGCGCCAACGTCAATGTTGGAGGCTCCGACAAAAAATACAAGGGCCAAAGGCCATCCGCTAAGGACGGCCCTGGCCCGTAAACCCATACACATCAAAACACCTCTGTGTAAACTCATTTTCCGGCCATTCCGACCCGCTTGATCGTGCAGCCGAAGGCCTTGGTCGTGGCTTTCTCGATCGGCTTGCCCGCCAATGCAGAATCAAAGGCCGTACGCAGATACTCTTCCTGAATGTTCTTGCCCGAACGGTCGTTGTCGATGGCCCCGTGGTATTTCAGCACGTTATTCGCATCAAAATAGAAGACCTCGGGAGTAACAGTCGCGCCAAATTTATCGGCAAGTACGTTTCCTTCGTCGATCAGCATTGGGAACTTGAAATTTTCGGCAGCGTCGGACGTCACCCATTCGAGCGATTCAGCCTGACGGTTGTTTGAATTTATTCCGATAAATGCAACGCCTTTAGCCTTATAGGCAGCGGCGATCTCGTCTATCCGCTCGATGTAGGCCTTAACTACCGGGCACTGAGCAGAAAGGAAAATTACTACGGCACCATTCTTTCCTTTCAGGTCGTTCAAAGAATGGGTTTTGCCATCGGTTCCCTTCAAAGAAAAATTCTCAACTTTGGCACCTACCTCGATGCCTCCATTTGCGCTCGTGACCGGCGGAGCGAGCACAAAGGTGAGCATCGCAAATATCGTAAAGAAAGCGGTTCCTATCAGCTTCATAATTTTCGGCTCCTTGCGTTTTTCTAGTTAATTTCGACTTAAAGATTAACAGGGTCTTTGGACTAAGACAACCTTATCTTTTCCGAACTGATACTTCGTTGCCGGAGAAGCGTTAGATGCTTCGAGCGCGTGGAAAGTTGCAAGCCGGCCCGGCAACCGTCCGGCGCGAAAATGGTATAATCGAGCGGAAAACCGTGCCAAGATCCGGTGAACAGGTACAGCATTTTTCAATTATCTCGGCTCTGGGGTCGGGCGGGATGGGACAGGTATTTCTTGCCGAAGACACGAAGCTTCAGCGTCGAGCGGCCTTAAAGTTCCTCTCGCCGGAACTTGCCTCCGATCCGGAACACCGAAACCGCTTTCTGCGCGAGGCCCGTTCTTCATCTAACCTTAATCATCCCAACATTTGCACGATATATGGGGTTGATGACTCATCGGAAGAACCGTTTATTGCAATGGAATATGTCGAGGGTGAGACCCTCGCTTTGATGATCCATCGGCGTCATCGAGGCCTTCGCCAGGGATTGGCAATTGCGACTCAGGTGGCTGACGCACTCATCGAGGCGCACGCGAAAGGGATCGTGCACCGTGATATCAAACCCGCAAACATCATAGTTGACAAAAAAGACCGCGTTAAGGTGCTCGACTTCGGTCTCGCCAAGCAGATCCGACTTGATCCAGCACTGAAAAATCCTCAGTTTGAGACGAACGCGGGCGTGATCCTGGGAACGGTTTCATATATGTCTCCCGAACAAGCTCGCGGCCTCGACATCGACCACCGGACGGACATTTGGAGCTTGGGTGTTTGTATTTATCAAACGATCACCGGCGTGCTTCCTTTCAAAGGAGAAACATCGGCCGACACGATCGCAGCGATCCTGACCCTGCAGCCCCCAAAACCCTCTGAATTGGTTTTGGGGATACCTTCAGACGTCGATGAACTTGTACTCAGGGCTTTGAACAAGAAGCGTGAGGACCGATTCCGGACGGCCGGCGAGATGCTCGAAGCATTAAGATCGGTCCAGACGAGGCTGATCGGGATCGACGCCCCCGCCCGCCAGACGTCCGACATTCAGGGCGACGAGACGACAGAGGTCTTTGAAGCACCGGGAACGGGGAATCTTCCAACTGTTGTGACCGACGGAGAAAGAGTTGCGAGCGCCGCTGTTCCGAACAATCTGACCTCGTCATTTGTACCCATCATCGGACGCGGTTCCGAGATCAATGCTGTATGCGCGCTTTTGCATGAGCCCGACCGCCGGTTAATAACCTTGACGGGTATAGGAGGAACCGGGAAGACGACCCTCGCACGAGCAGTGGCGAATGAAGCTCTTTCCGAGTTTCGGGACGGTGTGTATTTCATCGAAATGGCCAGCGTGAGCGGCCCTGAGACCGTGGCCGCACGCATTGCCCAGCCGCTAGGGGTCCGTGAGGAAGGCTCAACGCCGATCATTGAGGCATTGAAACAACATCTGCGGAAACGTAAGTGCTTGCTGGTCATCGATAATTTCGAGCAGATCGTTGAGGCTGCTCCAGTCATATCAGACCTTCTGAACGCTGCAAGCGAGCTTAGAGTGATAGTTACCAGCCGTGAGTTGCTGAGGGTCTCTGCGGAGATCGAGTTTCCAGTTCCGCCATTGGCTGTTCCTTCACTCGAAGACAGGAAAAAGCTGGACGAAATTGCCGGCAATGAGGCCATCCGGCTCTTTGCGGAAAGGGCCGAAGTGGCGAACCCTGGCTTTCGATTGACTATCGAGAATGTTGCGGAAGTTTCCGCGATATGCCGGAGGCTCGACGGCCTTCCGCTGGCGATCGAGTTGGCCGCTGCAAGGACGAAGGTTCTTTCTCCCGCTTCCATACTCGCAAAACTTGACAACCGACTGGACCTTCTATCGGGCGGCGACCGGGACCGTCCGGAACGCCAGCAAACCATGCGGGGCGCGCTGATGTGGAGCTTTGACTTGCTGACCGAACCCGAACGCCGGGCTTTCGCTGCCCTTTCGATCTTCGAGGGCGGCTTTCGTCTCGATGCCGCAGAAGCCGTCTGCCCCGACGAAACGGCTCCGAATGCCCCCCTATTGATCGACATTTTGTCGTCGTTGATCGACAAGAGCCTTGTCACTCGCCGGAGATCATCCGGCCAAGAGCCGCGGTTTCGAATGCTTGAGGTGGTCCGCGATTTTGCAGGCGAGATGCTCGCGGCAGATGGGAAGAAAGAAGCTGTTTCACTGCGTCACGCGGAATTCTTCGTAAAGCTCGGCGAGATCGCCGAGCCATTACTTCAGGGCAGCGAGTCGGAGAAATGGCTGAAACGACTCGAGGAAGACCATGAGAATATCAGAGCTGCGATGGCGTGGAGTATAGACCGCAGGACCGATCTTGCGCTTCGGTTGGCGGTCGGGGTAAGGAACTATTGGATCGTGCACAATCATCTGTCCGAGGGAGTAGGATGGCTGAAAGCCGTCGCGGAAGCCGTTTCTGATCCACCTCCGGCCTTGCAGTTCAAGCTTCTTAATGGCCTTGGTCTGGCCGCACGCTTTCGCGGCGACCTGCCGACGTCCAGGCGAGCATATGAAGAAGGCCTAAAAGCTGGAATATCGGCGGGCGACCAGAGTGGCACAGCGCTTTCACATCGCGGACTTGGGCTCGTTTCAATGCAATCCGGGGATCTTGTCACGGCCAGAAAGCATTTCGACGCAGGGCTCGAGATCAGCCGAAAGCTCGAGGACCAATATGGGATCGCAATGTCACTTACATTTCTCGGCGATCTGTGCAGAACCGAAGAAAGTTTTACTGAAGCAGTCGTATATTTTGAAGAATCCGTAGAGCTGTTCCGCCGGCTGGAGAACAAGACCGCGGTCGGCGATGTCCTAAACAATCTTGGAGCTGCATTGGTTTGCCTGGGACAATTTGACAAGGCGGAACCCAATTTTCGCGAAGCCCTTCGATCTGCCTTCAACATGCAAAACCGTATCACCATGTCACACTCGATCGATGGCCTTGCGGCGATCGCACTGGAAAAGGGCGATAGCGAGCTGGCGGCTTCGCTTTCCGGAGCGGCAGACCACCTGCGGGAACAGGTCGGTTATCACATTGAACCGGCTGAAGCCCGATTTCGGAGCTTCTACTTGTCTAAATTGACCGCCGCGATCTCGAATGAACGGTATTTAGAGCTTGCCGCAAAAGGAAAGTTGATCCCGGTTGAAGATCTTGCGGAGTTCGCAGCCGGCGGCTCGGTGGAGACTGAAAAGCCAACGTCCGTAACGGCGTGAGCTGTACCTACCGTGATCCGCTCAAGCCAAAACGGCTAAAGGGAACCGTTATCCGAACAGTCTCGGCACGCGACGCTGCAAATTCCGTGGAAGCAGTATCTCCATAGCGTCATCGACGGTAACGATACCGGCAATATCGCCTTCGTCGTCAATGATCGGCAGGGCAAGAAGATTATATTCCGAGATGGTCTGTGCAACGTTTTCTGCAGGATCCGAAGGGTGTGCATACCGAAAGTCGGTCCGCATTACCTCTTCGAGCCTCGTACGAGGATCGGCCAGGATCAGGGTTCGCAGCGTAACCACACCGGCTATCTGCCACGAGTATTCTTCTTCGACGATGTATAGGTAATAGATCATGTTCGGCGTTTCCGCCATATGCCGGAGTTCTGTGATGGTTGCACCAACCGTCAAATTTCTGGGGAAAACGACGAACTCGGTGGTCATCAGGCCGCCGGCCGTGTCACTGGCATAAGGCATCAATTCCGCAACGTCGGCTTTTTCGTCCTCTTCCATCAGTTCAAAGAGCTGCCTTGCCTTCTCGTCATCCATTTCATCCAGAACATCGACTGCATCGTCGGGCGACATTTCTTCAAGAATATCGGCAGCTCTTTCACCGTCAAGCTCCTCAAGAATACGTGCCTGTGCCTCAGTCGACATTTCTTCAAGAGTATCTGCCGCCCATTCATCGTCAAGGCTCTCGACAACCTCGGTCCTGTGTATGGGCGACAAAGATTCGGCCAATTGCGCGATCTCGACGGGATGAAGCCGTGAAAGCTTGTCGCGCGAAGATTTTAGCTGAACGGTAACAGTGGCCGAATCTGTGGCAAGATACCCGACGTCTGCCCAGTCGATCACCTCAACAGGCTTGTCCGACCCGTAAAAGCCCTGCGGCATCAGCCTGCGGACGAAGCCCCTCAAGCTCACGTCGGCTCCCGACACGCGCCACACATCGCCGGTGTCGATCAGTTGAACATCGTTAACGCGGACCACACGTTTGCCGTCAACGTCAATAAGCTGGTTGTCGAGTACGTCCTTGCCGAGCAAGACCTCGCCGTCTCTCCGACTGAACGGAGCAAGATCCAGCTTCGCTGTAGTCAACTTCGCCCCCTGAATTGTCAGCTCAAGCACATTTTCTCGAGGAACGAAGAAATTTCGCCGCCTGAAACGAGCGACGAGGCCAGTTAGCGGAGGATAGTCTTCGCTGCCGTAGCTGACAAGAACGTCGCTGATCGATGCGATCTTTTCATCACGCGAATCTACGATCGGACGGCCCAGAATTTGGGACAGATATAGCATCGCCAAAACAATACCTTATTTTCGTTTGCAGACCGAAGGGCGGTGGGCCGGTCGTGGGCAAGGATACGGATGATTTGCGGACAACAATGTGTTTCTTATCGAAAAAATTTGCCGCGCACGACTTTTTCCTGGAAGGCATTGATGATTGTAGCTTTTTAATCTTTAGGTTCAATAAAGGCCGGTCTCGTATTGCGAGCAGGCCGCCGCTCTCCGTTCTCATTATTTCGCATTTCGAACTGTACCGTATTTCCCTTTCAGGGGTAGAACTCCCGTCAAAACCAATAGATGAACAAGGCAGTCCCGCTTATACTCGCCGTCGCATCCCTGTCCGCCGCTGTTTCTGCACAGACCGGGCCGCGTACAATGGACAACTTTGACCGCTCTCAGGGCGTCCAGGTCGTCTATCCCGCAGCTCCAGCTCGAATTTCAGAGGCCTCGGCTGCTAATAAGAATGACAAGAACAAGGCCGACACAAGTTCGAAGCTGAAACGCACCTCCGCATCGCGTGCGATCGCGTCAGCGTCGGACGGCCTCGCCGCAAGAGATGGCCACATCCCGGGACGTCATTCCATATCAATGGGCTCTGGTTCAAGCTTGAAAGGTTTTACAACGGGGAACCCATTGCACGACGGCTATATCCTCGAATCGAGCCGTCGTTACAATATCGATCCCCTGCTGATCTACGCCCAGATGCACCAGGAATCGGCTTTCAAGATCAACGCGACGTCTCACAAAGGGGCCAGCGGGCTTATGCAGCTGATGCCGGCGACCGCACGCCGATTCGGCGTGACAAAGATCTACGATCCTAAGCAGAACATCGAGGCGGGCGTTAAGTATATGCGGTGGCTCTTGGACACATTCAACGGAGATGTGGTGCTTGCTCTTGCAGGTTATAACGCCGGTGAGGGAGCGGTAATGAGATATGGGCACAACGTCCCGCCATTTCGCGAAACACGCGAATATGTCCGACGTATTGCTGACCGATATAGTTCGATATCAGATCCGCGATCACTGCACTCGGCTCGGACGATCAACCCACAATCAACCGCCCGGCTGGATGCTCAGGAAACGCGGCCGCTGTCGATCTATGAGCCTAATGCCGTCCCGGTCCGTTTAGCCGATGGACGAATGATGCTAATGAACCAATAATTTGATCTTGGTCTTCTCCACTTGTCTTTTGAGACCTTGGGCCGATTGGTAAGATCGGCCCTTTTTTGTTTAGCGAACCGTTTACGATATCATTGCCGAACCGGCGCGGCCTGTTTTAAAGAGTCTGGCTATATCGAATCATGTTCTGTATCAAGTGCGGTACAAAAAATGCCGAAGAAGCAATTTTCTGTCTAAAGTGTGGAAATCGCTTCGAGGTTGAGGAGGAGACCCAGGTTGCGGTTCGCAGCACACCAGACCGATCGGTCGTTGCTGGGACAAAGATCTTTTCGATCAGCCCGACGCTGAAATTCATAAAGGTCGGTTACGCCGCCGCGGTACTTGCCGGGCTTCTTTTTGCAGCGCTCTTTAGCATTATTGTGCCCGGAAGTTACGGCCTCATAGCCGTGGTCATCGGTTTGATGTTCCTGCTTGTGCCTTTGTATTACCACGTTCGACAAAAACTTGTACGCTACACCTTGAACGAGACCACGATCGAGATCGACCGGGGCCTTATCTCGCGAACCACACAAAACGTTCCACTGCGACGCATTCAGGACGTTACGGTCTCATCCACGTTCTTTCAGCGGCTGATGGGTTATGGCGACATTGTCGTGGACAATGCCAGCGAACGAGGTGAAAAGATCGTCCTTGACAATGTCGATTCGCCCCGACGTTATGCAGATATGCTGATGGAGCAGATGCGTCGGATCGACCGTGGAAGAGACGATACTTGAGGGTCCACGGCCGGGCAGTTCTATGCAGAGATTCTTTGTAACAGGTTCCGCCGGCTTTGTCGGGTCGGCATTTGTCAGGCTGCTGCTTCGTGAAGCTCCCGATGCAGAGGTTGTCAGCTTTGATGCCCTCACCTATGCCGGCAACCTCGAAAACCTTGACGGCCTCGATCCCGAACGCCATCGATTTATCAAAGGCGATATCCGGGATCGCGATGGCGTTATTGAAGCTGTCCCGCCTGCTTGTGACGCGATATTCAACTTTGCGGCCGAATCCCACGTCGATCGGAGTATCGCATCGGCAGATCTCTTCGTTCAGACGAACGTCATCGGAACCCAAGTCCTGCTTGATGCTGCCGTAGAAAGAAAAATTGGCCGGTTCATCCAGATCTCAACGGACGAAGTGATGGGCAGCCTGCCTGAGAATTCCCAAGAGCTTTTCACCGAAAGATCGCCTCTTCGGCCGAATTCGCCGTATGCCGCTTCGAAGGCGGCTGCTGAGTTGATGGTCCGGGCGGCCTCCGCCACGCATGGCGTAGATTCAGTGATTACCAGGTGCGGCAATAATTATGGGCCGCGCCAATTCCCTGAAAAGCTGATCCCGCTGATGGCGGCCAATGCTATGAAAGACGAGCCGCTGCCGGTTTATGGAGACGGCCTGAATGTGCGGGATTGGATCTATGTGGAGGACCACTGTTCGGCAGTTTGGCTTGCTTATTTACGTGGCGCTTCAGGTGAGACTTACAACGTCGGCGCACGCAATGAGCGAAAGAACATTGATGTTGTTCGCTCGATACTTGACACGCTTGGAAAACCCGATTCGCTGATCCGATTCGTCGAAGACCGCCCCGGCCACGACCGTCGCTACGCGATCGATCCGTCAATGGCCGAATCGGAGCTTGGCTGGAAGCCGGCCGTCGATTGGGAAGAAGGCTTGCGAAGGACGATCGTCTGGTATCAGGAAAACCACACGTGGATAGACCATATCCGCAGCGGCGAATACCGCTCTTACTATGCGTCGGTTTATGGCGCGCGACTGGCGTAGGCGGTGTGGGAGACCTGGCAGGCGCTTGGATGGTAAATTCAATTTTCACGCGATCGCAGGTGTCAGCATCCTCCGACATAGAATTCAGCCCACATCTCGGCGGCCCATTTTCCGTTTTCGATCTTGATCAGTCTTCCCTCCATCGCGGGCTCGGCGTGGTCACCGCTCATCGGAAAGCGACCCGTGAACCTATAGCTGACCCCGTTCACTGTAGCGGTGGAAAATGATACTGTCGTTCTCCCGATAGCGATCCGTTCGATCTTGTAATTTTTCTTGCCGGCAACCGATCCTTTTGGCGGTACTGGCAGCCATTCATCGCTGCCGGTCCTGGGATCCGTCATCAGCGCATGGGTTTCGATATCTACAAATTCGATATCGGAAAAGGCTTTGGGCAATTCTTCGGCCCATAAATAGTATGTGCCCGCGTAACCTGGCTCGAATTCTTCCAAGACCGGCTCTTCGTCTGGCACGATTTCGAGAGGACTTCCTGAAAGATCGATCAAAACGTCGGGCTCTTCAAGCTCGACCGCCGTCGCGGCGGGTGAGTCGATGTTCGATTGCTCAGTGCCCTGAAGCGCGTACACAGCCACATCGGCGGCTCGCGATGCCGCAAGTCCAAGAACGAAGGCGAAAAAGGCAGAAGCGATACTCAAGATTGCCCGTCCGTTATGTTGCATAAAATAAATTCCTCCCGTCATTAGGAGAATTTACGGGCTTTGCATTGTAGAATTAAGCGTTCGCCCATCGTCTCCGATATGTGGTTTTCCACACCAGCCGGGCGATGCAGGCAACCTTCTGCAGGCTCGGGCATTGAGTTCTAATCCAGGAATTGGACGCGGTCGGAGTGTTCCGCACCGTTCGGACGAGACTTGGGACAATGGCTGAAGCAACAGGAAAGCAAATGTCGATATTACTTGCCGAAGATAACGAGGTGCAGCGTCGCTACTTGAGCGATCTGCTTGCCGGCGAGTTTCCGGGTCATACGCCGGTGATCGAGGCCCGCGATGGTGAGGCCGCTGTAACTCTAGCCCTCGAAAATCGGCCTTCACTGCTGATCCTTGATATTCAGATGCCCAATTTGTCCGGGGTAAAGGCCGCAAAAGCGATCTGGAAGGAATTTCCGGAGGCGAGGATAGTTTTTTGGACGCAGTTTCCGCACGAGATCTACATCAACGAGATACGAAAACTCGTCCGTCAGATTCGTCCGACCCCCACATACGGCTTTATCCATAAGAATAATCCGGAGAACCGTCTGCTTCGTTTTGTCGCTGCCGTTCTCGAAGACGGGGCGGACATGATCGATCCCGCATTCAAGGATTCGTTCCAGCGGCCATTATTGACGGAATTCGAAGCGGAAGCTCTTCGATATCTTGCTCTTGGACTATCTAATTGGGCGATCGCGAGAAAATGCAGTCTCAGCCTTCGCGGCGTCGAAAGCAGGCTTGCGGCTCTTTACGAAAAGCTGCTCCCTCAGAGCTCCGTCGGGACCGAAGCGGAACCGTATGACAAGCTTGCTTTCAATACTCGAACAAGGGCCTTCTTTGAAGCACTCCGTCGGGGGCTGATAAACAGCGAGGAGCTGGAAGAAGCGGAGAAGGAACTCGAAAAGTGGTTTGAGCGCGACCGTGAACGGTTTCGCAAGTCGCCAAAACCGTAAACGTCAAAATGGCCATCGGACAAAAAACCACTTTCCACGAAAGGACCGTGGACCTTGCCGCCGTATTCGCGAATGAACTTTTCCGAACATCCTAGATACAGCAAGGTATCAGCGGTCTTTTTGATGCTGATCGCGGGCGTTTTCGCGTTCCAGTCCGCGCAGGCCCCTGAGACATTGCCGTCACCAGCGGCCACAGTTACTCCGGCCGGACCGACGCCTTCACCCGAGCCCTCTCCTGAGCCCACGCCGACACCACTTCCCGCACCTTTGAATTTTCATCGATGGGGCTCGATCACACTATTTAATGGCCTGCCTTCAGAGAGCGTCCGCGCGATCGCACAAACTTCGGATGGCGTTATGTGGTTCGGAACGGATAACGGATTGGCTCGCTTTGACGGACGGCGTATCCAAAAGCTGTCGCTCGGAGACCCAAAGGCCGATCGAATACGCGTGCTTCGCGCCACCGGGGCCGGCGAGCTTTGGGTCGGGACCGCGGATGGCCTGTATAGATATGAACACCTCGGTTATCAGCGAGTCGCCGATACAGCAGGTTTGCCGATAACTTCGCTATACATCGGTGAAGAGATAGTATTCGGCACCGGAACGGGAACGGTTATGAAGATCGTTCGCGGCGAGAATGGCGAATTTCGATGCGAGCCATTGATTTCCGCTCCGATCTTGGGCGATAACGGCAGCCCGCTCGGTATTACCGGCGTGGCAATTCGTGATCGTGTCGTGCTCGCATCAACGGCAGGCCGCGGCATTTTCGAGATCAGTGAGGGACGGGCGAGTGAACTTTCGATCTCGCCACGCCCGATCTTCGTCAACGCCCTCGAGGCGGACGACGGCGGCAGACTTATTCTGGGAGCCGATGCCGGTACGGGACAGAGCGGAATATATGAATATGCTGCAGGAAGTTCCGGCAAGCGGATTGCGGCGGGAACAGGGATCGTGCTCGCGGTAGAAGCAGACAACGAAAATGTCTGGGTGGGAACGGAGAGAAACGGCCTGTTTCGTTTCGATGAGTCAGGGTTGGCCGCGAACCATACGTTTGCAAATACGTCAGGCGGCCTTCGATCTGACTATATCTTCACGCTGTTCACGGATCGCGAAGGTGTGCTGTGGATCGGCACAAACCGCGGAGTCAGCCGTTTCGACCCCAACGGTCCGTATCAGGAAACGGTGTCGGATTCGCCGAACGGCAATTTCATTCGATCGCTTTTTAGAACTGCTGGAGGGAAAATACTTGCCGGTTCGAACAGGGGTTTGTTCGAGTCGACCGACATCGGTTGGAGACCCGTTGCAGGTCTCGATCGACGGGTGATCCATGCGATCGCCGAAACTGCTCCGGCCACGGTCCTTATCGGAACGTCAGCGGGCATATCAGATATTTCTGGAAGACAGGTGGCGACAGGCGACACGCGGGCCTTTTGTGTAGTGGGACAAAGCACGTTTGCCGCTGTTTTTGGGCGCGGCGTCGTCGAATTTCCGCGGCGTGGGCGAGGATCTGCCGTCTCGACAGAACCTTTGACTGCAGTTGCCGATCCTTTGGTGACCACGGTCACGGCAGGGCGAAACGCTCTTTGGATCGGGACCTCTGACGGGCGAATAATTCGATACGAAGTGAATCGCAAACTTGCAGAAACTATCGCTGACGCGGCGGAAACGGGAGCTGTCCGCCGGATCGCAGAAGCTGAAGAGCGCGAACTTTGGATAGCGGCAGAAAATGGCGTGTTTCATCATGTGAATGGCATAACGCAAAAGGCTATCGATTCTAATGAAGTGCGAGACCTTTATGTCGCCGGCGACGAAATTTGGGCTGCAACGACGACCCGAGGACTGGTTCACGCACGAAACGACGAGACCTTTGGCTGGGTAACATCTACGCTGGGATTTGAACAAGGCCTTCCTTCGGAAAAGATGTTCGCGATACTTCCTGTGAATGACGCGCTGCTCATCGCATCGAACCGGGGCGTAGTCACCTACCGCCCAGGCAACATTGCACCAAAATTGATTGCGGCCCGCGTGCTCAGCCAACGAGTCCACGAACCGAAGGAGATGCTCTCGCGTATCGACCTTGAGTATCCGCAGAATTCAATGGTCGTTGAGGTCGCGGGACTCAGCAGCCGCACCTCGCCTCAGGAATTTCAGTACGGCTTCCTTCTGAAGGACGGGAACGGCAATGTCATCGAAAAACGCATCTCTAATGATCCACAGTTTGCTCCGTCAGATCTGAAAGCAGGCGATCACACGATCGAGGCTCGGGCGTTCGACCGTGACCTTCTGGCTTCGGAGCCGCTGACGATCTCGTTCCGGGTGGCTCGCCCTCCGTTTCCGTGGACAGCTACTGCCCTTGCAGTGCTGCTTGCAGTGGCCATCGTGGCCCTTGTCTGGGCGATCGTCGAACGCCGGCGGATCGTTCAGCGTAACCGCGAGCTCGCAGCAGCTCGATTCGATCTGGCAAACGAGGCAGAACGCGAGCGGAGCCGGATCGCACGCGACCTTCATGATCAAACCCTCGCAGATCTGCGGAGCCTGATGATGAAAACCGACCGTCTTGCACCCGACAAAAATGAGTTTCGAAACGAGATCGAAGCTATCTCGACCGAGATCAGGCGCATCTGCGAAGACCTAAGCCCCTCAGTATTGGAGAACGTCGGCCTGATCGCGGCGCTTGAATATTTGGTCAATGCAACGGTTGAGAATCCAAGGTTTGAGGCTCCTGAAAATGCCGAAGATCAGGTACGCTTACCGATCAACGTTCAGCTCCAGGTGTATAGAATTGCAAGCGAAGTACTTACGAACATTCAACGCCATGCAATGGCCGCCGCGGTAGAGATGAGTGTTGCCGCTGGGCCGGGAGAGAGATTTTGCATTGAGATCTCGGACGACGGGGTGCCCTTTGACCCCGACAAGCCTTCATCGCATGGCCGTGGGATCGGAAACATAAGAACGAGGGCTGCCCTTATCCAGGCCCGTATAACCTGGGAAAGATCGCCCTCACGAAATCGCTTTACGCTTGAGATCGACGGCCGAGAGTGATGGTTTCGCATTCTTCGTTCGATCTATTCATAGATCAGTGAAACACTGAAGCCGTCTTTGTCGCATCCGAGATGTCCATATACATCAGAAAGAATTTCTCGATCTCGGTCATCAGCCGCGCAACCGCCTCTTCCCCGGTCGTTCCAAGACTTACCGGCCTCGTTGCCCTGAGTTTTACGAAATTCCCTTCGAAAGGAAAAATTATGATCTCGGAATGCAGTTCCACGCCCCGCGATTTGAACGACAAGATCTTGCGGAGAGTCTCGATCTTCCCTGCTTTGCCGCCCAGCATGGTCCGCTCGTCTTTTATCACTTTGACATCTGTGTAGGCTCCCATCTCAGCCACCATATCGATCTCCGCTTTTGCGCGTTCGATCTCGTCTTTGACTACGCCTTCCAGGGATTTGCCGATGTCCTTTCGTCCTCCATTATAGACATAGATCGAAACCCGATTACCCCGTTCCGCGTCATAGTTAAGACCGTACCCCAATTCTTTCTGGGGATATTTGACCAGGGTACCTTTGACCCAGCCATCGATCTCGGGAAACTCGAGCGTTCCGTCGCCAGAACGCTTAAGAACCTGTTTGGAAGGTGCATCTGCTTTCGATTCGCCGGATCTCGAATTTGGTGTCGCTTCGGGTGCCTGCGCAGCCGAAACCAGCGTGCCCAATGCGATCACGGCGGCAATTGAGAGAATGGTGGTCGTTCTTTTCATTGATTTGAGAGTCTCCTGCGTGAATTCTCCGGCAGTTGGCCGAAAATGGGGGTCGAGAAGCTTGAAGTTCCGAATGAACGGGCTGCCCTTTGGACGGCATCGTTAGGATACCCTATTTGACCGATTGGTTGCAGCGGCTAGAATGTTTTTTTGTAGTAACTTACATTCATGAGGATCGTCGTCACCGGTGCACATGGTATGGTCGGGCGTGCTGTGGTTCGCGTTGCCTTGGAACGTGAAATTGACGTTATCGCTCTCTCAAGATCCGATCTAGACATTACAGACGAGGTGTCGGTAAAACGTGTGATAGCTGACCTCCAGCCGGACGCGGTGTTGAATTGTGCCGCTTACACCAATGTGGACGCAGCCGAATCCAATCAGGCCCTGTGCGATAAGGTCAACATCGCGGGCGTAGAAAACCTTGCCGGGGCCTGTCGCACCTCGGGATCGGCATTCGTAACGATCTCGACAGACTATGTCTTTGATGGCGCGAGATCGGGCTTTTATACGCAGCGGGATACCCCTGTCCCGATCGGGGTTTATGCGCGATCGAAACGGGAAGGTGAGAAAAGGGCCTTTTCGGTGTACCCTCGCTCGATCATCGTCCGGACCGGTTGGATCTTCGGCCGTGGAGGCAATAATTTTCTAAGCAATCTGGCTGGGCTACTCGCAGCAGGAACACAGGTAAATGCGATCTCAGACTGCTTTGGCACGCCCACCTATGGCCCAGACCTGGCCTCGCGGCTTATCGACCTCGCAATAGCCGATCTGCCTGGCGTTTACCATGTGGTCAATTCCGGCCCGGGCTGCAGCTATTATGAGTTCGCGAAGAAGATCTGTGAGATCGGTGGATTGGACGACAGCTTGGTGCAAGCCGTGACCTTTGACCAGCTTGAGCGACCAGCCCCAAGGCCGACCAACTCCAGGCTTAAATGTCTGATCACTAACAAACTCGGATTCCCGCCTATGCCCGATTGGGAAGCGGCATTGTCAAAATTCCTCGGGAACGACAATTGAGACGGTTCAGATCGGCTTTGTGGAATAGCTCCATCAAAGGGGGTCGGGTCAGTGCCCGTTGGTGGAACTCTTCGAGTTCACATCCTCAAAATAAGGCGTCGCCGTATCGACCTCGCTCTTACCATAGTATTCGTAGTAGCCGGATCCGTAATAGTCATATTCCATCGAGTTCGCCTTTATACCGTTGAGAACCACGCCGTAAACCCGTGCTCCGATATTCCCCAAACGCTGTTTAAAGCGCTTCATCAAATGCATCGAACTCTTTCCTGCCATTGCAACTATCACAACGCCGTCAACCAAAGTGGACAGGATCGACGCATCTGTGAATGAGATCGCCGGAGGCGAATCGATAATAACGTGCTTATATCGGCCGCGGAGAAACTGTATTAGCTTCTTCATTTCGTCTGAGCTCAGCAGTTCGGCCGGATTCGGCGGGATCGGCCCGCTGGTAATTACCCTGAGTTTCGGAAGGCCTTTGCATCGTTTGATCAATTGGTCGGTATTCGGCTCGCCTGAAAGGTAATTTGTGAGGCCCTGAGTATTCTCCATCTCGAAATAAGTATGGAGGCGCGGCCGGCGAAGGTCGCAATCGATGATGACCACATCCGCGTCCGACTGGGCAAGGGTGATGGCGGTGTTTATGGCCGTGGTCGTCTTTCCTTCAGACGGCTGGGACGATGTAACGAGGATCGTTTGCGGAGGCTTGCCCGCGGACGAGAACAAGAGCGACGTCCTCAAGTGTCTATAAGCTTCAGCCATTGGCGAATGGCGCTCTTCCAGCGTCACTATCGATGTAACCGGCGGACTTTGACCATTCGCGGGCCCGAGACTTAACCTGCGGCGTTCGGTCCCGCTGTGATGCGGGATAAGGGCCAAAGTAGGTAATCCGAGATGTCGCCCGATATCGTCAGACGTCTTGACTGAATCGTCAAGATAATCCATCAGGAACGCGAGCCCGATGCCAGCGGCAAGCGAAAGCAGGAACGCGATCATTATGTTGCGATTCCTTTGTGGACCGATCGGCGTCGTGGGTGCAATAGCCTCGGCCGCGATCTTAATGTTATCCGGGCTGCTGTTCTCTATCGCCAGTTCCTGCTCTTTCACTCGCTGACGATAAGTATCAAGCAGATTCCGGTTGGTCTCAATACTTCGGCTCAGCGTCGTAAGCCTTGTCGCCGCAACTCCCTGTACATTCGCGATCTGCGCTTCGCGTTCGTAGGCCGCCTGGGCCTGTGCCTCTTCACGTCGCTTCGATTCCAATAGCGAACGCATCGAAACAAGAGCGCTGTTCACCGCGTCACGATCGACGGTCTGCCGTTCTCGCTCGATCAGATCGGTCGTTTCACGTTCGAGGCGCTCCTTTGCCGCCGTCAGCGAAGTGATCCGCTCGTCTCGCTTTTGCACCTCTGAATACTCAGGAGTGTATCGAACGAGCAGCTCGGCGCGCTCGGTCTCGGCCGCCTGGATCTGCTTGTCAATATTTCGAATGTCGTCCTGCAGCTTTGCCCGTCGTTCTGTCGCCAGACGGACCGCCTCCTGGTAGATCTTGCTCTCCGTCAACTCTGGGATCCCGCGGCCTTCACCACGGTTATTGGCTGCGACCGCAGCATTGTATCGACCTTCGAGCTGTCGGCGGTCCTCGATGGCCTTGATCCACGTCGCGCTCAGCCCCTGAAGACGGCTGGCCGCCAGTTCCTGCCCCTTTTCTGCAAGCGGCAGGTTGCTTTCACGCATGAAAGCGATCTGTTCGCCTTCCTGATCGCTGATCGTCTTCTCCAATTCTTCGATCGATTTTTCCAGATCATTTTTCGCCTTTACGGCCCCCTCTGTCTCGCGTTCGGCATCTTGTCGCTTAAAGACTTCGGCCACTCGATTCGCGACTGCGGCCGCAAGTTCCGGGATGTGAGCCTTCACGCTTACGTCCACCAAATTAGTGCGCTCCCTCTGTGACACACTCATTCCTCCGGCGAGAACGGCGGCATAGTGATTCGCTCGATTCAGCTCTTCCGGCGACAAAGCAGGCCGGCCCTGTGCCGCCGTTCCTTCGTCCTGCCGGATGACCGGCAGCGAGAGAACGGGCCCCGCGTCTCTTTTCTCACTGGTAAAGATGGAGCGAAGAGTTTCGCCAAAACCGCGTGACGGGCTGCCAAACAGATCAGGTTTCTCGTGAAGCTTGAGGTCCACCACAACCTCACGCATAAGTTCAGCGTTCTGGAGAAGCTTTAACTGGGTGTTGTAATAATTTACGTCATTACCGAAATTGATGTTTATCGAATCTTTTGATGTGACCTTCGGCCGCCTCGGCTCGATCAGCATCAGTGTCGTCGCCTCGTACTCGGGCTTTTGCCGGTACATATAAAAAGCAGCGGCAGATGTGACAAGGATCGTAAGCGCAAGGATCCAGGGCAGGCGTTTTACCACCACCGCAAGGTGCTGCCTTATCGACCGTCGGCCCTCAAACGATTCGTCATCGTAATACGATGAGTAGGACGGGGCGTAATCACCGTTCACCTCGCGAAGGGCCGTTGTTTTGGGTAGGGGGGTAAGCCGCTGATCTTCTTCCATACTTGCCTGAGAAACTTGGCGCGGCTGAGGCCTGCGCCACGAGCGCAAAATCGACTTATATCATATTCAGGCCCGTTTTTCATTCTTTTTCGCGTAAAGTTAATTGGATCAGCGTCTTTCGGCAAAAAACGGCCCCAGGCCACAAGGGCGGTATTTTGGCTCGCCAACGGACTGAATGTTATACTTTTCGTTTGCGCAGGTGGTGAAAAATGGGTAAGCAGAGAGAGGCATTGGGAAATTTTACGGACCGTGTTCCGTCGGCGGGTTCGGACTTCGACCTCGGGATCCCGGGCTTTAAATACTCAGATCTTTACGACGCAGTACGCCTCAAAGACCTTGCTGAAAAGTTTTACGCCGACCTCGCCGGCAAGGACCCGCTTTTGCACGCATCTTTGACCAATTATATCTCTGAAGGTGGTATCGGTTTTGAAAAGCGTGTTGTTTCGAAAATACTGACCGACTCTGCGCCGTATCTTTCGGATTTCGTCGCCCGCTTGTTCGGTGTTGCAAAGGAACGTGCCGAGCTTGAACGCGAGATAGTAGCCCAAAACCCAATATGGAAGTATAAGTTCTTCGTCCAACGACGGGCCATAAAGACTTTTAAGGAAAAGCTCGACCCCGTCGAAGCCGCGCAATTGGACCGGGCGATCAATGACCTCCGCCTAAAGTGCTTCGACGAGACGCTGATCCACGACGATGAACTCGCAATTGCCAGCATCGCATCGCGTTTGCTCGATGCTGAAGAGGCCCTTTCAAAGGAAGCTGATCGTCCCGAAGAGATTCAGGAAACCGTTAATCGGCTTGGTAGAGCGGTCGAACTCTTGAAGGACGGCCCATTCGGAACGATCTTCACGAAATTCGTACTCGAGATCAATGCTACGGGCGACCTGCTCCTTCTAAAAGCGGCCGTGTCGATGCTCGAAGCGTGGTCGGCAAACGAGTATTACAAAGGCGTGAGAAAATGGGCATCCTTCAGGGTCCCGCATGCACTCGATTATCAGAACCTGGTGCATTTGATCCATCCCGACCCGAAGCTTCATAACATCATGCGGGGCCGGCCTGACGATCTTCGCCGCCGCGACGGCTTCAAGCTTACCGATGATCGCGGCCCCATGCGCGATGCTCTGTATGAGATAGATTACTGCATGATCTGCCACGAGCGCGACAAGGACGCATGCTCCACCGGCCTGCACGAAAAAGATGGAAGCGTAAAACGGAATCCGCTGGGTATAAAGACAGAAGGCTGCCCGCTGGACGAAAAGATCTCTGAGATGCACCTGTTAAAAAAGCAGGGCGATCCGATCGGATCGCTCGCTCTGGTGACCATCGACAATCCTATGTGTGCCGGGACCGGGCACCGCATCTGCAACGACTGTATGAAGGGGTGCATTTTCCAGAAACAGGAGCCCGTCAACATCCCTCTGGCCGAAACCCACACACTAACAGACGTTTTGAACCTGCCATACGGATTTGAGATCTATAGCCTTCTGACGCGTTGGAATCCGCTTAATGCCAAGCGCCCCTATCCGCTGCCTTACAACGGAAAAAATATACTCGTCGTCGGCCTCGGGCCCGCCGGGTACACACTTTCCCATTATCTGTTGAATGAAGGTTTCGGCGTGGTCGGTATCGACGGGCTCAAGATCGAGCCGCTTCCTGCCGACTGGACCGGGCTTCCTATTACTGATGCGCCGGATAGCTCACAGCAAACGGGCAAAGGCTTAGGCAGCGATGCCCCGAGCTTCCCGAAACCGATCAAGGATCTTAGCGAGATCACAGAACAGCTCGACGAGCGAATTCTTTCCGGCTTTGGCGGGGTTTCAGAGTACGGGATCACCGTTCGTTGGGACAAGAATTTCTTGACGATGGTTCAGCTTATGCTCTCGCGGCGAAAGCGTTTCAGGGCATATGGCGGGATCCGTTTTGGCGGCACACTCACGATCGAAGACGCATGGTCGTTTGGTTTCGACCACATTGCGATAGCCACAGGTGCCGGACGGCCAACGATAGTTCCGATGAAGAACAATCTGATCCGCGGGATCCGCCAGGCCTCGGATTTCCTGATGGCCCTCCAGTTAACGGGTGCGTTCAAGAAGGATACTCTCTCAAACCTGCAAGTGCGTCTTCCTGCCGTCGTCATCGGCGGCGGGCTCACAGGTATTGATACCGCCACCGAGCTTTTCGCTTATTACCCAGTGCAGGTAGAGAAGATGCTCAAGAAGTGGGAAGACGTCGTGGCGGAGTTTGGCGAAGAGGCCGCCAGCGAAAAATTTGATGAAGAAGAACGCGTCGTTTTGGCCGAGTTTCTCGAACATGGCCGAGCGATTCGCGAGGAACGTCAGCGTGCCGCTCGTTCCGGCGGCGTACCCAACTTTATCCCGCTTGTTCGCAGTTGGGGCGGGGTCTCCCTCATTTACCGAAAGCGCCTCCAGGACTCTCCGGCCTATCGGCTAAATCACGAAGAAGTACAGAAAGCTCTCGAAGAAGGCATCGATTTTGTCGAATGTATGAATCCGGTCGAGGCGGTACCTGATGAGTTCAACGCGGTCAAGTCGGTCAAGTTCGAACGCCTCGAATATGTCGCGGAGACCGGTAAATTTGAAAAGACTGACGACATTCGCGAGTTCCCTGCCCGCACGGTTTGCGTGGCAGCCGGCACATCGCCGAATGTGATATATGAGAAGGAAATGCCCGGAACTTTCCAGCTCGACGAATGGCGACAGTTCTTCCAGCCGTACAGATTGACGAAGAACGGGGACGGTCGATTTCATGCCGTGCCCGCAGAGAAGAATGAAAGCGGCTTTTTCACCTCATACGAACAGGACGGCAAGTTCATTTCGTACTACGGCGACAACCATCCGAAATATGCCGGCAACGTCGTAAAGGCCATGGCTTCGGCGAAGGACGGATATGCGAAGGTCGTCCAGTTGTTCGAAGATGAGATAGCTGAGCATGGGTCGCTTCGTCAAGCGGAAAAGGATGCGATTTTTGACAAACTGGTCGCAACTTTGGACGAACAGCTTCGTGCATATGTCGTCAAGGTCGAGCGTCTGACGCCGACCATAGTTGACGTCGTGGTCAAAGCCCCGCTTCAGGCCCGAAAGTTTCGCCCGGGCCAGTTCTATCGGCTGCAGAACTTTGAAACCTCCGCCCCGGTCGTTGAAGGCACTCGGCTCCTTATGGAAGGGCTCGCCCTGACCGGTGCTTGGGTGGACGAAGAGAAGGGACTGCTGTCGATGATCGTGCTCGAAATGGGAACGTCATCCCGGCTCTGCTCGCTGCTTAAAGAAGGAGAAGAAGTGCTCGTGATGGGGCCGACAGGCACTCCGACCGAAATACCCATCAACGAGACCGTTCTGCTTGCGGGCGGGGGCCTTGGCAATGCGGTGCTTTTCTCTATCGCACGGGCACTTCGCGAGAACAATAACCACGTCATCTACTTCGCCGGTTACAAACAAGGCGAGGACCTCTTCAGGCGGCAGGAGATCGAGAAAGCCACCGATCAGGTCATCTGGGCCACCGACGCCGGCAAAGAGATCCGCCCGATGCGGCCGCAGGATTCGCATTTCCGAGGCAATATAGTGCAGGCAATGGTCGCGTATGCCGAGGGCCGTTTCGGCCAGACCCGATTAAACCTTAAAGATGTCGACCGCATTGTCGCGATCGGTTCGGACCGGATGATGAACGGCGTCCGCGAAGCCCGCCACGGTGTCCTAAAACCCTATCTGAAGCCCGAACATGTAGCTATCGGCTCGATCAACTCGCCCATGCAGTGCATGATGAAGGAAGTCTGCGCCCAGTGCCTGCAGCGGCACGTGAACCCGCACACAGGCGAGGAATTCTTCGTCTTCTCATGCTTCAACCAGGACCAGCACCTCGATTTCGTCGATTTCAAAAATCTCAACGATCGCCTGCGTGCGAACAGCATTCAGGAAAAACTGACGAACCTTTGGCTCGATAAGGCATTTGGGCGTGAAGACTTTAAGAGCCTATATGGACAAGCCGGTTAGCGTGTGTCCGATCGCTGAATCACGTTAATAGATTCGAGGGCCCTGAGATACTCCAACACAAGTTCGACCGGTACCGGGCCGTAGATAGCTGAGACCGCGTCGCGGATCTGCTGGACATTTCGTTTGCCGTCGGCGAAATTCAAAACTTCCTAAGCATATTCGCCGTCGGAACCGCGAACGCCCTGGAAACGAAGGAGGCGGATCGTCCGGGATCGTTCCTCGCCGAACTTGTCTGTGAAGTAGTTGTAGCCGAAAGCCGTCATCGAGCCTTTGATCTCCGGATTGCGTTTGAAGATGAGCCGAGCGTCGCCTTCAGCGAGACCTTCTTCGATTAATTCACCGGCGATCCGCTGCTGCTCCGAAAAGAACCTCACCGATTCGTTCTTAAGAGCAGACGAAGCATCAAAAAAGAATTGCAGCGAATCGAAAACCTTGCCGTCGTGCCAGAAATGAAACCGAGTTGACTTGAATGCTTCTTCTTTGCTCAATTCGACCCGCCTTTCCAACATTCTCGCCATTCTTCGTACACTGCGGGTAACGATTGTTTCGAAAAGCGCCTTCTCATCTTTTGCAGTTAAATTAGCAAGAAAATAACCGCTCGCGGCCCCAATGAACCCGGCGCGTTTTAGCTTGGTCGGGTCGATCATCGCGGGCGTGTCGTAGTTTGTGTGAATGTATCGGTCCGGCCAGTCGTTCAGGTAGATCGCGGGAATGCCGAATGAGCTGTCAGTATAGACCTGATGATCGCTGCCCATCGAGAAATCGGCCATTCGGGCATTCAGTGGTTCCTTGCCGCCTTCGGGTGCGACGAGCGGATACGCGGCATTCCCCGTAGCGGCGAACTGATACGACTGCTCGTTGACAAACTCGCCAAATGCCTCTGCCACGTCATTTACAAACGAAGGCAGGCTTGCCGGCCCGCGGGTGACGTGAAAAGTCGCTTTGGTCTCCGGCCCGCCGCCGACCATGTCCATGTGGATGACGGCCTTGATGCGTTTCGTGATATCCGGCCGGGCGTTGAGGATCGCGAGCGTCCCTTCGATCTCCGGCGGCCAGATGAAGCGGATCGAACGTTTGGGCCGCTCGATCTTTCCCTCACGAATGAGTTTTGCGAGCGTGCGGCCAACCTCCAGGATCGTAACGCAGCCGCTGGCATTGTCGTTCGCGCCGGGGCGAGGATGATCGAGATGGCAGCTAAAGGCTATCTCCTCTTCACGGAGTTGCGGGTCCGACCCGCGGATCACGGCTGTGGGGATATCATAAGTGCCCGGCTCGCGTCCGGCACGGACCTCGGCCTTCATCGTGATCTTCTCGCCGCGTGAAAGCCGGGCCTGGAATCCGCGGGCCTGTTTAAGCGAGAGCATGAAGCCAAAGGTCTTCGTTAAGGTGAAACTATCCAAATGGCCCCATCGGATAAGGTTGTCGTTCTCGCCGAACCAGGCGGTCCGTTGATTTTGCGCATAGCTCAGAATGCCGGCCGCTCCGAATCGCTCGACCGCAAGCCGATAAACCGCTTCCGGCTGTGCAGAGACAAGCACAAGCTTCCCCTTAACGTCCTTGCCCGCATAATCGCCCTCGCTCGTCCCCGCGCCGACGTCGATCAACTCCGCTGTCACATTTGCGGTCTCGCTGTCTTGGGCGAGCACCAGCGGCATCGCGTCCCAGCTCGCGATCCGGACCGCCGGCTTGCCGTCGGCTCCGATCTCCCACAACTCCGCGAACTCCGCGTTCCACGCTGGCCGCGCCTTCTGCGTGCCATAGAAAGTCTTTCCGTCTGCAGGAAATTTCAGTATTTCAACACTTTCAAGGCCGTATGAACGGGCCTGTGCGGCAATAAACTCTGCTGCGACCGAAATGCCTTTCGATGCGCGCATGCGATGCTGCCGGGAAACGTATTCTAGATCCCGTTTTGCCGTCTCACCTGAGAGTTCGTTGGCCAACGCGGCAACGACCGGTTCGGCCAAAAGCGGCGGTTTACTCTGTGCTCCTGCAGCGGGAAAAAAGAAAACGGTTATCGCCATTGCAGTGGCCAACTTCATGTAGATCCTCCCGTGATTGCGGCCTCGACCCGGCCGACTGTGTCGCCCCGCCGATTCTTAACAGGCATCGATGAGAGTTCAGGCAAAGCGTCGGAACCAAAAATTCTAAATGCTTTCAGCGTGGCTGCCGCGACCACAGGACGTGCTCGGCGGTCGTCGCCGTCCTCGATCTTGAGGGCGATCCCGAGGCCTGTCGGATATTCATTGCCGGGCAGAACTCCGCAAAGCCAAACGCCGTCGGCTCCAACCTTTGAGATGATCCGCCCTTCGGCTGCCTGCATCAGCATTGTGTCCAACCGCTCGCTGCCGCCGATGAGTTCGGGAAATTTCGACATCGCGGAAACTATACGTTCGGCCGCATTCTGTGTGGCCGGGTCAAATATGTGGGGGCGCATCAGATTTATAAAACTGAGCGCCATTGACTGAAGGGGCAAGGCAAAGTTCGGTGCTGCGCAGCCGTCGATCCCGATCTTGATCTTCCCTAAGGGAAACTCCGCAAACTTCGAGATAGTTTCTAATATCCTCTGTTGAACAGGATTCTCGAGCAGGTCATAAGTGGCAATATCCGCATCGATGTGTTTTGCGAGCGCGAGCATTGCCGCATGCTTTCCCGAACAGTTGTTGTGAAATTGGGTCGGATATTCCCCGGCACGCTGCATCCGTTCCGCTTCTTTTTCATAAAAGGGCAGGTGGGCGCCGCAGCGCAGATGAACCTCAGAGAGCCCTATCCGCTCGATCATCAGTTGAGCGATACGAACATGACGAGCTTCGCCCGAATGCGAAGCGCACGCAAGAGCGATCTCTTCCTCAGAATAATGAAATTCGTCCGCCGCACCGCTCGCGATCAGCGGTATCGCCTGAAGCGGCTTTGAGGCAGAACGAAAGAACGTCACGGACTTTGGTTCGCCGATCGACAGAATGACATTTCCTTCACCATCTATCACGATCAAATGGCCGCGATGGACGGATTCTACTGTCTCGCCGCGAATTACTTTTGCAAGAACTTTTGGGGGCATAGGTGCGGGGCCGTCGGGCAACCGAAACGACCGACATCTTGAAACTAATTACTGACCACCTCGGGTGAAAGCACAATTATCCGGTCGCCGGCATTCTGCTCTCCTAGCGCGCGGAGGCGATCATTTCTCTCGCATTCTCGCGGGCAGCATCGGTTATCGTCTCGCCCGCAAGCATCCGAGCGATCTCCTCGACCCGTTCGGCCGCATTCAATTCTCTCACGTTTATCGACGTACGGCCTTTCTTGACGTGCTTTTCAACAACGAAATGCTTGTCCGCTTTTGACGCAACCTGGGCTTGATGGGTTACGCAGAGAACTTGCTGCTGCTTGGCAAGCTCCTTTAATTTTAGGCCAACCGCCTCTGCGACCCGGCCACCGATCCCGGCATCGATCTCGTCAAAAACGGCCGCTGAGTCATTCGAACCTTCATTAGCAGTTGTTCTGAGTATCAGCATTAATCTAGACGCCTCACCGCCGGACGCAACGCGTGCGAGCGGCTTTGGCTGCTCGCCGGGATTGGCCGAAAACAGGAACTCGACATCGTCAATTCCGGTCGCCGAACAGCCGGCAAAATTGCTAATGGCAAGCTCTTCTTTTGAAGGTGACCTGACGTCAACCACGAACCGGGCCTTATCGAGAGCTACTGTTCGGAGTTCAGCCACGACAAGTTTCGCAAATCTTTCTGCTGCATTGCTTCGCTTCTCGTGCAGCCCTAAAGCCGCGTCAATGTACCCGTTCCACGAATTTTCGGCCTTAACTTTTAACTCCTTTTCGCGAAGCTCGCTGGTTTCGATATTCTCACGTCGGCGAAGGCAAGCATCGAGGTGCTCCAGCACGGATCGGATGGACCCGCCGTATTTCCTTGTCAACATGGCAATGTCATTCAAACGGGACTCGATCTGCTCGAGCCGATCTGGCGAAAACTCCAGCTCGCCATTGAAATTTCGCGTTGTTGTCGCCAAGTCGTTGATGACCGCAGATGCAGACCGAAGTTCATCGAGGTATTCGGCGAATCGTTTGTCAAAAACTGAGAGCTCTTCGATCCGGCGAGATGCCTTTTCCAGCGTCGCCGAGGCTGAATTATCGTCGTCGTATAGCAGCCCGAAGGCCTCACGGCTGAGCGACGAGAGCTTTTCAACGTTATTCAATCGCAGCTTCTCTTCGGCAAGGTCTTCGTCCTCTCCTTCCGCCAAGCCGGCTTTTTGTATCTCTTCTATCTGGAAATTCAGTATGTCGAGAAGCTGAAGCTTTTCGGCCTCGTCCGATCTTAATCCCTCGAGTTCCCGTGTGACCGCCTGAAATGCTTCGAATGCCTCAGACGTATGACGACGCTCGTCCATTACATCTGCAAACGCATCAAGTAGTTCGAGGTGGCTCGACGTATCGTACAGCGTGGCGTGTTCGCCCTGACCGTGGATAACAACCAGTCGCGCGCCGATATTCTTCAGTGCGTTCTGCGTAATCAGTCTTCCGTTTATGAATACGCGATTTCTCCCGCTTGCCGATAGCTCACGGGTAACGATGAGCTCCGTTTCTTCGTTGTCGGCGATCTCGATACCAAGCTCCGTAAAGTGAGCCCGAAGGCCGCCATCGGGGATCAGTCGAAATACACCTTCGACCCGAGCCGAATCGCATCCATCCTTTATTAGATCTGCAGAAGCTCGCGCTCCTGTCAACATACCCAGGCTGTCAACTATGATCGATTTGCCCGATCCGGTCTCACCGGTAAGCAGATTGAGGCCCCGGCCGAATTCGACCTCGATCTCGTCGATCAATGCGATGTTGCTGACCTTGAGGTATTCGAGCATTAGTCTATCTCTTCGGCACCACGCCTTCACCCATTACCCATCGGCCGACAGAATAGATCGCGTCCGGCTGATGCGTTTGTTCCAGATCAGGGCCCCGCCAATCGATCTGTCTGTCTTTCTTATAGAAAAGCAGCTCGGCAAAGCCACCCACCGCTATCGGCTGGCGTCGCCCTACGACATGAAAACCTCGTGCATCGTACTCCTCAAGCCCTCTCACACCAGACAATTCCCCTATCCTCCTGACGACCATCGGCACCGGAAACGATGCTCGACGCCGTTCGGCGTTAATGCCGATGTCGCCAGAAACGATTTCTACGATCATAAATGGCTGGTCCTTTAGTTCTCCGAGAATTATGCTGCAATTCCTAAATATGACGTCCATAAGGCGCCCTGAGGTATTTTGCGGCAAACGGTCATAAATCTGCGGATCGAACGATCGCTGCGAACCGTCGGCGAGAGACTTGAGAGCGGTTGCGATCGCTACGAAATTCAACTTTACAAGGAACATCTCTGACCGTCCGTGAAGACCACCCGTCTCGATCAATATCGCAGGTGTTCCCCAGGCGGAAAAATTATCGCCGAATGCGGTCGCGGTAAACTCATCGTCATATTTCCCGACTTGACCCGGTATAAATTCTTCGACGGCTCTGACCATCCCCGAAACCAAACGTTTGTTACGTTCATGGCCATCGCTGGTAGTTTTTGCAGCATCGCCGTAAACGACAAGGAACGACATCGCGGCCTGCCTGAAGCTCTCGCCAGCAGTAGTTCGCGAATTCTGGTTATGAAGGTTAAACCCAATATGAGGCGACCAGTCATCGCGAAGCTTCTTTAGCAATCGCGCCTCCGGCGACTTTAGAGCGATCGCATCGCGATTGATATCAAGTCCCTGCAGATTTCGGCGGATAAACTGGTCGGCACCGTCAGGGTTGAGCATTGGCACGGCCCTGATCGTCATTGACTCGGCGATCTTCGTTACCCAAGGGGCCTCTCGATTCATCTGGAACACTGCGAAAAGGTCAATAAGAGACGACGTTGCCGTGGGCTCGTCGCCGTGCATCTGCGACCAAAGGAAGACCTTTAGCGGGCCATTTCCAAACTCGATCTGGTAGATCTCCTTGCCGGAAACACTTCGCCCCACCTCCGCAACGTTCGATCCGAGAGATCGGAGCTGCTCCAGATATACTTTTAAATCCTTGTGGCGCACGTCCGACGGAAGGATCCTTGATACATGCTGACTCTCCCAGATGTCGGCCAGCTCCTTCGGAGTTTGCGCAAACATTATCGGCGGCAATAATAGCAATAAAAACCAGGAAACAACGAATCGACTCATACCCCTAAAGATATACCGCCAATGACGCTAACTTCAACTAACGCAGATAGATGTTGTGAGGTGGCGGCCCTGTTCGGTTCGCAGGAAGATCGACCGTGTCAGACCCCAGCTCCACACCCGCCAGATATCGCGAACTGGACTAGGACATTGGGACGCGATTCACAGATTTCTAGGTCGTCTTTTCGGCAGAAAAATGGCCGCCCCGGAAGAGGACGGCCATAGCACAAATAGTCTAGCAGGTCGGGTAGGATCAGCGACGCACGCCGATCCGCTTTTTCACCAATTGTTCGACCGTAATGTTAGGCTCACTCACGCGTGCTTCGCGGACATAAGCTGCGTCGATCTTAAAGATCCTCAGCTTGACGACATCTTCCGACGTGAGCTCGTTGAGGCCTTCACTGCGGAGTTCGGCGAGAAATTCCGGCGTCACCTTAAAGATGCTGAACTTGACGAGATTCTCAAAATTGTCAGATCCAAACCCCATGTCTTTCACTCCGCGCACAAAGTCCGCGTCGATTTTGAAGATGCGTGCTTTGACCAGGTCTTCCATGCTCAAATTCGGAAAACCGGTAGCATTCATTTCCGCCATGAACTTTCCGTCAACCTTAAAGATCGCTGCTTTGAACAGGTCTTCAACATCAAGGTTTGGAAAATTTGCGGTTCTAAGATCGTCTGCCAAGGCGATCGTCACGTTAAGCGTCGCGGCAGCAAAAAGCCGTTCTTCGATCGAATCCTGGCCGCCTTTGGATCTTGATGCCGTAAAATCGAAACCCCGTCCGCGCATGGCGTCGATAAAGCCGGTGTTGGGTACGAATCTGAAGGTGCCTAAGCCCTTCCCGTCCACAAACGCTCCCTCGCATTCGATCGTTCCCGCATCCCGAACGAGGCGAAAGCTTACTCGCCCATTCGCAGTGTCCGATCGGTTAAGGCCTTGAATCTCTTCAAAAGCATAGCCAGTTCCGTGTTGATTGGTCCCCCCGCGCTCCGTTTTACGTGAGAAAGTAATGCTGATCTTGTCTCCCTTTGCTTTGGTCGCATCGGCCTTCCATTCCCCCGAGATCGTATTCTGCGCGAGTACCGTTCCCGCGCACACAAATAAAAATAGTGCCGTTAGAATGGCTAACCGTTGATATAACTTTTTCTGCATCATTGCCTCCGATTTTTTTAAGAAATGTTCTGAATTACATCAAAGAAACACCGGAAAGAAAGGAATTATGACAAGGTTCGAAAAAAATGAGGCGTTCCGGCCATTTTGAGCGAGCTCAGGCCTAACGGATCTTTGCTGACCAGATTCGGTCGGCTGTCAGGCAAGCAATCAAAAAAAGAAAAACCGCTTCGATCTGCCCCGGATCAAAGCGGTTTGGAATCACCAGTTTTGCTGTTTCCATTAGGGCCTTCGACGTGCCGGAGCCCTTTGAGGTGTCAACTTCTGTTCGTTTTTCAACAAGTCAACCGCGTCTCTCACGCTTGTCTTTAACCGATGCGTGTCGGGCGCAGTGTCAATAAACCGCTGCATTAAATTAAGCCCCTCCTGCATCTGTGTCTTGTCATCGTTCCCGTAGCCGGCACTAAAAAGGCAAAGACCGGCTCCCGCAAGAGCATCAACATTATCGGGGCTTGACCCCAGAATTCTCTTGTACACCGGGATCGAACCGTCACAGTCACCGTTCTCTCTGAGAATATCTGCAAGTGTCATTTCCGCGGTGGCTTTTTTCACAGGATCGGTCTCAGCCAGAAGATATTCCGATATGACCATAGAGGCCTCCTGGCCTTTGGAATTATCGACCTGACCGATAGCCTTCAGCCTGTGGATCTCGACGGCATTTGTAAGAAGCTCAAGCTTCACGTTCGCTCTCGTCTTCTGCTCATTGGCATCTGCAGGAGCCGGTGCCGCCTTTATAATTGCCATTGCTTGATCAAACGCAGCCAGGCCGTCGTCGTAATCCTTATTCGCCTCTGCGAACTTGGACCGACGAAGAGCGCCGTCAGTTGTAGAGGCCCCTTCACGATAGAACTCGTAACCTCGAGCGCGATGAGCGACCATCTTGCCGTTCAGCATAATTGGAGTGCTTCCTACAAAATCCGGCACGGCCTCCACGCCCTCAGTAAATTTCGCTATAGCTGTATTGTAATCCTTGGCCTTTAAAGCCGCTGCACCGTCGGAGTTGGCTTTGGAGGCGATCGCGTCAGACTCCTGGATCTTCCGGTTCTTTTCGCTGATCTCTTTTATCTTCTTTTGCTCTTCTTCATAGAGCCGCTTTTGTTCTTCGACTGACTCTCCAGTCGGTGAAACGGCCGCCGAAAGTGTCTTGCGCACATCATCTTCTGTAAGCTTTTGCCCGTCGCCTTCATCAACCGTAATAACTATGTTATCGCGGCCGGCCCGAACGCCCGGCTCGATCCAAGGCTTCATTCCGGGACCGCTGACCGCCAGCGCAAAAGTTTGGCCGTACGGAATCTGAACGAAGCTAAATTCGCCTCGTCTGTTCGTCTTCGACGGTGGTAACGAACCGCGAGTTGTGTCTGTTCGGAAGGCCTCGACAACGGCATCGACCGCCGGAACAACCGAGCCGTCAGCTTTCTTGATTTTCACTTCTCCCCGCACCGGGGCTCCCTGAGCGACTGCGGACGCCGACAAAAGCGTGACTGAAAACACGACGGCGAGCGTGCTGAAAATTATTTTGCGTATCATCTTTGATCCTCCGGCGAATTCTGTCTTTTTCGGCCAACGCAGGCATGAGATGCGCGGCCGGACTGAATGGTTTAAATATTTCCTTGATTTTACCTCAATTTTGGGCAAAAAAGCGAAGCAGGAGCCGGTCGGTTCAGTCACCTGCTATCGTTATTCCCAGTTCCTGCAATTGCCATGCATCGACGTCGCCTGGCGAGTCCATCATCAGGTCCTGGGCCGAAGCGGTCTTCGGAAATGCCATGACGTCGCGGATGTTTTCGGTGCCGACGAGGATCATGCAGGTGCGTTCGATGCCGGCGGCGAAGCCTCCGTGGGGGGGCGTGCCGTATTCTAGGGCGTCGAGGAAGAAGCCGAAGCGAGAGCGGGCGGTTTCGGGGCTCATTCCGAGGGCCTTGAAGTTTAAGGACTGAACCTCTTTCTGATGGATGCGGATCGAGCCGCCGGCGCATTCGTAGCCGTTGATGACGGCGTCGTAGGCCTTGGCACGCACCTGGCCGAGCAGGTGGTGCTGGGACGGGTCGTTCACAGCCGTTTTGAACAGCTCAAGGTCCTCGTCCATAGGCGAGGTGAACGGATGATGAGCCGCGACGAAGCTGTCCGTCTCGTCATCGTGCTCGAACATCGGGAACTCAGTGACGATGAGGCACTCGTATTTGCTGCGGTCGATAAGGTTCTCGCGTCTCGCCACCTCGTTACGCAGTGCGCCAAGGGCCGCTGCGACAACCGACTTTTTGCCAGCGACGATCAGAACCGCGTCGCCTTTTTCCGCGTTCGCTTTTGAGGCGAGTTCTTCAATCTTGCCTTCGCCCAGGACCTTAAGCAGGGATGAGGTTGTCTCATCGCCTATCTTTATCCACGCGAGAGCACCGGCCCCATAGCGCTTCACAAATTCCTGCAGCTCGTCGGTTTGCTTTCGTGAATAGTCGGCCCGGCCTTTCACGACGATCGCTTTGATCTCTCCGCCTTTGGCCAATATTTCGGCGAACGGGGCAAAGTCTGTTTCCCTTAACTCTTCTGACAGGTGAACCAATTCCATCCCAAAACGCAGATCGGGTTTGTCGGAACCGTATCGGCGCATCGCTTCAGCGTAGGTTAGGCGCGGCCATTCGGTCGGCAGTTGCACGTCGATCAGTTTGAGGACGTGGTTGAACATCCCTTCCATCTCGCGATAGACCTGTTCGCGGTTGACGAAGGACATTTCCATGTCGAGCTGGGTGAACTCGGGCTGGCGGTCGGCGCGGAGGTCCTCGTCACGGAAACAGCGGGCGATCTGGTAATAGCGGTCTAGGCCGGAGATCATGGTGATCTGCTTCAGTATCTGAGGCGACTGCGGAAGGGCAAAGAACTTGCCCGTGTGAATGCGCGACGGGACGATGAAATCGCGCGCGCCTTCGGGTGTGGATTTGAGCAGGATCGGCGTTTCGATTTCTATGAATCCGCGGCCGTCGAAATACCCGCGGATCTTTGCAACGGCCTTCGCACGCATCCGGATGTTGTGCTGGAGCTGAGGCCGGCGCAGGTCGAGATAGCGGTATTTCAGCCGTGTGTCCTCGCTTGCGAGGTTCTCGGACCCCGCAACTTCAAGCTGGAACGGCGGGACTTTTGAATCGTTCAGGATGAGGAGCTCTCTGACCTTGATCTCGATATCCCCGGTCGCGAGCTTCTTGTTGTGAGTGCCTTCGGCACGGCTGACCACCTCGCCCTTGACCGCAATAACAAACTCGCCGCGTAGGTTCTTCGCCTTTGCGTGTGCTTCAGGCGAGGTCTCCTCGCTAACAACAACCTGCGTAACGCCCTCGCGGTCGCGGAGATCGATGAACGTGAAAACCCCAAAGTCACGCTTCTTCGCAACCCAACCCATGAGTACAACCTGCTCGCCGATATTCCTTTCCCGCAGTTCGCTGCACGTATGTGTCCTTTCCAAACTTCCAAGTGTGTCTAACATAAGAATTTTTTTGCCCGCGAATAACGCGAATGGGCGCTAATAAAGAACAATTCAGTTATCCAGCTTACTGGACATGATCTCGTAGACATTTCGGGACGCGCTGTTTCGTCGATTGCAGGCCAGTCTTTCATACGCTAGCTTGGGGAACTGACCAAAATTCACGAGAATACCTAATTCAAAAGTGGTTGCGTGCAGGTAGTTAAGGGTTTGTGCACGATGGGCGTCGGTTAGTGCGGAAGCCGACTTAAGCTCAACGATTATCTTCCCAAAGCAAACGAAATCTGGAATGAAGTGCTGTTCCAGCGGAATGCCTTTGTAGGTCATAGGGATGGCCGGCTGAGGCACGAATGGTATTTGCTGAAGCGTAAACTCATGCTGCAAACATTCTTGATAGACAGGTTCAGTGAAACCAAATCCCTTGGTGTTATACACTTCGAAACAAGCGCCTATTAAGCGATAGCTCTCGTCCTTGTAAAGAAGCTCATCCATTTGATCTCTCTTTTATTTGCGTTGATTCGCGTTATTCGCGGGCAAAACCTGCTTTCAAAATAAAAACGCCTTCCGGGTTGAGACAGTCGGAAGGCGGAACGCAAATACTGCTACGCTCACGCCCTACGTATTATTATTGTCCTCAGCTCGAAATGCGCCCATCTCTAAAAGTAAAACCGAGCGAAATAATACAATATCGGCGCATTAAATAACAAACTGTCGAGTCTATCGAGCAACCCGCCGTGTCCGGGAAGTACGGATGCCGCATCTTTCGTATTAGAGCCGCGTTTGATGGCGGATTCGGCGAGGTCGCCGAGCATGCCGAGGGCGGCCATAGCGATGCCGAGCGGGATAGAGAATTTGTAGGGGAGTTCGGGGAAGAACGCGAGCGTGCATAGGGTGGCGAAGCCCGCGGCGGAGATGAGCCCGCCGATGGCGCCTTCGACGGTCTTGCCGGGCGAGATGGCCGGTGCCAACTTGTTCTTACCCAGTGCCTTACCCGAAAAATATTGGCCGGCGTCAGAGCCAAAAAGCACCACGAAGAAGAACAACAAGAGTTTGGTAGACAGTATGGGATCAAAGCCAACGCGGGCCGATATAAGGAAGCCGCCTAAGAAAGTAATGTACATCACCCCGAGGACGGTCACGCCCATGCCGGTGAGCATCTTTGAGAAATCCTTTTGGAATCGGAACATCTGCGAAACGAAGACGATAACGACGAATACCCCTAGTGCCACCAACAGCAATTCAGGGGCATTTGCAGGTGCGTCAAGAATGAATGACACGGTCAGGCCCGCCGCACCGAGATAGGCGATCCCCGCATCCGCCTTTAGCTCAAGTTTCTTCGTTAGCGTGAAAAACTCGAATAGGCCGGCCGACAACGCCAGCACCGCGATGACAACAAATATCCATATCGTCTCGGGAACCCACCAGGGCAAGATGATCGACAAGAGCAGGATCGGCAGTGCAACGGCTGCTGTTAGTAGGCGTGTTTTCATTTGGAAGAGACTATCACGAAAATTAAGTGTTCGATATGAAGTCCTGAAACGGCGAATTCGCCTGATCTAGCCGAGAGATCTGCAAATGAACGTGAAAGGCAGGACAGAACCCGGCCTCAGGCGGCCTTGGTTGAGCTGATGTTGCCAAACCTGCGGTCACGCTTTTGATACTCGATGATCGCTTCGAAAACGTGCTGTCTTCGAAAATCGGGGAAGAGCGTCGGTGTGACGTAGATCTCGCTATACGCAAGCTGCCACAGCAAAAAATTCGAGATCCGCATTTCGCCGCTCGTACGGATCAGCAGGTCCACATCCGGCAGGCCATGGGTATAAAGATTCCGCTCGATGTCGTCGTCTGCAATGCTTTCGACGGTATCGCCTTGTTCAAGCCTTTGCCGAGCTGCTCGCCGACAGGCCTCTACGATCTCCGCCCGCCCGCCGTAGTTCAGAGCGACGCTCAGGACCGTGCCAGTGTTGGCAGCCGTTTGCTCCATTGCCCAGGCGATCTCTTTTCGAACGCTGTCGGATAATCCGTCGATCGCCCCGATAGCCTGGAACCGGATATTGTTGGCTTTTACCTCGTCTATCTCGCTGCGAATATAGCGCTTTAGCATTGACATCAGGGCCGAGACCTCCGCTTTGGGCCGCTTCCAGTTTTCTGTAGAAAAAGCGTAAAGCGTGACCGCTTCGATCCCCAGCCTCGCGCACGTGTCAAGGATCGACTTTACCGATTCGGCGCCTGCATTATGACCGAAGATACGCGGTTTCCCGCGCAGTCTTGCCCACCGTCCGTTTCCGTCCATTATTACGGCCACATGCCTCGGCAGACGGGAGAGGTCGATCTGCCGCAGCAGCCTCTCATCGTTCGAACCTGGTTCGATTACTTGCGAGAAATTCTTAAGCATCGATGATCTGGGGAGCACGAGACGCTGCCCGCCCGGCGGCCCGGATCTCATGGGACACTACCGCATCGAGGTTCACCGGCCCGTAAATATGCGGGAAAAGTTCGTCGTTTGTCGAAGGCTCGATCACAAGCCGCGAGGTCAGTCGCCGCGTGTCGATCGCAAGAATGACGACCTCGCCCGCATCCGAAAAATATCGACCTAGAACACCTTCAAGCTGATAGGCGTAGCTGCAATGAATGAATCCCTCGGTCTTCAAACTTTCAGCTTCATAGACGGACTTATGCTCGATCTTAGCCCAAACTTCTGGCCCTAAAATATGATATATCAACATAGCGTCTTTTCTCGGACACCGTGTTTGCCGCCCCTAGATCGAATTTTGGCAATCTCGGCCGTTCGGTTTTCTCTGTCCGTAGTCGAGCGCAAAATACTTGCGATCGCGATCAATAGTCAACCTTTACAAGGGTAAGCCCGCAAGCAGGAGCAGTCTGGCCGGCAAGGTAGCGATCTCTGTTTGCCAGTGCAGCCTGAATTGTATCAGACTCCCTTTCGCCGCGTCCCACTTCAAGAAGGGTGCCCGCAATGGACCGGACCATATAACGCAGAAACCCATTCGCGCGGATCTTAAATTCGATCACGTTCGTGCACGCTCTCCCGTCCCAGACGGAGTTTACTTCGGCTTCGGTCACATTGCGCACCTTATTCTCGCTTTCGGAGAGAGCTGAGCTATATGCCGTCCAGTCGTGTTCTCCGAGAAGAAGCCGGGCCGCCATGGACATTCGCGCAACGTCTAGGGGCCGCGTTTCATGCAATGCATATCGCCGCCAAAAAGGCGACATTACGGGTGCATTCACGATCCGATAGACATAAGTCTTCCCTTTTGCGGAAAACCTGGCGTGAAAATTGTCATCTGACTTCTCTGCGTTAACGATACGAATATCCCGCCAGAGGTTGCCGTTTATCGCATTTCGCAGCTTTTCCTCCGTCCAGGAACGATTGAGTTTTACGTTTGCAACTTGGCCTTCGGCATGAACGCCCGCGTCCGTTCGCCCGGAGCCCGCAACCTTTACCGGAGAGCCCTCGAGCGCGCCGATCACGCGTTCAAGTTCACCCTGGATCGTCCGGGCATTTTCCTGCACCTGCCAGCCGTGAAAATCGGTGCCGTCGTATTGGATAAGGAGCTTAAAGTTCATTCATCCGTGCGTGCAAGGCCTCGGCAAAAAATGTTGGAGCGCGCTCGTCCATCCTCAGGTAAAGGGCCGGTTCGATCAATTCGAGTTCCATCAATCTAAAATTTCCTGCCGCATCTCGGACGAGATCCACACGTGCATATAAAAGACACTCCCCGACGAGATCTAAGGCGTCCTGCCCGGCATTACGCAGCTTTTCGTCACCAGTGACCGCGGTAATGATGCCGCCATGTTCTTCCTGAACACGGAAATCAGCCGCAGCGGGCCTTTTTAAGATGGCGTGACTGAGTTTGCCGCCAAAGTAGAATAACGAATATTCGCCTTCTGTGACTATCGAAGGCATGAACGGCTGTACTATGAATGGTCGCTCTCGAAAGATCCCGACAAGGTCCGGATCGAAAGAGCTCAGCCGATACGTATGCCCCGCCGTCGCACTTATCTCCGGTTTGATTATCAACTCGTCTGAAGAAAGTTCCGCCTTCCAGAAGGCAAATTCGCTCTCGGTGTATTCTGCATTCCAGATCGTAGGGACGATCGGGCAACCACAAAGTTCCATTTCGCGCAAATATCGTTTGTTGAGGTTCCACTCGACCACCTTCAGCGGGTTCTCAAGCCGAGCAGTCGATGAATCAATTCTCCGGATAACCTTCAAAAAGGCTTCAGGTGATTTCTGATAGTCCCAGGTCGTGCGAATGATCACCGCCTCAAAATGATCCCAATCGGCTGCCGGATCACGCCAGGAAACCGTGCTGACCTCCCAGCCAAGCTGCGACAGCGGGCCGATAGCCAGATCGTCATCCGCCACATAACCGGCCATATCGTCCATTGAAAGGAAGCACAAGCGGCGCATTGTCATTTCGATATGGCCCGGCTGCCCGGCTTAACTACGGGAATGCCGTCGGCGCACATCGGACAATCCTCGGGAGCAAAGGTCGGCACGTTAAGCGTGGCGAGCGAACGTCTCGGAACACCAACATCGGCCGTTCCATTTGAGCGATCTATTATAGAGGCCGCCGCCGTCACGCGGGCCCCGTTTGCCTCCAGCGCGGCAATACATTCACGTGTGGACCCCCCTGTTGTGATGACATCTTCAACTACAAGGACCCGTTCACCGGGTCTGATGGTGAACCCGCGTCTAAGGGTCATCTGGCCTTCTGCACGTTCGGTCCAAATAAATCGAACATTGAGGGCCTCGGCGGTGGCATATCCGATCACTAGCCCGCCGATCGCCGGGGAGGCAACTGTGTCAAAAACAAATGGACTCCCTGAAGTCGAGACGTTCGCATCGTCAACTATTGCACGACCCGATGATTCTTCTTCCTCGGAGATTGATAGATCTAAAAATCCCCTGGCGATGGCTCTGCCAAATCGGGCCGCATCTGAGGGAAATTGCAATGCAAGCGCGCATTGAAGATACTTGTCACTGTGAAGGCCGCTCGACAAGAGAAAATGCCCGTCGAGCAATGCCTCCGTCCCTTGAAAATGTTCGAGAACTGGGTCTGAGTTCATAGGCAGCAGTCAGAAAATAGTATTCTACTAAGAAAGTCGTCCGATACGACAACTACGCTTTCAAACTGGTGCTCCAGAGAGATAGAAAGGACGGACCGGCAGTCAAAGATGTTTTGGCTTGACCGGACATATACATCGGGTTTTTGAAGGCTGGTGTCTTTGCGGATAGAATGAAATTGCATGCCGCCTTACCCTAATCTTGTTTCTGAATCATTGCTGGTAAATTTGACGATCGACCTGTTGGCATCGGTTGGCGGAAAGATCGGTGTTGTTGATATCGTCGAAAAAGTAATGAAGATATCGGACCCGGAGCCGAAGCTGGCCCGGCTTCTGGCATCGGACCTTGTCGAAACCGACCCGCGTCTAAGAATGAGCGATGACGCGGTAGAACTGATCGAGACCGACCACGATATCCTGAAACTCGATGAGACTGATTTTGTAGTTTTCGATCTGGAAACCACCGGAGCCAAAGCTCCGCCGTGCCGCGTCACGGAGATCGGGGCTTGCCGAATCGCGAACGGGGAAATAACCGATCGTTTTCAATCCCTGGTGAATCCGGAGGAGCCGATCCCTGAATTCATAACCGCTCTGACCGGCATCGACGACACTATGGTTAGCACCGCCCCTGTGTTTGGTGAGGTGGTCCCGGGATTACTCGATTTCATTGGCGACTCGGTGCTCGTTGCTCATAATTCGAGCTTTGACATTGGATTTCTCAACTTCGAGATAGGACGTCTTTATCAGAACTATCGTCTCGCTAATCCATCGCTCTGTACCGTTCAGCTTTCGCGTCAACTCGTGCCGGACATCGAAAATCATAAGCTGAAGACCGTAGCGAACCACTTCTCGATCGAGCTGGTCAATCATCATCGTGCAGCAGACGATGCTTGCGCGGCGGCCGGTATTTTTCTAAATCTGCTTGAGGCCATGCGTTTGCGGGGCATTCGCGACCTTGGAGCGGCACGCCGACTTTGTCGGCAAAAACGTTATGCAAAACGAACCGAAGCTGCAGCCTGAAAACTTGCAGGAACTGGACATTCGGCCAACGCCTCGCGATGAGATGGGTTTGTTCCCGCTCGACACTTTTTCCTATGAGTTTGCAGGACGCGAGATCTGGGTCGATTTCGAGATACCTGAATTCACGGCGATCTGCCCATTTTCTGATTTTCCCGATTTTGCCGTGATCCGGCTGAAATACATCCCGAACGAACGCTGCATTGAGTTGAAAAGCCTGAAGCTTTACATAAATTCGTTCCGCGATGTGAAGATATTTCACGAGCACGTGGTGAATGTGATATTGGAGGATTTCGTAAAGGCGTGCGATCCCGTCAGGGTCGAGATCGAGGGCGATTTTCACGTTCGGGGAAATATCAAAACGATCGTTCGGGCCTCGTATTCCAAAACCTGAATCAATGCACCGCCGCGGACATCACGCGGGGCTGAGAATGAAGATGCTTTTCGCAGGCTGCATCGATGAGCGCATCGATCTCTGCCCGCAATTTCGCCTCGTCTGCCGAGTCGGCATTGGTGATTTCCGACACGATCAGAAACTTTGCTTTTTCCAGAAGAGTCTGCTCTCGAAATGAAAGTTTCTTTTCCATTCCGAGGAACGTCAGCTTCTTTAAGACGTCTGCCGCCTCAAAAACGTCGCCCGACTGAAGCTGCTCGGTAAAGCTTCGCGATCGCGTCTTCCAGTCGCACGAAACGGGTTCAAAGTCATCCGAGAGTGTTTTGATAAGAATCTTGCACTGTATTGAGGAAATGATCGGGCGGATCCCGACGGTCTCGGCATTTTCCGTTGGGACCATGATGATGGAGTTGTCGCTCAAGACCCTTAGCGAATAAAAATCAATTGAGTTGTCGCCGATGCGTTTGCTCTCGATATTCTCCACCATGCAAACACCCTGGCTAGGGTACGAAACCTTTTGACCCTTTAGCAGTTCCATAGGTTTTCTCCACAGAAAAGAAGCGACCCTAGAATTTAAACAGATCAGTCACAGGTGTACTGAATTCGGCGACGTGTCAAAATATAAGCGAATTATAACACGTTGGGGGGCTGAATTGGAAGAAAAAGGTTTGCACGCCATCGCTCAAACCGAAGAAGCGTCAGGCCGGCAGTTCGACGGTGAAAGCAGTGCCGCGTCCGGGAACGGATTCGACGGACACCTCGCCTCCGTGAAGACGGGAAAGGTGTTTCACGATCGCAAGACCTAAACCCGTCCCCCCGACCTCGCGCGTGCGGCCGCGGTCAACTCGATAGAATCGTTCAAACACTCGCGTTAGATGCTCCGGCATTATCCCTTCCCCGGTATCGGATACCGTAATTGCCGTTTTATCCGACGATTCAGAGGCCGAGACCGTCACATTACCGGCCGGCCGATTGAATTTGATCGCATTGTCGATCAGGTTGGTCAACATTTGTTCGAGCCGGACCGGATCGGCCACTGCCCTGGCTTCTTCGCTGACCTCGTTGGTCAGAACGATATCACGCTCGGCCGCCTTTGACGATAAAGACAGGAACACCTCATTAACAAGGTTGTGTAGCTGAACCGGCTTTGTCTGGATCGAGACGTTACCCGATTCGATCAGCGAGAGCTCGAGAATGTCTGAGATCAGGCCGTGCATTCGCTCGGCATTTCGTCTGATCGTGGAGAGAAACCGTCGATTGTTCTCGCGGTCGTCGATCGCCCCGTCCTCCAAGGTTTCGACAAAGGCTATAATCGAGGTAAGCGGTGTTCGAAGTTCGTGCGAAATGTTGGAGAGGAATTCCTGCCTGATCCTTTCAAGGCGTTCGACCTGAGTCACGTCATAAAAGACGCCTATGGCGTGGGCTGCGCCACCGAGTTCGATGGGCGAAACGTGGACGTCGTAGCTTCGCTTCTCGTTACCGATGAAGTCGATCTTCACGTCAGACGAATGCTTCTGGTCTAAGGCAAGCGTGAATGCCTCATGTAGCGGAAGGTCACGAATTATCTCGCTCAGCAAACGGTTTTGGATCGTCCCCAGTTGTCGCACGAAAGCGTCTGACGCAGCCGTGTTTGCCGCGACTATCCTACGGCTGCTGTTAACGACAATAGTGCTATCACGCCCAGCCTCGAGCAATTGATGCAGGGTCTCGAGGGCTGCGTGAGTGCCCGATTCGGTTCTTCGAGTTGCTGAAAATTCGATCAAGTTCAATTCGAGCCAATAAACCTGTAGCCCACGCCGACGACGGTCTCGATCCTGCTTGAGCATTCGCCCATCTTCTGCCTTAGCCTGCGAATGTGGACGTCCAATGTTCGAGTGTCGCCGAAATAGCTATAGCCCCAGACATTATCGAGCAGTTGCTGACGAGTGGCAACACGGCCGATGTTCTTGATCAGGTGTTCGAGAAGGGCAAATTCTTTCCGCGTCAGCCGAATATCCGACGAGCCGCATCGGACGCGCATGTCGTCAAAATCAACGGTCAGGCCAATGTCCTCATAGCGGGGCGAAGGGTCTTTCTCGGCACGCCGCAGCACTGCCCTCACCCTTGCGATGACCTCTTTTACCGAAAACGGTTTGACAATGTAGTCGTCCGCCCCGGTGTCGAGCCCCGTGATCTTGTCCGTCTCGGCCGCCTTCGCCGTCAACATTATGATCGGTGTTTTCTCGGTCAGCTGTTCCCGGCGAAGTCTTCGACAAAGTTCCATACCGCTCATGCCGGGCAGCATCAGGTCAAGGATGATCAAAGATGGGCTTGACTTGTCGTCCAATGCGATCCTTAGGCCTTTCTCGCCTGATTCAGCGATCGTCGAACGAAACCCTTCCCTTTTGAAGTTGTAGTGCAGGCTTTCCGCGATATCGGCATCATCTTCGACAATGAGAATGTGCTGAACCATAAGATATGACCGAAATGTGGCCTGGAACATTCAGAGTCTGAAATACCCGAGTTTATTTCGCCTGGCTGAACGGCAGATTAAATCATTGTTACAAGAAAGTTAACATTCCCGCTTTCGCACGGGCCAAAGCCTGAATGGTTCTCAACCCCTGGCGGCCGCCAATTCTTCTTTTGGCGTGATCAGCCATTCAAGCTTCCCTGAACTGGGCGAGATCTTTGCCCACTTTTCGACATCTAGCACAATGTACGCAACGGCGGCCGTCGGCATTGAGGATGAATTGCCGCTAAGGTATTCCAGAAGCCCTTCAAACCCAGGATTATGGCCTATCAACAATGCTGACTCGATCGGATCGAACAGTTCTGAAACGACAGCAGCCAGAGTTCGCTGGCTAGCCTCATAGATCCGTTCATCGAACCTCAGCGGGCAAGCGAATCCAGACGACTTGCGAACAAGTTCGGCCGTGTGGCGAGCCCGTCTTGCAGGGGAACTTAGAATCAAGTCGACTACAATTCCCCGGCCTGCTAGAACTTCGCCGATGAATGGAGCGGCGGCAAGGCCTCTTGGATTTAAAGGACGGTCAAAATCTGCCAATGAGGGGTCGTCCCAACTCGATTTCGCATGCCGCATCAGGTAAAGGTGCTTCATTACATTTCTCCGGCTCGCTTGTTATTTGAAGAGATTTACACTTAATTGTGATTTCCGACCGATCGTTTTGTCAAAACCCCCATCTGTTAAGATAGGATTGCATCTAAAGTACCTAAGTCAATAAGATTGCAATTTGATGGATAGCCTTAATGCCGCAATGCTTGTAAACCTCGTCGGTTTCACCGTCGGTATCGCGCTTTATGGCTTGTTGGCGGCGATGGTCATCAAACATCGCGAGCAGGAGACCCTTGAGAGTATCAACCTGCTTCTACTCCTAACTGCCGGCTTGGGGCTTACCTGGAATCTTGGAGAATTGACAGTGTTTGTCGGCAGAAGTCTTGGTGTTGCGGCGGGATGGCCGTTTGTCTCGGCGGCTGCATATTCGGCTCTTGGTTTCCTTCCGTCTGTCGTGGTCCATTCGGTACGGATCGGCGGTCAAAAGAAGCACTGGCTAACGCTCAGCGCCTACGGGTTAAGCACCTTCGCTGCCGTACTCCATTTCGGCATCGCTTTGCAAGGCTTCATCCCGCCATCCGATTTCGCTTTGAAGACACTCACGTTCGGTTCGCTCGCGATAACGGCCGCACTGCTGGTAATTGCACTGCGCGAAACACTTCAAAGCAAAATGGTATGGGCTTCGGCGTTGTTGATCTTTGCGGTCTCGAGCCTACACCTCAGCAGCCGCAGCGAAGAGAGTTCGTGGATCGTCGAGCTGGCCGCGCATCAGTCGTCGCTTCCCCTGGCATTGGTCATTCTCCATCAAAATTACAGATTCGCGTTCGCGGATCTTTTCCTGAAGCGGGGCATCTCCCTGCTTCTGATCTCTCTTCTCGCTTTCGCATTGTATCTTTTTGTTGCATCGCCTTTTCTTGGAGCGGGGCGTATCGAGGGTCGCGACGGCATCCTCGCCACTGGCCTTCTGATTACGCTCTGGATTGCCACAAGCCTCGTTTATCCGTCTGTTCACCAATTTTCACGGTGGTTTGTGGACACTATCATCCTTAAGCGGCCCGATTACGGAATGGTTCAAGTAGATATCGCAAAAAGCGTCGAACGCGAAGAATCGATCGAAACCATTCTCGAACTAACAGGTGATAAGCTCGCCAAGGCTCTTACTTCAACCGGCGTATCTCGCCGCGAGGAGATCAGAGAGAGCTCCGGTAACGCATTTGATCTTGTCAGCAGCTCGAAGAACGGCCTGAGTATTTTGATCCCGACCGCAGAATTACCTAGATACTCGATCGACCTAGAGGGCTTGAAGGGCGGCCGCAGGTTGTTGTCCGAAGAAGCCGCAATGCTCGAGGCAGTAGCCCTTATCGCGTCGCGCAGGATCGATGCCGTTCGCGTGGTCCATGAGCGCTGCGAACGCGAGTTCCGGGAACAAGAGTTTTCTCGGTTAGCGACAGAGGCACAGTTGTCCGCACTGCGCGCTCAGGTCAATCCCCATTTTCTTTTTAACGCCCTGACGACTATCGGCTACCTCATCCAGGCATCTCCGGATAAGGCATTTGAGACTTTGCTCCATCTGACAAAGCTGCTGCGAGGCGTCTTAAACAACTCGGCCGAGTTCTGCACCGTTGCTGACGAGCTGAAAATGATCGAGAGCTATCTCGATATCGAACGGGCACGTTTTGAAGAGCGACTTGATGTTGAAGTGAATGTTCCTGCCGAGATCAGAAATTTGATAATTCCATCCCTCATTCTCCAGCCGCTGGTCGAAAATTCCATCAAACATGCCATTTCTGAGAACAAGGACGGAGGAAAGGTTACGATCTCGGCAACACTTATAGGAAGTGAGGCGGACCGCAGCCTTGAGCTTTGCGTTGAAGATTCCGGTTCCGGGCGGCCGGATATCACTTTTGACCGGAATAGCGGGGTTGGATTGAGGAATGTCCGAGAACGTTTAAGCTCCCATTACGGCGAACGGTCCGCTATCTTTGTAGCGACGGGCCCGGCAAAACAGACCATTGCGCGGATAGTTTTACCTGTCGGACAGAACGGGAGCCCAAGACCCGCCTAACTATTCGTTATGGCAAACCTTCGAGTTTTTATAGCAGACGACGAACGGCCGGCCCGCGCGTATCTTAGGTCGCTTCTCACGGGCTTCGAACTTGTCGAAATTGTTGGCGAAGCAGACAACGGCAGGGACGCCTTCGAAATGATCCGAACCATAAAGCCTGACCTTGCTCTTCTTGACCTGCAAATGCCTGAGTTGTCGGGTCTCGAAGTTGTTCGAATGCTGCCCAAGTCGAGCATGCCCTTGATCGCCTTCATAACTGCTTACGATCAGTTCGCGATCCAGGCCTTCGAACTGAACGCAGTCGATTATCTGTTGAAGCCCGTCGAAAGGTCACGGCTTCAAGTTACGCTCGAACGAGCCGCAGCCCGGCTGGAAAGCGCCGAGCAGCGAAGTTTAGAGAATGAACGACTGCGAGACACCGTCAGAACCTATGATGAACTTGGTCGAACGGGACTTCTTGAGCGCATTCCTGTAAAAAAGCGGGATGAGATCTATCTGATCCCGGTAGGAGAGATCGTCTCCGTCGTGGCCGATGGCGAACTGCTGAGGATCACCACCATGGAAAATCAGCGATTCGATATAAACTTTCGTCTTAAAGATCTAGAACAGCGGCTCGATCCCGCGAAGTTTGTTCGTCTTTCGCGAGGCTCGTTGGTCAACCTCGATGCTGTTTCGCATATTTCTTCGATGCCCGGAGGTACGTTTCTTATCTCAATGAAAGACGGACAGGAACTGTCATCAAGCCGCCAGCAATCGAAGATCCTCAGAAATCGCCTGCTTCGCCTTTGATCCATCCATAGGGCTCGTCGCCATTTCATTACTTCTGCGCGACCGTTCGTTGAATTTGAAAAGCCCGCCCTCCGAAATGCCCTATATTTGAAAGTTCGAAAGTTCGGGTGGACGAGGAAGTACAAGTATGACCTTTTACGGAGTTCTCTTTGCAATTATTTTGCTCTCTGTTTCAGTATTCGGGCAAGGCAGGATAAGCGGGACGGTCACAATGAACCAGGATGTGCCGATCCACGGCGTTCAAGTGCTTATTGTGCAATCGAAGCAATCGACAAGGACGGACGAGAACGGCAATTACGAGCTCAACGACGTTCCTCAAGGCAGACATACGATCTTGGTCCATCTTGACGGTTTCGCCGATGCAACTCGTATAGTGAACGTCGCTGCCGGATCGGTGTTGAACGAGAATTTCCGGCTCGAACTTCTTAGTCTTAGAGAGCAGGTGACCGTGACCGCATCGGGCACAGAACAATCGGTCTTCGATTCGTTCCAATCTGTCAACACGGTGGGCACAACGGCAATTATTGAAAGAGCGGCCACTTCGATCGGAGAGGTGCTCGAGCACGAACCTGGCGTCGCAAAACGCAGTTTTGGCCCCGGTTCTGCGAGACCGATCATTCGCGGATTTGACGGAGATCGAGTGCTTGTGATGCAAGACGGTGTGCGGACTGGTTCATTGGGGTCGCAGTCGGGCGATCACGGCGAAACCGTGGATCCCTTAAACGCCGAACGCATCGAGATACTAAAAGGCCCGGCAACTTTGTTATACGGCAGTAATGCGATCGGCGGGGTCGTCAATGCGATCGGCCATCATGATAATCACGCACATGACGGCTTTCGTGGTTATTTCACAGGTGTTGGAAGCACTGCCGATAAACAGATCGGAGCGTCGGGCGGGTTGGAGTATGGTATCAACAACTGGCTGTTTCGCGGGAATTTCGGCTCCCAAAAGACCGGCGACTTCAAGACGCCGATCGGTGAGATTCATAACTCTGCCACTCGAGCAAACAATTTCTCGTTGGGTACCGGCTACTACGGCGACAAGGCATTCTTTGGTGTGACGTACGGGTACGATAAACGTCGATTTGGAATTCCTTTTGCCGGAGAATTCCATCATCACCATGAGGAAGATGAAGAGAAAGGAGGTACGTTTGACGAGGACCACGACGAAGAGATCGACGTCGATCTCCGTTCAGTCCGCCATAATGTTCGCTTCAACGGCGGGTTCCGCAACCTTACCAATTCGTTCATATCGGGTGTCACTTTCAGTGTTGACCACACAAAATATCGACATGAAGAAATAGAGATAGAGGACGGTATCGACGAGGTTGGCACGCTATTCAAAAACAGGACCTTCTCATTTCGATCTGTGTTTGAACAACAAAAATATAAGACGCTAACAGGCCGATTCGGCTTTGAAGGGTTTGATCGCGAATATGAGGTTACCGGAGAGGAACAACTGATCAGAGGGCCGGTCAAACAGAATTCCTTCTCTGTCTTTGCACTTGAAGAGGTCAATCTCGATCGCGTCAAGTTTCAATTTGGGGGACGCGTTGAAAATAACAGATATCGGCCTGCAGACCTTCTGCTTCCGTCGCGCGATTTTACTGCTTTCTCGGGCGGAGCGGGCATTAATGTTGGCCTTTGGAAAGGCGGTGCGTTTGTTTTCAACTACAATCATTCGTCTCGTGCACCGGCGCTGGAAGAGCTTTACAACTTTGGCCCGCACATCGGAAACCTTACATTTGAGATAGGAAATCCCGATCTGCGAATGGAACGTTCCAACGGTGTCGATTTTTCGCTCCGTCATTCATCCGACCGTATAAGGCTGACCGGCGATGTCTATTACTACCGTATCAAGAACTTTGTTTATCTTGCCTATCAGGATGAAGACAGCGATGGCGAGATAGACTTAGAGGACGGCCTGCCTGTAGGGGTTTACGATCAGTCAGATGCAAGATACGTCGGAGTCGAGCTCTCAGGCGATGTACGTTTCAACGACTATGCGGGAGCTTATTTCGGCTTCGACGCCGTACGAGCAGAGCTGGTTGACGAAGGACTGAACGTACCACGGATCCCGCCCGCTCGCCTTCGATTAGGGCTGGACCTTCGATGGCAGGGTTTGAGCGTTCGGCCGGAAACGATCTTTGCGGGCCGCCAGGACAAGGTTTATCCGCTCGAAACGCCCACCGCGGGATACGGAATATTCAATGTGGCGGCGTCATACACTATCGGGCGTCAGCATCAGGCCCACATCTTCTCGGTGAATGCCTACAACCTGACAAACAAACTTTATCGAAACCATGTTTCGTTCATCAAGGACCTGATGCCGGAGATCGGTAGGGGCATCCGATTTGGCTATACGATCAGGTTCTTTTGAACAGTTCGGACGCTTTGCTAAACGTGTATGCACGAAAGCACTTTGGTGCTGTGCATACACTTTTCGTTTCTCTGAAACTCGAACCTCTTTCATTTGCGTTCGATGCAAATTGCTTCAGAACTTTACGTGATTCGTTTATCATTGAATAAAACATTTCTTAGAGGTATCTCGAATTATGCAAACAGAAACTCTGGACTTCCAAACTGCCAACGGGCCGACCACGGCCTATGTAGCAAAGCCTGACGAAGGTGGGGAAAAGGCCATCATTCTAATCCAGGAATGGTGGGGTCTGAATGATCACATCAAGGATATTGCTGGCAGATATGCAGGAGAAGGTTTTACCGCGATCGCTCCGGACCTCTACCGTGGAAAGGTGGCTTCGGATCCGGACCAAGCCTCGAAGATGATGCAAGCCCTCTCTACCGACGATGGTCTGGATACGATAAGAAACGCGATGGACGCCGCCTCGAAGGCCTATTCAACCTCACATTTCGGGATCACCGGATATTGTATGGGCGGAACGTTTGCTCTCAGGGCAGCTTGTGAATTGGAGGGTATTAGCGCTGCTGCCCCGTTTTACGGAGATATTCCGGAAGAGGAAGTGCTAAAGAAACTGAGAACGCCGACGATATTTGTCTCCGGGAAGAAGGACGCCTGGATAAATGCCGAAAAGGTAGCTTATCTGGAAGATGTCACGCAGCGATACGAATTGCCGGTCCAGTCGATCAAATATGATGCGGACCACGCCTTTTTTAACGATACGCGGCCAGAGGTGTACGACAAGGAAGCCGCCGAAGACGCCTGGTCCTTGGTGACGGCTTTTTTTAACGAAAGACTCTAGCTACTTCGGAAAAATTGATAAAGAAAAAGCCATAAGATCTACGGTTTTTTCTCTATTCGTATCGTTAATTGAAAGATCATTGAAGATCTTGTAAAGGCTATCGGCAGTTTCATTCAGGTTTTTGTCGATTTCCTTAAAGTTTTCCATCATTTCTTCTCTTTTTCTCCGGAAAACCCGCAGAATTCTGGGATACTTTTCTTTCACATGGGATCAGGCAGCGATCGAATATGCTTTGAACTCGTGCCCGATGCGTTCTGAATCGAAAGTGCACACAAAAGCAAAGGGCCCCGACATATGCCGTCGGAGCCAAGCGCAGAAGTTGATCAGATCGATCTGTTATGCCGTTAGCTGATTCTGCGGCTCTGGTAGCAGCCCGGAGTAGGCCGGCCTTGAAACGCGTGCACGTTTTCTCATAGCCTTCCGTTTATACATTTCTCCGTCTGCCTGCTTGATCGCCTGTTCAAGCTCGGAGTATCCGCAAAAGTCTGAAAATCCGCTTGAAACACCTATCTCAATTGAGTCTTGTCCCCCGTTAATCCTAACATCGCACAAAAGAGATTCGAGACGCTGCATTCTTATGGTTGCCATTTCAGCCTGCATTCCTACCATGATCACAAAGAACTCGTCTCCTCCCCATCGGTAAATGAGGTCCTCCGCCCTAATGATCTCTCGGATCGCATGAACGACGGCTCGAATCGCGTGGTCGCCGGCCTGATGGCCGTACACGTCGTTTATATCTTTCAAATTATCGATGTCAAAGAAACCAACGCATCCTGTCATCGAATCGCCGTCCTTCTTCCCGACAAATCCATAGAAAGCATGGCGATTGAAGGCCGCAGTTAGCGGATCGGTATTGACCAGCTTTTCAAGCTCCTCGTGCGCCTCTTCGAGGGCTTCGTTCGCATTCTTTACATCGGCAACGAGCTTTTCAAGCAGAACGATGACCATCCCGAAGCCGAGAGCGGTCTCAAGCACGAGATCAACGATCGAGTTGAACTGCAGGAAATATGTTGGTGTTCCGAAAAACTGATTGCTCGTTTGTATAGCGAATGATCCGAAGAACTCTATAGCAAGCAGCACCACACCGACGTACATGACTCGCCACCCGAGGGTCTTGATCGGCGAATGCCTCAGCGCCAACGCTGCCGCTACAAAAAATCCCGCAATGATCAGGCTGTGGAGAGAGAACATCTCGTCAAAGTCGGACGAGAGCATCGGCAGCGAGATCGCGATGATCCCTAATGGAATAACTATCAGCTCTGACAGCTTATTTCTCTGCCCATCTTCGTACAAGCTCCTGCATCCCGCGACCAGGAGGAACCCGAAAAGATACTCGCCAAAAAAATAAAGGCTATAGAGCGAAGCGGCATGCTGGGCATACTCGAACGCGAACCTTAAGCAGATCAAAGACAAAGAAAGGCATAGCCATGCGTATGTCCAGTATTTTAGAGCAACAGATCGAACCGAACGCTGCAGACAGACGGTAAGGAACGTGATCAGCAGCACGCCGGTAAGTTGAATCAACAGGCCGATTTTCGAATCCATTTCAGAACGCGGGGCTTACGGTAGTATGTAAAGCAACAAGTTGGTGATCAGATGCAAGGGGAGGGCGCTCCAGCGAATAGAGCCGAACTCAATGTTAAAACAGATTTAACTCATTGTCTAGGAATTTTTACGAGATCATGCAGTTCTTTTTCGTCTGGCAGCGACGTACGCGCCCCGATCTTTCTGCATTTCAGGGCCGCGACCGCATTTGCATATTTGCAGCTTTCTTCAATGGTAGCGTTCGACAAGATCCCGTAAAGGAACCCTGCACGAAAGGCATCGCCCGATCCGGTTGTGTCCATACACCCGCCCGGAACTGAAAAACTCGGCGTTTCAATAAACCCTTCAGGCCCCAGGACGAGCGAACCTTCCGAACCCAAAGTGACTCCGGCCACCGAACACCCGAATTTTTCGATGAGTGTTCTCAACGCCTCGTGTCGATCGTCAATTCCTGTGAGCCTTGATGGAAGATCTGCCGAAGCGATCAATACATCGACTAATGGAAGAAGTTCGTCGATGCTCTCGAAGATGTTGTCAATGTCGATCGAGACGATGGTGCCCGCCCTTCGTGCCTCTGCGGCAAGACGGATCGCGGCCGACGTATCATGCGGCGTAATATGTAGGACCCGGCCGGCCACCGCGGCGTTGGGCATAACCTCATCTGCCGTATAATGAAGCCTCGCGTCACGCTGCCATATGACCGTTCGTTCGCCGTTTCGGGCATCGATAACAATGAAAGCGATCTGTGTCCTGGCGTTTTCGATGGTCTCGGCATAACCAAGATCGACCCCTTCGTCTCTTAAGGACGCGATCCCGAGCCGACCGGCATCATCGTCGCCGAAACGCCCCATGTAGGCCGCCTTGAGCCCGAGCCGCTGCAGCCCGACCATTGTCGACGCGACCTCGCCGCCCGGTGCTTGCACATAACTGTTCAGTTCGACCTTGGAATTAAAGGCCGGATATTCGGGAACGCTTATCAGGAAATCGACCGCGTTAGTGCCAAAGCCGACGGCGTCGAAGGCCCTCCTCTCCGGAAGTTCAAATGGGAATCTCATTTTATCGGTTATTGCCGCGAACTATATCGAAAATAGTCTGAAATCACCTTAAATCTTCTTGCAAAAATCTTCGAATAAAAGTTAGATTAAATTCTACAAACTGGTCTGATTGTACCAAGCTGCAGCGAAAGAATTTAGTGTGCTTCGGGAGAGATTGAAAAATGCCGACATCGATTTGTCCGGAATGTGAAGAAGAAGTTTATGTTGACGCCGAGATCGAGCAGGGCGATCAGGTCAGTTGTGACGAGTGTCAGTCGGATCTGGTGGTCGTTGGCCTGGACCCTGTCGAACTCGACCTATATGATGCCTCCGATGACCAGTTTTCTGACGATGAAGACTACGATCACGACGATCTCGACGACGGCCGGTTCTGACCGGGAAAACCGTAGTTTCGGTTTACTCCCGCGGCGTTGCGATCCCGCAGTTTGCATGCGGATATCCTTCTGGACAAATCACTCGGGAGCCTTGTAGCCCGGGCGGTTCTGACTAACCGCAAAACCTTTTCTCGAAACGATCTTCACATTCCGAAATTCTGCTTTTTGACCCTCCCGTCGGGTCGGGTAAAACGCGATCGCATAATTTCCTGCGATCTCCTCTTCCAGAGCTCTGAACAAAGGCTCGAAATTGTCGTTAGTGGCATAAAAGCTTCTTCCTCGCGTTTGTTCGATAAGTCCGCTTGCTTCCAACGGCGTCAAGATCGGCTTTGAAGAACGCTGATTCCGTGAGTAAGACGGAAGGATCAGTGAATACACCGAAATATCGCTTTCTAGGGCACGCTCGATCACAGTCTCAGGCTTGACGATGTCACCGACGGGAAAACCGTCCGTGATCAGGACTATTGCTCTCTTCGCCAGCCGATTTGCCGAATAGACCGGGCCGCGCGTATTGAGAAGCCTTATGCCATGATCGACCGCGTCGTAAGCATGTGTCGAAAGGCCATCGCGGTCGCGTTTCAACCGCAATATTGAGGACTCCAGTCTGTCCTTGCGGTTCGTGAACGACTGCACGGTCGAAACGTTCATTGCAAACGTTGTAATAGCGAAATAGGAATGCCCCCCTGCAAGACGTTGGGAAAAACCCGCCAGGGCGGATTTTAAGCGCTGAAGCTCACTCTCAGTCATGCTTCCTGACATGTCGAGGGCAAGCACCAGAGAAAGCGGGCGGGCGGGATCTTTTGAGTGCACGGATTCAAAAAAATCCGCGTTTCGACGTTCATCTTCTTCAAAGATCTCAAAATCCTCCAAACCGAGGCCTCTGACCGGTCGCCCGTCTTTATCAGTAACCGACACTTCAAAAGTGACCAGCTCGGTCTTGACCGTTATCACGTCTTTATCCGATTGCGCTAACGCCTCCGGAATGCACATCGAAACTACAAAGGCGGCTGAAAAGGCCGAGAACGCTTTTAAGATCAGCGATCTAAATGCTCGGTCAAAATGAAGAAATTCGGTCATTCTGCAAAAACAAGAAAATTTCGTTCGGGGCGAGAACTCCATTTTAACACGATTTTCAAAGGGGATCTTACTTTGCTGTGGCCGCCGCGGTCATGGCACAGCGATTGAGATATGGATCGTGGCGAAATGATCGTCCGAACTGAAGCAATAACGTCTCGTCTCCTCTTTGGACGGCTTCTTGTTACCGGCCGAATAAATTCTCCGCAAAGATCCACGCACACACAGAATTCGAATGCTTTACGCCGACCAACAAATTGACGAAACCACATCACCCACCAGCATGTGGGTCAGCCTGACGATCGCACCCGCGATATTTACGTTGGGTTACTTTTCCGGCATATTAAGCTCGTTCTCGGATGCGGTGCTGCTTTCGGTCTCTATCTTTATAGCGACCTTGATAAGCCGTCATGAGATGCGAATACCTCGGCTCGGCTTTACCCTTAGCGCCGGTACCGTCGTCGTTTTTTGGGGCATTCTGACTTTTGGCGTCATCGGAGGCCTTTTGGTTTCGGTTGCTGCCACCCTGTCTCGGTATTCCGAATTTCGCAGCAGAAAGCGATACTGGCTGAAAGGAAGTTTCAGCGATGTTATTTGTGCGGGCCTGGCCGGTGCCGCCCACACGCTTGTGCTCCAGAGCATCGCATCCGTCTTCATTTTCCCCAATGAACTTCCTGCCCCGCTCGTCATACTCGCCGCCGGCACAGCAATGCTTGCGGCCTTTCATGCAGGCTGGAACCTTCTCGGTCGAAGGATCATGGCCGAAAAGCGCTTGGTCGCTCGTCAGCGGCTTTCGAAACCGAACGGCCAGCATAGCTTTGCGGGACATCTCGCCGCAGGTGCCGCTGCATTTGCGTTATTCGCAGCATTCAGCCATTTCGGAAGCGCGTTCGGGTTGGTCGTGGTTCCAATGGCTGTTTTTGGTGATCTGGCCTATCAGATACACATTCGACGTCTTGCCCAAAAGACCAAGGAGATCGTCGAAGCCAGCCGACTGCATTTGGCCACCGTCGAAGCCCTTGCCACGGCGATCGATGCGAGAGAGCAGGTCGGTGTCGGCCATGTGAGGCGGACCCAGATCTACGCCGTGGGGATAGGCGTCGCTCTCGGACTTGGAGAGGATGATCTGAATGCCTTGAGAACGGGTTCGCTTCTTCACGACATCGGAAAGCTCGCTGTTCCGGAACATATTCTGAACAAGCCTGGCCGCTTGACCCAGGCAGAACTTGAAAAGACCAAGATCCACGCCACGGTCGGGGCCTCCATCCTCGAAAAGGTAGGCTTTCCTTACCCGGTTGTGCCGACTGTTCGGCATCATCATGAACGGTGGGACGGCAGCGGATATCCGGATGGACTTCGCGGCGATCAAATACCGATAACGGCGCGTATTCTCGCAGTCGCCGATGCTTTCGATGCTCTTAGAGGAGTTCGGCCGTTTCGAAGTTCCGTTAGTCGCGAAGATGCCTGCAACTATCTTCGAGCAAGGTCAGGCACCCAATTCGATCCGAATGTGGTCGGCACTTTTCTAAGACGATTAAGCAGCCTCGAGGCTGAGGTCGAGATCCTGGGCTTTGGATATGATCGGGACCATCAAGACTTCGCAGACGAACGTGTGCAAAAGCAGGTCGGCCCGCATTTTGTCGAGCAGATAAAGCGGGCCAATCAGGAGGTCTTTTCACTTTACGAAATGGCTCGTGAGTTCGGAGCTTCGATGGACCTTGATGAAACCCTTGGCCTTCTAGCCGAAAAAGTGCGCGAATTCGTCCCCTACGAGACCTGCATGATCTACTTGTATGACGAATCGGATGCTCGCGCAACGGCGGCCCACGTTGTTGGGAAGAACAGCGAACGGCTTTGCGGCAAGAAGATCGCTGCAGGCGAAGGAGCAACAGGCTTTGTTCTGAAGAAATGCAAACCCGTCGAGAACGTCAACCCATCGCTCGATTTCGCGTTTTCGCACCCAGACCTATGCGAGGATTATATCGGAATGGCATCATTCCCCCTGCTTGCCGACGACAAACTTGTCGGTGCGATCTCAATTTTCTCAGGAGAGCTGGCGGTTTATGAGGAGGAACACCTTAGGCTTCTCGAAACGATCTCCCGTATCTCAGCAGATGCCATTGTTAAATCTATAAAGCACGCCGAAAGCGAAGTCTATGCATCGACCGACCCGCTCACCGGGCTGCCAAACGCCAGAAGCCTGCATGTCCAGTTTGATAAGGAATTAGCAAGAGCAAAACGCACTGGATCAGCCCTGCAGCTATTGATGCTTGATCTGGATGGATTTAAGGCCGTCAACGATAATCTTGGACATAAAACGGGTGATGTGATGCTGAAAGAAATTGGCGGCATTGTCAGATCTGAACTTCGAGATTACGACTTTCTTGCGCGGTATGGCGGTGACGAGTTTGTCGCCCTTGTGCCCGATACGGACAATTCCGACGTTATCGAATTATGTTCACGAATTGAGAATGCCGTTTTTGAGTATGCGTCAAGATACGATCAGGACGGCATAAGAGTTGGAATAAGCGTCGGCGCGGCCTCATTTCCCGCGCAAGGCGAATCGTTTGAAGAGCTTCTCGTTGCGGCCGACCGGGCAATGTACCGGACAAAGTCTTTTCACAAACAGCGTGATGCACGGCTTGAGCTTGGACAAAGGTTTCAAGCATCGCCTGAACGAGATATCCCCCTGCAGTTTATGGCTCCAGGCATCGAGATCGGTGCAGGCGGCCACGCGACGATTGACGAAGGCGATCTGGTCGTAGAGGTTGACGAGAGCCGTATCGTGAATATACACACGATCAACTAAGAACCCTGAAACTTCGTTAAAATGCCTGGGAGAATCGAAAGTGGATCTGACTTTGAGGCAGCCGATAGATCGCGTTCGGAGCATTGACCTGTGGTATCAGGAAATTGGGCGGATTGAGAAGATATCCATAGTCTATTGCAAACTCGCCGCCTATCGGCGTCCTTATCCGAAGACCAAGACCGATCGTATTTGACCAGAGGACTCGCAGATTTTGTCGAAATACATCGTCCGGCGGAACGCTCCGTGGGTTGAAAATATCCTCGACGCGGCGAAATACATTGCCTCCGTCGTAAAAGGGCACGGCCCTGATCGTTTCTGTAAGCGGGATCCTGGCCTCGAGGTTCACGACCGCCAGAGCATTTCCGCCAAAAGGGACGGTAAAAGGATCCAGAAATACCTGCTCGCCTTCGCTGTTTCGAAAAATTCCTGTCGGAACCACGACAACTCTTGGCCCGGCGGACTCGAAGTCGAAGCCGCGCAGGGTTGTCGATCCGCCGGCAAAGAACCTCTCGCTGATCGGAAGGATCCCGTCGAGCTCGGGATCGTTCGGAAAGCGAGCACCGGATGAATAGACATGTGCGAGGCCTAGTACCGCCCTTGCCGCGAATGTGGTATTTCGCAGGGCCGATCGTAGGATCGCTGGAGAATAATAGAAATTATAAGAAGTCTGGAATTTGTTAAAGCCAATGTTCGCTCCGAGCGCGGGGACGGAAGAGTTGAATTCCGCCGTAAGATAACTGCCGCTCGTGGGGTCGCTCGCGTTGTATCGACAGGGTTCGCCCGGCTCGCCTCGCGCAATGATCTCAAGGATCGTATATCGCACGGCACAATTCCGCCGTGTGTCGCGAACAAGGGTTGCTCCAAAGCCCGAGATGCGGATCCGCGAGTCCGGGACCAGAAGATCTTTAATAAGAAGGCTCTGAATGTTATAAAGCCTGACGTCTTCGTAACGGTATCGAACGAAAAGGATACTGCGGTCCCTTCGGCTGATAGTCCTGTTAGTTTCGGCAGTAAACGTCAGTCTATTTAGCGTCGGGCTGCCAGCATCGTTCCCGAATTCATCGATCGGGTTCCCCTCCTCGTCCAGCCTCTGGACAATCCCAAATGTACCTCTGTCAAAAGCCGAACGGAAGAACCGCGTCACCGTGGAATCGCGCTGATATTGGGCCGAGATAGTCAGCGGAGCGAATCGATCCTCACCGTCACGAATGAACCTTGGATTTATAAGATCGATCTGGGCAAGCTGCCTACGCTGGCTTAGACGAACGCGGGCCCCGCCTTGCCAAAGCCGGCCAAAGAGGTTCATATGGCGAAGGTCCACAAATCCGCTGGCGCCCAGGTCTGTTGAAAACCCGCCGCCGTACGAGAGGATACGCGGAGCTTGTTCGGTAACACCGACAATGATGTCCGTCACTCGTTCGTCAGGCGTTTCTCGGGCAGGCTGCTCGCGTAATTCGACCCTTGAAAACACATCGCTTGAATAAAGGTTTTGTTCGCTTGTGTAAACGTCGCCGGATCGAAGGAGATCGTCCGGTTTTATGGTCACCGCCTTAAGGATCGCCGACGTTCGCGTGTCCTCGTTGCCGGTAACAAGTACGCGTCCAACGCGCACTTTCTTACCCTCGCCAGGGAGTGTTGTGCGGTCGCCCGGCGCGATCGAGATATCCCCGGACAATGGGCTGGCCCGGTGCCTTATCTCATAGATCACTTTGAAAAGTCCGACTTGTGTATCGGGGTCGATCGAACGTTCGTCGACAGAAAAATCGACAACAGAATCAAAATATCCCGCCTGAGCAAGAAACTCCGACAATCTTCTCTGTCCGTTTCTCAGCCGCGCTCGCGAAAAATTCTTGCCTACAAGCAGCGGAAGCTGTGCCATCAGCTCGGCCTCGGAGAATACTTTGCTCCCAACTATCTGAACCTCCGAGATCAGTGTGGGCTGGCCCTGCTCGACGACAAATGTGATCACGAGGCTCTCGCCGTCGGGGCTTACGCCCTGATTGACACGAACGCTCGCGTCGCGATAGCCCAATTCACGCAATAGCGATTCGACCGTGGTCCTGTCTTCTTCAAGGAGGCTTTCGCTCGTGTAGCCGCGGCCATATCCGAACAGCGGGATAGCACCTAGAATATTGGCCTCTTGTGATTCCAGCACCGTCCTGATCTCGTCTATCGTAAATTGATCGGTTCCTGTAAGCCGAATTTCAGTCAATTTGAGTCGGCGTTTTAGGTCCACACTATATCGAACGATCACCTTACGGTCTATCAGATCGGCATTCGTGAGAGCTGAACAAAGAAAGATCGTATCGTTCTGGGGCACCCCGCCGCCGATATCAGGAAGCGAAGGTTCAACGGAACAATATGAAGTCACGTCAGCAAAAAAATAACCAAGTTCCTGATAATGATTCTCAAGACGCCTTTCGCCCTCGATGATCGCTGAATAATCCAGCGTTCCTTCTCGTTTGATCGGTAAAAGGCGGGTTTGTGTACCCGACCCAGTGCGTGAACGCTCGGCTTCTACGACGACCTCGACCACTGGCCCTCGCTGGCCCGTCATCCGCAGGTCGATCACGTTTTCTTCGCTGTCATAGACAGGCCGAAACTCACTGAGGGTCGGAGCCAAATACCCCTCTCCACGCAAGATGTCGCGGATCTTTTGTTCGTCTCGAACCAGCAGATCTCTGGAGAACGGTTTCCCAGGGCTCAGAGACAGCTTGTTTGTAAAAATGCCGGCTTCGACCCCCTCAATGTTTATGTCGAATCGACGGACGATCGCAGGCTGATCAAGCGTGACCCTAAACTCCACGTTCACGTCGTTTTGTCCCGGCACGGGCTGCTGTGAATGCGAGACCGAAGACCGGAAATAGCCGAGGTCGCGAAGGTAACCGAGAATTAGATCGGTATTGCGATCCAGGGCCTGCTCCGATACCTCCGCTCCGGGCTCGAGCAGGTCAAGTCGGAACAATAACTCCTCTTCGGTTACTCTTCGGCCGGTCTGTCTAGGGTCAACGATGACGATAGAAACACGCTGGGCCTGAGCTTTTCGCCGAAGGAGGAACCGCACGTTGACCCCATTCGCAGCCCCTTCCGAGGCCTCAACCGTTATCGACGCTATCCGTCGGGTGCGATAAAGCTGTTCGATAGCTTCGCGAATTCTTACCGACGAGAAGGTCGGACCGATCGTCTCGCGTGCCAGCGAACGAAATTGAACTGCGGCGGGCTGATCGTCGCGCTCCCCCTGAAACGTGATCAAGACATCGGCTATTGGCCGATTCTCAAAGTCGGACTGGCAGGGCGTTTCAAAAGCCATCCCAACCAGTAGTGCGGCGAACAGCACGACGGTTTTCGACCACCTTTCCACGGCCTGAAAGACCCGATCACTCAATTCAATTTTGGCGACATTCACCATCGACCCCTCGATCGCGTCCTAATTAACTCCCTTAGAACCGTCTCCTGAACCGGACCTCGAAACTGAAGGCATTTCGCTCCTGAGTCACGTTCGTCAGTGAGCGCTGCTCGTACTGAGCAACAAAAGAGAGCCGGTTCGAAACGCGGTACTCCAGTGCGAGGACCTGGTTCTGATCCTGCGAAAGGTTGGTCGCGTAGGTTACCCGCAAATTATTGTTTATTTGTCGGCCGACGGTGAGCCGTGCCGAAGGCCCGGTCCGCTGGCCCGAAATTATCGGATCTATCTCAAATACGTTCAGGCCAAACAGCCTGTCTGTCGCTCGCCGCGCGGGGTTGTTGATGATCGTGTCGGTCAATACCTCAGCCGCTGTATTGAGCCCGGTCTGCGCAAGCGTCGGTATGCCCGATTCGGTGTTTGAAAGGTTGCCGGTCGTGATCAGCGAAATGACGTCCGATTGCGGGAGTGCCGGGCTGGAGCGAACGGTAGCCGTGAGGTTTTCCGTATCGGTTAACGGTCCTGAGAGATTGACAAAGATCTGATAACCGGCGATCTCAGATTCCGCCTGCAGACTTATTATCGGTTCTATCTCGGTATTTGGCGGAAATTCGAGAACGCCTCGCTGGACCTCGTATCTATCGCGTCTGAAAAATACAGTTCCGCTGTTCGCGGTGATCCGGCCGGAAATCTGTGGTGACTCGGTCGTGCCGCTGAGCCTGAGCGAAACCGAAGCGGTCAGATCGGCAATGTTGTTCCGTACAACCAACGCATCGCGGCCCTCGATCACAAGATCGAAACGCGGAGCTCTGATTGACGAAGGTCCGGTCGATAAAGAACCTTCCCGACGTCCCCCGACCAATTGTGCGAGGTCGATGTCCCGGGTAAATATGCTCCGACGGGCCCGAATATTTCCTGCGATCTGGGTCGATAAAGCCCCGCCGAGACGGCGTCCTGATATTTCGAGCCGGGCGTCGCCTGTGGTTATGAAATTCTCGGGTATCGGTACGGTAATATTTGTCCCATTTAGATCGACCCGATATGACGAGATCTGCAGATCGTCGTCCAGTAGTGCCCCGCCAGACGCAAAGAATTGGCCGCCGCCGAGATAACCGCTCGCCTGGTCCACCTGGATCTGGTTTCCCGCGAAAAGGATCCGTCCCTTCAGGCGGTCAATTGTCAATCTGTTCGCGGCCATGAATGTGGCAAACGACGCGTTTTCAAGGTTCGCTGTCCCCGTCAATCGCGACGTTCGGTTAGGACCCGAAAGCCGCATCGATACATCGGCGAAACCACTGAAAAACGTGTCCGCTGTGGCAAGCTGCGGAATGGCGTTCAGCAGGCTCAGGTTTATTCGCCCATCCACCGAAAGGTTGTTGACGCCGTTGTCATCGAGGGCCTTCGAACCTGCGATCGTCAAATTAGACCCACTTCCCGAAAATTTTGCGTTCTCGAATGTCACTTCGCGGGTGTCGAATCTAACAACGAGAGGCTCACTCCCTGCCACCGGGGTTTCCTCAAGCCGCAGAGAAAGCTGGGAGAAACGGGCGGATCCACTTAGCGCGGCGGCCGTGTATGTAGTAGTACCGTCGGCGTTTCTTTGGGCAATATTCCCGCCAAATTCGATCTGCCCCGTGCCAACACCCTCGATAGAAATTCCGCTCAACTGCGGGATCAGGGCAAAAAACGGACCAAGCGGACTTTGATCAAAGGTCGTCGCTACCCGAAACGGCAGATTCTCGTCACCAAAGTTCAGGGTCGCATTGATCGTTTGCGGACGATTTTCAAGAGTAGCTACAAGATCTGCCCGCAAAACCTGATTTTCGGTCACTCCCTCAAACGTAACACCACCAAGTGGACGCGCGTTTATTACAACGTCGCGGGCCGAGCCACTGAAGTTGACATTCATTGTTGCCGGCCGGTCAAAGTCTCCGGTCGCCCGGCCCTTTGCATCCACAACGCCTGTGACCGCCGGGATGCCTGAGTCGGCTGGCAGAAAGGCAAGGACCAGCGGCAGCGGTACCGAAGACGCTTCAAGATCGAGGTCGAAAAGCGAGGTAGCCGAATCGATCGAACCGTTTGCGGTCAAGAATCCTTCGCCGATCCTGATCTCTCCTCGTTCTATATTGACACGCGATCCATCGAACACGGCCTTTGCCGTCATACTGTCGAACGCCTGCCCCGCGATCGTTCCGCTCTCTGAGGCAACATTGATCTCGCCCCGCGAATCTGACGGCAAGCCGGTCAGGGCAACGGTTCCAGATGTCTTGCCATTAAAATCGCGGAGTCGGTCAGGCAGGTCAACAGGCAAAGCTGCCAGGAGATTGGCCGCATTGACTCCTGCAAGCTCAGCATCGACGCTAATATTGTTCGATCCGAAAGCCGGGATCTTGACATCGAATGTCACGACGCCCCCGTCGCTTTGTCGAAGCCTGCCATTGCTTAGATCGGTCTCAAGCGGGGTGACTCGGATGTCGGAAGTGAGAGTTCCGAGATCTCGGCCTCGCAGCAGGACTCGCTCTATCGATGCCGAACCGTCGATCGTCGGATCGGTCAGATTGCCGGTTATCCGCCCAGAGAAGCTAAGATCGCCTGCCGCCTCGGCTCTCATCGAATCGAGTTGAGCCTCGAGTTCGGGAAATGCTCCCGTCAGCCTTGCAAGGTTCAAAATTTCGGCACCATCGCTCGAACGAAGCGAAAAACCCAGGTCCGAATCATCGTTCCGCAGATCGAAACGGCCGGTAGCGGTCAACTCGCTGTTATCGGTTCGAAGATCAGCCTGTTCTATTGTGAACAGTCCGTTCGATGCCGAAATATCGATATTCCCGTTGACCGGGATCTTGTTTTGGGCATCGGTTCCTGCTGCGGCACTGATCGTTGCGTTGATCGTCCCGCTCGTCGTGGTGTAATCAGTACCTGCCAGCGTGAGATCGAGCCGGCCCGACGCCTGGCCTTCAAACGGCATTATCCGGCCGCTTTGCAAAGCGGCGATCACACTCAGATCAAGACCGGAAAAATCGGCGTTCACCGCTGAACGGGTCCGGTCGGTAAAAGCGATCAAAGCATTGCCTGTTACCGAGCCGTTCATTACCTGGGCAGTGAGTTCGTTAATTCTTGCGCCCTCATTGGTCACTAGCACTTGAGCTCTCGCCGTGCCGAGCGGGATCTTGCCGATCGTCCCGCCCCCAATGCTCATATCGGCGGTCGCACGATAACGGCCCGAAGGCTCAACTACAAAAACGGGGCTGGATATTCTCAGATCGTCGATCGTCCCGCCTTCAGGAAGCGATGTACTGCGAGCGAGAGTGACCGATCCACCTTCAATATCGTTTGACCTTCCTTCAATACGGCCCTCCCGAACCGAAAGACGTACGCCGCCGATGTTTAGGCTGCCGAGGACGGCAGCACCGGCATCGATGCGGGCGACCCTTACTTCATCCGAATATATCCTGGTCACTCCATTCTGATCGGTCAGCGAAACCCTCGGTGCATGAATTCCCTCGATCCGCGTTCCATCCGCATTGAGGCCCGTCGCACGCAAATTCGAAGCACGCATCTCGGTAGAGGCTGGCAGATCCGTCAGCGTCAGCTCATCGGCGGTAACGTTCTGCAAGGTGCTTCCGCCGACATTCGCACTTTTAGCAACGAGATTCTTAGTAGTTACATCGGTGCGTTCGCCCTTTCTCCGGACGGTCAGATCGCGGCCCTGCAGATCGCTCAAACGTATATCGTCTTTTGCGAAAGCTCCGGCAGCAACGTTTTCGGAACGGAGATCGACCCCGCCATTTGGCATTGACAAACGAAGGTTGCGCAAAGAAAGATCTGTAAATTCTTGATCGTCGATCGCGAATCTCTGCGCCCGCCCATTTCTGGCTGAGGCAGTAAACTGCCTGTCCTTGTACTCGGCGACCGCGTCGGATAGAAACAACCCGCCCAGGGTCAAGGAACCCGATCTTGCAGCGATGGCCTGCAATTCGCCAAGCCAGCGAAAATCCGTACCCGTTCCGCGAACGTTCCCGGCAAGCTTTGGAAACTCGATACGAAATTCTCCGAAGGTCAGCAGTTCTGCTATAGCAGTTCCGTGAGCGTAATAGTTCGAGTTTGTTCCTTCGACGGTCGCCGCGACATTGACGCCTCTCAGATAAACACCCTCCGCAGTCAGTGTTTCGGAATCGATCTCACCTACTATCTTGTACTCGTCCCCGGAACCAGATACCGTTCCCTTGAAATTACCGATTCCCCGCACCGGCGTCCCGATCGGAAAGATCGACGTCGCCTGGGTCAGATCGACCGAAGACTCGATATTCAGGTCATAACGCAGTGAAGCCCAGTCCGTTATCCGCCCAGTAAGGTTCGAACGTCCGATCGGAGTCGTCAGGGTCAATTGTGTGATCTCGGCCCCGCTTCTATCAGCGATCCCGACGGCGCGCAGGTCGATCGGCTCAAGCGGACTATCTTCGTAAATGAATCTAGATTGTGTCGAGCTTAGGTCAATGCGATAACGCTTTTCATCGTCAGGCACTGAAAGGTCCACTGGCTCAAGGCTCGCCACAACGTTGTTGGCCGTTCCACCGATGCTTCGGGAAGTATCATTGAAATGAACGATCCCTTCTCGTAGCGTGAAACGCAAAGACTGATATTTGAAGTTGACGCGGCTGCCTACGTCTTCTTCTATCAGGTTTATGTTGGCAAAGTTCGACCGGCCGTTCTCGTCAAAAGTCACCCAAACTTCGACCCCGGAGAGATCGGTGGTGTCGATACTGATATCGCGGCTGAGCTGCCACGCGAAAAGGTCTTGAACCGTCAGGCCTAGCTGTGCATCACGGATGAAAAAAAGCTTGTCGCCCGTGATCCGGTCGTTAAATGTCGCGTTCCTCAGCTCAAGTTTAAGCGGGGCTACTGTTACACGAAATACATCTGCGCTGAAATCGACGCCGATCTCGGACATGCGCGAAACGAACTGGGACTTTATATAATTGTCAACTACCCCGCCGCGATACAGAAATACCGTAGTGAGGCTCAATAAGATCGCGAGTCCGGCCGCCAGGCCAAGTGCTGTGAGCAGCTTTCGACGCCCTGTGATCTGCTTTCGCTTCTCCGTCGGAGCCTTTGCAGACTCGGCATTGCCCGAAGCTTCTTCGTCTTGTCGTTCGTCCCTTTCGTCGGACATAAATATCGGAGGCCGTCCATTCAGAGCTTGACGGTCTCAGTTATTTCAAGGCCAAACGCCTCGATCGCATTCACTTTAGGGGGATGGTTGGACAAAAGCCGGATTCGGCGAACACCAAGATCCTTCAAGATCTGGGCACCTATGCCGTGGTCGTGGGTCTTTCCATAACCAGTTTGCTGTTTTGCCACCTGAAAATCAATCCCTTCCTGCTGCATTAGGGAATATGTGCGTAGCTGGTCGACCAGATCCAGGTTATTTTCTCGCTGCCTAAGGTATAAAAGGACGCCTTTCCCTGCCTCGGCTATCATATTTAACGAAGAAGCCATCGCGTGAGCTGCTTCGCCGAGGGCGGTTCCTACCATCGCGAACGTAATGTTCTCCGTTTGGACGCGGACCAAAACAGGCTCAGTTGTCTGGAATACGTCGCCCATTACGAACGCAACGTGCGTTTCCCCGTTTATCGTATTTTCATAGATGATCGCCCGAAACAGGCCGAAACTTGTCGGGAGATCGGTCTCGATTACCCTTCGAACGAGCATCTCCTTCTCGATCCGATAACGGACCAGATCGGCCACCGAAACGATCTTTAGGGCGTGTTTTTCAGCAAACACCTCTAGTTCAGGCATTCGAGCCATGGTGCCGTCGTCGTTCATTATCTCGCAGATCACAGCCGCCGGCTGCAGCCCGGCGATACGGGCGATGTCCACGCTCGCCTCTGTTTGCCCCACACGAACGAGAACACCGCCTCGTTTTGCCCGGAGCGGAAAGATATGTCCTGGACGAGCCAGATCCTCGGGCCTCGAGGCTGGATCGACAGCCGTTAACACTGTCTTAGCCCTATCCGCGGCTGAGATGCCGGTAGTAACGCCTTCACGTGCCTCGATGGAGATAGTGAAAGCGGTACCCATACTTGAAGTGTTGTTCGACGTTTGCGGCGGAAGCTGGAGCTGATCGCAACGCTCTTCAGTCATCGGAAGACAGATAAGCCCGCGTCCGTGCACCGCCATAAAATTGATGATGTCCGGCGTCACCTTTTCAGCCGCGCATACGAGGTCACCTTCGTTCTCGCGGTCTTCGTCATCAACGACGATGATCATTTTGCCGTTTCGGATATCTTCAACGGCCTCTTCGATAGTTGCCAGTGGCATCGAATCGTGATTTCCTTCGGGAAAACCCCGCCTAGCTCAATATGTTACGTAAGAAAATTTTAGCCAATCAGGCCCGGATTTGCGAATTTCCCACTCGGTTAACTTTAATGAGCTTACCATTTACAATTTAATTGTTTATTTTTCGCCGCCGTACAAAATGGAACCAAAGTCCTCAAGGACGCTTTCGGTCCTTTTACACATTGTTTTTTTCGTCTCGGGCATTGCGACCGTCCTCATCGGTCAGGTGCTTCCGATCCTGGCGACGTCTTTTAGCCTTAGCGACCTTGAAGCAGGGTACTTTTTCCCGGCCCAGTTCAGCGGATCCGTCGCCGGGACCTTGATGACAAGTTGGTTCGGACGACGAAACCGATTCAAACAAGCCTCGATGGTGGGATCGGTCGCAATGGCCGCTGGAATAATGGCGATGAATCTTCCTGATTATTATGGATGCCTCGCCGGATTTGTATTAAACGGCATGGGGATTGGGCTAACACTGCCAGCCGTTAATTTACTTGTGCTTGAGCTGAATCCGATCCGCAGTGGCTCTGCTCTCAGCGTTCTAAATTTCTGTTGGGGACTCGGAGCGATATTGTGCAAGCCCTTCGTGGACCTGACATCGACCCGAACCGACATCCTGTTAACTTCCGTAATTTTATTTCTTCCATTGGCAGTTTGTGCGTGCTTGCTTTTGCTGGTTTCAGAGCCTGTACGTTCGCCTAGGGAACGCACTTCGTCGAATGATCCGGAAGGTCCTTCTTTCCCGATCTGGACGACAGGCCTTGCATGGACAATAGCTTTATTCAATTTTGTCCACGTAGGATTCGAGAGCGGGATCGGAGGCTGGCTGACGACCTATTCGGAGCGTGTCGAAGGCTCTGCGGTGGTCCATCTGTTTTCTCCCACCTTTCTCTATTTCCTTTTCTTCGTTGTGGGCCGAGGCATGGCCCCGCTTTTCTTCAGAGTCTTGAGTGAGGACAGGCTGATTTTTTTGAACCTCGGGCTGATGCTGACTGGAAGTTACCTGGTTTTGACCGCCGAAGGTCTAACCGCTCTTGCAATAGGTTCGTCGATAGCCGGTTTTGGCGCCTCTTCGGTATTTCCGACCAACTTATCACGATTTGCCCGTATTTTCGGGCCGACCGCGACGCGGCGAGCTACCCCGCTCTTTATTTCCGGCACGGCAGGCGCCGCAGCGGTTACCTGGATGATCGGATTTTTCTCAGACACGACCGGCACGCTCAGGGCAGGAATGTTCGTCTTGCTGGGATGCGTTCTTGTTCTCTTGGTCCTGCAGATCGCTCTCTCGATCGCGGTCAAAAGAAAGTCAAAGTCGCAGGCTCTTTAGATAGCTCCTGAACTCTTCTCCCAGGTCGCTTCTTTTTAAAGCAAATTCTACAGTAGCGATCAGGAAGCCAAGTTTATCGCCTGCGTCGTGCCGCGTCCCATCAAGCTTCACTGCGTAGATCGGCCCGCTCCGGAGCAGCCTCCGCATCGCATCTGTGATCTGGATCTCTCCGCCTGCCCCGGGTTCGGTTCCCTCAATAGCATCGAAGATATCCGGTGTAAAAATGTAGCGGCCGATGATCGCAAGATCAGAAGGAGCGTTATGAAATGCGGGCTTTTCGACCATGTCATTGATCTTGAACACCCCCGGTTCCACCTCTTCGGCATCTATCACCCCGAATCGAGAGATGGCCTCGCCCTCAACCTGCATCGTCGCGATCACCGGTGCCTCATATTTCTCATAGACATTGATCATCTGGCGGAGCGCTGGAACTTCCGAATCGACAACGTCGTCCGCGAGCAAAACAGCGATCGTATCTCCACCCGCAAAATCCTTGGCTTGATAGATCGCATGCCCAAGCCCAAGCGCTTCCTTCTGCCTTGTGTAGCTGATCTTGGCAATATCGGAGATATGTCTGACCAGGTCGAACATCTCGTCCTTTCCCTTTTCCTTCAAGAGCTGCTCGAGTTCAAACGAAATGTCAAAATGATTTTCGATAGCCGCTTTATCACGACCGGTGACGATCAGGATGGAATCGATGCCGCTCGCAACCGCTTCCTCAACCGAATACTGGATCAGCGGTTTGTCCACAAGCGGCAGCATCTCTTTCGGGGATGCCTTTGTGGCCGGCAAAAATCTTGTGCCGAGTCCAGCGGCCGGAAACACGGCTTTACGGATCTTATTTTTCATTATAAGTGTGCTCGGGTCGGAAAGACTTTATCGGAAACAAGCAATAACCGCCCCGTGAAAGCGAAAAATGGAAGCGGCCAGCAAATACCCTTGGCCTGCCTGCTTAAACTCGTTCTGGTCAGGCCATTCTCCCAAGCAAAGAAAGTTTAAAACATGCGTTACTTTGAAACAAACGGTTCTCGCCTTTGACCAAGGTTTTGATTTACATCGATAATGTTTGATTCTGGTAAACCACCCGGACAGATTATGTTGGATCTTAATTTTGTCAGAGAGAATCTAGAAAAAGTCCGTGGAGCCCTGGCTGCACGTAATTTTCCCGCCGAAAGCTTGGACAGATTTGTTGAACTCGACGCTGAACGGCGACGCGTGATAGGCGAAGCCGATCGCATCAACCAGCTCCGAAACGCGGCGAGTAAGGAGATCGGGGCTCTAATGCAGGCCGGCAAGACGGATGAAGCCGGGGCAAAAAAGGCCGAAGTCGCCGGTTTGAAGGAAAAACAAGCCGAATTTGAAACGGCTCGCGACACCGCAGATGCGGAAATGCGGGAACTGTTGTCGGCCCTTCCGAATATCCCTTCGCCTGATGTTCCCGTCGGTAGCGACGAGGCCGCCAACTTAGAGATCCGAAAATGGGGTGAGCCGCGTGAATTCGATTTCGAGCCAAAGGATCACGTTGACCTCGGCGAATCGCTCGGCATTCTTGATCTGGAACGTGCGACGAAGATAGCCGGTGCTCGATTTGCCATCCTTTATGGCGCCGGAGCGCGCCTTGAGCGGGCGCTGATCAATTTCATGCTCGCGGTGCATACGACCGAACATGGCTATATCGAAACGGTCCCGCCATTCATCGTTAATCGAGATGCCTTGTTTGGGACGAACCAGCTTCCGAAGTTTGAGGACGATCTTTTTCATTTAAAGGATGATCGCGGATTTGCCCTCATACCTACGGCAGAGGTGCCGGTCACAAATTATCATGCGGGTGAAATACTTGAGGCCAAAGAGCTGCCAAAGAATTACACGGCCTATACGCCCTGCTTTCGGAGTGAAGCAGGCAGCCATGGCCGCGATACCCGTGGCTTGATCCGCCAGCATCAGTTTGAAAAGGTCGAATTAGTAAAGGTATGCCTTCCTGAAGAATCCGAGAACGAACATGAAAAACTTACTGCCCACGCGGAAAAGATCCTTCAGCTGCTGGGTTTGCCCTATCGCACCGTAATTCTATCGACCGGTGATATGGGCTTTGGTGCAAGTAAAACCTATGATATCGAGGTGTGGCTGCCGTCTCAGCGAACTTACCGCGAGATCTCTAGCTGTTCAAATTGCGGTGACTTTCAAGCCAGACGGATGAATCTGCGATTTCGAAGGGCAGGCGGAGCGAAACCCGAATTTGCTCACACCCTGAACGGGAGCGGGCTTGCGATCGGCAGGACTTGGATCGCGATCGTAGAGAACTACCAACAGTCGGATGGTTCAGTTCTGATCCCGGAAGCACTCTTTCCCTTCATGAATGGGATCGAGAAGATCAGTTGACTTTTGAAAGAATGTAATTACGATGTAATTATGAAAGCCCAGATCATTCAGATCGGCAACTCGCAAGGCATTCGTATTCCCAAGATGATGCTGGAGGATACAGGTATCTCAGGTGAGGTAGAACTGCTGGCCACAAACGAGGGCATTCTGATACGAAAGATCAGGAAGCCGCGAGGAAATTGGGACTTGGTGTTCAAAGAGCTCGCAGATATGGACGATGATTTTTCAGAGGAAACATCGCCGGGCACCGAATTCGACCGCAAGGAATGGCAATGGTGAATCGCGGCCAACCTCGTCGCCGCACCGATCGTGATGGCAAAGCGCTTTGACGTTTACCTCATAAATCTTGATGAAGAGGTCACGGAAGACCCTAAAAATACCCGTCCAGGCGTCGTTATCTCGCCTGACGAGATGAACCGGAACCTCGACCATCTGATAATTGCTCCGATCGCCTCGACGACTTCTAAATATCCGACCCGTGTTACGACCGAATTCTTAAATGCGGAAAGATCAATTATTCTCGACCAGATGCGGACGGTGGACCGGGCGAGGCTTGTGAAGAAGATCGGTGAATTAGATGGAAAAACCGCCAAAGCAGCCATCGATCTGCTGGCCGAGATCTTCGCGGAATGATGTGCAATGATCGGGAAAATAATCTCGGGCGGCCAATCGGGAGTTGATCGTGCTGGCCTTGATGCCGCCTTGGATCTTGGCATCCCGATCGGAGGATATGTTCCAACCGACAGGTGGGCCGAGGATGGCCCGATCGCAAGCCGCTACGCAGGACTAGTTGACTCGGGTTCTCCGGTCCCGGCAGTCCGAACACGCCTGAATGTTCAGCATTCCGACGCGACTTTGGTAGTTACTCGAGGTAGGGCTAAAGGCGGGTCGGCACTAACGATCAAGATCGCCCTTGATCTCGACCGACCACATCTCCACATTGACCTGCTCAGGATCACTCCTCAAGCGGCAGCAGCCAAAATAAAGTTGTGGTTGTCGACAACCAGGTTCGAAACACTCAACATCGCCGGTTCACGGGAATCGCTGAACCCTGGGATCTACGATGAGGTAAGGGCGATACTCACCGAGGCACTTGGCTAGTGACCGGGCTATTTCGCATTCTTTGATCTGCCGGCTTTAGCCTCGTCCCAAAGCTTGTCCATTTCTTCGAGGCTTGCATCTCCCAAAGCCCTGCCGGCCGCTTTCAACCGAGCCTCGATATAGCCGAATCGCTCCCTGAATTTTCTATTTGTCCTCTTCAGCGCTGTTTCTGGTTCGATGTCCAAATGTCTCGCCAGATTTACGATTACGAACAAAAGGTCACCGATCTCTTCTTCGATCCCAGAACGATCTGCCGAGTTGATCGCCTGGCCCAGCTCGTCCAACTCTTCACGTGCCTTCTCAATTATCGGCGAGTTGTCGGGCCAATCGAACCCGACCTTTGCAGCTTTCTTCGTGATCTTGAGCGCCTCAAGCAGGCCCGGAAAGTGAACCGGCACGTCATCTAGAATCGATTCTTTCGCCTTGTCGGCCTTCCCAGAGGCCTTTCGTTCATTCGCTTTAAGCGTGTCCCAGTTATCCAGCACGTCTTGTGCCTTTTCAAGCTTTGCATCGGAAAACACGTGCGGGTGGCGAAGGACAAGCTTTTGAGCAACACCGGCGGCGACCTCATCTATAGTAAATTCACCGCGCTCTTCGCCTATGGTCGAATGAAACACGACCTGAAGCAGAAGGTCGCCAAGTTCTTCCTTTAACGGCTCGACATCGCCCGTCGCTTCGGCATCTTGGATCGCGTCAAATGTTTCATATGCTTCTTCAAGCAAATATTGCGATAGCGAACCGTAGCTTTGCTCGGCATCCCATGGACAGCCTCCCGGAGCCCGAAGGCGTGCCATCACTGAAACTAGTTCGTCAAATGATCTGGACATATGAGTAATTCAAGATTTTGAAATGTTTTTCTGCAAAATGCTACTATCGAAAGAGGCGTAAACTCTATGAAGGCACACGAAGAAAACCAGGAAGACGTCGTCTTTAAGATCACGGACCGCCGCAAATTCAATCCGGACGGCTCGATTCGGGAAGGTGTTGTTCTAGACGAACCAAAGGTCGTGCCTACTCAAAATGATCAGCCGGCCGTGACGATGGATACTCCTTCGAATGATGACGATCCGGACTTTGTCTCAGAGGTGGACGGGAAGCTCGAGAACGACGATGACCTTCCAGGTGCTCACGACCCGGCAAGCTTCGTAAACTTTCTTTCGACTTTGGCGACCAATGCTGCAGCTTCACTGGGAGCCGTACCCCACCCAGCGACAGGACAGCGTTCTGTTGATCTCGATACAGGAAAATATTGGCTCGACGTTCTAGGAATGATAAAAGAGAAAACGACCGGCAACCTTCACCCTCAGGAAAGTCGCTTGCTCGACGGTCTGCTTGCCGACCTGCGAATGCAATACGTCGCTATGGTAAGAGCAACAGAAGAAAAATTGAAAGCACAGGCGGCAAAAAAATTTTCTGGAGCGGACATTCTCGGGAAGAAATGATGTGACCGATGTTTAGAGTCGGGGGTTTGCCCGATCGCGACGGAAAGACGTCGTCCAAGCCGCTTGTCGTTTTTGTATGAAACTCACCTTTCTCGGCACAGGCACGTCCACTGGCGTTCCCTCCATTGCTTGCGATTGCAAAACCTGTTTGTCCAACGACCCGCGGGATAAGCGGTTGCGGGTTTCCATTCTGATCGAACATGCCGGCAAGTCCGTTCTGGTAGATACATCAAGTGATTTCCGCCAACAGGCCCTTCGTGCAAATATACGCCGGCTTGATGCCGTTCTGATCACGCATTGCCACGTCGATCACGTGTTCGGCCTGGATGATATTCGGCCGTTGAACTTTAGATACGGAGCGATGCCGATCTTTGCGAACGAAATTGCGTGGATCGACCTTCGCCGCATCTTTAAATATATCTTTGAGCCCAGCCATTTTGGCGGCGGATTGCCGCAGCTGATCCCGCACACGGTGGTGCACAATTCGCCGTTCTGTATCGGCGATATCGAGGTGACGCCGCTTGAAGTGACCCATGGGAAACTGCCCGTCGTCGCTTACCGCTTTAACGACTTCGCTTACGCTACAGACCTCAAGTTCATTCCACCAGACTCAATGGACGGCCTTAGGGATCTCGACGTTCTTGTGTTGGATTGCGTGCGCCTGAAACCGCACACTACGCATCTGAATTTGGATGAGGCATTGGAGATCATCGCGGACCTCAAACCTAAAAGGGCTTATCTGACCCATTTGAATCACGACATCCTCTACAAACGGGACTCGAAACTCTTGCCCGACAATGTACAGTTTTCATGGGACGGACTGGAGATCGATTAGTCAGAACCGGTAGCAGTATCGTACCAGCCTCTTTGTTTTATGAACCTCTCGTTTCGAATTGCCGTTGAACAAGATCTGCCACCAATCGTCCGAATGCTCTCCGACGATTTTCTTGGTGAGCAAAGAGAGCGACTCGAAGACTCGCTGCCCGAAAGTTACCTCAAAGCCTTTCGCGAGATCGACACAGATTCGAATAACGAATTGATCGTCGCCGAACTCGATGGAAAGGTTGTCGGGACGCTGCAATTGACCTTCACTCCGTCGCTTAGCTTTCAAGGCGGGAAGCGGTGCACTGTGGAATCGGTGCGTGTTGATAGTGCTCTTCGCGGCAAAGGGATCGGGCGTGAAATGATGCTTTGGGCGATCGAGCGTGCTAAGGAGCGAGGGTGCGTTTCGATGCAGCTAACGACAAACAACGAACGCAAGGACGCTCATCGTTTTTATAGGAACCTCGGGTTCACAGCAAGCCATGCGGGCATGAAGCTCAAACTTAAATAATTCAGTTACAATGTGTTACGCCTGAGTTACGCAATTTTTGATGCTTTACCTCAGAGGCCCCTCGTTAAATCATTGAATTCACAGGCTTTAGTAAATAGTTTAAAAACCACTATATTTAGTGTTGACAAAGGGTGTGCGCTACAATATAGTCTATATCCACTGAAGGAACGCGGAGTTGATTTTATGACTTCGGGACCGTGATGAACGGCATTGAAAAAGACGCCGTAACTGCCCCGCTAGCGGTAATGGGGAACGAAGACTGCCAAAACGACCGTGATCTCATTCCTTATTTTGAGTAACGGCAGCCGGTAGGAAGCCTGAAATAGGCCCAATCAAATCCAGATCAAACCAGAGGGTTCGATGAGAACGCCGCTTTCTAGAGAAGCTGGTGGAGAGAGTGTTTCTCTCTAAAAATTGCCGACAAGTTCTAGCGAAGGGGGTTTTGCCCCCAAAAACGGCCGACACTTATTGGGAGCTGGAACAATCATTTATGGACACCTTTGTACGCCAATCATCCGGAACTGCCGCAGCACAGACGACGGAAGAACCTGCCCAAACAACGATGCGGGTTCGCAAGCGAAACGGATCTTTTGAACCGGTAGATATAAACAAGATCGTCAGGGCTATTTCGCGCTGCACATATAACTTGCCGAGTGTCGATACGCTTAGGATCGCTACGAAGACCATCAGCGGCCTCTACGATGGGGCGACCACAAAAGAGCTCGACAAACTGTCAATTCAAACCGCCGCGAGTCTCATCTTCGAAGAACCGGAATACTCTCGGCTCGGCGCGCGCCTCTTGAATCAGTACATCGAAAAAGAGGTCCGCAACCAGGAAATTCACTCTTTCTCACAGTCGATCGCGTTTGGCGTACGAGAAGGCCTCATCGCACCACGCGTTGTCACGTTCGTTTCGGAAAACAGCCGCAAGCTAAATGACGCAATAGACCAGTCCCGCAACGATCTATTCGAATTTTTTGGCCTTCGCACGCTGTACGATCGCTATCTCTTGAAAAATCCGGTGACGCGAGATGTCATCGAGACCCCGCAGTTCTTCTGGATGCGCGTCGCTTGCGGCCTTTCCGAAACGCCGAACGAGGCTATTGAACTCTATCGGCTGTTCTCTTCTTTAGAATACATTCCATCAACTCCGACGCTGTTTAATTCGGGCACCAAACACGAACAACTATCGAGCTGTTTCCTGCTCGATTCCCCGGAAGACAGCCTTGACAGTATTTACCGAAAATACTCCGACGTAGCGATGCTTTCGAAATTCTCCGGCGGCATCGGTATTGCGTATCATCGCGTCCGTTCGCAGGGCTCGCTGATCCGCGGGACGAACGGACACTCGAACGGCATCGTTCCGTGGCTAAAAACGCTGGATTCGTCCGTCGCCGCCGTCAATCAGGGTGGCAAGCGAAAAGGAGCGGCCTGTGTTTATCTCGAAACATGGCATGCGGATATCGAAGATTTTCTCGAACTTCGCGATAACACAGGTGACGAAGCTCGGCGAACACACAATTTGAACCTTGCGAACTGGATACCGGATATCTTCATGCGTCGCGTCGAAGCCGACGAGGTGTGGTCACTTTTCGATCCGAAGGTGGTTCCGCATTTTCCGGATCTTTACGGTGAGGAGTTTGAGGCCGCCTACATAAAGTCTGAGTTGGAAGGCCTATTTACTCGGCAGGTAAAGGCCCGCGACCTGTACGCAAAGATGATGCGGACGATGGCCCAGACCGGCAACGGCTGGATGACGTTCAAAGATTCATCGAACAAGAAGTCTAACCAGACCGCCAGGCCGGAGAATGTAGTTCATTTGTCGAATCTCTGCACCGAGATAATCGAGGTCACTTCGAAGGATGAGACCGCCGTCTGTAACCTGGGCTCGATCAACCTGGCACGATATGTCAGGTGGAACGCGGACACTCCTGTCCGCAATGAGGGCATAGCCCGAACAATGCCTTCCGCCCCAAGCGGCGGCGGGGACAAGAGTGTCCGCGTTCCGGCTGAGTTCGACTTTGACAAGCTACGCTCTAACGTCCGCCTCGCCGTTCGCCAACTGGACCGTGTGATCGACCTGAATTATTACGCCATCCCGAGCACGGCCGATTCGAACCATCGCTGGCGCAACATCGGGCTCGGGGTCATGGGCTTGCAGGACGTCTTCTTTCAGCTTCGCCTCGCATTCGATTCTGAAGAGGCTAAGAAGCTCTCCGCAAGGATCCAGGAGGAGATCTATTTTGCCGCACTCGATGCTTCGTGCGATCTCGCCATCGCAAAAGGTGCTCATCCGGCATTCCCCGAAACCCGTGCGGCCGAAGGCGTTCTCCAATTCGATCTCTGGGGTGTCGCTCCTGAAAACCCTGCCCGGTGGAATGCCCTTCGTGAAAAGATCAGGCAGCATGGCCTTCGCAACAGTCTGATGATAGCCATTGCCCCGACGGCCACCATTGCGGCGATCGCAGGCAGTTACGAATGCATCGAGCCGCAGGTGTCGAACCTCTTCAAACGCGAGACGCTGAGCGGGGACTTTGTCCAGGTGAACAAATATCTTGTCCAAGAGCTAAAAGAATTGGGCCTTTGGACGGACGAGATCAGGCAGAAGATCAAGCTTTCTGAAGGTTCGATCCAGAATATCCCGGAGTTCTCACCCGAACTGAGAGAACGTTACCGAACCGCCTGGGAGATCCCGATGCGTTCGCTGATAGATATGCAGGCTGACCGGGGTGCGTTCATCGATCAATCGGCGTCGCTAAACCTGTTCATGGAAAGCCCCAACATCGGCAAGCTTTCCTCGATGTATATGTACGCGTGGCAGAAGGGGTTGAAAACGACCTATTACCTGCGCTCGCGCCCGGCGACGAAGATCGCCCAAGTAACGGCGGAGTTTAAGAGATCGGAACTCGTGTCCGAGAATGAACCTGATGTAGTGGCTTACTCGGATGCTGAAGCTCTGGCATGCTCACTGGAAAATCCAGAGGCGTGCGAAGCGTGCCAGTAAGAGAATATCGAATTTCGAATATCGAATTATGAATGAAAGAGTTTGATTTAAAGACTGGGACAAAAATCTTTGCACTAAGGATTGTCAAACTTTTTACTTCGCTACCGAAGACGGCTGAGGCGCAAGTGGACAGGTATTGCGAAGTGGAACGAGCGTCGGAGCTCAGTACAGAGAGGCGTGTAGGTCGCGTTCAAACTCAGAATTTGTCAGCAAGATGCAGAGCAGTCTGCAAGAATTAGACGAAACCGCTTACTGGTTGGAATTACTCGTAGAAGGAGGCATGGTGAAGGCGGAGAAGTTGAGCGAGTTGCAAAAGGGAACCGACGAATTGATCGCGATCTTCGTAGCGTCTGTGAAAACGGCACGATATAAGAAATAGCCATTTCTATATTCGTTATTCGACATTCATCATTTACTAATATGCTTTTAGACCCAGGATTCAACCTCACACTTCGCCCGATGAAGTACCCGGACTTTTACGAGATGTACCGGAACGCCATCAAGAACACTTGGACCGTCGAAGAGGTCGATTTTTCGACCGATGTGACCGACCTGCGAAACAAGATGACGCCGGCCGAGCGGCATCTGATCAATCGGCTCGTGGCGTTCTTTGCGACGGGCGACTCGATCGTATCGAACAACCTGGTGCTCAATCTTTACAAGCACATCAACGCGCCAGAGGCCCGTATGTACCTCTCGCGGCAGCTTTACGAAGAGGCTCTGCACGTGCAGTTTTACCTGACGCTACTCGATACGTATATTCCCGATCACAACGAGCGTGCGGCGGCTTTCGCGGCGGTCGAGAACATCCCGTCGATCAAGACAAAGGCCGATTTTTGCCTGAAATGGATCGATTCAATTAACGAACTTGACCAATTGAATACGGTCGAGGACCGTCGGCGTTTTCTACTCAACCTGATCTGCTTTGCGGCATGTATCGAAGGCCTGTTCTTCTTTGCGGCGTTCGCTTATGTGTATTTTCTACGGTCAAAGGGCCTTTTGCACGGCCTTGCGGGCGGGACGAATTGGGTCTTTCGCGACGAATCGGCGCATATGAACTTCGCGTTCGATGTGGTCAAGACAGTCCGCAAAGAAGAACCTGAGCTATTTGACGAATCGATGACGCGAGATGTCGTGGCGATGCTCGACGAGGCGGTCGAATGCGAACTCCAGTTCGCGGAGGATATTCTTTCGTTCGGCGTCGCGGGCCTTTCCGTCGCCGATATGCGGCAATATCTGGAATTCATCGCCGACCAGAGGCTTGCGATGCTCGGCATCCCGAAGGTTTACAAGGCAAAAAACCCATTCTCGTTCATGGACCTCCAGGACGTTCAGGAACTCACGAACTTTTTCGAACGCCGCGTCGCCGCCTACCAGGTCGCTGTCGCCGGCGAGGTGAGCTTTAGCGAAACGTTTTAGTTTGTCTTCTGATCAGGCTATTGGGACGAGTGCAAGGTTCCGTCACCGCATCGAGTAGGTCACAGCTCTTGCAGTGGGTTGGGGCTGTTTTCTACCTCGCATTCCTACTGGCAAAGCAAGCCCGATCCTTCGGTGCGACATCGAACCGCCTGGCTGCAGGTTCGCCAGCATCAGGGCGGCGGCGTCCTCGTAGGCGACGATCATTTCCTGGATGCGGCTGGCGAAAAAAGGCAGCACCAGTGGATTCGGCAGCTTTTTAATGATCAATGGGACTGCGACGGGCAGCGTATCCACTGACGTCCGCAGTTTGTCGATGCCCATCCCCGGCCCTTCGACCATTGGCCCCGGACAAAGAATTCTCCAATCAAGCGATGTCGAAGCGATGCGTTCAAAATTTGCCCGGTGCGGCCAGTACGTTGTGCCGATCTTTGGCAGATCAACCCCGCGACGGCCCGATCCGTCGATATCGAGCAAGCCCGCACCCGCCATGAACCAGCTCACAGGCCGCTCGACTGCGGGAATTGCCTCAACCGCGGCGACGATCCGATCCAACAGATCGACAAAAACCTGCCCGTCTGCAACATTCCCTGCCGTGTTTATCAATGCATCGTGGCCGTGAATTGCGTCGCTCAATCCTGAAAGAGGAATTTCGGCGAGATCCATAGCGCGGAGCGCGACTATCCCGCTGATCTCGGTCCGTATCTTTTCCGGGCTCCGAACGATCGCGGTAACTTTGTGTCCGGCCGCGGCGGCTTGGCGGACAACATGTTTCCCAAGCGAGCCGGCGGCTCCCAAAACAATTATCTTTGACATGATGACCTCTCTGTTAATGTTGCTGACAAAGATTGCGGCCCGACCCCATGAATAACTCGTATGAGACTGGGCCGCTCAAATTCAGCCTTTCGCGCATCATCGGCGAAAGACCGATCCTATTTTCTTCTTCCCATTAGGAATCCAGAAGCCAGTCCGATCCCAAGTCCGGCCGCGAAGACATAGCCGACGGACTGCCATGGATTTTTCTTGATCAGATACGTGGTGTCGTCAATTGCGTCTTCGAAGCCTCGTTTGCCGTGTTTGACGAGCCGTTCTGCATCGAGCATCGTCTCCTCAACCGCGTGGTCGAGCTTCTTTTTGAGAATCGTGAGATCGAGCCCGGCTTCAGCCACTGTCTCTACGGTTTCAGCTATTCGCCCGATCCGCTCCATATTGTTTGATCTTTCAGCTGTTGTGACTTTCATTTCATTCCTCCCTGACGGGATACGGCCACCGCAAACGGCGGCCGTTACCTGTCTACTTGTCTACCTTACGGTCAGCCGGCTGCCGGCTTTACGGCCCCCTTTACAGCGGCTGAGACCATCAAACGAGTGAAGCCGCTGACCAGCAAATTCACTCCGATGATCGTCCCCAGAACCCAAACGGAACTTTCGGGCCAACTGTATCCGATCATCACTCCAAGTGCGATCGAGATTATGCCGTCGAATAGCGCCCAACCGGATCCGGGAAGTTTCCAGAAACCGATGCTTGCGATGATCCTCAGAATACCTTCGACCACAAAGACAAAGGCGATGGCAAAGGTTAGCCCGTCGAGTGCAAGTCCAGGATTGATTATCAGATAAACGCCGCCCAACAAATAGGCGATCGATACCAGCAAACGCCAAAGTACCCCTCCGACACCGCCCGCCGTGAATGCATCGATAAAATGGAAGAACCCTGTTATCAAGATCAACCATCCGAAAAATATCGAGAACGTCATGCCGGTAATGTAAGGCATTGCGATCGCGATACACCCAAGGATGATCATTATCACGGCGACGGCAATGGATGCTCCTGCCGTCTTATTTACGAGATCTAAGATTTCCTCTTTCATATTCGCCTCCTCTTATAGTGCTTTCATCGGCAGCTAATGCTATTAAACTCCCGCGTGACGAGTCTTTTCGAGCTGGGCGTTTAGCTCTTCCGCCCTGGCCTGATACTTGGCGACCTTGTCCTGATAACGGGCTAGCTTGTTTTCGATACGGCGGCGCTTCGCGTCGTCGATCTTGTCCTGAAGCTGCTGGCCAAAACGTGCCAGGCTTTCCTTCATTTCGTCGATCTCCTCCTGGAAATCCGTCTTGATCTGGGCCATCTTGGCTTCGCGGCGCGCCTTGAGCACGGCTAGCTTTGCTTCGAACTTCGCTTTCTCCTCGGCAGCAGCTTCGCGAAGCTCACGCTCGGCCTCGTCGATCTCGGCGTCTAGCATATCGATCTGCATCTGAACATATTTGTCACGCTCGGTGTAGATGTTCGTCCGCCAGATCTGGGCAGCGTAGGGTGCGAAAGCGGTGTTGACGTAAACGTCACTCGGTTCGGTCACTTGTGCTATCAGCGTGGTCGTTCCCGTGGGAAGGCCGTTCTTGACGCTGTCAAGGAAGTCCTCATCGAACGAATAACGGGCGAGATCGGCAAAGCCGCCAACGGTAAATCCGGTCAAAGCTCCGACAAGAACCCCCACAGGGCCGCCGATCAGACCGAGCGTGCTGCCCGCGACCACCCCTCCGACAGTCATCCATCCGGCAAGGTCATCCTCGTCCTTCAAATATTCGATCGAGCCGTCCACATTCTTCCTGAGAAGGACTTTCGTAAAGACGGTGACATCGTTTTGAACATCAAGCTCTCGCAGCTTGTGGGTCGCTTCGATCGCACTCTTTTCGTCGTTAAATGTTGCAATGATTATGTTATCCATGGTTTCTAAACCTCCATTTGTTTTTATTTTCAGAGAACCTTTGATGCCTCTGAGAAGCAGTATAGGCACTCCGTGCCATCTTTGTCAAGACATTTTTGGCACTTGATGCCAAAAAAGTCAATTTGTTATAATTTTTTTTATGATGACCCTAAGAGATAGAAAAAGACATGCGGTGAGGGCCGGGATATCAGAGGTGGCGCAGGAACTTTTTGTGAGCAAGGGATACGAGGCCACCACGATCGACGAGATAGCCGCTGCCGCCGGAATGTCCCGCAGGACATTTTTTAGATACTTTGCGTCAAAGGAAGACGTTCTGACCGGACGTTTCGAGCTCGTTGCCGACGACATGGTGGTCGCACTGGAGGAGCGGCGTGCAAGTGAATCCGCTTGGGATTCCCTGCGTCATGCGTTCGACCCATTGATCAATTATTATCGCGACCCGCATCGCAGAGAGCGCGATGCTGTTACTTGGCTGCTGATCGAGACCAATCAGGACCTTTTCGCCTCGTATCTGGTTAAGCTTGATGACATGAAAGAAAGATTGGTTGGTGTACTCGTCGAACGTGCGGTGAAGAACAATGGGCATGAACCCATCGATAACCATCTGATACGAGCCTTGGTCGGTGCTGCGATCGAGTGTTTGCTCGCTTCCTTTCATGCGGTCGGTCCCGAGTACGATGTCGAAGTGGTCGCTGCGCGTCTCGATGACCTGATGAGGAAAATGCGTCCGGGCGTCGCCGGCGAGGTGAGCTTCACCGAAGCGTTTTAACCACGACCTCACACCGATTTGAAAGCCCCGAGGTGCCATGGCGGCTCTCGGGGTCAACTATTATCGCGATAGATGAAGAAAAGAGTAAACGAGTGGAACAGTGCGATCAGCAGGTTGCTAACGACCACGGGGTCGTATACGGTGCCGACAGCAAAGGGTGTAATGATCTTATAAATGATCTGGACAAGCAGAAGGGCCGCGACGAACTTCGGCTCGGTACGTACAAGCAAGGAAAAGGAAACCAAGGCTATCGAAATATAGACCGAGAGCAGGATGCCGCGAGCCGCGGTCGCATCCCCGTAGCTTTCGCGTACCCATGCATCGTCAGTCAATAGTCCATAACAGACCGGTATCAATACCGCAATGTTGAGCACGAGCGAGATGATGATCATCAGCTTCATGCAGGAGATTTCGCTAAACTCGATAGCCCGGATTCGGGAACTGTCCGGCTTAATAGAGTTTACGCCGAGGAAAATAGTTAAACTGTCCTTATAAACCTTTAGCTAGACTTTCACGGCGGTTCCATTCGATGAAGCCGAGCGAGCCGACATAGATGCCTTCGAGCAGAAAGTGGACGACGGCAAAAGCAGTCGCGTTCGATACGAAATAGAGGGCGAGAATAAGACAAATAGATCCCCAAACGCCATTGGCGATAGCGAGCGTCTCGATCAGCGGCATTGGACGGGTCTTGCGAACGGCGAGCGAAAATGAATAAGACCCGTAGGCAAGATGGACGAAAGCATGGCCGACAACGAACCATTGCGGCAATCCATAGAGCGGTGCTATCCACCAGCTAAAAAACAGCAGCAAAAAGCCCGTCGCGATCGCACCGACGCAATCAACCCAAAGGATACGTTTTACCAGATAGTGTAGGACCACAATGTGCCGTCAATGCGCAGGCTACCTGCTGATGCTATATTATTGCCTTTGGCGTGTTTTCGCGTGCGTCGCGGGCAAATTTCTTATGAACGGACAGATCACGGAATTCATCAAGCATCACTATCGGCATTTCAATGCGGCGGCGCTCATTGACGCGGCCGAGGGTTATGTACAGCATTTGAACGGCGGCGGGAAGATGATGATCACGCTCGCGGGTGCGATGTCGACGGCCGAGTTGGGCCTGTCGCTCGCCGAGATGATCCGGCAGGACAAGGTGCAGATCATCTCGTGTACGGGTGCGAATCTTGAGGAAGATCTATTCAATCTCGTTGCTCACGATTTCTACGAACGCGTCCCGCATTACCGCGACCTGACGGCCGAAGACGAGCAGGCATTGCTCGACCGTCATATGAACCGCGTGACCGACACCTGCATCCCCGAACACGAAGCGATGCGACGGCTGGAGAAAGCGATGGTCGAGGTCTGGACGCGTGCCGAGGCCGAAGGGCAGCGATATTTCCCGCACGAATTCATGTATCAGGTGCTGCGAAACGGCTCGCTCGAGGAGTATTACCAGATCGACGTGAAAGATTCGTGGATGTACGCCGCGATGGAAAAGAATCTGCCGATGGTCGTGCCGGGCTGGGAAGATTCGACGATGGGCAATATGTTCGCGGGGCACGTCATAACCGGCGACGTCGAGAACGTCCACACCGTCCGCACGGGCATTGAATATATGACGATGCTCGCCGATTGGTACACGACGAACGCAACCGATGATTCAACTGTCGGATTTTTCCAGATAGGCGGCGGCATCGCAGGCGATTTTCCAATCTGCGTCGTCCCGATGCTGCATCAGGACCTGCAGCGTGAGAACGTGCCCGTCTGGGGCTACTTCTGCCAGATCAGCGATTCGACGACCAGCTACGGCTCCTACTCCGGCGCCGTCCCCAACGAAAAAATAACCTGGGGCAAACTCGAAGCCTCAACACCCAAATTCATCGTAGAATCCGACGCCTCGATCGTCGCCCCGCTGATGTTTGCTTATATTTTGGGGTGGTAATGAGCGAATCTGAATCATTTTCTCTTACTTTTGGAATGCGCGTCGCAAAAGGCACTCAAGTGGCTATTGCGAAGGATGGCCTGGTCATAAGCACAGACGGCAACTCGCCGACGGTAGTTTTTCAAACTCGTCTGAGCGTGGCATGGCAATGGTTTGAAATTGCCATGGCAAATCTGCGGATTTGCAAGGTTTCAAATGATGAGTTTATTCAAGATGTTCTAGAGAACGCTCCTGGCAAGGAAGATGATCCACTCTGGCGTAGTTGTTCGGCGGGCATGCAAGCTGTAATTGCCGTGGCATTCGCCTTGGACGGCTTATACGCAGAAATCAAGCAGCAGTTTCCCCTTCCGAAAGAACTCACCGATAAATGGAAAGAAGCTCGGACTGCAAGATACGCTCAGATTTCTGAAACGATACGGAGAACTTTTAAGATTTCTGGCGATGATGCGAAGCTATTAAGGAAAATGCTTCGATCGATTTTTGAATTAAGGGACAAAGCAGTCCATCCGCCCGCCGATTTTTCGTTTCCTGTCCCGTATGGCAACAGTGAAATTTTGGTAGATAGGACCCTCGCGGCTTTTCAATTTGACCAAGTTAAAGAAACCGTTGGTTTCGCGATGACGACAATGAGAATGATTGAAAACACTTCAAGTAAGAATGAGTCAATTCGAACATTCGCTTCGTCTAACATCAAAATGATGGACAACGCACTAAAAAACTGGGCTGAAATGATAATGGAGTAGATTTGCCTATTTGCCGCATCGGCGGAACCCTTCATATGTCTGCATGGAACATTTCGACATCTTGATCATCGGTGCGGGGCTTTCGGGGATCGGGGCCGGGGCACGGGTGCGGATGGACCTGCCGGGGAAGACGTTCGCGATACTTGAGGGGCGTGAGCGGAGCGGCGGGACTTGGGATCTGTTCCGTTATCCGGGGGTGCGGTCAGATTCGGATATGTTCACGCTGGGGTATCGGTTTCGGCCGTGGCGTGACGGCAAGGCGATAGCGGACGGGCCGGCGATATTGGATTACATCCGCGAGACGGCACGCGAGTATGACCTTCAGAAAGAGATAAGGTACGGGCATCGCGTGCGGCGTGCGGAGTGGGACTCGGCGGAGGCGAAGTGGACGGTTGAAGTAGATACAGGGGCAGCGGCAGGAGCAGCGGCAGAAAAGTGCGTATCGGAGAGAGTTTCAACCAGAAGCGATGAACTCCCTCAAAGGGAGACCTGGAGACAAGGAGAAGAGGAAACGGGGGGAAGAGGAGATCAGCAAACAACGGTTCAGGTTTTCACGTGTAATTTTCTGTATTTGTGTACCGGTTATTATCGGTATGAGGAAGGATACACGCCGGAGTGGCCGGGCTTTGTCGATTACAAAGGCACGCTCGTGCATCCGCAGAAATGGCCCGAGGACCTGGACTATGCGGGTAAACGTGTGCTCGTGATCGGCAGCGGTGCGACGGCGGTGACGCTGGTGCCGGCGATGGCGGAAACGGCCGGACACGTGACGATGCTACAGCGTTCGCCGACCTACGTCATCACGATGCCTTCGCAGGATAAGATCGCAAATGCGTTTCGCAAAATTCTGCCGGACAAGGCGGCTTACACGCTGTCGCGTTGGAAAAACATCCTGCGGCAGAGCTTTTTCTATACGCTTTCCCGGCGGCGGCCTTCGTTGATGAAGCGGCTCATCGCAAAGGGCATCAAATCCGAGCTCGGCGAGGAACACTTGCCTGATTTCACTCCGCGATACGACCCGTGGGATCAGCGGCTGTGTATCGTGCCGGATTCGGATATGTTCCACGCAATCAAATGCGGAAAGGCGTCGATCGTGACGGGCGAGATCGAGACGTTCACCGAAGCGGGCGTGCGGCTCACGAACGGCGATGTGATCGAAGCGGACATCATCGTTACCGCAACCGGCCTGATACTGAAGATAATGGACGGCCTCGAACTCATCGTGGATGGCGAGCCTGTCGTTCACAGTGAAAAGGTCGCCTACAAAGGCATGATGTATAACGATGTGCCCAACGTCGCTCAGGCATTCGGCTATACGAATGCCTCGTGGACGCTGAAATGCGACCTGACCAGCGAGTACGTCTGCCGGCTGATAAACTACATGGATGAGCATGGATATTCGTATTGCGTGCCTCGGCTGAAAGACCCGACGGTCACGCGTGAACCGGCGCTTGATTTCAATTCCGGCTACGTCCTTCGTGCACTCGACGAGATACCGAGCCAGGGCTCGAAACACCCATGGAGGCTGCATCAGAACTATTTCAAGGACCTGCGTATGCTGCGCTACGGCCGGCTCGATGATGGGACGATGGAATTCGCACCTGCCGGAAAAGCCGAGAGATAAACTGATCGACCAAAACTAGATATAATGGAGGGCCGGCCGGATGCCGGCTTTCAATTATGAAAATGATCATCACAGGCGGGGCCGGTTTAATAGGGAGCGCGTTGGTCTGGCGGCTGAATGGGCTCGGTTATGAGGATATTCTTATCGTGGATCGGATGGACGAGACCGATAAATGGAAGAACCTAGCGCCGCTTAAATTTGCAGACTTTATGGATGCGGATGACTTCATAGACTACATCGAGGCCTTCCGCGCCGCCGAAACGATAATTCACATGGGGGCGTGTTCTTCGACAACGGAAAGGGATGCCCGCTACATGATCAGCAACAACTTTGGATATACGAAGGACCTGGCGGATTTTTCAGTCGAGAAAGGTATCCGTTTTATTTATGCCTCTTCGGCAGCCACATACGGCGATGGGTCAGCGGGTATGGAGGACGGCCACAAAGAGCTGCAAAAGCTGCGTCCGCTGAACATTTACGGCTACTCGAAGCATCTCTTCGATCAATATGCGGCCCGACACGGAATGTTTGAAGAGATCGTCGGGCTGAAATACTTCAACGTCTTCGGGCCGAACGAGAACCACAAGGGCGATATGCGGTCGCTGGTGAACAAGGCGTTCGATCAGATCACCTCGACCGGCAAGTTAAAACTATTCAAGAGCGCCAACCCAGATTACGCGGACGGCGAATTCGGCCGCGATTTTGTTTACGTGAAAGATGCGGTCGATATGACGCTGCATTTTGTTGAGAACAAGATCGGTGGATTATTCAACATCGGTTCGGGCCGGATGAACACCTGGAACGCTCTTGCCGAAGCTATCTTTGCCGCGCTTGATCTGCCGAAGGACGTCGAATTCATCGAAATGCCGGAGCACCTCCGCGACCGCTATCAATACTGCACCCAGGCCGATCTGACACGCATCCGTGACGCTGGCTATACCGCCGAGACCATGCCGCTGGATGAATCCGTGGGCGACTATGTGAGAAACTATTTAATGAAGGATAAGTACCTTGGTGACTGATCGTGAAAGGACTGTTGGATGAAAACCCCGCAATTTCGATTCGCTCGGCGGTTAAGATAGCTATCCTGCTTTCGTTGATTGGCGGGATCGTCCTAATTGCCAGATCGCAGCTTGTCGAATCGTCTGACCTGATGGCAACGGCGGTCGCGATCGATTTTGTCGTCACCATCCCGTTAGTTTACTTCCTTGTCATCAGACGAACGACGGTCCCCCAGATTTCTATCGTGCCCGTCTTCTTATTGTCGGTGCTGGCCGCTTGGGTGCTGGTTCCAGACGACGGCCGCTTTTTCCTTAACGCCGTCATCATGTACGCTGTCCCGGCTGCGGAATTGTTCGTGTTTGCGTATCTGGGTTACAGGGTCTTGCGGACACGAAAGGCCTTCCTGGACGAAAAGGCGGCAGGCCGCGATCTGATGGAGCGGCTGCGCGGGGCGTTCGTAAAGGAATTGAAGCCGCCGTTTGTCGCCCGTGCGGCAGCATTTGAGCTCGGCGTTCTCATTTTTGCCGTTTTCAAGTGGCGGGCCCCAAAGGCCGCCAAGTTCACCTACCATCGTCGAAACGGGGCGGTAACGCTGCTTGTCGTCTTTCTTGCTTTGCTTGCCGTTGAAACCGCCGTGGTCCATTTGTTGTTGGCATTGTGGAGCAGCGTTGCGGCATGGCTAGCCACGGCCATGAGTTTTTATTTAGCTATCCAGATGCTGGCCCACTTAAAAGCTCTCAGGCTGAGGCCCATCGAACTTACAGACCCGGAGCTTCGGCTGCGGTGCGGGATTCTCGGCGATACAGTGATCATGCGTAAGGTGATCGAATCGGCTGAGCCCATAGTCCAGACAGACGACGCAGTCGATGGGGTCGATCTTGTGCCGCTTGGAGGAATGTCGCAGCCCAATGTCCGCCTGACGTTGTCAGAGCCTACCACTCTGTTTGGTGTTTATGGATCGAAGCGCAGAGGAAGCATTATCCGCCTTTGCGTGGACGACCCGACGGGGTTCGTCAACGCGCTCAAACCATGAGACGCCACGACCACGCTCACGAGTCGCCTTCCGTCCTTACGCCGAAATATAGACCGCCCCTAGCGGCTGACTTTCTTAAAGATAATCCCGCGGGCCCGCCCGTTGCCGGCGTCAAATCCCGTAATATTACCTTCCGAATCTCGACGAAACGCGACCTGGGTCACCGGCAAAGCTCCGGAGAAGTTGTCCCCATTGGTGTGCGTTAGCGTCAACGGTCCAAAGCGACGGTGCCGTATGACCAGCTTTCCGTCCTCAACGCTAAGGTCATAGAATGTCTCCATTTCCTCGCTGAAATAGCGGCCTGTGAAGCTCGCTAGATCCACTGACGGCTTCTCTTCTACGCGTTTTCCGGGGTGATCGCCGCTTTGGTGGAAGGTTATGCCCTCCACCGTTCCATCGGCTGCCGTGTTGAATGTGATCCGCGCGGGAGCTCCGACAACCTCGAAGGAGGTCGTCGACGTCGCTCGGAGCGGGAGCGCGGGCTGGCCCGCTATCTGGAGCCGGAGATCACTGCCCTGCAGTTCCACAGACAGGAGCATGCCGCCGAGCGTCGTCATCTCATACTTGCCCGCATAACGCCGCATCGTCGCCGCCGGCACTTCAACCCCTGAAGCGCCGGCCGCAGACGTTGGCGCGGGGGCGGTCATATGTTCACCAAAGAATGCATCAGCTACAACGCCGGCGATGCCACCGGGAACGCCCTGATAGTTGCTGAACACGACGTAACCGGCATCGAGGTCGGGGTAGTACACGAACGTAGAGCTGTGAGCGATATCGTTCCCGCCGTGCTGCCAACGCTTTAGGCCGCGATTCGTATCGATGAACACGCCGTAACCGTAATTCGTCGGCTTTCCATCGTTGAGAACAAACGAAGTCGTCAATTCCTTGATCACTGCCGGTCCGCCCAGCTTTCCGGTTTTCAGATTGCCCAACCACTTTGCGACGTCGCCGGGCGTTGTATAGATCCCGCCGGCACCAGCAGCAGCAGGCAGATCCCTAACCTCGCGGAAACCGAAGTCGCCCGCGATGTACCCGATCGATCGCCCCGGTATGATCTGGCCCGGATTCGCCCGCACCCACGTCTTCGTCATGCCCAGTGGAAGGAAGACCTCTTCGCGCATCCACTCCGCGAACGGGCGCCCGGTAACCCGCTCTACGACAGTGGTTGCAAGGCTGAATGCCGTGTTGTTGTAGTTAAACTCCGCACCGGGATCATTCTGAAGAGTCGGCTGCCGGTTGACCACTTTGATCACTTCGTCCTGAGCAATGTGATCACCTTCCAGCACCTGCCGCCCCTCAATTATCAGCGTGTTGATGAACTCGCGGTAGCCGGTAGTATGCGTCAGAAGATTACGCACGGTGATCTTCTTGCCGAAGTCCTTTAGCTCAGGAATGTGCTTCCGCACGTCATCGTCCAGAGAGAGTTTGTCCCGCGAGGCCAGCAAGGCGAGCGCGAACCCGGTGAACTGCTTTGAGGAGGAACCGATGTTGGTCGGTGTCTCTGGCGTGAAGGGCAGCCCGTTCGTCAGATCCGCGGCGCCATACCCTTTCGTAAATACTAGTTGGCCGCCTCTGATCACTCCAACCACCGCTCCGGGCGTGTCTTTGTACAACTGTGCGGCAGCTTGGTCCACCTTGGCGGCCGGTGTGGTAGCCACCGGTTCGGAACGCGTGAGCTGCACACGAACGGAGCCACCTTTCCCCGCAGTCGCCGGCGTAACCTCGATCACATAACGGCCCGCCGCTTCGGTCGAGAACGCAAATGGCTCTGGGCCGCCACGCCCAATTCGAGCAGCCCGCAGCACTTGCTTGCCTGCAGGGTCAGAGACCGTTACCGTTGCGTCCACGCCGTCCTGATCTACCCGGCCGGCCACGAAGTGACCTTTCGGCAAACTCAATTCATATCGGAGAGCACCGTCCGCGGCCAAGGTCGCGATTACAGGCTTTCCTAACTGCAGTTGGGGTGCTTGTTGGGCATGGATGCTGCCTACGCACAGGAGAAAGAGGGCGAATACGCTCGTAATATGATCTTTCATGACTGATTCTCGAAGGGCCTCTGCTACCGAGGAGAAGGACGTTAGTTTCGTTTACAATTTAATATACAAAATCCCGCTGCGCAACAATGGTTCCGCGCACAGACAGGGTACGGCCCGAATTGATCGCTGGTCGTGCGTGCAGGATGAAGCGGACGAACGGGCAAACGCATCCCGCGATAAGTGGAAAAATTTTTCGTGGGCCTCTGAGGGGTGAGAGGCTGAGAGGGTATAATCCTCTTGTACACAGATGAAGATCTTTCACGGAACCGAGAATGCGAATATCCAGAAGCCGACCGTTTTGACGCTCGGCGTTTTTGACGGTCTGCATCTTGGGCATCAAAAGATCATGCATACGGTGGTAAACCGGGCGAAAGAAGTGGACGCAGTCGCGACCGCGATCACTTTTGACCCGCATCCCCGAGCCGTTCTGCATCCGGATTCGGCCCCGCCCTTGCTGCAAACGCTGGATCAGCGACTGGCTAATCTTGAGTTACTGGGTATCGAACAGGCTATTGTTATTCCCTTTGACAAGGATTTTGCCTCGCAGCCCGCTGAGAGATTTGTAAGCAGGATCATCAATGAACGGCTTCAAGCCAAGGAAGTTCATTTGGGCAAAGACTTTGCATTTGGCAAAGGGCGCGGTGGGAATATTGATCTTTTGCGGCGAGTGAGTGAGGAACTTGGCTTTTTAGCCGAAGAGGTTGATGAAGTTCGACTTCGTGGTAACCGAATAAGTTCCTCGAAGATCAGACATTTATTGAATGAAGGCCGGGTGAATTTGGCGAGACGAATGCTGGGACGGCCCTATGGCGTCGAAGGCGTGATCGTTAGAGGTGAGCGACGCGGCCATGCCATTGGTTTTCCGACCGCGAACCTTCGGCCTCACAATCGAGTTATTCCGAAGTTCGGCGTTTACGCAACCGCAACTTTGGTGGACGGCACATGGCTGCGGAGCATCACGAATATCGGCGTCAGGCCGACCTTTGGAAAGGATCTGGAACCGTCGATCGAATCGTACATTTTCGATTTCGACCGTGAACTTTACGGCGATGTGCTTCGGGTGCGCTTTTTGCATAGGATCCGAGATGAACGTAAATTCAATGGAATAGACGAGTTAAGGGCTCAGATCGAAAGCGACTCGGCCCGTGCGAGGAACTATTTTAGGCACCCGGGCGTAAAGAATATGCTCGAGATCTTATGATGCAAAGGAAATTGGGAGCCTGTGCATCGAACACGACTTGGGCGGCGAAAAATATTAGCGAATGAAAGAGCCGACAAATTCAAATGGCTTGACAGTGATCGAAACGGAGCCAACTGTTCCGAAGATCGAACGTGAAAATGGCTCGCGTCCGATGGTAGCAACTGTCGGGCTGCCGATCGCGAAATTCGTCACAAATGATCAAATTATCGCGGAAGAAAAGTTTTTGGCAAAGAAGGAAGCGGAGGTCGAGCGCCGATACTCGGGAGTTCGCGGCTGGTTCCGCATCCTTCACGTTTCGGCCGTGATCGGCAAACTCGCCTTGTACCTTTATCTCGACCAGTACGAGATCCACCGTAAAGCACAGCTCCGACACGCTCGCGAGCGGATGCGAAAGGCCGAACGGCTTACCAGGGCAGCGGTTTACGGCGAAAGGCTTTACGGTGTTCGCCTTTGGTTTTTTCACTGGATCATGCTGATGCTTCGGCGAGTATTTATCGGCAGTGAGTCCAGCAAAGAGCGTAACCAGGAGAAACAGGCACTTTGGCTTAAGGAAAAGCTTATCGAGCTCGGGCCGACGTTCATCAAGATCGGCCAATCGATGGGAACCCGGCCCGACCTGATGCCGCTGCCTTTTGTGATCGCGCTTGGCGAGCTTCAGGATAACGTGCCGCCGTTCGACAATGAGATCGCATTCGCCCGGATCGAGAAGGAACTAGGCGGAAAGATCAACAACTTTTATAAGGAGTTCGAGCTTCAGCCTGTCGCCGCTGCTTCGCTTGGCCAGGTTTACCGGGCCCGGCTCCATACCGGCGAAGAGGTTGCCGTTAAGGTACAGCGGCCCAACCTGGAAGCGACCATTAAGGGCGATCTGGAAATTCTCCGTAAAGTTGCAGATTTTGCCGAACGCTTCCCGCAATTGAACGAAAACGCCGACTGGTCGGGAATGCTCCGTGAGTTCAACGAAACGATCCACGAAGAAATGGACTACGCAGCCGAAGGGCGCAATGCCGAGCGGTTCCGCGAATCGTTCAGAAATTGGCAGAACGTCCACGTGCCGAAGATATATTGGAACGCCACGACGTCTAAAGTGCTGACAATGGAGTATATCCACGGCACAAAGGTGACCGATCTTGAACGACTTCGGTCGCAGAGCATCTCGCCTGAAAAGGTAAATCGTTTGTTGATCCGCACTTATTTAAAACAGCTGCTCGAAGACGGATTCTTTCACGCAGATCCCCATCCCGGCAACCTGCTCGTGATGCCGGATGGCCGCCTCGCCTTTTTCGATTTCGGTATGGTGGGCCGAATCACTCCGGAGCTTCAATCAAAAATGATCGACGCGTTCTTCCACGTCGTGGGCAAAGACCCGGCCGGAATCGCGGACGACCTGATCGCCCTCGACTTTCTCAAACCCGGGACCAACCCGAATGTTGTTCGCCCTGTCGTGGAAAAGATGTTCGAGTTCCATTTGAACCTTAAGCTGAAGGACGTCAATTTCAAGGAACTGACCTACGATCTGGCTGACGTGATGTACGATTATCCTTTTCGGCTTCCGTCAAATTTCACCTACATAATGCGTGCCCTGATGACGCTCGAAGGCATCGGCATCATTACCGACCCCGAGTTCAACTTCTTCGAAACCGCCAAGCCATATGCAAAAGAGTTTATGCTCCGCCGCGAAGGTGCCGATTTTCGCAGACAGTTCGTCTCGAAACTTCTCGGCCGCGACGAGGGCGGTAAGATCGATTGGAACCGCACTTGGAAGTTGGCAAAGATGGCCTTTAAGACAGTTTTGAATACAGGCAATTAGCAATGATCAGGAATTATAGTCTTCTCGTCTTTGCGAACCTCCTCGTCCTCTTGTTCTGCTGGACCACAGCCTTTGGACAGGTTGAGAACACAGGCAAGCCGAGTTATGTGGAAGTTTTCCGTGCCGTTTGGGAAAAGGTGAACGAGAACTTCTATGATCCTGGTTTTATTGGCGTGGACTGGGAAGCCATAGGCGAGGGTTACGGGCGTAATGTGGAACGCGTAAGAGACGACGTGGAGTTTCACGCGCTGATGCAGCAGATGCTGCGAGAACTTCCGGTCTCGCATCTCCATCTCTCGAGGCCCGGTGGTTCAGGTCTCGTTGGAACTGGTGTCCGCACCTATACGATCGACGGCCGTTCCCTTGTTGCATTCGTTCCGGCTGGCTCAGATGCACAAGCGAAAGGCGTGCGCGTCGGCGATGTGATCCTTAATTCTGCGGACGAGTCCGGGCCGCTCGGAAGTGTGGCAGCTATGAGGCTGCGCGGTTGCGACGGGCGAACCCGAATTGTGAATGTCCGGCGAGAATCACATTCGCAGCCCGAGCGTCCGTCGATCCGCTGGCGGACCTTTTCGATCGGAGACGGCAAACGGATCGGTTATATCAGAGCAGCGCGTTTTGACGACGATACGGCTCCGCTGGTTGATGCTGCGATGGCCGAGATGAGGAACACCACCGGCCTCATCATCGATGTACGCGACAATACTGGCGGCAATATGTCGTTCGTTCGGTTGAGCAGCTATTTCAGCGAGGGCGAGCACCTTGTTGCTGCATTGCTGACACGGTATTACCTCGAAACACAAGGCATGGCGCCGAAGCAGATCGACCCGGCCGAGTTGCCGAAAGCCACGCGTACCTACACCAATGAAGCCATCTTTAACGCAATGCGGACAAACGGCGGTGCTGTAGCGATCTACAGCGAAGACCTTGGTGCCAACAGGTATAAAGGTAAAGTCGCCGTCCTGATCAATGAAGAGACCGGGAGCGCCGCAGAAGGGTTTGCGTGGCACATGAAATTGAAATCGAAGGCCACATTGATCGGCCGAAAGACCGCCGGGGCACTGCTCGGTGCCGAATATTTCTCGTTGCCGGGCGGCTGGAGACTTGGTGTGCCGACCCATGCGGGCTGGGGCCCAGACGGCAGGCCCGTCATCGACGAGCCGGTCACGCCGAATATTGAGACTAGGTGGACGGTCAGCGATCTTTGCTCGGGTGCGGATCCGGATATGGCAAGGGCCATCGAATTTTTGACCAAAGAGAAATGACAAGGCTTGTGTTTATGCCGCCGTGTAGCTCAATGATTCGAGAGCAGCCGATCGATCGGTCGCCGTTCACGGCTTGTTATTCCGGCATTTTTCGCTTTTAATCGACGCGTGGCAAGACCGAAACGACTCGCTGTGCTCGCCGCCCTTTTGATTCTGGCGGCAATTGCAGGCCCTGCGCAAACACGAATGAATCCTTCGTCCGTCCTCCGCATATCGAAAGTAGATCGCGATCTTTCCGTTTCCGACCCAGATGATCCAAGCTGGAGAAAGGCCGATGCCGTTACGATCGAAACCTATTGGTCCGGCGAGAAAGCCCCGAAAGGCCGCCGTTTTTCGGCTCGCCTTCTTTGGTCGGACATGGCTCTGCACGTAAGGTTCGAAGCGGCGCAGGAGGAACCTCTTGTCGTGACTGACAAGCCGGACGTGACAACGAAAACCCTTGGCCTTTGGGATCGAGATGTTGCCGAGATCTTCATTGCTCCCGACAGATCGACACCGAACAAATACTTCGAGTTCGAGGTGGCACCAACGGGCGAATGGGTTGACCTCGCGATCGAAATAACACCGCAGGGACGGGTCACGGATCGGAATTATGTCTCAAAAATGGGGGCCGCCGCCAGGATCGAGAAGGAGCGTGTCTTGATGGCCATCAAGATACCCTTCGCCTCACTTGGCAGGACACCCAAGGCCGGCGACGTCTGGCTGGGAAATCTTTTCAGATGTGTCGGAAAAGATCCCGGTCGCGGCTATTTGGCGTGGCAGCCGACAAAGACCAGGAACCCGAATTTTCATGTGCCGGAGGCGTTCGGCGAGTTTCATTTCGTGAAATGAGAGAATGAAGGACCATATTGGGGAGTCGTTGTGTGGATCCCTGGACCTTGCTTATTCGAAGACTTCTAATTTTCTCCCCTTAAATTTCACACCGTCATTCCGCCGTCGACCACGATGGTTTGTCCTGTAATGTAGCTTGAAGCATCCGAAGCCAGAAATACGACCGTGCCTTTTAGTTCGCCTTCATTGCCTACTCGAGGTATCACATTATTCTCCTGGATCGAGCGTTCGTAAATGTCGATCACAGCATCCGCCAGACGTGAATGAAAAAATCCAGGAGCGATGGCATTAACACGAATGCCGCGTCGTCCCCAGCTTGCGGCAAGTTCGCGAGTCAGTCCGATCAGGCCCGCCTTGCTTGCGGCATAACCTGCATAGAACGGGCCATTTGCAGACGAAGTTAATCCCGCGATCGATGCGATGTTGATAATAGAGCCGCTGTTTTTTTTGAGCATTTCGCGGCCGCATGCCTGAGCCATCAGAAAACAGCCGGTCAGGTTCACATCAAGCACTTTTTGCCATTTTTCGAGCGGCATTTCTTCTGGCATCGCTCCCCAGGAAATGCCGGCATTGTTTATCAGCACATCCAACGAGCCGAATTTTGCGACGGTCTCCTCAACTACGGCCCGCACGTCATCGGGTTCGGAAACGTCGCAAACCTTTCCAGCAACACTAAAGCCGCGCCCAGTGAATTCGCCGACTGTCTCATCCAGCCATTCCTCGCGACGGGCACAAAGCATTATACTTGCCCCGGCTTCCGCCAGCCCCTCGGTCATTTCCTTGCCGATACCACGCGACCCGCCAGTGACGATCGCCGTCTTTCCCGCAAGATCGAAAAGTTCTTTCACATTCTTTGACATACTCGTAGGTGCTAGTTAAACGCAAATCCGTCCTATAAACAAATGACCTGCGATTTACTATTTATCCGCTGTTAGTTTTAATAGAACAATGGCTAGGACACAGAGGGAACGTGCGTTTCTGCGTGACCTTTACATAAGCGACGAGTGGACCAAGAGGTTTACTGACCTCGTCGATCAAAACATAAAGTTCGAAGATGTGGACAATCTTCTCTACCTCAACGCGGGCACCGGCAGCCATTGTTTTCAACTGCGAGAAAGGCTCGACGACAAGATAGCGATCTTTGCACGTTGCGAAAATGAACATCTCGCTGCTATTGCAAAGGACAAGGCACTCGCCATTAAAGCAGACGTGGACTTCTCTACTCTGCGGTTCGACGACGATTCTTTCGACCTCGTAGTTGCCGACGCGACGCTCCTTGCTCCGAAAGAGATCGAGGATTTCGTCTCAGATTCAGTTCGGGTCGCAAAGATCGGCGGTCGGGTCGCTATTTTTCTGCCATCCGCGGGCAGTTATGGCGAGATATTTTCGCTGCTTTGGGAGGTTTTGTACAACGAGGACCTCGGAGACCATGGCCACGCAGCCGAGGACATGATAACTGAGTTGCCTTCGATAGAACGCATAGAAGGGATCGCGTCGAGAGCCGGATTGGTCGATATCAAAACCCACAGTGCCCGCGAAGTGTTCGAGTTTAAGAATGGAAGTGATTTTATAGCCTCGCCGCTTGTCTCGGATTTCCTACTGCCGGAATGGCTGAAAACACTAAATGAAGCCGAGAACTCGCGTGTTTCGGCAAAGCTGGCAGAATTGATCGACTCAGAAGACGGGGATATGTCGTTCCGGTTTTCTATAAAGGCTACTTTGTTGACGGGTAGAATGCCCTGATGGATGACAAGAAGAACCAGTATATTGATTCGCTTCTGCCTCCGCAGATGGCCATTCGCGCTGAGGAGATCGGAGCGAGAAAGGCCTCGATGTCATTCAGCCAGCTTTTTGTACTTTCCATACTCGCCGGAGCCTTCATTGCTTTTGGGGCCGTCTTTTCTACTACCGTGGCAACGGGTGCAGAGGGAATACTTCCCTTCGGCTTGACCAGGCTAATAAGCGGCTTTGTCTTTTCGCTCGGACTTATATTGGTGGTCATCGGCGGCGCCGAGCTTTTCACGGGCAACAACCTGATCGTCATGGCATGGGCGAACGGTAAGGTTAGTACGGCTTCGGTACTGCGAAATTGGACGATCGTGTATTTTGGAAATTTCGTCGGAGCGCTCGGTGCCGCGATCATGGTCTTTTTCAGCGGTCAGTACATGTTCGGGAAAGGGACCGTCGGTGCCACCGCCCTTTCGCTAGCGCATACGAAAACCGGGATCGGATTTCCGGAGGCAGTTTTACTCGGTATTCTTTGCAATGTACTTGTTTGCCTCGCCGTCTGGATGAGCTACAGCGGCAGGACGACCATCGACAAGGCCATCGCAGTCGTGCCGCCGGTTACGGCCTTCGTCGCGTGCGGGTTCGAGCACAGCGTCGCGAATATGTACTTCATTCCGATCGCTCTCCTGATCAAATGGGGAGCGCCTGAGAGTTTTTGGTCAGATGTCGGACGTTCCTCGGGAGACTTTGCCAACTTAAATGTCGGCGGCTTCCTGGTCGGAAATCTGCTACCGGTGACCATCGGAAATATAATTGGTGGTGCGGTGTTGGTCGGGATCGTTTACTGGTTCGTGTATTTACGCAGGCGAACCCTCTAAGTTCGGATCCTTCACGACGCATCGAACGAAAATCAGGAGGAACGAGCCAAGGGTCATCGACGCTTCTAGTTCGACTTGACTTCGCTTCGCTTACGCAACTCGTTTGCCAGGGCCTCGTCGCTCAACTCTGATATCTGGGGAGCCGCTGGACTAGAAAGCTTGGCGCGGTCGGCTGCCTCTTCCTCTTCGGCCTCGCGCATGCCTTCCTTGAATGCCTTACGCGATTGTCCCAGCGATTTCGCAAGCTGCGGCAGCCGCGAAGCGCCGAAAAGCAGGAACAGTACCGCGACGATAAGGATAATTTCTGTGGTTCCAAAGTTCATATATCTTGCGGCCCTCGATCAAGACAGCATCATACCCCTTTTAACAAAATCATACCACGCTTTCTAGGCCGGGCCAGCCTGTGCCCGTGTCTTGAACCGGTCCATCGCCTCGACAAGGGCCGACGTAATGCCCTTTTCAGAGACCGAATGGCCGGAATCCGGGATCAGGATGAACTCGGCTTCCGGCAAAGCCCGATGTAGGTCCCAGGCTGACGTCATAGGGCAAACAACATCATAGCGGCCCTGGACGATCACGGTCGGGATGTTTCGGATCTTGTCCACATTCTCGAGCAAATAGTTGTCCGACGGGAAAAAGGATCCGTTAACGAAATAATGCGACTCGATGCGGGCGAGGCTCAGCGCCTCGTGCTCGCCTTCCCAGTGGTCCATCAGGTCCTGGTCGGGATAAAGTTTTGAGGTCGCCCCCTCCCACGTGCTCCAGGCCCGAGCGGCCGAAAGGCGTATCTTCTCATCTTCGCTTGTGAGCCGTTTGTGGTAAGCGGACATGAAATCTCCACGCTCATTTTCAGGGATCTCATCGCGATACCGTTCCCAAAAATCGGGGAAGATCTCGGACGCGCCGTACTGGTAGAACCATTGGATCTCTTTCTTCCGTGTGAGGAAAATGCCGCGGAGGATCAGCCCCAGACAGCGGTCGGGATGATTGATGCCGTAAGTGAGGCTTAGAGTGCTGCCCCATGAACCGCCAAACACGTACCACTTGTCGATTCCGAACTTCTCACGAAGAGCCTCGATGTCCTTCAGAAGGTCCCAGGTTGTGTTCTCTTCCAAACCCGCGGGCGGAGTCGACCTTCCGGCACCGCGTTGATCGAAAAGGATGACGTGGTACGCTTGCGGGTCGAAGAACTGCCGGTACATCGGGATCAGTCCGCCGCCCGGCCCGCCGTGCAGAAAAACGACCGGAATGCCTTCAGGATTGCCGACGCGCTCGTAATAGATGTCGTGGATGTCCGACACCTTCAACATGCCCGAATCAAAGGGCTCGATCTCGGGATAGAGTGTTTTCATGCTCAAAACCATCCTAATTTAACAATTATATTCCATAACCAAGACGACCGGAACGGGTTTCGCGTTAAAGATCGCTGGCTTGAAGCGAACGCCCTTTGCTGTGGTACCAGCTAGCTTGGCAAAGTCCCTATCAGTAAAGAGGAAGGGGACGGCAAACCCAATTTTTCCATTCGACCCAAGTTCAACAGCAACTTTCGCTGAGGTGCCTCCGAGGGAAAACCCTGTACACGGAGCCTGAGGTGCGTTCAATATGGAAAGCTTCGAGTCGTAATTGAGGGGATTAGTCGATCGCGACGCTTTGTTCAGTTGTTTGAATGTTTCAATGGCCTGTTCGGTTTTTCCGATTTTGACATAAGCGGCGCCGAGATAAACAAGTGATAAGTAATCGGCAGGGCTGTCCTGAGAAAGTTCTTGGAGAATGGAAATGGTGCGCTCAAATTCACCATTGCGATAAGATTCAAGTGCCTCGTCGCGTACTGACTGTCCAACGACGATGAGGGAAAGGACCGTAATAAGAACAATAACCTTTACCAGTTGCATATTCACACCTCTTGCGACTTTAAGAAAGTATCCCACCATAGCTCGAATACGAGCAAGGTCCATAGTTCCTTATGATGCGACGCTACTCCGGTTTCGTGTTCCTTAATTAACCGCTGCACGTAATCTACGTTGAACAATCCCTGTTTGTTTAATCGCTCGGGCGAGAGCATGTCGTGCATTAGCGAATTCAGCCGGCCCTTCAGCCATTCGGCGATCGGGATGCCGAAGCCTTTTTTCGGGCGGTGGAGGATGTCGTGCGGGAGGAGGTCCTTCATCGCTTCTTTGAGGATGACCTTGCCGCTTTTGCCTTTTAGTTTGTACTCGACCGGGATGGAGGCCGCGAACTGGCCGACTCGCGGGTCGAGGAACGGGGCGCGGGTTTCGAGGCTGACGGCCATGGCGGCGCGGTCGACCTTTGTGAGGATATCCTCGGCCAGGTAGTAGTTAATGTCGGCGTACTGGGCCTTTTCGATGATGTTTTTAGCGTCGGACGCGTCGACCAGTTCGCGGACGCCGCGGTAGATGTCGGCTTCAGTTTGGGCGAGGACGTCCTTTGTGAAAAGCTTCTCGTGCTGCTCGACGGCGAACGAGCCGAACCAGCCGTGGTGCCGCGTCATGTCGTCGTTCTTCGCCGCGCGGACAAAGCGTTTCGCTTTGTAATCGAACGACATATTGCTCGTCGAGACCGGCAGGGCATTGACGACCGGCTCGATCAGCCCGCTGCGGACAAATGACGGGATCGCGTTGTACTTCGCCGCCAGCGTGTGTGCGTAGTACATCGGGTAACCGGCGAAAAGCTCATCACCGCCGTCTCCGCCCAGTGCAACGGTTACATGCTTCCTAACGAACTGAGCAAGCAGAAACGTCGGTATCAGCGAACCGTCGGACATTGGCTCGTCCAGCCATTTGCCGATCTCTGATATAAGATCGCCTGCGGTCGTGGCTGAGAGCTTGTCTTCGTAGTGCTCGGTGTCGAGATGTTTGGCTACCTTGCGCGCGTATCTCGACTCGTCGAAGGAATCTTCTTCGAAGCCGATAGAGAATGTTTTGACGCGTTCGGTCGCATGCTGTGTCGCGAACGCGGCGACGGTGGATGAATCGATACCGCCGGATAGTAGGATGCCCAGCGGTACGTCCGAAACAAGCCGCATGCGAACCGCGTCTGACAGCAATTCCTTTAATTCGTCTGCCTTTCCGCTTAGCGTCTCCGCCGGAGCGCGGACACTCTTGTCCGCATCGCCGGTTCCTCCGGCGAAACTGTCTTGGCCGCGCTGAGACTTGCGGCCGTTCGCGCTCGTTCGCGTCGAAGCGACGCTCATGCGGACAGGAGTGTCCGCGTTCCATTTGATATCCCAATATCTTCGCGTTCTTACCTCGCCGTTCTCGACCACCAAAACGTGAGCGGCCGGGAGTTTGTGGATGCCTTTGTAGATGGACATCGGGGCGGGGACGTAGTCGAAGGATACGTAGTGGCGGAGGGCGTTCAGGTCGAGTTCGGGTTTGACGGACGGATGAGCGAGGATAGCTTTCGGTTCCGAGGCCCAGATGAGCTTGCCGTCGACGATGCCGTAGTACAGCGGCTTTTCTCCGAAGCGGTCGCGGGCGATGATGAGCTTTTTCTTTCGCGAGTCCCACAGCGAAAAGGCGTACATCCCGTTTATGTGCTCGATAAACGCGTCACCGTATTTCTGGTAGAGGTGCGGCAGGATCTCGGTATCGGTTTTCGTGGCGAACTTGAATCCGTCCTTCTCCAACTCGGCCCTAACCTCGCGGTAGTTGTACAACTCGCCGTTCATCATCACGACGACCGATTTGTCCTCGCTAAACACCGGCTGGTCGCCCGTCTTCAGATCGATGATCGACAACCGCCGCATCCCCAACGCGACAGTCTCATCCACCCACAACCCCTCCGAATCCGGCCCGCGGTGCACGATCGTCTCACACATCGAGTGCAGCACCGCCTCGGCGTTGTGATAGGGCTTAGTTGTATCCAGGTTGATCCAACCTGCTATTCCGCACATAAGGGGGAACGCGGACGCCCACGTCCGCAATGAGGGCCGTTTCGGCCCGAACTAACCGTCTAACACTTCCGCAACTGGTCCATCAACGATGGCTCCGCCGGAGGAACCGGCGGTTGCGGACGAGGGCGTCCGCGTTCCGTCAATCAAACCCGATCTTCTCCCTAACCGCATAAATCGACTTATCCTGCGATTCGTGATAGGTCCGAACCAGCAGTTCCGCCAACAATCCCATCAAGAAAAACTGTATCGAGATCGCGAACATTACGATGCACAGGACGGGCAGCGGGGTTTCGACGAAATCGGCGTGGTATTGGGGGAGGCCGATGCGGTTGGCCAGTTTCAGGAAGATGGCGTAAAGGCCGGCGAAGATCGAGGCCAGAAATGCCAGCATGCCGAACGTGCCGAAGACGTAGATGGGTTTCGTCTGGTACGACGCCATGAATTTTATGGTCATCAGGTCGAAGATGACCTTGATGGTGCGCGAGATGCCGTATTTCGATTTGCCCCTCGTGCGGGCGTGGTGATCGACGGGGATCTCGGTCACGCGGGCGCCCGCCCAGCTGGCGTAGATGGGGATGAAGCGGTGCATCTCGCCGTAGAGCTTTACGTCCTGGATCACCTCGCGGCGGTAGGCCTTCAAGCTGCAGCCGTAATCGTGCAGCGGGACGCCGCCGATCCAGGAGATTACGCGGTTTGCGATCTGCGACGGGATCTTTCGCGAGACCAGCTTGTCCTGGCGGTTCTTTCGCCAGCCCGAGACGACGTCGTAGCCTTCGTCCAGCTTATCCAGCAGGCGTTTGATATCGGCCGGGTCGTTCTGCAAGTCGGCGTCCATCGGGATAAGGATCTCGCCCCGGGCGGCGTCGATGCCGGCGGACATCGCGGCGGTCTGGCCGTAATTGCGGCGGAGGCTGATGACGCGGACGCGTGGGTCCTCGACCGCTATTTCCTTGAGGATCGAAAGCGAACGGTCCGTCGATCCATCGTCAACGAAGATCACTTCGGCCGATCGGCCCAATGCGTCCAAGGCCTGCTTGATCTTCTCGTACATCGGCCGCAGGTTCTCTTCCTCGTCCAGGACGGGAAGGAAGAGCGAAAGCTCCGGTCCAGCTTGATATTCTTTTGTTTGGGTCGAATCCATTTTGTTCAACTGCAAACCTTATAATTTAGTCCTTTCTGGCGTGAAAATACAGCAAGACGTGGAGTAATGAATATCGCCAACGAGCCGACGCCTTTGCAACTTGTTTCGCCCGGGAATAAACTCAGGCAACCGTGCTGAGGGGAAATCTATGAAAAGACGCCAGTTTCTAACGCTCCCGCTTATCGGAGTTCCGCTTTACTTTGCCCGCGAACTATCCGGGCAGGGGCGGGAGCAGCGTTCGAATTTGAAAGTAAAGACGCCCGTGGTCGTTTCGACATGGGACAGCGGCATTAAGGCGAACAATGCGGCGTGGCCAATACTCGAGAAGAAGGGCCGGTCTCTTGATGCGGTCGAGGCGGCTGGAAGGGCAAGTGAAGACGAACCTAGCTGCTGCGTTGGGCTTCAGGCATGGCCGGACAGGGACGGACGGGTCACGCTGGACGCTTCGATAATGGAAGGCGACGGTGGGTGCGGGTCTGTTTCTTTTCTCGAACGCATCAGGCATCCGGTCTCGGTCGCCCGCAAAGTGATGGAAACAACGCCGCACGTGCTGCTTTCCGGCGAGGGAGCACAGGCTTTCGCGGTTGCGAACGGGTTTCCACTTGAGGACGGCAGGCTTTCGCCGGATGCGGAAAAGGAGTGGAGGAAGTGGTTGGAGAAGTCGAATTACAAACCGATCGTCAATATCGAGAACCGGTCGAGCTGGCCGCCCGCCGACGCAGGCGGTTCCGAACTTGCGCCGCCTTACCGATTTGACGATGGTTCGTTTAACCACGACACGATGGCGACGGTGGCACTGGATTCTTGCGGTAAGATGGCCGGAATGGTCACCACGAGCGGGATGGCGTTCAAAATGCGCGGGCGAGTGGGCGATTCACCCATAATCGGGGCGGGGATGTTCGTCGATAATGAGGCCGGTGCGGCCGTGTCGTCGGGCGTCGGCGAAGAGGTCATCCGCATTTGCGGAACGCACACGGTCGTCGAACAGATGCGAATGGGCCGCACGCCCGAGCAGGCGTGCCGCGAGGCCGTCCGCCGCATCGTGAAACGCGACCCGGCAAAGGCAAGAGAGCTGCAGGTTGGCTTCCTTGCCATTTCGAAAAAAGGCGAGATCGGCGCGTTTGCTGTTCAAAAGGGTTTTACCTATTCCGTGACCAACGCCGAGTGGCCGAAGGGGAAGGTGTTTGAGTCGAAAAGCTATTTTTAGCAACAGTTTGGCTACAGAGTGCACAGAAGTCACCGAGAATTTATAAGAGTGCTCTGTGTCCTCCGTGATCTCGGTGGCTATTTGATCTTTTCACCGGAATAAATATGAAAATGCAGATGCTTTGAGTCCTGGTAATGACCGAGGTTGGTCAGCACGCGGGCGGCTCCGTTTTCCTGGTAGACTTTGGCTGCGACCTGTTTGACGACGTCGAAGATCTCGATCAGCAGGTCGTTTTCAACCTCGAGCACGGAGGCGATGTGTTCTTTTGGAACCACTACGATATGCACCTGCCAAAACGGCCGCGTGTGGTGATAGGCGAGCACCCGCTCCGTCTCAAGCACCTTCCCGACCGGCGTTTTGCCGCTGAATACCTCGTCGCAATAGAAATCTTCAGGCATTCTTTTTCGCCACCACAACAATTGACACCCCAAATGGGAAATTCAGGTTTTTCAGCCAGAACCTTTCGGCCGAAAAGATCTTGCCGAAGATGCCGTTCAGTGCAGAGACATTGAGGTTGTTCTCCGATTCGGGTTTGATGCCGGTCAGTTTCATAAAAACCCGGCCGCCGAGGATCGGGGCGAAGAAGGTGAAGTTTGCGTAAGTCGCGCGCTCGACCGTGAATCCTGCCTTTTCGATCCGCTCGACGATCTGCTTTTTCGTATAGCGAATACGGTGGTTCGATATATCGTCCTGTACGCCCCAGAGCCACATAAACGCCGGTACGAAGAAGAGCGAATAGCCGCCGGTCTTTGTGACGCGGTGCATTTCGCGCAAGCCCTTAACATCGTCGTCCAGATGCTCAATTACGTCGAGTGCCGTGGTAATGTCGAACGACTCATCCGGGTACGGCAAGGTTTCAGCAAGGCCTTTTTGCACGGTAAGCCCTTTTTTGCGGCAGAAATCCAGGGCCTCGTCCGAGACATCTACTCCCTCTGCCGACCCGAATTGCGACAGCATCTCGAGGTTAGCGCCCGTTCCGCAGCCCACGTCCAGAATACGGACTGCGGAGTGCGGAGTGCGGAATTTCTGAACGATCGTTTTCAGAAAACTCTCAAGGATCGCCCGGCGCCCGACAAACCACCAATGCGAATCTTCTACGCGGTCCATGATCGCGTAGGTGTGCTGCTGCATTTCTTGCGGAAGAGCGGTGCTCATAAGAAAAGTTTGCCACGAATTGCCCGAATTACACTAATACATTTCCCTTTTCATTCGAGTTACCTAAGTGGTTAATAGTCCGGTTATTTCATTCTTAGTCCAAGAAGTTCGCTGGCATGCGGGCCCGGGTTATTTACAGGGTCGAGGCCGTAGCTTTCACTTAGGCGGCGGTGGATTCCCTCTTCGCTTACGTAGCAGGGGCTGATCTCGTCGTCGCGGCCAAGGACCATCAGGCCAAGGCCTTCTTCGATGTATTCGGGCTTGTCGATGCAGAGCATGTAATCACCCGAGATCCTATGGGCCTCAAGTTCGAGCTCGTACAGTGTCGGATCATAGAGGCTTAGCGGATTGACGTCTGCGTTAGAGAAACTTTCGATCGTGCGGGCAAAGTCGTAGGCATGGCGGCCCTCGTGGACAAATGTTCCTTCACACCCGCGCTGGCCGCCGGTGTCGATGGTCTCTTCGGCTATGGCGATGTATATCTCGCCGAACGCCTCTCGAAGCCCGAGCCGTTCATTTTCGATCTTCTCATTCGTCGTTCCCGGATCGATCAGGCCTGTGATGCCCGAGGCGTTCAGTTTGCTGACCGGCTGCACGCGGATGAGCATTTCTGAGTCAAGAATATGTTCTGCGATCTCTTTTTGCAGGTCAGCGCCACAAGCAAGGATCGTTTCAAAAGCATCTTCGATCGATCGGTGATATTTTTTCGAGATCCCATGTTCAAATCTCATAAGAAATTCTGCCGCAGGTAACACCAGCTCAGATCAGGCCAAAAATGGCATTTGAATATCTGAGTTCATTTGCGTGCTTCGGCGCCTAAACTACCCTTCCAAATCCGCACCAGCTATTTCTGTTGTGCCAAATTATCTCGACGGCCTCGGCCTTGGCTTCATTCCACCAATCCTCGAACTCGTTCTTCGAAATATAGAATGCCGTCGGAGCGACGAGATGATCGAAGACGATGTTGTGCTGTTCGCGCCAGCCGAATGTGCCGAGATGGTTCAGGTAATCATTATAGAAAAGCTTTTTTGCGACCCCTTTTGCGGCTATGTTTGCCGGTCGATAAACCAGCTTGGTCGTCAAAAAAAGAGAGAGCGTCGGCAGTTTTGAAAGCTGATAAAGCATCGGCTGGGACATCTTCGACGTAAATCCTTCGCGGATCGGGTTGACGAACCGCGTGATCCATTCATTGTTTTCAGCACCGTAAACCCATGCCGAGATATGTCCGCCCTTTCGGACTTTAGACGAAAGCGAGAGAAACGCTTTTTTCGGATCTGGCGTATGATGGAGCACGCCGACACTGAACGCGTAATCGAAAACTCGCTTCAGCGGCAGTTTGAAAATATCGCACTGCACTATATGGGCGTTCGGATGATGCCGCGTCAACGCGAATGCCGATTCGACGCCGTCGCCAAGGTCGATGCCGACCACTTCTTTTGCTCCCCATTCGGCGGCGAGTTTTGTATGCCGGCCCTTGCCGCAGCCGCCCTCGAGCACGACCTTGCCTTCGAAAAACTCAGGTTTCACCGGCTGCAGCCAGCCCAGAAACTGCTCGTTGTATTTTGGGTCTTCCTGCGTAAAATGGGTCCACTGCCAGCCGAAATTCTCGGCGGTCTCGGCTTTGTCCGCCTCGATCTTCTCCAGATCAGCAAACCGCGGAACGCCCCGGACCACCCTATATTCACGGGAGCACTTCTTGCACGTCAGAACGCCATCGATGATCTCCTTGCCTTCATATTTGCTAGCGTAGGCCAGCAAAATATCCCCGCCGCACATAGGGCAGGCAAGCAGGTCTAATAATTTCTCTTTCATAAAAGGTCAGCTGCGGAAGAGTATTCAACCCGCAGTTTGAGAACTGCGAGAAACCCTAAGCCATCCGGAGCTAATTTAACTGTTTCTTAAATGCCTCAAATTCTTTATACGGAAACGGCTGGCGCCAGTTGAATTCGAATTCGTCTGTGTCGCGGTCTTCATAGAGCTGGTTAAAAGTTTCGGAAAATGCTGAGATCGCTTCCTGAAGAGGACCGATGTGCGAATAAACAAGTTCACGTTCGCTAGGGTCGCGTTCGCCGGTAGGATACTGATAGATCTCGATCGTCAGATCGTCACCATTTCGAACAAACCTGAAATCAAATTCTTCGGGATCGCGGTTCCATTGCAGCAGATAGTCGCTGGAATCTTCAGCATGGCTATCGCTCTGGTTATCGCCGCCGGCAGCTATCGCGGTCAAAAGCCGCATCAGGTCAGGCAAAGCCGTCGCGTGCGGAGCATGCGCGGTGGTAGTGTGAAATTCGTTAACGCCATCTGAAAACCCGATCGACATCCATCCGCACTGCGGGCTGTTAAAACTGATCTCAAGCATCGCAAGTAAATCGTAATCGGTAAATCGTCAATAGTAAATCACTGACCGGCTCGGACGCTTTTTTACTATTTGCCGTTTACGATCTAATATTCACTTAATGCGGCAATATCACGAATTGTTAAGGCATGTTTTGGAAAACGGGACCAGGCACGAAGACCGGACGGGCGTCGGGACGATATCGGTATTTGGCTATCAAACCAGGTTCGATCTGCGTGAGGGGTTTCCGATAGTTACGACGAAGCGGGTGCCGTTTCGCTGGGTTGCGGAGGAGCTTTTCTGGTTCCTGAGCGGTTCGACAGATGAGGCCGACCTGCGTGCCCGCGGCGTTGATATATGGCAGGAATGGGCGACTGAGGAGCAGACGGCCCGATTTGATCGAAAAGAGGGTGACCTCGGGCCGGTCTATGGATATTTGTGGCGTTCATTCGGCGGCGAATATCCGCAGATAAACGGCGTGGACCAGATAGCTCGGTTGTTCCGCGAGATCGAAACGAACCCGAACTCGCGGCGGCTGATCGTAACGGGATGGGACCCGCGGGTATGCGACGAGGTCGCCCTTCCGCCTTGTCACACCTTGTTTCAGTTCAAGATAGAAGCCGGAAAGACTCTCCATTGCCAGCTTTATCAGCGGTCTGCCGACGCCTTTCTCGGAGTGCCGTTCAATATCTCAAGCTACGCGCTTTTAACCATCCTGATCGCCCATGCTTGCGAACTTGAACCCGGTGATCTCATCCACACTTTCGGTGACCTGCACATTTACCAGAACCATCTGGATCAAGTGAACGAACTGCTTTCACGCGAGCCCTATGATCTGCCAACGCTTGAACTGCAAAACGCGGCACACCTAAGAGGCCTGGACGGGTTATTAAATTTCGAATTTGAGAATCTGAAACTTGAGAACTATCGGTCGCACGGCAAGATCGCCGCACCAGTCGCAGTTTGAGATCGCATCTTTGAGGTCAGATGATCCCGTTCGAAATCCCTGGATTCAGAGGCTGTTGACGCTGTAACTTCGCAAGCAAATTAAGGGGTTTTCAGGCAGACCTCGATCCCGTCATTTCCTGACGATGAAGTATTCTATTCGCCGGTTCAAAAACTTTCCCTGCTCCGTCTTGTTATCGAAACGAGGCCTTGTCGACCCGTAACCTCTTGTTTGAAGAGCATCAGACCGAACCCCAAATGTGACCAGCTTGTCCTTTACGGCTTTTGCACGATTTTCCGAAAGCGGCTGGTTAGATGCATCACTGCCAACATTGTCTGTATGCCCGCTCACCTCGAGGACAACGTCCGGCGGCAGCCGCTTGATGAATCCGGCCCCTTTTTGCAAAGCGGCAAGGCGTTCATCGGGAATGTTCGAACTACCCGATTCGAAATTGATGATCAGGATGTTTAAGGCTCGCACAAGGTCTTCGACCGTGAACGGATCGGGAAGCGCATCGAGAGCCCGGTTGTAGCACCGCTCGGCCTTATCAAATTCCCCGGGATTGAAGCTTTCACAAGTTTCCCCCGGCTGCACTTCCACCTGTGTGCAGCGGGCGGTTATCGGTTCCGGCGTTTCGCCCCCTCGACCGTTAACTATCTCTTCGCGGCATGTGAAATTGGGATGGACTATCGATATGCGTCGCTGTCCCGGCTTTAGATTTGTAAGGCGAAACGAGCCGTCCTCGCGCGTGGTTCCCCATTGATCTTCGTCAACGCGGATCTTGCTGCCGGGCGGTGCGTTCCTCACGGTCACTTCAAACTGGCTTTCGCGCAGGACGAAGAAGTAAACGAACAGGAGCACGACGATGGCGAACATGACCATCAAAAAGATACCCGCCAGGGCCCAGACCCATGCCGGAATACCTCCTTTCGCCGCTTGTTCGCGACGTTCCTGTTCTGCTTTTTCCGTCGGTGTCGGCGGCAGGTTCTGATACTTGGCTCGTTCGGCCTCCGGAAGTCGAAAATAGGGCGTGGTCTTGTCGTATCCGCCAGCGGGAGCTCCGTAATCCTCAGGCGTGGAACCGATATCGGCCGGATTTACGTTGACATTTGCCGCCGTCATCCCCCAATCCGGAGTTTGCGGAGCGCTGGACTTCGAACCAGGATACATCGTCTTCCCAAAGTCCTGGTTCTCAGTATCTATCGGCTTGATATTCGTTACGGTCTTTCCCCAGTCGTCGCCGGCCGGCTGCCGAGGAATGTTGTAATTGGTCTTGTCCCAGTCGACCGGCGCGTCATCTTTCTGGCCAAACCCAATATTAGGCGTGGTTTTTGAAAAATCGTCGGGGGGCGGTGGCCCGGGGATCTTTTTGTCGTCGCTCACTTACCTGTGCTCCACAATGAAGACGAGCCCGAATGGTTCGAGAAGCTGATTTTAGCACATGTCTGGAGACCGCCCGTAGTATCAGGCCTCTTGAAAGGGCAGCATGACTGCTTTCAGCCTATTTGATATTCGGCGGCTGGGCGTTTTTCGTGCGGATCTTTATGCCCTCGTCGGCGATCAGAAAAACTCGCCTGGCGTCATAAGACGATGCATTGACGGGAAAATAGGAGAGGAGGTAACGGTTTCTTCTCAATTCGTCGCAAATAGCTTTCGCGGCCGCCTGGGCTTCATCCAGAGGAAAGACAGCACCGCCCGTACCTTCCGTTATCAAGTTTATGACCGCGCCGGCCTTTGGCCCGTGTCGACGAAAAGCCCCGCCCGTGCGATCAGGGATCTGAAGGGCATAAACGGTGATGTTATAGTTTTGCAGATCGGCCAGCACCCTGTCGAAAGATGCATTACTGCCGCGGTCGAGCCCGTCGCCGATCAGAACGACGGCCGTCTTCCGAGTGCCGGGGATCAAAGGGATGAGAATCTCGCTGACGGCGGCATCGATGGCATCAAAGAGATGCGGATTGCCTTTCTTCCGGAACATCGACAACGATTTTTCGATCTTCGCGGCATCGTCCGTCCACTCCTGAATGATCTCAGGCTTTTCGTCGTAAGCCACCACAAACAATTCGTCGCCGTCGTAGATCTCGTAAACAAACTCCATTGCTGCCTTTTTCAGCCGCTCAACATCGACTGGCAAGGTTTGCGAGTTGTCCACGAGCAGGACTATCTTGGCCGGTGAAGGATCGAACGAAAAGGCCCGTATACGCTGCTCGATACCGTTCTCATAGAGGTAAAGATTCTCGGCTCGCAGCGGTTCGTTCTTTTTGTCGGTTCGCCAAGCCGTGACATTGAGGACATGGCCTTCGGTTTCGGTGGTTCTGACGTTCCTCCGCGACTGCGCCGATAGAGCGGCACAGGCAACAGCGACGCAGAGCATCGAGCAGATAGCCTTGATCCCTAAACGATTCATCAAATTCTAGTCGGCCTTTACCGGCTGTTTGGGTTGAGCCGGAGCAGAGTTTTCGCTCTTTTCCTTTGATGCCGTCTCTTTCGACGGGGTTGATTCGCTTCCGGCACTTTTTTCAGCAGAGCTTTCAGCGGATTTGCCGTTTTTGCCCGCATAATCGGTCACGTACCACCCGGCACCCTTGAACTGAAAGCCTGAAAGCGAGATCTTTTTCTCTAGCTCGCCCCCGCATTTTTCACAAACTCGGAGCGGCTCGTCGGATATCGACTGCCGCTTTTCAATATGTTCGCCGCACTTACGGCACATGTATTCGTATATAGGCATAAAATAGCTATATTTCGATAAGATCAATATTACCGCTAGAACGCGTCATTCCGCTCCAGCCGTTTCGGTTCTGGCCCCCTCGGCCACGATCTCGGCGTCGTGTTCTGCCAGAAAACGTTCCGCATCGATCGCGGCCATGCAGCCTGTCCCAGCTGCTGTAACAGCCTGCCGATAATAAGAATCCTGGGCGTCACCGCAGGCAAAGATCCCCGGGATATTGGTCCGCATCGTCTTCCCTTCGGTAATGATATATCCTACTGCGTCCATATCCAGCTTTCCGCGGAAAAGTTCAGTGTTCGGCTTGTGTCCAATAGCGATGAAAACGCCTTGGGTCGGAAACAAGCTTTCCTGCCCAGTAACCGAATTGTACAATCTTACCGACTCAACCCCGGCCTCCTTTTTCCCAAGGATCTCTTTGACCTCGGTATTCCACAAGACATCGATCTTGTCGTGCGAGAGCACTCGTTCCTGCATAATTTTCGAAGCTCGAAATTCGTCTCGGCGATGAACGACCGTGACCCGCGATGCAAACCGCGTAAGAAAAAGTGCCTCTTCCATCGCGGTGTCGCCGCCGCCGACTACAACGATAGGAACATTCTTGAAGAAAAAACCGTCGCAGGTAGCGCAGGCAGATACGCCATTGCCACCGAATCCTTCCGGCACAGGGGCCTCGCCCGCCACCCCGAGCCATTTGGCCGATGCTCCGGTCGAGACGATTAACGTGTCGGCCCTAATTATGGACGTGACACGCTCGCTCGCCTCGCTCTCTTTCGCGTAAAGGGAAATTGGCCTCAACGAAACATCGACATCCGAGATCCAAAGATTCATGAACTCCGTGCCGAATCGCACGGCCTGCTGTCTAAATTCGTCCATCAGCGCCGGGCCCATTATCCCTTCGGCAAAGCCGGGATAATTCTCCACGTCGGTCGTAATTGTCAGCTGCCCACCCGGCTGCGGGCCCTCGATGACCAAGGGTTCCAGTTGGGCGCGGGAAGCATAAATTGCAGCCGTGAGCCCAGCCGGTCCCGAGCCGAGGATCACCACTTTCCTTCGTATTATTTGTTCATCCATGGAAATTTCGGGGTCGGTGATTCGTCCATAGTTTGGAATATTATCTTTCGATATAGTATAACTATCCCGCGCTTACTTAGTCGAGGCACATGGAGGCTGTCTCAAAGCCAGCCTTTGGTTCCCGAACGATTGTGATTCCCGAGATGCGACCCCGAAAACTGTAGTTGTTTGTAAAGTGTTCGTGGTAAACTATTTCGATCTACCGGCAGAAAATATTGCGAGCACGAATGTTGACGTCTATGCAGCCTCAGTTTGAGGAGAAAAGGTTTGCCCTTCGGATGGCTTTGCGGCTTCCGATCGTCGTTTCCGGAAGGTCGGATGATGGTGCCGCATGGAGCGAACCGACCGAAACCGACGATATCTCGACCCTCGGCGCCCTTTTTCAACTTAACCAAAAGATCGAACCGGGCGACAGCCTCTATATCCGATCACATCGGCCGGATGGTGTCCCGGTTGAGGTAAAGGCACAGGCAGTGAGGATCTCACCAGCTACGCATGGCACCTCGCGGGTTGGCGTGTCCATAGTTGAGCAAAAGGAAAATTGGCTGAGGTTGTTTGTTGCATGGATCGCCGATGACAATGTTTCCGAAGGGCTTGAAGAATAGGTTGAAGAACCTCGAAAAGCCCGCATCGGCATCTGAAATGTCTGGGCTACAGTTTCGACAGGCAACCTGCCTGTCGTTTTAGTTTATGGCTAATTACGAAACGATAAGTGTTGAAAAGGAAGGACGGGTCGCCATTTTAACGATCGACCGGCCAGAAAAATTAAATGCGCTGAACAGTGAGGTCCATCGCGAAGGTGTGGCTGCTCTAAACGAACTGCTCGATGACGACGAGGTTCGGGTCGTTGTCTTGACCGGCGCTGGTGAAAGGTCGTTTATAGCGGGTGCGGACATCGCTGAATTCGAAGGAAAAACGCCGGTCACCCAGCGGGCAGTATTTCACAAAAAAACTCTATTCAACAGTATCGATACTTTTCCAAAACCTGTAATTGCAATGGTCAACGGCTTTTGTCTCGGAGGCGGCAATGAGCTTGCTCTGGCGTGCGACCTTCGTGTTTGCAGCGACTCGGCACGTTTCTCTCAGCCTGAGATCAACCTCGGAATTATCCCCGGCGGCGGCGGAACCCAGCGGTTGACCCGTTTGATCGGAGAAGGCCGGTCGATGGAGATGGTTCTCACCGGCGGAATGATTGATGCAGAAACGGCGTATCGCTTTGGCCTCGTGAATCATGTGTATCCGGTGGAAGAACTCCGTCAGAAAACTTTAGAACTTGCATCGGCGATCGCCGAAAAGGCCCCGATCGCGCTTCAGCTCGCAAAGGAGGCTGTGAAGTTTGCCTCGAGATCTAACCTGGATGAAGGTCTTCGTCGGGAGGTTGATCTTTTTGCGATCTGTTTTTCGACCGAAGACAAGCAGGAGGGCGTGTCTGCTTTCCTAGAGAAGCGAAAGCCTGACTTCAAGGGAAAGTAAAATGCTTTCCTTGACGCTTATCGGTCTTTTCGTTAAATTCAGTGTTTGCCGCATCATTCGGCAAAAAACCCAGGGGACGTAGCTCAGCTGGGAGAGCGCTGCAATGGCATTGCAGAGGTCAGGGGTTCGATCCCCCTCGTCTCCACCATCCTACTTTTTCGAGCTTCCTTGCTTACATTGACGGCCTCATCCGAATTCGGTTTTTTTCCATCCCGAAGCGGGACACCCGCGTTTACTTTTTTCCCCTTATAGATATAAACTGAGGCTTCACCCTATCGGTCGCTAAGTACCGCATTTTTGTCAGAAGCCGGGGTACGTTTGTGCCTAGATGACCTTGCAGATCGTCCTAAAAGACACGGTCTAAGCTCCGTGTTCGGGTCATGTGCATTTGTACAGACGATTTCAGTCGATGGGCTGTACGGAGTTTTGGTCTGGATAGTCCGCCAATGATCTTTCAGGTTCTATTGTTCGCAAAAGCGTACTCAAAAGTCCGTCTATTCGCTAAATGCGAAATTGAAAACCAGACAGCTTCTATGTTGAGAGACATCAGCGATCTCAAGGACAAGAGGACGGACCGAATGCGATCGTCAGTCTTTATAGTAATGGGCCCCGTGATCGTAGGAACATCGACATCGGGTTCAAGGCAAGAACTTTTAGATATTTTTTCGTAGGTTTCACCGGTAATCCGGAATTTACCGCCGAATAGCGCTTTAACGGGAGGTAGTCAAAAAAGTGGAGAATTTAAAGGCCGATTCAGGACTAGCCCGACGGACTGACGAGATGGGTGTACCCAATCTCACCCCTGAATTCCGGATAGACAAAGTGATTGGAACCGCATACGAAAATCTGGGATTGGAAAAGCTCGAGCCGGTCAGAAGCCTGCCGGCCCGCATCGGCGTCGGTGGCTTGCCAGCCGTTCTTTTGAACAAGATCAGGCCATTGCTGAAACACACTCAGCTTTACAAGGACGAGTACTTGTTCCAGCAGGATGACCGGGTGGACTTTATCTACTTTCCGGAGACTGCGGTCATTTCCGAGTTCCAAATGCTCGAAGACGGCCGCACCATCGAGGTCGCGGTGACCGGGGCCGAAGGCGCGGTCGGCATTTCTTCGGTGTGGAGCACGTCGCCGGCTGTCAATTGTGCCCAAGTTTGCGTCGGGGGCGATGCGTATAAGATCGAGACCGACTTGCTTGAGCGCGAATTGACCTATACAAGGCCGCTTCAACGATGGCTTCATGACCAGATCAACGGATATATAAGGCAGATATCGCAAAAAGTGATCTGCAACACCCATCATGCCGTTGAGGAACGTTTTTGCACCTGGCTGTTGATGCTGCAGGATCGAAGCAAGAAGAACAAATTCAATTTGACGCAAGAGTATATCGCGGGCGTTCTTGGTGTTTATCGGCCCAGCGTGACATGCATGGCAAAATCGCTCCGCGAAAAGAACGCGATCGATTATGTCCGCGGCCAGATATTTATTACCGACCGCCAGAAACTTCGCAGAATGGCCTGCGACTGCTACACCGAAGTCTCGATCGGAAGGCGATACTGATCCGAAAGCTTTTCGACGGCGTCGTTGGAAATACTCATTGCCCACCACGCACGGCCGGAGCCGCAATACATGTGCTCCGGCCCTTTTATTGCGCCGACAAGAGCTTGCTTAGCCAAATACTCACCGATTGCGGAAACGAATCAAGCCAGGTGGGATTTGGTCGAGCGATTTGCAGAACGCAGCAACGTGAATCCGATCGTACTTGAAAGCCTGGTGGGAATATCGGTGGGATAACGACGAATTCTTCGCCTCTCGCCTGCTAACGTGTTGATGTTAATGGAGCCACCCGTCGGATTTGAACCGACGACCTTTCGATTACGAATCGAATGCTCTACCAACTGAGCTAGGGTGGCAATCTTGCTGACCGGAAAACATCAGTGAGGGCAGCGAGCTGGATCTCGTCATTACTCTGAAGGCCGGTTTCGACGTTCGGGCCGAACTTCAGAATATACCTGCCCTGGAGAATAAGTGTCAAGGCAAATTAAAGCATTCGGGCTTACTAGGGCTTGGTGCCCGATCAGCGATTCGATTGCGAAAATTGCCGGCAGAGCCTAGTATAGGAATACCGAGACTCACAACATTTGTTTCGGCCAATAATGAACGATGATTTTGTTTACCGCTTGCGCAGGACGTTTGATTTCGCAAGTATGGCAGCGATAGCGAGGCGAATAGGCGTGCCCCATGCCACCGTCCGCAACTATTTTCAAGGCCGAGTACCCGCACCCGATGTGCTAATAAAGATCGCCAACGAAACAGATGTTTCGTTAAATTGGCTGCTTTCGGGCACGGGTGAGATGTATCTTCGCGGCAAAGAACCGATCAACCTGGACCGGATCATCGAAGATCGCATTACTGCGGTCGTGGATCGAATAATATCGGAACGCGGCATCAGCGTCGCTGAAGACCTCGGCACGATCGACGAGCCTTCGCCGTTCGACGTTTCGTTAGCGGTGGAGCGAGAGAGCGATCCCGCCAAGATCATGAGCGAGTGGTTTCGCTACGAAGGCCGTGAGTATCCGCATGATTTTGGTGTGGTCTTCTTCCAGGGCTGGGAAAGTTTCACGATTGACGAACGACTCGAGGCCCTTCGCGATGCCAAAAAAGTTCTGGATCGGACACTACGCCAAAGACCAGACTAATTAATCGGCCTACCGCGCCTGATCTTTGCCTGATGATGTCCGATGCGTTGAACCTAAGCTGAATGCACTTTCAGAAAACTCTTGAAAGTTGTCTCGAACGATGCAAGTATTTATAAACCATCGGACAGATCCGAGCATCTGATCGAACAATCAATAAGCGATATACGTAGAATATTCGAGGTCTGCAAACGAGGTAGGATAATGAGCGATTACAAAGAACGTTTCGACAAATGGCAAAAGGATGCCAAGGACAAGTTTGACGAGATCGATCGCCAGCTCGGCTTGAAAGACAAGATCGAGGAGGGGGCTCGGGCTGTGGTAGAAACGGCTCAGAAAAGCGCGGAAAAGATCAAAGGCGAGGCTGAAAAGTCCGAGGTCGGCAAGCAAGCCGTCAAAGCCGCCGAGGCCACCATTAAGGGTGCTGAGGAAGCAGCGAAAAAGGCCTGGCAGGCCAGCGAACCTCTCCGCGACGCCGCAGGCGACGTAGGCGAAAAAGCCACCGAGGCCGCCAAAGAAGCAGGCAAGAAGGCCGGCGAGGTGATCGAAGGAGCTTTCGACTCGGCTGCTTCAAATGCAAAACGAGTAGGGAACGCATTTTCTTTTGGCGCCGCCTGGACGCGGACAATCGACTCCGCTCTGACCGCTGTTTCGAAAACTTCGGGCTGGATACAAGAAAATCCGCTTCAGGCTGTCGCAACCGGTGCCTCGATGGCGGTCGGGGCAGGGCTCGGAGCAGTGGTGACCGGTATCAGCTCACACTGGCTGCTAAATTCTGCATTGCCGACATGGACCGTAAAAAGATTTGCTGATCAATTTGACGGCTACCTGAAAAGCCGTGAGGAACTGATCGAAAATGGCCAGCTCGACGCTGCCGAAACGGAGCGTGTGCGATTTGAACGAGACATGGCACGTCGGATCGGGGCGCCTCTCCTTGGTGCATTCTCTTTTGCATCGGGCGCCGTGATGATGACCAACGTTTTGAACCCTAAGGCAGTTACTGGGGCGCCGATCGAATGGCTGCTTGGCGGCAATCCGCTGTTAGAAGGCGTATGGTTTTTTGGCAACGGAATGGTCTGTTTTAAGACGAGTTACGATTTCTTTATGATCGCACTTGAAGGCCAAGACGATGTCCAGCGGATGGTACGTGAAATAAAAGGATTGCTGCCCGAATCGATCGCGGCCTAAGTAGATCAGGAGATCCGGACAGGAAACGGCAAGAAGCATAGGACGAATACTACGAGGGTCACGACCGCGATCATGGTCCTTTGTCGTCCGATCGGCGTTTGATCCCACGGCGCCGGGTGCCTCATCATCATCATTACTCCAAGAAGCACGGCTATCAAGAATCCGCTGGGGCTGTTGAAATAGATCCAACCGAAAACGGAAAGTACCGCCATCACAACGAATGCGATCCGGCCTGCCCAGCGGTGAAAACGCTCGCCAAACACAGCGAAAATGGTGTGGCCGCCGTCAAGCTGCCCGGATGGGATCAGGTTAAGTGCCGTGACAAGCAGTCCGACCCAAGCGGCATAGTAGAAGCCGTTATGGATAAAGAGGTCTAGTTCGACGCCGGCGACTGAAGCGATCAGATGAAAAAGCAAGGGGTCTGAGAACGTTATGGCTCCGCTCGCCAGAACGCTTTTGAACGGGACCTGCTCCATCGTAAGAACGGCTATAAGGGCGACAGGTATGACCATCACGAAACCTGCGAGCGGCCCCGCTACCCCAATGTCGAAAACGGCCCTTCGAGAAGGCATCGGAGAACGGATCTTAATAAAGGCTCCAAAGGTACCGGCCGGCCCGACAAGCGGCGGGGTCGGGATAAAGAAAGGAAGTGTCGCATCTACGCGATAAACGCGGCAGGCGATATAGTGCCCCATCTCATGTGAGACAAGGATCAGAAGCAGAGGTATCGAGAAACTGAGTCCATGGTATAAGTAGGTGCTATCTGAAAGAATGATCCCGACGGTCGACGCCACGAGCAGGAAATACTTGACGGGGAGAGCAAACAAAAACTGGATCAGTTCGGTAAAATTTTGTGGATCGACATCAGGAAGTATGGGGACGGGCCCAAAGGGATACAGCGTTCCGGCTACCGTTGTGGTAACCAAAGTGGCGGCCATCAATAGGACATGCCGAACCCAGGTCCGAGTGTCCGGACGCAGGCTTCGCCCGACGATATCGTCAATTTCGCTCCTCAAAGCCACGCTTGACCAAAATAAAAGCCGCAAATCACGTGCAGCTTTTCAAAGCATGTGACCCGCGACCGACATCAATATTAATAGAAACTCCAGCGGCCCGTATTCCCGATCTAAACGGCCTTTGCCGAAAGTTCTTTGCCGGGCTTAAAGCGGATGGTCTTTCCGGCCGGGATCGGCACTTCCTTCCCCGTCCGCGGATTTCTCCCGACGCCCCGCTTTCTTGGTTTGACAACGAAAACACCAAACCCGCGAAGCTCGATACGCTTCCCCCTGGCAAGCGCGTCCTTCATCGCATTAAAAAGCGAGTCAACTACTTGTTCGGCCTTCTGCTTCGGCACCCCGGTTTTCTCGGCAACCTGGTTGACAATGTCCAATTTGATCATTATCTCCTCCTTACCTGAGCGAACGTGGAAGCGAATCAACCTACATTCGGATTATACCATCATAAACCTCTAAACCTACAACTGTCAAGATTTTGCGGCGAGCTCACTGCCCCATCGCCCAAACCCTCTCATCTGAACGGCTCGGTCAAACAAACTCTCGATCAGCGTGCCGCCGCGCAGGAGGGGCAGATATACGAGGACCTGGCGTGGACCCGAAACTTCAATTCCGAAGGCGTGCTGAAAAGTGGTAATATCCTTACACGCAATTTTCTGTTTACTCGAGTCGGGGGGCGTTCTTACGATGCGATGGAGAGATCAACGGCAGAGTTCCAACATTGAGGACCGCAGGGGCATGGGAGGCCGGGGCATTGCCTTAGGCGGCGGAGGGCTGGGTGCACTGGTCCTCGCTGTGATAGTTTGCCTGCTTGGCGGAGATCCCCGGCAATTCCTTGAAGGCCAACCCCAGGTCCAGCAGCAGCCTGCCGCTAACTCGATACAGAAGCAGCCGGCCGACGAGAACCGCCAATTTGTCGGGGCGATCATGGGAAGCCTAGAGGACGCCTGGCGTCAGATCCTGCCGCAGCAAACCCGCGTTCGATATCAGGATCCAAAGTTAGTGCTTTTTACTGGAAAAACTCCGTCGGCGTGCGGCTGGGGCGATGCGGCCATGGGGCCCTTTTATTGTCCGGGCGACAATCAGCTTTATCTCGACTTTGCCTTTTTCGAAGAGCTGCGACGCGAGTTCAAGGCTCCCGGCGACTTTGCCCAGGCCTATGTTATCGCCCATGAGTTTGGGCATCATATCCAGAACCTGACGGGTGTTATGGCCGCCGTTCAGCGCCAGGGCCGGAATAATCAGCTGTCCGTCGCGCTCGAGCTTCAGGCAGATTGCTACGCAGGCATGTGGGCAAATTATGCTCAGAAACAGGGTCGGCTGGAAACGGGCGATGTGGAGGAAGCGTTGCGCGCCGCTGCGGCGGTCGGCGACGATATGATACAGCGGCGGACCCAAGGGTACGTTATACCTGACTCGTTCACACACGGTTCTGCCGAACAGAGACAGCGAGCTTTCGCGGTCGGGATGAAATACGGCACGATGCAGCAATGCGAGGTCTTTAAGTAGATGGGGCGAACGGCCGCCCGTAGATTTCCTGATAAGCCCAGCCTAGAATACGGGCTTCGGCCGTGCACAAGGCTTCGATCCAGCAGCTTGAAAGATAAAGACGCTTTTCGGTTCTTGTGGTCAAGCTTTCCGCTTTCTCGATGGCCGATCCGGTCGAGGCCTCATCTATCTTGTTAGCTTCGGCTATCTCGGCCCGGGTCTTCTTTGCCTCGTGTAGTGCTGCTGTCAGATCGTTCAGCCAAAGCGCCAAGAGCGGTTCCGAATTATTCTCACGAAGTGCCTGAAATACACCTATCGCGAATCGGGCCTCGGCATTCTCAAAGGGATAGGTAGCAACGCCGTTTGACTCATCGTCGGCCTGTTTCCAAAGGAAAAGCTCGTTGATCTGCGGATGCCGGATCCTCGCGGTTCGCTCGTCGTAACCAAGAAACCATTCGATCAAGTCGGCAATAGAGGCTGGTTCGGGTGAGCCGTCGGAAGTTCGCCTGATCGGCGGAGGCCCGCTTTGTTGATGTGAAGTTTCGCTCATTCTAACCGGATATCTTACAACATAGCCAGACAAGCGATAGTTTTGACAACGTCAATTATCTGACTGATACTTAACTTCGTAACTTTTCGCGGCGGGAGTCGAACGATCACTTATGGCAACACAATACAAGCCCTGCCCGGGATGCGGCACCCAGAATCCGGGGATCAACGTAAGATGCACAAACTGCGGGTCGGTTCTTCCGGCCAGCCCGATGCCGATGCAGCACATGCCTCAGCCCGGTCTGAAGCCCGCCGGTGCAGAAAAAAAGATCGCGGCCGGAATCTGCGGTATATTGCTCGGCTCGCTTGGGATACATAAGTTCATCCTTGGCTACAGCCAGGAAGGGATCATTCTCATCCTCTCGTTTGTGGCAGCATGGATCCTGGCATTCGTGACCTGCGGGATCGGTACGCCGCTTGTTTTTGTTCCCATGATCATCGGCATCGTCGAGGGCATTATCTATCTGACAAAATCCGACGAGGACTTTGTGCAGACCTACGTTCTCAATAAGAAAGCCTGGTTCTAGCATTTAAAGATCGGCAGTGTTCACCGGATTGATCGAGGAAGTCGGTAGTGTCCGCTCGCTTAAGAAAGCGGGAGGCGGAAGCCGCATCACCATAGCGGCTGAGGCGGTGAGCGAAGGAACGTCCGACGGCGACTCGATCTCGGTTAACGGCGTTTGCCTTACGGCCCTAAATGTCCGGCAGGGTGAATTTTCCGCCGATCTGTCACCCGAGACGCTCGACCGTTCAACGCTTGGCCGATTGTTGCCTGGATCACCCGTAAACCTGGAGCGCGCGGTCACGCCTTCGACTCGACTCGGCGGCCATTTCGTTCAGGGGCACGTCGATGGCCGCGGTACTCTCATATCTGCCGTTCAGAGCGGCGATTTTTGGACCGTCTCGATCGCCTTTCCGCCTGAGCTCGCCAGATTCTTCGTCCATAAAGGCTCGGTCGCCGTTGAGGGCATCAGCTTGACGATCGCTGAGTTGCGCGTGTCTGAGTTTGACATTGCCGTGATCCCGAAAACATGGCAGTTGACCAACCTTTCAAGCCTAGCCCCGGGCGACCCCGTCAATCTCGAAGCGGATGTGATAGCGAAGTATGTAGAAAGGCTGATGGGGGTTTCCGAAACGTCAAAGCCTTCTAACGGCCTGACCGTGGAATCATTGAAAAAGCACGGATTGGCCTGAGCTAACACATGTTTACTATCTCACCGCGGCTGCGTTCTTTCCCTGCATCAGGCCCATGACATCGTCAAGCCCCGCCAACGAACAGTCCCCTGGCGTCGTAAGCGACAATGCACCGTGAGCGGCAGCGCAGTCGATAGCGAATTGCGGGTCGCGGCCCTCAAGCATCGCGTAAATAAACCCTGAAGCGAAAGCATCCCCGCTCCCAACTCGATCGAGAACATCTACACCTGAAAGATCGGCTGAACGGAATATTTCGCTGTCAACGGAGCAAACACCGGCCAGGTCATGGCAAGAGGCGCTGTGGACATTTCGAAGACTGGAAACGATGATCTGAAGATTCGGGAAATGCGAACGCATCACGTCGCACGCGCTTCGGAACGAGGCATCAGCATAATTCGAAAGCGTCGCGTCGAAACCGAAGGTCCCAAAGACCACATCTGCAAACGGCAGTACGGCACGATTCACTTCATCTGCTGCAACGCGTCCACCTCGGCCAGCCCAGAGCGACTCGCGGTAATTCAGGTCGTACGACACAATGCATCCCGATTCTCTGGCAGCTCTCATTGCTGCTATGGCCGTATCCGGCGTGGTTTCGGAAAGGCCGGTAAAGACACCTCCGGTGTGGAACCAGCGGGTCGGTTCACGATCAAAAAAGACCTGCCAATCGATGTCCCCAGCCTTTAATTCGGAAACTGCGGTGTTCGCCCGATCGAAAGCCGAAGCCGGCGCCCTCAATCCATGCCCGCGCTCGATGAAATAAATACCGTTTCGCAGGCCCGAGCCGGGGTTTCGCCAAATGATCTTCGAGGTATCGACGCCGGCCGCCGCAGCCATTCCCGCCGCAAGCCGGCCGATCTCGTTATCGGCAAGGGCCGTAAGAATGGCAGAGCGCTGACCAAACACCCGGCTCATATTGGCCGCAACGTTGTACTCTGCTCCTCCATCCCAAATTTGAAATTCGCGCGCGTGCCTGATCCGCATCTCACCGGGATCGAAGCGCAGCAGTATTTCCCCCAGCGCAACGAGGTCGAATCGAGACTCTTCCTTTACCCGGATCTTTCGCTGCATATTCGGTCAGGTGACAGACTGTCGTGAAAAAGCATAAATTTAATCGGCTCCGACCGCAATCTCTACTACTCGAAAAAATGCAGCAGCCCTTCCCGAAAATGAGTTGAGCCTTCCATGATAAGGGCACAGCAGCAGACTCTTACCGCCTAGAGATAAAAAAAGGCGGCCTCTTATGAGACCGCCCAGGTTCTTTGGCAATTGAGTTGCTAATTCTTTACTTCGGCCCGCCGGCGAGTTTTCCGATGAGCGAGAAGAGCGGAAGGTACATTGATATGACGATCGAACCGATCGTAACGCCAAGGAATGCGATAAGCACCGGCTCGATCATCGCGAGCAGGTCCGCTATCGCGGTATCAACCTCTTCTTCATAGAAGTCTGCGATCTTGCCGAGCATCGCGTCCATCGCACCGGTCTGTTCGCCAACGCCGATCATCTGCGAGACCATATGCGGGAAAACGTTTGTCGCCTTGAGCGGATCGACAAAATTCTCGCCGCGCTCGACGCCGGCACGAACCTTCAGGATCGCGTCCTCGATAACGACATTGCCCGCCGTCTTAGCCGTAATGTCGAGCGATTGAAGGATCGGAACGCCCGAGGAAAGCAGCGTCGATAGTATGCGTGAAAAACGCGCTACCGCGATCTTTCTGAGAATGCTGCCAAATATCGGAAGCTTCAGCAGCACCGTATCGATCTGCCAGCGTCCTTTTTCGGTCTTATAGTAGAATCGGATGCCGACCGCAGTGCCAATGATCGTTACGAGCAACGCCAGCCCGCCCCAACCGGCGAGAAAGCCGCTTATTCCCATCACAATGCGTGTCGGGAACGGAAGCAGTTCGCCCGGGCCGAGCAGGCCGATGAAGATCTGCTCGAACTGCGGGATCACGACCACCATGATCACGGCTATAGCTGCTATGGCGACAATAACGACCGCCGCCGGATAGATCGACGCCGATACGATGCTTCGTTTCAGCTTGACCACCTTTTCGATGAGGGTAGCAAGACGCTGAAGGATCAGATCGAGCACACCGCCCGTTTCGCCCGCTTCGACCATGTGCGAGTAAAGCGAATCGAAAACCTTCGGGTGCTTTTCGAGGGCTTGGAAAAGCGTCGCTCCCTCTTCCACATTCTGCCTTACCTGTCGCAGCACGTCTTTGAAAAAAGCGTTTTGCTGCTGTTCGGCAAGTATGTCCAGACATTGCACCAGCGGAAGGCCTGCGTCGATCATCACCGAGAATTGACGAGTGAAAACGGCCAGCTCCTTAGCCCCAACCTTTTTCCGCCGGCCGAGCTTCGGGATCGAAACAACCCGGCCTTTTTCAGAAGCCTGGGTCATAACGATCTGTTCCCGACGCAGCAGGGCACGCAGCTCATCCTGGCTGGCGGCTTCGCGTTCGCCCGCAACGATCTCGTTCAAGCGGTTTCTTCCTTTGTATGCGTAGTTTGGCATTTGTTTCTCCTGGCAGTACCGATCGCCCTGGTAGGGCCCATCGGTCGATTCTCTAAGTTATCTGGCTGGCGGTCTTGACCCGACCGGGCGACCCTTGGCATACGGGCTCGGGTGAGCGTCCGGAGCCACCTTAGGACGTTCGTGGCCTACGTATGATTGGTTCAGTCCCGAACCGCGGTCGATAAGCTCTTTCAGTTCGTCGGCGTTTGACGATCTCTGCATTGCCGTCTCGAGTGAGATATTTCGCTTGTGATAGTGCGTGGCGAGTGCCTGATTGAACGTCTGCATGCCGAACTTGTCTTGACCGGTCTGCATCATCGAATAGATCTGGTGGATCTTGTCCTCGCGGATGAGATTTCGGATCGCGGCGTTCGGAATGAGTATTTCCAGGGCCATTACGCGTCCGTCACCCGAGGCCTTTGGCAACAGTGCCTGACACATTATTCCTTCCAGCACCAACGACAACTGTGTTCGAACTTGTGCCTGCTGAGCCGAAGGAAAGACGTCGATGATACGGTTGATGGTCGAATATGCCGAGTTTGTGTGCAGCGTCGCGAACGTAAGGTGCCCGGTCTCTGCGATGCGAAGTGCCATCTCGATCGTTTCCAGGTCGCGCATTTCGCCGACAAGAACTACGTCCGGGTCTTGACGAAGTGCCGTTCTAAGGGCCGATGCAAAAGAATGTGTATCCGCTGCGACCTCGCGTTGGTTTACAACGCAGTTCTTGTGATTGTGAAGAAACTCGATCGGATCTTCGATGGTCAAAATATGCTCATGACGATCAATGTTGATCTTGTCAACCATCGATGCGAGAGTTGTCGATTTTCCGGAACCGGTCGGCCCGGTCACCAGGATAAGGCCTCGAGGCTTTTTGCAAAGGTCCGCAACGACCGGCGGCAAGCCGAGGTTCTCAAAGGTCTTGATCTCATATGGGATCGATCGAAAGACCGCCCCGACCGCTCCTTTCTGGTTGAACAGATTGGCCCTGAAACGCGACATCCCTTTCAAGCCGAAAGAAAAGTCGAGCTCGAGGTTTTCCTCGAACCTATGTTTCTGTGCGTCGGTAAGAACAGAATAAGCAAGGCGCTTTGTGTCTGCAGGCGTCAGCGTTCCAAAACCTGAAAGGGGGGATAGGTGGCCGTGGACGCGGACTTGCGGCGGCGAGTTTGTCGTGATGTGAAGGTCAGAGCCGCCTGCGTCCGTCATCTTTCGAAGAAGTTCTGGCAGTGTGACCGTTGATTCGGGTGAATTATTTTCGAAATTCATAAGGAGGGATGGATGATCGATGGTGAGCCGCGTATCCGGGCTACGCGGCCCGTAAATGTTCGTGCCTTGAGTCTTACCTGGTCGCCGCCTGTACCGGTCGCGATCTTCCCTGAAGCGAGAAGATCACTTTCTCTGATTCTTCAGCGATCTTTTCGGCAGATCCGCTTTGCGAATTTGTCGCAACGCTGTAAATGCGGCCGTTCACCTCTGTGAAATAGAACATTCTGGAATTCACACGGCCACCGGGGCCCTGCGATTGTGCAACCACTACATAGACCGGTTTTCCCGCGATCTCTTTCTGATAGTCGTTCACGACCCATCCATTCTCGCGGATCATCCGATTGATAACCTCGCGGCGGAGCGATGACGTCGGAACTCCGCCGACACTTTGGTTGCGTCCAGTGTCGATCGATTCTCCAACCGCAGGTCCGACAACCGTGATCGCGGCCGTTCCGTTGCCACCATCGACGCTGAACTGGAGCTCGCTGCTGCTCGTCTGGCTGGGATTCCAACCGGCCGGAGCAGCTTCGCCCGACGGCAGGATCGCCTTTTCGCTTGGCTTTGCGGCTGGTGGTGCTGTCTTTACGGCAACCGTCGATCTCGGTTCTGCTTCCGCGTTTTTCATCCGAGCGAGCCGGATCTGACGCAGCCGGTTTGCTCTTCGCTGTGCCGCGAGCGCATTTTTCCGTCGCTCCTGAGCCCGGTAAAGCTGCCACCAACGCTTGGAATATTTCCTTACGCCTGTCCAGCCTCGCTGCTTTTTCTTGTAACGCTTTGTCTTCTTCGGGCCGGCCTCGACCATATCGGTCGACAACGGGATCAACGTACCGAGTCCGATCAACAAAGCTATCGATAATGCAATTGCCCTTACTACCATAATTCCTCCATCAGACTAGAGAACAGTTTCCTTGACGACTTCTTCCACTGTCGTAATGCCTTGCCGCAGCTTGGCCAATCCCGATCCGCGAAGCGTGATCATTCCCGCCTCGATTGCCTTCCGACGCAGTTCGATCGAGCTGGCGCCGATAATGATCAGTTCGCGCAGTTCGTCGTTTATCTCCATCGTCTCGTAAAGGCCCACCCGGCCCTTGTAACCCGTGTGAAGACACGTCTCGCAGCCTGTGCCTTTGTAAAGCTTGATCTCGGCGGCTTCTTCGGGAGAAAATCCGATCTCGACCAGTGCCTCGGTCGGATAGTGAGCTTCTTCTTTGCAGCCTGAACAGATACGGCGTATCAGTCGCTGCGCCTGGATGATGTTCACCGATGTCGCTACGAGAAACGGCTCGATGCCCATATTCACGAGACGCGAGATCGTCGAGGGTGCGTCGTTCGTGTGAAGCGTCGATAGCACCAGATGCCCCGTCAACGCCGCCTTTATCGCGATCTCGGCCGTTTCAAAGTCTCGTATCTCACCGACCAGGATGATGTTCGGGTCCTGTCGCAGGAACGAACGAAGTGCGGCGGCGAAGTTCAGTCCGATCTGTTCCTTCATCTGCACCTGGTTGATGCCCTGAAGGTTGAACTCGACCGGGTCTTCGGCGGTCATGATGTTCGTTTCTGGCGTGTTCAGGGATTGAAGAGCGGAATAAAGAGTGTTCGTTTTTCCTGAGCCGGTCGGACCAGTGACAAGCACCATGCCGTAGGGATTTGCGATCGCTCGCTGAAATTTGTCGAGACTCTCGGGTTCGAAGCCGAGCTTCGACATATCTAGCATCAGCTTCTCTTTATCGAGAAGACGAAGCACGACCTTTTCTCCAAAAAGCGTGGGCAGCGTCGAGACGCGAAAATCGAGTTCACGCGATCTGTCATCGATCTTTACTTTTATCTTGATGCGGCCGTCCTGCGGGAGCCGCTTCTCGGAAATGTCCAGCTTGGACATTATCTTGAGTCGCGAGATAAGCGGGTCACGGATCTTCATTGGCGGGTGCATCACGTCGTAGAGCACGCCGTCGATGCGGAACCTGATCCGGAAGTCTTTTTCGTAAGGTTCGACGTGTATGTCCGATGCTCCACGCCTAAGGCTGTCAACCATTAGGATGTTGACGAGACGAACGACGGGAGCGTCCTGGCTCTCCCGGGTGAGTTGGGCCAGGTCAATTTCTTCGTTTTCCTGGACGATCTCGAACTCTTCGGTGTCGTGGCCTTCGAAATCGAAGTTATTGATGTTTACGTCTATCTCATCAGCCGTGATCTTCGCCTTTTCGGAAACATCCGACTTGGCACCATTTCTCGATTGGCCGTTCTTTCCTGTTCGGCTGCTCTTGAGCGCCGCGGCGGCCTTTTCCGTCTCGAGTGCAAAAGCCGCATCGAAGATATCGATCTGTGTCGAACCGCCGTAATATTTCCCGACCGACGACTGGATCGATGCCTCTGAAGCGATCACGGGCTCGACATTAAATCCTGTCATGAACTTGATGTCGTCCATCGCGAAAACATTCGTCGGGTCGGCCATTGCAAGCGTTAGCATCGAGCCGTTTCGCGACACGGGAAGCACCATGTATTTTAATGCGACTTCCTGTGATATAAGCTTGATCACCTCATCCTCGATCTGAAAAAGATCGAGATTGATCGAAGGAACGCCATATTGACGGGACAGCACGGACGTGATCACATCATCAGAGATCAAGCCAAGCTTTACCAGATTTGATCCGAGTCGCCCGCCGCTGGTCCGCTGATAGTCAAGGGCCTGACGCAGCTGTTCATGGGTCACCAGATTCTCACGGACAAGAATTTCCCCTAGTTTTGCTGACATTTAATTCGTTTCCCTACCTTCGGCTGAGGCAACTGGACGGAAGTAAGCAGGGTAAATGGCCTTATTTGTTAGAGATAGGATTACTGACAACGATGTGCCAAACATCGTTCAACCAATATGATAGATGTTTTGTCATTTTGATGTCAAGAATTCTTTTGGAAAGGATCCGACCCAAGGAGCGAGACTGGGCGAATAGGAGAAAGACCGAACAAAATGGCTATTGGACCGGCCTCTGAAGTTGGACGATATACGATTCAAAGGCAGGTGCCTCGGGATGTTTGGGGAATAAACGGAGAAACTCTCGATAAACGGATATTGCCTCGGCGGCCTTATTTTGCTGCTCGTACATAAGCCCGAGGTGCTGATAGATGACGATCGATTCCGGCGCACCTGCGAGTTGTTTTATCGCCGTAGAAAGGTACTTTGCTGCTTCCTTGTACTCGGCGGCTTCGCGATCAAAGTCGCCTTCCGCACCGGCCATTTCGGCCCGTTCCCGATGGATTAAGCCCAATCCGGTGTTTGCTTCCGGTTGTATCGCTCCGCCTTCGCGGATGGCACGTCGAAAGGCCGCAGCAGCTTTTTCTTCCTCGCCGACGCTCTTAAGTAACCTGCCCTCGACGGCTGATACTTCAGCATTGCCGGGACTCGTTCTGCGAGCGGCCGCCACAGCCAGCTCGGCTTCTCGGTATTCCGCCAACTCTATCAGTGTCCGTGCCAGCCCAATGTGTGCGTCGGTGTACGAGGGCCTAAGTTCGATCGCACGGCGATACTCGCCTACGGCCTTTTCGCGATCGAGCACTGAAAAGCGAACCGCAGCCTGAAATGCAAGCTCTGCCCCGTCATTGGTTTTCGTAAGCGGGACAGAGATCTGTCCCTGTTGGACCGGGGTAAGAATCCGTATAGCTTCCTTGAACCCGTCTGCCCGGACCCTTAAGGACTTCCTGCCGGGAGGAGGCGTATCGACCGTTAGTGTTCCGGCTTCAGAGGCTTTTCCGAAAAACACTCCATTAAGCCATATAGACGCATTTGGTTCCGTGACCACGGTGATCGATCTTGCGGTCGTCGTGCTGGTTCGTGGCTGGCCCTCAATGCTGACGGCCACGAAATGGCCCAAAACCACGGCAGCGAGGATAGGGAGAATCAAGGCGAAGCGGGCTCTCCGTCGCGCGATCCCGTCTGCCTTATCCGATCCTCGTAAACTCCTCTGTAATATCCACATCTTTGATATTATCCGGCACCCCGTCGTTATCCACATCTTCGGCAAAGAAGTATTTGATGAGCGGAGGTGCTATCAGGGTTGTGGCAACTGCCATAAAGAGCACTGCCGCAAAGAACTGTTCGCTGATCACGGCCATTCCTAGCCCGATCTGAGCGACGACGATACCTACTTCGCCACGAGGCACCATGCCTACGCCGACCTGGGCCATTTCTCTCTTCTTCATTCCCCACGCACCGAGTCCGCCGCCCACAAATTTTGTAAGAACGGCAAAAACGGTCACGACTACTGCGAGCAAGACTACCGATCCGTCCTTAAATACCGCAAGGTTAAGCTGCATTCCGATGTACACCAGAAAGAACGGAACGAGGAATTCCGTTACCCCGCTGGTCAGCTGATGCATTTTGTGGTTATCCTCGGTCGCTTCGGCAAGAGCCATACCAGCCAGGAAAGCTCCGATTATCGCCGCCACGCCAAAATAAAGCGAAGCGACCGACAGGCCGAAGCACATGATCAGTCCGATATTGAAGAACGGCTTGCTGACACGAAGGGCCTGTATCTTTGGCTTCAGCCTCGTCATCACGCGCGAGCCTGCAAGTCCTACGATGGCAGTGAAGGCGATCGCCAGAGCTGCCGTTTTGACGATAGTGGCGGCAGAGACGCCTCCGTTGCCAATGCCCGATACGACGGAGAGTATTATCAGCCCGAGAATATCGTCGATAACGGCCGCACCAAGAATGATCCTTGACGTTTCTCGATCGAGCAGACCCATCGACCCAAGCACGCGGGCTGTAATTCCGACCGATGTGGCCACCATTGCTGCACCGATGAACATCGCCTCGACGAAAACCCCGTCCCAAAGAATTGCGATCACGTAGCCCGCAACAAACGGAAGGATCACACCGAGAATTCCGACCGTTACCGCCTTCTTTCCAACCTTGAAGATATCCTGCGGCTTGGTTTCAAGCCCGACCATGAACAGTAGGAAGATCACCCCGACCTCGGCGAGAATACTGATCAGATCGGTAGGACTGACCCAACCGAGGACACTCGGCCCGATCAGTACACCAGCAAGAATTTCACCTACAACGGCGGGCTGACGCAGGCGTTCAAAGATCTCCGCCATCACTTTGGCGGCCGCGATGATAATAAAAAGGCCAAGGAGTACCTCGGCGTGCTCGGTAGCAGCTAGGAAGATCGGCATACCGGGCTATTCTAGCGTGAAATCGAATTCGTTAAAAATGTGAAAAGGCCGTGGAACCGATTCAAGACAGGATTTAGTTTGATTTTCCTTGCCGGTGATCTATAATCCTGTATTCGTGGCTGGGTAGCTCAGATGGTTAGAGCGTGGGATTCATAACCCCAAGGTCGGGAGTTCGATCCTCCCCCCCGCCACCACTCAATTAGTATTGCCCAAGGGCCTCCCTCTACAATTCTCAGCAGGAATTTTCACGACGGTTACCGGCGACTGATGAAGAAGATCGTTCACCGCACCGGCGTAGCCTCGACCCTCGACTTCGATGCACCCGGGGAATTCATAGCCGAATATCCAACGATCGTCGCCGCGACCAACTACCTTAAGATCGAATATCTCACCGGCAACCACCGTTGCTCTCGACTGATCAACTCCGGCTGTGTTTGCAGGCGTGGGGTTCTCCGCGATCGTTGCGTATGAATTCACAGCTGGCCGCGGCCGCGTTCGATCCCACGTCACGGCTGACCTCATAAACTTCCGCAAAAATGCCCAATTTTCGGATCTTGCTCTAGCTGATGCCGGTTCCGCCTCGACGGCATCGGTTTTGCAGGGATCAGGTCAAGATGGATGGAACCGCAAATCGCCAGTCGCCCGATCGCCGATCTTCGGTCATCGGAATTCGAGCAGGTCAGCAAAGATCTGGGCTTGGCCATCTTGACCAACGCACGGCTGGATGATACCTGACTGTCGGCGCGTGGAACAAAAGAAAAACTTTTAGAGGCAGCGTATGCACACTCAAGAACAAAGACCAGATTGGTCCGGATTTCTAAGGTACTACACCGGAGCAAACATGGGGCGGCCCACAAGGATCGGCCTTTTCGAGAAGACTTCCGACGTGACCAATGACTATTGGCTCGAAGACGGATTGCCGCTTCGCGGGCTCGACCTCGACTTCAAGAACGGAATGCCGGTGATCGAGATCATGCTCGAGGGCTACACGCATGTTGTTCGCGGGGTTCGGAGCATTCGCCCGATCTATTCGATCGACGGCACCGAGGACGGTATCGATCTCATCGGTCCCGGCGAAACCACCACGATACTCCGTTTTGAGAATTGAAGGTATCGATCTTGATGGCGGGCCTCGGCAGCTTCGCGCAAAAATGATCGATGTTATTTCTTTGGAGCCGGCGGAGCTCGCGAGGTTGATCCAGTGTAGCCAATACGGGTTCAGCGGCTCGGGGGTAAACTAGGAATGAAAGGTCTCAGCGAGATTAAAACGCGTGAACAATGTAACGGATGCAAGCTGCGTTCGGAGACCTATTTCTGCAGCCTGCCCGATCACGAATTTGATGACCTTTCCGTTCGAAAGATCGCTCACGCATACCCCAAAGGCTCTACATTGTTTGTCGAGGGCCAGCCGGCACACGGCGTCTATATTCTTTGCTTTGGCCGTGTGAAGCTTTCAACTTATTCCCAAGAGGGCCGGTCGCTTATCGTTCGGATCGCGGAACCGGGCGAGGTGCTCGGCCTTTCGGCGTGCATCGCAGGCGTAAGTTTTGAGGCAACGGCGAAGGCCATTGCCGACTGCCAGGTCAATTTTGTAAGCCGGAAAGACTTTGTCGAGCTGTTGAAGAATGACTGCAATGCAGCCCTAAACGCGATCCGAGAACTCAGCCGCCTCTATCACAAGGCGCACACGCTGATCTGTTCGCTTGGCCTGTCTGGATCCGCTGGTGAAAAGCTGGCAAACCTGTTCCTCGGCTGGTGCGGGCCGGACGACCAAAGACTTACGGACGTGCGGATCCCGATGAGTTTTACCCACGAAGAGATAGCCGAGATGATCGGTACAAGCCGCGAAACGGTGACCCGCTTACTAAGAAGCTTCCGCGAGCGTGACCTCGTGCGAGTCGAAGGACGCGATCTCATAGTCCCCGACACGCGGCGTCTGCGGTCGGCGACCAGCTAGGGAGAAAGGAATCAGGCGAACTCGTCCAGGCTCGACACCGAATGTGACGGCCGTCATATTCCTTTGGCGCCAGCGATATAGAATTCCCGCATGCGCCATCCGGCGGTAAAAGATCCAGACCGCGCCCTTGCCGGCAGTATATCGCTCTGTCGCTTTGCAATGCCGCTGCTGGCTGGCCGCCTCCCCTCGATCATCTCGTCCGCTGTTTATCCGATGGCCCGACTCCGGAGCCGGCATTTTCCGCCGGGCAGCTATGTCTTCAGGTCGGGATCAAATTGCAAAGGCGTATGGGTGGTCACTGCAGGAGAGGCAATGGTGACCTTCCCGCCCTCAGGCTGGGTGGGAAGTTCAACGCGGTCAGCGGTCCGCGGAGAGCTTTTCGGCTTGACGGAAGTGTTTGCCCGTCGCCCGTATGAGGCAACACTTGAGGCGGCGACCTCGTGCCGCTGTATCTACATTTCAGGGGACCATCTCTTAGATTTGTTGATTTTCGACCCGCAGGTTCGAGGCGAGCTCCTGTACCAAATGTGCGCAAGAATATCTGCTGCTTCAGGTGACGCTCAATGCTGCATGTGACTTTAATCACATACGTCGGCAGGGGAACGGTCTATGGTTAGCTCGTAGTTTCCATCACATTGAGAATTAGGCGCTTTTCGGCGCGACCGGGTCGCTGGGAAGGAGGCAGAAATGATCAAATTTCAGTTCAAGGGGCTCAAACTGGGGCTGCTGGCGGGTTTTGCCGCGCTGGCGGCTTTTGGATTTCTTGCCGGTGCCGTTTCACGGACAGAGGGAGTGGAGCTGACGCAGTTTCCTGCTTCGCAGCAAATGATGGACGACTATGTCGGTTCGGAAACTTGTGCCGCCTGTCACGATGCACAATCGAAGACCTTTGACAGGACGAAACACAGCAAGCTGCACACGCTTTCGTCTTGGAAAGGCAAGGTGGTCGGCTGCGAATCTTGCCACGGGCCGGGCAAGGCTCACGTTGAGGGCAGCGGCGATGTATCAAAAATAATCTCGTTCAAGAACCTTGATTCAAAGGCCGCATCAGAATCCTGCCTTTCGTGCCACGCCGGTAAAGAGGCGCACAACAATTTCCGCCGCGGCGATCATTGGCGAAACAACATCGGCTGTACGGATTGCCATGCGGCCCACGGCCCGGACCTTTCAAACTTCAGTCTGAGTTCGAGCATTAGGGCCGGCGGGTCATCGGCACAGAATCCGGGACAGGCTGAAAGGGCGATGCTTCGGGCCAGCGATCCACAGTTATGCGTCTCGTGTCACAGCGAGGTCAAGTCGCAATTCAACAAACCCTTCCGGCATCGCGTGATGGAAGGCACGATGAATTGCAGTGACTGCCACAATCCGCATGGCGGATTTGAATCAAAGCAGACGAAGCTGTCCGTCGGCGCCGATGCTGCGTGCATAAAGTGCCACACGAACAAGCAGGGCCCCTTCGTTTTCGAGCACGGCCCGCTAAAGATCGAGGGCTGTACCGCCTGCCACACGCCGCATGGATCGTCGAACCCAAAAATGCTAAAGCGTCGTCAGGTGCGGCAGCTTTGCTTCGAATGTCATACGGGCATTGCAGAAGAACTGACTCCGCAAACACCCAGCCGGCACAATCAGGCACAGCTTAGGGAACAGCAATGCACCGTTTGCCATTCGGCCATCCACGGCTCAAATTCCAGCCGTCTGTTCTTCCGGTAAACGATCTTGGAGGCATCATGATATTCGGAAAACTGCGATCGTTAGTTCTTGCGGGTGCGATGTTCAAAATAACGGCCATTGCCGCTGCATCTGTAGTGTGGGCGCAGGCGCCGGCTCCAAGCCCGGGCGAGGGCTCAAGCGGCGATACGCAAATAACATCGAGCGTCGAGTTCGGCGTGCGAGGCTTAAAAGTGAACGGCGATCACGAAAAGTTTCGCAGCGACCTAAATTACCGCTCCGGTTTTCGGCTTTTCGACTCGAGCATTCTTATCGAAGACGGACGGAAACAATATCGTGCATTCGACGGGGCTTTGATTCAGATGAGCGGGTGGGGATCGGACCCGACCGGCTCGTTCAGGCTGAATGCCGACAGGCTCGGGCTATACCGGCTCGATTCCAGCGTCCGCCGCGTGCGTTATTTCAACAACTTGAAGAATCATGTGCCGATCTGGTCCGTGCCCGTTTCAGCCGGTTCGCAGCACAGGGCGAACACCCTGCATCATTTCGGCGATCTCGACCTGACCCTATTTCCTGAAAGCGATCTTCGCCTACGTTTTGGCTATGGCTTTAACGATACGAAAGGGCCTGGCACGAACAACCTGCGCTTCAGGAGCGACGAGTTTCAGGTGGATTCCCGTATTCAGGCTCGGGCCGACGATTTCCGGGCCGGCATAGAGGGAAAACTGCTTGGGTTTAATCTCGGCGTGCTGTTCGGACATCGGCGTTTCAAGGACCGGACCGAATTTTTCGTATCGACTGTTAACCAGGGCAACAACCCGGCGGCCACGACCGCGTCCCTTAACACCGCGTCCCGCCGATTTCAGGTAGTCGGTGCGACGAATTACGGAAACTTCTTTTTTCAGCGTTCGGTCAAGGACAAGCTCGATATCGGCGGCCGATTTATCTACTCGCAGGCAGAGTCGGACATAAGCGAATCGGACATCCTGACCGGCCGCGTTACCCAGACAGGAAACATCGTCACGCACAACGAGATCTTGGTTCCGGGCATCACTAAGCGGCCTCAGGCCCGCGCCGATCTCGGCCTTACACTTCGTCCTGTATCAAAGATCCGATTTTCCAATACCTTTTCGTTTGACCAGTTCAGCATCGGCGGGGCGAACACCTTTTTCGAGTTTGCCGCTTTAACAAACGCGGCCGGAGTGCCTCAGCCATCCACAACCACCCGCACCTATTCCTGGCGTGCCACCTCGCTTAAACGGTTCTCTGATCTTGTCGAGGCCGACTTTCAAGTGAATCGCAGCTTCGGATTCAACGTCGGTTACCGCTACACGCATCGAAAAGTTGCAGTCGCGGCACGAGACCGCAACCTGATCTCTGGGGCCCAAACTCTTACGGCTAACGAGGAACTCGAGAACTCGACGCATTCTCTCATCGCCGGTGCAAAGATAAAGCCGACCTCAAACTGGTCTATCTTTATGGACGTCGAAAGAGGCGAGTCGGACAATGTGTTCACAAGGCTTGCGAATAACGATACGTTCAATTTCCGTGTCCGCAGCCGGACGACGATCAAGAACGTAACCCTCAACCTTTCGGCGATCACCAAGGATAGCGATAACCCTGGAACTTCGGTCCCGATATTCAATAATGCGGGCGTTTTGCTCTTTCCCGCGACGGAGACGATCGCGAACACAAAGTCCCGGATATTCTCTGGCGATCTGGACTGGTCGCCAACCTCGACCTTTAGCCTCAATACTGGCTACACCTACATCGATCTGCGAAGCAGCGTCGATGTGCTTGTTCCGATCGGCACGCCGATAGTTGCAAGCACGCAATTTCGGCTGGGCCGAAGCGAGTTCTATATTCGCGACAGCTTTTTCTTCTTCGACGTCACTGCCCGTCCGGCAAAAAGGCTTTCGGTCTATGCAAGCTATCGCATAAGCGATGACCGCGGCCAGGGCGACCGCGTGATCGCCCGGCCCGAAGACATTATCACTTCCTACCCGATGCGGTCTCATAACCCCGAGATAAAGCTTGCGGTCAGGGTCTCACGCAATGTGGATTGGAACGTGGGTTACCAATACAATTCTTACCGCGAATCGGCTTTCATCAGTCCGTTCGCAACCCCGGTCGCTGTTTTTCCGGCGCAGAACTACAACGCTCATATGCCCTACACGTCGCTTCGGATATTCTTTGGTCCAAAGGCGTCCGACAGGTAGCTGCTGAACCTAGGCGAGCAAGGCCGGCGATCAACCGGCCTTTTTCCCTTTTCACACGAGCGTGAATTCAAAATCTCACTTTCTCATACGATCCCGAATGGCATTCCGAGCATTGGAACCTCGATATATCACCTAAATTCAGCGGGTGGGTGAAGGGCCGGTCGCCCCGGTGGCATGCCGCACATTGATACGTGTTCTTGTCACCCAGATCGACCGGATGCTGGAACATACCGCCGGTCGGAATAAAGGTTCGGCCGCCGAATGTTTGATCGATCGTAGTATGACAAATGGCACAATCGTTCCGTATCGCCTTTCCATCGCGACTGAAATGCTGGCCATCGTGACAGCGGAAACATCCCTGGGCATTGTAGTGGCCAATGTTATTTATGTGCGACTGCCAGTTCGTTTTCATTTCGGGAAAGAAGTAGGTTTGATAGATTTGTTGGACCTCCGCTACGGCTTGATCGATCGATCGTCTTTTCGTCAAGAAGATATCAGGATGGGCTCCCTTGTAATAGTCGACAAGCCTCGAACCGATCGCCGAGACCGCTTCTTCGTTGGTTTGGTATGCACCTGAGAGAACCTCGACTGCCTTTGCTTTTATGAAGGGCAGAGTGATATCTATCCTGCCAGCGTCAAGCGAACGATCTAGAGCTTCATTCGGAGAGAGGTAGATGTGCGTCGGACGATTGTGACAGTCAATGCAATCCATCCGACGCCGGGCCATTGTATCCATCTGTTGCTGGGAGATCTGGCTGTCTCTGGAAAAATATTCCGTCACGTTCCCTTCGCTGTCCTTTAGCCTTACCCACGGAATGTTCTGGCGCTTTTCATCGGTCGCTATATAAGTGATCTCGTTCGCCACATTCATATGCCAGTGGATGCCGCCTACCGGCCCTGCTTCAGGGCTGCCGCCGCCTACCTTGATGAGCATCCGTGTTTGATTCAGTGAGTTCTTTTCATCAAAGCCATAGTGGTTAAAGACACGCATCTTGTCGCCGATGAATTTTTCCGGCCAATGACACTTAGCACAGGTATCATCCGCCGGCCTCATATTTGTCAGCGGTGTCTTTATCGGCTTGTCGTAGGTCCGGAATGTAACGGCGTACAATTGGTGCATGCCGTTGAACTTAGACCGAACGTACCATTCAGCTCCTCCGCCCACGTGGCATTTAACACAATCGACACGAGCGTGAGGCGAGGCATTATAGGCAACGAATTCCGGCTTCATCACCGTATGGCACTGCTGACCACAGAATGCCGTCGATTCGGTGTACTCAAATGCCCGATAACTGCCGAAAGCACTTATGAAGAGAAAGACGAATACCAGACAAAGGAAAACCAGAAAACTGCGGCGCCTTGCAGGATCATTAAGATCCAGCACCGGATAGGCCGGAACACCGGCATCCGGGAATTTTCGCCGCCTCCGTCTTTCGATCAGCATTCCCGCGATGGTCACGAATAAGCCAAGCATCAACACCGACGGTAGAAGAATATAGGTGACCAGTACCGTGTACGGATTCTCGTCGCCCGAGGTCAGCTCGATTAGTACAAGCAGTGCAATGCTGGTCAGGCACGCGGCAACAACGGCGAGACCCACAAAGCTGATGTAGTTTTTCAGAAGGCTTGGAAACCGGGGTGAGGAGATCTTTCCATTGGTCTCAACAACGTTCTCTTCTGCATTTTCGCTCATTTCGTTTCTCCCGTTCACATACAAAGCGACCGCGGCCCGGCAGGTCAAACGGACGAGAACGGGCCAGCACCGCTCGTTCATCGATCTCGAAAACGAACGGTGCCGGCCTTACTGCAGAACGCAGAACCTTAGGCCATCAGTTTGCTGGTTTCCGAAAAGCCAGCATGTAATCGACGAGCGCCGCCGCTTCGTCGTGTTTCATTCCTTTTGGCTCGAAAGCAGGCATGTGCGGCGGCTTTGCCGCCTGCTTACCCTTTAGAACGGCTTGGATCTGCTCGTCCCTCGGCATTTCCGGGTCATATGCTTTCTCGGCTTTCTGGCCATGGCACATTGCACACTGCTTTTTGTAAACGGCTGCGACATCGTCCTCGACGGAGCTCAAGGCAACCGCCGGTGTCGTGCGAAAAACGGTAAGTAATAAGAACGGAACGGCAAACGCCGCGATCGTGAATAATTTAATGCGAAAAAGTGTCATCGATCTTTCCTCCTAGGGAAGCTGCTTATGGCCATCGGCATCACCATTGGCCTTCGATGCTGATCAGGGCAAACATCGTGCCCTTTCTCTGCGACTTCCACATGCCGTATTTCCTTGGTCATAAGTGAGTTCAGTCGATCTTTCTGGTCACAAGTGCGCGAGATATCAGCGAAAAGGTGCGAAAAAATCCTCGATACTCGCCGGCTAAAACCCGAAAGAATTTCCCTTGTGGCATTTTCTGCAATTCGCGAAGTCTTCCGCGCCGAAAGCACGTCGTCCGTTGTGACACGTGGCGCATGTCGAAGCTCCTCGTCGGGGAAAGTGCATTGCCGCGGCCGGTGACGAGACCTGCAGGCCCCGGCGAACGCCCGCCCGAACGGTATGACATTCATTGCAACTTAGTTTCCTCACTGAATGTTCTGCGTGGCTGAAGCCTCTCGAGAATGCCGCCGCGGCTTCTGAGGTCCTAACCAGCCTTCCGGGTTTATGGCATGTCGAGCATGAACCGATGTTCCTGCCGCCGACCATTGTCTGCGGCCCATGGCACTGAAAACAGGTCCGGTGACCATTTGCCCGCGACGGTATAGATAACGCGACGCCTCTCGCTGACGGTTTATGGCAGGTCGCACAGTCCGTCAAGCGAAGGTGGCGACCGTGATCGAAAACCATGTTGAAACTGCGTAGCGGGGGAAACGGCTTTACGTCTGTCGGCGTATGGCAGATCGTACACATTGGGCTCGCATTTCCGCGTGCGAACTGGTCCGAATGGCAAGACGAGCAAGGAATATGGCCAGGCATTCTCGGCGTCGTTCGTCCCTCGCTGCGAATATGGCAAACAAGGCAGGGCATCCGAACGTGCTGAGGTGTGTCGTGTCGAAATCTCGAAAGCCCCTGTTCGGCACCTTCGATCGGCGGCTCGGCTATCCAGCGGCTGTCGCTTTCCGCATTGCCATATAGCGGACCGGACAACAAGGCAAAAACCAGCATTACGATCGCGAGCGATCCACCGATGAAAACTCTCCTCACGGTTGGCCGCCGATTTTCGCGTTGGTCTGTATTTGCCTTCCTCATTGATCTAGTTTCCCCGGGCTTCTGCCAGGGCCCTATGGTGAGAATCCGGGATTGCTCGGCCCCCAAATACGATGTGACATTTTGTGCACTGGAAAGCCGGATTGGCTTTTCGAGCATCCACTTCCAGGTTCAAGACGCCACCGTCGTCTGCAGAAGCCGTTACATGGCACATTGAGCACGAAGCGATCGCGACCCTTTTTGTACGGAAATCAGCCGTGTTCATTGTTTGCACGTTGTGGCATGAATCGCAGCTCATATCTGAGTGCCCGGCCCAATCGTGAACGAACTTTCCCGAAGAGTCGCGTCTTTTCCATGCATCGAGTGTGACCCGGTCTGTAATAGCCATCTTCTTGGCAAGTGCCGCATCGAGATCCGCCGCCGGCGCCGGCTGACGGGGTTTGTGGCAAGCAGCGCAATTGGCCGGGGCCGGTTCAAGTCCGGTATCCGCCGAGTGACATGTAAAACAGGTCGTATGTCCGATCGGAACGGACTTGAACGTGCCTCGCCTTAGCCAGAATCCGTCTCCCAGATCGGCCGGCGGCTTACTGACGTATTCGTCCGCCGGATCCGTCTGCGGATGGAGTGTTTTGTGACAAACCGCGCAGCTTTCTTCGTTCAGACCAGATCGCAAAAACGAAGCAAAACGGAAGGCCGATCGTGCGGCACCTGCGGCGGACACGATGTCAACGTGCTTGTCATGCGGAAAACTGATCTCAAAATCCGAACTCGCCGTCTTTCCCTTGGGCGAAGCATCGAAGATCTCCCTCGGGTTCGGGAACGGATGCCGCGGGCCGCCGCGAGGTGTTGAGGCGGTGTGGCATACGGTGCAAATTGGCGGCCGTGTTCCTCTGAAAAATTGCTGCCGATGACAATTGATGCAGCTTTCATGACGTGGGTAGTCCGTAATATCGGGGAAGGCGTCGTCTTTTGGCCGCACTCGGTCCCAGTTTTTCGAAGGGAAAATATGACACGTCGAGCACTCAATGCCGTGTTCCTTGATGTCGTGTCGAAACTCAGTGTAACGGCGCTGAACCGGCGATTGCCGTCTCGCCTGGGAAAGAACGCTTACCAGAAATTCACCGTGAAACAGAAGGATGACCGCAGCCGAGATAGAAAGGCATGCAGCGGCTCTTTGTCTATGGATCATTGGGTAGCGGACACTTTTGAGCATCGCGAGGTTCAGATATCCAGCTTTGAGGTGGGGCCAGTATAGTTGAATGCGAAGATTTCCCTTGTGACCTGCATCACACCCCCCGGTCATGTTCACTTGATAGCCTGATGTGTAATTTTCCACGGCAATGGGGATAGATTCGCGGCGGCGGTGCTCCGTGAAGATGTTTCGATGCCGCGCTATCCAGAAGAATGCTTATTCCCCGAGCTTCGAAGACCGGCACAAAGATTGCGGTAAGTGCGTTCGGAATTCTCCATAAGTTATGTCAACGATAGAAAACGAGATCGTCCCCGTGGAACTGGCCGTCCGAGCCAAGGCATCCGGTGAAGGTTTAGTATCGCGGCTTTTGCGGACGGCTTCATCGGTTCGTGTGGGCGTAATACTTCTATGCCTCCTGGGGCTCGCATGCCTGATCGGGATGCTGGTCATGCAGCAGAATGTTGATGGATTTGAGAACTATTACGCTTCGCTGACCCCTGCACAGCGTACCGTTTACGGCCGATTGGGTTTTTTCAATATTTATCACGCCTGGTACTTCAATTCGCTTCTTGCTCTTCTTTCGATCAACATCGTCCTGGCGTCGATAGACAGGTTTCCTAAGACATGGAGATTGTTCGTTTCGAAACCTCAATCAACTGTTCCGAAACGCTGGCTCGCGGACCAGCCGATGTCTGAAAGTTTCGAATTTGAAGCCGAAGGCCGTAGTGTTCCGGAGACGATAACGAAAAAGTTAAAGGCGCACGGCTGGCAGAGGGTCAGAACATCGGAAAAGAACGGGGTCACATATCTGTTTGCGGAGTCTGGCGTTTGGAACCGCTTTGGGGCATATCCCGTCCACATCAGTCTGCTAACGATCTTTCTCGGAGGCTTTCTGACCACCCAATTTGGGACTACGGGTAATTTGCCGCTTGCGCCGGGCGAATCTTCGGATCTCATCAGAGAAACGGTCGTGGACCTTGACCGTGTCAGCGAAGTGACAAAGAAACTTCCGTTCGAGGTAACGTTTACCGACATCGAACAAAAGCTTATTAAGGACAGCGGCTCGCTGGCGGCCGGAAACACGCTCGACTGGATAACTCGTTTCGAAATAAGAGACGGGGAAGAGGTGCATCACGGTATTGCCCAGATGAATCGGCCGTTCGACTATCGTGGATATCGATTCTTTCAGGCGAGCTTTACGCCGATCGGTCGCGCGAGAAACATCACCCTCGATGTAACACCTGGCGACGGAAGCCATGCCCAGCGGATAAAGATCGATCGCGATGGAGCCGCCAGGCTTTCGGACGGGACGCTGGTTAGATTTTCGGAGTTTCGCGGCAATTTCCGGATCGGGCCGGAGAACCCGAATGAAGACACATCGGCATATCCTAACCCGGCTGCCGTCCTGCAAGTTGTTCCGCCCGGTGAAACGGTTCAAACCGCATACGCATTTGGCCCGGAAATGGCGAATATACCGGCTGCCCGCAAACCGGTCGGCGGCTATACGTATTCGCTGGTGGGTTTTGAGAAAGTTTCGGACCGCCATGTGCTGTCGGTCCAGCGCGATCCGGGTTCGAACGTGGTCTATCTCGGATTTGCCGGATTGTTCGTAACCCTGGTGGCAGTGTTCATGTTCTCGCACCAGCGAGTTTGGGTGGCGATCGAGAATAGGGCCTCGGGCAATGTTCACCTCATTGCCGCCGGAAATACGAACCGAAACTCAAGCTTGTTCGAACAGAGATTCGGCCGGTTCTTGAGTGACCTGCGTTCTCATTGTAGGAAGGGATCAAATTATGAACCAGGAAGTAATTGAACGTTCTTCGGCTGTTCAAGCTGGCCGAAAAGAAAACAATATTGCGGGTCTTGGCGATCATTTGCCGGCACTGTTGGCATTGATCGGCCCGCTATTGGTCGTCGCCGCACGAATGAACTTCGGATCGGAACGATTCATCTCTGACGGAGCTTTGATGATGCTGGCCCTTGCCGCATATCTTGTCGCCGCAGTATTTTACCTGACAAATTTTTACGCTCCGTTCCGTCTCGCCGAACAGCTTGGGCTCTGGGCGGCAACCGTAGGTGTGTTCTTCAATCTGTCGAGCTGGTTGGTGCGATGGGTCGAGGCATACGATCGCGAGTTGAACATTTTTATCGCGCAAGGACGAAGTGCCGAAGATATGCCCTGGGTTTTTCGATACGTCCCATTCGCGAATCTCTACGATCTCAGCCTTGCATTTGCTTTTGGTGCCGGCATTACGACCCTTCTGATCATTAGAAAACAACAGTTCAAGCTGGTCGCTGCACTTTCACTGCCGCTTGCGGCGATCATTCTTGTATTGGCACGATTTATCGGCAGCGAGATAATTGATCTGCCGCCGGTGCTCGATTCATATTGGAGGCCGATCCACGTAGGGATCGCTGCGATCAGCTACGGTGTGGCTCTCGTCTGTTTTGCCGTCGCGGTGCTTTATTTGTTGAAAGACGGCCTCAAAGTCGAAAAGATGGCTATCTGGGCAAACGCGTTCTCATTGGCAGTGTTTGCAACTATCAGCAAATTCAGCGTTTTTGCACCGGCCACATTCGGAACTTATACTGCATCGACCTTTGTCGGCACGTCTAGATTTTCGCTGGCGCTCAGGGCCGATATCCCCTATGTGGGCTGGCTGATCGTCGGCGCCGCTGTGCTGCTCGTGCTCTCGATCGCGGCCTTCGCAAAGGATATGGCAAGCGTCAACGAGAAGGCGCGTCGGACCGGCCATTGGCTGCTTCGAGCAGCCCTAGTGGTTCAGGCAGCTGGTGTTGCGATGCTCGTTTATCAGATCAAGAACATCAAAGACGTTCTGCCTCTGATCGATACTGCCCAATACGAACGATTCGCCATTTGGATGCTGCAGCAGGAGAATGTACCGCAGTCACAGATAAATCAGATCCACCCGATGCAGCTTTACCAAATGACGAGCGAGTGGATCAGCCAAAACGGCTCCCAGCTTCATCTCAGCCTGAACGCGAACCCGGTCGAACTTTCTGCCCTGTTAACTGCGTTTGCGGGAACATTCTTTATCGTGCTGTTCGGGATCAGGACCGATCGTCTGCGCGCTGCTCTGCCGAACGGCGAGCGGCTGGATGGCCTGATGTACAAACTAGCGGGGGTTGCCTTTGCGGGACTCGCTTTGCTGCTAATGACCGGTGCAGTGTGGGCAAACGAATCATGGGGCAGATATTGGGGCTGGGACGCGAAAGAGGTTGGAGCACTGGTTGCATGGCTCACCTATGCCGGCTTTCTCCATTCTCGGATCGCCTATGGATGGAAAGGGCGGCACTCAGCTTACTTTGCGATCGTCGCATTCTTGTTCGTGATCTTCACGTACCTAGGTGTCAGCTATCTGCTGCCGGGGCTTCATTCTTACGCATAGGATCAGTATGACAAAAGAAAACGTTCTATTCACGATAATCGGGGTCTTGATCGGCCTGATACTGGGCTTTTTCATCACTAACTCAATGAATCAGTCCACACCGATGGCCGGCCCATCGGGTCTGCAGGTAGCCTCGGATGCATTGCCCGCGGGGCATCCTGTTGTTCCAGGCGGAAGCGGCTCGACCGCCGAGATACAGGCGGCCATCGACAGGGCAAAGCAGAATCCGAATGATCTCGAGGCTCAGCTTCGAGCCGCTGAACTTTATTATCAGATACAGCGGTTCGATGGCGCGATCGAGTTTTTGAAGAAAGCAAATGCCATACAGCCCGACAACTATGAAGTGATCGTCAATCTCGGCAACGCAAATTTCGATGGCGGTAATTATGCTGAAGCGGAGAAGTGGTACGTGGCGGCCCTTGCAAAGAAACCCGAAAATCACGATGTGAGGGCTGACCTAGGCCTCAGCTTTATTTTCAGGGAAAAGCCGGACTACGATAAGGCGATCGCTGAATTCAAGAATGTTCTTGAGAAGGATCCGTCGCATGTTCAGGCTCTTCAAAACCTGACGGTCGCGTACACGAAAAAATCCGACGCGGAAAATGCGGCATCTGCCTTGGCGAAATTGGAACAGATTGATCCTGCGAATGCGGCCCTCGGCAAACTGCGGGAGGATATTGCCAAGCTGAAAGGCAACTGATGAAATATCTGGTCATCAAGCGATGTCAGCAGTCGATGAGCAGTTGAACTATAAATATTTGCCTGAGGGTTCGTGGGACGGGCTCGGAAAAAATAGACGGCCCCATGGGTATCTTTGCTGATATTTGAAGGGTTGAGGATATAATTGCTGCCGAAACATGATTTTGGCTGAACGAATGCCGGTAAGCGAAAAGATCTTAGTTGTTGACGACGACCGGTTCATCAGGATGGCTCTTGGTGAAGCCCTGCGTTCGTGGGGATACGAAGTGGCCGAGGCGGGCACGCTTGAGGACGCAAAGAAAAGCCTAAGTTCAGAAGAACCAAAGCTGGTATTGCTCGATATCGATCTGCCTGACGGTTCGGGCCTCGACCTGCTAAACGACATCAAAGAAAACGACCCGGAAACGATCGTTATAATGATCACTGGCAGCGTGGACGTTCCTAACACGGTGGCTGCCTTGCGAGGCGGTGCTCACGATTTCATCGGAAAACCTGTAAAGCTCGAGGAACTGCGGATCACGCTGAAGAATGCGCTTGAGACACGGTCCCTTAGACGTGAGGTCAGGCATGCACGGCAGCTGCGTGCCCAGGGGCTGGGATTTGAAAGCATTATCGGAGAGTCGCCGAGCCTAAAACGGGTGATCGATCTCGCCCAGAGGGTGGCGGCATCAGATGTCCCGTCGATCCTGCTTCACGGCGAGACCGGTACCGGAAAGGACCTCTTTGCACGAGCGATACATCAGGCATCAAGCCGTGCTGATGCACCCTATCTCGCAATAAATTGCGCAGCCTTGCCGGCTACGCTGATAGAGTCGGAGCTTTTTGGTTACGAGAAAGGCGCCTTCACGGACGCGAAGCAGAGAAAGGAAGGATTGTTTGAACAGGCCCAGGGCGGGACCATTTTTCTCGATGAGATAGGCGAAATGGAACTGCCGCTGCAGGCAAAGCTGCTCCGAGTTTTGGAAGAGGCATCCTTTCGGAGAGTTGGCGGGTTGAAGGACCTGCCGCTAGACGTTAGGATCATTGCCGCCTCGAACAAAGATCTTAAAAAGCTGAGCGAACAAGGGGGATTCAGGCTTGATCTCTATTTCCGCCTTTCCGTAATTCAGGTAGATATCCCTCCGCTGCGCGATCGCGGTGCAGACGTAATCATGCTCGCTGAGCACTATATCCAGAAAATAAATCTCAAGCGCAAGGGCAATGCCCTCAAGGGTCTGTCACCCGACGTAGCCAAAGTATTTCTGGCCTACGATTGGGCCGGAAACGTGCGCGAACTGAGAAATGTGATCGAAAGAGCCTCGATCCTCGAAGACGGGTCGACGATCGGCAGGGCGCATCTTCCCGCGGATATGCTTGGCGGAAACGGATCGAGTTCGGATGTTCGCGGAGGATTCGTTCTTCCGCCGGACGGTATCCCGCTTGACGATCTTGAGGTTGAGCTTGCCAAACAGGCAATGGAACGAACCGGCGGGAATCTGACCCGGGCAGCCAAGCTGCTTGATATCTCACGCGACCAACTCCGTTATAAACTAAAAAAATCAGGTAACTACGAGACCACGATATTTGACCGGCCCAATGAATGAAAACCGCTGAACGAACAGAGAAAGGCAAGAGCACCGGATCACGCGGCCCTGATCTGTTGAAGCAGTTAGCTGATCTCAAATTCGCGATAGACGAGGCCGCAATAGTTGCAACGACCGATCAACGCGGCCGGATCACCTATGTAAACGACAAATTCTGCGAGATCTCAAAGTATTCTCGCGAAGAACTGATAGGCCAGGACCACCGCCTCATAAACTCCGGATACCACCCGCCAGAGTTCATTCGCGCAATTTGGACGACCATCGCAAACGGAGGTGTTTGGCGCGGTGAGCTTCGCAACCGGGCGAAGGACGGCTCGATATACTGGGTAGACACAACCATCGTTCCCTTTCTTGATGAAGATGGCAAGCCTTTTCAGTACATCGCGATCAGATACGAGATAACCGAGCGTAAACTGGCCGAAGACCGCATACGGCAGCAGGCCTCGCTGCTCGATCTTGCCCAGGATGCCATCCTTATTTGCGACCTGGACTGCAAGATCGTGTATTGGAACAAAGGAGCTGAGAGGATCTACGGCTGTTCGGCCAATGAAGTGATCGGCCGAGACGTTGACGAGGTAGTGGGCGGGATAGGACGAAGCGGCCCTCAGCAGGTTCGCGATTCACTGAAGCGAAACGACGAATGGACCGGCGAGCTTAGGCAAACGACGCGAACGGGTGATGTTATCGTCGCGTTCTGCCGGTTCAGACTGGTCAGAAACGAACTTGGTGAACCGGACTATGTATTTATTACGAACACGGACATCACCGAACAGCGAAAAAGCGAAGAGCAGCTTCTGCGTGCGCAAAGAATGGAGTCGATCGGCACGCTGGCGGGCGGCATCGCTCACGATCTGAACAACATTCTTTCGCCGATCCTGATCTCGGTGGAAATGCTGCAGGTCATCGAACAAAACCCGGAGGCCGAACGCTGGATAAAGATGATCAGCGACAATGCCGAGAGGGCGACAGAACTTGTTAAGCAGGTGCTGACTTTCGCACGCGGGATGGCCGGCGAGCGGATCTCAGTACAGGTCAAGCATATCCTGAAAGAGCTGATCACCGTTTTGACGCAGACCTTGCCCAAATCGATCCATATCAAATTCGATATTTCTCCTGAACTCTGGACGATCCAGGGCGACCCGACGCAGATCCACCAGGTCCTGATGAATATCTGCATAAACGCCCGTGATGCTATGCCAGACGGAGGAACCCTGACGATCACTGCCGAAAACGTCGTAATAGATGAAACCCACGCCCGAATGAATGTTGGAGCACGGACCGGCAATTTTGTAAGAATTCTCGTTCAGGACACCGGCGTCGGGATGGACGCGAAGGTCGTTGACCGGATCTTTGATCCCTTCTTTACGACCAAGGAAGCAGGCAAGGGTACCGGCCTGGGCCTTTCAACCGCATTATCCATAGTAAACAGCCACGAGGGTTTTCTGAGCGTTTACAGCCATCCGGGTTTGGGTTCTCGCTTTTCGATATACTTCCCTTCGGTCGTGAGCCCTCAGGCTGAATCTGCAGCAGCGACGGCGAAGGTCGATTTAGCAGCAGGAAAAGGCGAGACGATCCTTTTGGTCGACGACGAAGAAAGCATTCGCATCGCGGCACAGGCAACACTCGAGCGTTACGGCTACAGCGTGATGACCGCGGTTGATGGTGCAAATGCACTAAGCATACTGAAAAACGATGCCTGGAAACCGGGCCTTGTCGTTACTGACCTGGCCATGCCGACCATGGATGGGCTGACCACCATTCGCAAGATCAGGGAAGCTTATCCAGAACTCAAGATCGTTGCAATGAGCGGGATGGCCACTTCCGAGCAGTCTGCCGAACTTGCCGCATTGAATGTTGCGGGCTTCATCTCGAAACCCTTCTCAGCCGAAACTTTGCTGAGAACTATCGCAAGCGCGTTAGAACTGACTTCCGAAGAAACATGACCCAGATCTGTATGATCGGAATTGCTGCGTGATTTTTCGCCCGACCGGCGCGAAGAAATTCTCACGCTTTGCGGCCCGCTGAACAAACCGAGGTTAAACTCTAGTAATTTCCTTGCCTTAATTTAGTGATCTCTTGGAACACCACTTGCCGTATTAGTTCTCAATAGAACGGCTGCGGAGGGATTAGCTATGAAAATTATATTGGCGGTTGAAGGATCGGAATTCAGCAGTGCTGCAATTGCAGAGACCTGTAAACTTTTCGGCAACATGCCGGACCTCGAGATCAAGATCCTTTCGGCGGTCGCGCCCATTTATGTGGCAGCGGAACCACTTGCATTATCCGCAGCTTACACTTCCGAGATGGTTCAGGCCGAAAAGAAGGCAGCAGAAGATGTAGTCGCAAGGGCTGAAGGTGATGTAAGGAAGGCCCTGCCCGGTCTCGCTGGGCTCTCGACACAGGTCACATCGGGTCCTGCGGCCAGAGTGATAGTAGAAGAAGCGGCGGAGTGGGCGGCAGATCTTATCGTCGTTGGTTCGCACGGGTACGGGTTCTGGCAGCGTTCGCTTCTGGGCTCCGTCTCGAATTCCGTGGTTCATCACGCACCATGTTCGGTCTTAGTCGTCCGCACAAAGTGATAGGCTAAAAGGCATTAATATGTAAAAGAGGTTCGTTATGGCAAGCATTTTGATCGTCGGAGGGGGCTTTGGAGGATTGATCACGGCAGAGCGACTCGCTGAACAACTTGGTTCGGACCACGAGGTGACGCTGATATCGCCGCAGCGGAGATTCACATTCTATCCCGGGTTGGTCCATCTTGTGTTTGGAGCGGTCGAACCCGAGGACATCATCTTTGACCTTGCTTCCAGATTAAAGGAACTTGGTGTGCGGTACATTCAGGGCGAACTCATCGGGCTCGATCCAAAGGCCCGGCGGATAACCGTTACCGGCGATGATCTGACAGGCGAGATCAATTATGACTTTCTCGTTCTTTCGCCTGGACGACGCCTTGCGACAGAGAAGGTGCCCGGGTTCTTTGAGCATGCACACCATCTTTTGGGGATAAAGGCCGCCACGCGATTTGGCGATGCCATCAACAATTTTCATGAGGGCACCATCATTGTCGGCTCGTGTCCCGGTGGGCGGTTGCCGGTCCCGGTTTGTGAGACGGCGTTTGCTCTCGCGAAACGATTTGAACCAGAGGTGAAGGACGGTCGTGTACGGATCAAGGCGGTCTTTCCCGAATCTGTAAAGGATGCCTTTGGCGGTGCCGACCTGCATAAAGAATTGGAGAAGGCGTTTGATCGTCACGGCATAAACGTGCTTTATGATGTCGCGATCACGGAGATCTCTAATGAAGAGATCCTGTCTTCCGATAAACACCGCATCGCGTACGATCTGCTGATGCTAGTACCGCCGTTTCGCGGTCAGGCGATCCTTAACTCGCTCGGTTCGCTCGACGACGACGATTTCATTAAGGTAGATGGCTTTATGCGTGTACACGGCTGTGACAATGTCTATGCAGCGGGCGATGTGGTTGCATTCTCCGGCCCGAAGTTTGCACATATGGCAGTCAGGCAGGGCACAGTAGTGGCCGACAACATCGTTTTCGAGTTGAACGGAGCGGAGCCGCAGAAAGAGTATTATCATGAGATCGCGACCATCATTGACACTGGCGGCCCGGACACTATTTACCTCCATTACGGGATCTGGGACGACGCTCTTTACAAGGTCAAACAGGGCCGGTTCTGGAGCGTTGCAAAGAATGTGCACGATGCGTATTGGAGATCGGTACATCGTTAGCGACCGGTAAACGCCGGCCGTTTCCAACGTACCAAGAAACATCCGCTCGGAATGATCCAGAACAGATGCCGGCCGGGGATCGAGAGCGTCTGGCCAAGTCTAGATCTCCGACCCTGCCAAGCGCTGTCGTCTAATTTGAACTTCCCGGGCAAAGGGTTATCATTCCCGCATGCCGCAGCTCGAACACGAACACACGCCCGAGGCAATAGCCGACCGAATAGCGGCTTCTCATCATAACTATATTCGCGATTTTATTTACGGTGGGGTCGACGGAGCGGTGACTACCTTTGCAGTCGTGTCCGGAGTTGCCGGTGCTGAACTTTCAACAACCGTAATCCTTATTCTGGGCTTTGCTAATCTTGCGGCCGACGGCTTTTCGATGGCGGCGAGCAATTATCTTGGGACGCGGGCCGAGATCGATGACTACAAACGGATCGAGAAAATTGAATATCGCCACATCGAGCTTGCGCCTGAGGGTGAGCGCGCGGAGATCCGCGAGATCTATCGTGAAAAAGGATTTGAAGGTGAGGAACTAGAAAAAGCCGTGGACCTTATTACCGCCGACAAAGAGCGATGGGTAAAAACGATGTTGACGGAGGAATACGGCCTTCCGTCAGAGATCCGGTCACCGTGGCTTGCCGCTGGCAGCACGTTCAGCGCCTTTGTGATCTGCGGGCTTGTGCCGCTCGTTCCCTATCTTTTCGGCTGGGGCTCTTCTTTCCTTGCGGCGTGTGTGATGACCGGTTTTACGTTCTTCCTGATCGGCTCATTCAAAAGCCGTTGGTCAACTTCAGGCTGGGTTCGTTCGGGTCTGGAAACGCTGTTGGTCGGCGCACTCGCAGCCGCGATCGCATACGGCGTCGGTGTACTGTTAAAGGATCTCACCGCGTAATTCTGGTGCCCCCCTGGCTACGGTTTGAGTGTCATGAGCTAGTATCGTTTGCGGGGGTGGCCTAGATCAGCCGGGCCTGTTCGGCGCGGCGAACTGCCTCAAGCCTGGTCTTCGCATTCAATTTCTTTAAGATGTGCTGGACGTGATTGTTGACCGTCGTTCTGCTAATAAACAACATGTCCGCGATCGCAGCCGACGTGCGGCCCTCAGACAAAAGCCTGAGTACCTCTTGCTCCCGCGATGTGAGACGCACTTCGGCGCTCGGTGCCCGCTCGATCTTAAAAAGCTCAGCAACGCTGGCTTCAGGAAGATCGGCCTCGCGAGCGACAAAATCGCGAAGAACATTCTCAAACCGTTTTTGTATATCAACTGAGCGTGCAATATGAACCGTGAAAACCGATGATGCAGCCGCGCCGCTCACAGCAGTCACGGCCATGCTGAACCATCGAGGTTCTCCTTTGACGTTGACCCGAATGTCGTAACTCTTCAGCGGTACACCGCGCAAAGCCTGGAGGTTCACTGTACAGTCTCGGGTACATTCGCGTCCGCATTCATCTCTGCCATGCAGAAGGTCGCTGCAGTAAGATCCGAGAGCTTCCTGCTGTGTGATACCGAACATATTTTCAGCCGCGGCGTTCCAGGCGGCAACGCGACCCTGACCGTCAAGTGCGAACGCCGGATCGGCCGTGCCCTCGACCAGTTTTTTGACCTCTCTTAGCTTCATCCGGATACTTTCATCATAAAAATGATGCCAAATGATTATTGTCTGAAATCCCGGTAAAGACAAGAATTTAGTTGTGGCCGACGGCTCGTTTCGGCGAGCCGGAAAGCCAGGCAATACATAAGTTCGGAAGGGGATAGAGAATGGTCAGAGTATATTTTGGATTGTGGGCGGTATGGGCGGCGGTTGTCGCCGCAGCGTTCTTTACCGGTAATTTTGTGGGTTATCCCGCAGTCATGCTTGGCATGGCCGCGTTCGGGCTTGTTTTCATGGGAATGATGTCCGTTCTTCCATCCACCATAGTGCATGCGCCCAAGCGCATGCCGGCTGAGAGCGGCCGTCGAACCGCTCCCGATCTGGTCCGAAACAGGAAACCGGCAATGCCGCATTTTAAAGGCGTGGCCGTGCCGAAAACGGTTTGACCCTAACTGGTAAGGCGTCGATAGATGTTCGGCATCCGCTCCGGCAGCGATAAGACATCATCAATGATGGTGTAACCGACGTCACCGTAAAGTTCCTTAAGCTCAGCTTCGGACTCGCGGTCAACGGTAACGCAAAACGGAGTGATGCCGTTCATCTTCGCCTCGATAAGGGCCTCGCGTACGTCTTCACGGGCGTATCGGGCATCGCCATAATCATGGTCATAAGGCCGTCCGTCAGTAAGGATGATAAGAAGCTTGGTTCTATTTTCCTGACGCAGCAGCTTGTTGGCGGCGTGCCGTATAGCAGCCCCCAGTCTCGTGTTGTTCTGAAACGTGATGCCGCCGATCCGACGTTCTGTTTCTTCTGAGTACCTTTCGTCGAAATCCTTTACAACATAAAATTTTACGTTGCGTCTTCCCTCGCTGGTAAAACCATTTATGGAATAAACATCACCCACCGCTTCGAGCGCCTCGCTCATGAGCACCAATCCTTCTTTTTCGATCTCAATTATCCTCCGGCCAGGATAGGTATAGGGCTGCAGCGGATTGCGAGTGATCGTGCGAGCGGTCGAAGACGATTGGTCGAGCAAGATCGAGACCGCAACGTCGCGCTGTCGCCGAAGACGTTTCGTATAAATATTCTCCGACTGGCGGCCATCGGCCTTTCGATCGATGACGAGATCGACAAGTGCGTTCAAGTCATAATCTTCACCGTCAAGTTCCCGATTTATCTTGGAAAGGTTCTCGGGCTTCATCAACTGGAACTGATGGCGTATCGACGATATCACGCCGCGGTAGCGCGACCTGGCCAGCTCAACAAAGCCTCGGTCGCCATGTCTGACGCGTTTTTCAACAACGCGGCTCCACCCGACCCGGTAATCGTTCAATTCACGATCCCATTCGTCGTATGCAAAAGCCTCTTCGCCCGGTTCTAATGGCTGCTCAGGCATATCGTATTGCGACCATGCTTCAGACCCGTTAAGGTCGTCCGGTTCACCTTCTTCATCCAGATTGTTCCAGGCGTTGAAAAGGTCCTTTATATCCTGCGCGGTGCCCTGGACCTTTTCATGTGTCGGAGCCTCTTCAGCGGATCTCTCACTGTCGGCAACCTTCTTCTTGTCATCATCAGCCTGCTCATCTGTTTCTGATTCGGCTTTCGCCGATGACTCGTTGGCAATGTTCTGGAATAGGTCATAGACGCGGCTCGTCGCAATTATCGAATCTGCGACGGTCGCGCGCGGATCTGCGAGGTGCCGTTCGATGACGCCCTCGATCTCAGATACTATCTGGCCGTAAAACTGTCTCGCATCATCCGTGGCTCCGCCACATAGCGTTATCTGAAACAACAGTTCGAAAGGAACCTGCATCATCGGAACATCAAAGATGTAGGGACGATTTTTCCTTAAGATCGAACGCATCAAGTCGAGATCTTTCCGCAGGCCTCGGTAGGTACCACGCAGCCTCTTATCGATCCTCGCGTTCTCCATCGTTCCGAAGATCTTTCGAGCAAGTCGGGGGTCCGGAAAGATCTTTAGAACGGTTCGATAATCGGAATCGGCCGGCAAGGTTTTGAACTGAGTGCGATCTGAGGTTTCATAAAGGCCTACTCGCTCACCCTTTTCGATCTCGTCGATGTAGCCGGCGAGCGAGAACGCGTCTCTCTGATCCGGAGTCGATTCAAAACGGGCAGTTATATCGGTGAAGGCCGAGGCGAGTTCTACCGTGTCTTTTTCGAACGTTCCGAACTCGATCTGTCCCGCACCGTGGGCGGCCAGCACCTTATATAAGCGGAAGTTCATCTCATCGTCGTCAAATTCGGAGATCACGGACGGAAGATTGATCACTGTTCCATTGCCGATCCGAGACTCCTGCGGCATGGCAGCAAGAGGATTTACCTCGATCTCCTTTCCCGTAAGGCCCTCGACGTAGATTCGGAGCACCGTTTGAATACCTTCAAGAGAAAGGCCGCTTCCGCCTTCCCGGAGAAACGCGTTCGATTCCCTGGTTTCAAGGGCGAAATAGCTCCGGCGGGCTTTAGCGGACCCATCATATTTCTGTCGAAGTCCCGTCTCGATCCATTCTTCGAATTGTTCAATAGAGACCTTTCGCAACGCCCGGGAACTTGATCTGAAAGCCGCCAAAGCGCTTTCCGCGTCTTGTTCGGCGATCTCTGCCATCATTCTCAGGACCCGTCTGATCAATTCCGGGCGATTCCCGTCCTCGCCGGACAGAGACTCGCGGCCCGTTCCGGCCAGGTTCGAAAAGAAACCCGGCGTTGCCTTAATGAAGGCGATCAGTACTGCATTTCCCTGAGCTTTAATGCGTTCCAGTACATCGAACCAGTCCTCAAAGGCCGCCTTCTCACGGCGTAGCACCTCGCTGCCTGATGAAAAAAAATGAATAGCGACGCTTGCCCCGTGGTCGAGCATTTTTCCGCAATGGACGAGAAGCGTGATCGCGGCATCGGCATCGATCCCGCTGAGGTTACTGGGAATGGCGGCCCAAAGATCCGCCGTCATCCCGCCGGTCCGACTGGCGAACAGGAACCCGAGATCAAAGGCGGCCTCCGCTACCTGTTCCGAACGATCGCCGAATGTTTTTAGGGCTTCAGCAGCCTCTGCTGCGCTCTTAAAGAAATCCGCACTGTGCTTGGCTGAACGACCGGCGATCTCCGCGGCAAGGCGAAAGGTGGCTATGGTCAAACCAGGATCACCGATGGCGATCGCGATACGCGGGGCATTTTCGTACGTCTCAACCGCCGTGGAGCTTGAGAGCACGAGTTGGCGGGAACAAACGGAGAAAACAAAGCCCCTTGCTTCATTCGGTATATGAGCGAATGATTCTGCACCGTTCTCAAAAAAGGCAGTGCCTGCTTCCACGTTTCCCATTGAGAGCCTTCGGCCAAGCTCGCCCCAGCTCTGAATATCCGCGGCCGAAAGCACCTTTGCCGCCTTCGGTACCGACTCGACAAAGGACCGGCTTGCACGCAGGCTTACGCCGGCCAATGACGCACTTATCTCGAGAGCGACGCGTCGCTTGTCGGCCGGCAGACGGCCGAGTTTAGCAGCTATTCCCGTCAGGGTGGGTTTTGAGCCTTCGTTTTCCGCCACACCTCGATTCTAGCCTGCTCGTTAAAAAAATTGCCAACTCGAGTCAGTGTCAAAATGGTCTGGGCTTCTGGGTCTGAAACAGAAACACAACCTTACTCAAACCGATCGCCTTACTGGATCTTGGCTGGGCTTAGGCTGTAAACGGTCACATTTTCGGCGGGACACCGTCATCATAGATGAAGACATGGAAACAGGCGTTCGCACCGTATTCTATCAGGGCGTCAAGCTTACCGTCCCTTTCCATCTCGGCAAGTTTTGCCATCACGAAATTCTGTTCGTCCACCGGCATATGCTTCCTTGCAAGGTCAAAGGCGCATCCTGATGTGTGGGGCGGCAGGCTTCCTTCTCCTCGGACCCTGAACGAATTCGGATTGTTCGCATTCAGCAATATCTGATAATCCATCGAACGTGTCAGCGAGGTCACGCGCAGTGGCCGTCGAAATCTTTCATAATAGGCATTTGCGATCTCTATCAGGATCGGCCTCGCATTTGGATGGAACATACGAAGAAGCCTCATCCGCATCTGCTTTCGATCGGCAGGATTGTTCAGGTCGTAGCGCTGGCCGGAAAAGTCAGCCGCCAGCCGTGAAAGCGTGCCGTATTTCGGATCGCCGACCTTTAATTCAGTTATGTTGTTCGGAAAGGAAAAAGACGTGAACGGGCCATCGCTCGCGCTTCCGCCGACCTCCAAATAGAAACTATTCGTGGCCATCGGCATTTCGATCAGCTGACGGCCCAGCCTTTTATCCGCAAGATCGGCAAAATCCATCGGCTGCTGATAGCCTTTCGCATTCATCTCGCGGAGTTTCTGCTTCTGCTTGATCACTCCGTCGCCTAGCAGCTCTCTGGGCACGTTCAAACCCGCCGGCCTGATGCCCTTTTCTCCCGGTCGGTCTTCAAAGGCCTTACGTTTCTGCTCGGCCAGGAATGCGGCCGTAACCGTAAGGGATGCTTCCTCCTCAATACCCGAGGTCACGTTGATATCCGCTACATTCTCGATCTTCAGCTCTTCTTCCTCGGTCTCCCAGGAAGCGATCAGGTCGTCAAGGTCGTCTTCGTCCTCGCCGCCGAGCGGATCGATCACTCGGACGGGGATACGGGCACCTTCCCTCGGCGTCGGGGTCGGACCGCCGTTTCCGCTTCTGGTGGCTATAAGAAAGGCGAGGCCGCCGAATATCAAGATGAGCAAGGTCATCGCGATCGCAGCTACCAGCATCATCGGAAACTTTTCGTCATTGGGCGGCGGAGTATCAGGAGATCTTTGCAGCGGATGAGGAAGGGCCGGTTCGATACGAGGTGCAGCGGCCGGCGGTCGTTCGGCCTCAGCCGGCCCGCCGTCTTCGGTATCGACACGAATATCCGTATGGCTGCCGATCTTGAGATGGTCGCCGTTTTTTAAAAGCCTCGGCCGTCCGCTTATCCTCTCGCCATTGAGAAACGTGCCGTTGGTCGAGTTTTCGTCTACCACGAGCACCTCGTCGCCTTCGCGAAAGATGGTCGTATTTACTCGGGAAAGACCTGCATCGTCCAACACGAGGTGGGCATCCGGCGTGCGGCCGATGGTTAGCTCATCGCCAAGTTCGACAGTCCTGGACTGGTGCCCGCTCGTGATGTGAAGGGAAACTCTCACGTACTAATGATGATGGTCGTCAGTAACTTCTTTTAGTTTCGTTAGATCCATCAGCTTAGAAAAATCGTCGAAGTGAAACATCGAATCGTCCTTGCAGTGTTCGCAATAGAAAGTGACGTCCTCGCCGAGGTACATATCCTTTAGGTGATAGGCAATGAAGCAGCTGTAGCATCGCTGTACGCGGCCGCCAAACATTTCCACAATTTCGATATTATCGAGTCTCTCCATAGCGAAATAAAAAGTTTATCACACGAGGTTTTTCCTTTATCCCCGGCAAAGGCATGCTGCTCTCATACAGTTAATAGAGGTGAATAAAAACCTCCTCCCTGTTAGTGCTGAACAAGGTCCCTATTCTTGGCTGGCTAAAGCAGCGGAATGTAAAGGTCCACGCCTGAGAATGATCTTCGAATCAACGTTGATGTGAACTGGTCTTTAGCTACTTTACAATTCCTCGCTTTGAGGTTTTGATGAACTCGATAAGCAGCTCAACTTCCTGGCAGTCGGATATTTCTTCAGCGATCTTTTCCAATGCCTGTGTCGTGTTAAGCTTCGATGAAAGCAAGAGGTGAAAGGCGTGGCCGAGCTTCCGGATCGTAGTGGCCGGATAACCTCGTCGGCGCATTCCTATACGGTTCAAACCGTAGCACTTTGCGTGATTGCCCTGAATGATCGCAAAGGGCGGAGCGTCTTTTACGACGACCGAATACCCTCCAATGAACGCCTCAAGCCCAACCCGGCAAAACTGATGAACGCCGGAATAGGCACCAACATTCGCACGGTCTGCGATCTCGACATGTCCGGCGAGAGTGGCCGCATTTGCCATGATCACGTTGTTTCCGATGGTGCAATCGTGAGCAACGTGGGCCTGTGCCATAAGTAGGTTGTCGTCGCCGATGCGGGTGACGCCGCCACCTCCGACAGTTCCGCGGTGGATCGTGACAAACTCGCGGATCTGGTTGCGCTTCCCGATCTCAGTTGACGTCGGCTCTCCAGCATACTTTAGATCTTGTGGCGCCAGACCGATAGAAACGAATGGAAAGATGCGCGTTTCGTCGCCAACCGTTGTGGTCCCGTCCACAACCACGTGCGATTCCAGCACGACACGATTGCCGAGCGACACGTCCTTACCAACCACACAAAACGGCCCGATGCGGCAATCGCTGCCGAGTTTGGCGGAAGTTGATACGAGTGCTGATTCGTGGATCTCGGTGGCCATAGAAGCGGCTCAGGAAACTGGCGGGCGGGCAGCAAGGACGCTCATGATCTCGGCTTCAGCAGTGGTCTGGCCGTCCACCCTCGCTATACCGCGCATCTTCTGCACTCTGGTACCGACGCGAAGGGCCGTAACCTCAAGCACAAGCGTGTCGCCTGGCACGACCGGCTTTCGAAAGCGGGCATTCTCAATTCCGCTGAAATACGGTATCTTCTCGTCTCGGTCTTCAAGGTCTCGAAGCGCCAATATTGCCCCAACCTGCGCAAGCGCTTCTATCTGAAGGACACCTGGCATCACAGGCGCTCCCGGAAAATGGCCCTCGAAAAAATGTTCGTTAGCAGAGACCTGCTTTATCCCGACTATGCGGACACGCGGTTCTAGTTCGATTATTCGATCAACAAAAACGAACGGAAAGCGATGAGGCAGTATTCGCCTGATCGCTTCCGAATCATAAATGACCTTCTCACTATGCATAGTAAAAGCCAGAAGCCAGCAGAGGCAAAACCTCAACCGGCCGCTGACTCTAAAACCTACCGGGTTGACCGATTATCTCGGCGCGTTAGCGGCGGTTCCGGGGGGCCGTGCATTGTAGAATGCGATAAAATCCCTGGTTATGTCGTACTTATCGTCGAACCCCAGAAGTATCTCAGCCTGTTCAAGACGGGCTCCGTCCAGAATGACTGCAAAGCCTTTGGCCTTCGCATAATCGTTCATTGCCTTGAGAATATCAGCAAAAACCGGTCCGACCACGGCCGGATATCTCCGCTCCTGAAGGGCTTTCAGGTCTTCATCCTTTCGTTTCATGTCAGTTTCGAGCTTCTGAAACTCAAGGACCTTTGCGTCGTAGTTACTCCGGTTGATCGGAACTGCCGTACTGCCGGTTCCGCTTGCAGCCATCGTCTGCTGCATCGTCTGGATCTCTTTGCCCAGGTTCTGACGACGGGTTTCCATGGCGTTCAACTCATCAACCGCTGGCTTGATCTCGTTATTGAATGCTGTAAGAGCATTCCGAAAACGCGCGATGCCAAGTTTCTCATCGGCGAAAACGTTAATGTTGATCAGGCCGATCTTGCCGGTTCCGGTTGGTGCTGTATTTGCAGGGGTACCCGTTTGAGCGAAAGCCGCTGCGGAGGCCACCGCTAATGTAAGGACTAAAAAACTCAATCTCTTCATCGTAAACAAAACTCCTCGATAGTGCCTTAAAAAATGATTGCGAAAATGCGGAACAATCTATTTGAAACCAAATTTCCTTAAATTGTTGCCTGAGGATAACAGATCAAACAAGAAAGACGAAAATATTATGTTATCGGCCCCACATTGTCAATGTTCTCGGAAAATGCTCCCGCGGATGCGTTTACCGAAAAGCTGTCCTAAATCGGGACGCGGGTCGGTTAGAACCCATTGCGAACAACCTCAAACCAACTCTTTCCCCTAAAATTACTTCACTATTTGCCTTTAGGCCTTCTTCAAAAAGAAGCAGATCAAAACGTCCTCCCAACGGTGAAGCGGAAGCCATTCCGTTTCCCTGGAAGGAATATACCCGGCAATTGTTCAGTAAACCCAAGCTTTGCGTTCGGGTTGTAGTAATAGATCAAACGGAAAGGGACATTCACCACCGGGACTTGTACGCGAAGCTCGAGCCCAACACTGGCCTTAAAATCGTTAAACTTATTGAACGCGCTGTCGTCAACCCTCAGCAGAGAATTCTGCTGGACCTCGCCTCGAAGGAAAAGCTGCTGCACCTCTGGTGAAAGCGAGGTCGGGCAGCCAAATCGGTTTCCTCGGCAAAACTCGTTTATAAAGTCTGTCTTCGTCATCACGCGCCCGCGGTAATATAGAATGCTTCCAAAGCTGCTTTCCAGCGTCGGTGTATTTATCAACGCAAGGGCAGTTAGCCGTCCCGCACCCAGGAGTTGTTCGTCCGGCAGGAATTCCGTGTTGATTATCTGCGTTCCTGTCTTTCTAAGATTAAAAACGCTTCCAACGTCCGCAAACGCCGCCAGCGTAGCTGGACCGAAAAGCGGGATCCGATACTCAAAATTTGTAAGCAACTGGGTATCGCCGCCGACAAATCTGTAATTTCTAGAGAACAGCGCCGGGTTCGCACCATCAAAACCGGTCAAAAGGCCTATCTGGGCAAGTTCGATCGGGATCTGCGGATTTTCGAATCCTTCCTGCGGGACTGGCGTTCCAAACGAATTCGCCGTAATAGAGACGTTTCGACTGGTCACATAGGTATCGAACGGCGAAATAGGCCCGATGCTTCTCGTGTTATAACCGCGGATGTCGTTCTCGCTGCCGAGAAAATATCGCTCATAAATAGGTACTCCGCCCACGAACGAGATCGAGTTTGCGTTTCTCACGGTGTCGGTCAACGCAAACGAACCTATGGTCCCGGCCTGTACTCTAAAAGCAAAAACCTCAGGGTTTTGCGAGCCTCGCCTACGGACGGGGATAAATTTAGAGTACGTAATGTTCGGCTGATAAGTACGAACATCGCCTCCCAGGCCCGCAAGGGCGAACGACGCTGCAAACTGAGAGCCCCTCAGAGTGTCGATGCCGTTTGCGGCGGGCTGCCTTGTGTCGTAAACAAACGACCCTGTGATACGGCTGGTAATAATGCTGGGCTGGGCGTAAATGATCGGGATCCGCTGTGATGGATCGGCCGATTCATTTACCGGCGGATCCTGGATAGAAGTGGAGGTAAACTGATAGGTCAGGCCAACACGGGAGAACTGTGTAAATTGTCTTTTCCTGAACGCAAGCTCAGACAAAGGCGCCGTTAAAAACAGCGTCCCGCCGTAAGTGTTCTGGGTGAATAGATTGCTCTCGTCCGTAAGGATCTGGCCGAACGGATCGAAAAGATCGCTGATCACGTCTTGGTTCTGCGATAGGAAAGTCCCCTCGCCAAAGAACTTGTATCGCGAAGCGAACAACGAAAAACCAACTGAGATCGGCCGATCGCGAAAGTATGGTTCCTGATAGGTAAACTGCAAGCTCTGCTGCCTGTTTCCTGCTCCGAGTGAAAATGAAAGCACCTCGCCTCTTCCAGCCAGATTATTGGTCGAATACTCCAGGCCAAAGAAGTTTCCGCCGATGCCCGAGACTCCTCCGTTGAACGATATCTGCTGACGGCCGCGCTCCTTCACGCGAACGAGCAGGTCCACATCGCCTTGTTCCTCGTCCGTTCGGGTCTCAACGTCCTTATCCTTGTCAATTGGGTCAAAATACTGAGTTTGATTAAGTCGGGCGACCGAGATCTCAAGCCATCTCGAATTGTAGATATCACCCTCGTTCAAAAGGAACTCGCGTCTCATTACTCGGTCGCGAGTAAAGGTGTTCCCGACAAATTCCAGACGGCGCAGCGTAAATTGCTTGCCCTCGTCGATCCTGATGGTAATATCGACGATGCCCTCATTCGGGTTTGCTGGATTATCTTTAAAGTCCGGCTCAAATTCGGCAGTATAATTGACAAAACCCTGCATTCCGTAAACCGTTTTCAGGCTTTCGTAAACAGCGTCCTGAAGACGTTTTCCATCCGCGATGTCCCCGGGTTTGAGGCCGATGTAAGCCAAGATCTGCTGTTCGGAAAAGATCGAATTGCCCTCAACTTTCAGTTCGCCGACTCGAAATACCGGGCCCTCTGAAACTGGCACGATTATCTTGAGCGTGTCATCTCTGGAGGAAAGCAGCGGTATCGGCAGAACAATGAACGGTGTTATGCCGGTCCGCTTGACCCCAAGCCCGACTATCTCAGGATCGCCAAGCCGGGCCTGAAAATGGCCCTTTGACCACATGTAAGACCGGACATTCCTCTGCAGATCGGCCTCAAGTGCACGCAGATTCAATATGTCCTGGCCCTTGAATCTTGAGATCAGCCCGGTCTGCCGCACATATTCCATAGCGCCACGCAGTTCGCTGTCCTTAAATTTTTCGTTCCCGTCAAATTCGATCTCGACTATCCGCGAGCGGTTGCCCTGCTCTACCTCGAATGTAAGAGCGATCGACGTGGCCGAGACCTGCTCTTCCTTAACATTGATCTTCGCGTTGGGATACCCCTTTGTTGCGAGCATCTCGCGAAGGATGCGCGTGGCCGCTCGGGCTTTTACAGGATCGTAAATGGATTCTTTCGAGATACCGGCGCGCTGTTCACGGAAGGCTTTCAATATTTCAGATTCAGTTATCGCTTTCGTTCCAGTGAATTGAAGATCGCGGATAATGGGCCACTCACGGACCTCAAAGATCACATTGACCCCGCCTCTGATTCCGTCGGTCGTTATAACCCGGGTCGCGGTCTTGTCAAACCAATTGAGAGAAAGCAGCTCTCTCAGGTCGCGCTCGAGTGCCGCTGGGTCGTAAACATCGCCTGGCCGGGTTCGGACATAATAAAGAAGGTCGTCGTCGCGAAGACGGCGATTGCCCTGGATATCGACCGTTTCGACGATCTGTTGCTGAACAAAAGAGGAGAATTCGTTCGCATTGGCGGAAACTTTCGCCTGCCCAGCATCGGCCAGAAAAGCCATGGCCACGAGTGCAAGCCCGAATGCGCGAAATTTGAACATAAATGCGTTATTCCCTGGGGTTGCGGTAAATCAGGCCCTAAATGCCCTAACTGCCGCCAAATCTATCATTTACACCAGCCAAACTTGGGGGAAACAAGGCGGTCCTTCTGTGTCGGAAAATTACTCAACCTATGATTCTCCGAACCATCACGAGGTTGCCCTTTCAGAGCCCGTTCCATAAACTTCCGAATTATACAGGTAAACAAAGGAAAAAAGAAAAGCTCCGCCCTATAGCCCGGAACAATCTCTCACTCCCAGCCTCTTTGAACTGTTTCAGTTCGCTCTCGTCTAAATAACGGATATTGATCCCGCTCAGGCCCTCTTACACCATCGAAATTCCGTGGATAGGGTGTCCCGTTATGATCGGTCTAAATCCTGGGCTCGAGAGAAACTGGCCGGCCCACTAACCCTTTATGGGCACGCACTGCTGGCTTGCGGGATCCCAAACCGTTCCAGAGGGACATTGTTCTTGTGCCAACGTTACATTGTCGGGAATGCATTGTTTTGAACCGGGATCCCACGTAGTTCCAGGAGGACATCGAACCGTAGAACCGTTCTCGCCCCCTTCTGCTTCAGTAGTATCTTCGGGTATTTCAATTTCATTACTCGGAAAGTTCATTCCAAAAGCCTCCGTTCTAATTTTCAGAGATCAGCGAGATCTGTATCCCGCCGGTTTGTTTGCTGTATAGCAATTTTTTCGAATCGGGCGTCCAGGCCAGGCCCGAAAAGAAGAGAGTCGTATCGTCGTTTGAGGTCAAGCGAGTGGGTGAGCCGCCGCGGACGGGTATAAGAAATATATTATCGACATCTCCCTTCCGTTCGGAATAGCTTATCCATTTTTGATCTGGGGAGATGTTGATCCCATTGCGGCGTGCATTTGCCAGCCGATTCAATCTATCCTTCCTGCCAGGTTCGACAGCCGATACGAAATAAACATCCCAATAGGCGTTTCCCAACGCAGCCACGAAAACCCCCGACGAATCGCTATGCCAACTGAGAAGTCTGATCTCCGTATCAAACCCGGCTCCGACGACGTAGCGGTCCCCGTCCAGAAAAACAAGCCGGTTGTTCTTCGAGAGTATCGAGGGCCCTTGTCCGAGAGCTTCGACGAACGCGACCTTTGCGGCATCAGGCGACCACATTGGCGAGATGCCCCCGGCCTCGCCCTCGCGAAAATTAGTCAGTGGCTGCTCTCCTGACCCGTCCGCTAACGCGGTCCACACATTGTGCCTTCCTTCGCGCCTTGCCGTAAACACGATCTTCTTTCCATCCGGCGACCACTCGAACATCGAGGCAGAAAGGTCGAAAGGGGCGATTGTGTGTCCGGGCATGCTGATCCCATCCTGGGTCAGCCGGATCTCCCTTTGATCGTTTATTCCGAAGCGCCAAATATGATGGTCCGTTCCAAAGGATTTGACATACGCAACATGTTCGCCAGTAGGCGACCACTTCATGCAGCAGCCCGTCTCGTTAAGCGAAACCGGCGGCGGCCCGCCCTCGGAATCGGTCGGTATCACGCGAAGCTCGCTAGAAAACAACTTCGCCCCATCGTCAGTGATCTGATACGCGATACGCTCACCATCGGGCGAAATCGCTGGGAAAAGCTGCATCTTAATGTTCGACGTGAACATTCGTTCGGATCTTGTAGCGATATCGTAGGTGAAGATGTTCGCTTCATCGGTGTATGTTGTGAACGCAATGCTTCGCCCATCGGGAGCTATCGCCGGGCTGCATGAGTTGAAGTTGCTGAATGTTACCTGCTTTGGTGTCAACTCTTCAGGGTTTCGAATATAGATCTGAAAGATCCCGTTCTGATCGGAACAATAGGCAAATCTTCGTCCATCAGGGAACCACGTCGGTGCCCAGCTGTGGTAAGACGTTTCGGCAATTCTGCGAGTCTCTCCCGTGACGAGCGATCTCATCCATATTTGTTCTTTATCATGTTCTACCGACACCGCGAGAACTTTTGAATCATCGGCAGAGATCGAAAAATCTCCCGAAATGCTTCCGCCGATGCCAGAAAGATCTACATCCCGGATCTCGCCTGTTTCCGTGACGATCTCCCTGAGCTCGCTTCCATTTCTGAAAAAGATCGCTTTTCCATCTTGTCTCCATTTCTTTAGCTGATAATTGCTGCCAGTTCCATCCAGCGTGTGAAGGAGGGAAGGAGCACCTCCCAAATATGAGACCGTCCAAAGTCCCATCTTTCCGTCACGATCCGAGATGAAGGCAATACGCTGGCCATCAGGCGACCAGACGGGATTTTGGTCGCTGAATTTCCCGTCAGTCACGCGCATCGGCCCGCCACCGCTTGGCTGTTTGATGAAGATCGTGCTTTTGCCGTCAGAGCTAAGCGCGAACAAGAGAAGCCGCCCGTCCGGCGAAAAGCTCAGCGACGTCAAAGCACCGCCGATCTGCCGCTTGATGCCAAAAATGGTGGCTATTCGAAGGTTGCCTGCGTTCCCCGCGGAAAAGGGATCGTGCGAGTCGTTTCCTGCCGTGATCTTCCAATAAGCAAGCCCGCCGAGCAACAACCCCAAAATACCGATTCCCGCTGCTAATGCCGCACGCCCCTTCATCCAGCGAGGCGCCTGAATGGTTGAGCCTTCAGTTACAAGGCTCAGCTTGTCCGCATCTTCCGAAAATGCTGCTGCCGTTGCAGCGGTCCTTTTAGCATCTTCGTCCCACGCGGCATGCCTGTAGCTATCACTTCGTGCAATTGCGCTAAAACGATCCTGGTTCGCGTTTGAAGTAAGGTCAGATAGGGCATTCTCAAATTCGGATATTGTCTGAAATCGGGCCCGCCGACTCTTTGAAAGCAAGCGGGCGACCACAGCATCAAGTTCGGGCCATCGCTCGGTGAAATAGGCGGATACGGGCCTCGCTTTTTCATTGAGGATCGCTGCCATCACATCGGCCCTCGACTCGCCGGTAAACGGCAGTGCGCCCGTGAGCATTTGGTAGAACACCACCCCGAGACTCCAAATGTCGGTTCGCGCGTCAAGTTCTCTGCCTCTGATCTGCTCGGGAGACATATAATTGGTCGTACCGGCAATTATTCCCGGCGTACTGAGTTCGGTTTCAAACCCGCCGGAATCGAAAGCACGTTTGGCAAGACTGAAATCGACGACGCGCACATGGCCTTTCGCACCTGCCAGGATCACGTTCGAAGGCTTGATATCGCGGTGGATCACGCCTCGGGAATGTGCTGCCTCGAGAGCAGAGGCGATCTGACTCACGTAAGATATACTTTCTGCGATCGTCAGCGGCCCATCGTGAAGCCGCTCGTCGAGTGTTCGCCCTTCGACAAACTGCATCACGATGAAAGCGCGTCCCTCGTGTTCGCCAATATCGTAAACCGAGCAGATGTTCGGATGATCGAGCCTCGCGGCAGAACGAGCCTCTCGAAGCAGCCTTCTCGACGCATTACCGTCCCAACCGAACCGGTCGTGAAGCAATTTGATCGCGACAGGCCTATCGAGGGTCTCGTCTTCCGCAAGATAGACTTCACCCATCCCGCCGCGGCCAAGAAGGCGAACTATTCTGTAATGGCTGATGGTCTGACCGGAATTGAAAAGTGGTACTTCTGTGAGAGTGGCTTTGGCATGATCTACCAGCGCTGGTTGTTCAAGAAATTCCGATTCATAGGATCCGAGAAGGATCTCGATCTCATCGCGGATCTCTGGGCGACCCGAACAAACTTTATCCAGGAACGTCGAGCGGTCTTCGCTTGGGAGATTTACAGCCTCGCAAAAAAGTTCCTTTACAGTTTCCCAGTCGGCGTCGGCCATCTATTACTCCCCGGCCCTCAATTGATGCAGCAGCCAAGCCTTAGCGGATGTCCAGTCGCGTTTTACGGTCGCCTCGGAAATGTGGAGCGTGTTTGCCGTTTCTTCGATGCTGCAGCCCGCAAAATATCTAAGCTCAACGACCTTCGCCTGCTGCGGGTCTTTTGCCGAAAGCCTTGTCAAAGCCGAATCGAGTTCGAGCAGGTCAAATGCCGGCCCTGAAGAGGCAGCAATGGCCGAGTTGAGCGTCAGTGGATCGAGAGCATCACCGCGCTTTTGTCTATTCCGCTTGCGGGCATGATCCACCAATACCCGCCGCATCACCTCGGACGCAAGCCAGAAAAAATGGGCCCGGTTCTCCCAGTTAACATGCCTTTGCTCAGCAAGTTTCAGATACGCTTCGTGGACGACTGCCGAGGTCTGGAGTGTGTGGTTCTGTCGCTCATGTCTAAGGTGGCGACGAGCCTGTTTTTTCATCTGCTCGTACACGAAGGGCACAAGCTGGTTCAATGCTTCATTGTCCCCGCGATTCCATTGTGCGAGAAGTTCACTGATAGGCTCAGGCTCGTCTGAAGGAGTACTCATACAGAGCTATAAATGGCGTCGGGTCGCTAGGGTTCTTTTCGATAGTTACGACGAGCATAGCCAACAACTTATAGTGTGTCAATCGTTTTCCTCGGACTCGATCACGGCTATAAGCAAACCTTCATCATAGATAGTTCAAATAGCATCCATCAGCAGGCTTTTGCGATCTTCAGGATGAGTCTCCGAATGAAATTCGAATTTTCGCGAAATTTTTTGAGCCCTTTTCCCCTCAATTATCGCGGTAAATAGTGAAGGCGAAAAACGAACGGCACCAGCGAAACGAGACAATGGCCTTCATTCCTTTAGGAAAGGGCTATATACGGAAAGTACCGATCTTTTCCATGGCCGATGGGGCCGAGGTAAAGAATATGTAAGTGAAAGTTCAGTTCAAGCGATAGAGGCGAGGCTCCCTAGCTCCCAAAAGGTAGATGCCCGCCGCGGCCTGCAAGCAGTGAAACTCCTGCCACATTTATGCTTGCAGGCCATTTTTCCTGAGGATTTATGAGTTATTGAAAATTTCTCCCACAACCTCCCACTTTTTATCTGAGCCCGAGTCCTGAACAGGCCTTCTGACGTCAGTCTTCAAACCCCCATGTTTAATTCCCTGAAAACGCCTTTTGGAGTTCGTCTGAAATGAGAGTTCGAAAGGCGAGGCGGTCGTCCTTTAGGTAGATCTCTATCGTAGATTCTTCCTGGACCTGTCCCTGGATCAGAGCCTCGGAGAGTTCGTCTTCTACGTATTTTTGGAGAGCTCGTTTGAGGGGGCGGGCGCCGTAATTGCGTTCGGAGAGCGTTTTTTGAAGCAGCCATGTCCGGGCTTCGTCGTTGAGCAGAACGGACAAGGCTCGAGCAGCAAGTATTTCATTAAGCTTGCCGACCTGCAGGTCGATGATCTTTAAGAGATCGTCGTCGCTCAGTTCATCAAAAATGATGGTCTCGTCGAGACGGTTGAGAAATTCGGGAGCAAATGTCTGCTTTACCTGCGAGATGACCTGTTCTTCCATTCGTTCGCGAGACGCGTCGGCATTACCCTGGAACCCGACGGTCGCACGCTTTTGAATAAACTTCGCCCCGATGTTCGACGTCATGATAAAGATCGAGTTTCGGCAATCAACAGCGTTTCCCTGCGCATCGGTCAGCACTCCATCCTCAAAGACCTGCAGCAGAACGTTAAAAAGATCAGGATGTGCCTTTTCGACCTCGTCGAAAAGTACTACCGAATATGGCGACCGCCGCAGGCGCTCCGTAAGCTGCCCACCTTCTTCAAATCCGACATAGCCTGGGGGCGAGCCGATAAACTTCGCGACGGCGTGCTTCTCCATGAACTCGCTCATATCGAAGCGGATTATGTTTCGTTCACTGCCGAACAGGTATTCGGCAAGCGTCCTTGCAACCTCGGTCTTTCCGACACCGGTCGGCCCAAGAAAGAGAAACGAACCAACCGGCCGCCCGGGATTCTTTAGTCCTGCTCGCGAACGGCGGATGGCACGTGCCAAGGCCGAGATCGCAGAGCGCTGTGAAATGATGCGTTTATGAAGCTCGGTTTCGATGTTTAGCAACTTTGCAGCTTCTTCCTGCTTGATGGTCGCAACAGGCACGCCTGTCCAGCGAGCTATCACCTCGTCAACGTCGTCCTTGGTAACCTCCACGGTGAAGAACGAATCCTCGAGCGACTTTAGTTCGTACGAGATTATTTGGTCCTCGTTTGCCGAAGCGCGCTTCCATTGCGCGACCGTTTCCTTCCACGACGGCTCACCTGAGTTCTCGTTTTGGAATCGGAGCTTTGCCCTCGCCCCGGCCTCGTCGAGAACGTCGATCGCCTTGTCTGGCAAAAAGCGGTCGGGAATGTATCTATTCGACTGCGATACGGCCGCCTCGAGCGCCTCACGCGAGTAGCGGATCTGATGAAACGCTTCGTAGCGTTCGACGATGCCGCGGATTATCAAAAGAGCTTCTTCTTCGGTAGGCGGCTGGACCTTTACCGATTGAAACCGACGTTCGAGCGCCCGATCCTTTTCAATGGTCTTGCGGTATTCTCCTGGCGTCGTGGCGCCGATCACCTGGACCTCACCTCTTGAAAGGGCAGGCTTCAGTATATTAGCGGCATCCAGCGTGCCCTCGGCCGACCCCGCCCCCACCAGTGTGTGCAGTTCGTCGATAAAGACGATGAACTCATCGTTCTCGCGAAGCTCGACCATTATCTTCTTCAGTCTTTCCTCAAACTGCCCGCGATACTTAGTTCCAGCTACTATCAGGGAAAGGTCCAGGGCAAGTATTCGTTTGTTTTCGAGAAAAGATGGAACCGCTCGATCCACGATCTTTTGAGCGAGCCCTTCAATGATCGCTGTCTTCCCCACACCCGACTCCCCGATCAACACCGGGTTGTTCTTTGTCCTCCGACAGAGGATCTCTATCAACCGTTCGATCTCTGCTTCACGCCCGACCAGCGGATCGAGCTTTCCGGCGGCAGCGTCATCGGTCAGATCGCGGGTGAACTCCGTCAGGTTCGGAATGCGCGACGGCTCCTGCGGCGCTTGTTGAGGAAGTGTGAGTCCATGCTGGCGTCCAAGCTCGTCCCGCACGTCCTGGATGCGGAAGCCAAGCTGAAAGATTATCTCGGCGGCCACTGATCGCTCCTCTCGGGCCATTCCGAGCAAAAGATGTTCCGGGCCGATATTTCGGCTCTTTAGTTGTCGGCTTTCTTCACTAGCGTAGAAAAGAATGCGTTTGGTCTCAGGGGCAAGGTGAAGCTCGGCGGACTGCGGTATGCGGTCGCGAAGAACGATGCGGGCTTCGACCTCCTTTCTTACCGAGTCGACCGTCACACCTCTGCGAGCCGGGAAATATCGCGGCGCCAGCGTTTTATCTTCCCGCATTAATCCAAGCAGGATATGCTCGGGGGCGATCACGGTCGAGCCGTACTGAAGTGCCTCATAGCGGGCAAAGAAAATGACGCGGCGAGACCTTTCAGTATAGCGTTCGAACATAAAATCAGCGCTTCGCTGCCGCAATAAGATGACGCGACAAACTCGGCATAGCCCTAAAGGTTAGTCAAAATCGATAAAAAACGAACTTGGCTAACTAAATGAACAAATGAGAGAGAAATCCAAAAATCCGGGCTTGGGAAACGCTAGTTTGTCATCTTAGACCGGGAATCAACCTCGATCTTCTCGGGTTGCGGTACTTCGACTAGCAGCGGTTCTCGGTTCTTCTTGATCCCTTTCAGAACGCCCGCCGCCGCGCCGAGCTCAACCCTCGACGATAAGACTCGCGAAACCCGCTTTGGGAGGATTATCGGCGCGATGCCCGCCACCGAGTCGGCAAGAGCAACGATGTCACCTCCGCCAGACCAGTGCTGGCGAACAACGTCTGCTTCCGACCTGTTAACAAGTCGAAGCAGCGTCAAAGCCACAACGTAGATATCATCGACCTGCCCGATGAATGGAAAGAAGTCGGGAATGAGGTCGATCGGGGAAATTACGTAAATTATCGCGGCAAGGAAGAGTGCTTTTTCCGCAGACGGGACACGAGCGTCCTTTAGCAGCCTGCCCAAAAGAAGGACCATATTCGGCAGGAACATCAAAAAGTTGCGCATCCGCCCCTTTGCACGACGCTTATTTCGGTTTAGTCCCTTGCTGTTTCCGTGGCCGGTTTCGGCGATCTCTTCTTTCGTCATTCGTTTGATTCAAGTCTAAGAACTACGCCCCGTTTGTGCAAGTTTTCCCAAGCAGCGTTGTATGATAAATTGCTTGGGCAGTCGTTGAGGCTCTTCGGGATACCCTGTCTCATTGCTCCACCGACAACTGATCACTGAGTTTGTCCACCGAAAATGATCCTCCAAAAGATCCGAGATCGAGCAGCCGGCGACCCGCAGCACATCCTTCTGCCTGAAGGGGAAGACCCGAGGACGGTCCAGGCCGCCGAGATCCTCACTCGCGATAAGATCGCGCGGATCACATTGCTGGGAAATGAGGAGCGGATCCGCGATGCCGCAGCACAGTCTGGAGCGAACCTTAACGGTATCTCGATTATCGACCATCGCAAGGCAGCGGATTTTGGCAGGATAGCAACACTTTATTACGAACTGCGTCGAGCCAAAGGCACCACGCTTGAGGAAGCGGAGCAGGCCGTAAAGGACCCGCTCTACTACGGAAATCTCCTCGTTCGCGAAGGCAAGGCCGACGGTTCTGTAGCAGGGGCTACGAATACGACTGCACATACCGTGGCGGCCGCGATCCGCTGCATCGGGGTACGCGCGGGCTTTCGAATAGTCTCTTCCTTTTTTCTGATGGTCGTGCCCGATAAGAAATTCGGCGAGAAGGGAGCGTTGATCTATTCGGATTGCGGCGTCGTCATCGAACCGGACCCGGTCGAACTCGCAGAGATCGCGATCGCATCCGCCGGATCATGTCAAGCGCTGCTTCAGGCCGAGCCGCGTGTCGCAATGCTTTCGTTCTCGACCAAAGGAAGCGCGAAACACAAATTGGTTGACAAGGTGGTCGAGGCCGTTAAAACAATTCGCGCACGCATGCCCGATCTTAGCGTGGACGGCGAACTGCAGGCCGATGCTGCGATCGTTCCAAGCGTTGCTGCGGCAAAGGCACCAGGTTCCGAGATCGCCGGCAGGGCGAATGTGCTGATCTTTCCGGACCTGAATTCGGGCAACATAGCGTACAAACTGACCGAACGCCTGACCGGCGGCACGGCGATCGGCCCTATTCTCCAGGGCCTTGACCGTCCATGCAACGACCTCTCCCGCGGCTGCAAGGCCGAAGATATCGTCGATGCCGTTGCCATCACAGCGGTCCAATCCCAAGCCCGCAAGCAAGGTTAAAGTCTTTGCCTATTTCGTAGAAACGAGCGCGGCGATCCTCAGCGGCCCGCCGGAGCCGCCCTTGATCTTCATCGGAAGAGCGACTACGTGAAAGCCTCTCGCGGGAAGTTTGTCCAGATTTGCAACGTTCTCAAACGCCGGTATGTTGTTCGTCATTAGATTGACGTGTGCCTGGAAGTCTGTCGATCGCCCGCGGTCGATGCTCGCCGTGTCGATGCCGACAGCCTTTGGCGAACGTTCGCGGACAAGCCACGCCGCCGCGTCCGGATGAAGGCCCGGAAAACTCAGGTCTTTGACAGCATCAGGACCTTTTTGGCCGGTGCCGAGATAGAGTTTGGCGTCGGGCCAGTGTTTCCCGAATCCGGTCTCGAAAAGAACTATCGCGCCAACCGGTATCTCGCCATACCTTCTTTCCCATTCGACGATGTCATCGACGGAGATCAGGTGATCGCGGTCAGCACTCGCTTTCGTCGAAACGTCAATTTTGACCCCGCTTCCAATAAGCTGGTCCAGGCTGATCTGGTCCGCAGTTTTCCTGCCTTCGGCGAAATGGATCGGAGCATCCAGATGCGTCCCGCCGTGCTCCGCACCCGAAAAATTGTATGCTGAATAGTAGAAGCCTGCTGGGTTCTGCCCTTCAAAGACCGTCGACCGCTTGAACGGCTCGGCCGTGACCCAATAAATAGTGTCTTCCGAAAAATCGTGGGTCAGGTCGATCCACTCGCCTTCAGGAAAGGTTGCCGCCGTCTGAGAACACGCCGACAAAAGGACGGCCGCCAGCACCATAGCGGGGATCTGTTTCGTCATCATCATTGCTTCCTCTTTAAGATCTATCGGGGATCAAGCCTGGCCGAGACAAGTTCCGGCCGTTCAATGAACGACCATCATCGGATCGATCACCCGCCCCGATCACCTTTTTATCGACCGTTTTTTCTTCAGGTCGTATCGCTCGCCGGTCTTGAGAAAATACAGCGTGTACGGGTTCCCGCCCTTTTCTGAATGGACAAACATCACCTGTGTTTTCCCGAGAACAGTAAGCCTTCGGTTGTCTTCGATCAGTACGGCGGTGTCTTCGTCGATCCCGATGCCGAGCATTTTTGGGTTCACCATTATCAAGCCGAAAAGCCGGTTGTGCCGCTGGCGGACGAGAAAATGTTGGTCGAATATAACGTTCGGTATCAGCCCAAGACCCTTGCGGACGCCGACCTTAGAGCCGTCCAGTACTTTCAGATCGGCCTCTCCAGTCATCATCGGATCGGACATTACGGCCGCACCGGCACTCGTCCCTCCGAACGGTGTCCCCGTCCGATATTTTTCTTTCAAACTGCTTAGACGTACATCGTCTGAGAGAACTTCCATTATCCTGTTTTGGTCGCCGCCCGAGAAGAAAACGCCAGTTGCCCCGCGAAGCAGGACGGCGAACTGGGTTGACCCATTATCATCAAGCGGCCTTTGGGGAGCATGGTTGACAACGCCCGCACCCGCCTCTTCAAAGTTCTTCTTGAGAGCTGCAAAACTTTCCTCGGGCACGCCGCTGGCCCAGGTTATCACCAGGATCCGGGCCTTCGCGCCGCCGCTCCATTCGACGAATTTTCTCATCGCATCAGGCGGCCTTTCCCCGCCGCCGATAACGAGCAATCGTTGTTGGCCGGGCACCGAGGCGACCAATGCGATCATCGCAGCAAAGATCGCAGCCGCGGAACGTAGTGGTATCGACATTGCCATATCAGTTACCGATTTCGCTTTAGGTCGCAGGCTCTTGAACGTCTGGGATACGCGTTGCCTGCCACGCAACGACGCGCCACTCGCCCTTTCGTTTTACGAACACACCGGTATTGTAGAACCGAACAACAGTGAGCTTGCCCGCGTCGTTCGTTGTCCCAACAAGACGGAAAGCGACAACAGCCGTGTTCCCATATAGATTGATGCGGACATCCTCAGAGGTATAAACGTTCATCGGATCACCCGGCTTTACGGTTTGCGCCGATCGGACGCTCGACATGATATCGGCCTTTCCGACCCGCTGTCCGGAACCCCGTGTGTAAATGAGATCGTCGGCCCAGAAGCGATCGTGGATGGCGGCGTCGTTACGCCCCGCCCCGGAAAGGAATTCGTCCAGCATTTTCCTGAGCTTCGCATCTTCCCCGCTCTGGGCGTTTGCCGTCAGGGCGCATAGAGATAACATTGCGATTATCAAAAGTTTGGTTTTCATTTTGTTTACGGAGTTACTGATCACCCTTGCGCTGCAGACACCTTCTCAAGACACTTGCGACAAAGGCACGTTTTGAAATTTGTCCGCAGCTCAGCTCGCGTTTCCTTACTAAGTTTGATCTCGTTGCACCAGCATCCGGTCATGGCCGCACCACAGACAAAGTCGCCGCCGCACGACTCGCAGACCGATGCGGCCCTATGCTTCAGCGAAAAAATTCCCAACAGGTCGCGCATTTTCATATCAATACATGGGCGGTTCCCCGGGCGGACGCGTCTTCCATCGCTTGTGCATCCACAGCCACTGGTCCGGAAATCGCCGAATGAGTTTCTCGACCTCTGCCGTAAACGCGGAGGTCGTCGCAGCTACGTCGGTTTGCCGATCGCCCGTGTCCTCCGGAGAGATCATTGGGCCATGAACCGCAATATATCGGCCTCCATCCTCGTCCCACGCGGCACACATCGGGACGATGGCCGAGTTTGTACGCAAAGCAAGCAGAGCCGGCCCTGCAGAAGTGCACGCCGATATGCCGAAGAACGGAACGAAAACGCCTTCTTTTGGATGGGCGTTGACATCGGCAAGTATCCCGAGCAGCCCTTCCGTGCGCAAAACCCGCGCAGCTGCCATCACGGAATTCGTCTTGTCGATCGGTCGATTCCCAAATTTCGTTCGCAGCTCAACGGTCAACCTTTCTACCATTGTATTATCCAGCGGCCTTGCCAGATAGCTCATAGGAGCATCATATACGGCCCAGCCAAACACCAGCATCTCCCAATTTCCGAGGTGAGGGCTGACAATGATCACCCCGCGGCCTTCTGCCTTCAATCGTTGATATGCATCATACAACGCCGGGTCGATACGAAATTCGATCAGCTTTGCAAGGCTTTCCGGTGTGGCTTTTGGAAACTGACTCATCTCGCCGATGATACGGCCGACGTTTCGAAAGGCTCCCTTGGCATACAGTGTTCGATCGGCTTCACTCAGATCGGGAAACGCAATGCTCAGATTCTTTTCGGCAACTCGCCGCAACCCGCCCGCGAGATAGTAGCCAAGCGAAGTAAGGCCCATCGACACCCCGACGGCCATACTTCGGGGCAACAACCCGAGAAACGCCATTAGGCCGCGGACGAGAAAATATTCGGCCCAGGCCTTTGACGTGCTTTTTTTTGCCACACGGAATTTTTAGCCTTGCAGACGCGCGAAATCAAGCGAGGGAACGCGTCCGCAAGACTAATGAAGCTGTTCTGCCGTTTCCCCGGTGTCAACATCCAGCCACCGAACAGCTTCATCGAGTGATGGGAAAAATTCTACCTTTACGCCGCGATTCTGAGCGACAGTTTGAAAAAACAAAGAAAGCTCGTCGGGCGCAAAATCTTCGTGGCAGAGGGCGACCTTAACTCCTGCAAGGTTTTCGGCCAGCGTCCGTCCGGCATCAAAGACGTCGATCGTGCCTAGCGAACCCTCGGGTTCGTACGATTCGATCAAGAGCTTTCGACACGCGTGTTTGCGGCAGAGTTCTCCGACGGAGCTCCAATAACCTGCGATCTCATCGGCAGCGATATGCGAGCCGGGCGGGTGCCGCAAATGCAAGTGGGTTGGATTGACCTTAAGCTCGAAGGAAACGTCCATTGCTTACACCTGATCCAGGCGCGTTCGGAAACACGCGGACGATAGATTTTCCTTGGACTTAAGTTTTTGGCAGTTTTTCGGCCGGAGGTGTTGCCACCGGTCGCGGCAATCGGCCCAAGCAGGGCCGGCAAGTGCCAGGATTATATTATATTTTGCATACGGAGTTCAATCATATTCTCATTTCTGAGCTAATAATCGGAAAGGTTCAACTTCTACGGTTTCTTCCTCGAAAGATCGCGGAAACGAAGGGGCATCGATCTCGGTTTCCGCGACATTTCAAAACTGCCGAAACGCATTTGCTAGATCTTCCATAGCCCTGGCCAACTCCCTTGCATTTTTCGCAACCTCATCAACTATCTTTGATGCTTCTTGTTCGGTGATCTTGACCCCGATCGATTGAAGATGTTGGACGATCTCTTTTGCGGATTTTAGCTTTTCTGGGATGGTGAGGCCAATAGCTCCCGGAATCCCTGTCGCCGCCTTAATGGCTATGGTCTTGAGTATGGCGAATACGACCCCGAAAGCAGTCATCCGTTTTACGAGCGTAGCCTTGCCGACGTTCGCGATCAGTGCCCCGACAAGTTTTCCGGTAGTCATTGGATCTTTGACCATCGCAGATGGGATGTTCCCGATAACGTCGGGACCGAGGAAACCAATTGACGTTAACACGCTCGTCTTGACGCCTATGAAAAGACCTTCCGTCAGTTTTTCGTAAAGTGTCGGCGTGCATTTCTTCAAAGTCATTCGGGCCGAGATCAGTGCTCCAACGGCAGCAGTCCATTTTGGAAATTTTTCGTGATTTTCAACTACGAACTGAAACCCGCTTATGCCTAATACTGCTACAAATCCTGCGGTACTTGTGGCAGAGACGAGGGCTATCATGATCCCCAATTCAAATTCGATTAGCTTCTTTGCAAGTTCCAAGCGTTTCGAAAGTTTGTTAAAGAAAATCCCATCGCGCTCATCTAAGAATGCCGCTGTCTTTTGTCGATAGACCGTTCCCGGCTTTCCTCGCATCGGATTCATATCTTTGACCTCATCTCCCGGGCCTTCGTCGTCCAAGAGGAGGAATACGGTTTCGTGTGCGTTGATATTCAGGATCAGTCTGGTTCCATCGTACCCGGCGACCAATTGCCCCGATGAGTAAACGCCTGTCTGATAGGCGGCTCCATATTGGCGATGAAAACTTGCCGAAGGATCCGCAAGAGCCTTGACCTCCGTTGGACCAACAGCAGTTACTCCACCCTGCTCTGCAAAGATCTTTGCCAGCGCGCGGATCGAATTCTTGCCCGGATCGACGCGCCCGTCAGGCCATTTGAAGCCAAGAATGTTGCGTTGAAAGTCCTTGATAGTATTGACCACGACATCATCGATCTTTCCGTCAATTGGAATTGCGGTGAGAGCTTCTTCGAATACAAGTTTTCCGTCTTGAACACCCGCGGAAGGCGGGTAGATCAAGTGGAGGACGCGATTCAGCAGGAACTCTATCAACTGCACATCTTCTCTATTATTTACGCCGCCTTTGCCAACCGATGCATTCAATAGTCCCATTTCTATTTTCCTCCAACCGTTACATAAACTAAGCAGGTTCGCGCAAAATAATGTTCTGATCAATCAGTGCCCTTGACTCTAAACTTGACGCTCTCGATTTTTAATTTTTGCACATGAGATTTGTCCGACCCGTCCGCTATATTAGTCCGACGAGTTTGAGGACTTTGCGACGATCGATCTGATAGGGGGTAAATTTCGGCCGGAACACCAATATCGCATTTTGCTCTCAAGTAGCTCGTAGTAACCAACCTATCCTTTTAAATGAACACCCTGGTAAAGTGTCTGAGCATTTTGAACGCGGAAGTAGGACATTGTCGTTCCGGCTGAGGAAAGTTAATACCCTAATCGAAAGAACTGAAGTAGACTACTAAGCGTATTTAGGACGGAGGCAGCATGGATTTTTATTTCCTTCTCTTTTCGCTTTTCTTCCCGAGAATCGTGTTGGTCGTCTTTTTGTTGATGTTTCCCGAAAACTTCCCTTCCAACGCGGTACCTCAATGGGCCGACATCCTTCTCGGCGTCCTGTTTCCAAGAATTCTCATACTTATCTATATCTATCAGAATATGGGGGTCGAGAATGTTTGGTTCGTCGCACACCTCGTGGTCGCGATACTCACCTATTTAGGCGGGGGCCGCGAAACCCACCGTCGGCGAAGCCGCCAAAGCGTCGATTGAACCAAGATTTGATCAGTAAGGGCGGAAGGCGTGCTCGTCGCTCTAAGGGAAGGCCAAGATGGCCCACACTTTCTGTCTTCACTTCAGGATGAGGAATTCGGTCTTTTGTATCATCAAGACCGAAAACCTCATCCGAGATAGGTGGAATTGATTTGTATCTTAGGCCTAAAAGACAAACCTTACACCCAGTTGAAGCTGCCGTGGTCCGCCGAACCTTGCAGTAGATGGAGCGAACAGCGGGATCCCTGCTTCAGCATTTGACGGTGAACCGTTCGCAAGCGGTGTACCGAAAAGGCTGATCGCGTCGTTTCCAAAATTCTTGTTCGAACTGCGCGTAACATTGAATGCTTCGGCGGAAATGTCGAATCTCATCTTCTCATTTACCCTGAATGCCTTCAACAGCCTTAGATCAAGGTTGAAGAATGAAGGCTGGCGGAACGAGTTTCGCTGTACCACTCGGCCATTAACGATCGCTCTGTCATTGTCGTCGTTTCCGTCATTCTGCGTGTCAAATCCGATGACAGGCGTATAGGGAAAGCCTGATCTCGTGATCAACACGCTCGACAATGTAAAGCCGTAGCCGAGATCGACCAGTCCGCTGATGTTCAGATTGTGCCGAACGTCCTGCTTCGAGTATCCGCGATCGAGCGAAAGGTCAAAGGGATTCAATGCAGGCTCCTGCGAAAAATTTCGTTCGTTGGAATCGTCATCGACATTCTTTGCCAATGTGTAATTTGCCTGGAATTGAAAGCGGTTCGCAAAACGTCGCTTTAACGTCAAGGTCATCCCGTCATAGCTCGAATGAGCAGTCGACTCGTTTATCGAAAGCCAGCTAATTGCCGGGTTCGGCCGAGCGGTCGGGAATATTGGCATTCCCGCTGCGTTGATGGTGGGCGGGAAAAGGTTTCGGTTCAGCCGCCGCTGTAGGTTCCAGGTCGAGTTGCGGATGTAGCCAACGGACAAGACCAGGTCATCGGTTAGCCGCTGTTCGAGCGTTGCCGAAGCCTGAAATGAGCGCGGATTCTTGAAATCCGGATCAAATCCGAAAACCCTCGGTGCAACAAGGAACTGAACGAGACCAGGCGTGATCGCGGTTAATGAATTTGGAAATCTGAAGATCGCGTCCGGGCCGCGAAGCCGGCATCCGGGACGATTTACTACTGAAGAGTTCCTGCAAGCCGCCGGTTCGGCGATCTCTATCTCGCGGGTCGTCTGCCCGTTGTTCGTGAAGACCCGTTGGAACAAGTTTGCCGGCGTTCTGGCGGTAAATATCCCGGCTGACATCCTCAAAACCGTGTTTCCCTTGCCGGAAACGTCGTATGCCATCCCGAGCCTTGGTTGAAATTGCTTGAGGTCGTTGGGGATAATTCCCGACTCACGCACACCTGGATATGGATCGGTCGGCTGCGGATTCAATTGAGCTTCCCATCTGAGACCGGCATCGATCGTAAGCTGGCGATTTATCTTGATCTTGTCATGTATGAACAGCGCGTACTCCTGCTGGGTCCCGCGAAACAATGAAAGCTCCTGGTCCTCAAATGCAAGTGTTTGACGAAAACGGCGGGGCCGACCGGCAATATAGTTTTCGAGGCCGGTATAGTTAACACCGTCCATCAGACGGTTCTCAAAGTCCCACGACCCCTGAATGCGGGTCTCGCGCCGCTGGCGGACTCGGTTAATGTTCGAATCAAATCCAAACCGAAATTGATGCCGTCCGGTGGTCACGCTCAGGTTGTTCGCGAACTGAAATCGAGTTGAATCAAATTGCCGGGGGCGCCCGTTGTCGCCGCCGATGGTTCCAAAGCCTGCTATTACGATACCCGGCGAATTTGAGTTTGGTTCTTCAAGCCTGTTGTCTGTTGCGATCTGACCCTTGATCTCATTGACAACGTTTGCAGAAAAAACCGTGACCAGCGACCCCTTTATCCCGTTGCTCGAGCCGATCCGGGTATAGTTTGCGGTTTCAGCGGTCGTCTGCCGCGGTGAATCGAAATTGAAGTTCTCACCACGCATTCTCGTGTATGTGTACTGAAGATTCAGTGTGTTCGTCTGATTCAAAATGAAGTCGGTTCGGGCGAACAATGCCGTCGGATTGTTGGTGCCACGCTTTTCGCCTTCGAGTGCCGCAAGCTCCGACGGGATCGGAACACCCGGAACGTCCAGAAAATCCACCACGAACGGTACTCGAAGCAGGTTCTGCTCCGCACTTACGAAAAAGAAGGCTCGGTCGCGAACGATCGGCCCGCCTACGGAACCCCCAAACTGGTTCTGGGCATTGTCCAGCCTGCGGCCGAAAGCGTTCTCGGAGGTCAAGTGGCGATTGCGATTGAAGTAAAAGGCTTCGCCGCGAAGTTCGTTCGTACCCGATTTGGTAACGACGTTCACAAACCCTGCGTTGGTCCGGCCTACCTCTGCACTCGCACCCGACCTAACTACCTGAAACTCTCGAACGGCAGACTGCGGGAAGAAGAAGACCGACTCATTCCCGCCACGCTGGTTGCCCTGAAGCGGGTCGTTGAAATCTGCGCCGTCCACGGCAATGTTCGAATTTATCGATCGTTGTCCGGCAATAACCAGACCGCTGCGATCGGCCTCTTGTACGACCGCTGGCGTCAAAGTCACAAATTCCGTGAAATTGCGCCCGCGTACGGGAAGATCTGCGACCAAGCGTGCGGAGATCGTCGCCCCCGTAGAAGCGGTTTCTGAATCGATCAGTTCAGTGCCTGACGTTATATCCACCTGCGCCGTTACATCCGACGGACGAAGTGAAATGTCGATCCGCGTGGCTTCCCCTACCGTGAGGGCCACGCCTTCTTGGAAGCCGTCCGCGAAGCCATTTGCTTTGACGATGATCGTGTATCTGCCGACCGGAAGTACGCGAGCCGAGAAGCGGCCGCTTCCGTCGCTCGCAACGCTCCGTTCGAGACCGGTCTCGGCATTTCGTATCGAAACCGATGCCCCGGCCACCGCCGAACCATTTGCGTCTTTGATCGTTCCTTCAATGGCCGCGCTGCCAGATTCGGCTTGTCCGAATGAAAGTGTTGTCGTTAACAGAATTGCAATACTTAAAATTAAAGGTCGTGCAAATACAGATCGGGCGCTCCCGGCAACCGATAGTACATTTGTATTCATTTGTTTGATCGACTCCATTTTTGGCGATTGAACTTACCGGCTCGGACATATCAGATTTCCTGCCCGGCTTTTGTAATATTCCTGTCCGTAATTGTTATTGGATTAGTCTGAGAAGCTTTCGATGTTAGAGACCGAATGTTACAAGTTGCTGACCGGAGTGTTAACAAACCGTTAAATCGCCTGAATGACTGACCCGGGTGCGGTCCAGACGCAGCCTGAATTGTTTGTTTGACCGCTTGCCGATATAATTTGAGTTTCGTGACTAACCCATTTTGACCAGGAGTATTGAATTGGCTGAACAATTTGACGTAACTATCATCGGTGCCGGCCCGGGCGGCTATGTGGCAGCGGTCCGCGGAGCACAACTGGGGCTGAAAGTAGCAATTGTAGAGAAAGAAAACGATGCGAAACTTGGCGGCACGTGCGGCCTTCGGGGATGCATTCCGACCAAGGCTTTATTGAACGCGGCGCATCTTTACGATAAAGCAAGCCATTTCGAGAACTTCGGCCTGAAGGTCAAAGACTTGAGCTTCGATTGGGGTGGCGTGCAAAAATATAAGTCCGATGTGGTGGCGAAAAACTCGGCCGGCGTTACCTATTTGATGAAAAAGAATAAGGTCACGGTCTTCAACGGCCACGGCAAGATCGCAGGAAAGGGCAAGGTCGAGATCGATCTGGCGGACGGAAAGAAAGAGACGATCGATACCAAGAACATCATCATCGCCACCGGTTCGGTAGTGCGGCCGATCCCGGGATTTGAGGTTGACGGAAAGAATGTCGTGAATTCCGATCAGATCCTCGAACTCGACCGCGTTCCAAAGTCGATGATCGTAATGGGTTCGGGAGCGGTCGGTGTCGAATTCGCGAGCGTTTATCATCGCTTTGGCTGCGACACGACGGTTGTCGAACTCCTCGACCGCATCGTGCCCGTCGAGGATGCCGACGTTTCCAAAGAACTTGCTCGTGCATTCAAAAAGCAGGGCATCAAATGCGAGACCGGCATCAAGCTCGACAAACTTGAAAAGAACAAAAAAGGCGTAAAGGTCTCCGGCAAGAACGCCATGGGCGAAGACGTGACTTTCGAGGCAGAAATGCTGCTTGTCGCCGTCGGCCGTATGCCGTATCTCGAAGGTCTCGGGCTCGATAAGACAAAGGTTGTCGTCAACCCCCGCGGCACTGTGAAAGTAAACGAGTTTTGCGAGACCGACGAGCCTAACATATATGCCATCGGCGACGTCATCGACACCGCTTGGCTTGCACATCTCGCTTCGAAAGAAGGCATCCTCGTCGTCGAAAAGATCGCGGGCAAAAAGGTCGAGCCGATCAAGCAAAACCTCGTCCCGAACTGCACCTATTGTGATCCTGAGGTCGCCAGTGTCGGCCTGACCGAAGAGAAAGCGAAAGAAGCCGGCTATGACGTAAAGGTCGGCAAATTCCCGTTCTCAGCCAGCGGCAAAGCACGCATCCTCGGCGAGACCGACGGCTTCGTCAAGATCGTCGCCGAAAAGAAATACGACGAGGTCCTCGGCGTCCACATCATCGGCCCGCACGCCACCGAACTGCTCGCCGAAGCCTGCGTCGCCATGGCGCTCGAGACCACCGCAGACGAACTCGGCCGCGTCATCCACGCCCACCCGACCGTCTCGGAATCCATAATGGAAGCCGCCGAAGGCGTGCATGATATGACGATACATTTATAAGGGGATTTTGGACCTGAAACGAAACAAGCCCGCTGGACGAGCGAGCTTTTTGCTTTGATGTATGAGGAATCAATGGCGGTCGATTCGAAATGCGAAATCACGTTTCAGATCGGTCGTTGCCGAAAGCTGTATCCAGAGCATCGCTAGCGGTTCGAGCAGACGAGCTTTAGTCAGGTCGCCTATGGTGATCGCGTCAAAGCCGATGTCAGCAGCGAGTTGTTGAACCGTTTCGTTTGCCTCACGGTCGTTGCCGCAGACAAACATCATCGAACCTCGCGGCTCGGCCATGTTCGTGAAACCGGTTTGATTGAAACACTTTACGAACTTTGCCTCGGGGGCTGCCGCCGCGATCTCTTCCGCGCCGGAGCTTGTGAAGCCGACAATCAGGTTAAGGCCTTTCGGCGTCATGCCGAGCGGATTCGTCGCGTCGATCACGATCTTTCCCGAGAGGCCGCCGCATTCTTGGACAACGCTTTTTGCGGCAGCATAAGGAACAGCGAGCAGAACAGCGTCGGCATCTGCCGCGGCCTCTCTGATCGACACGGCCGGACCGGCAAGATCCCCCTCTTGATATTCTTCGGGTTTCGACACTCCGAAGGCCACATCATTCCCGGCCTCGGCGAACCTACGCCCCAACGTCGCCCCTACGTTTCCGGCACCAATAATTGCTATTTTCATCTTTATTCCCCCAATGCCGCGATGATGGCGCGTGCGGTCTCCCCGCCTGAAAAGTTCTGCTGGCCGGTGATCAGATTGCCGTCGCGAACAGCAAATCCGCGCCACATGCCGGCCTGTATGTAGTTCGCACCGATCTCTTTCATCGCATCCTCGACCCGCCACGGCATAATGTGCTGGCCCTGCGGCAGCATGCCGTATTGCCAGACGGCGTTGTCGGCGAAATCTTCCTCGACGTTGGCAAACCCCGTAACCGTCTTGCCCTTTGCCAGGAATTCGCCATCTGAAAGCCTTGCGAATTTCAGGATGGCGACGCCGTGACAAAGCGCGGACGCTACTTTTCCCGCTTCGTAGAATTCGACAAATCTCCGTTGCAGATTCTCGGCCTTTTCAAAAGTGAACATCGGCGCCTGGCCGCCGGCCACGACCAGAGCGTCAAACTTGGCAACGTCGATCTCGTCCACGCTCTTGGTGTTCTCGACCAAAGCGGCGAGCGACGGCGTATTGATGAAACCCATCGAAATAAGGTCTGTCGCGGAATAGCCGCTCTCGTCACGCGGGTCGCTCATTGCGTCCGGTTCGCACTTGCCGCCTACGGGAGAGAATATCTCGACCTCGTAGCCCTTTTCTGTAAATTCGTAGTATGGGTGCGTCATCTCCGACCACCAGAATCCCACGGGCCAGCCGGTCGTGTCCGAGACGGCCGTATTTGCGATGACCACCGCCACGCGTTTCGGTTTGTTCGCGTTCACACTGTTTGCATCTTTTAAGCTCATTGGAATATCCTCCTTGAATATCTTGGCTAGTATGTGCCAATACCGCTGATACTATCCAAGTAGTTAGTATGAAAAAGACTTGCAACGATAATTCCCTCGGGTTTTGCCCGGTCGAGGCGAGCATCGAGATGCTCAGCGGCAAATGGAAAGGCCGCATTTTGTGGAAGCTTTACAATACGCCGACGATGCGTTTTGGTGAGCTGCGGCGATCGCTCGGCTCGATCACTGAGAAAATGCTTTCGCATCAATTGCGTGAACTTGAATCGCTAGGCCTTTTAAAACGCCGCGTCTATCGCGAGGTTCCGCCAAAGGTCGAATACTCACTCACGGATTTCGGGCGCTCTATCGGCCCGATCCTCGACAGATTCGCCGAGTGGGGCTTGGCAAACTTAAGAAAAGTAAAGACATTGGCCAGGACGAGGTGATCTCGGCAAGGGTTGAATAAACGTTCGGTTACGTTAAGAATATATTCTTATGCCAATAGCAACTACTTCATACCCCAAATCCAAGATCAAGATACTCCTGCTCGAGAATATTTCTGATGCGGCGGTTCGGGAGTTTGGTGCGGGCGGATATATGGAGGTGCAGCGGCTGGGCGGTGCGGTCAGCGAAGACGAGTTGATGCGTGCGATAAAGGGCGTGCATGTTCTTGGCATTCGCTCGAAGACGCATGTTACCCGAAATGTCCTTGAGGCAGCGGACAAGCTGTTGGCGGTTGGTGCATACTGCATCGGCGTGAATCAGGTCGACTTAAAGACAGCGACGGAAAAGGGTGTTGCGGTCTTTAATGCTCCCCACGCAAATACGCGTTCGGTGGCCGAACTGATCATCGGCCTCTGCGTGATGCTTATCCGCAAGATCGCCGATAAGAATGCGGCCGCGCATCGCGGCGAATGGCTCAAAGAAGCGAAAGGCAGCTACGAACTCCGGGGCAAGACGATCGGTATCGTGGGCTATGGCAACATAGGCTCGCAGGTATCAAATATGGCCGAGGCGCTTGGCCTTCATGTGCTGTATTTCGACATCGCGACCAAGCTTCCGCACGGCAATGCAAGTCAGGTCCCTATGCTGAAGGACCTTCTTAAACGTTCGCACATTGTCACGCTTCATGTTCCTTCAGATGCAACCACAAAGAACATGATAAATTCAGAATCGATCAAGCTCATGCGTCGCGGTGCGATACTAATAAACCATAGCCGCGGCGACGTGGTCGATCTGGCCGCGGTGAGAAAGGCCCTTAGATCTGGCAGGTTGGCTGGTGCTGCTTTTGATGTATTCCCTGACGAACCGGAGAAGCTTGGCGACCCGTTTGAGTGCCCGCTTCAGGGAATGTCAAATGTCATACTTACCCCGCACATCAGCGGCTCGACTGAAGAGGCACAGGCAAAGATAGGTCTCGACGTCACGTCAAAATTGATAAAGTATCTCGATTACGGCACTAGCGAGGGCTCCCAAAGCGTCCCGCCGGTTTCCCTGCCCCCGCAGGCCGGAACCCACCGCATTCTTCATATTCATCAAAACATTCCGGGCGTGCTGGGCGAAATAAACTCGCGTCTGTCAAAACGAGGCATCAATATCGTCGGCCAATACCTGAACACAAATCCCGAGATCGGTTACGTGATCCTTGATGTGGAATCGAAGCTGTCGAAAGAGGCGTTCGAGCTTCTGAAAGATGTGCCCGGAACGGTGAAGGCAAGGATGGTGTATTAATCGACCAATCGGAGGTGGTGGGTTTTGCTAGCTCAGTAGGAGCGGTATGTTTGTAGCAAAGCGGTGAAGTTGATAGATATGAAGCTCCTTTGGAGCTAAGACCTACTAGCCAGAACTTAGTCGTAATGAACATCGTCATCCCCGGCGGCACAGGACAAGTCGGCACGGTACTGGCCCGAGCGTTTCATGCCGACGGCCACGAGGCCGTCGTACTCGGCCGCTCGCCTGAGAAGCGCGAATGGCGAACGGAAAAATGGGACGGCAGGACGCTTGGACCTTGGGCAGCTGAGATCGATGGTTCGGATGTTGTAATCAACCTCGCCGGCCGGAGCGTTAATTGTCGCTATAACGATGCGAACCGCCGCGAGATAATGGATTCACGGGTCGATTCGACGCGTGTGGTCGGCGAAGCGATCTCGAAAGCGGCCGATCCGCCAAAGGTCTGGCTTCAGGCCAGCACGGCGACGATCTACGCACACCGGTTCGACGCCCCGAACGATGACGTGACCGGAATAATCGGTGGTCATGAAGCCGATGCACCCGACACGTGGAACTTCAGCATCGATGTGGCGACGGCTTGGGAGAGGACAGCGCATGATGCCGACACTCCGAGAACGCGAAAAGTACTGATGCGTTCCGCGACGACGATGGGCCCGGACCGCGGCGGTATCTTCGACACGATGCTCGGCCTTGTACGCCATGGTCTCGGCGGAACGGCCGGCAGCGGTGAGCAATTCATTTCATGGATCCACGATCTCGATTTCATCCGTTCGGTCTATTGGATAATCGAGCACGCAGAACTTTCCGGCCCGATCAATATCGCATCACCGAATCCACTGCCAAACCGCGAATTTATGCGTATATTCCGTGAGGCCTGGGGTACGCGGATCGGGCTTCCCGCGTTTGAATGGCAGCTTGGGATAGGTGCGCTTTTTATGCGCTCGGAAACGGAGCTTATTCTGAAAAGCCGCCGTGTCGTTCCAAAACTTCTCACCGATTCCGGCTTTCGATTCGAGTTTCCGCATTGGGATAGCGCTGTTGAGGATCTTGTCAAAAGATGGCGCAGATTGTGATCTGTCGCATCGGCTTTTGTTCACGATCATCGGGCAAGTATTGAAGAGGCTCGCTATTCCGCCGAACGATTTCGTACAACTTTCACTTTCAGTTTTCCGCTTTTTCGGTTAAATCTTATTTAGCTCTTCTTGGCAGCAAGTTTCCCCTTTGAATTATGAAGTACACAATCCTCATCATCGTTTTAAATTTTGCCGCTGGCTCCGTTTCGGCACAGTGGATGAAGCAAATAGTAAATACGACCGCATCCTTTCGCGGAGTATCGGTCGTTGGGGACCGTACCGTTTGGGCAAGCGGGACCGACGGGACGGTGATCCGCACGACCGACAGCGGAAAGACGTGGAAAGTGATTCGCGTGCCGGGTGCCGCCGATCTCGACTTTCGCGATATTGAGGCATTCAGCGGAAATACGGCTTATGTACTCAGCATAGGTAACGGTGACAAGTCACGAATTTATAAAACGGTGAACGGCGGCGACACATGGACGCTTCAGTTCACCAATCGAAATGAAAAGGCATTCTTCAATGCGATCGCGTGCTGGGATCAGAACAATTGCGTTGCTATGAGCGACCCTGTTGACGGTCGGTTCATTTTGGTCTCGACGTCCGATGGAACAAATTGGTCGCAGCCGGGCAGCGACCGTCGAACACTGCCGATGGTTGCGCTCGAAGGTGAAGTGGCCTTTGCTGCAAGCGGTACATGCCTCGTCGCATATGGTAAGACCGACCTTTATCTTGTAACAGGCGGAAGCGAGGCGCGGGTATTCTCGTCAAAGGACCGGGGCTTGTCATGGACGATCGCGACGCCGCCGATGATCAAAGGCAGCCCGGGCAGCGGCATCTTTTCGATCGCAATGGCGAACAAGGACTTTGGCATTATTGTCGGCGGAGATTATGAAAAGCCCGAACTCGCAGAACGTAATGTAGCCGTCACTGTTGACGGAGGCTTTATCTGGGCCGCACGGGCCGGTTTGACCGGCTATCGTTCAGGCGTGGTGTTCATCGATCCGAAGACCGTGATCGCTGTCGGTCCGAATGGAACGGATATGTCCAGCGATCAGGGAGTAAGCTGGCGAAGAATAAGCAGCGAACACCTGAATGCTATCGACGCAAAGGGGCCGACGTCGGTCTGGGCAGTAGGACCTAACGGGACCGTGGTCAGATTGCGATAGACGGCCCCGCTCATTCTCATTAATTCTTGATGAAGGGACTTTCAAAGCAGGAGGCAGCAGCGCGGCTTGAAAAGTTTGGTCCGAACTCCGTCCCGGAAGGGCCGCGAAGATCCCTGGTCCGCAGATTCCTCGAACAGTTTCACAGCCCGCTTATATACATTCTCCTGCTCGCTTTGGTTGTCGACCTGGTTGTCTGGTCGATCGAGGGAGCACTAGGTGTCCCAGTCGAATCCATCGCCATCGCGGTGATCCTTCTTTTGAACTCCATGCTCGGGGTCTATCAGGAATCTAAATCAGAGGCCGCCCTTTCGCGCCTAAAAGAGATGGCTGCTCCGCTTGCCTGGGTTCTTCGCGACGGCCATTTCGAGCATATCCAGACGTCTCAGCTGGTACCGGGCGACATCGTGCGAGTGGAAGCAGGCGATCGGGTGCCGGCTGATGGGACCCTCCTAGACGATGCTCTGCTCGTGGACGAATCGCTTCTCACCGGCGAATCAGTGCCTGTGGACAAAGCGAGATCCGACGAGCTTTTTAGCGGGACGCTGCTTGTGCGCGGAAAAGCGCATCTGGAGATAACGCAGACTGGACCAAAGAGCGCGATGGGCAAGGTCGCGATGATGATCGGCGAGATCGAGACCGGGAAAACGCCGCTCGAGATCAGGCTGGGCGTTTTTGCAAATCAGATCGCGAAGGTAATTCTCATTCTTGCGGTTATCATCACGCTTGGCGGCCTTCTCATCGAAGGTGTCGGACGCATCGGGCACGTGCTTATCTTCGCCGTGGCCCTTGCGGTTGCAGCCATTCCTGAAGGCTTGCCGGCCGTTTTGACGTTGACGTTAGCACTAGGCGTCGAACGGATGGCGAGACGCAAAGCCGTTGTCAGGCGATTGAGCGCGGTCGAGGCTCTCGGCTCGGTCACGGTGATAGCTACCGATAAGACCGGAACTTTGACGCGCAATAAAATGGTGGTCCGCGGTACCGACGCTACTGATGCGGAAAGGTTCACACGAGCGATAGTTCTCGCCAACGATGCGGACCATCACGGCGAGATCGGCGATCCGCTTGAGATCGCCCTACTGGAACACGGCGCAAGTTCCGATCTCGACCCAGACGAAGTACGAAAGACCTTTCCGAGACAAAGCACGATCCCTTTCGACAGCAGCTACAAGTTCATGCGTGTTGCCGTATCGGAAAATGGTCGCGCTGTAAGTTACCTCAAAGGCGCACCTGAGGTGCTCTTGGAACGCAGCACTCTGAGCGAAGTTGACCGGGACAGTTGGCGAAAAAAGATTGATGCATATGCTGCTGAAGGCTTTCGCGTTCTGGCAGCAGGCTGGCGCGAGGGCGAAGGGGATAGCGAAATTGAATTTCTTGGCGTTGTAAAACTTTGGGACCCGCCGCGAGACGAAGTTCCCAATGCAATTCGTGATGCATTCGCGGCCGGCATACGGATTGTGATGGTGACCGGCGATCACCCGACCACTGCGAAAGCGATAGCCCAAACCATCGGGATCAAGGTTGGCTCGGTGGTCACCGGCGACGAACTAGAGACCTACTCGGCCGAGCAATTTTCCAGAGCTGCCGCGGAGGTCAGTATTTTTGCACGCGTGTCGCCTGAACATAAACTGCGGATAGTTGAGGCACTGAAAAAGAACGGCGAGGTCGTTGCGATGACAGGTGACGGGGTCAACGACGCACCTGCGCTCAAGAGGTCGGACGTCGGCGTCGCAATGGGTCAGCGTGGCAGCGATGTTTCGCGTGAGGTGGCTGATCTCGTGCTGATGGACGACAACTTTGCCACTATTGTCGCCGCGATCGAAGAAGGCCGAAACATATATGAGAATATACAGAAATTCATACGCTTCCTCTTTTCGACCAACTTAGCGTTGGTAATGCTCGTGGTTGGCGGAGCGTTTGGCTCATTTCTCCTTGGGTTGACCGACGAAATGGGCGGACTGCTGCTACCGCTAACTGCCGTTCAGCTTTTGTGGATCAACATCATCGCCGACGGACCGCCGGCGCTTGCATTGGGATTCGACCGCAGCCCCTCTGTCATGAAACAGCGGCCGCGCGATCCAGCGGAGCCGTTGCTTGACAAGCCATCGATCCGTTTCATCGTTGCCACCGGGACCTTTAAGGCGGTCGTAGGCGGAATACTGTTGGTCCTTCTTCCCAGATTCAATTACAGCTTGCTCGCAACTCGAACTGCAGTATTTCTGTTCGAGTCGGTCGTGCAATTAGTAATGGCATATCCATCCAGGAAAATATCTGAGCCCCCGCGGAGAAATATGTATCTTCACACTGCGGTATTGCTTGGAGCCGTTCTTCAGGTCGCAGCCATCTATTTTTCGCCGCTTCGGAATCTGTTAGGATTGGAGCATATTGATCTGTTTGCATTCGTGATCGTTTCAATATCTATTGCGGCTGCATGGCTTGCGGCTGAGATATTTCTTTTGGTCGAAAGAGGTTTTTTCAAGGATCGAAATGCGAACTGATCCGGATCTAAGTTGATTGACAAGGCTCAGATATGAAAATTAAAGAACTGATGACCCAGCCGGTTATAACGGTCCCTGAATCGGCATCATTGGAAGAGGCCGCTCGTTCAATGCTTGAGAATGGTATCGGCGGGCTCCCGGTGATCGATCCATCTGGAAAGCTCACCGGCATAGTTACGGAATCGAACTTCGCAGCGAAAGATGCCGGCATCCCTTTCTCGACCTTTCGAGCGCCGAAACTGCTCGGCAGATGGTTGTCCGAGGCAGGCATCGACAAGATCTATTCCGAGGCCCGCAACACACCGGTCAAAGACATAATGACAAAAGACGTTGTGTGCGTCTCTGTGGATGATCCGTTATCCCGCGCGGTCGAGTTGATGCTCGCTCATGACATCAACCGCGTACCGGTTGTAGAAAATGGCGTCCCTATTGGGATCGTCGCTCGTAGGGACCTTCTCAAGCTTCTGACGAAGTAGCTGCCGATCCCGGCTTCGCACTTTTCTCCGTTTGGGCTGAGGGTCGCACGGCCAGAGTCGGCCGCATCATACTGCATCTTTCGTGTTCGATTACCTAATACTCATACTCGGTTTGATATGCGCAGGGCTTGGGGGCGAATTGTTCGTTCGCGGGGCCGTCGGGCTAGCCCATTGGGCGCGAGTGCCTGCCGGCATAATCGGGGCAACGATCGCAGCATTCGCGACGTCGAGTCCAGAGCTTGCAGTTTCGGTTGGTGCTTCGCTAGAGGGAAAGCCCCAGATCGCGCTCGGCGACGCGCTGGGCAGCAATGTAGCAAACATCGCACTTGTACTTGGCATTGGCCTCGTTATCTCGAAGTTAAAAGCTTCCCGCAGCGGTATCAACCGAGACTTTCCCGTAGCCGCCCTCGCACCCCTGCTTACCGGCATACTTATCCTTGACGGAGAACTGTCGCGGATCGATGGGTTCATTATGCTGGCGGTCTTTCTCGGCTGGCTCATTGCTGTTGTATTTGAGGTCCGAAGATCAAGAAGTTCGGTCGAAGAAGTGCTAGGCGAACGAAACCGCACCTTGATCCTCTTGTCATTGATCGGCGGACTAGGCCTTCTGATCGCCGCTGGCCGTCTTATCGTGTCTGGTGCGAAAACCATCGCGTTGTCGTACGGGCTCGAAGAATTTGTGGTGGGTGCGACAGTGGTGGCCATCGGAACATCGATCCCGGAGCTCGCAACAGTCGTTATTTCCAAGCTCCGCGGACATGAAGAGATCGGCCTTGGTACAATCTTCGGCAGCAACATATTCAATAACTTCTGGATCGTTTCGGTAGCAACGCTTATCTCCCCGATGCAAAACCTCCCGTTACGCGAACTCGCGGTCGGGTTGGGTTTCGGTCTCGTCACGGTGCTTCTGACCTTTCCTGGTCGAGATGGTGTGATCGGCAGAAGCCGAGGGGCAATACTTCTCGTGCTCTATGCAGCTTATGTCACAACGATCCTTAGTGGCTAAGATGAGTATTGTGAGGTCTAGTTCCGAAAACAGACGCCGTATTTCGCGAACGAGTAGCGTATAATGGGCCGATCAGCAGAGAATGTCTTATGCAACCGAACTTTACCAGCGTCCCGTTCAAGACCGAGAGCGCACATGGCCTGAATACTATCAACGGAATAGCGAAATTTTCGGCCGCGGGTATCGTTCTCGAGTTTGAATCAAAATGGCTTGGCATCATCGGCGGGGGAGTTAAAGAAGTTCGCCTGCCGCTTGCAGAAATCCTGGATATCAAATTTAAGAAGGGCGTTCTGCGGCGGGGTGCGAAGATCGAGGTGCGTACAAGATCGTTTGCTTCATTGGCCAGCCTCCCGAACGACGACGGCAAACTCGTGCTCAAGCTCTCACGTGACGACTTTGAACGCGGACAAGCGGCTGCGGAACAAACGGAAAAATTGATCAAACAGCTTGCTGAGTCACTTCCACCGCCCCATACACCGGTCAGCCAGCTTTTCGAGGACGGATCTGAAGAAGAAACGCAAACCCTTAACAAGTAGTAGCCTATGAGATCGTCCAACAGGCTACGCACCGTCATATTCACCTATCGCGGAGGCGCCATCCGAGGATCTTGCCTCGGCGTTATCTTATACTCACGCGGCGGCGTTGCACCGATCAGGTGTTTTACGAAATAGTCCCACCGTCGCCGCATCATATACCAATTATCCGCTGCATAGCCGTGCCTCGCGTTGGGAAAGATGATGAGATCGAAGTCCTTATTGGCTTTGATCAGTGCATCAACAACAAGATATGTGTTGTATGGCGGCACATTGTCGTCCATTCCGCCGTGTGAAAGCAGCAGCTTCCCTTTAAGGTCCTTTGCATAGATCTGATTAGCCTGTTTTTCGTAGTTATCGCCGGAAAGAAGTCCGATATATCTTTCACCCCAATCGTCTTCGTAGTTACGGTTGTCGTGATTCCCCGCCTGGGCAACCCCCACTTTGTAAAAATCGGGATAGCGAAACATTGCAGCGGCCGTCGCGAAACCGCCGCCGGAATGCCCCCAAACACCGACGCGCGTGAGGTCGATATACGGGAAACGCTCTGCGAGCTGCCTAAGGCCCGCGATCTGGTCAGGAAGAGTATTGTCGGCCATGTCGCCGTAGCACGAGTCGTGAAACGACTTTGAGCGGTCGGGATTACAGGTCCCGTCAATGACCACAACAACGAACCCGAGCTCGGCCAACGCCTGATGATCGGAACGCGCCGGCGAAAACGAGCGGTTTCCAACACCGCCGCCCTGCGGGCCAGGATAGATGTAATTGACCACAGGATATTTTTTTGACCTGTCGAGGTTCGTGGGCGTGAACATCAGTCCATAAAGGTCCCAACGGCCGTCGCGGGATTTGACAGTTATAGGTGTAGGCGGCTTCCAGCCCGCTGCGGTCAATCTGCTTATGTCCGCCTTTTCAAGATCGGCTATCAGCCGTCCGGTCATATCTCGAAGAACAGAGACCGTAGGGACATCGGGTTTTGAGAAGTTATCGACAAAATAATTTCCGTTAGGTGAAATGGTTACCTGATGATTTCCATCCTCCGGAGTAAGAAGCCTCAGGTCCGAGCCGTCAAAATTCACACGATAAAAGTGCGTAAAGTAAGGATCGCGGCCCTGCTCGCGCCCATTGGCTTCAAACCAGATCACCCGTGCCTTTTCATCGACCCTTACCATTCGCGTAACGACAAAGCTGCCTTTGGTTATCTGGTTCTTAACTCGTGCAGTATTTAGATCATAAAGGTAGAGATGGCCCCAATCGTCGCGTTCCGAGTACCAAATGGCCTCGTTAGTGGCGGGGAAATATTTCCAGTTGATCGCGCCCTGTCCAGACTCGTATTGCGTTGCGACCCTTTCCTCAAATACATCCCTTACCGCCCCGGTCACTGCATCCGCAATTCGAAACTTAGCTTCTTTATGATCGCGGCTTGATGAGACAAAAGCGAGTTTTGTCGAGTCAGGGCTCCATTCATTATCGTCAAAGGTGCCGCCCGAACATGTAATGTCGTCGCATAGCGTTCCACGGCGGGCATCCGGCGGGATCTGCAGACGAATGATCCTGGGCACTTCAAGCTCGATAATGACGCGATGGATCGCGATAATGGGTTCGCCCGGCAATGGGTACTTCCAGGCCTCTAGCCTCGGTGCTCCCACGTTCGTCGAGACCAGGTACATATCGCTCACTAACCGCTGATCCTGCTTGTAGGTCGCGATCTTTTTCGAATCCGGCGACCAGAGCACGATTGGCCGATCGCTTTTTCGCCAGCCGGCATTGTCCGTTGCATAGCCGAAATCCTTGACGCCGTCGCTCGTGATCTGGGTCTCTTTTCCCGTAGCGACTTCCCGCACGAACAAATTCCAATCTCGGATAAAGACCTCTCGTTTCCCGTCTGGTGAACGCGACGAATTTCTCGAGGCCGGAGACGGCACGGCAGGCGTTGGCGGGTTGCCGATCTCGGCTTCCGTCGCTCCGACCTTGCGAGACCCGTCGGCCGGATTAACGAGAACGTATTCTCGTCCCGTCGGCGTAAGGTTCATATACCAGAATTGCCCATCGGGCCTGAACGTTGGCCGAACACCATTACGGTCAACAAGGGGCGACGTGTTGAACGCAAGCATCCGCTCGGCCCGAGCATAGTCGTCCGCCGTCAGAGCCGGAACACTGTTTTGAGCAGAGAGGGATGCGGGAAAAATTGTCAGAAAAAGGGCGACGATCAGAAAGTTTCGATTCTTCATTTGTCTTTGCGATCTAACGGAAGAGAGAATACTGTGATGATAGCTAACAAGCATTAAATTGTCATTTTGGGAAAGGCCCCATTCCTTTACCGTAAAGGCCTCGACCGTGGTTCGGAATGGAAGGCCGCGAGTTAAAGCTTAGAGCCGAAAGCTCAGGGTCGCTGATAACGTAATTCGGATCAGGAAGAAATGCCAGTTCAAGCGATCTCACAGCAGCTATAAGGTCGACCCGAGCGCAACATAAACAAAGGAGAAGGATAGATGCCAAAGTTTGTTATCGAAAGAGATATCCCAGGCGCGGGTGGAATGTCTGCCAGTGATCTGATGGCCGCATCGCAAAAGTCGTGCAGCGTGTTGAATGCGCTCGGTGCCGAGATCCAGTGGATCCACAGCTATGTGACCGACGACAAGATCTATTGTGTCTATACCGCTCCGAATAAGGACCTCATCGAAGAACATGCTCGCGAGAGCGGTTTCCCCGCCAACAGGATTTCGGAGGTTCGTTCTATGATCGACCCGACCCGGGCAAACGGGTAAGCCAGCCAGCGTGAGCAGCAGCGATACGGATCTCGGAAAGCTAGTGGGCACGTATGCAATGGCGCCGGCGTTCCTTCAGCGGGCCGCGATCGTGACTTTTGTGTCTTTTGCCTTCTTTCTTCTGACCCTGATAGCGTTCTACGTCCGGCAACACATCGGCTATTTCGCCCTTTCGACCGCATTCCTAGTAGTGTATATTTTCACACTCATCAGCTGGGTTCTTCAAAAAAGGAACGTGGTCCGCATTTTCGAAAATGGGCTTAGTTATAAAAGATTCCGCGCGGCCTGGTATCAGGTGCGTTCGGTAAAAGCAAGCAAGCTCGGGCTTGAGATCAAGAAGGGTCGGACCGAGACGATCGTGATTCCGCCATCGATCTCCGGATATGAACAGATCGTCAAGGCTGTGAGAAAAGGCATCGAAACAACCGAACAGCGTTAGTTGATGCCCGATCGCAATGCTGTCTGATGGTACTGATCGCGCTATCTAAGAAATCTATTCCATAGCCGATCTCCACTCGCTTCTTTGATCGGGAGCGGCCACAAATTCTTTGAAACCGCCACTAAGTCGCGATGGTCAAAGTGCTTTACTTGTGCAAGGACTGCGACAGCTCAATGGCGCGTTTCTTTCTATTCCACACCGATTCTTGTATTCTATTTTATTGAGCCTGCTTGATCAGGAGAGCTTATGAGTGTTGAAGTCGTGATGCCGCAAATGGGTGAGTCGATCACCGAGGGAACAGTTTCGAAGTGGCTTAAATCGGTTGGCGATAAGATCGACAAGGACGAGGCGATCCTCGAAATTTCTACTGACAAAGTGGACGCTGAGGTGCCGAGCCCTGGCGGCGGCGTGCTTCTGGAGATCCGGCATCAGGAAGGCGAGACGGTCGAGGTCGGTACCGTTCTGGCTGTGATAGGTGAAGAGGGTGAAGCGGCTGCCCCCCGCGACCCGCAATCAAAGATGGATCACGAATCAGAGGCGGCACCTATGGACGACCAACCTGAACCGGTAGCGGAAGAAGAGATCCCGACGCCTGAAATTCTCACTAAGACCGCTTCTGCATCGGGTGATCCTTCGACAATTCCTGCCAACACCGCCGCAAACAAGCCAAACGGCGATGTAAGTCCGAGCGGCGCGGCCGCTGAAGTGGTGATGCCCCAGATGGGCGAATCGATTACTGAAGGCACCGTATCGAAATGGCTGAAAGCTGTCGGCGAAAGTGTTGATAAGGATGAGCCGCTTCTCGAGATATCGACTGACAAGGTTGATGCCGAAGTGCCGTCACCTGCAGCCGGTAAGCTTCTCGAGATCAAAGTCAATGAAGGCGAGACGGTCGAGATCGGGTCCGTGTTGGCTCTTGTCGGAGCTGAAGGTTCGGCTGTTTCTTCGGCACGACCCGAACCGGCGAGATCGGTTGAAAAAGAAGCGGCGGCACCTCCGGCCGCAATGCCCGAACCCGTTGCGAAGACCGCTGCAGCGGCTGCAGGAACGAATGGCGATTCGTCGATCGACGAACTTCGCCGGACACGGTCAAGTCCGCTGGTGCGGCGAATTGCTGAAGAACACGGTATCGACATCACACGAATTTCTGGCAGCGGGATCAGCGGCCGCGTAACCAAAAGCGACATTATGTCGTTTATCGAGACAGGTGCCGCTCTTCGTCCCGAAGACCTGCTCGTGGGGCGCTCCGGATCTGCTGCCGCACCTGCTCCCGCGTCGGCTGGGTCCTCCGCAAAGGCTCCTGTTGTGAGCGCACCGTCCGCCGGCGACAAGGTCGAGAAAATGTCGGTGATGCGGAAGAAGATCGCCGAGCACATGACGATGTCGAAGCAAACTTCGGCCCACGTCACGAGCGTTTACGAGATCGATATGACCGGGGTTGCGAAATTCCGCGAGGCTAACAAAGCAGGGTTTCAATCGCGCTACGGCACCAAGCTCACTTATATGCCGTTTATCTTTCAGGCGGTTACAAATGCTCTGCGCAAGTTTCCCATTGTCAATGCTCAGGTATCCGGCGAAAACATAGTATATAAAGGCGATATAAATCTAGGAATGGCAGTGGCCTTGGACTGGGGCTTGATCGTCCCGGTGATAAAGCGTGCTGACAGGCTTTCACTTTCGGGGCTTGCACTTGCCGCAAACGACCTTGCAGATCGTGCGAGGGCAAAGAAGCTTAACCCGGATGAGGTTGCCGAAGGAACGTTCACGATAACGAATCCGGGCGTTTTCGGCGGGCTTTACGGGACGCCCATTATCAATCAGCCTCAGGTCGCGATACTTTGCGTCGGCGCCATCGAAAAGCGTCCGCGAGTGCTTACCACGCCGGATGGCGACGATTACATCGCGATCAGAACAATGGCATACTTTGCCCTGACCTATGACCACCGGATCGTGGACGGGGCGGACGCCGAACGTTTCCTCGCCTTTATGAAAGAGTACTTGGAAAAAGGCGAGTTCTCACTTTGATCGACGACCTCTGAGACGAAAAAAGGGTTGGCACATCGGCTTTTTTTGTGTATTCTCACGTTGAGTTGTCGATTTTCTGCATCCTTGCCTTTCAGTTCAGTTTCGTACTAAAACGGGACATTACTTATCGAAAACATTAGCCACTGTATAAATATCAGACACACGCTCAAATTCGTCCCCTGACTTGAGATCGCACACAAACCATTTAATTGCAACATTTGCAGGAAAATTGCGGCGGAGCCCGAAGCTTGGCACAAATATTGATACCGAATTGCGTCGGCAAAAGGATCAATGCCGAAGGATCAATGCCGAATGTGTTTTAGGCATATTGAAATAATAATTTCGTTGAAAGACAAGATCGCAACGAACGCGCGATCGAATTCACGCGTCAAAGCGGACCGGTCATCGATAGATGGCTGCGGGCGATCGGACGATCCGCAACAAAAAGGTTGGAAGGAGTTCAAATTATGTTCAAGAGATTATCAGTACTGGTTTTGGCCCTGTCTATCGCTTCGATCAGCGCTCTCGCACAGGACGTTCAATTGCGGAATCTGGCTGCTGGTCAGAAGTATAAGATCAAAGGTGTCGTAGTCGCACAGGACGACACGAGCATTATCGTCCGCGATTCCGTCGGGGTCGACACCAGGATCCTTCTCTCACCTGGAGCGGATATCAAAACGAAAAGCGGCATATTCAGCAGCGGCGACCGAGTGGCGCCGTCGCAGCTTGTTCGGGGGTTGAGCCTGGAAGCCGAGGGCAGGGGCGATACGACGGGAGCACTTGCCGCAACGAAGATACGCTTCGGGAAAGACGATTTTAGGGTGGCCCAATCGATCGACACGCGAGTCGCTCCAACCGAGGAGAGGTTGACCCAGGCCGAAGAGAATGCAAGAAGGGTATCGGGTCAGATCGATGAACTCATGGCCGTTTCAAACGCCGCTCGCGGTGGAGCAAAAGCCGCACAGGATACTGCCGATGCTGCAGTTGCGGGCGTGAATGCGACCAACCAGCGTATCAGCTCGCTGGACGACTTTGTTGTGCAGTCGACGGCGACCGTAAATTTCCGCGTCAATAGCTCGGTCTTGTCGCCGGAAGCAAAGGCTTCGCTTGACGAAGTTGCGGCTGCTGCGATGACGATGAGGGGTTATGTTATTGAGGTGACTGGCTTCGCCTCGGCAGAAGGCAGTGCGGCGCGAAACAAGGTTTTGAGCGAACAACGCGCAGAAGCAGTGAAGCGTTACCTTATCGAGACCCACAATGTCCCGCTTCGAAGGATCGGCACGTCTTTCGGTTATGGAGTGCTGCAGCCGGTGGCCGACAACGCGACTCGCGAGGGACGCGAAGCAAATCGCAGGGTTGAGATCAAACTTCTTGTAAGCCGTGGTTTGAACCAGAACGTCGAGGTTCGTTCGACGGCACAGGATACGAGCAACTGATGGGTTAGCACGCAAGTGCTGACGGGACGAGGGGCACGGAAGGCGAAACTGGATGAAACCTTTTTCCCTGAAGTGCCTTCTAATTTTTTAGGGATATAGTTCTTCAAGGTACTGAACAATTATAATGAACCTCGGTCACAATTTTCTTCGCATCGCCGCTTTTTCTGTATTCGCGCTTCTTTGTACGGAGGCCGGAGCCCAAAGTACAACATCGACACCGCCTCCGCACGACGAGGATGAGGTCATAAAGGTGGATTCGAGGCTCGTGGTCGTTCCGGTATCGGTGGTCGATTCGAGTGGTCAGCCGGTCGTCGGACTTAAAGCCGAAAATTTTCGCATACGGGAAGAGAACAGGCAGCAAACGATCGACAGCTTAGGAAATGCTGAAAATGTGCCGCTCGAGATCGCTCTATTGTTCGACGTCTCGGCAAGCACCGATGCGATGTTTCGTTTCCAGCAGGAAACTGCCTCCAAGTTTCTTCGTGAGGTCTTGCAGGGCGACGACAGAGCGACGATCTTCACAATTGGCGAGAAAGGTGTGCTGGTCCGCGAACGAGAAACCGCCGAGGCGGCGATCGCAGCGGTCCGTTCGATCGTTCCCACAAAAGAACAGACCGCCTTTTATGATGCTGTCCACATAGCGGCTAGCTATCTCGAGCGGAATACGCCCGCCGGCCGTCGAAAGGTAATACTCATCATATCCGATGGTGAAGACACAAACAGCAGCGGTGTGCTCAAGGCTATCTGGGACGCGGAAAGAAAGGTCGCGGACAACATTGCCGGGGCGAGACTGAGGGAACTCAGGGTCAAGGCACGGGATACGGCAAAGGCTGTGGAACAAATGAGGGTGCTTAAAGCGTTGCAGGATGCAGACGCGGTGGTCTATGCGATCAATCCGGGCGGGGCTTCGATCGAACTGAACCGGATGGCGGTCTTTGGTCAGGAAAATATGCAAAAATTCGCCGACGACACCGGTGGGACCGCATTCCTCCCGAAATTCCAGCCGGTCGAGTCCGCAAACGTGATGCAGAACTCTATAAATATCAAGCGTAACGAAGAAATGCTTGAACGCATCTTCCGCCAGGTCGCAGCCGAACTCAGGGCCCAGTATCTCGTTCAATACTATTCGAATTCCGAATTTCCCGTTAACAAGTTCGTCAAGCTTGACGTGGGCCTGACTACATCCAGCGGCCATCGAGTAAGGGCCCGCCAGGGATATTTCGTTAAAAATTAGGGATAGGGCGTTTTAAAAGTTGAAAGGCCGCCGGTCTTGCTCCGGCGGCTTTCTCAATTCGCACGATAGAAATTGCCGAACTATCCAGCGAATACTCTCGCCGGCTATTCGACTCGAATGGGCGGCTGATCTCAAATTAATTTCCAACCTGATCTCTCGTTCGTGAAGGCGGATCCATCTCCATCGCACCCATCACATACGTCGGCCCCGGATCGAATGGCAAGAGGATCTGTCGAAGCGGCTCGACCGACGCCCGAAGCAGACTCACCGTTGCAAGGCTGCTAATAAACGCAAAGATCATCGAGAATGCGGCGGTGGCCGCGACCGACATTCGCTGCTTCACTCGTGCCCAACCAACCGGGCAATCCGCAGTCAAAATAGTGCCGTCTCGACGCTGGAAGTATCTCACACAAATGCGTCCTTCGCTAGCGGCCAAGAGGTTTTCCGCATCGAACCGTGTCATCCCGGAAAGATTGTAAACATTCAACTTACACTCGCCGCAGAATCGTTTCCTTTCATTGCCGAACATCTCTTCCCAGTTTGCGGAACACGGGCTGGCGATCTTCAAATTATTCAGCGGGCTGTCGAATCTTGCCATATTAAACTCCGTCGTTCAGAACATCAAGGCATCTGCCTTATGTCTGAATGAACGAAGCCTGAACGAATTCTTGCAGAGGGTGGCAATTCCCCCAACAGGCCATTATTCGATCTCAGATTAGCCGCTATCAGATGATGCCGCCTAAGCTGAGTCAGCCAACTTTGGACGCAAATGCCGAACGTCTCTTGGAGGAGAGAACACCAAAGGATTCAGGCACGGCGATACTTATGAGTTACAGGACGCCGCCGGCCAATGCCGATGGCATTCTTTGAAATAATTAGTGTCGGAGGAAGCTGGCGACGCTTGAACTCGTTGGCCGGATGCTCGACCTTGTTCAAAATAGAATAGACAAGGTCGGCGTCGTTGCCCTTGGCTATTATCTCTGCTGGCGACGCTTTTTGTTCGAAATACATTCTAAGGATCGGATCCATAAGATCATATGGAGGCAGGCTGTCCTGGTCGAACTGGTTCGGGGCGAGCTCGGCCGAAGGCTTTTTTTCAATGATCGCGTTTGGTACGATCTCGTGGCCGACAGTCTCGTTTATGTGGCGCGCCACCTGCCAGACCTCTGTTTTTAACACATCCCCGAGCACGGCTAGCCCGCCGTTCGTATCGCCGTATAGTGTACAGTAACCGACGGCCAGCTCAGATTTATTACCGGTGGAAAGCACTAGCCGCCCTTCGGCATTCGAGATCGCCATCAATATGACCCCTCTGATCCTGGACTGAAGGTTCTCGGCCGCAAGCGATTCGCCGCCGCGCGTCGGCTTGTCGAGACCGAGCTGTTCCAATAAGATCACGAAAGCATCGGAGATAGGTTCGATACGGCTCTCACAACCGAGATTTTTTACTAGTTCCTGGCTGTCCGTAACGCTGCCTTCTGATGAAAAAGGCGAGGGCATCATCACACAAAGCACATTCTCAGGCCCCATCGCCTCACACGCCAATGCGGCCACAAGTGCCGAATCGATCCCTCCGCTGAGACCGAGGACCGCTTTTCGGAAGCCGTTCTTTGCAGCGTAGTCCCGGATCCCTAAAACAAGAGCCCTCATGACAGAACCGATCTCGTCGCCGGAAACGCCCCGCGCGTCCGGCTTTCCCACGTCAAGTTCCACGGTCTCGACGAACTCTTCGAACGCTGCTGCCTGAAGTATGATGTCGCCTTCCTCGTCGGCGACCAGGCTGGCTCCGTCAAAGATTATCCCATCGTTCCCTCCAACAAGATTCACGAACACGATCGGCACTTTGTTGATACGTGCACGGTGCGACACCATCTCGCATCGGAGTCCGATCTTGCCCTTGTTGTAGGGCGAAGCGTTGATCGAGACCACGAGTTCAGCGCCCATCGCGATCACCTCATCAGCCGGGTCGCTTTCGTAGAGGCGATCTTTCCAGAATGTCTTGTCGTTCCAAAAATCTTCGCAAACGACCACGCCGACCTTCGTGCCCGCTATTTCGAACAGTTTTCGTTTCAGACCACTGTAGGGCTCGAAATATCGTGGATCGTCGAAGACGTCATACTCGGGCAGTAGCGTCTTGTCCGAAAACCCAAGAAGCTCGCCGTCACTGATGATGGCGGCGGAGTTATAAAGACGGCGGCCGTCGTTATCGAAATTGCGGCGGATCACACCGACAACCGCCGCGATACCGTGGGTAACCGGGAGTATTTGATCCAATGGGTCCAGAGCTTGATCGATGATATCCGGGTCCTGAAACCAGTCCTGTGAAGTGTAGCCGTGCGTGGTGATCTCAGGGAAGACGACGAGGTCAGATCCGTCGGTCTTAGCTTTTTCGATGGCAGCGATGATCTTGGCCGTATTGCCTGCTATATCGCCGTTTGTAGTGTTAATCTGAGCGATCGTCACCTTCATAATGGAAATTATATCTGCTGAAGGCGGCAATGCTAACAACGGGCCGGAGAAATCGTATCAGTCCTGACTGGAGGGCGTCCGAGGGATGTGCAGCTTGCTCGTAGTCGACTCAACCACGCTGGCCGGCACTGCCGCATCCCGCTGATCGGGCAAACCCAAAACCCCGTCATCGGGTATGGGCCTATCATAGGCTCTGTCGGTAGCCGGAAGGCCGCGTAACCTACCTTTACGGTTCTTGGCGAACATGACCCCTGCAGTCCCAGCCGCGATCACGCCGGAAATGGCTAGAAGCAGCAGCGTTAGCTGCGGACTTACGGCTTGCGGGAAAAACAGCGTGACAATGGCAATAACCGCGAGGAGGAGGAAAGCGTACGCCAGCGTTCCAGCTGTAAACCAGCCGGTCAAGGCGATGAGGCCTACGGGCACTCCGGCTGAAGACGAAAGGATCGTTTCTGCCCCGCAGCTTCGACAGAACGACTCGCCTTCGGCAATTTCCTTCGCACAAGCGTAACAAAACATTCTCGTTTCCCTTGAAACCGGTGTGTAAACTAATCAGAAAATTCGCAGATCACGAGCCATTTTGTTCCCGATTTTCTGGGTCGGACCTTTTCACCATCGTCAGCCGGTTGCCACGGTCGTTATATTTCACTTCATCCATTATGTTGTAGATGAAAAGCACGCCGCGGCCGCTGGTCTTGAAGAGGTTCTCGGGGTCGAGCGGATCGGGAATGGAATTAACGTCAAAGCCCTCTCCCTCGTCCTCCACGGTGAACGACGCCTCCCGATTAGATATCTCCGCTGTAATGCGTACAAGTTTCTGTGCGTTGAACTTGTTTCCATGCTTGACCGCGTTGACAAACGCCTCATCCAGGGCCACAAAGAGATTTGATCGGTCCGGCCTGACCACACCCTGTTTCTCGACCCTAGCCATCAGATAATCCAGTATCGAATGCATCGGCATGATCGCACTCGGCAGCTCGAATTCGATCTTTTCGTGAAGGTAGCTCACTACATCCGCGTCATCGGAATATCGACTCTTAAGCCGCAGGACCGTTTCGACCAATTGAGCAAGCTCGGCCTCGTCAAATTCGTTTCTATGAAAATGTGAAGCGCAGAATTTAAACGCTCTTACGTGCGGCTCGTCCGGCCCATCAATAGGTGTGGGCAGACAGGTGGCCGACTCGTTAACTTTCGCCAGAGATTCAGCGGCCGAACAGTCGGCGAGATCAGTGATCACGATATCAAATAGATCAATGCCCTCGTCGGCTATCGCTTCGTCGCGGCTATCCACGACCTTTACGATATGTCCTGACGCTTCAAATGCATCCCGCATCGAGCTGGACAATCGGTCATGGTCGTCAATTATCAGGATACTTCTCTGCATTAAGGCGTGTGCGGCACTAAAAAAGAATTACGAAACGCGATCAAAACTTGTTGCATAATAATACCTTAAGTTAGCGGGGAGCGTCGCATTGGCCGACTCAAAAACCAGCTCGCGGCATTGATGGGATAACGGAGCCTAAGGTTATCGGTCAGCGGTACCCGTCTCAAACACCAAGAAGGCGGAAGGCTATCCCGGACCATCGGTCGATGGGAACGAGGCCGGGAAAGTCAATAGATTAAGCGAAAGAACGACGAAAACGATCCAAACAGCATCCGCCAGAAGCAAGTGCCCGAGCTGCATTACGATCGGGCCCAGAGTGACCATCGTCAACGCACCGAACACCAACTGAATTATCACAAGTGCAGCCAAAACGTTGGACCATCGGATCACACTAGGCTCGTCAGGCATTGTTCGTTTCAACCAGCCAGTCCAAAAGACAAAGAAAACGCCGGCACCAATTGCAACGATGGGGTGAAGAGGGCGAAGCCTGAGCAAGGCGTGCGAGGTCGGCGAAAAGTCCTTTGCAATGCCTTCCGCTATCGACCCTGATGGAAAGATCATGCTGCTCAATGCAGCTATCGACCCGCTGATCCCAACCGCGAACAGAAGCACCACTCCTGCAGCGATCCAGCCGAGCCGCCCGTCACCGCGTGCAAATGTCACACGCTGTCTTGTCGATGCCGACCATGCGGTGATCGTCATTAAGGTCAACAGGATCAGTGTGTTCATCAAGTGAGCTGCCATCCAGAATGGCCGTGCAGGGGTCAGAGTTTCGGCTGTATTGCCGGTCAATACCAGTCCCGCACCGAGTGCTCCTTCGATAAGAACGAATACGAATGAAGCGATCGCAAATTTCATTACGAACCGAGAGAGTTCGTCTCGCTTGGAACGCCAAATTCTCACCGCCCAAATGACCATTGCGAGAACTATCAGTCCATCCAAGGCGCTCGTGATGCGGTGAGAAAATTCGATCACGGTCTTAAGCTCAGGTGCCGAAGGGATGACCTCGCCGTGACACGTCAACCAGTGCTGCCCACAACCGTCACCCGACTTTGACGCCCGCAGGAACACGCCCCACAGAATGACAAGCACGTTGTAACCAAGTACGAACCACGCGTACTTCGCAAATGGGCTCAATTTTCGCCGATCGTCCATTTGGGCTTAGAATAGCATTTTCGCGAACGCTGCAGAATGAGAGCTTTATTAACCTTCGTGCTTATCTTGCTCGGACTTGCTAATTTGGCCGGCCAGCGTCCCTACGTCGTCGTCCTGGGTGTGGGACAGGATGCGGGCGTTCCGCAAATGGGGTGCGACTCACCGTTTTGCCGGCGAGCATGGGCAGACAAGAGACTGCGCCGATCGGTCTCGTCTATCGCGCTGATCGATCCAGCATCGAAAGGTCGTTGGATCTTTGACGCGACACCTGATCTGCCGGCACAGTTTGAGATCGTGAAACGGCTGACCGCCGACCGATCAAACCGCCTCGATGGCATTTTTCTAACGCATGCCCACATCGGACATTACTCGGGACTAATGTACTTCGGCCGCGAATCAATGGGTACGAAAGACGTGCCGATCTATGTAATGCCTCGGATGAGGGCAATGCTCGAGGAGAACGCCCCATGGTCGCAACTGGTCTCACTCGGCAATATCGAACTAATAAGGATTTCGGACGGCGAGCCCGTGACGTTGGTAAACGGCTTGAGCGTCGAACCTTTCCTCGTTCCCCACCGCGATGAGTTCTCTGAGACTGTCGGGTTTCGGATCAGATCTGCTTCTAAGACGCTTGTTTTTATTCCCGACATCGATAAATGGGAAAAGTGGGAGGCAGACCTTTCGGAAGTCGTCCGTTCGTCTGACTACCTTCTGGTTGACGGTACGTTTTATGCCGATGGCGAGATCAGCCGGCCAATGAGCGAGGTGCCGCACCCGTTTGTTGTCGAAACGATGGCATTGCTTCGAGGACTCCCAGCAGCCGAAAGGCGCAAGGTCCACTTTATTCACTTCAACCACAGCAATCCTCTCGTTCAGGGTGAGCGAAAGAAACTCTTCGAGGTCAGACGCGCCGGCTTTCGTATAGCTGCCGAAGGAATGCACTTTCCTTTATGAAGAAAAAAGAGCGCATCGACAGATTGATGGTCGAACGCGGACTGGCCGACTCGCGTACAAGAGCACAGGCGATGATAATGGCTGGCTCGGTCCTTGTTGAGGAAAAGCGCGTGGAGAAACCTTCGGAATCGTTCGCTTCTGATGCAAGGATAAGGATCAAGGGCGGCGGCCCGGGATCGCGCTATGTTAGCCGCGGCGGATTAAAGCTTGAAGCGGCTCTCAGAGAGTTCTCTATAGATCCAGCCGGCTACGTCTGCCTCGATATCGGCTCATCTACAGGCGGTTTTACAGATTGCCTGTTCAAACATGGTGCTTCGCGAATCTTTGCTGTTGACGTTGGAACCAATCAGCTTGTCTGGAGTCTGAGAAGCGATCCGCGTGTCGTAATAATGGAAAACACGAATGCTCGAGATCTCAGGCCCAATAGTTTTGATACACGATTTGACCTTGCCGTGATAGATGTTTCGTTTATTTCTCTGAAAAAGATCCTGCCGGCAGTGGTTCCTCTCTTAAAGGACCGCGGCCGCATCGTATCTTTGATCAAACCTCAATTTGAAGTAGGCAAAGGAGAAGTCGGCAAAGGAGGGATTGTCCGCGAGACTGAGAAGCATGAACGTGTCGTGGCTGAGATGAACGAGTTTGCCGTCAGCATTGGACTTTCGACATTTGGACTGATCGAGTCACCGATACTCGGGGCTGAGGGTAACAAGGAATTTCTTGCGTTGTATGATCGAGAAGCCTGAAGAAAAGGAGAAGGTGACATCCCACGAATTCAAGGAAGGCACGGATTACTATTTCGAAAACGGGCTGATGGTGCTGACCGCAGAGTTCCTTCTTAAACGCGGTTACTGCTGCGGAAGCGGCTGTCGGCATTGCCCTTACCCCGAAGACCCAAAAAGTCTAGAGTAAGAATTCCTCGATCTCATTGTGTCCTGTTCCGGCATAGGAGTATTCGACGTCCCGATCCTGACTATTCGAAGGTTCACGGCCCATCTTCAGGATCGGCTCTGACTGCTCTGCCACGGAAACTTCCGGAATAAAGGTGATCGGGGTCTTCGCGATCTGGACAAGCAGTTCCGGGGTACAGCAAACCTTCTTGTATTTTTCTCGTTCGCCACGCAGTTCCGGCCGAGAGTCCAGCCATTCTAGAACACTTTTAAGAACTCGTTTTCCATCTTCGTCTTCCGGCTCGACAATACTGTAATGCATCCACTTTCCGTCGCGACGGGCTTGTACAAGTCCCGAATTTCTGAGGTAGGCGAGATGGCGAGAGATCTTTGGCTGGCTGTCGCCTAACACTTCAGTGAAAAAACAAACACACACCTCTTCGTCGCGCATCAGGTTCAGCAGCCGCAGCCTTGTTTTATCTGCCAGCGCCGTGTAAAACGATTCCATATATGCTAATGCGTTTGTGTTCATTCTATAATAATATCACAAACCTGCGAATTTGTCTTGACAACTCGCATGAATGGGAATATATTCGCTTTAACATATATGTTGACGCATATATGACTTTGCTAGAAAGGAGCAATGATATGGCAGACAATAATGTAAAAACCCTGAAACCCCACATTTCCCTTAATGTGAGAAGCGTCGAGAAGAGCGTGGAATTCTATAAAAAGCTCTTCGGCATTGAGCCCTTGAAGTTCATAAAAGGAAACACCACGACACATTCGATCGTTCGAGATCAGGAAGGTGAAGTGAGCGAGAAGCCACGATACGGATATGCGAAGTTTGATGTTGAGAATCCGCCACTGAACTTCGTCCTAAACGAGACCTCCTACACCGACGGTGGATCGCTTTCACACCTTGGGCTTCAGGTCGCATCGACGGACGATGTGCTGAAAACGCGCGAACGATGGATCGACGCGGGTCTATTGACGATTGATGAAATGAAAGTCGATTGCTGCTATGCCCTTCAGGACAAGACCTGGGCACGCGACCCGGACGGTAACGAATGGGAAGTGTTCGTCGTGCTTGAGAACACCGAGCCTCAGGCCAATTCTTGCGCATGCGGTGAAAAGGTGAGCCACGCCGCCCTTTCTGCCGAACCTGGAGCGAAAGTTCCTGATCCTGCGGTTTCTGAAAAAGCAGCCTGTTGCACACCGGGCCAAAAGGCATCTACCATTGGAGCGACAAATCAACCTTGCTGCTGATGGAGAACATTCTAATGGGCGAACATTCGTTTTTCACTAAGGCTGTTCATGCGGGCGAAGACCGAGACGCGAATTTCGGTGCTGTCTCGGTTCCGATCTATCCCTCGTCGGTCTTCGCCTTTTCCGATGCGGAAGAAGGCATCGCGATCCACAATTACGAAAAGCCGGGCTACTTTTATGGACGGCTCGGCAACCCAACAGTAGAAGCCCTCGAAAGGACGATAGCCGAGCTCGAACAAGGAGAAGACGCTCTGGCGTTCGCCTCGGGCATGGCCGCTATCTCGGCTGCCGCATTTACTTTGGTTGGTTCCGGAGACCACGTCGTGGCTCCGGCATCGATGTATTCCACTACAACAAATTTTCTTAACCACATCGGGAACCGGTTTGGTGTTGAAACTACGTTTGTCGATGCGGCTGATGCCGAGGCGTATGCGGCTGCGATCCGTCCGAACACAAAAATGTTTTGGGTCGAAACGCCGTCGAATCCGCTTCTGCGCATTACCGACATCGGTGAGGTCGCTGCACTGGGCCGACGGGCCGGGATCGCCACGATCGTGGACAATACATTCGCGACTCCCTTTAACCAGCTGCCACTAACCTATGGAGCGGACCTTGTCGTTCATAGTGCGACGAAATACCTTGGCGGGCACAGCGACCTCACCGCTGGAGTGCTGGTAGGGAGAAAGGACTTGATCGACAAAGCCCGGCATGGACCGGCAAAACTCTACGGCGGCAACATTGCCCCTCAGGTTGCCTGGCTGGTGTTACGTGGAATCAAGACGCTGGCTCTTAGGATGGAAAGGCACAACTCTAACGCATCTGCCTTTGCGAATACGATCGCCTTGCACCCAAAAGTGGCTTCAGTTCATTACCCCGGCATGGAAGGGCATCGCAACCATGAGATCGCAAAACGTCAAATGAGCGGGTTCGGCGGCATGGTTGGCGTGGACGTTGGCTCGGCCGAGTTGGCGAAAACGCTTGTCAATAACCTCAAGGTTTGCACATTTGGCACATCGCTGGGCGGGGTAGAGACACTCGTCCAGCCGGTTGCTCTTATGACTCACGCTTCCCTGACCGTGGAAGAGCGGGCTCAGGCAGGGATCTCAGAAGGGTTATTGCGGGTTTCAGTAGGGGTCGAACACATAGATGATATATGTCGTGACATATATGATGCACTAGGTTGACGGAGCAGTATGAGGTTTCCCATGTTCGATGACACCACAGACACCGTCTCGCTTCTTTGGGCCGAATCCAAAGATCGACTTCGCAATTTCATTTCCCGGCGCGTGACGAACGACGCCGACGCGGATGACATTCTGCAGGATGTGTTCGTCAAGATCCTTCGAAATATCGACAAGCTAAAGGAACCTGACAGACTCTACCCGTGGATCTTTCGAACAACTCGAAATGCGATAGCAGACCATTATCGAGATACCAAGATCGATCTCACGATACTTGATGATCAGGCTGAGTCATTTGCATTCGAGCCGGATGACGCGTCCGCTCAAGAGGACGTGTTGAGCTGGCTTGAACCGATGATCGGCGAGCTTCCCGAAAAGTACCGGGATGCAGTCATGCTGGCAGATATTAAAGGACTCACCCAAAATGAGTTGGCGGAAAAGCTCGAGATATCGTTATCCGGCGCAAAATCGCGTGTTCAACGCGGAAGGGAAAAGTTGAAAGACAAGCTAATTCAGTGTTGCCGGCTCGAGTTTGGCCGATCGGCAAAGATCGTGGAATACCGACAGCAGATAGAGGAGTGTGCGGTCTGTCCACATTGAGCTCCGTTATTTAAAGATATTTTGCGTCCTTTTGTAAAAAGTTCCGTCTTTAATTTCGAAACCCGAAAGGGACCTTCTAATTCGCAAAGGAGAAATATGATGACGGAATCAATAACACAATCAAGCGGATGCGGTTGCTCGGCCGGAACTGTGTCGGGATCGGCACAGGTTGACAAACAAAAGGTAACGATCGATTTTCTATATCTCGATCTTGAATCGTGCGAGCCCTGCCAGGGCTCGGAAGGCAATCTCGAAGACGCACTGAACGAGATATCAACACTTCTCGAAACAACCGGTGCCGAGGTGGCATTGAACAAGATCCATGTAACATCCTACGACCAGGCTCTTCAGTTCGGATTTGTCAGCTCCCCTACGATCCGCGTTAACGGCCAGGACCTCGCTTTGGAGGTACGGGAAAGCCATTGCTCTTCGTGCAGTGCTATCAGCGGAACTGAAACCTTCTGTCGAGTTTGGGACTTCCAGGGCCGGGAGTATAAGGCGGCACCAAAAGCGTTAATAATCGAAGCCATATTGAAAACGGTTTATGCAAACGAAGGCCAGCAGGATAAGGTAGCATCAGATGCAGGACGGACAGCGAACTCACTTGCGAACCTCAAGAGCTTTTTCGAAGGGACGCGTGTGGCCGCTACCTCGTGCGGCGACGGAGCATGTGCGGCTTAGTGGCGACATTGAATAGGAGGGCATGGAAATGGAACATCTAGTCATTGTCGGATTCGTCCTTTTGAACTTGTTCATGATCGTCGGAGCAGTGGACCTCTTTTACTACCATATGTGGAAGTACAAGCTGCATACCCGACCTGAATCGATCTACGAACATAAATTGCACGGGATATTTGCACTGATCATGGTCCCGCTCGCTTATTTCCTCTATTACCAGAATTCCGGCGGGTATGCATTATGGGCCGGAGTATTCTTCGTGGCGGCCGCCTTATCCGTTGAGATGCTGGACGTTTTCTCAGAAGGGGACAGCCGTGCATCGATAGGCGGCCTTACGACCGGGGAATACTCGCTTCACGTTGCCGCGACTATATTGAAGGTGGCGTCTTTCTCATTCATCTTCGCGAGTAAGCCCGCCTCGGCCTGGAGTTTAGAGGCACCGTTCAGCATGGGCTCCTACGGATCGATGGGCGAGATGATGGCCATGCAGGTCATGGTTGGGAGCTTAATGATCGGGCTGCTCCACTTTGTAATGTTGAATAAGCGGATCGGGTCGATCTCATTCAGTTCGGCCTGCAGTCGGCTCGGCTGCACTAGTATGAGCTGTTGCGCGGTCGGGCAGCAGTCGTGATTTATGCCCGAGCCTGAACACACTGGTCGCGGCGAATTCAAGATCGGCGGAGGGCGAGCCGGCTAAATTGTCGGAACGCCCTTCGTCGATTCGGTTTGAATTAAGTTATTCCAAACGGACAAAAGGAACCACGTTCAAAAAGCACGTTATGTCTATATTAAGTTAACATTCATTCGCTTGAATATATATGTTTGTTCATATATGATTTTAGCGAACTATGACGGAAACCATTTCTAAAACTGATGATCCGGTAAAAGGACTGTCATTCTTTGACCGATACCTGACGTTGTGGATCTTTGCCGCGATGGCTATCGGTGTTGGCTTGGGTTACTTCATACCGGAGACCGCTGATCTCATCAACCAGTTTCAAGTCGGCACGACCAACATCCCGATCGCGATCGGCTTGATCCTGATGATGTACCCGCCCTTGGCAAAAGTTAAGTACGAAGAGCTTCCCTCGGTTTTTCGTAATACAAAGATCCTAGGTTTATCGCTCGTGCAAAACTGGGTTATCGGCCCGGCTTTGATGTTTCTGCTTGGGGTCACGCTGCTTTTCGACAAACCCGAGTATATGATCGGGTTGATAATGATAGGCATCGCGCGCTGTATAGCGATGGTCATTGTTTGGAACGATCTCGCCCGGGGCGACAATGAATACGTCGCTGGCCTGGTCGCTTTCAACAGTATTTTCCAGGTACTCTTTTATAGCTTATATGCCTATATCTTCGTGACGGTCCTGCCGCCTTTGTTTGGCGTCACCGGAGCCACTGTTGACATCAGCATCACGCAGATCGCCGAAAGCGTGCTTATTTATCTTGGGATTCCGTTTTTCGCCGGAATGGTCACGCGTTTCTTGCTGGTCAGAATCAAGGGGAAAGAATGGTACAGCAATGTCTTCATTCCAAAGATCAGTCCCATCACCCTCATCGCCCTGTTGTTTACGATCGTCGTCATGTTCAGCTATAAGGGACAACTGATCGTGCAGATCCCGTTTGACGTCGTTCGAATCGCCATACCCCTGTTCTTATATTTCGTGATCATGTTCTTCTCGGCATTCTATCTGGCCAAAAAGGCGGGAGCCGACTATCCGAAGAGTACGTCGTTGGCCTTCACGGCGGCCGGAAACAATTTCGAACTCGGCATAGCAGTTGCGATAGCTGTTTTCGGTATAAACTCAGGTGTTGCATTTGCGGCCGTCATAGGCCCACTTATAGAGGTGCCGGTGCTCATCCTTCTAGTACGGGTAGCACTGCGATCGAGAAAAACTTTTGGCGAAACCGTTTCCGCCTGAAGACAAATATATGTCAAACGAAACGAAGAGCGTCCTCATTCTTTGCACCGGCAACTCGGCCAGAAGCCAAATGGCGGAGGGCCTTTTGAAACATATCTGTGGTGACAAATATGTTATTGAGAGTGCCGGTACACGCCCCATTGGGGTCAGCCCCGAGTCAATAGAGGTCTTAAAAGAGGTCGGTATCGACATCAGCTCGAGTACGTCGAAGTCTGTCGACGTATTTGCGGACCGAGAGTTCGATTACGTTTTGACTGTTTGCGACAACGCTCGAGAGAATTGCCCCTACTTCCCTGCTCGCACTAAACTGGTCCATCACGCTTTCGAAGATCCTTGGTTCGCCTCGGGCGGCTTTGAGAACAGGCTCGAGGCGTTTCGGCGGGTACGCGACGAGATCGATCTATATCTCAGGAACGATTTTGTGAAGAACGTACTCGAGGCTTAAACTCTTTATACATGGGATATATCCTCGCCTTCGACCAGGGCACGACAAGCAGCCGATCGATAATATTCGATCGAGAAGGCTCGGTGGCCGCCCTGGCACAAAAGGAATTCAAACAGATCTATCCGCAAAGCGGTTGGGTTGAACACGATCCTGAAGATATCTGGCGCGTACAGATCGACACCGCTCTCGAAGCTCTTGTTAAGGCAGGCCTGTCAGCATCCGACATCTCTGCGATCGGGATCACCAACCAGCGCGAAACAACGATCGTCTGGGACGCCCGGACCGGCGAGCCGATCCACAACGCGATCGTATGGCAGGACCGCCGCACCGCACCATTTTGTAACGAGGTCCGAACGGTACATGCGGAGCTGATCAAGGAACGTACGGGCCTGGAAGTCGATGCCTATTTTTCCGCTAGCAAGATCAAATGGTTGTTGGACAACGTTGATGGGGCTCGCAGCCGAGCCGAGGCCGGCGAGCTCAGGTTCGGAACCGTCGATTCGTGGCTGGTGTGGAAGTTAACCAGGGGCGAGCTACACGTTACGGATACTTCAAATGCTTCGCGAACGATGCTCTTTAACATCCACTCCCTGAATTGGGACAAAGAGCTCCTCGATATATTTGCTATTCCATATATGATGCTTCCGGCGGTTCGCGCCTCTTCGGAGATATATGGGAGGGTGGAATGTCCGGGCGAGTTAACGGGTATTCCTATCGCTGGAGTCGCGGGCGACCAGCAAGCGGCGCTATTCGGCCAGGCCTGTTTTTCGCCCGGCTCTGTAAAGAATACCTACGGGACCGGCTGCTTTATGCTGCAAAATACAGGTTCGGCCCCAGTTCCCTCGAATCACCGACTTCTTACAACGGTTGGATGGACGATCGGTTCGGTCACGGAATACGCGCTCGAAGGCAGTGTTTTCATAGGCGGGGCCGTAGTTCAATGGCTTCGTGATTCGCTTGGGATAATCGCTCGGTCCGCGGATGTTGAGGCCCTGGCGGCATCTGTGCCGGACAACGGCGGAGTCTATTTCGTGCCGGCCTTTGCCGGGCTAGGAACGCCATATTGGGACCAGGAAGCCCGCGGGCTTGTGATCGGGATGACGAGAGGCACGGGCCGAGCCCATTTAGCCCGAGCCGCTCTTGAGTCGATCGCATTTCAAACTGCGGACCTGCTTGATGCAATGAACTCTGATTCAGCCATTGAGCTTGAGGAACTCCGGGTTGACGGCGGTGCGACAGACAACCGTCTGTTGATGCAGATACAGGCCGATCTGCTACAAATGCCGGTCGTTCGTGCCCGTACTCGAGAGACCACTGCCCTCGGTGCCGCCTACTTGGCCGGTCTTGCAACAGGTTTCTGGGATTCGAAGGAACAGCTCGCAGATCAATGGGATGCCGCCGATCGCTTCGAGCCGTCGATCTCTCCGGCAGAGGCAAAAAGAAGTCGTGACCGATGGCGAGAGGCGGTTACCCGCTCACTTGCGTGGGAAAGGTAAAGACGAGCGTTATTGGCGGTCAGCCCGGGAATTTAGAGTTATTGTAAAGGAGTTTGTAAAAGAAAAAGGAGGCTGGTCAAGCCTCCTTGTTCAAACAAGCTAAATTCGAATATCGCTTAAACATCGTTATTTTCACCCTTCGATTTGCTCATTCCGGTTGCAGCCTGGGCCTGCGGCAGCGGCGCTCCTACTGCGTCTGACTTCGAAAGCGGCTTTGAGTCGTCGTCTTCATGCGTCGTTTCGCTGACTATAAGTTTGCCCGAGTGTTTGGTAAAGATCAGCGAATCTTTATCGGCATCAAAGTCCACGACAACAAGATCTCCCGATTCAACCTGCTGCGTTGCGACCAGGTTCGAAAGCGGGTAAACAAGAAAACGCTCGATCGACCGCTTCAAGTGCCGGGCACCATACTTTAGGTCAATGCCTTCATGAAGCAGGAATTCTTTCGCAGGATCCGTGCATTCAAAGACGAACTTCGTACCGGCAGATTCGGTGATGCGTTCCTGGACCGCAGCCAGTTCGATCTCGAGGATCCTCCGCAGGTGATGTTCCTTGAGGCTGCGGAAGACGACCACCTTGTCTATGCGGTTCATGAACTCAGGCGAGAACTTTCGCTTGGCCGCTTCGAGTGCGGTTCGATAGATCTTTGTGTCGATCTCGCTGTCTTCTTTTGGTTTGGCTCCGCCCTTGCCTGGTGCGAATCCGATCCCGCCGGAGATCATATCAGACATTTCTCGGGCACCAAGATTCGAGGTCATGATCACGATGGTCCTCGAAAAATCGACCCGGCGATTGTCCCCCAATGTCAATGTCGCCTTATCAAGGATCCCGAGCAATAGCTGCCACAGCGAATCGGATGCCTTTTCGATCTCGTCGAACAAAACAAACGTAAGCTTGGTTTCATCGGTGTGGGCCTTATCGAGGTTTTCCTGCGTAAGCATCGGCGAAGTTTCGCGATGGCCGAGGTAACCCGGAGGCGAACCGATAAGCTTTGCTATCTCGTGCGAGTGCTGGAATTCGGCACAGTCGATCTTCACGACTGCGTGGGGTTCGCCGAACAAGACTTCTGATGCGGCTTCGACAACCCTTGTCTTTCCAGAACCGGTTGGCCCGAGGAACAGCATTGTCCCGATGGGCCTAGCCGGGTTATTCATGCCCGCGAGATAGATCTGGAAAAGGCCGCTAAGACGCCGAACGCCGCGTTCCTGCCCGACAATTAGGGCCGAGAGTTTGTCTTCAAACTCCTTCGCTCTCGGGCTCTTACGGTCCGGATCGAGCAATATGCCTTTGCTGGCTCCTGTTTTCCTGTTCGTCGTCTCGCTCTTCATCTCGTTCGCTCCTAACCGGGAACCCTGCTAGGCTGCCGGTTTCCATTAACCAAATGACGATTGTCGGGCCCGAATTTGCAGACGCGAGGTCGCGGCAAATCCGTCGTCATAATGATGATTTCAATAATTGTTACGTTGGCTGGACTTTGGGACGCGGAAGGATCACGTCCAGATGAAGGCCGCAGGTATGAAGGCCCACAGCCTTCTTACATTTAGCATACATCTAAACTCCGCGCAATAGTGAATCAGCCAATTATTGTTAGCGTGTCGGTAGCCTCTAAGAGCGCGGGCGATCGATCGTTCTAAACGGTTGAGGTCAACTGGGGTATTTGAGAAAGGGCAGGATTCAGTTTGCGGTTCTAAAAAAAAAAGGACGCCGAAGGTCAGTCGCATTCACAATAGGAGTCTCTTTCTTTGGCGCGCGAAACGCTCCGTTAGTACCAAAGAATCCGGTATCATCGCCGAAGTTTAGGAACTGAAAGATGAGTTCGTACCTTTCTGGAATGATCTGATGCTCATCGCGCCTTGCCTTGCGATATGCATCGACGCGCTTTTTGCTCACCGTGAAAAGAAGGCTTTCTCCAGGTTTTAGGGACGGATCATCGCTGTTAGCCAAATTACCGAACGTTATCAACTCACGCCTCCCAAAATAGAACGAGCCAAGACCGTATTTTACGCTTAGCTCCGGACTATCAGCCGTACTAACCATAAACTTCAAAAAGAAAATTGGGCGTTTCCCCGTATTAGTAACCTTAATTTCAGCATTTTCGAGAAGTTCGGCTCGTTTGCCGTAAAGAATCTCCACCTTAATGGGCAAATGTTTCGGCACTTTGTTTTCGAGCGTTTCCTTATTCTGGGCCTGAACGCTCAAACTCGCCATAGCAAATATTCCAAGAAGCAGAACAAACACAAGCTTCACAAGCAAAGAGCGATGACCTCGTTGTGGCAAAGGAGCGAGGTTAGAGTTTCGTTTCATGAGAGCCTCCGGTTTCTTGTTCAGTTCTTAATCTTAAATAATCACTTTCTTGCTACAAGAACCAGTGATGTTTGTCAACAAATTTTTGTCAGTAGTATTTAGCATTCATCGCCGGCATCATTACACCCCGGTGCGTATTCAACAAAGTTAATGCTGTAGTTCGGATGTGGAAATGCACAACAACCAGTTGTTGATTGCTTGGCTTTATAGCAAGGTAAGCCGTTTAATGTTCCGCAAGAATACGGACAGGACGACGGAGCTTCCGCGTGAGCGAACCAGGGATTCTTGGATTGATTAAATCCGGGGAAATTATTGAGGTCAACTGTGGTTTTCGAGGTTGAGCAGGAATCAGTTCGCGGTTCTAAAAAAAAAAGGACGCCTAAGATCTGTCGCATTCACAATAGGCGTCTCCTTTTTTGGCCGGTAATACGCTCCGGTTGTACCCCAGAAGCTCGTGCCGTCACCGAAACCAAGATGCTGAAAGATCAATTCATATTTTTCCGGAATGATGCCAATTGCATTTTGTATGGCCAAGCGAAAATCTTCGGCTGACTTTTTGCCTACCCAAAAGACGACGGTTTCTCCGGGTTTTATGAAGGGATCGTCACTGTTAGCCAGGTTACCGAAAGTCCTTAACTCGGCTCTTCCAAAATAAAACGAGGCAACACCCCATTTTGCAAATCGCGGATCATCAACCGTGCTTACGAAAATACGCAAAGAATATATGGGCCTTTTCCCTGTCTTAGTGATTTTGACTTCAGCGTTCTCAAGCGTTTGGGCACGCTTTCCGTAGAGGACTTCTACCTTAATCGGCAAATGTTTCGGAACCTTGTTTTCGAGCGTTTCTTGAGCGCCAGCCGCCGACAGGCTGCCGAAGAATAGGCCAACAATCAGTGCCAGCACTACATGAAAAGACAAACACAAAGGGTGTAGTGGAAAAACGCTCGAATTTTGTTTCATGGGAGCCTCATTTCAATGATGCACAATTGGATGCCCAACAGCCAAACTTCCTCTTTCCTATCAGAAGGCAAGGCTAATGTCAAGCCTTTTTTGTGTGGTTGTAGGTGGCACATCATATGTCCGGTGGTCGTAGCAAATGAAATGTCCGCTTTCAGCGGATAGAGTAGTCCGATGGTGATGGAAGATTCGAAGGCGGCGGTAGAACGTGAGATGAAGGAACAAAACTTAATATTGCAAGCTCAGTGCGGGCAGATACTGAGATGCGGCTTTTCGTTTCCTAAACTCTAATCATAGTATTCAAGCCCGAGGTGGGTGATCAAGTCCTCGCCGCGCATATGCCTGAGCGTATTCTTGAGCTTCATCAGTTGGATAAAAAGATCGTGTTCAGGATAAAGGCCCGGAGCGGTCTGCGGGGCCTTGAAATAGAACGACAGCCATTCCTGAACACCTTTCATCCCGGCGCGCTGCGCAAGGTCGAGGAACAGAGCAAGGTCAAGAGCAAGCGGTGCGGCAAGAATAGAGTCGCGACACAGAAAATCGATCTTTATCTGCATCTTGTAGCCGAGCCAGCCAAAAATGTCCACGCTGTCCCAACCTTCCTTGTTGTCACCTCGAGGCGGGTAATAGTTGATCCGCACCACGTGAGAAAAATCATTGTAGAGGTCCGGATAGACATCGGGCTGCAGGATGTGTTCAAGCACAGAGAGCTTTGATTCCTCTTTGGTCTTGAAGTTTTCCGGATCATCGAGCACTTCGCCGTCGCGGTTACCGAGGATATTTGTCGAATACCATCCGTCGAGCCCAAGCATCCTGGCTTTCAGTCCGGGTGCGAGGATGGTTTTCATCAGGGTTTGTCCGGTCTTGAAATCCTTACCGCAGATCGGCACCTTTTGCTGCTCGGCCAATTGTGTGAGCGCGGGTATGTCGAGGGTTAGATTCGGCGCGCCGTTTGCAAAAGGTACTCCCGACTTGATCGCGGCGTAGGCGTAGATCATTGAGGGTGCGATCGCCGGATCGCTGTCGTAAAGGCCCTTTTCAAACGCTTCGATCGAACGGTGGACGTCCGATTCCTCCAGGAAGATCTCCGTCGAGGCGGCCCAGACCATTACCAGCCGATCGCAGCCGTTCTCGCTCTTGAACCTTGCTATGTCATCGACCAGCTGCTCGGCAAGCTCCATCTTGTTCTTGCCGGTCTTAATGTTCTCGCCGTGCAGACGCTTGACGTAGTCTTGCTCGAAAACTGCAGGCATCGGCTGCAGCGATGCAAGCTGTTCCGAGACATGATTTAGCAGGTCTTTCTCCAAGACGCCGGCCTTCATCGCCGCATCAAAAGCATTGTCGGCAAAAATATCCCAGGCACCAAAAACGATATCGTCAAGTTCCGCCAGCGGCACAAGATCCTTGATCCGCGGCGATCTGTTTTCAGTACGCTTGCCAAGCCGGATGGTCCCCATCTGCGTAAGCGAACCGACCGGCTGCGAGATACCGCGCCGAATTGCCTCGACCCCTGCAACGAAAGTTGTGCTGACGGCGCCGAGGCCGACAAGCAGTACGCCCAATTTCCCGTTTGCCGGCGCGATCTCTACGCCCTTTTCGATCATAATCAACAAAGCCTTCAAATCGAGGCAGAAGGCTCCTTGCCTCAAAAGAACAGTCCTTTTATCCCATTCGGAACGAAAATGATAACTTTGCCACCTGAATTAGGCAACCTTGCCATCTTCGCCAAAAGGCCTGTTTAGGCTCCGAGGTTTGTCGAGTACGGGAGTTATTGTTTAAGTTTAGTAGCTATGTCGAATGACGAGAACCTGATCAAGCCTTACGGCGGCAGTTTGGTGGACCTGATCGTGGATCCTGCCGAGCATGCCGAACTTTTTTCTTTTGCGGGCACATTGCCGTGGATCCAGCTAACGCAGCGGGAGACATGCGATCTGGAACTGCTGGCTATAGGCGGTTTTTCGCCGCTTCGGACGTTCATGGGGCGAGCAGATCTCGTTCGGGTCGTTCAAGAAATGAGGCTGGCAGACGGAACTCTATTCCCTATCCCGATAACGCTCTCGGTCGATGATCTGTCTGTGATCGAAGTAGGGCAGCCGATCTCCCTTCGGGACGCCCGCAACGATATTCTCGCGTTGTTCGATGTGGAAGAGATCTATGAATGGGACCGTGAGGAACTTTCAGCGTCCGTGTTTGGGACTACGGACCTTCGACATCCACTTGTCTCGGAGACCTATTCCCGCGGACGCTACAATCTCAGCGGCCGGCTCCGCGTTCTGGGTCTGCCGATCTATCACGACTTTGAGGACCTCAGGCTCACGCCAGCCCAAGCCCGGGAACGTCTTGCCGCCTTCGGACGGCCCGACGTGATTGCCTTCCAGACAAGAAACCCTATCCATTATGCGCACGAGGTAATGACCCGCCGCGCCATCGAAAAGACAAGTGGGTCGCTTTTGCTTCATCCGGTTGTGGGTATGACGAAAGAAGGGGACATCGACTACTTCACGCGAGTCCGAACGTATAAGGCTGTTGCGGAACTCGCCTACGAACCGGGTCAGGTTCTGCTTGCCCTTCTTCCGCTTGCGATGCGAATGGCCGGGCCGAGAGAGGCGGTTTTTCATGCCATCATACGACGAAATTACGGTGCCAATCACCTGATCGTCGGCCGCGACCACGCAAGTCCGGGCCGAGACTCGCATGGTAAGCCGTTCTACGAACCTGAGGCCGCTCAGGAATTGGCAAAGGCTACGAGCGAAGAGACCGGAGTTAATATAATGGCATTCCAGGAATTTGCTTACCTCCCCGATGAGGGACGCTACGAAGAGGTCGGCAAAGTCAGGCCCGGCAGCCGCACTTTTTCACTTTCGGGCTCCGACCTGCGCGACAAGTACCTCAACAAAGGCCAGCAGCTTCCCCTTTGGTTCACACGCCACGAGGTCTCAAACATATTGTCCGAATCGTATCCTCCAAAGCATCGGCAGGGAGTCTGCATTTGGTTTACAGGCCTTAGCGGTTCTGGCAAATCGACAACTGCCGAGATCCTTGTCTCCTTGCTGCTGCAGGAAGGGCGCCGGTCGACACTTCTCGATGGCGATGTGGTCCGAACCCACCTCTCGAAAGGTCTGACCTTCTCGCCCGCGGATCGTGATATCAACATTTCGCGCATCGGTTTTGTCGCCTCGGAGATCGTACGACACGGTGGAGTCGCAATTTGTGCGGCTGTCAGCCCTTATCTACAAAGTCGGAATCAGGTCCGGCAAATGTTCGAAGAAGGCCGTTTTTTTGAGGTATTTGTGAACACGCCGCTGGAGGTTTGCGAGCGGCGCGATCCGAAGGGAATGTATGCGAAGGCTCGCCGCGGGGAGATAACCAACTTTACGGGCGTGGATGACATCTACGAAAGGCCTGAGAATGCTGAGATCGTACTCGATGGAGCAAGCCGGCCGGCCGCGGAAAATGCTGCATCGATAGTCAAAACTCTCACTGATGCAGGTTTTGTTAGATGAGGCTGCCAGCCAAGTCGGCCAAACAGCACGAGACGCTTTGATCCCAGGAATCCTGACCAAAACCCCTTTCGCCAGAATTTGATTGACTGGAACTGTACGGTTAAGGTAACCTTAAGTGTCATATTTTTCGATACTTAAGTTGATCGTAAATGCACCAATCTCGCCAAACGATTGATGCTTCGAACCTTAATCAGAACCTGTTAAGTGCCCTCCAGCAAGAGGTCGATTTTGGAGCTCAAGCACTGAAGCGAGGTAACCCCGACGTCGCGGTGACCTTTTTTCAGAGCGCCCTTCAGAAAATGACGGCCGAGATGCCGTTCTACGATCACATTGTCCACAATCTTTTATTAAGTTATAAGAGCCTGGTCGAAAAGCTTTTGTCCAATGGCGATACTGCGCAGGCCATTCGATTTGTCAGAGCCGCCCTGAGCCTCGAGGTACGCGGGCCGATGGTGGACGACTCGGTATTTTTACAGCGATTTGCTGAGGCCTTCCAGGGTCTTGGGTTGGCCTGTTTTGGAAACGGGCAATTCGACGCGAGCCTCGATTGCTGTCGAAAAGCGATCGCGGTTTATCCGAGCGCGAGCTCTTACATCAATTTGACGAACAGCCTGTCGGTTACGGGGCAGCGTCCTTTGCTGTCGGATTATACGACCGAGATCGCTACGGAACAGCTTGGCCGTCATATTTTTATCGCCTGTGTCCCTAAATCGGCATCGACGTTTTTGAAGAATGTGTTGGTAAACCTAACAGGTTTCCGAGACGTTTTCATGGTCTATGCTGCGGGTCAGACCGAACACGAGATCTATTTGCCGACCCTGAAAGAGACGGCCCATCTGGATACAGTGACGCAGCAGCATTGCCGTGCTTCCGACGCGAATATCCATCTGATGCAGGCATTCGGCATCAGGCCGATAGTACTCGTAAGAAATATCTTCGATTCGGTTATGAGCCTCCTGGATTTTTACAACGTACAGGGCGCGCATTTTAATTCCTATTTCAGGGCCGACTTTTCTTCGCTTGACGAGGACACAAAGATCGATCTGCTGATCGATAATGTCATCCCTTGGTATTTTCAGTTCGTCGCTTCATGGTCCGAGGCCGAGAAGCGGCACAAACTCCCCATACACTGGTTGACCTATGAACACTTGATCTCAAATAAGACAGCCGCAGTTGAGGAAGTTTTGGGATTCTACGGTCTCGGTGCCCCTCTAAATGCGGTCGATGCGAAGATCGCTTCGACGGAGGCCGAAGGCAGAAAGATCAGGTTCAATAAAGGTGTTGCCGGCCGCGGCCGCACGGGTCTATCAGAACTGCAGAAAGAGCGGATCCGTCGATTCGCCAGGTATCATCCGTCGACGGACTTTGGTCGGATCGGATTGTAAAGTTAAGTAAATAAAGGAGGAAATTGAATGAAAGTCAGAAATGCGAACTTGGGGCGATCCGAGATACTCGGCCGGCCTTCCGTAAGACCCGAACTGGGTTTTGCCGATGTTGCTGCTTGGCGGTGGCGACTCGGAGCCCTTTCGGCAGTAGCCGGCGCTGCGGCTGTGATCTCTGCCGTGCCGACTGAGGCCGAAGCAAAAGACAAAGAGTTTTCGGTCCCGCCCCGCATTGCCCAGAAGGGAGCGGAGCTCGTCAAGAAGCTGAACGCTGCGTGCTCAAAGACCGAATTGCTTCGACGGCAAAGTGAATATCGGCTGCCTGGACAGAAGGGCGAGTTCAATATGGTGAACCTCCTTGCCGGGGCCGATGAATGTCCTGGGGCACCGATCCCGCCGGGAAACTATACTGCGGCTTCCCCATTTGTGGACAGCGGCTCGACGGTAGGTGCAAACAATACAGTTGCTTCGATCCCGCTTGCCTGCAACGGTTTTTATACACAAACAGCCGGCCCTGATCACATTTACTCGTTCCAGATCAGTGCACGCGGACCAAATCCGCAGATCACTGCAACAACGTCGTCGCCCATTTACGACATGTCGATTTACATCCTGAATGGTACAACCGGCATTATGTGCCCGGCCGGCACCGGGAATGTTTCGAACAATTGTCTTGCCGGCGCCGACAGTACCTTCAATGGCTCGCCTGAGACGATCGATGCATCGCAGATGAACTCGCTGCCATTGAACACGCCGTTGTACCTGTTTATCGACTCATTTTATTCAGCAGGCGGCGCCGCGGCGGGCCCATATACGGTTACGATGCAGGACGTCACGGTCCCAGGCGGCGGCCCGGTCAGCACCGCCCCGCTCGATATGAATGGCGACGGAAAGTCTGATTATGTAACGCTTCGAAATGTTGGCGGCGGTGCGTCCGGCCAGGTAAGATGGTTCACCTCGTTCCAGGATGGCTTCCCGACCTCGACAACTGACTGGGGAATCGCGTCGGATCAGTTCGTACCGGCGGATTATGACGGCGACGGCAAGACCGATTTCGCTGTTTTCCGACCCGGCACTCAGGGCATCTTCTATATTGTTCGCAGCGCAACGATGACAATGTTCACTGAGCCTTTCGGTACGAACGGCGACGATGCGAGCGTGGTCGGCGACTATACGGGCAACGGTCGTGCTGATCTTGCCGTTTATCGCGCAGGGGCAACACCGGCCGACCCGAGCACGTGGTTCTACCGCCAGATCGGTTCACCGCCGGGAGTTCAGTCGGTAGTTTGGGGGCAAGGCGGCGACACACCGGCACCAGGCGATTATGACGGAGACGACAAGTACGATTTTGTTGTTCAGCGTACGGATTTCAACGGTGTCAACGGGCGTTTCTGGGTCAAAACCTCAGGCGGACAGATCTATTCGCAGTGGTTCGGGCTCGCTAACGACTCGGTCGTACCAGGCGACTACGACGGTGACGGCAAGACGGATCTTGCAGTCGCCCGGAATGACAATGGCCAGTGGCGATGGGAGTTTCGTCCGAGCGGCGGCGGCCCCGATGTTTCAGATACATGGGGAGTTTTCGCTACCGACATAATCGCTCAGGCTGATTATAATGGCGATGGAGCCACCGAGTTTACCGTTTGGCGGCCGGGTAATCCGGGCGTTTTCTATACAATGACGCCGGTCACCCGAATTATCTTCTCGAGGCCATGGGGTGCGACGGGAGACGTGCCGGCGGCAAACTTCAACGAGCATTAAGGCTTGTCGAAGTTTTGAGTGACTTGCTAGACGATGGCCGGGATGTATTTTCCCGGCCATCACTATTTTTCGGGGGTAAGCGATCGGTAGATGCGGAAGTCGATCTCTTGAAAGATGTTGTCACGGCCTTCGATCTCTGCGAGGAGAGCTTCATTCACCTGTCCGCTTTCGAGCATGTTTGCAAGAAGGTCGAAACGATGGATGTGCGACTGAAAGCGGCGTGAAGAATATTCGACCGTAGTGCCCTGGTAGATCTGAAATGCCCAGTCGCTGGACTGTGCGAGAAGAAGTTCGCGGGCAAGCTGGTTCAAAATTCGAGACGTAGGAACCGGAAGGCTCGCTGATGCGGAGACCGGATTCGCCGCTCCCTCGTGCAGCCCCTCGTTCAGATCACTAAACCTGTTTGCGAGTGCCGTCATTCTCCGTTCGGCATCGTGTTGATAGGGATACATCCACGAATTCCCCTCGTTGATCCAAACTTTGAAATATCCATTCTCGCCCCACGATGAGGCCGATGGCCGCTGAACCTGAATCGAAATGCCCGAATCTAGAAAATCTCCCGGCGTTACGGCTGCTATCTCCGACTGATCAAAGTGTAGCTTTCGAAAGAAAAAATCAAGAAATTGCGGGCCCTCAAACCACCAGTGCCCATAAAGCTCTGCGTCGTACGGAGAAACGACCAGCGGCGGGTGCCCGCCGAACAATTCCCTTAGCTCGAATGCCTGTTTCATCCTTTCGCCGAGGAAATGAGAGGCGTTCTCGCCCGCTTTTTCGCGAGCCAGTCCCGGTAAATAGGGCTGCTTCAATTGCTGAGGCACGTTTCGGCCCGTAATGCGGTGATATTTCAGCCCCAGGTGCTTTCGGTTCCCCTCATCGTCAAGATAGGGTTTCAGGTAATCGAGCGGCAGGTCCCAGCCGATATCGCGGTAGAATTCGCGATAAACGTCGCTTCCGGGATAGCCGACCACATCGCTCCAAACCTGCTGGCTTGTTTCGACGTCGCGTGCGAAAACTGCAACGCCGTTCGGGCAAACGACCGGCGCGTGCACGCCGAATTTTGGCCGGGGATCGCCATAGAGGATCGCGTGAGTGTCAGAGACAAAATATTCTATACCCGCCTCTTTGAGAAGGTCCTCTATGCCGGGCTCGTAGGCACATTCAGGAAGCCAAATGCCGCGAGGCTGGCGGCCAAAATGCTTTTCATAGTTGGCAACTGCGACCTTTATCTGTGCGGCACGGGCCTCGGCGGTGGAGATCAGCGGCAGAAATCCGTGAGTCGCTCCGCACGTGATTATCTCGACCACGCCTTCTTCCTGCAGTTCCCGAAACGCATTGACAAGGTTTCGTCCGTACCGGTCGTTCCAAAGATGAAGAGACGCAGACAGGTTATCGACATACATCCTCGCGACCGGCATAAATTCGCGTGCTTCACGTTCGGTCCTTCGGACCTCCTTTTCGGCCAGCTCGAGCAGGCGTTCAAGATGCTCCGTGTAGCGTGTTTCGAGCAGCTTGTCGGCCAGCATCTCGCACAATGGAGGTGAGACATTTATGGCAAGGCGAGGTTTTGCTCCTGCCTCATGAAGGTTTTGGAGTATGAAAATGAGCGGTAGATAGACTTCGGTTATAGCTTCGTAAAGCCAGTCTTCTTCCAGGAAAGACGGATACTCAGGATGCCGCACGAACGGCAAATGCGCGTGCAGAATAAGGCTGAAATAACCGACCGGCATACACGGATTGTAAAGGAAAGAGGTTCAGAAGCAAGGAACGCAGCCTGAATCCGGGAGGTTGAAAGGGCGTCAGCCGCGACGCCCCCATGTTCAATATGTGTTAAGAAACCAATGAATGCGAGCCAAACGGGCCAGGGACGGCAAAGTCGCCGGGCCGCAGCGGTACCTTTTTTACACGACGCGGGAAATTCACAAGGCTCGCCCCGAAAACCGCGGCTGACGACTCTTCTTCCTCGACCGTGAATTCACTGGCACTAAATTCGAATTGTTCATCCAGCGCCGCTAAAGCCCGGCCCGATCCAGCGTCAGCCAACCCCGCTATAATGTCGAACAGCCTTTTGCCGATCAGCGCCCGGAGCTGGTCGAGCTCGAGGCCGGAGGCGAGAGCGAACATTGCGTAACGGATCTCATCCGCGCTGACGGACGAGAACTCGTCAAAACGCTTGCCGGTGAATTGAGCAAATGCCGAGCGGGTCGCCAGGTCGGCAGCCCCTGCATCGTCGCCCGCCAGAGCTATGTCGAATGCGTCCTTCTGGAATCCAGCCGCATCCAGGACCCGGGCAAACTTTGCAGCCGGAACGCTCCATTCGGCGGTCTCAGCCGACCTTCGCGATGGGCTTTTTCGCGGTGTCGCGACCGTATTCGAATAGAGGACCCGCACATACGGGCGATTTACTGCGTAAAACCCGATCTCGGCCCGGTACTCGCCGTCGGCATCTACGTCAAACCACCAGGTGCCTTCCGCATCGACCGGATGGATCTCCTCCGCTTCGGTCCGCAGATCTACTAGCTTTAGCACGAGCGAGTAGTTTGTTGCCTGGCCGAGTGCCCGGTTCAAGGTGTGAAACGGATTCTTTGCGAGCGTCCAGTAAAAGTAAAGCCTGTTCGGGGACTGCATGAGAAGGCGCGCATGGTTTGCCTTTGAAAGCGACGGCAGCTTTGGAATGGCAAGTTCGAGAAACTCTTCGGAATATTCCGCGGTCACACCGGCCGCAGATGCAGACGGCTCCTGAACCGATGACGTGACCGTGGTGTCGGGCTTTGCCGACGGACGTGCCGGCGATGTGAAAGGACCGCCGCCTTCGGGAAATGCAGCAAATTCCACCGAAATACCCTCTTCGTCTCGCACCTTCGCCGTTAACTTTCTCGTAACCTTCTCTGTCATATCGATTTCCGCCCGTCGCGTAAATAGAAAAGTATGATGGGTTAAGAGCGAAGATGCAAGGTTTCAGGTTGATTATGACTCAGGCGAGTTCTTTGCGGATCGGGAATGAGCAAGCTGGAATCAAGCAGATGAAGGATCATGAGCCGACGTTCTTGGCGGACTTTATGCGTATTTCGATCTTTCCGATCGACGCATTGACCTGCGAACGCACCGGTATCCGCCGTGCGTCGTCCGTGATCCAGATGATCATGCTCCCTTCCCCTTCAAGCAGTCGGCCAGGGCCAAACACCACCGGTTCGACCCGGAAACAATTGACACGGCCTATCGCCGTTTTCTGCCTTTCTTTGCCGACCACGCGGACCGGCACCCGATAGACTAGCCCCGAATCGCTGACAGTCAGTTCAAACGTCGAGCCGACGGCCAGCGGGACCGTTCTCAGCCTATAGATCGCGGATATCAGGTCATAAGTTTCGGGTTTTATATCGGAGGCTATCTTGCGGGGCGGCCTCATCGGTTGGTTCGGGTCGGTCTCGGTGTACGTGACCTGGTTTTCGCTATAATCGAAAACCGCCTCGCTAAGCCGAATGCGTTCCTTTTGTACGTCGCGCTTCTTTGTCGAGTAGGCCTTTAGGTCATGCGGGTCAAAGTGGGAAACTATTTCCTGTTCGAAGCTGAAACGAAACAGTTTTGTCAAAGTTCCTTTCGAGCGGGCATCGGCGCTGACCACGAAATTTGAATCAGGCGACGGCCGCGAAACCGTGAACGTCATGTCGGCGACGGTTATCCCGCGAAGCAGGCTTTTGCTCAGCTTACCTTCGTAAGACAGTTCTTCGCCGGGAACGATGGCACTTGCAAGTCCATTGGCCGACCCGCCGTTCTGGGCGAGTGAAATAGAAAGGGCCGCGGCCACTATCGCGAAGACAAAGATCGATCTTCTGAAGAATTTCATCAAAGTGTGAGATCTCGCTCGAAAACTCGAGGATCGGGGGTTAGTCATCATTATAACCCAAGCGACGCCCTTTCCGGCTGGGAAATTGCTCAACGGCGGCGAAAACACCCAAAATTGTGCCGGACCAATACCTATGAATGCGGCCCCGCCTTTTTAGATGCCTGCCAGGATCAATAATTTCCAATTCTTTTTTCAACTGCTGCGGCAACGGCTTCTACGTCAATGTCCATACATATCCAGTTTGAGCAGGTTCTGCGGTGGCAATTGACGCGGCAGCCGATGTCCGTGCGTTCAACACAAATGTCGGCCGTGTTGGTGCTCCCGTTCCGCCACCACTCCGTTGGGCCGAATATTCCCACTACCGGAGCACCGGCAGCGACCGCAAGGTGTGTCGGCCCGGTATCGCCGCCGACATAGACCGCTGCTCGACGTGCGAGTTCGTAAAAGCCCAGCAAACTTGTTCGGGCAATTATAGGGAGAGCAGAGCGGCTGGACGCCTCGACCGCATTGCCCAAGGCGGCATCGCGCGGGCCGAGCGGTACTATCGACCGCAGTCCGTGCTTTTCCCAAAGGATATCGGCGAGTTTTCCGAAATTGGCAGCCGACCATTGCTTTGTCACCCACCCACCGGCGGGATTGAGTATCGCGAACCGGCCGGAAACCTTTTGTGCCAGATCTTCGCTTTCGGTAACTGCTTCGGGGGTCGATTGAATGGGGAACCTGATCGGCAGGCCGTTCGTTTCTATTCCGAGGGCAGCTTCTGCCAATCGCAGATTTTTCCGGATCACATGCATTTGGGGAGCGATCTCGACCGTCTGCGTTAGGAAAATGCGGCCCGCCGGTTCGCGAAGCGAGCCCTTTGCGAACCCATATCTTTCTCTCGCTCCGGAGAGTTTGGCTATGATCGCGGATTTGATAAGGCCCTGAAAATCGAGAGCGACCTGATATCTGTGCCGCCGGACCGTTCTTAGCTGCTCCCTTATTGCCGGCAGCAGGCCGGACATTGGTCTCTTGGTTCGAAGCGATCTGGTATCTACCTCGATCAAGCGGTCGATCAAAGGATTGCCACGCAATATCTCCGCCGACCCCTTCTCTACCACCCAGCCGATCTCAGCGTCCGGCATCTGGGCCCGTACTGCCGCAAGCACGGGCATCGTATGGACGATATCGCCAATGCTTCCAAGCTTAACAAAGAGAATTTTCATCAGTACCTTTCCGAGTGAATGGGGCAAAAAACGCTGGAAATTCTAGTAAAGTATAAGCTATCCTGTAAGGCAGAGTCATTGAGCTCCTCACCGATTGCCTCGTAGTCAACTCCTATGCAAAAAGCGAAACGCCAAACCCGAGACCTTCGTCCGGCGCTCGTGTTTCTGACCGGCGACCTTATCGCGGTCCCGATACCACTCGAACGCGAGGTCGTCATCCTGGGAAGAGAGATCGGGGCTGACGTAAGGATCAACGATTCGCTGGTATCGCGGCGGCACGCGATGATCCTTACCGCTATCGATCCGAAAACAGGCGAAAAGACCTATACCATCCGCGATTTTGGTTCGAGGAACGGGACCCTGCTCAACGGGGAGCGGATCCGCGAGGAAACGCTTCAGAATGGCGACAAGATCACGATCGGCGACCACATTCTTCGATTCGACCTGCTGGACGAGATCGATCGTGAATATCAACGGAACATTCATCGATTGATCTCGCACGACGATCTGACCGGCTTGCTTTCGAGCCGCTCGTTCTTTTTCGAGCTTCGGCGAGAGGCAGAGCGGGCGCGTCCGGCCAACCGTCCGTTTTGTGTGCTGATGATGGATATCGACCATTTTAAGCAGGTGAACGACACATACGGGCATTTAACGGGCAGCAAAACGCTGGAAGAAATTGGCGAAAGCATAATCCAATGCCTCCGCAGCGGCGACGCGGCCGCACGGTTTGGCGGCGAGGAATTTGCGGCCTTCCTGCTCGACGCCGAGGTGGGCCAGGCACTTGTGGCAGCGGAACGCATCAGAAAAGAGATAGAATCGCGAAATTTCAGCATCGTCCGCCAGGGAAGACCCGAGGAAACGCACAACGTGACGATAAGTATTGGCATCTCTTCATTTCCGGACGACTCGACGGACCCGATCGAGCTTGTAGAAATGGCGGATTCGGCACTCTACCGGGCAAAACGCGAGGGCAGGAACCGGACATGCATCTACCGCGATGTCGAGGCAGCAGAGCTGGACAGCCAGCTAAAACCTCGCAGCGAGTAATTTTTGCAACTTTGCGGGCCGCGGACAGTGAAAGACATTGAGCCCAGTTTCTGATAGAATTTTGCGTTTGTTGCCGGGACCGTAAAGAAATTCCTTTCTGTTTTAATAATCGTGATAACAAGACTGAACCTTTCCAGCAACCCATTTCGCAACCGGACGACCCCGTTCCTATTGTCGGCATTGATGGTAGGCGTGGCCGGGATCGCGGGCATCTATTTTCTTGCAAAGCTTAAGGAAAATTCGGACCTTAATCAGATCAAGGCCGTGCAAATAAAGGACCTCGAGGCCGAAGTTGCCCGTCTCAAGGGCGAAGGCGAGAAAGTGCAGCAGCAATTGACCCCGCAGCAGCGTGAACTACTGGTCGCATCGCATCGGCTCGTTGCGAACAAATCCTTCGGCTGGTCCCGCCTTTTCTACGACCTTGAATCGGTGCTTCCGGGCAGCGTAAGCGCCTCGCGGATCTCGGTCGATAACGTGTACAAGGACGGGGAACAGGTCAAGGCCGAGCTCGATTTTTCAGTCCTCAGCCGCGACTATGCATCGGTAATGACGATGATCGACAGAATGAACAACTCCGGGATTTTTCAGGCCGAACTTCGCAGCCAAAGCCTGCAGAAAACCGAACGGATCACTTACACCGAGTTCACGCTTCGGCTTGTTTACACTCAGTCATACGGCCGCCCGGCCTCGCCCCAGTCAGGCGATGTGGCCCTAAATTCACAGGGAGGTGGCGAATGAGCGAACGCGACCCGAAAGATCAAAAGGTCGATGAAACAGAGATCCTTCGCAACGAATACGGAACCGGCCCTGACCCGACCGTCGTTGTCGATGAGGCCGACCGCACCGTCCTTCTTACCGACAATGAGACGATCGTCATAGAAAAGGTCGAGCCGATCAGCATCGCTCCTAAGAATCGCCCGAGAAAGGTCTATTCGGGCATGTGGGGACCGCTCGAGCTTGGGATGCTGGGGGCGGGAATGCTAGCCATCCTTGCCGTCATCGTCATTTACGTTTTCTTTGTGGCGCCTTCGAACCGCGAGCTCGAAAACAATAGCGCTCGACTAGACCGGCTTGATAAAGAATACGTTTCGGCAAAGGAAAAATACGGCAATTTTGCGAATGTAGAGACTGAGGTCGCAAGGCTTATCAGCAGTGTGAATGATTTTGAGGCTCGATACTTGCCAGTTTCTTCGACCGGCCGCACTGCTATTTACCAGCGTGTGAACGGATTGATCCTCAGCCACGGGCTCTTCCCGTCAAACGGACCCGATTTTGGACCGCTCGAGATACTTGACCGAAGCCAGCAGGAAGGCGGTGACGATCGAGGCGGACGGTCTAAGTTCAGAAGCTTTTTCCCTGGTGTTTATGTGACAACGACGGTCGAGGGGCCCTATGTGAACCTGCGGCGATTCCTTAGGGATATCGAGACGGGAAGCGAATTTATCGTTGTCAGCTCAGTAGAACTGGAACCTTCCGATTCTTCGGGTTGGTCCGACGAATCGGCTCCGACCACGGCAGGTTCGAGCGGTTTCCCGCCGGGCATGGATCCGACGACGGCCTACCCAACGGGAGTTAACTCAGCTATGCCCAACCAGTCGCAGGCATCACTGCCCTCAAGCGCCAAAGGGAAAATGCACGGGAGTGTGGTTCGGCTGAAGATCGAGATGGCGGCCTATTTCCGCCGGCCGAATTCTGTGCCGGTCGATGTGGACCCAACCGTTCAATGAAGGCACTAATGAAATTGTTTGAGGGAAAATCGAAGACGGAGCGGAACAAAACGATCGCTGCGATCGTGCTCGGGGCATTGTGCCTGATCGTTCTGTTCATGGCTTTTGGCCGCGGCTTTTTCAGCAGCGGTACGAGCACTAGAACTTCGATCACAACGCCGACCCCGACACCGGCCGCGACCGCTAGGAACTCTTCCCGTCCGGAAATGCCGTCTTCGCAAGACCAGTTTCTGGACATGACGACCCAGCCGATCGTTTATTCGCCGTCATTCTTTGGTACACCCGACCCGGGTCGGAACATTTTTGCTTTCTACGAGCCGCCAAAGCCGACACCTTACGTGCCGACGCCAGTTCCCCCAACACCATTCGTGCCGCCGTCACCTACGCCGCCGCCGCCGATACAGATCGCGGTGATCAATCCGCAAAGCGTTTTTGCCGGCTCTAATGGCTTTCGTATGGACATAGTTGGTGACCGCTTTACGCCGGATACAAAAATATATTTCGATATGCAGGAGGTTCCGTCCACGTATATCAGCGAGCAGCGCATGACGGCGGACATACCGTCTGTTCTCATCAGAAGCGACGGCCGGCCGCGGATAATGGCGCAAACGGCCGACGGAACTAAATATTCGAACCGCATTGAATTGGATGTTCAGCAGCCGCCGAAGCCTCAGTTTCAATATATCGGCATGGTCGCACGCAAGCGTGGCAATAACGATATGGCTTACTTCAAGGAAGCAAACAAGGAGCTTCCGACCATTGCCAGGCTGAACGATGTGGTCGCGGGGCGGTTCAGACTGATAAGCATTTCGGCCGAACAAGCCGTTTTCGAAGATGTGACCCTCGGCTTTCGGCATCGAGTTGCTCTTTTCAACCCACCGCCGACGTCCGCCCCTGCTCAGCCCGGCGGAGTACTGCCCGGACGCGGTTTGCCGGGTGCCGGCCCTCAGACGATGGTACCTGTAAATCCCGACTTCCAGCCGCCGGCAGCCAATTCGCGGATCCCTGGCATCCCGGACAATATACCTCGATATACGCCCCCGGGCTCTAATTCGAATACCAATCGTTTGCCCGCGAATACAAAGAGAGACGTTGATGATGACGAAGACGGTAAGCGATAGTCAATCGGGAATGACGTTGATGGCGGTCATGGTGTTCATGGTCGTCTTCGCGTTTGTCCTGCTGGCTGCCGCACCGTCGGTACAGATCGATATACAAAGGGAAAAAGAGTTGGAAGCGATCAGACGCGGTGAAGAGATCGCAAATGCTATCCATCAGTTCGTCCTGCACCATCAGGGTACAAAACTCCCAAATTCGATCGACGACCTATTGGAAGGCTTGCCGGACGGAACGAAAAAACGACAGATCTTGAGACCCTCGTCAGCCACCGATCCCTTGAGCCTCGACGGCCGATGGCGTCTGATCGCACCGTCGCCCGACGTGATAGCCCGCTTCGCCAAAAGAGTTCAGCAGTTTAACAACGGCATTCTTCCATCGTCGCCGCAACCGACGCGTTTCTACGATCAATATACGGTAACGCTGGCAAACGTACTGAATACCGAAACTTCTCTCGACGACGAGGACGACAGCGATCGTTCGGTCAGTACTAGCGGGCCATTTATCGGAGTCGCGAGCCAAAGCAGATCGACGTCAGTATTGACCTATTACGGTATCGACAACCACTCGAGATGGCTGTTCACGCCGCTCTTCAGGGGTGTCGGAGCCACAAGCATCAGGCCGGGCGTTCGCATGCCGCCTCGCTGACCTTTTCGGCAAGGGTCTTGGCCTGAATCATCACAATTCGCTTTTTTTCTTTTTGATCTCGATCTCGTCCGATCCCTCGTCTGGTGTTTGGACGATCATCGATCCCGGTGGAAACACCCTGATGCCGGATGCGGCCAGCGTTTCGGCGATCGCAATGGCGGCCTCATCGAAAACCTCCATCGGTTTGCTTTCGTTGGTATTGATCCAAAAACTTACCGTTATGTTGAACCCATCTACCGTAAGGTCGGAAACAAGCACCTGCGGCGGCGGAGACGCGACCACTCCTTTTACGGATGCGAGGGCGTTCCGGATATGGGCTTTGGCCGTTTCGGCCGGTTCGGAATAGCCGACAAACACCTTCAGCTTCATCCTCCGCTGTGAACCCGCGCCTCGGATTGTCAGCGCCGAAGAATACATATCGCCATTCGGGATAAGAACGGTCTCGCCATCGTCCTTCCGAAGTGAGGTTGCACGAACGCCGATATGCTCGATCTTGCCCTGATGATTGCCAACGAACAAATAATCTCCGATCTGAAAGGGCCTCTGCCATAGGATCAAAATCCCCGAAAAGAAATTGTTCAGAATGTCCTTTGTTGCAAAGCCGATAACGAACGACGAAAAGCCGAGTCCTGCGATAAGATTGCCGAAGTTGAATGACGGAATGACCACCGTCAGCGCCGACAAAATTCCCAGGCCTACTACAAAAGCAACCAGCATCCGGCTGATCAGAAGTCTAAGCCTGATGTCAACAGAGGTTTTCCGCGTGACTGCCAAAAAGATCCTTCTGACCAACTTTGAGAGCAGCCAGAAAATGACTACAAGGATAAGTGCCGCGAGCAGAAAGGGCAGCCTGCTGACAACGCCTGTGATCATAGAATCGATCGACTGAACCACCGTGCTTTGCACATCGGTCGCCACGGTCGAGATCGTTTCCGTCCGGCCTGCATTTTGAAAGACAAGTAACATTCTCTTATCTTCGGCCAGTCGCCTGAAATTTTCAAAACTAGGGCTCCAGGTCTGAAAGGTCCGAGGGCGAACAGGTTGACTTTTGATCTGTGTGGAATTAGAGTAATTCTAAGTACTGGAGGATTTATGGATCTTCACAACACCAAGATCGACCTCGCGAAAGGCAAACGAGAAAAGCTGATCGGCTTATTGAATCAAAGCCTTGCAGATGCATCAGATCTTAAATCGCAGGCCAAACAGGCACACTGGAACGTAAAGGGGCCAAATTTCATTGCTCTGCACGAGCTCTTTGATCGCGTAGCAGCGGAGCTGGAAGTCAACATCGACGATATTGCCGAACGCATCACGGTGCTTGGCGGGACCGCGATGGGAACCGTGCGTATGGCGGCCGAAAGATCATCACTTACCGAATACCCGTTGGAAATTACCGATGGGACGGCACATGTGGATGCTCTTTCGACGGCCCTTGCGGACTTCGGCAAGAAAGCAAGAAATAATATTGAAGCGACCGAGGAGCTTGGAGACGCCGACACGGCAGACCTTTATACTGAGATCTCGCGCGGCATCGACAAACTTCTTTGGCTGGTTGAGGCACATCAGCAGGCTTAGCCGCTGATATCGCAGATCCGGGGCAGCTTTAAGTGGTTCAGGCCCGATGATCCGGCGCCTGAATCTTCAACCACGACCCCTGGGCTTTCCCATCTACTTTCTGAAATCCATCACAATATTGGCGAATGCCTTTACCCCGACATCGAGCCGGCTGTCGTCGATGAAAAAGTCGGGAGTGTGATGGGGAGCGGCCTTATCCGGATCCATGCCTTTCGGCATTCCGCCAACCACGAAATAGAAAGAAGGCACGCTCTGGAAGAACGCAAAATCTTCTGCCCCGGTGACCCATTCGCCGAGCAGCACATTTTCCTTACCGGCCGCCTTTTGAAGCGAAGGAAGCATTTTCTCAACGAGCTCGGGAGTGTTGTGCGTGACCGGGGCCTTATTATCGATCGAGACTTCGACGCTCGCTCCCATGCTTTCGGCGATGTTCTTAGCAGTCTGCCTTATCTTTTCGTGAACGTCCTTTTGCATTTCCGTATCGAGCGTTCGGATAGTACCTGCCATAACGAGTTCTTCAGGAATGATGTTTTCGCGCACGCCGCCGTTGATCCGCCCAACCGTGATGACCACGGGAGCTTTAGGCAGATCCGAACGGCGGGCAACTATCATCTGCAGGCCCGTGTATATCTGGGTCGCAACAGCTATCGGATCGACCCCAAGCCACGGATAGGCGCCGTGTGTTTGCCGCCCCTTGATCTTTATTTCGAACCAATCGCTGGCTGCCATGATAGCCCCGGGCTTATATCTGATAGTGCCGACCTCGGTCCGTGAATTAATGTGGATGCCAAAGATCGCGTCGATCTTTGGGTTGTTCATCACACCTTCCTTTACCATCAGCGAAGCTCCGCCTTCTTCGCCCGGCGGCGGGCCCTCTTCGGCAGGCTGGAAAATGAATACGACGGTTCCCTTGATCTTATCTTTCATTCCGGCGAGAACCTCTGCCGCACCCATCAGCATCGCCACGTGCGTGTCATGCCCGCAGGCATGCATCACACCCACAGTTTGGCCGCCGTATTCGCCGGTTGCCCGCGAGCGGAACGGCAGATCATTGCGCTCGGTAACGGGCAGTCCATCCATGTCTGCCCTCAGCCCGATCACCGGCCCAGGCTGCGAGCCCTTTAGAATGCCCACGACGCCTGTCTTGGCGATCCCGGTACGAACTTCCATCCCGAGGCGGCGAAGATGGTCCTCGACATACTTTGCAGTCTTGAATTCACGGTTTCCGAGTTCAGGATATTGATGGATGTGACGACGCCATTCGATGATCTTCGGCATCAGCCGGGCGGTCGCGGCATCGATCTCGGAACTATTATCGGTCGCGGTTATTGGCGAGCAAAGAAACAGCAGCAAAAGTAAGAAAGACAAGCAGCGTCGCATTCAAAAGGCCTCCGATCGAGTTTTGGTGTTCTTTGATTGTAGCGCTGACCAGTCGTTTGGCTGTAATTAGCCAAGAAAAAAGCTATGAGGCCCCATCCGAGGGTAGATCGGGCCCCTTTCCGGTGACGGTCTGGGCCAGCTCGGGCAGCAGCCGTGCGAGAGGCTTGCCGAGGTCTTGCGGAACGCTGGTGTTCACCTGTACCGCAATGGCAATTTTATGTTCGGGAAAATACATCATATCGGTCATATAGCCGGGGAAAAAGCCGCTGTGGCCATATGACATGCCCGCCGCCGTTGGCCTGATTATTACGCCGAGTCCGTATTTCGCGTTTGGGCCGAGTCGTGCGGGAACCCCGTCAAGCATTGTGGGAACGAGCTTCGCGTCAAAGGCTTTGCCTTCAAAAAGTACCTTCGCCCAGCGTGCGAGATCGTGTCCCGTCGAGGCCCAACCGCCGCCGGTCCATTCGAGCTGAGGGTTGACGATGAACTTGCCGTTCTCGATCATTTTGTCTTTTCCGCCAAAAGGATTATTCGGTCCGGCATACCCCTGCACCACACCTTTCATCACAGGCCCCGTCTGAGGGATCGTGTCCGCAAGTTTTAACTTTCGAACGAATCGCTCTTCGGCATCTCTATAGAAATCTTTGCCGGTAAGGCGTTCGATGATCATCCCGAGAACTATGTAATTCGTGTCAGAATATTCCCACCCCTTGCCGGCCTCGAATGGTGCAGGGGCATCGAAAAGATACGCAAGCCTATCTTCGGGCGTCCAGACCTTGTAGGGATTGGCTGTGAGAAAGTCGGTGAACTCTTTTTTGAATTCGTATCTGACAAGCCCGCTTGTGTGGTTCATCAATTGACGAACGTTGATTTCCTTTGCATTCGAGATCCGGGCAAACCACGTTTCCTTTCCGAAGAACTTTTCGATCCTGTCGTCGAGATCGAGTTTGCCCTCGCCGATCAACTGCATCGCGAGAGCCGCAGCGAAAGTTTTGCCGGTCGAGCCCGCGGGCATTCTGTCCGTCGGCCTCATCGGCGTCATTGCGTCGCGGTCCGCATACCCAACCGCAAGCCCGAAAGTATCACCGTTTGCAAGCACGACACCGAACGTCGCCCCCGGAAATTTACCGGCCTTATGCCATTCATCGAGCTTCATTTGAAGCTCTTTCTTCACCACGTTCGTGCCCGAAGCGAGAACAGGCCGCTGTGCCGTGACGGCTGCCGCAAGGACAGCTACTACAGCTAGCATGGCGATCGATCTCAGCATTATCATTCCTTTCATTTCTTGTTAAGTTCGGGCCATTTAGCTGGGTTGGGCTTCATTGCCTTTTCCTTTTCGGTGCAGTCGCCGGGATCGATGGTAGAGGCTCCGTTCGCGATCTTCCAACCCGCTTCCGTTCGGACAAGGTTAAACTGGTTGATGCCGCAGTGTGAAAGCGTTTCGCCGTTGAAGAATACATACCTGCCCCAGACCATCGCCCAGTCGCCATGTATTTCGATCTTGGGGTCGTACATTTCTTCACGCATCACCTTTGTCTTGTCGGTGAACATCTTTGAGAACGCTTCGCCGTTGATCGACTGTATCCTCGATCTTCCGTCTCGCTGTTTGAAGAGAGCGACGAGGTCGGATGTCGGCGTGTGAAGAGCAAGTATGCCGGCGGGATTTGCGGCCGCCATTTCTGCAAACAACTGGTCCACGACTTTGAGAACCGATCTTTTGTCCTCTGCATTCTGGCCAAGAACTAAAGTTCCGGACATGGTGATCAATAAAGCCGTCAAAAGTAGATGTTTCATAATGCAATTGAACCGATTCGGTTAAAAATTTACCTTCATTTGTGCTCGATGTACGCACTGGATATACGCGGGGCTATCTCATCGAGCCATTTGTCGAGTTCTGCTTGCGTATAGTACTTGCCTTTAAGCATCACGCCGGCCCGGCTGTAGGTCGCAGCTATGTCATCAAGCGGATTCGAATGCAAAAGGATCAGGTCCGCACGTTTTCCCTTTTCAACGGTGCCCGCCTTTGCAAGCGTGCCGAGAAACTCGTGCGGGTTTCGAGTTCCCGCCGCAAGCGCGGCATAGTTTCCGATGCCCGCATCGCGGAGAGCCTTGAGCTCGTGATGCAGCCCAAAACCGTATAGCCACAGAAATTCCGGCGTGTCAGACCCGGCCATCAGCTTGCCGCCGGCGTTATGGATCGCCTTTATCAACTTGTTTCTTGCATCTATCCATTTCGCCTTGCGTTCGGCGGAAACCTGGTTGATCAGTGCGGACCGTTTATACCAGGCCAGCCATTGTTCCTGGACCTTTTTCGGATAAAACTTGAAATCGGGCTGAGCTCGTATCGACTCTTCGCTGCGCGGCAACGCAAATGTGTTCTTGAAAAAATGCTGCGTCGGATTTGAAAAAGGATTTGCCTCGACCGATCTTCTCGCCACGATCGCGATCTTCGCTTCGTCGATAAAATCGATGCTCTCCCAGTTTTTCGGATTCGACATGTACAGATCCGAAACGGAACCCTTCATCGGAGCGTCGTCGCGAAGTATCTGCTCCATGTACCCGTCGAGGTGTTCGATCTGCTGCCGCGCCTTCCAAGCTCGCGGAGCGGTCACGTACTCACGATCGGCATGCCCGACAACGCGTATGCCGACCTTGGCCGCCTCGTCAACCGCCGCTTCATAAACGCTTGCTTCGACAAAGGTCGTTATCTTGATGAGATCGTATCCGGCCGCCTTTGATCTTCGGACAGCATCGCGGGCTTCTTCCTGCGTCTTAACAACGAAATTGTTTCCCTGTTCGCGGCCGGTGAGATGGGGTGAAGCGACGAAGATGGTCGGTGCGACTAACTCTCCTTTCGCGGATTGAGACCGATACTTCAGGAGCTCCGGCGTACCGATCATGAACCGCACGGTGGTCACGCCATTCGCGACCATAACGCGCAGCTCATCCGGGGCGATCGAATCGGGATACTCGTCGCTGTCCGAGAGCAGATGCGTGTGCATATCCACAAGCCCGGGGATCAGATATTTTCCGGACCCGTCTATGCGTAATGCTCCGTTCGGCACCCTGATCTTTGCCGAATCGCCGATCTCGGCAATGATGCCGTCGCGAACTATAATCGTTTGGCTGCGAAGTATGCGCTCGCGATCCATCGGCACAACATTAACGCCAACAAAGGCCGTAACCTGTGAGAATGACGCAATGCCGAAATTTAGGATCAGGACTGCAGAAAGGAGCGTTTTCATGATCTAGTTTGTCCGCCGTCTTCTCGAATAGCCAGCCGGTAAGCATGACCGGCTTTCCCATCTCAAGCACCAAGGGCCAAGCAAGTTAGATTTACGATCTCAGTTTCTCGCAAGCGAAACTGCCCGATCCGCAAACGATCAGCGGCCGCGAATTTCTAGCTTCTTGATCTTGCATGAAAGGGTACTGTTCCTGAGTCCCAACAGCTTGGCAGCCCGATTCTGACGCCCTCCCGTCAACCTCAGAGCAGATTCGATCAAGTGGGCCTCGTAAAGAGCCACATGCTCATAAAAATCGATCCCATCTCCAGAATCCAAAGCGGCCGGCGGCGCTTGAAGCTCCGCCTCTTTCAGAAGAGAAAGGATCGTCGAACGGATCAGGTCGATCTTTGAAACATAGACCGGTCCGGCATTGCGGCGTTTTCCATTACCTGTATTTTGATCAACTATTGCGGTTGCCATAAGTACTTCCTCGAATTAGGCAATCCAAAATCGCCCAGTTAAATCTACTGCCCTGTGATCGCAACACCATCAGGCGTCGCTCCCGTCTCAAGGCTTGCTTCAACCATGCCCGTCTTGAGATTAACCCTATGGACTCGGTCCGGCTGCAGTGCGGTCACATACGCAAAATTCCCATCCTTTGAAAAGTCGATGCCAAAGGGAGTTCCTTCGATCTTTATGCGCCTGACGATCGTTTTCGTTGCGGCGTCCACGATTATCAGTTCGTTGGCAGGCCAGGTGGGATTGATAACATGCTTGCCGTCAGGTGTGAACCTTACGCGATAAGGGCGGCCGCCAAGATCTATACGCTTGACCACCTTGTTGGTCGCCGTGTCGATAACGTCGATCCCGTTATCCTGGTTCAGGCCGACCCACACTTCCTTTGCATCCGGCGAAATGTCGATCGCTTCGGGCTGACGGCCCACAGCAATTTGCGTGATCGTCGAACCGGCAGGCGGGACGTTCTGAAACGCGAATGCCGTGACCGTGTTCGACCCGATATTCGCCGTATAGAACTGCTTTTGATCGCGGCTTCCGGCTATCATGTGCGATACGTTCTGGCCGGTGCCCATGATCCAATCTACCTTAGTCGTCGCCGGGTCATACCGGGCGATGGCCCGGCTTGTTTCCGCGGTGAAATAGAGCTTTCCGCCGATCAACTGAATCCCGTGCGGACGAAGGAGGGGACCGAGGTCAACACGCCGGATCTCCTTTGCAGCCGCAACATCGATGATCGAAAGGCTGTTGCCGGGCTGGGGGCCGGTGCCGTAATTCGCGACAAACGCCGTTTTCCCGTCCTCGGAAAAGACCACTTCGTGCGGGCCGACGCCGACTGGGACCTTTGCGGTCACTTTCATCGAAACCGGGTCGATTATCGCCATGTCGTTGTCAGTCTTGTTCAGGACGACAAGCACGGGCTTGGTCTGCCCGATGACGATCGTATAGCCCTTAAAGAAAATAATTATCCCGAATAACAGAAGTGTGGCGGTGTATTTGATCTTATTCATAGCGGACTGCCCATTCGAGCTTTGCGTGGTGAAATTTTATATGAATCATTACTATGATGGTCGTGTTTGTGACGAAACGTTTCAGATCGGGACAGAACGCCGAAAATTACTGACCGTTTTCGTGATCCGGTCACCCTCGAAGCTTCTCCCGCCGTAAAGATCGAGTGTTTTTCGACATTCCTGCGGCTCAACAGTTCAACGCCGACACTATTCCCACTAGGGATCAGATCTGATTTTCGAAAAGTTCAAGCATTCTTTCACGATAGTTTCGGCTTAGCGAAAGCTCTGTCCCGTTGTACAAGATCACTGAATAATCACCGCTGAACATCGGGTGGAGCTCTTTGATCCGATCAATATTCACTATCGTCGAACGGTGAATTCGATAAAACTTCTCCGGATCAAGCTTCGACTCTATCCCGTTCATCGTCTCGCGGACCATGTGTGAGCCGCGGGCAGTATGGAGGTTGACGTAATTTCCAGCGGCCTCGATCCAGTCGATCTCTTCGACCTTGAGAAAAAATACTCGTCCTACGGATTTCACCACCAGCCGTTCAAGGTACTTTCGTTCAGATCGCAGGTCGGCTATCAAAGAAGCTATCTTCTCGTCGAGCTTCCCGAGCCGGCGTGCTTCGATCTGTTCGCGGGCATGGGCAACGGCTCGATGGATCCTTTCACGATTGAAAGGCTTCAACAGATAGTCGAGAGCATGTACGTCAAAAGCCTGCAGAGCATACTGGTCGTAAGCGGTGACAAAAACAATGGCCGGCATCGATTCGGCATCGAGAGCATTGACCACGTCGAAACCATTCATTTCGGGCATTTGAATATCGAGAAATACCAGGTCAGGGCGTTTATCTGTAATCGCGCTGACCGCCTGCGCCCCGTTGCCGCACTCGCCGATGACCTGGATCTCCGGCTCTTCGCGCAAGATGCGCTTTATTCGTTCGCGGGCGAGGGGCTCGTCGTCAACGATCAGCGTTCGTATCTTAGTCACGGCTTCTGTGTCAGATCTTTGCCTCGATCCTTCTCCAGCCCGGATCGCAATTCAAGGTGATGCGGTCCGTGCCCAAATTCGTCAGTTCAGAACCAGTCGGCCGACCAATTCGTCGCCGGTTCGGCCGTCATCTGTTTGCAGGGAAGGGCCCGCAAACGCCGTTTTCTTGAACGGAATGGTCAGTTTCACCACAACACCCGAGCTTTTCTCGTTTGAAAGGTCGAAGGCCTGGTTATCGCCATAAAGATGTTTGAGTCGGCGTCGGGTGTTGGAAATGCCGACGCCCTCGACCAATCTGGCCGTGTCCCTTTCCGGGAGGCCAATGCCATTGTCGCTGACGGAAATGAGGAGCCTGTCGTTCTCCCTGGCGGCTTTTATGGTCACCTTCCCGCCGACCGAACGCGGGCCGATCCCATGCTTTATCGCATTCTCGACAAGCGGTTGAAGGATCATATTCGGGACGATCGCATCCCAGACCTCGGGCTCAATATACATCTCGACCTTAAGACGATCGTGAAAACGTGTTAGCTCGATCGCCAGATACTTCTCGAGAAATTCAAGTTCCTGTTTGAGCGAGATCTCCTGCACCTCCAGATTCTCCAGCGACATTCTCAGCAGATCGCTTAGATCAGCGATCATCCTCTCTGCAGAATCAGAGTCTCGATAGATCAGCTCCGAGATCGCATTTAACGTATTAAAGAGAAAATGCGGATGAAGCTGCATCTTCAGCACTTGAAGGCGTGTCGTGGCCAATCGGGCCTCGAGCTGGGATGTTCGCAGCTCTCGCTCCCTATTCTTGCGGTAGTATCTGATGGCCTGCTGAATGCCGACGACACCCCAGTAGATGGCAACGCTGAAGTGGAGATTTACGATCAGAAATACCTGAAATATCTCAAGGTACGAGGCAGATTCGAATCGCCTCATATATCCGAGCTTGGGCAGCACGAAAGCGGCGATCGCCAGTTGGCTGACCGCGATCATCAGACTCGCGCCAAAGTGAACGGGAATACTGGTCAGCCATTTCCCCGACTGAAAAGGGAAACGCCGTCCGAGCAGCAGAATTACGGGGCTGATCGCAAACCAAAGATAACCCGACAAAAGCTGCCAGAGCAGGACCCGCCAGAATGGAGGCGGATTTTCCGACAGCCGGCTCTGCAGAGCGACCTGGCTCGCGAAGAGGAAGCCGAACAGCGTCCAAAGGCCCCAGATCGCCAGCCACTTTACCCCCTTTCTTTCCATCGCCAACACAAGATCCATCGTTCTCATTTTCTAGCATCCCGAGGCGGCAGGAAACAACATTGCTGTGATGAAGCGATAATTATTGCTGACGACACGCAGACTCAAAGGAATTTGGGTCAACAGCGAACGCGCTGCTCGGGATGAATCAGCCAACGGACCAAGACCCGTCGTGACGCGGTCGGGTCAGATCTCTTTCAACCGCTCTTCCAGCAGGCGCGTGGACACCGTAAGGAAATCGTGTGCCGTAAGAATGCCAACCAGCTTGCTGTCGCGGCAAACCGGAAGGCATCCGATCTTTTTCTCCCGCATTAGATAGAGAGCGTCAAGCGTCGGCGTTTCCGGCCCTATGCAGATCGGATCCGCGTTCATCAGGTCACGCACTATGAGTTCCTTGCTGCCGCCTTCATCCTTTGTTGCGAAAAAGTGCAGTAGGTCACGATGTGAGACTATACCGACAAGTTCACCCCGGTCATTTTCAACCGGTATGTGTCGAATATGCTTCCATTCCATCAAGCTGGCCGCGAGGTCCACAACGTCGTCAGGACGGACCGTGAACAGGTCGCACGACATGAACTGCTCCACCGTCCTATAGTTGTCTATCCATTCGGAGCGGTCAGGAATGTTTGCCAGTTTCCACTTGTGCAGCGGAATGCCTTCGAGCTGGTTTTTCAGCGTTTCTGAAACGATCGTTCGCATCCTGACATTCGATTTTGCCGCTTTGTCCATCGACGACAGCGAATCGATGACCCACTTTGCACCTGTCACTTCGCTGCTGACCCGATCGTTCAGCACGCCAAGATACCTTTCGATATCATCGGAAGTTATGCCGGCACTCTTCAGTCCATCACGCGCGATCGGTATCAGCTCGTTAAGAAGCAGGTCGCGAGCGCTGTGGGTATTGCCGTCCAGCCAGGTGATCTGCGACCTCAGACCGAACCGAGCCGCGCTGAAGAAGTTCGATTTTGCATCGTCGAACGAGAAGATCTCCTTTACATCTTTGTTCTGCTCGGGCAAAGCTTTCATCAATCCGATGAACAGGGCCGAATTCGCCATTTCGTCCATGATAGTGGGGCCCGCAGGGAGAAAGCGGTTCTCGATCCGCAAGCTCGGCTTTCCATCCATTACCCCGTAACAGGGCCGATTCCATCGCCAAACCGTTCCGTTATGAAGCCGCCACGCGCTTAGCTTCGGGATACCTCCGCTCTTCAGGACATCGAGGGAATTCTCTTCGATCTCGCGAGTCAGGATGATCCGGAATCGAGCCACATCTTCGTGAAAAACTTCCAAAATCGAATCGTTCACCCATTCGCGGCCAAAGGTCACGCGGGCCGGGCGGCTGCGTTCTTGATGGGCCGGAGCGCGTTCATCGACCGATTGTTGAAACAAGGCGAGCCGCGTCTCTTGCCAGAGCCGATGTCCCAAAAGGACGGGCGAGTTGACCGCGGCGGCAAGGATCGGGGCAGAGACGGCCTGTGCCCAATTGTAATACTCAGTGAATTTCGCGATCGGGACCTGCAGATGGATCTGAAAACTCGTATTGCAGAATTCGACGAACGTGTCATGCAGATGAAGACGCAGTTCTTCGAGTCCCTTGATGTGGATGACGCGGTCATCGCCGTGGAGGGCCGTCAGCACCTGGTTTAGCTGTTTGTAGCGGGGGCTCGGCGTGAGATGTTTTTCCACTAGGTCAGACTTTTGGATCGTGGGAAGGATGCCGCAAAGCACGACATCGCCCGAAAACTCGCGCATCGTTTCTCTAACGATCCCGACCACCTCGTGGAGCTCTGCTTCAAGGCTGCTGAGACAGTCGCCGCCGAGGTCGAGAGGCGTCAGATTTGCCTCAAGGTTGAATCGGCCTATCTCGGTCGTAAGCCTCGGGTCTCCTGCCCTCTCAATGACCTCCATAGCCAATGGAGCAGGATGCATTGAAGAATCGACAAGGAACATTTCTTGCTCCGCTCCAATGCGGCTTGCATCGGCTTCGAGTGTGCCCTCGGCGAGCATCTTCTCAAGCGCGTGAAGATCGTGGATCACCGCTTGGGTAAAGGCTCGAAGTTCCGAATCGTCCGTTTTTGTGGCAATTTGTTTCTCGCCCATCGGTCTTTCCGTTTTCCTGGTAAGGATCTTTTATCTATTATAACGCGTTTTTTGGTGACGTTTCTGTGGCGCGGCGCACAAACGGGCTGAAAGTATCGAACTTTCTTCGCGATACCACCAGAAATCTGTCCACCCATCTCAATTTTCTGAACCCGAGCAGGTGAAAGATCTGCAGCGGAAAGAATCTGGCGACCGTCGTGTTTATCAACAAGACGTCGGGGTTATTTTGGGTTTCTGAGACGCCGGGCAGCAAATGCATGATATTCCCAACATGTAGGCGGCGAAGAACACCCGACAGCCATATCCAAAATGGCGAGACCTCACGCCCAATGAAGAATCCATCCTCGCCGAGCTTTTGATAAAGCGGCATCAGCATCAACCCGCTCTCACCCGCGGCCACTTTGCCATGCGCGTCCTTTGCAAGGAGCTGACGTTTTCGAATCGGATCGAAATTCGTGAATCCTGGCAGCATTTCGAATCTGCTTTCCTCGGTTATTGCATGTCGGTAACGAATTTCAACGATCCGCGGCCGCCCGGTAACTGTCTTCAGACGCTCATGAAAGTCACGCAATTCTGTTCTTTCCTCAATGATCCCTGCGTTTACCAAAGCTCGCCAAACAAGTGCCTCGTGGGTTTCGATTGTCGTTGCTGCAAAATGCTGCCCGCCTTCGTAACCAAGCGTGACGGCGCCTTGGTTATTAAGGAATTCCAGCAGCGTTCCCTCAAGCTGCTCTTCGATCCCGAGCAAGATCGTGACCGGAAATTTCTGAGCAAATGCACGGTTTCTCAACGTATCGCCGACCGTCGCAAAAGGCACGCCCTCGGCAGACGTCGAATGAAGGTCAACTGCGTACACTTCGTCGTTCGCTGTTTCAAGGATCGGAATGATGGACGCCAGAAGTTCGGCTTGCTCGCGGTCCTCTGATAGGCCTGGGCCGCTTTCCACACGGCCATTCGTATTTCGTTCGATATTCTCGGCCGTCCAATGACGATTCAGGTCCGAATCGATAAAACGCACGCCTTTCTCGACCGCTCTGCGATTTCCGACAAAAAAATAGATACGCCCACTGAGCTGGAATTCGCCGTTTCTCAACCGTTCGGACACGCGGATCAGTGCCTGCTTTCCGGCGATCTCATTACCGTGAACGGAACCAAAGATCATCAGCGTCGGCCCGTTCGCATAGCCTACATACTGGCCGATCAGATGGCTGTGTTCGATGTTCGAATGCGGTGTCATCTCTCTGTTATACTTGCCGTGAATTTTCAATTTTCCGCGCTCGGTTTGCAAGCTATGGAGAACACTGACCTTTTGATCGGCACGGTCAAAGGCCCGGGATCGCGGCCTCACGAGTTTCTTTTCATCACCCGCGATGCCCGTAAAGCGGCGATCGGTGAATTCGTTTACTACGAAACGACTGAAGGCGGCGAGAAGAGAAAGATCGTCGGCACGATCAGTTCTCGCGGGCTGGTACGCGGACTGCCGGATGCCTTCCTGGCCGAAGCGGATGTTGACCCGGCGGAACTAGCGGCAATGCTGGGAATTGCGAAGGAACCGGCCGATATTTTCGAGATCACGGTCGAAACCATCGGATATTTCAGCCGCGGGCTTGGCGACTTCGTTAACCCCAGAATACCGCCGCAGCCTGGTGATCGAGTTCATTTGGCCTCAAGCCCGACCCTTGCCGAAACGTTGAGCCCTCGACGTGAGGGTGAGCACGGTTCTGCACACATAGGCTCGCTTTTAACACGCGAGGCCGGCGAGGTTCCGATCGTCCTCTCGGTTCGCGATGTCGTCTCGACCCATCTTGCTGTGCTCGCTTCGACCGGGGCGGGAAAATCGTACACAGCTGGGGTTCTGGTCGAAGAGTTGATGCGTCCGAATAATCGTGCCGCCACACTGATCGTGGATCCGCATGGCGAGTATCACACGATGTCTTCGCTTCAGGGCGATAAGGCGTTTTCGGGTGACGACGGCTATTTGCCGGAGGTAAAGATCTTCCGGCCCGACACAATTCGGGTGCGATTTTCGAGCCTTACTGAGGCAGACATAAAGTACCTTCTCCCGGACGGAACTTCAGACAAGATGCTGCATTTCCTTAGGCAGGCATACCGCAGCCTGAAAGATCGGCTGAAGGCCGAGGGAAAGCGCGAATATCTTTACAGTTACTGGGACCTTCGTGAAGAGGTGCAAAAGCAGCAGTACGGAAGGGACGACAGGGACGCCGGCGACGGCGGAAATGTCTCTTCGATCCAGGGCCTGCTGTGGCGGCTCGATTCTCGTTTCGATCGTCCCGACAGCATCTTCCATGCCCACGAGCACATCGAACTTTCCGAGCTTTACAGGCCGGGCCGTTGTACGATCATGCAGCTTTCCGATATTGAACAGCCCGAACAGCAGGTCATCGTCGCCACGCTGCTTCGCCGTGTGAACAAGGCTCGCGAGCTGACCGTAGGGCGACATACCGAGAAGGGCGAGAACTTTCTCGATTACCCGGTGTTTACTCTATTGGAAGAGGCCCACAGGTTCGCACCGGCGGGAGCGAATGTCGTGTCCACCAACGTCCTGAAGCAGATATTATCGGAAGGGCGAAAATTCGGGGTTGGCGTCGGGCTGATCACCCAGAGGCCGGGCAAGCTCGATCAGGACGTCTTGTCGCAGTGTATGACGCAGATCATTATGCGGATAGTAAACCCGATCGATCAGCAAACCGTTGCCCAATCGGTCGAAGGGGCCGGACGCGCGATGCTCGCTGAACTCCCGGCGTTGACCAAAGGACAGGCGATCATTTCCGGCGTGGGCATAAACACGCCCGTGATGTGCCGCATACGCCCGCGGATCACCGCTCACGGCGGCGAAACGTTTGACGCACCGGCCGAATGGCTAAATTGGCACTCCTCGACCGAACGATCGAAACGCCGGCAGGACGAGGCTCCCTACCTGAAACCAACCGACGACAAGACACCGGAAAAAGTTGGCAATATCAGGATCTGACCGTGACGGAGGCTATGGTGGACTCGCCCTGAAACGAATGTTTGGTCACAATTAAGGCGAAAAGGCCCGATCATTTCCTTTACGCGGTCACAAGCTCTCATTCTCAACTATCTCATCAAGGATTTCTCAGCCTGTGCAGCTCTTTCGCATCGGTGTCGGCAAGGTCATTTCTGACGAGGAGGACAAGGTCAACGCCGGGCCTGAGCGGGTAAATGCCCTCGAACTTGTACTTTGAAGAGTAGCGGGCGATGATCTCGCGGTCCTGATCGTTCTTTTTGGCGACTATTATCTCAGCAGTCGGGTTATCAACGATCCGGCCATGATAAACCGCTTTCGGAAACCTGTATGTGTACCACACCATGGGCCAATAATCCGGGGAAATTATGTCTATCGCTAGGTCGTCGCCTTTTCCGCTCTTCTCCGCATACCGCTCGATACGCTCCATCATCTGCGTAAAATCGCGTTTCGTATGGGCATATACGTACATCCGGTCGTTATTGTCGTAATTGACAAAGTTAAGGTTGTAAGCTTGATACGCCAATATCGCGGCGGCTGAAATGCCGAAAGCGGCACCGACAGCCTTGAGCGTAATGTTGGAAGAGCGAACCAGTTCATTTATCCCGTAACCGGCGATCAAGCACATCGGAAGCAGAAAGCTAAGGGCAAGCCACGGCGTCTTGTAAGGTATCAATGAGTATGCGAGGAATAGGCCTATCGCCCACAATGCGATAAAGATCGGCACTCGATGGCGTCCTCTGAAGAATGCGATCAGCGTGCCGGCAGATGCGAGCAGAACGATCGCCGCTTCGACGGCGGTTTGGATCTTCGGCCCCGGCTGGTTATGACCGAACATCCAGCTAAGATAGCCCCAGAATCCGCTTTGTGTGTGGTCTTTGGTGCCGGTCTTCGTCCAGATCGCGTAAGCCTCAAACGCCTTCTGCACTCCCTCCATATAGGTGAAATACGACGAGAAAAAAAGCACGCTAACATAAATAAAAACACCGGCGACGGCCGCAGCAAGCACAAACCTGTCATTGCCCTCGCCGATCGCTCTCATAAAATTCGCCCAGCTTATTTCATTCGCTGCAGGCTCGGGTTCTGGGGTGTCGCTTACCGTTCCGTAAAGTTTGTCCCAGATCAATATGCAGGGGATCGCGATCAGCATCGTGCCCAATGTGATGAATGCCGTCTCCTTGGTCGCGAACATAAGCGCGACCGATGCAGATGCCAGGAGCATGTAGATGGGCCGGCCGTTGTCCCAGGCAAGAAGCATTCGTATGACAAAGTAGGCAAGAAAGGCCTGAATTATCACGATTCCGATGCGGAGTGCCCAAACCGACATCTCGCTTTCCCCGCCGAGGCTCGCAGCGATCATCAGCCCCGATGGAAGAAAACCTGCGAGAATAAGGACCACCATCCATACCACGGCAAAGGGCCCCGCCGACTCGCGCCTGATGAAAAGCAGCAGCGAAAGCACGAGAGCCAGAGCAAGAAAAACGAAAAAGATCTCGTGGATGAAATAACGGGAAATAAAGACCATTCCGGGCGAGAGTGCCAGAAACAATCCTGCCGCCAAAGCCCCGAATTTACCGATGAATGGCCTCAGGAAGAAAGCGAGTATCACCATCAGCACGCCAAACACGGCCACGCTGGCACGAACGGAGATGGTGTTCATCCCGAAAAGCTTCGAAAAGAACAGCGAGATATAGTAAAGCGTCGGTCCGTGATAGTTCGACGGGTCATATTTGTAAATCCCGTCCTTTACGAGCGTATTCAGAAAATAGCCGTTGACGCCCTCGTCGTGGTGAAAAGGCTTGAGCGCGAGGTCGAAAAATCTCAGAAAGGCTGCAACCGCTGTTATCAGCCCGCAGTTCACCAGCCACGGTATGTCATATCCGGCAGCTCCCGAACTCCCAACCGGCCTTTCCTCGTTCTGTAATTCGTCTTTGTTCACTTCGATACTGACTTCCCGGCCTCACTTACCTTACTCGATAAACTTTATATTGCCCGAAATCGGCTGCTACCGGGTACTTTGCGAAAAAAGGCTCGTTTGGCTTTACCAATGATCTTTCCTCGGGCGAGATCAGAACAAAGTCTATCCCGTACTTTCGCATAAGTTCCTCAGCCGCGGGTCCTCCGGCATACATAGTTTTCACATCTCGTTCCCTTTCGCCATAGTCAATGCCGTGTGACCCGAGATGTCCTGGATATCGCATCAGAGAGCGGCGGCCGGTCAAGGCCACCGCCGACTTATAGGTGGGTGCGTTCAGGAAGAGGGCTTGCGGTTCGGCGATGAGCTTCATTCGGTTTGCGGCCCTGACCGCATCCGCATCAAATACATTCATACGAACCGCTCCGGAAACTGTCCTCCATACATCCAGTGCCCCCGAAAACATAAGTGCGATACAGCAAAGAACGGCCGCGAATTTTCCAATACTGCCGTTCCGCCAGATCCATGATATTGCGAGAGCCGCTAAAGGGAGGGAGCCCAGCAGCCAGTAAATGAGCAGCTTGATATTGTCCCACTCCCATGGTGCGAGTTTCGCAACGTTTGAGATCAGGAAAATGAACAAGAACGGGACATAGAACATCAAGAGGGCTGCCGTTGGCCTGATGACTGTCTGATCGGCTGACTTTCGAGACTTGCCGCCTTTGGTTTTTTCAGCCTTCACGTCCTCACTGCTGCGACCATACCAATAAAGTGCGCAGCCGAAGATGACCAGCGGGATCAGGAGACCGGTATTCTTGAACCAGAACCACAGAATATTCGCGTCCTGCGAGTCCCAGCCAAAATGCCAACCAAAGAATTTGGTCGTTTCGGTCGCGCTTCCAGAGATAGACCACACCAGCTGCGGCACCGCGATCATGCAGACCCCGGCACCGAAGCTGAGCCACTCCCGCCAAAGGTCGATCCGATAAAAGAAAAGGAACGCCGTAACAACGAATAATACCGCCAGGCTGTGCAGATGAATTAGCGGCAGCATTCCGGCAAGCAGGCCCGCCAGGAACATGGCAGCCAGGCCGTGTGGCACCCGCCCAAACCATTGCCCGGTAGTGCCGCCGGCTTTCCCGACATGTTCCGAGCCGTCGCCCGCCGATCTCGCCTTATCTATATTGAATGTTTGCCATAATATCCCGAGAACGATCAAAGTCAGCGGCATACCGAGAAGCAGGCTTCTTTGGGTGATGAACAGCGTCGTCAACGAGTTTCCCCAACGAAATGCACCTGGTTCGTGTCCGATCGTATAATCTTTCGGAAGAGCGGAAAGGAATTCAACCAGGCCTTTGGATTGAGCTGCCACATCGCCGAAGAACCAGAGGAATCCGAGCCCACCGCTGAAAAATAGGATCGCAGGTGCGAGCTTTGAGGCAAGCCTGTCGTTCACGAGCTTAAAAACAAACCTCTCAATGATGATCAGCAGCCCAAACGCCCACGCAACATTCTGGACGAACATTGCCTGCCGCAGCCCGGCACCGAACTGCATAAAGGCCGCTGTTAAGAGATCGGCGACGAAAGGATACGAGAACTTCGCCCCGGCAAACGATGGATTCTCGGGCGGAAAATTCGCGCCTTCTGCAAAACTGAGGATAGCACCGATGTGATATGGAAGATCCCCCAGGTTGTTCGAAGCTCCCGTATAGATGCCTTCAGCCGTTTCGTACATCGCATGGCTGAAAAACAGGCAGAACAAGACCAAAAAGCCCGCATAGTAGAGAAAACGAACCAGCTTATCGGTCGTTGCGCTCTGCATCTTGCCTTTTGCTCGCGCTCTATCCAGCGCAAAATCCTTTCGAAATGGCCCTCTATTAAGAAGAATGACTGGAAGAAGCGTAACGACAAGCGCGGCAGCCGCGGAAACCGCCGTGAGGCCAACCGCCATCGCTATCAGAAAACTCACCATCCCGAAGATCGCAGAGCCGATCACGGTCCCGGCCGCGAACCGCCATAACAGCGGCTCGTCGCTCTCGAAAAAGTAGGTGAGAGCGGCGCCGCCGAGGGCGATCCCAAAGATAAGGACGAGGGAAACGAACATATTTCAGTTGTAGAGCCTTGCCATAAGTTAACGTAAATCGACACCTCAGCAAAGTCTAGCAGCTGTTTGGATAGTTCTGGATTGCTGTATCACAATGGGATATACTTTTGTAATTTTCCATTAGAATTATCTATGCACTGTTGCATATCACCGATCGCCATGAAAATCGTGATGTTCCTTGTTGTGTTTGCCGTATCGATCGCCATTGGAACAGAGCTATCCGCGCAGGATCACCCGTTTCAAAGACTTCAGGCGGTCGCGGGCTTCCGACAGCCAAGTTTTTTGGTCAACGAATCGGGGAAAAAGGAAGAATCGATCCGAGGATTCGAGAGATTTGACGAGCGGTCGGGCGTTGTTTTTACGGAAATGGCATTGTTTTTGACCGACAACGGCGGCGAATCTTGGACGTTGATCGGCCCGGAGTTGCGCGGGCAGCAGCACATCGCTTCCGTGGACTTCAAAGACCGTCGGAACGGTGCCGTGCTTTTGCATGATCCGACGCGTGACGATCTTTTGATAGTACGGACCTTCGACGGAGGTTCGAATTGGTCAACGATCAAGGTAGATCTGACGTTTCCCGGCGGCGATCTCGATCTGGCGAATGCTAGGCTGGCTGTACGCGAAAAAAAACTTGAGATCTTCGCCCGCATTGTCACGAGTTCTAATTTCGAGGGACGCGCTCGTTTCGTATCCGGCGACGGCCTCACGTGGAATCTGGCTTGGCATCTTGTCGAACCGCACAGGGACAAAGGCCCGCCTGTTGATGAGAGTAAGGGCAACTGGTCTATCGAGGCCGCTGGCGAATGTTTTGGTTTCAAGAAAGGCTGCATCCAGGTCCGGCGTTTGATTGTTTCCGGTGTCGATGTCACGCCGCCGCCTATTCGCGAGTCGATCGACCGCAGTCGTGCGGCTGCCCGTCGGGAAGCCGAAAGCAACCCAATGTTTGGCTCCGTGCCGGGTGGGTCGACGCGGATCAGTCTGAATCGCGGCTTCGACAAATGCACGGCCGCGCCGGTCTCGCAGATGCAGGCCTGGTGGGACAACTCGCATTTTCATGACGCAAACATTTATATGAGCGGCCGCAATCGCGGATGCACACAGGCCCAGCTTACGCCCTCGTGGGTGCAGCAGATCTCGGAGATGGGCTGGGGTTTGATACCTACGATCGTCGGTTACCAGTCGCCATGTTCGGTATGCACGTCTTGCGCCAAGCACAGCTACGACCCTTCGACAGCAGAGCAGCAGGGACGCGGAGAGGCAGACATCGCAGTCAACGATGCGAACAACCTGGGCCTCACATCAGGCTCGATCCTCTACTACGACATGGAGCGATATGATGAAACGGCCGGCACCCCCGGCTGTCGTGTCGCGACGACAGCATTTTTGAAAGGCTGGACGGAGCGTGTCCGCGAACTTGGTTACAAGTCCGGGACCTACGGCTCACCGCGAAATGCCATCGACGATTGGCAGTTCATGCCCGAACAAAGCCGGATGGAGGCGGTTTGGATGGCTCGTTGGGATAATGTCCCGTCCGTATGGACTTACGTACTTTTCCCGACATTCCCGAACAATGTTTGGCATAACCACCAGCGGATCAAGCAGTGGCAAGGACCGCACAATGAGACTTGGGGCGGCGTGACCTTCGAGATCGACGGCAACATTGCCGACGGCCCGGTCGCCGGCGTGCCGATCCCGCGAAACGTTGTCTCTGATTTCGATGGCGATGGGCTCACCGACATCAGTGTTTTTCGGCCCCCGACCGGACAATGGTTCGTCGCGGGAACGGCCGGCCCAAGCTATAATATTTACCAATTCGGAGTCGAAGGAGACATACTGGTCCCAGGTGACTATGATGGCGATGGAAAGACCGACCTTGCGGTCTTTCGCCCCTCGAACTCCACCTGGTATTTCCGTACAAAGGGCCGCTTTTTTACCCGTCAGTATGGACAGCCTGGTGACATACCGGCACCCGCGGATTATGACGGCGATGGACGAACCGACATCGCTCTTTTCCGTCCATCGACCGGCATTTGGTATATAGCGTTCAACGACAGCCGCAACACCTTTGCGCAGCGTCAGTTTGGGCAAGATGGCGACCTTCCGGCAGCGGGCGATTATGACGGTGACGGCCGCGACGATATTGCTGTTTTCCGCCCGTCGAACGGCACCTGGTATGTCCAGGGAAGCGCCGGAAACTTTTTCGCGGCGACCTGGGGAGAGTCGGGCGACATTCCTGCACCGGCAGATTACGACGGCGACGCCCATATCGACCTTGCCGTGTTCCGACCGTCGAATGGACGGTGGTACCTTATGCGATCAAGTGAAGGCTTCTATATTCAACAGTTCGGCATCAACGGTGACGTACCGGCCCCCGGCGATTACGACGGTGACGGGCGGTATGATATCGCCGTTTTCAGGCCGTCGAACAGCACTTGGTATATGAGCCAGAGCCAGGTCGGATTCAGGATTCGGACCTTTGGTGTGTCCACCGACGAGCCTATACCAACGGCCTATCTACCCCGATGAGTTTATTTGCCGCAGCCCTCGATTTCGCAAACCGGTGGCGGCAGGCTACAATCTTCGTTTTGCTTCGGCGAGGGTTTTCTTAACGGAGCGATACGAGAGAAGTATGCTGCAAGCAGGAATCGTGGGATTGCCGAACGTCGGCAAATCGACCTTATTCAATGCCCTGACCGCTCAGGAGGCGGCGCTCGCTGCGAATTATCCATTCGCCACCATTGAGCCAAATGTCGGTGTCGTGGCGGTTCCGGATGAGCGGCTGGCCGGCCTGGAAAAGATCTATAAACCGCAAAAGGTAGTGCCTGCGACGGTAGAGTTTGTCGATATTGCCGGCCTCGTCCGCGGTGCCTCAAAAGGCGAAGGGCTTGGCAATCAGTTTCTTGCCAATATTCGAGAAACCCATGCGGTCATCCAGGTCGTACGTTGTTTTGAAGACGAGAACATCGTACACGTTGAAGGTTCGGTCGATCCGGTTCGCGATATTGAGACCATTCAGATCGAGCTGGCCCTTGCCGATCTCGCTTCTGCAGAAAAGAGGCGCGATAAAGCGATGCGGGCCGCCAAAGCCGGTGACAAGGACGCGAAAATAGAACTCGAGATCCTGGACAAGATACAGCCCGTGCTTGAAGAAGGCCGTCCCGCACGCGCCGCAGCTTTGACGGACGACGAGAAGGCGATCGTAAGGCAATGGTTTTTTCTGACCACCAAGCCGACCATCTATGCTGCGAATGTCGATGAGGCCTCGCTGGCGGACCCCGATTCGAACCCACACGTCCAGGCGGTCAGAAAACACGCCGCGGCAGAGAACTCTGACGTGGTCGTGATCTGTGCCAAGCTGGAAGCTGAACTCGTCGCGCTCGACCCGGTGGAACGCGGAGAATATCTAAAGGATCTGGGCCTCGAGTCGTCCGGGGTCGATGAACTTATCAAGGCGGCATTTCATATGCTTGGGCTGATGTCGTTTCTCACGGCAGGCGAGAAAGAAGTTCGGGCGTGGACCATACCGATCGGAACAAGAGCCCCACAGGCAGCCGGCGAGATACACACTGACATCGAACGCGGCTTTATCCGGGCCGAGATCGTCAGCTTCGACGATCTTGTAGCGTGCGGCTCTCGAAAAGCCGCAAGCGAAAAGGGCCTCGCACGGCTGGAAGGCAAGGAATATGTTATGCAGGATGGTGATGTGGTCGATTTTCGGTTCAACGTTTGAATCCCCGATTTTGTGACGCAGATCATAATGCGCGATTCAAAAATCTTCTAGAATTATCTAAAATTCCTAAGGGAACTTTACTGATGACCCTAACTTGCTGCACATCAAGGAAATTGGCCGCTTTCGTGGTTGCGTTCATATGTTTGAACGCTCTCGGGATCGCGTGTGTAGCGTATTGCCAAACCCTACCGGGCGAACATACCGGATCGCTGACCCTTAGCGAGAGACTGGATCCCGATGGACATTGCAGTCCACGCCCTCTTGCACAGGAGAATGGATCACTGTCGTTTGACGACAACACAGTTGACTGCTGCCCGATGACGCTAGGTATCGTTGGCGGCCCCGTCGAAAAAAGAGTTACCACGATCAAAAAGGCCGATACCCATTTATCGGAAGTCGTCAAGATAGTTTCCCGGCCGTTCTCGGTCAGCCATCGGTCCTCTCCCGTTCCTGAATACCGCGGCCCGCCGGTCGATCAAAGGATCAATCGGGTAATGAACTGCGTCATTCGAATTTAAGGACCAGCCTTGCCTGTGCCGATCGGGCTGCAGGTATGAGCGCTTCCCGGACTCAGTAGTTTGGGAATGCAAACCAAAGGTCTTTAAAATCGAATGGAGAAAGAAATGAAAAAGAGAATTCTGTCACTTTTCGCGATCGTAGCCGTATTGGGCCTGGCGATCGCGGTGTATGCATATGCGCAAACGACGACGGCGGCCCCTGTCGCGGCCGCCTCTTGCTGCGATTCCTGCCCGATGAAAAACAAGAAGGACGGCGGCGAGCATGGAAAAGGCCATGAAATGGGCGAAGGCCATAAATGCTGTGGAGATAGCTGTCCGATGAAGGGCGAGCACGGCAAGTCTGGCGATCACAAAGCAAAGGGCGAAGCACATAACTGCTGCGGCGATTCCTGCCCGATGAAAAAGAAGGACGGTGAGGCAAAAGGCACTGCGGTGTCGATGACCGAGGGTGAAAAGGGCTGCTGCGATTGCTGCGACTGCTGTAAAGGCAAAGAAAAGACAAAAGTCGCGGAGGCTTAACTTCCGCACAAATTGACCTTACAATCAGGGAACGTCGAACGGCGTTCCCTTTTCCATTGTCTATGAGCAAAGTTGTTCTAATTTTCTGTTTGATCTTCTCCTTTGTCTCGGTCGCACTCGCTCAAACCTCGGGCCCCGTAAAGCTGAAAGGCCAGGTCGTCTGCTCCGTCTGCTGGTTCGAAGCTGAAGACCGAAAGAAGACGCAATACGGCACCGCTGCGGACATGACATGCGCCGAGGAATGTTCGGAACAGGGTGTCCCGCAAGCGCTCGCCGTCGAGGATGAAAAAGGCTTCACGCTGTATTTCCTTGAGCCCGGGGCGTTCAAGCCTAAAGCAAAAGACTTTCTCGACCTCGTGCCGAAGTTCGTTGAGATCGAAGGCATCGTCCGAACACAGAACGAAAAGCGTTATCTGCGGGTGAATAAATTGACGGTCATCGACGATGCTCCGCCGGCATCCACAGAGATAACCGACGCACCACCGCTTGAACTGGCCGATCTTGCGGGTACAAAACAATCGCTTGCGAATTATCGCGGCCGCGTTGTTGTTTTGAATTTCTGGGCCACATGGTGCGGGCCGTGCATCAAGGAAATGCCTGACCTCTCGGCGATCCAGAACGATTACGGAGCGCTTGGCGTACAAGTTATCGGTGCGGGCGGCGACGAACCGAGCGAGGCCGCGTCGGTCCTGGCATTTGTTCGCAAGCTCAAGGTCAATTTTCCGGTATGGCTCGGAGCGACGACCGATGATATGAAACGATTCGGGCTTGGTGGGGTGCTCCCGGCTACTGCCGTTGTCGATCGAGACGGCAAGATCGTTTTGCGCGTCGTAGGCGTAGTAAAGCCGGCCGAGCTGCGAAAGAAACTGGACAAGCTTGTGGCGCCAAAGGCGGCAGTTCCGAAACCGGCAGAAAAGGCACTGGCCAGAAATGTTTCCCTGGTCCCTGCCTGACCTGTCTGACCGGGCGAAGGCCAGGCTGTCCGGGGGACGGCCGATAACCCCAAAAAATTTACCGCCGGTTTACGGCTGCTGACCGGACAGGTCGATAGGGCAGCGGTGCGCGCGACGCTCATTTACCGCTGGCATCCGCGGGTCCATTTTGGCGTTGAATATAATCCAAAGGTCGGCGAGGTACATCCGCTTCTGACGCTGATCCCCGTCACGGAGACGAAAGATCGCCCGGCCGTGGTCATTGGCATTAGCTCAGACCGCATCGGAACGCCCGAAGGTTCCAGCTTCTATATCACGGCCAGTAAAGACCTGAAACACTGGACAGGGCTGCCCATCGCTCCATACGCAGGAATTGTTTATGGCACCTACGAACACCGCTGGCGGCCGATCGGCGGGCTGAACATCCGCTTTCACAGCCGCGTGAACTCGCTGATCCAGTTTGATGGTGTAAAGATCCACCCAAGCCTTACCTATACCCTCAACGACACGCACGCTCTCACTTTTCTGATGATCCGCGGGACTAGGCCAGGTATAACATATACATTTTCGTTTTAGGAACGATTTGACTTGGCGTATAGTATAGCTATACGATCTGGTTTATGATAAAGAGCTTCCGGCACCGCGGCATAGAGAAGTTCTTTATGACCGGATCAAGGGCCGGAATTCAGCCAAAGCATGCTCAGAAGCTGGGCCTTCAGTTGTTTGCTCTCGATAACGCGATCCGACCTGAAGATATGAACGCACCGGGCTGGCGCCTTCACCAGCTTCGCGGTGAACTAGCGGGACACTGGTCGATCGACGTTAGCGGAAACTGGAGACTTGCGTTCGCTTTTGAAGGAAACGATGCCGTTTTAGTCGACTATCAGGACTATCATTGAGGTAATATGATGTACAATCCTCCGCATCCAGGATCAGTATTGAGAGAGTATTTAGGCAATTTGTCGGTGACGGCAGCTGCCGACCACCTCGGTGTCACGCGTGCGGCACTGTCGCGGATATTGAATGGAAGCGCCGGAGTTTCCGCTGAAATGGCTCTTAGGCTTTCGGAAGCGCTCGGCACCTCGCCCGAGCTTTGGATAGGTATGCAGGCAAAGTATGACCTTTGGCGGGCGTCGAAGAAAAAGCGTCGCCGGATCTCGCGATTGGTGCGGGCCTGAGCTAATGGTCTTGCAAAATTCAGATTTCTAGGCAAGAATTGTCTTCTTACCCATGGCGGGTTCGTCTATCGGTTAGGACGCAAGATTCTCAATCTTGAAAGACGGGTTCGATTCCCGTAC
>DAOLDE010000002.1:0-370710 GCA_035327545.1 Pyrinomonadaceae bacterium | reverse complement strand
CCGAAAGAAGGCCGCCTGACCGGTTCAACCTTAACCAAAGAAGGGCGTGAGCGATTACGCTCTTCTTTTTTGCGCAAGATCGAAATGATTCGTGAACGGAATTGGAGAGCGGTGGACAAGTCACTGAAAAGCAAGAGAAAGACCGGGAATTGACAAAAGTTGAACGGAGATCGAAGCGAACGGATAAATGAACGGGGACGGGCAAAAAAGGATCCAGCAAAAATATCCGACACGTTTTCGGGAAAAACGGCACTTATCGTAAAAGGGTGAGATTTTCTCCCGGTCAGGGTTCGCGTGTGCTAAGATTTTCTCGAAAATCAGTAAAAATAAGGACCGCCAGCCATTCATTGCCCGTGCGGCGTTAAGTGTGAGTTCAGGCAACTGCGGCAAGATCCCGAGGACGGGCATTTGTTAACCATTGGAACAGGGGGTATTTGCAATGCTTTCCAGAAACATCGGCCTCGCATTCTTCTTGTTATTTGTCCTCTTGCTTACGGGTTCCGCTCAAACTGACCTGACGGCGGCAAACCGGCTTTTTGAAGAGGCCGAAACACTTCGACGGGCAAACAGCGCCGAGTCAAAGCGAGCGGCGATCGCCAAGTTTGAAGCTGCGATCCCGCTTTTTGCCGCAGCCGGAGCCAAAGAACGTCTTGCTTCCTGTTACAAAAACATCGGCACAACTCGAGTTTAGGGCCCCAAACGACAAGAAAGGCGAAGCCGACGCGGCGATGGACCTTTCCAATACCTACTCGGACCAGTTCGAGACAACCTAAGCGATCGAACAGTTCAATCTTGCTCTCGGTATCTATCGAGAAGCGGGCGAAAGCATCGCGGCGAGTTCAATGAGAGAGTTCTCGGTCAGATGAAGATCGTAGGAGGCCCGTTCAACTTTCCTTGCAGGTCGGCTCCGGTCGAATACTTGTGATAGTACCGAGTTGCTCCGCTGGATGGAGCAGATTGTAAAGGCGTGGAGGACATTCGTCTTCCACGCCCGTCGAATACGCTGAAACTGGTGCCGTCTAGAAGATTTGAACTTCTGACCTATCGCGTGTGAAGCGAGTGCTCTACCACTGAGCTAAGACGGCAGGATCTGTTTAGATCGATGGATCGTTCTCGCTTGCCTTTTCTCCCTCCCGGGCCTTGATGGTACCGATCGCCGAACTTGTGAAGAAAAAGCGGTTTCCGGTTGCGGTTATACCGGTCGGCACCTGCGGATCGGCCCAGACCTTATAAGACGCCGGTGCGGAACTGGTGGGCTCCACGATCTCCATCGTATAGATATAACCATTAACGACCGGGGCCTCGCCAGCATATTGCGAGTCCAGAGTCCCAGCCGCGATCAATTGATCAAAATTGCCGAAACGGCCCTTATTTCGTGAGGCATACTGGGCCTGATATGTCCGCATACGGTCGAGAATGGTCGCAGCAGCGGCCTCGTTGCCGCTTCTGATCATGGCTCCCCATGCCATGCTACCGACCCCGATAAGCAGGCCGATGATCGCGATAACGATCATCAATTCGATAAGGTTAAAACCTCGCTGATCTCGAAAACGATTGCATAGATCCATAATATTTTGGTGAAAACTCCTACCGAATATTCCACGAATTCCGAAGGACCAAGTTTCAAAATTTTAGTTGTTTTTATGGTAAATATGCAAATACGCTGCCTTTCCGCGCTTTGATAAACAGACGCTGCAGCCGATCAGGTGGATCAAAGGCTTGCTCGCGGCGGTTAGGGCCGGGTTTTCCCAATGCTCGTCTCTCAAAGCTTTGCCCGGCAAAGTTTTTGATGCGATAGGCATCAATAATCTTGTAAAATGTTCACGGGCAGATGCTTTGACCCAAAGAATGAGAGATTGGATCGGAAATGAAATTGTCGTGGACCGTGAGCCGGCCACGATCGATCGCGGATCGGCGGAAAGGATCGCCGAATTGCAGTCGGCGGTAGAATCCGTGATCCGGGGCAAGGCCGACACTGTAAAATTTGCTCTCGTAGCCTTGTTTGCAAAAGGGCATTTGCTGATCGAGGATGTTCCGGGTATTGGAAAGACAACGCTGTCGAACGCGATGGCGCGAGCGCTCGACCTGTCGATCCATCGCATCCAGTTCACGTCAGACCTGCTGCCTTCGGACGTCATCGGCCTTTCGATCTTTGACCAGCACACCAGCGAATTCCTATGGAAGCCAGGGCCCATTTTTTCTAATGTGGTCATTGCGGACGAGATAAATCGCGCAACGCCCAAAACGCAATCGGCGCTTTTGGAGGCTATGGCCGAGGAGCAGGTGACGGTCGAAGGCATTTCGCGGGGCCTCCCGCTTCCGTTCATGGTCGTTGCAACGCAGAACCCATCAGAACATCACGGGACATACCCGCTTCCAGAGTCACAGCTTGATAGATTCATGCTAAGGCTCCATATGGGTTATCCGAGCCTGGAAGACGAACGGAAAATGGTATTAGACCGCGCCGAAACCGACCCACTGGATAAAGTAAGGCCGGTAATGACCGGATCCGAGGTTCTCGATCTGCAGAAACTAGCCTCGCAGGTCAGGTTCGACCCCGTACTCGTCGAATATCTTTTGGAGATCGTAGCGGCTACGCGGGCCTCTGAGCATCTGGATCTCGGCGTCAGCCCCCGAGGCACTCTGGCGTTGTTCCGGTCCGCACAGGCTCTTGCGTTGATCGAGGGCCGGGATTACTGCATCGCCGATGACGTCAAGAGGCTGGTCATCCCGTGCTTTGCACATCGCGTGATCATCAGTTCTCGGTCTGCAGGGCTGAAGAACAAGACACGCGAGGCCGAGCAGATCCTGAACGACCTGCTCCTGAACATTTCCGTGCCGATCTGAACGGCAGATCATATCCGCTTTATGATCAAAAGTTAGAGGCAGTCGGAACGCGAGCCGTCTATGTCCGGGCCTTTCGGAGAATGGCAGAGTGCATCCATATTGCGATAGAATTCATCTTTGTTTATTGCTGAAGTAAATGACATAGCAGGAATGCTCCACTGCCAACGTGTGATCAAACCGATGATCCGATCTATTTTTGCTGCGATAATACTTTTTCTGACGGTACCGGCTGCGGCACAGGATGCCCCTGCAGGATTTGACCTTTCAAACAACGGGGTGCGGATCGAACCCGATCGCCGCGTAATGATAGTGCTGGCCGCTCTCGAGGTCGGCAGAGCACCCGGGCCGAATGGCGAGGATGTTCAGATCATAAATACTCCTCTCTCCGCCGAAGGGGTCAAGTTTCGGGAGCTTTTAAGAAGCGATCTTGCAACGCTGCCGGCCGACCTGCGCCAGCGAATATCGACGTTCCTTCTCGCGCATAAACGGAGGAACACCGGGTTGACGGATGCCGAGATAGTTGCGCCGTTCATTTCGATGGCCTATGCATTGACGCCGCCTCCAGAGCTTGCGGATCCTGTAGTAACGCTCGACCTTCCGGGGAACCTGCTTGATGTGCTCGATTTTGCACCGCTCGTCCGCGATTTTTATCGCCGATCGAGCATAAGCGGAAATATCGGCGAATACATAAAAACCTATCAGAAGACGGGTGATGCACGACTGCGGCAATCAACGCGCGAGATGGTCAACGAGATACTCTCGTATCTGAACACTCGACCGCAGTTGTTTATATCAGAGCGTGTCAGTACGGAAACTCAGCGATCTCGAAGCCGGAGCACGACTTTACGGACTGTTGAAAGACGCGAAAGGGAGAGAACGTTCGCGATCGTCCCGGACCTGCTCGCACCTGTCGGCACTGTTAACTTTGTCAACGTAAAGGACGAGTATTTTGTCGTTGTACCCGCCGAATTGCCGGCAGACCGAGACCTGAGCGGTTCTGAGATCAGACGCGGTTTTATTCAGTTCGTTATCGATCCTCTGGTCTATGGCCAGTCAAAGGATATCGAGATCATCCGGCCCAAAGTAAAGGAATTGCTCGACGAACGCCGTAAGACGGTCACATCGACCTCGCCGGATGTTTACCTGACGATCGCCCGCTCCCTCGCGGCCGCGATCGATGCAAAGCAGGCGGAAAATGTTCGTCTAAAGGCCCTGACCGCTCAGGCCCGACGGCGGATCGATTCGGCAAAGGACGATGTTGAAAGAAAGGCGATCGTGCAGGAATTGGACAAGCTGAAAGCCTCGCTTTCGGATGAAACGATGCTGCGGCTTTCGGAAGATTACGAAAAAGGGGCAATACTTTCGTTTTATTTCGCCGAGCAGCTTCGGGGATTTGAGGATTCGGGCTTCGATATAGCTTCGTCGATGCGTGAAATGGTCGCTTCGTTCGATGCTTCGAAAGAGGCAGACCGGCTTGGCCGCTCGGCAGAGGCCCGAAAACGGGCGCTCGCCGCACGCGGGGAACGAAGACAGCAGCAGGCGACCAACATTATTGTCGAGAACCCGGTGACCACTCGACTGGTCGAGATACAAAAGCTGATCGCCGACAAACAATATGCAAAAGCGTCGGCCGAACTGAAGCAGCTTTTAGAGAAGAATCCGTCAGAACCGCGAATCTATTACAACGTAGGGAGAGTTTCGGGACTGCAGGCTGAAAGTATCGAGGATGAAGACGAGCTTAAGGCCAAGCTGCTGGAATCGAAATTGGCGTATGAGAATGTCCTGCGGACCGCCACCGATTCCACCGACCGTGCCCTTTTATCCCTGACCTTTGTTGCTCTCGCGAGGATCTATGAATTTTTTGGAGATGCCACCTATGCCATAGGTATCTACGAAAGAGCGATCCAGCTAGGGCCGGTGGCCGGCGGAGGACATGGGGAGGCAATGGCGGCAAAAGCACGTTTGATCAAAGACCACTAGCTCTCGATCGAACATAATTAAACCCGACGCGGCGAGCGGTGATCTGCCTCGCTGCGTTTTACTTTTTTCATACGATTCACTAAGTTCTACTCGATGAAGGAAAACCCGTTTCGAAGCGGCTTTGCAGGGCTGATCGGACGCCCAAATGCAGGGAAATCAACCTTGCTGAACCGTCTGGTAGGGGAAAAGATCGCTGCTGTTTCGAATAAGCCGCAAACCACGCGACACAAGATCCAGGGCATCGTCAGCAGGACGGACGGCCAGATCGTCTTCATCGATACGCCCGGAGTTCACAAGCCGGGCTACCTTCTTAACCGAAGAATGATGGCCGCAGTGCACGACGCTATCCTGTCTGTCGATCTTCTGGTGCTGCTGAGGGACGCAAGCGTTTCGACAGGGAATGGTGACAGATTTGTGCTGGAACTTGTGAAAGGATCGGAAAAGCCCGCGATCCTTGTTCTTAACAAGATAGACAAGCTCAAGGACAAAACGCTGCTGCTGCCGCTGATCGACCATTACGCACGCGAATACGCTTTTGCTGAGATCGTGCCGATCTCAGCTCTTAAAGGCGAGGCGGTGGACAATCTTCTCTCTCAGATCCTCAAACATCTACCGCCCGGCGAAGCTATCTTTTCTGAGGACGAACTCACCGACCAGCCGATGCGTTCGCTTGCGGCCGAGATGGTGCGAGAGCAGATACTGCGTGTAACGGGAGACGAGATCCCCTATGTTACTGCTGTTGTAACGGAAAAATGGGACGATCAGACTCATGACAACGCGGTGGAGATATTTTGCGCCATTTATGTCGAGCGACCGTCGCAGAAAGGCATAATCATAGGCAAAGGCGGCATGCAATTGAAAAAGATAGGCACCGAGGCCCGCAGATCGATCGAAAACCTTCTCGGTCGGAAGGTGATCCTGAAGCTGTTCGTGAAGGTTGTCGCAGACTGGCGAAACAGCGGCCGGGAACTCGATGAGCTGGGAGTGATGGAATGAATTCGCAGCCGGCAGAATGGTACGAGGTGCGGCTCGACGTTCCACCGGAATTGGTCGAGGCGGTTGAATTCGCTTTCAATGAGCTCGATTCGCTCGGAAGCAGCGTTGATCTCGTTCCGGCAACTGGCTCCAAGATCTGCTCGGTGGCCGGTTATTTTCCAGGGCCGATCACGAACGACGTGCTTTCGAATGCCCTGAGGGCTTCGATAAAGATCCATGGCCATTCCGCCAACACCGAGTTTCAGTCTCGACAAACTGCGATAGGACAACAGGATTGGCTTGCGGAATGGAAGAAACATTGGTCGCCGGTGAAGACCGGAAGGTTTATTGTCGCTGCTCCGTGGTTTGAACTTGAATCGGATGACGAGATAGTTGTACGGATCGATCCCGGTATGGCCTTTGGTACCGGGACACACGAGACGACCCAGCTGTGCTTGGCTGCGATCGATAGTTTCTTTGTCCCGGGACGCTCGTTTCTGGACGTCGGGACAGGCACGGGGGTCCTTGCGATCGCGGCAGCCATGCTGCCGGGCGCGCGGGCCGCGATCCGTGCGGTCGATAACGACGCCGAAGCCGTAGCTATCGCGGCCGATAATGCGAGGCTGAACGGTGTTTCCGACCGTATCGAATTTGAATGTGGAACTGCCGACGCCGTCGAGGCGGCTTATGATATGGTCTGTGCAAACCTGACGGCGGACGTGATCATTCCAGTCCTCCCGCATCTTATCGACCGAACAAAGGAGCATCTCGTATTGTCAGGCATTCTGGCAGAGCAGGAAGAAATGGTTAGAGACGCGATCCCTGCGAATATGAAGATGTGGGTCGAACGGCGGGCCGAATGGCTGGCATTTCATCTAACCAAACAGGCGGCCGGATCATAAGTGTGAATTGACGCAAGACAACCACACGAAGACCTATCTTGCGAATGGACGGGGTTAGTTCACGAAAGCCGCGCTTATGGACGCTGCGGCGGACGACCTGCGGCGGGAATATCGCCATCGTCTGGAACCGTCAGCACAGGCACTCTTGGCCGGCGCACCCCGCTCTCCGGCCGCAGGACCGGCGGGCCGCCGCCGCGAAATGCGATCTTGAATGGTGTGAGGGGCTGATCGCGTTTTAGGATAGTGCCGCCCCGACCGGCGACCCAGATATCCGACCCGCCGCGAAATGCCAAAGTATTCAGGCTCTTTCCCGTCACGGTCGGCTGGACCTGCCAGGTGCGGCCGCCGTCCGCCGAGATCAGGAGGGTTCCAAGTTCTCCAGCGGCGATCACCTGATCGCGCCCAAAGCTGTAAACGGCAAAAAGATTTACGCGCGATGGTGCTTCAGCGTCTGACCAGCTCAACCCGCCATCTGATGTGCGAATGATCAAGCCTCCCGCGCCGACCGCCGTTCCTATATCGCCATCGAAAAAGCTGAGAGCATAAATATCCTCGGTAATGCCTGACCTAACTGCAGACCAGGTGGTGCCGCTGTCAAGCGATGCCAGAATGGTGCCGCCGCTACCGACGATCACGCCTCTCGCTTCGCTAGTAAATTCTACGTCCTCAAGCCAGGCATTTGAGCCCGACGGCATCCGCTCCCAATAAGCACCGGCGGTCTTTGTCCGCAAGATCGTACCGCCAGAGCCAACGGCAAACCCGTTGAGCTCGTTAACAAAATGAACGCCAAGCAGATCGTCAGTTACTCCGCTGATCCCCTTGCCCCAGCTTGCACCGCCATTCAATGTCCTGAGCACGGTGCCTTTGTCTCCCACCGCCCAGCCCCTGTCTGCATTAATGAAGTGGACTGCGTTGAGATTTGCGGAAACGTCGGAGTACACCGACAGCCAATTGTTACCACCATCGTTCGTGATCCAGATCTTTCCTGCGGAGCCGACAGCGACGCCGTATTCGCGATCGAAAAACACCAGATCATTAACGTCGCTGCGCGAGCCAAACGTGAGCCTGTTCCAACTATACCCGCCGTCGTCGGTCCGTAAGATAAGACCGTCCTGCCCGACGGCCCAGCCGGTAAATTTGTCCGCAAAGTATGAGGCTGCGAGTGAAGGGCTGGTTCGAACACTGAACGGAAGCCACGAAACCCCACCGTCGCCCGTCATCCAGATCGCACCATTCGATGCGGTCATCGAGCCGGTCTTTTCGTCAGCGAAGGCGAGCGAAAGCAGATCGGGCCTGCTGAATAAATTTATATTGTTCCAGGTCTTTCCTCCGTCAGCGGTGCGAACGATGCATCCGCCGTGTCCGGCAGCGACGATCGTGCTCGCGTTCAAATAGCGGACGCTGGACATCGCAGCCTGTCCGCACGGCGACGAAATTGACCAGTCGCCGCCGGCATTGGCCGAGATCAGCACTTCGCCTGTCGCACCGACGACCGCGACATTTTCCCCATCGTACGCGGCTACTGCGGTGAGGTGGTGCTCGGTCGGCACCTTTGACCGCTCCCAGGTTATTCCGCTGTCTCTGGTCCGCAAGATGGTTCCATAAGTACCTGCTGCCCATCCGTTCTTTCTGCCTTCGCCCGCAAACGAAACGCCGTAAAGATGATCGCGGACCTCTGTATCAATGGCTCGCCAGTTCCTGCCGCCGTTGGAAGTAAGCAGGATCGAACCACGTGTGCCGACGATAACCGCCGACCTTCGGTCAAGAACGAACACATCCGACCACGAACCGCCCGAAGGCCCAGCCTGCCGAGTCCAGGAGAATCCTCCGTCTTCGGTTCGCAGGATCGTGTTGTCCGGACCGACTGCAAAGCCGGTCTCCTTATCAGGTGCAAAGTGGATAGAACTGAGCTGATTGCCCTGCGGAAGCGGGTTTTGCCAGATCCAGCCGCTGATCGCACGCTGGCCGGACGCCAAGGAGCATCCGACGAATATGAGAAATGCCACAAGGTGTAATCTCGCCGGCCGGATCCTGCGGCAGCTTGCGGAACGTTTCTGTCCACGCCCGGCGGGAGCAAACATCTTGCGGCCGAAACGGCGCAGCCGACCAAACTTTTGATCAAAAAGTACTTTCACGATCGATATGCCCATTCAGATCTCTGTGGTCCCGATGTTGGCAACGAGATCGTCCAGGAGGTCTTGGTCAACTTTGCCAGTGTTCGCGATCTTTCTTGCAGCCTTGTCTGCTATTTCTTGTATCTCGTGGCCGGCATGGCCCTTGACCCATTGCCAGTCGATGTCATGCCGCGCAGCCGCGCGATCAAGCCTCTCCCACCAATCATGATTGGTCTTTCGCTTCCATGTGCCGCCCATGGTCTCGACCACATACCGAGAGTCGGACAGAAGCGTGACCCGGCAACGTTCGCGGAGGTTTTCCAAGCCAAGCGCCGCCGCGACTATCTCGGCCTGCTGATTCGTCGCTCCTCCGAGATACTCGCCGAACGCCTTCCAAAAACCCTTAAAGCCGAGCACCGCAACCGCCGCTGCCCGCGGCTTCAGCTTGCCGTTGCCCAGACTAGAACCATCGCAAACGATCGTAACCTGTTTCATTACCATTACCCCGGGTCGTCTTCACATCGTCGGGTCCGCCCAAGTATTGGGTGGCAGCCAGCCTATTCTCCAACCCTTATCTCGTGATCCATATAACCTTCGAACGTATCGTCGTGAGAGATCACGAAAAGCTGGTCAAAGTTCGTGATCTGGCCTATCTGCTGGGCAAGGTTCTCTCGACGCTCGGCGTCCATATTAGTTGTCGGCTCGTCAAAGAATGCGATACGTATGTCGGACAATTGTTTTAGGAGAGCCAGCCTGACCGCCATTGCCGCGGCCATTTGTTCGCCTCCCGAAAGGCTCTGGAAGGGGCGGTCGTATCCCCCTTCTTCTACGCTGATCGCATAATCTTCGCCCCATTTCAGCGTCCGCTCCGGATCGCCGCCGATCTCTCGGAACAAGCGGTTCGCTTCGACGGAAACATGATGTACATAATTCCGGGCGACCAGCGGAGCGGCCTCTTTCAGCGTTGTGCGGATAAACTCGGTCGTCTCGGCTATCTTATTCAGGCGCTCGCGCTCTTTGAATTCGGATCGGAGGGCGGAACGTATTTCAGATAGACGCTCGAGCTCGGCGATAAGTTCCAGATGACGACGGCGGTCCGCTTCGAGCAGTGCAGTTGATTCCGCAAGTTTTTTCTGAAGATCGATGGATTGTGACCGTTGGGCAAGATGTTTGTCACGATCGTACGCTGCGGCCGCCTTTTCATATGCATCCTCTGCGGCCAGGGCCGCTTCAGCCATCCGATCGCGTTCTGCGGCGTGTGTTTCGAGCTCGGCTTCCAGCGTTGCCGCCTGGCCTGCGAGAGCTTCGGAGGATAGGAAGGCCCGAAATGCCTCTGCTGTTAGATCGCGCAGCCGGGTGGTTTCTTCTATCTTGCCGTCAAGATCACGATACGTCTCGAGATCTTCATCGGCAATGCGCCGGTCCGTTTCGAGTCTCTCCAAATTCTTTTCGATCTCTGAGAGACGCTCGCGTAATTCAGCTTCGCGTGCGATCTCTTCCTGAGCTATCGCCAATCGCGCCTTTGCATCGTCCAATTCATTTAATTCAGTTTCGATCGCGGAAAAGGAAATGCGCAGCGTTTCGACTCGTGCCCCATCCTTCTCGAGGTCGGGTCGCCTGTCGCGCAGCGACGTGCCCTCATGTTCGATCTCCTTGAGCCGCTCGGCGAGCAGCGATGCCTGGGCCTCAAATCGCCGCGCATCGCGTGCCGCCTTTAATTCGCCGCCGATCTTCGTGTGTTCGATCGAAAGCCGATCGATCTCACCTTGCAGGTCGTCAAATTTCGAGGACAGAAAACCATCTAGGGTTTGACCCTCTTTCAAATTAAGGCATTTTTCGGAAAGTACCGGGCAGAGACCGTTCTTTATCTCTCGCTGGAACGCGCGGTCCCGGTCAAGCGAGGCTTTGACCCCCGCAAGTTCGCTCACGATCACCGACTCGCGACCCTCGAGAGACTCTACCAAGCCTGCGGCCGCCGCTTTTTCACGCATCATCGCGAGTTCTTCAGACGTTCTTTTGTAGGTTTCCCGAAGCGAAACGATTTGTTCATCCAGCGATTTCAAGTGAGTAAAGGCGGTTTCGGCCTGTATAAGATCCGCCCGCGACCTTTCGAGTTCAGCTCTCAGTTCATCGTGTTTTTGGGCACGAGGTGCAAGTTCAGCCACCGCGGTTCGGGCTGCGGCTATCCTGTCGATCTCCAGGTGCAGATGTTTCTGCTCGGCCACGACCGAGGAGATCGCTGCTTCGGTCTTTGACATATGGCTGACCAGGGTCTGACGGGCAAGAGATTCGCGTTCGAGCTCCTTTAAACGTCCGGTCGCTTGTTCATGGGCAGTAGCGTCTGACCGCACACTTTCAAGGCGCGCTGCCGCCTCGCGTGACTTTTCAAGTTGATCGGTGTGGTGTTTGACCGAGAGCTCCGCCCTTGATAGCTCTGCCTGAGAACGATCGGCGATCGACCTTGCGGCGCGAACATCTTCTTCCAGCCTGTCCAGCAGTTCCAGCTCGGCCTGCGAGCGGGAAAGAGCCGCTACTGTTGAGGCGACTGATCTTTCAGCATTGACGATCGACTCCGAAAGCACGGCCACCTCCGATTCAAGCGGTCCGATCCGCGAGATCTCGCCCTCAGCTCGTGCGATGCTGACATCGACAGCAGCGACCTGCTGTTCAACGAATCGGACCGTCTTTAGCAGCTCGTCGGAGCTTTGGCGATATTCCTCGACCTTTAGCAATGTATCGAAAGTCTTTTTTCTCTCGGTCGCTGCAGCGAGAAAGATCGCAGTGAACGTACCCTGTGGAACCCCGATCGCCTGCTTGAAGAGGGATTCCAGATCGGTGCCCGGCTCGATACCCAAATGCTGCCATAAAAAGCGTGTGACCTCTTCCTTTTTGTCGGCGATGCGGGTATCAAGCCGTGGGTCATAAACATTGTAGCCAGTTCCGGTGTCGCGGTAGATGGTATAAGCTCGCTCGTCGAGACCGCTTTCTAAAGTCACGCGCACAGCGGCTTTTTTTGCTCCGCGCCGAACGATATCGCTTTTCTTGTAGTCCAGCGTGTCGAACACGGTCCAGGCAATGGCTTCGAGGATCGAGGTCTTTCCGGCTCCGTTCTCACCAGTAATTGAAGTTGTTCCCCGCGCGAATTCGAAAACCGATCTCTCGTGGGATTTAAAATTTTCCAATTCGACCCTAGTAATATGCATCCGGCAGCGCGGTCAGAGAATATAATCCTTCCTATGGTTTGATTTTAGAATAGTAGTCGGGAATTTCAGAATCTCGAGCGAAGCGAAAATCGCAGCTGATGTGAGAGCTTTATTCTTCGATAAGATACAATGCCGAGGTAGTTATGAAGATCGAGATCGGAGATTGCGTTGTCGTCGTGCTTCACTCGCCTAGGGAGAAGCTTTTGGGCTTGATCCAGGACCTGACACCGGCCGGGCTTTTTGTAAGGGCGATCGACCTTGGTTATTTCGACGACTGGTGCCAGGCGATCAGTAATGGCGAGGTGTATCTGCCCATGAGCGACTGTTTTTATCCAATGTGGCGGTTAGAGCGGATGGTGCGGGATGAGGCGGCAGATAATTCGCCATCGATGGCCAATATCTTTGAACAGCGAACGGGGCGAAGCCTTGTCGAATTCTGAGTTGCTGGCGGCGGCCCTAAGAGCTTCACTATCCGGGCCTAGGTTCATTGTTTGGTCAGGCTGATCTTGCCGCTCGTCGTCGTCAAGGTCAAAAGAGCGTCGCCGCTGCCTATGAGGGCATGAAGGCTCTTGCCGCCCGGGGAAATATTCTCAAGCACTGTTTTCATCGGGATCTCTGTTTCGATCGACCCAAAACCGTAAGAAGCAACGATCCGGCAGGAAGTTGTGGCCGGAAGGGCAAGCTTGATAGCACCGTTCGAAGATTTGAAGTTATAGATCCCGCCGGAAAGGAATGTGCCGCCGAATATCAAGGATCCGCTTACCGTCCCGGCCTCGATCTGTCGGTGTTCAACATTTTGCAGCGTGATCGTGCCGCTCGACGTGTTTGCTTTCATAAGCTCGCCGATGTCTCCCTGTTTCACGTCATAGGCAAGAATGTTTCCCGACGAGGTTCTAAGGTTTATCTGCCCGGCAGAACTCTCGACGACGATCTCGCCCTCAAAAGTTTCGGCGGTTATCCCACCCTTCACGTTTCTCAAAGAAACCTTGCCGCCCAGATTCCTGATAACCGCCTTTCGGACAGAGTCGATACGCACTTCGGTTTGACGTCCGTTTATCGTGACTGAAGATCCGATCGGGGCCTCGATGTCTATTCTGTCACCCGAAAGACAGTCCGTCGGAGACGTGGATTCTCCGGCCGAGCCTTCGCGGGCGATGACGATCCAGTTCGGCAGGCCGGACTTTGGGTCCTTCTCACGCACCCTCAGTACAGCAGGTGTTCCATTTCGGACAAAGACACGCACTTCGTCTCTCGACCATCCGTTCACGCTGACCTTCGCTCGCGAGATACATCCAAGATTTAAGTTTACGCGCGGGTCCGTGGCTAACGTCCTTTCCGAGAAATCTCTGTTAGGTACTGGAAGGGGCGGAGGAGGCCTGTCCACCCTCGGCCGAGGGGGCGAAGGTGCCGCAACTTGCGTAAAAGTGCTCGTTGCAGTGAATCCGCTAAGACACACGACAACTGCCCAAAAACCAAGTTTTGCTATACGTTCCTGCATCTCCTGTTCCAATTGCCTGCCCTACTGCAGGGCGGCCATAAGCTCCTCGCGTTCAACGACCGAGTTCAACAGATCGATCTTGTTCTGATACGAAGAGTAAAGTACCTGCCTTGCGGCCTGATTCTTCGGGTCTTTCCGAACTATCTCCTTCATCCGCTTTATTGCGTCATTTACCACCGCGATGTCACGCTCGTACGCTATACGAGCGGAAGGATCGAGCACCATGTCTTTTCTGCCGTCAACGCTCTCCTTCAATGCAGCAATTGTACGAACATATGACGCCTCGCCCGGAAGTTCCTGTTCGACCAAATACTGCGGCCTGGCCCGGTCTCTGCCTGGGTTATGCTTTGCGTTGACGATCAACCGGTTCAGCTCAGTCGGCGAATGGTTCGTTTCTCCAACCTCAACGACTTTACCAGGAACGGCGTTCGATATTTCAGCGGAACTGGATCCAACTGCAGATCCATTCCCGACACTCGTCGAAACGACAGGCGGCATCGTCGGAAGCGAGCCCGCGACTAATGTATCAGACGGGGCCGCACTCCAGAAAAATGCAAAAAGCCCGACCACGACAAGAATACTGCCGGCTGCGGCAAACGACGGATTTGCAAAGACGGGAAGGATGATAGCCCGAACCTTATCCCAAAACGAAACCCTGCTGTTCTCACCTTCAAGTGCCGCGGAGATGCTGTTCCACAGCCGCTGCGTGGGGACAAGGGCGTTCAATTCTCGATCGAGGGCACCAAAAACAACGGCATTCTCCTCTTCGGCCTCGGCCAGCAACAGCGCGCAGGCCTGGCATTTCGCCGCGTGCTCAGTCAAAGTGAACGATAGTTCCGGTGCGGCCTCGCCATCCAGAAAAGCTTGTATAATACCAATTTCAAAGCACTTATCGTTCATAATAGATCCCTCCTGTCGTTACCGTAAAACTTCAGGAATTCCTGTCTAGCCCGTGCAACATAGGTCCCGATGCTGGTTTCATTAAGCGAGAGGCTCTCGGCGATCTCGCGATAACTTAAACCCTGCTGTTTGAGAACGAGGCAGCTTCGCAGCGGTTCCTTTACTTTGTCCAGGGCGCGATAGATCTCATTGACTCCGGTCTGCTGTTCATAGTCGCTTTCGACCGAAAAAACCTTTGTTTCAACCATTTCTTGGACGTAATTTTCGTCTCGAGTGTTCGCCCGAATATTGCCGCGGATCGTGTTCTTGGCCAGGTTCAGGGCCACCCTGATCAGCCACGGCCGAAGCATTTCAGGGTCTTTTATCGATTCCTTGTGCTTGTAAAGCTTAATAAACACTTCCTGAGTAACGTCCTCGGCGAGTCCGACATCATGCACGACAGACCGCGCCGCGCGAAAGACAGTTCGATGGTGAAGCGTGAACGCCTCGTCAAATTCGATTGTCTTTGTAGCGGCAGCAGTCGCTGTTTGTTCGGACATTATGTCCACAAAGATTTCTGTCGAATCGCTCATTTTCAGCATTGATCAAATGCCTTCAGCAAGAATACACCACCGAAAGGGCAATTATGACAAGCGATCAGCTAAAAATCAGCGGTCCCGAGCGGACCCCAAGATATCGTCCGGCGCCGACCGATCTTAGTGCGATCCCCTCGATTCTCTCGATCATTCACGCCGGCTTCTCTGATACCGTAAGAGAACGAGCCAGATACCATTGAAGTTCCTCCAATTCTTCGAGTACTGGGGCAGTTCCTTCGGGAAATCGAGAATTTCATTCAGGAAATCGGGGAAAATTGATCGCTTTACGTGAATTTCCTTCAGGTTTGTCTCGATCTATTATAAAGAAGAAGGAATTATTTGTCGGAAAAGCCTGCGAATCTGATAATTTTCGGGCATTTCCGACAAAAATGTATCTATGGCAATTTGTTTCCGGACGGTATCAGCATCTTCGATCCGGCTTAGGGTGCCAGACGGTCGGTTAGGCAGACTTTGTGTTCAATAGACGAATACGTCAGCATCGGGCAACGTCGAAACGAAAGCCCGGTCGGGGGAGAATATTATCGTGTAGATCTGAGGTGACTTAGTGGAATGCGATCCGAGGGGCTCATTGAATGGATCCGGGGCATCTTTTTCCGAAAACGGCTCGATGATCGCAAGGCGGCGAAGGCAATCCATCAAGTGGCGGCTTCCGCTGCCGAAGTCGCCGGGCTGACCCGGTGTGCTCAGCCGGACCTCGGAGCCTTCGTTGCAGAAATGCGCGACCAGTGCTGCAACATTGCTGACCGCCGATTCAAAACGTTCTGACCGGAACGGGTCTTTCCCGGAATTTTCCGCCTCGATCCTCTCGCGAAGTGTCGATACCCTATCACCTTTTTCGGTGAACCGCGTGTCGAAAAAAACATCGATCCGTCGTTCGTCTTCCGAAGCGAACTCGCGAACCATGAGCGTTTGCGATCGTGCCGTTGCTTTCCAGTCGATCCTTCTGAGATCGTCATTCGGCTGGTAGCCGCGCATCGCCAGCAGGTCCTGGCCCGAACCGCGTTTTACGACGGCCATCCGACCGGCATCAAGCGGAACTATCGGGCCGTCAACTGAGACAGACGAGATCTTCGGAAATACGATTAGTTCGGTCTCCTTTGCGGCAAGCCGCCTTCGGTGGCGAAAAAAGCCGAAAGGAAAGCGTGTCGATAATTCGAAGTCTTTGATGATAAATCGGCCGCGATACGGAAAAACATGATCGTTCTTTTTCTCGATAGACCGGCTTGCCGGGATATGAACGAAATAACTTAAGGTCCGCCTCGTTATCGGAGCCTTTGCCAGACGAACGGCCAACCAGGCAGGCAAGATCTTCTTCAGATCGCCCAGTATCGATGAAGTGTCGCGTTGTCGGCCGCGCACCTCGGCAACTATGGAATAACTTGGAAGCAGCCGCTTTCGGTTATGGATGCTGACCAGTATCGGCGTTTCCTGCTCGGCAAAGATAGATTCCGGGAAGCGCATTTTCACATCCAGCTTTTTTAACGACAAACTGCCCGCAAAGAAACCGACGAACATCGACGCCGCGAGGAAGGAAAGCACCAGAAAAAGCAAGTTGTTCCCGCTGTTCCAAGCCGAGAAACCGACGATCATTACCAGTCCGAGCATGATCGCGCCGCCGGCCGTAAATTCGAAGGGTAAATTAAGCTGAGACACCTCTTTGCTGGCGTTTCGAGCAAGCGGAGGAACGACAAATATTAGTATGAGAAGAACAAAGATGAGCGAAAGACCGGCAGAAATGCCGGCGAGTCGGGTCAATCCGGAAGAATGCGCATAATAGGTCAACATCGCAAGGCCGATGCCGACGATAACTATCAAGAGCCCTATCGCGCCGTTGCGGATATCGCGAAGGCTGAACAATTCTGAAAGTCCACTGAACCTCACAGCACTTAAACCGACAGACCCTTCATCTTTAAAATTTTATCGGGCCGGGATCGGTAAATTCCAATATATCACCCATAGCTGGATCGTTCGTTCTTCGTGATCCGGCGGGCACTTTTTCCACGAAGCCCCACAGAAACGACAACGAGCGGCCCGAAAGCCGCCCGTTCAGGTCCAAACCCGCATGCTGATCAGTTGTAGCTCGCCAGGGCCGACTCTTCATCCTCGTAAACGTCGAATACGGTGAGAAGTTTCGTTATGGCCAGAAGATCCTGGATCTTTTGCGTCAGGTTCAAGAGCTTTAATGTGCCGCCTTCTTTATTCACTGCCGTAAAGCTGGAGACGAGCTCGCCGATACCGCTTGAATCGATGTAGCCGACACCGGCAAGGTTCATAAGAATCTTACTCTTACCATCACCAAGCAAGCGGCGAATGGCATTACGAAGGGCAACGCTGCCTTCACCGATCGTGACCTTTCCATCAAGGTCTAGGATCGTAACGTCGCCCGCCTGGCGTTCCGAAATAGTGATATCAGACATTTTTATCTCCTCGTTAATTGATTAAAGCTGAAAGCAGATTTTAGAACAACAAACCGTTTAAAGTCCAAGTTACGCAATAGATTATTGCCACTTTGCCATTTTGACCAACATTCCGCCCTCGTCATGGTTATGCCACTCGACATGGTCCATGAACGATCGCATGAACAGAATGCCCCGTCCGCTCGCTTTTAGCAGGTTCTCGGGGTTTGTCGGGTCCGGAATTTCCTCGAGGTCGAATCCCGGGCCGAAATCACGGACGATTATTTCAATTCCTTCAGGCGAGGTCTGAAGCGTGACCTCGACACTCTTTTCCGGGTCGAACTTGTTGCCGTGCTTCACAGCGTTTGCAACCGATTCCCTGACCGCCAGATCGATCGCTGAGACAAAATCGTCGCCATAGCCGTTCTGTTTGACGAACGCCTCAGCCTCCGAAGCAGCCTCATCGACCGACTCGATGCGGCTCGGCAAAGTAAATTCCCGTTTATCCTTCACAATGGTTTACAAGTTACGTTAAAGCGAAAGATTACGCCTGTCAAGACAAAGGATAACTATTCATTCTAGAATACTTTCTATGAAGATAATGAGCGCCCGGAAATTGAAGGGAGAGCTTAGAATGCCGGGCGACAAGTCGATCTCACATCGAGCCGCAATGCTCGGATCGCTTGCCGATGGGACCATGGTCATCGAGAATTTCGCGACGAGTGCCGATTGTGCCGCGACGGTGAAGTGTCTTAGGTCTCTTGGCGTGCCTATTCACGGAAACGAGCGCCGGCTTACGATCGATGGTGTCGGGAAAACCGGATTGTCCAGGGCGTCGGGAGCACTTGATTGCGAAAACAGCGGGACGACGATGCGGCTGATGGCGGGCATCCTCGCAGGTCAGGGTTTCGAGTCGATATTGACAGGAGACGGATCGCTTCGACGACGGCCGATGAGGCGCGTGATCGCGCCGCTTAACGAAATGGGGGCACTGGTCGAAAGCGACGACGGCCGCCCGCCGCTGCGGATCTTCGGCACCAACAAGTTAAAGGCCATCGACCATATGCCGGAGGCCGCATCAGCCCAGTTGAAATCGAGCGTGCTTTTAGCCGGCCTGAACGCCGAAGGCACGACATCGGTGATCGAATCGGTTCCGACGAGGGACCATACAGAAAGAATGCTGCGTTGGTTGGGTGTCGATGTGGAGTTGGCTGAACATGGCGGAGCAACCAAGATCTCTTTGTCGGGAGAATCTCGGCCAAGAGCCCGCGATATTCTCGTTCCGGGCGACATTTCTTCAGCGGCATTTTTTATCGTCGCTGCTGCTTTCATCAAGGATTCAGATCTAGTGATTCGCGACGTAGGTTTTAATAGTTCGCGGCGAGCCATTGTAGAGGTAATGTCGAGGCTGGGGGCGAATGTTAACGTCGAGAATGGAAGGGAAGTTTGCAATGAGCCGGTAGCGGACATTGTTATTCGCGGCGGAATTCCGAGTCCGCGCCCCGATCGAACGCTCATTTCAGGAAGCATAGTCGCGAACCTGATCGACGAAATACCCATCCTGGCCGTGGCGGGGACACAGATCGAAGGCGGCATAACTGTTCGTCAGGCTGGCGAATTACGGATAAAAGAGTCAGACCGGATCAAGTCGATCGTCGAAAACCTGCAGCGAATGGGGGCCGATGTAAAAGAATTTGACGACGGATTCAGTGTCGGAAAGTCGCGGCTTCGGGGTGCCGAGATAGATTCTTTTGGCGACCACCGGATCGCGATGGCGTTTGCCATAGCCGGGCTTTTTGCCGATGGTGAAACCGAAATTCCGGATGCCGGGTGTGCGGCGGTGTCATTTCCGGCTTTTTTCGATACCCTGTCGAGCGTAATATACTAGCCAGAGTGGCGAATATCCCCGAGAGTGAAAAGCCCCTCCGAATTGCATTGACCGGGTTCATGGGCGTTGGCAAGACCAGCGTCGCCCGACATTTGTCGAATCTGTTGAAATGCGAGCGGCTGGATCTTGATTCGCTGATCGAGGCGAACGAACAGCGGCGGATAGCTGAGATAATCGATTCAGAAGGTCTGGAGATCTACCGACGGATCGAGACCGAAAATCTTGGTTTTGCTCTCGCCCGTCGAAACATCCGCATCCTTAGCCTGGGCGGCGGCACATGGACCATTGCCCGAAATCGGGAAATGATCAGAAGCGAGGGACTTACGACCGTTTGGCTTGATGCTCCGTTCAGCCACTGCTGGAGCAATATCAGCAGATCTCGAAAAGAACGCCCGCTGGCCAGGAACAAGTCTGCCACCGAAGAACTGTTCAATGAACGCCAGGATGTTTATTGCCTCGCCGACTGGCATTTTGTGGTCCGCCCGGACCGAAGTTCCTACGAGATAGCCCAACAGATCTGCGAAGAGGTTTTTTGTTAAATTCCCTGCTTCATCGTTTGAAAAAACGTACCGAATGAATCAAGATTGATTATCGCTTTTTTGCAGCCCATTTTCATGTCCTGTTTTTGGCTAAATGCTGAAACTCAGCAGGGTCGGTCTGCAGAAGTTTGCGATACTTTGATCGAGTCAGAAAACAATTAGAACGAGCACATTCAGGAGGAGAAATGAAGATCAAATTTCTTACAATATTTTGCCTGGCGATCGCATTGATGGTGAGCGCCTGCGGCAAAAGCGATGCGGATCTGGCCAAGGCGGCAAGCGAGAAGCTCGCCGCTGACGGGGTCACCGGCGTGTCCGTGACCGTAAAGGACGGTGTTGCCACGCTTACTGGCGAGGTCGCCGATATAACTGTTAAAAACAAGGCCGAGGCATCGGCAAAGGTCGAAGGGATCAAGTCGGTCGTGAATAACCTGACCACGAAACCGTTGCCGGTCGCAACGCCTGCGGCAGCAGATCCGGCCCTGACAGGAAAGATCACCGAAGACCTTAAGAAAGCCGGATGCACGGGTGCGGCCGTATCGGTAGCCGCGGGCAAGGTGACCGTGACCGGCGAAGTGCCGGGGACCAAGTATGCTGAGTGTATCCAGGTGATTCAGCAGTCGGGCATCACGGGCATCGACAATCAGCTTAAGAAAGGCAAATAAGCCAGGGAGGAACACGAACATGTCAGTACAGGAAAAATATCAAACGCTTCTTGAGCTTGCCAATCAGAATGGAACAACTTACGACCTTACGGAGGGCGACAATGGGTCGCTAATTGTTACAGGAACGGCCCCGAGTGCCGAAGCAAAGCAGCAGCTTTGGGACGAATATGAACGGCTTGATCCGGAATTTCGATCCGGCGATCTGATCCTCAATATCCAAACGGCCGAAGCAGCGGCCGGGGGTGGGATGCACACCTATACGGTCGTGTCGGGAGACAATCTGACAAAGATCGCAAATAAATACGGCATTCAATGGAAGGCCATTTGGGACCACAATCGCGATATCCTGAATCATCCGGACAAGATCTATCCGGGCCAGGAGCTGAAGATCCCGATGTAAGGATGAATCTATTGCTTTTTCGAAAGGCACTCTGGTAAGCTCGCCCTGTTCACGCTCTCCATTGTGCCTTTTTCTTTCCCCGAGGAAGATAAATGAAGCATATTTTCCGGACTATCCTGGGTTGCCTTGTTATTACAAGCTTCGCCTTTTCACAACAGACCGAACGCGAACGTAAGATCAAGACCCTGAATGAACTTCGCTCGCAAATTGCCTCGCTTGAAGCCTACGTGCTCTCACCCGACCCAGAAGACTCGTCTCTGGCGGCTTCAAAAGGGTTCAAAGCGTTTCGACTATTACCGCGCGAAAAATATGATGGTGTCCTGACCGTTCGGGGCGGCGGCGCCTATTACTCATTTTCCAAGGAGAACCATAATTACGATTCCGGCACGGATATTTCCCTTGAGCGAGAACGGTTAACGGTCGGATTTGCCGGAGCCGATTATGGTTTTCTGCAACAACTGGGTGAGCTTGACCTCTCAGATCTAAGCGCCGATCTGCCTTCGATCGAGTTTCTTGTTAAATACCAGCCGCCGAAAGATGAGCCGTCGATCAGAATGGAACAGGAACGGTCGAACAACTACACGGCAGGAGAGATTGTTTTTTCCAGAAGCGTTCCCGCTATTGTGGGCGAAAATTATGCTCTGAGATCGATCAGATTCGGAAAGTCAGATGTGCTCGTCTTGTTTAATATATATCGACGCGACAGCGACGGCAATCTGATCATCTTTTGGAAGCACATCCACACATTCGATGTTCCGGAGATGCGACGTGGAACGACCGTATCTGTCCGGTAAGGATCACCCTTCCAGGTCCTTCTTGAGCCTCGTCAGTAGCTTTACGCTCGGCGAGGCGAATTTATTTATCCAACGGTCGTATATCTCGCGGATAGGAACGGCGTTAAGGTAATTCCACCTGTAACGCCCTCTTTTCTGCGTAATTACAAGTCCAGCTTTCTCAAGCACCCCGAGGTGCTGCATCACGGTACACCGGTCAAGCGTCTTGAAATGGGAGCAAATGTCTCCGGTTGTTTGCGGTTCGTCGCGGATCAGATCGAGGATCTCGCGGCGACGTCGATCAGCCAATGCTTTGTAAACCAGATCGTCTTTTCTTGCGCTTGACATGTTATAAAAATATAACATATAGTAGCGCGCGTTTCAATCGAAACAATTTAATAATTCGTAAGCACGAATTGATACTTAAAGAGATCAGGGAGTTGAGGAAAAGCGATGGAATTGAAATTCAAGGTACAGACAAAGATACAGAAACCGGTGGCTGAGGTGTTCGAAGCGGTTTACGATCCTAGGAAGCTGAGCGGCTATTTCACAAATGGCGGGGCGAGCGCTCCGCTTGACGAGGGAACAACCGTCGAATGGGCATTTGCCGATAATCCGGACGATGAGAAGATCAAATTTCCGGTGATCGTGAAATCTATGAAGAAGAACGAACTGATCGAGCTCGGCTGGGAAGGTGCAAAGGGGCTCGACACCCATGTTCGTATGGAATTCGAAGGGGCCGGCAGCGAAACCATCGTGCGGATCAGCGAAACGGGCTGGCGGGAAACGCAAGAGAATCTCGAAAGCTCGTATTTGAACTGCATGGGCTGGACGCAAATGCTCTGCTGCCTGAAGGCCTATGTCGAGTACGGGATCGACCTTAGAAAGGGAGCATTCGAGGGCCTTTATTCTGCTTCTGACCATCACGGATCGACGAGCGCAGTGGCCTGAGGATCAAAGTTAGCAGCTAAGGGTTAAAGCGGCCGGCAAGCCCGGTCGCTTTATGCATTAGCCCTAATCCTTTATCCTTCTCCTGATGTCTCAGGTTACCGATTTCATCGTGATCGGCAGCGGTGTGGCCGGGTTGCGGGCTGCTATCGCCCTTGCGTCGTCGGGCGCCCGCGTCACGGTGCTTACAAAAGACAAAGCGAGCGAATCGAACACGGAATATGCACAGGGCGGGGTCGCTGTCGTGCTATCTGATGACGACACGGCCGAGCTGCATGAAGAGGACACGCTTGTCGCCGGAGCGGGCCTCTGCGACACCGAAGCGGTCCAGACGCTCGTTTCAAAGGGCACCATATACATAAGAGAACTTATCGAATGGGGCATAGAGTTCGATCAGGAGGGCGGCAGGCTTGCGTTCACACAGGAAGCGGCCCATTCGCGCCGTCGGATACTCCACGCACACGGCGATTCGACCGGCAGGGAAATGGTGCGAGCTTTAATAGTGCGAGCCGCACGTGAGAAAGGGATCAACCTGGTCCCATTTGCCAATACAGAAAGCCTTATAGTCGAGAAGGGAAGATGCGTCGGGGTCAGATTTCTCGATCCGATACTGCGTGGGGCGCGTGAAATTCGGGCGAACGCGGTAATTCTCTGCACCGGGGGTGCCGGCCAACTCTATTTACATACCACCAACCCACCGGTTGCCACGGGCGACGGAATGGCGATGGCGTATTTTGCCGGTGCAGAACTGGCGGATATGGAATTCATTCAGTTCCATCCGACGGCTTTGAGTTTAGAAGGGGCTCCCCGTTTCCTTCTATCCGAAGCGCTTCGCGGCGAGGGCGGCGTGCTTAGGAACCTTTACGGTGAAAGATTCATGGAGCGCTACGACGAGCGGCTCGAACTTGCACCGAGGGATATAGTTTCCCGTTCCATTGTGACCGAAATGCGGCGAACCGGCACCCGTCACGTGAACCTCGACATGACCGCCCTCGACGCTGATTTCCTTCGCGAGCGTTTTCCAAAGATCCACGAAACTTGTGCGTTTTACGGGCTTGATATCGCTACTGATCTGCTGCCGGTCTCTCCCGCTTCGCATTACTGTATGGGTGGTGTCCGAACCGACCTGCACGGGAGGACTACGCTTCCGGGGCTGTATGCGGCCGGTGAGGTTAGCTGCACGGGTGTTCATGGAGCTAACCGGCTCGCGTCAAATTCACTACTTGAGGGGCTTGTTTTCGGGGCGTTGGCAGGGGAGGCCGCCGCCAATGAAAGGGACTTTAGTACGGCCAAAGTGGGAAATACCGACGATAACCTGCGAGCATCTGCAACAGACCCCAATATGTCGATTTCGACCGCCGTCAGAAAGCGGGTCAAGAGAGTCATGTGGGAGCGGGTCGGAATATTGCGGGACGCTGAATCGATGAAACGGGCAATGTCGGAGTTTGAGCAGATCGCAGACTCAAATCTCAGCACATCGTCAAAGAATTTCGTCACCCTGGCAATGCTCGTTACCCGAGCAGCCCTCTGGCGGGAGGAATCTCGCGGAGGACACTATCGCACAGACTTTCCTGAACCGTCGGGAAAATGGCGGGTTCATTCCATACAAAGCTCCGATTCCCCGATCTATGGCGGCGAAAGGATCGACTTTTCTGTGGGCATCAGGCAAAAAGCCCAATAGAAATCCAGTCGGCCGATTCCGCTTCTGATGCCGGTCTGAAGTATAATCCCAGCATAACTCACACAAATTCTGGTTCGACGGAAAATCCAATATGAACAATGCCCCTACTACGCTGAATCTGGCGTCGATTGTGACGCATCACGCAAAGCTTGCACCGCAGAAGGAGGCGGTCGTCTGGAACGATATGCGGCTGACTTACGGCCAGCTCGAAGCGATGTCCAACAAGGTCGCGAATGCATTGGCCGAAATGGGTATCGGACACGGAGATAAGGTTGCGCTTAATTGCCCGAACCTGCCGTATTTCCCGATAGTTTATTACGGAATAATGAAGGCCGGAGCGGCAGTGGTGCCGACCTGCGTACTGTTCACACCGCGGGAGATCGCGTATCAACTGGAAGATTCGGACGCAAAGGCCTTCTTTGCCTTTGAAGGAACGGACGAACTGCCGATGGGGGCCGCGAGCAAAGCGGCGTTTGATGAGGTCGGTTCGTGCGAGCATCTCGTCATTCTGCCGAAGGAAATGATGGGGCCGTCGCCGTTTCCGGAGCACAAGACGCTGACACAGCTTATTGGCGCTCAGCCAGATGCCTTTGAAAATTATCCGACGGCTCCTGACGATACCTGTGCGATCCTCTATACATCTGGAACGACCGGTAAACCAAAAGGCGCCGAGCTGACGCATTTGAATCTATGGTCGAACATTGTGACGACCTATGGCATTCATTTGCCAATGCTTGACTTTACGGATGGGGAGCAAAAGACGGTGCTTATCACGCTGCCGCTGTTCCACACGACCGGACAGACCGTGCAGATGAACACCAACATCTACGGCGGGAACAGGGTTGTGCTTTTGCCGAGATTCGATCCGCAAGCCACGCTCGAGACGATGGTCAAAGAAAAAGTAAATTTCTGGGTCGGCGTTCCAACGATGTATTGGGCCTTACTCAAATTTGCTGATGAGACCGGATATGACATAAGCGGCATCAAGGAAAACATGAAGGTCTGCACTTCGGGTGGTGCACCGATGCCGGTAGAGGTGATGAAGGCGTTTCAGGACAGGTTTGGCGTCAGGGTATTGGAAGGCTACGGGCTGAGTGAAACTTCGCCTCTGGCCACGTTCAACCATTTCGAAAAGCCGTCAAAACCGGGCAGTGTGGGCCAGGCGATATTCGGTGTCGAGGTCAAGTGTGTCGATGAGAAAGATGTCGAAGTACCCCGGGGCGAGCGTGGCGAGGTGGTGATACGCGGCACCAACGTGATGAAAGGGTATTACAAGCGTCCGGATGCAACGGCGGAGGCCTTTCGAAACGGGTGGTTCCATTCAGGCGACATCGGAATAATGGACGATGAAGGATACCTTTCGATCGTTGACCGAACGAAAGACATGATACTTCGTGGTGGGTATAATATTTATCCGCGTGAGCTTGAGGAAGTGATCATGACGCATCCGGCAGTATCACTCGTAGCTGTTATAGGCGTACCGGATGAAAAAATGGGCGAAGAGGTGAAGGCGTTTCTCGTACTTAAGGAAGGAGCTCAGCTGTCAGATGCCGATTTCATCGATTGGTGCAAGACGCAGTTCGCGGCCAACAAATACCCGCGATATGTAGAGTTTCGAGAGGCTCTCCCTATCGGAAATACGGGCAAGATCTCAAAGCTGATGCTCCGCGAGGAACTGAAAAAACATTGAAGATTCGGTACCGAGGATCGCCTGCAATGATCCGCAAGGGGTATGTGGCGTTTCGTTCGCTGCCGGTCTTGTTCAGAGTCTGGAATTTCGCGTGAAGCAGCTCAAAGTCATTTTGTTGGCCATTTTCGGTGCGATCTTGCTTTTCGCCTGCACGGATCGCGGAAAGGGCCGTTTTGTTATTTCTGAAAGCAAGGCATATCCGGCATCGTTGTTTCGACAGAACTGTGCCATCTGCCATGGTCCTGAAGCAGACGGTAAAACGCTGATGGACGGTACGGTCGTACCCGGCCTAAGAGAGGGCGAATTCAAATACAAGTCAGACCACGAGATCTATAACCATATCTCTGACGGCGGAAATGGAATGGTTCCGTTTCGGACGCAGCTTACCGATCGCGAGATAAAAATGCTTGTGGAATTTGTTCAGAAAGACCTGCGTCGAAAGTAAGTAACGCGAACCGGATCGTTCCGGGATTAATTATCTTTATGAAGGTTTTGATCACGGGTGCCAGCGGATTGATCGGCAAGGCCCTGCAAGCGTCTTTCAAAGAGCGGGGCTACGAAATGATGCTCGCATCAAGGAGTGAGCCGAAGGATGATCAACACATCCGGTGGAACTCCGAAACCGGCTTTGCCGATGAAGACCTGAAGCGTTTGGACGGAATAGATGCCGCGGTCCATCTTGCGGGCGAGAACATCGCCGGGCTCCGCTGGACCGATGAAAAGAAGAAGGCGATCCGCGACAGCCGCGTTTTCGGAACGAGAACTATGATCGAAGCGTGTGCCAGGCTCGATCAAAAGCCGAAAACATTCATCGCCGGCTCTGCGATCGGGTTCTACGGCGACCGCGGTGACGAAGAAATGACCGAAGCCTCGCCTGCTGGGAACACTTTCCTGGCTGAGACCTGCAAGGAATGGGAGGCCGAATCGCGAAGGGCCGAAGACCTCGGCATCCGAACCGTGCTTCTCAGAACCGGGATAGTACTTTCAAAAGACGGCGGGGCATTAGCGACCATGCTGACTCCGTTCAAGTTTGGTGTCGGCGGCGTTGTCGGCAGCGGAAAGCAGTGGATGAGTTGGATCTCGCTGGATGATGTTGTCGGAGCGATCAACTTTGCCATTGAGAACGACAAGATACGCGGAGCAGTGAATGTCGTCGCTCCGAGTCCGGCAACGAACGAAGAATTTACCAAGACCTTGGGTTCAGTGCTCTATCGGCCCACGATACTTCCACTGCCGGAGTTTGCAGTTCACATGGTCTTTGGCGAGATGGGCGATGCACTCTTGCTTGATTCGACAAAAGTGATGCCGAAACGCCTAAAAGATGCCGGCTACAAATTCAAATATACAGACCTGAAGGCTGCGCTGGAAGCAGCTGTCGAGTAAACCGTTCTCGATGACGAGGCAGGCGGTACGGGATCGCGGTTTGCGAGTTTATTCGATCAGCAACAAAGGGCGGCTTGGGGCGCAGTCGGCGTCGAACGGTGCTATCTGGAGATTGAGCGTGTATTCGCCGTCGGGTATCTCGTTCGGGACAAAGATCAATTCTGTGATCGTTGAATCCATTCGTGTGCCCGGGCCCGTTTCAAAACTTCCTTCTTCGACATTCCAAAACATTCTGTGATTGATGAGTTTGCCGTCGTCATATATACGGTCGATCGAGGGAAGATCGCAAAGCAAGTGCGCGAAGCCAGAATCAACGATCAAACGGATCGCTTCTGCGGTGAAGAACGGCGGAATACTGCCTTCGTTATAAACGGCGGTCAATTTTTGGGGATCGTTTGGGAGTGTGCGGACTATCAGTGCTTTCGATACCGAGCCGGTCGATTCGGCACCAAATTCTTTAATGAAATCCAATAACGAAGCCGACGTGATCTGTCTCTCCCCATCGACATATTCAGGATCTACAGACACCAGGACCGCCGGAAGTATCACGTCTTTCAAACGATCCCGCACCGAGATCCGCTCATGGGTGATATGCCCGACACATTCCGTGTGTGTCCCATTACAATGCGGCGTGAACGTATATTGACCGAAATTTACGCTCGAACCTGTCCGCGTATCGCCGAGCGGTTTCGCAGCGGCCGGGTCGACACCGTAAGCATTCGGCTGCGGCCCATCGAATTTGAGCGGAATGGAAAGGTCGAAGAACATAATCTTGGTTCGAGCTTTAAGCCGGTTGCTCATAGCCGCACGCCCGAAAAAGCTTGATGCTTGCGGCTAATAGCCGTCTATTGCAGCCGGCTTAATTTTTTCATTACTTCGTTAAGGTCAAGTTCGTTTACATTTTCCACATTTGCACATAATTCCATCAATAGCTCATCCTGGGCATTTCCTCTTGATTTGGCCACCGAATAGGGTAAGTCTTCACGAAAAGTGACCATCGAGTACTTCGAGAAATAATCCGGATATGTTTGTTCGAGACGTGTTTCGAGTTCGCGCTTGCGCTGGAACACAGGGTCGGCGGTCGCGTCGCGCATCTCGTAAAAATTCTCTTCGGCCATGTCCTGAATAGCGTCGGTATTCGGCTTGCGGATCGATGAGTATTCCTCGTAGATCGCGTTCCAGTCGATCTGGCCGCCCGTCAATGCACCCTGATCTGTCAACAGTCTGTCAAGCGTCCTGACGTCTTCGAAGGCGCAGTTCATGCCCTGGCCATAAAAGGGAACCATCGCGTGAGCTGAATCGCCTAACAGAAGGACCTTGTCCTCAAAATGCCAAGGCCAGCATCTCAGCGTGCCGAGTTCTCCGGTGGGGTTCTCAAAGAAATCTTCGATCAGCGTGGGCATCAATGGCAAGGCGTCAGGAAATTGGGTTCTGAAAAGATCCAGCACTGCGTCTTGATCTTGAAGCGTTTCGAAAGACCAAGCCCTTTCATCGTCCGGCCCCGTTATGTGAGGCGAAGAGGGCGACGACCTATGTGCAAGAAAAAGCGTACATGTGAAGCTGCCGTCAAAATTGGGCAAGGCTATCATCATGAATTTATGTCTGGGCCAGATGTGCAGGGCGTTCTTTTCGAGCAGGAACTTCCCGCCTTCGCCCGGTGGAATGCTGAGTTCTTTGTAGCCATGGTCAAGAAAGACAGATGAGACGCTCATCTCGCCCCTCTGCCGCTCCATCGCCTGTCGAACTGGCGAACCCGCACCGTCGGTTGCGATCATCGAGTCGGCTCTGATCGTTCTGCCGCTTTCGAACAAAACCTCGCCTGTGGCGGTATCAAAGCCGCTACAGCGTTGGCTAAAGACGATCTGCACATTCGGGTATTTGTCCGCCTCGTTCATAAGGGCGATATTCAGCCCGGCCCTGGAAACGGAATTGATATACTCCCCCTCGCGTCCGCTGTATGGCAGCAATTTAGTGTTGCCCGAGGGATGGTGGATCATCCGGCCGTACATCGGTACAGCTTCCGCCAACATAAATTCATCCATGCCGACCTCGCGAAGGGCCGCAATGCCGCGGTCAGAGAGAGCAAGGTTGATGGATCGCCCGGCGGCGGTCTCTTCCTTTCGCATATCGCCGCGCGCTTCGAAAATGTCGACGGTAAAGCCGCGCCGGGCCAGGTATATCGAAAGAAGCGAACCGGCAAGGCCAGCTCCAATAATGGATATTCTATGTTCAGCCATCTAATGCGGTGAAGGGATCTTTTCGATCGAAACGGCGGTGACCTTGAATTCAGGTGCAAGTGTGAACCGATCGCGTACTGGGCTGGTCGCGAGATTCAAAAAAACCTTAGGATCGTGAAATGTCGCAAAAAGCTCCCCGTTTTTGACCTTATCCGTAATGCGTGCAGGCAGCATAGTTTTCCCATGGGCGCTTCTTAGAAGTACGACTTCGCCTTCCTCAATACCCGCGCCTACCGCATCCGACCTTGAGATCATCAATTCGTCAGTTGGCAGAATGTCCGCATTTGGCGTCCGCATGGTCATGGTACCGGCGTTGAAATGATATAGCGTCCTTCCTGTTGTAAGCAAAAAGGGGAAAGCAGACGAAGTTCGTTCCGGAGTAGGCCGGTACTTTATCCTTCGGAGCGAAGCCCGTTTGCCGTTCGAGAAGGAATCTTTGTGAAGAACCGTCTCGCCGGGATGCGACTCGTCCGGGCAGGGCCACTGCAGGCCGTGTTTCTCTATACGAGGATAGGTGATGCCCGCCCCTGAAGGCCACACTTTTCGAACTTCGTTCCAAATATCTTCTGCCGTTCGGAAATCGAAATGCTCGCCTTTTCCCATCGCCTTTGCAATTTTGCAAACGATCTGCCAGTCCGTCAAAGCGTTTCCACGAACTGCGAGTGCCTTCCTTATGCGCTGGACACGCCGCTCTGCATTCATGAATGTGCCGTCCTTTTCGAACGATGAAGCCGCCGGAAAAAAGACATCGGCAAATCGCTTGGCCGTTTCGTTCAGGAAAAGGTCCTGTACGATGCAGAATTCCAGGCCTTCAAATGACCTCCCTGTTTCGAGCGCATTCGCATTTGAAAGGTAAACATCGTATCCGATGGCCCAAAGGGCTTTCAATCTGCCATCTTTGGCCGCGTCCATCATCTGAAGCTGGTTCAGTCCCTTTACGACAGGTACCCGAGCATTCCAGACTGCCTCGAAAAGGTCCCGGCCTTCCTCTACGGCAACAGATCCGGTCAAGATACCCGGATCACAGCCCATATGGGCTGACCCTTGCACGTTATTCTGACCTCGCAGAGGATTTACGCCGGTTCCAGGTTTTCCAATGTTGCCGGTAAGCAAAGCCAGATTCACGATGGTCATTACGCCTTCGGTGCCTTGTAAATGCTCGGTCATTCCCAGGCCGTGAAGCGACATCGCAGGCTTCTCAGAGGCATAGAGACGGGCTGCCTCTCGAATCTTTTCGGGGGCTACTCCACACTCCGACGCAACGACCTCCGGTGAGTATTCGGCAATAAATCTCTTGAAGGAGTCAAGATCATCAACACGATCTGTGATGAAATCTCTATCCTCCAGCCCTTCTTCGATGATCGCATGAGCTAGGGCATTGAAAAGCAGGATATTAGTGCCGGGGCGTAGTTCAAGATGTACCCGCGCGTACTTCGTTAATTCGGTTCGTCTCGGGTCTATTACGATCAGGTTTGCACCGGCGCGTACGGCCTGTTTTATTCGGGCTCCAGGGATGGGGTGGTTTTCTGTCGGATTGGCACCGCAGAGCATGATCGTTCTGGCGATCTCTATATCATCAAACGAATTAGTAGCCGCGCCGGTGCCGAGCATCATCTTCATCGCTGCGGCCGTCGGAGTGTGACAAACCCGGGCACAGCAATCAACGTTGTTCGTCCCGAGAACGACGCGAGCGAACTTTTGAGCAATGTAATTCTCCTCGTTAGTGGCGCGGGCTGAACCGAGCACAGCAACGCTCTCCGGACCATGCTCAGCCAGAAATTGGTCGAGCCTTGCAGCCGTGTAACTTATCGCCTCATCCCAATTCACGATCCGCCATTCGCCGTTCTCGCGTATCATCGGCTCGGTCACACGATCAGGAGCATCTACAAAGTCATAGGCATATCTTCCTTTGACGCAAAGATGCCCGCTGCTGACGGGTGCATCGCTGACAGGACGGATCTGAACGATCTTGTCATCTGCCGTGCCGACCTCCATCTCACATCCAGTGCCGCAATAAGGACAGGTTGTGCGGGTCCATTCTTCCGCGGGCCCGGCTTCGATCACTGAACGATCCTCGATGGCTCCGGTAGGGCAAGCATCCGAGCACGCGCCGCATGAAACGCAAGAGCTATCCCCGAAAAGTCCGAAGTTGTCGGGAACTATCGATGAATCGTCGCCGCGGCCCGCAACCTGCCATACGAATTGTCCCTGCACCTCGTCGCAGACGCGCACGCAGTTGCAGCAGTCTATGCATCGCGACATATCGATGCGAATGTACACGTGAGAATCATCGATAAGCCCATCGTTACTCGCGGGTGCAAAGTCAGAAGCGGTAAGCCCGTATTGGGCCGCAAGACGATGAAACGGCTTATCGGGATGCCGTTCAAACGCGGGTCCGGGGTATGACCGGGCGAGCATCTTGAGGTTCCACTTTCGTGCCTTTTCGATCCTTTCCGAATGGGTGCTTATATCCATCCCATCCATGAGCTGTGCAGTGCACGATGCAACCTCTCGCGCCGAACCCGAAACTTCGACCAAACACATTCGGCATGCTCCGACCGGCTTCAGTCGCGGGTCGTCACAAAGAGTAGGAACATCTAAGCCACAGGCACGTGCCCCGGCCAGGATCGATATACCTTCGTGAAATTCCCTTGTAACGCCGTTGAAAGTTGCTTTGATCATTTTCCCTGATGTTCTTATACAGGCAGACATTATGTCTGTGACCGCTGTTACCGGCGCTGTTAATAACGACAGCCTGTTTCGCGACGTCCAACAGAGACTAGTGCAGGCAATTCTTGAGGATATCGCAAAACGCGTGAATTTCTGAAAACGTATTGTAAAGGGGCACCGGTGCTACGCGAATTACGTCCGGTTCGCGCCAGTCAGCGAATACCCCACGCCTTGTGACAGCGTCGTACAGACTCTTGTCTGAGTTCTTGACGCGGATGGAAAGCTGACAGCCGCGTTGCTCCGGATCAGACGGCGTAATGATCTCTATACGATCCGAGCCGATATCGCGAAGCAAGCGTTCAATGTATACGGTCAGCAATACGGACTTTTCACGCAGTGTTGGCATCGTCGCCTCGTCAAAGATCTCGAGCGAGGCCCGCAGGGCCGCAAGCTGAAAGATAGGCGGATTTGAAAGCTGCCAGCCTTCTGCTCCGGTCAACGGCCTGAATTCGGGGCCCATAAGAAAACGTGTTTCTTTGTCGTGTCCCCACCAGCCAGCAAATCGCGGCAGGTCGAATGCCTGTGCGTGGCGTTCGTGGACGAAGATTCCGGCAATGCCGCCCGGTCCGGCATTCAGATATTTGTATGAGCACCAGGCCGCGAAATCGACGTTCCAATCATGCAACTGAAGGATGATATTTCCGGCGGCGTGAGCAAGATCAAATCCGACAACGCAGCCTTTGCGGTGGCCCGCCTCCGTGATCGCCTGCATATCAAAAGCCTGGCCGGTGTAATAGTTCACGCCGCCGAGCAATATCAATGCGATCGAATCGCCTTCTCGATCGATGGTTTCGAGAATATCTTCAGTTCTGAGGGACGTTTCATTGTCTCGCGGGGTCAATTCGATCAGGCTGCTGCGTGGGTCCGAACCGTGAAACTTTAGTTGAGACTCGACCGCATATTGATCTGAAGGGAACGCGCCTTTCTCGATAACGATCTTGTATCGCTCTAACGTTGGGCGATAGAAAGACACCATCAAAAGGTGCAGATTGACCGTCAAGGAATTCATCGCTACGACTTCGACAGGCTTTGCCCCGACCAATCTCGCTAACGACGCCGTAACGAATTCGTGATATGGCAGCCACGGGTGTCGGGCGTGTAAATGCCCTTCGACGCCGAGCCTTGCCCAATCGTCCAATTCTTCTTCGATGTACCTGCGTGCAGTCTTTGGCTGAAGCCCGAGCGAGTTGCCGGTGAAATAGATCGGCGGATGGCCTAGGAGGTGCTCCGGAAAGCAAAAGCGGCTCCGGAATTCACGAAGCGGGTCGGCCGCATCCATCTTCGCGGCAAGATCAGGATCGGTAGATATATCGGCCATAACTCAGTTCTGAAGATCCGCCTTGTTAAGATTCAGCCAGTTCAAGGCAGCACCGTGAAATAACATTTCGATAATAAGCTCTTCGTAAGGCATAGACTCGATAAGTTTCCCGGGCTCGAGCTCGCCTAGAGGGAAAGGATAATCACTGCCCAGCATCACCTGATCGGCCCCGACAAGCCGGATCAGATAATCCAGCTTTGCCGCCTCGTGAACGAGCGAATCGAAATATATCCGGCTCAGGTATTTTCGCGGGCCGTGCGGATTATCAGGGAAAAGGTCTGGCCTAACATTGAAGCCATGTTCGATGCGGCCTATGGTCGCCGGAAAAGCTCCGCCGCCGTGCGCGAAGCAGATCCTTAGTCCCGGGCAATTTTCCAGCGTTCCCGAAAAGATAAGCGAACATATGGCCCGAGAGACCTCGGCGGGCATTCCAACCAGCCAGGGAAGCCAGTATTTCTCCATATCCCTTTCACCCATCATCTCCCATGGGTGAACAAAGACGGCCATTCCAAGCTCTTCACAAGCCTTAAAAAAATCAAAGAACTGCGGTTCGCCGAGATTGAGCTGGTTGACATTCGTGCCGATCTGAACGCCCGTGAGGCCGATCAATTTGCAGCGTTCAAGTTCCTTCAAGGCCAGCGCGGAGTCCTGGAGCGGCACGGTTCCGAGGCCGATAAACCTCAACGGAAACTCGGTCACGACATCGGCGATGTGATCATTGAGCAACTTTGAGATCTCGAGCCCGTCTTGAGGTTTTGACCAGTAACTGAACATTACGGGCACGGTGGAGAGCACCTGTACATTAACGCGATGAGCGTCCATTTCCTCGATCCTCTTGACGGGATCCCAGCAGTTGGATTCGATATCGCGAAACTGCTTTCCGTCGTCGCGGACCATGTGTGCCGAGCAAGGCCGGTAATGATCAAGCGTGATGAACCCGCCATACCCGAACCGATCCTTCCAGTTCGGAATATCCTTCGGCAGAATGTGCGTATGAACGTCGATCTTAAGCATTGTTCAGGAAGGCGCGGAAATGGCGCGAAATAGCTAGATCCCCACCCGAACAATTTTAATCGATGATGGCCACATACACGAATGACATGTAATGACGGATGTTACTTTGTGATAGCGAAACCCGAGCCGATCTCGCGGCTTGAGCCGGTGCGCCTATGATCGGTGGCTAATGGCTGCGGATGATCTTCTCTGCTAGAATATCGACGAAATTCAACCGCATTTAAAAGGAGAAAAATTGGTGATGAGAAACGCTTCCTCTAGATGGTTTCTGGCCGGAGTTCTAGTGATCTTGTTCGCAGCATTCGGCGTCGCACAACCGTCGGCCTCACAAGACGCAGAGACAAGGGCACGAAGGAATGCTATCGAGGCCGAGCTTCAGTCGATCGCGGTCGTCGAGCGAAAGGTAATGGTGCCGATGCGTGATGGCAAGAGGATGCAGGCAGATGTTTATCGTCCTAAGGATCCAGCAAAGAAGTATCCGATCATTTTTTCGCGAACTCCGTACAACTTCAATTGGTGGGATGTGCGGCTTGGTGCCCCGCGCGACATGTCCACGGTACTTGATGCGGTCAAACGCGGTTATGCCTACGTCATAATGAACGAACGCGGGCGATACTTTTCCGAAGGTAACTACGACATCCTCGGCCCGCCGACAACCGACGGGGACGATGCGCTGACATGGATGTCGTCGCAGCCGTGGTCGAACAAGAAAGTGGGTGCGATCGGGTGTTCCTCGACGGCAGAATGGCAGATGGCAGTCGCAGCCCGCGGCAACCCCGCGTTTACGACGATGATCGCTCAAGGCTTTGGTGCCGGGGTCGGCCGCGTTGGGCCTTACTATGAGCAGGGCAATTGGTTCCGCGGCGGCGCGGTGCAGATGCTGTTTATTTCCTGGCTTTACGGACAGCAAAATCAGATACGCCCGAAATTTGCTCCCGACACGACCCAGGAAGAATTGGTGTGGGCATCAAAGTGGTTCGATCTCGCCCAACAATCTCAGCCTGTCGATTGGTCAAAGGCATTGAGGCACCTTCCCGTTAAGGACATTTTCAAAGCAGTTGACGGCCCCAAGGGGGTTTTTGCGGATGAAATGCCGGTGCCGACCGGCGGTGCGATGGTAAAGCGTACACCGAACGATCCGGCTTGGTACAAGGGCGGCCTCTGGCACGACAATATGAAAATTGACATTCCGGGCTTTTACTTTATGTCCTGGTATGACGTCTCAACGGGCCCGAATCTCGCTATGTACAACCATATCCGCAACACGGCGAGCAAAGAAATGGCAGACAAGCAGTATGCTGTGGTCGCTCCCGTGGCCCACTGCAGTTTTACTCGCGCTACAGAGAACACTGTCGTCGGCCAGCGAAGCATGGGTGATGCTCGGCTCGACTATGCGAAGATGACCTACGACTGGTTCGACCATTTTCTGAAGGGCGAACAAAACGACATTCTGAAGCGCCCGAAGGTTCAGTATTTCACGATGGGCAGCAATAAGTGGCAGTCTTCGGAAACGTGGCCGCCCGCCGGAGCCGCGCCGATGACCTTTTATCTTTCAAGCGGCGGAAAGGCGAATACGCTGAACGGTGATGGTAAGCTCGTCTCTGCACCGCCGGCTTCAGATTCCCCCGACACATTCACTTACGACCCGATGAACCCGGTACCGTCATACGGCGGCAATGTCTGCTGCATAGGCAATGCGATCCAGGCCGGTTCCTTCGATCAAAGCAAGATGGAGGAGCGAAGCGATATCCTCGTTTATTCCACCGACGTTTTGACCGAGGGCATTGAGCTGAGCGGCCCGATAGATGTTACCCTCTTCGTCTCATCCGACGCGAGAGATACAGACTTTACGATCAAGCTGATCGACGTGGACGAAACCGGAAAGGCATGGAACCTCGACGAAACTATCCAGCGAATGCGTTACCGCGACGGTTACGACAAACCGATAGTATGGATGGAAAAGGGAAGAGTGTATAGGGTGCAGTTCCAGCCAATGCATACCAGCAACTATTTCGCCCCCGGCCACCGGATCCGGATCGAGATCTCATCGAGCAACTTCCCGAGGTTCGACAGAAACCTTAACACTGGCGGAAACAACTGGGACGAGGCAAACGGAGTGGTCGCGACCAATTCCGTGCATCATTCGAAACAGTATCCGTCGCAGGTAACGATATCGGTTGTGAAGGTGAAGTGATCTGAAGGGAGCTGTGTTTACGATTCGAGAGCAAGCTTTTCGGTTTCAAAATTTTGCAAACTTCGATCTACGAAGATTCATGCTTCTCAGTTGGGGGCGGAAGGTCTTTCGGAAGAATATTCATGCGGAGGTCGATCTCTAGCATCAAAACCAGTAGGGCCCTCAAGTGGTCGGCTCTTTAGATGAACGGACCCAATCTTTATGAACTATTGCCTCTTCGGCTTCTTGATTTTTGAGCTTTTCGTCATGACCTTTCTTTGCTTTCATGAGAGATAAGCTTAAAACGCGGAGTTGTTCTGTCTGCCGCGAGCGACGCGTGATCGAGTCTGATAAATAATCAACTTTCTTCATTCTGAATTCTGTAGATATCGATCAGAGATCAAAAAACTAGCTTATCACCGGTGGTGGATCCATTACTGCGCCGCAATTCTTGCATGTGCGAAGCTCTTCGCTGCCGTAAAATTTCTTGAACACGCCTTGAAACTGCGTGGTGATGTCCTCGAGCTGAAAGTATTCCTCGTAGAGTTTCTCGTTGCAGTTTTCGCAGAACCACATCAGCCCGTCGAGTTCGCCGGGGCGGCGCTTGCGTTCGATGACAAGGCCGATGGTATCCTCGCCGCGGATCGGATTATGCGGGATTCGCGGCGGCAGAAGGAACATCTCGCCCTCGCGTATCGGCACCTCGACCGGCTTGCCGTCTTCCTGTATCTGAACCTTGATGTCGCCTTCGATCTGATAGAACAGCTCTTCGCCCTCGTCCCAGTGATAATCCTTCCTCGAATTCGGGCCGCCGACGACCATTACGATGAAATCGTCGTCATCGTAGACGCATTGATTCCCGACCGGCGGTTTCAGCAGGTGCCGATGCTCATCGATCCATTGTTTGAAGTTGAAAGGACGTCTAATCATAAAAGAATTTAACCACGAAATGACACGAAATGACACAAAAGCGGTGACTGGTGCCCCCTTCAGTGTCTCGCGGTTAGAGCTCGGCGAGTCTTTGTACGGTTCTCCAATTTCGGGCGGTGACGGCGATCTTCAGCTTCTTTTCGATGAGGCCGCGGCCGAGAAGGCTTTCGGCGACCCCTAATTTCAAGTGGCAATATATCTCGCGGCCAACAATGGCGAAGCGTTCATCTTTTGTTTGATTGGCTAGGAGTTCATTCTGTTTGTCAGCCGGCATTTCTGCTTTCAAAAAGAGAACGTGCATTTCTTTGTGGCTTTCAAACTGGCCGGCGAAGGGATTGCTATCGAGAACGGTTTGAATGTGCGGCTGATCACGGACCATCACCGGAACCGCTTTGCCGAAAGTCTTCTGGATGGCTGATTCGATCTGGTCAGCGAGGGTCAGATCGGGCGTTGGGGACTTACTTACGTGCGGGCTACTGACAACATCGAACGCCAGGTTCCCGCTATTGATGTAGCTGGCGACGTTTTCAAAACGGAGAGCTTCGAACAGGGCCCGAAGCTCTTCCATTTTGATCATCGTGTTTCCGCCGACATTGATGCCGCGGAGAAGCGCAACATACCTACGCATTTTGCATATCGATCACGAACCGATAACGAACATCCGCCTTGATAGTGCGGTCGTAGGCTTCCTCGATACGATCGGGCGAGATGACCTCGACATCGGCGACGACGCCGTGCTTGGCGCAGAAATCCAGCATTTCCTGCGTTTCCGCAATGCCCCCTATCAGAGAGCCGGCGATCGACTTATTGCCCATGATGAGCGATGCCTGATGTATTGTCGCGGGCAGTTCCGGCATACCGACGACGACCAGCACGCCGTTCAGCCCGACCATGTTGATATACGGATTCAGGTCGTGATTCGCAGAGACGGTATCGATTATCAGATTGAAACTGTTTGCCAGCGGTGCCATGTTTTCCGGTTCGCGGGTAACCACGAAATGATCCGCGCCGAGCTTTTCCGCATCCTCAGCCTTTCCGGGCGAGGTACTAAATACGGTAACCTCCGCACCCATCGCTTTGGCGATCTTAACAGCCATATGTCCCAAACCGCCCAAGCCCACGACGCCCACACGCTGTCCGGGCCCGACGTTGAATTTCTTTAGCGGCGAATATGTCGTGATCCCCGCACACAGCAGCGGCGCGACACCGGAAAGATCGCCGGTGGCATTTACTTTTAGCGCATAATTTTCGTCGATGACGTAATGTTTCGAATAGCCGCCGTACGTCGGCGTCGTGCGATCCATCTCGGTACCGTTGTAGGTCATCGCCATTCCGTTCATGCAGTACTGCTCGACGCCGAAATTGCACGCGACACATTCGCGGCAGCTGTCAATAAAACATCCGATGCCGGCAACGTCACCCTCTTTGAACTTCGTCACGGCGTCGCCCACCTGGGTCACGCGTCCGACGATCTCGTGCCCGGGCACCATCGGATACATCGCCGGCATCAGATCGTGCCATTCATCCTTTGCAAGGTGAATATCCGAATGGCAAATTCCGGCGTATTCGATCTCGATCAAAACGTCGTGTGGGCCCACTTGACGACGCGCGAACTCAAACTGTTCGAACTTTGCCTCCGGCCCGTGGGTCGCGAATCCCTTTGTTGAAATACCTTGTGTTGCTGCGGCGGTCATATCGTGCTCCTTTTTATTTAATCTATTGTAGCTATTACCTTTAACTCGATAGCGATCGGTGTCGGAAGCGACCCGACCTCGACCGTTGTCCGACATGGACTATTCTCAGAGAAATATTCCGCGTAAATTTTATTATACACCGAAAAGTCATCTTTCATGTTGGTGAGGAACACGGTTACATCGACAATTTTGTCCCACGACGAACCGGCGTCTTCGAGAATGTAGCGGACGTTCTGGAATACCGATCGGCACTGAGTCTCTATGTCATAGGAGACGATCGCTCCGGCACCGTCCATTTCGACCCCCGGGATCTTTTTCGAACCCCGTTCCCGCGGGCCGACACCCGAAAGAAAAAGCAAATTGCCAACCCGTCGGGCGTGGGGGTAGAGGCCCACGGGTTCGGGCGCTCGTTTGGAATCCAGGTTATCCGCGTCCCCGATATTCATAGCCTTCGCAAAGACTTCAATATCCGTTCCGTCTCTGCGAGCGAGATCATCTCCATATCGTTGTCGCCCTCGTCAAAGCCATACATTCCCACGTAGTGATAGTCAAGCGTTCCAACCCGGAACCACTGAGTCATAGCATAATTTTCGAGCTTCTTGTTCTCTTCGGGGTCGAAGGGCTCATAGATGAGATATATCCTGCCGAGCGACGATGAAATGATCTTTGTCTCGTCATACATCAGGTCGCCGAGGCCGTCAAATCCCGCCTCGAGGGCAAACCGCTGCATCTTGCCGTTCGGCAGGGTCCGCGAGTAGATCAAAACCATTTCGCGTTCGTAGATCTTTACGCTGCGGCCAAGTTTTGAGCGGATCTTTTCAAGTTTGAAGCCGGGAGGAAGCCACGTCGGCAACGGCACAGGGATGGTTTGTTTGATCGTTCGCAGCTGCGTGAGCTGTCTGGCAGTCACGCCGGGAAACGCTGCAGCGGTCTGGCCAAACGCATTAAATGCGAGAACGACGACCATCGGGAACGCACAATAAAAACTCTTCATTAGTTCCCTCCCTTTTCCGCCCAGATCTGGACCAGATTGACCAGCATTTCTGTCGACTTTTCTAAACCTCGCCGCGAGTTCCACTCCAGCTTTCCATGAAAATTGTGTCCGCCGGTGAAGAGGTTCGGTGTCGGCAGGCCGCGGGCCGTAAGCCTTGAACCGTCAGTGCCGCCGCGAATCGGTTTCATCTTCGGTTTGACACCCGCTCGCGTAGAGGCTTCTTTGGCATACTCGACGAGCTTTGGATGATCTTTCAGTATCTCCTTCATGTTCAGATAACCAAGCGCACTCGAATATTCGATCCTTACGTTCGGAAACTTTATCCTTACAGCCTCGGCCATCTGCTTCAGCATATTCTCTTTAGCCTCGATGCCGCTGAGGTCAAAATCGCGAACAAGCACTCTTACCGTCGAAGTCTCGACATCGAGATTCGCAATATACGGGTGTACGAAACCAACGCGGCCTTCGGTCGTTTCCGGCAGCATATTCGGCGGAAATCTAGTTAGAAAATCTGCGGCAGCATAAGCCGAGTTGACCATGATCCCTTTCGCGTAGCCGGGATGCGTGGATTTTCCGTGGAACGTGATCGTTGCGGTGCGTGCCGACCAGGTTTCATCGGATATCTCTCCGAGTTCTCCGCCATCGACAGTGTAAGCATACTTCGCTCCCCAGCCTTCGATATCAAAAAGGTCCATGGGCCCGCCGACCTCTTCGTCGGGTGTGAACGCAATGGCGATATTTCCGTGTTTCAACTGCGGATTGTTGCGGAGGATGTCGATCATCGTCATTATCTCGGCAATTCCCGACTTATCGTCCGAACCGAGCAGGGTTGTGCCGTCTGCCGTGATTATGTCATCGCCGATGAGATCTTTGAGAGCAGGATTTTGTTCGACAGTGATGACCTGTGTCTTATCGTTCGGTAGAACGATGTCGCCGCCTTGATAATTTTTATGGATGATCGCGTTGACGTTTGCACCGCTAACGGCTGGTGAAGTATCCATATGGGCAAGGAAACCGATCGTCGGGACCTTGCTGTTGTCCGGCAGATTTCCCGCAACCATTCCGTAAACAATGCCCTCTTTGCTTATCCGAACCTTCTGAACGCCAAGGGCCTTCAGTTCACTTTCCAGCAATTTCGCCAGCACAAGCTGCTTCTCCGTGCTAGGGAACTTCCCTGCATCTTCAGCCGACTGCGTGTCGATCTTGACGTAGCGCAAAAAGCGCGACATCGCCGTTTCCGACGGCGGATTCATTTGAGCAAAAGCCAGTGAGGCGAGAGCAAGCGAAACGATAATTGAGTAGATGATCTTCATTGTGCGTAATACGTTCTAGTTCCGTATAGGTTTGAATTCCGGATAATGGTACTTGTAACCGAGCAGCCTCGCCGTCGGCGCCATCACGACCCGCATCGCCTTTTGCATTGAAAGCGACGGGCCTTCAGCGACATACGAATCGGCATCCTCGCCGTAAACTGACAACTGCATCAACATTTGCGGCGTCGACGGCCCGTTCGGATATTGGTCCATAAAACCGTATAGCTGCGTGAGGAGAAAGCCAAACTCGATGGGCAGCGTCCGCGGGTCGTCACTCTCTACGATGACAGTTTCGCCGGTTTCGTTGAAAGGTTTATGCTTTGTCATCGGCGGTACGGCCAAGGTCTCGCCCGCCTTTAAGGAGCGTTTTTCGCCGTTCACGAGAATGCTCAGCGTGCCGCTCTTAACCGTAAACGTCTCGGTGAAGTTCTCGTGAAAATGCTCTGGCGGCCCGACAGCGTGCGGTTTGACCTCAAGCCGCGTGTGCAGATGACCGCCGTTCACCGCGAGCACTGTCTGTTCAAATCCCTCAAACCGGCTGACAAATCTGTCTCCGGGCTGAAAGTAGCCAGTGAGGTCGGGTTTCGGTGGCGAAAAAACATATGAATCGATAACGATCCCAAAAATAAGATATAGAAATATCACCCCTATGACGCCGCCAAAGATTCTTAGTGAAAGTTTCATATCGTCGGTGTGTCGCCAAGCCGATCGCGACTCAGATCCTAATGCAGACGTTCTTCTCTTCCGTAAAAAACCTCAATGCCTCGAACCCGCCTTCGCGTCCCATTCCGCTATCCTTCATGCCGCCGAAGGGCGTGCGAAGGTCGCGGAGCATCCAGCAGTTGACCCAGACGATGCCGGATTCAAGTGCGGCTGATACGCGGTGGGCCCGCGATAGGTTCTCGGTCCAGACAATGGAAGCCAACCCGTATCGAACGCTGTTGGCGTAGCTTAGTACCTCTTCCTCTGTATCGAAGGGCTGGACCGTAACGACCGGGCCAAATATCTCTTCCTGATTTGTGCGGCAATCGAATGGAAGGCCTTCGATGACGGTGGGCTCGATGAACCATCCGCCTGAGCAGCGGCCCTCGAGAGCGACCCGCTCGCCGCCGGTCAGGATGGTTCCGCCTTCCTCGATCGCGAGGGAGATGTAAGACATTATCTTCTCGAAATGCGGTTGCGAGACGATCGCACCGACGTCGGTATCGGACGCATTCGGATCACTGACCTTTAGTGCAGAAACGCGTTCGACAAGATCATTCCTGAATCGTGCGTACAGCGGCCGTTCGACAAATATCCGCGAACCGCAAAGGCATATCTCGCCCTGATTCGAGAACGAGGAACGCACGGTCGTCGCCAACATTTCTTCATAATTGCAATCGGCAAATATGATATTCGGATTCTTGCCGCCTAGTTCGAGCGAAAGCTTCTTGAACATCGTTGCGGCGGTCCGGGCTATCTCTTCGCCGGTCGCCGTCCCGCCGGTGAAAGAGATCGCCTTGATGTCTTTGTGTGCGACGATCGCTGAGCCGACCTTCGGTCCGGTGCCGTGGACGATGTTCAGCACGCCTGCCGGCAGGCCCGCCTCGATGCAGAGCTTCGAGAACAAATAAGCCGTCATCGGAGTCACTTCACTCGGCTTTGCGACGACGGTGCAGCCGGACGCAATAGCCGGAGCGATCTTCCAGGTGAAAAGATAGAGAGGCAGATTCCACGGCGAAATGCAGCCAGCAACGCCGACCGGCTGTCGCAAAGTGTAATTGATCGCATGCAAGCCGCCCGCACCGAACGTTTCGTGCGACTCGTTTGCCAGGTGCATCGCCGCGGTCGCATAGAATCTAAAATTCGCCGCCGCACGCGGAATGTCCACCATCCGAGCGAGCGAAACCGGCTTGCCATTATCCTTCGATTCCGCCGCGGCAAGTTCTTCAAGGTCGCGCTCGATCAACGAAACGAGCCGCATCAGGATCGCGAACCTTTCGTCGGACGGTGTCGCGTCCCACGCAGGAAATGCAGCCTTCGCCGCGTCCGCCGCAAGATTAACGTCACGATGGTCTGAATCGGGAATCTGCGAATAAGCTTCGCCGGTTGCCGGCATGTAATTGTCGAAGTATGCGTTTGACGCCGGCCTGACCAACTCGCCGCCAATGTAATTCTCGATCTTCATTTCAAAGTAAAAACCGCTGGTAAGTTTTGATAAAGTTGGGACTTCGCTTATATTAACAGCACAAAACAAACTGATGGCCCGAATCGACCAGCAAGCGCTTGAAACAACTGGTCTTGAGTTCGATAGCGGCAAAAGCCCGTGAACCGTCCGTCATATCACAACTATGAACCGACCTTGTCCTAGATGCAACCAGATGAATCCCCCGGATGCGGCCTTTTGCCTGAATTGTTCCACACCATTGGGACCGACCGTTGGGGGGCCGGGTTATCAGCAGACACCACCGCCTTATGTGGGCTCACAGCAGCAGGGGCCGGTGATCGGGGGGCCGGCCCAATACGGCGGGGGACAGAATTTTGCGCCACAGGGTGGGACCGGCCAAGGGCCCAGCGGAAGAGCAATAGCCGCCCTTATTCTTGCGATCTCGGCTCTGGTCCTGTGTTGCGGACCGTTGACCGGAATACCTTCTGCCATTCTCGGTTGGTTGGAACTTGAAGCGATCAAGAATGGACAGGCTTCGCCGGCAGGCAAGTGGATGGCCCAGGTCGGCCTGTGGGGCGGCATTGCGCTGACCATTCTTGGGGCGATAGGGTTCGTGGTCTGGATCTTGCTCTCGATGATGGCAGCGTCAAATCCATATGCGTATTAGAGGAAGGGCGAAAGAATGGCAGGCGGTATAAAATGCAGCAACGGACATGATCAGCCCCAGTCGGGTTCAAGGTTTTGCATTTATTGCGGTGTGGCTGTTGTCGCTGTTCAGGATCAGCCGGGACAAGCAACAGGCAATCCGGCGGCAAGTACTGACGCAAATCAACCGGCACAAAGTTCTGCAAGGCCAGAGGCGAGCAGGTCGATTCAGCCTGTTGCTTCCGGGCCCAGCGTTAACCCTAATCTTCCTCCGTCGATGGGGCAGCCGCCGCCTCAGCACTTGCCCAATCAAAATTATCCGCAGGCCGGCGGCTTTCCCGGCCAGCAAATACAACCTCAATTTTATCCGCAGCAACAGTTTGCACAATATCAATATCAGCAACGTCAGCAGGTTCGGTGTTCAACCTGTGGAGGAGATCCGAGCAATTTACCAGCAAAGGTCGTCATCTGCCGCGAATGCCGAGGCTTGAAACCCCTGGTACCGGGCTACCGGGTGGATAATTCTGCGTTCGCTTGGGCAGCGGATGCAAAGGCAATGGCCGCGCTCCGATCGGTCACCCCATTGAATGCGGCTGCGAAGGCTGTTTCGGAAAAGGTGGGCCGCCGATGGATAGAGGTAACGTTTAACGGGGTTCGACTAAGTGAGCGACAGATGCCTCACATTTTTGGACAAGCAGTTCGGGCTGCCCGGATACTTGGGATGTCTCATATGCCGGACGTTTATCTCTCAGGTGAGCGGCCTTGGGATATGTTGACCTTCGGTACCGACAATGATTCTTTCATCGTGGTCGGCTCGGCTCTGGCGGGAAACTTTCAGGGTGTGGATATGCTTTACCTGCTGGCTCGCGAGATGGGCCACTGTAAAGCCGGACACGCACTGTGGAAGACAGTGATCCGGTTTTTTCTTGGGGAGCAGGGGCCGGCCAAAGGTTTTATGGCGGGCGGGATCTTTGCAGCATTGAGTCCGACAGCCCTGATCGGCGGCGCTATCGAAATGCCGCTGCTTGCATGGGCAAGGCAGGCGGAGATCACGGCGGATAGGGCAGGGCTATTGACCGTCGGCAACGAAGAGGTAGCCCGTCGCGTTCTTTTATCCTGGTCGCTGAAATCGTCGTTTATTTACAAACAGATAAATATCGAGTCATGGCTCGAGCAGCAGGGGGTCGGGGATGATTCGTACTTAAAATTGTCTGAATTGACGACAACATCAACGCCGTATCTCGGTCCGCGTTTGAGATTGTTAAGTGATTTTGCTCGAAGCCCAGACTTGCAGAACGCTCTCCGCATAATTTCCGATACGATCCGCTCTGCTGCACCTGCGCCTGAGAAACGAGAGGAGAGGAAGGATGATGCTTTGCGTATCAAGTGTGCGACCTGCGGTGCGGCAATGCGAATACCAAGAGAAGTTCTCGATGGAAAAACAGAGCTGCCGGTCAAGTGTCCTGACGCAAAATGTGGGGCGATCAGCCGTCTAAGGAAAGATGCCCGAAAGGCTTCTGAAAAGCAGTTTCAAAAACCGAGTAGATTAGAGGAGAAACAGAACTATGGCGAATGAACAGAACATTACAGTGATCGAGACCGGCCCGGATGGAACTGAAAAAGAGTTTGAGATCACGACAGCAAAGGTCGAAGATCTGACGGGCGAAGATCAGTCGTTCGCCGAGGCAGCGGTTGAGGCGATGTTTGATGAGGGCTCGGCGGATCAGGAAGCTTCCTATCTCGACTATGACGGAGATGGAAGACTCGATACGGCCGCTGCAGACACGGATGGTGACGGACAGCTTGATACGGCGGTCGCAGACACAGACGGCGACGGACAGATAGATGCCATAGGAAAAGACACCGACGGCGACGGAAACCTGGACGTTATAGGTTTGGACACAGACGGTGACGGTCAGGTCGATGCGGTATTGGCAGATACCGACGGCGATGGGCAGATCGACACCATAGATATTGACGGTGACGGCGTGGTGGATTTTTCGCTTGAAGCCTCGGAAGGGCTGCCTACTGAAGAAGAGATCTCTACAAACTCGATCGAGTTCACGGTTGGCGAAGACGGTTTTCCAACGGCTGAAGAGATCGCTGAAACAACGCAGTACGAAAGCTATTCTGAAGAGCTGGAAGCTATGGTCGAGGAGACCACGGTTACGCTGAATGATGACGGCACTGCCAATACTGGCGGAGTCGAGCCCGCGGCTGACCCGTTTGTTTCAACTGTGGGTGAAACGGAGACGTCGTCGATTTCCGATGCTGCAACAACGCAAGCCGATGCTGAAGCAGCGGCTCTAGCAGAGCAGCAGGCCCACGCCGATGCCGCGCGTGCCGCGCAAGAGGCTGCCGATGAATTTGTCGAAAAAGGCGACTTCAAAGCTGCAGCCGAGGCTCGCGAAGTCGCGGAGAACGAGGCCTATCAGGCAGGGGATCATTCGATGCTCGGAACATCGGATTCTTCAGACCTCGAGAATGCAGCCTGGAAGCAGGAGATAGCGGAAGACTACAGGCAGCAGCAGCAGGAAAACATCGAGAAGGGCGACTATGCGGCTGCAAGGGAAGATGCCGCGAACGCAGGATATGCGACAGGCGATGCCGATTTTCTGGCCGGAGGGCCGGATCGTACAGGCCAGTCGGATAAGGATGTTTACAATCTGGATTGGGCCATCCATCAGGAAGGCAATGCCGAATACTACGCTTCGAGTGCCGAGAAATACGCCCAGGATGGCGATTTTGATAATGCAGCGAGGTCTGCCGAGCAGGCCGGGGTTTACCAGGCATCGGCGGATGAGTTTGCATCGAGGGCCGATCAGGAAAGCTACAATTATCACGAAGATCCGACCTCGTTGGTCGAGACCGGCGGAACCTACGACCCGGGTATGGCCGGCGGTTATGATGCAGGAGCTTACGATGCGGGCACGGCCGGCGGATACGACGCCGGAGGCTTCGATGCGTCTGTAGCTTCGGTGGACACAGGTATCGACACCTCGGTGGACACTTCGGCCGCATCGTCATTTGACACGACCACGGACGTCTAAAAGATCTTTCTGATCGAACGGCGGGCCATTCGGGGCACTACTTGATCTTTCCGTACTTGCGCAGCAGTCCGAGCGTAGGTTCGAGAGGGAGAGCCTCGATGGTCCGTTTTTCCTTTCCAGTCACAGTCGCTGCCTTGAACAGGGAATTATAGATCGCTTCTTCGGTGGCTTCGATCGCTGCCAAAAACAACGGCGAGATAGTATCATTGGCGACCGTTCGTGCCTGCCGTGTGGTCGTTCCGGACTGCACCGGCCTTATACGGGCGTCGTCGGCGGTTGAAAAGGCTATCACGTAATCCCCGCTTCCGTTAGTCATCGCGGCACCGGTTCGAGCAAGCCCCGCCATTGCTCTTTCTCCAAGCCGTCGAAGCTGGCGATGGTCGAGCGGGGCGTCTGTCGCGATCACGATAATTATCGATCCATCGGCAAACGCGGCTGCGTCAAGGTTCGGAAGGTTCAGTGACGTTTTCTTCACGTCGTCGGTCCGGTCTTGAAGTGAAGGCGGGCCGACGGCGTCGCGCAAAAAGTACTGACCCAATTCGACCCCGACAGGCACGCCATCGATAGAAAGGACCCCGCCGAAATTTGTCTGTACAAGAACACCGACCGTATAGCCTCCAAGCCGGGAGATGAGTTTTCGCGACGAAGTGCCGATGCCGCCCTTCCAACCAAAAGCGACCGTGCCCGTTCCCGCGCCGACCGAGCCCTCTTCAACCGCCCCGGTGCCCGCATTTCTGATCGCGCTGAAAACATCCTCGCGAACGATGTGGCGGCCGCGAATATCATTAAGGTAACCGTCATTCGTTTCGGCCACAAGAGGATTGATCGACTGCACCGCTTCGTTTCCCATTAGACCAAGCATGAAGTCCATCAGAAAGTCTGCGGCCCGCGGTACCGCAAGCGTAGATGTAAGAATGATCGGGGTCTCGATCTCGCCCAGCTCGTTGACCTGTGTCGAGCCCATCAGCTTTCCGAAGCCGTTGCCGATGTGGACCGCACCCGGCACTTTCTCGCGGAACAAATTTCCTGTATGAGGCAGGATTGCGGTCACGCCTGTCCTGATATTTTCGCCACGAATTATTGTGGTATGGCCGACGGCCACACCGGGAACGTCGGTGATGGAGTTGAGTGGGCCGACCGGCAGTATGCCTATCTTAAGACCAACTTCTCTTGCCCTAGGCCGCGTCTCGGTCTGGGACAGGGTGTCTATGGACGTGAAAGCTAACACCGACAACATTAACAAGAGGCATCGCGGGTTCATAACCGCTAATCTACCACGAAGGTAAATAGAAAGCTTCCCCCGCCGTTACCATGGCCGTCAGAGGAAGCTTTGGAAGTTGTCTCAGGTCTAGCGGGAAGCCACCGAGGCGACACGTTCGACGCTAACAGGTACCGGTCTGCAGACGCTCTGGCAGACAGGGGAATGATCGCGAGTGTATTGGAGAAGGTCTTCAAGTTCGGCGTCCGAACAGTCTGCCTTGACGTCCATGTTTATACGTATCGCCTCGTAACCAGGCGTCACATTCGGGTCAAGGTTCAGGAAGCCCTGAAGGTCCATATCACCCTCAAGGGTCGTCGATATCGACTCTACGTTTATCCCGCGTGCGGCTGCGTTGATAACAAAGGTCGTGGTAACACAGCCCGCGAGTGCGTGAAGCAGGAACTCGACCGGATTCGCCCCTTCGTTCTTGCCCAGCAATACCGGCGGTTCGCCGTTAACGAATTCCCACGGCTCGTTCCGCGACGTGTCTTCCGCCCCTGCGCCGTAAAAGTCTTTGATCTTTGTGCGGTTCTCACCGCCGTCGATCCACTGATTGCGAGCGCGCCATTGAAAACGCGCGAGCGTACGGGTTTCTTTGATCGCCTCGACGGTTCCGTTGAATTGATCCATATCCAGGCCGTTTATTATAGTTCTTGTTTCCATTTGATTGCCTCCAGATAAGTATGGTTGGGAAGCCTTTATCACTTCCTTACTTACTCCAGACGCAGAATGGAGAATGAATGGGACAAAATCAGACCTTTGCAAAGGTCAAGCCTGTTTGGCCCTGGTACTTGCCGCCGCGGTCCTCATAACTAACGGAACAGTCCTCGTCCGATTCGAAAAAGAGGATCTGGCCGATGCCTTCATTGACGTAAACGCGGAGCGGAAGATTTGCCAGGTTGGCTATTTCGACGACAAGACGGCCAGTCCAGCCGGCTTCGAGCGGCGTAGTGTTCACAAGCAGTCCGGCACGGGCGTAAGTCGATTTACCGAGTGCGACGCCGGTCACATTTCGCGGCATCTTAAAAGTCTCGACGGTCACGCCAAGCCCGTAGTGATGACCGGGTAAGATGTAATATTGCGAACCGTCGGCGGCGGTATGCAGCTCGGGTTCGATAAGCGAGTATTGTTCGTCAAATCGCTTGGGGTCGATCTCCTTTCCGTGAACTGATGAAAAGATGCGGAACCCGTCGTCGGCGAGCCGCATGTCGTAGCCGTAGCTGGAAGTGCCTGCGGAGATTATTCGGTTCCCGTTAGCTTCGCGAACAAGGTCGGGAAGAAATGGCGTGATCATTCCAGTCTCTTCTGCCATCTTCCGCAGCCAGGTGTCGGATTTTATGGTCATAAAAAAGGTGATAAGAAAAGTAACTTATCACCTCAGCAAGCCAAATTCCAATCTGGATCGTCAGCTATTGGTTTACCGCCTGAACGATCTTAAGACTTCCGTCGCCAACCGTAAATTTTAACGGAACGCCGCCAACACCGGTGCGGCCCGCAAGTATCCTTTCGCTAAAAACATCTGCACGCGACTTTGGCTTCAATCCTTCATACTCATTCGTGATAGAGCCCGACCTCAGGACCGATGCGTCAACCTCTGCATTCAGGCTGGGAGGAAGGCTGACATTCATTGTGCCGGCTGCGAGCTGTATATCGGCAAAACGGCCTCGCCAGCTTCGCGAGGCGACCGAAATATCAACCGTCCCCCCGCCAAAGGTCGCAAAGATCCCGCCGCCGACCAGGTTAAGACTTGCATTGGTATCAATAAAATTGACTTTGATGGTTCCGTCCACGCCGCCGATGAAAAGGTCACCCTTTCCGCCGTCGATCTGCAGGTCACAATATCGCGGCACCCTTATCACGTAATCTATTCGGAAGGGCAGGGCGAGCAGGTGTTTAGGGAACTTCTTTGCCGCCCGTTTCATGTAAGACCTATTGTGCGTTCCGACGCTGATGATGCTGGTTCGCCCAAGCCTTTCCTCCAGTGTGAATCCAGTGACTTTCGAGATCTCGTTAAGGTCTGCTTCGGATACGGCGAGGATCTCGATCACAGCATCGATCTGGATCTTATTATCGTTCCAGCCTTCGATCCGGATCGAGCCGTTTGGAGCTCCGACGATGGACAGCGTCCCTCCTGAACCGAAATCGAAGGCATCGGTCTTGGCCGTTGTCCGTTTTATTAGGCTGGACGTTTGGCCGAGAGCGGAAGTGTATGTTCCAAAGGCGAGAATCAGTAAAGTGGCTGCGATGAGCGGGATCTTTTTGTACATGTTGATGGCGATGCGGTCGGGAGAAGGGCCACTTTCATCATATGGCCTGCGGCGGCAAAAGGTCAATCATTTTTCCGGAAGGTTGAGATCCCCAGAACTGGCCAAAAGGAAGCTTGATATGTGTAAACGGCGACAAAGCCTGGCTCGATGGTCCGCGAAGCTTGCTTTACCGACGAATGAACGCAATGCTGCCACGCTGGTTGGTGACCGTAAGTGTAGCGGTGCCGTCGCCCGCCTGACCGGCGACCCGTCGGCCGTCACTGACAAAACGCATACTTGACCCGCGAAAGGGCCCGAGATCGATGTTTCTAGTTGAGGGGGCAGTGGCGACCAAACGAAAAGACGATTCAAACGGTATCCGAAGGTTAATATTGCCTCGCATAGAAGTGAACCGATAATGTCCGCCATTCTGTATTTCACCGTCGAAAAAGATATCGCCAAGCCCATTCTGGGCGTCCACGGCGGCCGAAGCGATATTTGTTAGGGTAATATCGCCCTCGGTAGTAATAATTGCCCTGACGAGGCCACCGGTCACGTTCGTCACGCTAAGGTTGCCGATCCTCGTTTCGATATCGACCACTGATAGCCGCGGGACGCGGATCTGGAAATTTACGTTGCCGACCGTACGGCCCTGATTCTCTTTGACCAGATCCATAACGATGGTGCCGCTGAGGCTCTGAGGAACGACATTAGCCGCGGGAGCCTCGAGATAAGCTGCAATGTTGATCTCCTGTCGGTCCCAGCCCTCGACCGTTATCGTCCCGGCGCGGTTAAGTAACTGGAGCCGAACGTTCTTTGTCGCAGGGTAGGTCCTTGAAAAGCGCTTTTGTCCGTTGGCCTCGCTATACGCAACACCAAAGAAAAGAACTACGCTGATCAAGAGCAGAGTCGTAGTTCTTCTTGCGTCCAAATTACGCGTTACATCAGAAATCGTATAAGACATTGGTGAACAACAGCATTAGAGTTCGGCGAACGCACGAAGGAGATTCATTTTTTCGTCCATCGCCGTGTTAAGCATCTCGCCCGAAAGATCGTCCTGCGGATTGGTTTCCAGCAGCATGGTGTATTCAGTCACGGCCTGCTCTATCTCCCTCAAATTCCGGTCGAATGCCTGCCGCATGCGCTCGTCCCATAATGCCCGTCGCTCCTGTACGCGGCGATTCCAGTACTCGATCGCATCCTGCTGCTCGCGAAAACGGCGGATCCTAAGATCCTGCGGCGATTCGATCAGCCCGACCCTGACCATGGCCTTTTCAAAAGCAGACTGAGCGGCAGCGCCGCGGGCCGTTCGGTCGTCGCCGGAACCGTAGTAATTACGGATCCCGATGACCGTCAATAACGAGCTGATCATCGCAATACCGACCACCGCAGATAGTAGCTGGCCGAACGTGAACCCGCGAGAGGGCGGCGGTTCCGGCGTTTGCGGCCCAGCACTGTTCGGGCGAGTCTCATTCTCGATGATATTGTTTATCCGGCACCAGAGGGCTTTGGAATTTGGAGGGACAGTCTCTACGGGAGGCAGATCACGCGACGGCACGCCTCGACATTCATTCAAAATCGCCGCGAAGTCCTCGCAAAGCAAAGTGCAGTTAACGCAAATGGTGAGGTGCTCCTGCACCGAGCGGGAAAGCTCGCTGTCAAGCTCGCCGTCCAGAAACAGACTCAAATTCTCCTCACACTCGTTACAGTTCATTCCAAAATCTCGTCTCTGGTCAGAGAACGCCATGATGCTAACGGGTCCAAAAGCCACCAGGCGGGTGTCGCGGACGCTTGCCGTTATCAAACTAAATAGATTAAACGTTTACGGCGATGGTTGCCTGTCAAGCCGATGTTTTTTCTTCGTTTTGCCTGATCAGCAATCCACGCAACTTCAGGCGTGCCTTGTGCAGTTGTGATTTCGAAGTGCCAACCGAAATTTTCATCATTCTCGCCACTTCTTCATGCTCGTATCCTTCGATATCATGAAGGACGAAAACGTTCCGATAGCCGTTCGGAAGTTCGGCGATAGCGTTCTTTAGCGCTATCCGGTCAACTACCTGCATTCGTCTTGGATTAGCCGTACCCGCAACCGTTTGTTCCGGCATCTCGCCATCGTCCGAAGTTCTTTCATTCTTTACGCTGCGACGGCGGAAATGCATCAGCACCTGGTTCACCGTAAGCCGATGCAGCCACGTCGAAAAAGCGGAATCTCCCCGGAAACTGCCTATCTTGCGGAAAAGCTGAATGAATACCTCTTGTGTGAGGTCTTCGGCCTCGGTCTGGCTGCTGGTCATTCGAAGCGTCAGGCCATAAGTTCGCCGATGATACTTTTGGTAAAGGATCTCAAAAGCGGGAATACTGCCGTCGGCAGCCAGTCGGCAAAGGTCGAGGTCAGTCGCCTCCGGATCGACAGCAACGTCTGCCGCAGTTCGATCTGCCTCCGGAACACACAACCCAACCCGGGCATCCTCGTCGAAACCAAATGGCAGATCGGTCTTGATCGCCGCCGCGGTCTGATCCATGCTTAGTCCTCGAAATTCGCCGGTTTTAAGGAAATCTTCGCGTCGTTCGATGCCGCACCTCCGTTATCTGGTTGCCCCGTCGGGTCTGACGGTCGTGAATAAAGGAATTTTAGGACGAAAACGTCAGTATGTAAAGGCTTTTCCGGCTGTGGGCAATGTTGTTCAGAGGTTTATATCTTAGAAAAATTCCTGCGCCGGGGAAGGAAAATGGCAGGAAGCTTAGATAAAACGAGCTTCCTGCCAGATAAGTAAATGTCAGAAGAAATCACACGGAGAAAGGGAGGCACGGCCTCCAGATCCCGGTAAGCCGTCACACCGCCAGCGGCTCAAGGCAGCGGAATGAAATCGAGACCGGTCAAATTTTCATTGATGGTCACCAGCCTTTGCTCATAGCGATATCGTTTGTGATCGACGCTAACAATATATGCGGCATTTACATCGAGCCCGTTTAGAAAATAGAACCCGAACGGGTTTGTGAGTCCCGTGCGAGAAATACCGTCAGGCCCCACGAGAGTGACGCGAGCTCTGGCAATACCGCGGCCGTTCTCATCAAGCACCCGTCCGGAGATCGACGCCTCACCAGCCGTTGTGCCTGCCGAAACGGGAATAGTAGCCGATCCCGGATTCAGGCTTTCAAATCCAAGATTGTCGATCGCGACAAACGGAATGATTATAGTTCGCGGGCCTTCGAAGGGATCGAATTCGACCGTTTGAAGTGGATTTCCGGAAGCGTTCGCCGGTATGACCACACCGCCCGGGGGAAAAGTTGCCGATGTGTACTGAATGCCATTGATCGTAATGCTCGCGACCGCGCTTGGGAATGATGTGATGCGAATTGCCGTTATCGTTCCACCGTCGGGATCGGTTGCGGCAAAGGTCGCCGGAGGCACCGTAAGGTTGATCGAGCCTCCCGGATTCACCTGCGTTGGTGCCGTATTGTCGGCGGCGAGAGGCCTCTGCTGAATGCCGAAATTGGCGTTTGTGACCGCAGCCGCGCCGACAGTCACGGCAAGTCGGCCATTGACAAGACCGTCGCTGCCCGCACCCGCACCAAGGTTCTCTCCAGTATTAACAAAGTTGGACGGCAGCGTTTGTGCCGGAGCTGGATTCGACTCGAAGCCCTGCGTTGATGATAGCTGCAGCGTATAGGTTCCTGGAAAGACTATTGGAAACGTGTAAGTGCCATTCGCATTTACCGGTACAATAGAAACAACATTCCCGTTGGAGTCGATCAAACTAATATAGACCTGCGTTCCGCCGGGAACACCGGTACCTACGCCGTTCACGGTCGAATCAGTTAACCCATTGACATCGTTGAATACCGTTCCGCTGACCGCGACGCCGGAAAAGTTCTGGCCGAAATTGATCTGGCACGTGAAGTTCAATGAACCCCAACGATCGGTCGAGGCCCCGCCAGCGGAGCAATTTCCGCTGGTGGAGAACCCGTGTGTCCATTCAAATTCCGAAATGTTCTGGTAAAGGGCCGAACTAGCAAAGTTAGCCCCAATACCGATCCCGGCCTGGTTCGTCAATGGACTCGTAACTACGTTGCCAGAGACCGATTGGTTTGTAGCAGGCGAAAGCAGGATCTGTGCGAATCCGGGAGAATAGGAAACATTCTCTCGGAGGCCTCCGCAGGAGTTCGAACCGTCGTTGTCGATGGACGTTGCCGCTATCGATATAACACGAGGTGTCGATGTTCCGCCAACGACGAACTGGATCCGATAACGCATGTTCGCGTTCCAAGGCCCGTTATTGAGAAAGACATCGGACTCCTGTTCCAGGCTCGGCTGCAGGTTTTCTTCGAAGCCCGCTATAAATGAAGGAGCATCCGCATCGCGAAATGTCGTTTGATCTGCATCCTGCGTATTTGAGTAACTCAACACGGTCACGAGTGCGTCGACAAATGTTCCGTCGGGTGCCACACCCACGTTCGGATAACGGTAGCGAACACCAACGGTGTTGTTCGTTCCAGACTCGATTATCCTGCCCGCCGCGTTGAACGAAACAGTCGTTACGGAAATGCCGTTGCAAGGAATCGCGAGTGCCGAGATCTGGTCCGCAAAATTCGAACAGGTCCGATCGGAATATTTCACGGATCTCGCTGCAAAAGCAGAAGCTACAGGTGCCACCGAAAGGGCCGATACTCTTTTTGCCTTAGACTGAAATTGGCCGAACAGGACGGTGGTCCCGATCAGCAGAATTGAAACAAGAGAAGCTAACGATTTCATTTTGCGATACGCTCCCAAGATGCTGTCGATGCAGCAAAACTAAAGGTTACCCCTGTTGACGGTGAGGATGTTGAATTTAGGTCTCGTGAGGGAGCTCCACAATATTCCTTGGAGTGTGTAGACTAGACAAACAATACACAATATATTGAGCAACTGCAAGCGGATCGACGGGTCGGGCATCACGTTTGTCCGGGTCACGGGAACGTCAGTCGTATTTCGCAGCAAAACGAATCTGGGGTAAACTGCCTCAGTTCCAAACCCAGACCACTATGCTTTTTCTCACACAATCGGCGGCCGTTTACGGTATCGATGCGATCATAGTCGATATCGAGGTCAATCTGCAGCCGGTCGCTAAAGAGACCGACAACCCGCCGTCATTCACGATCGTCGGCCTTCCGGACACAGCCATACGCGAGTCAAGGGAACGAATACGCGCGGCGATCAAGAACAGCGGATTTTTCTTCCCGTTCCACAAGACGACCGTAAACCTTGCTCCCGCCGATGTCCGAAAGGAAGGGGCTAGTTTTGACCTGCCCATCGCTCTTGGAATTCTCGGTGCGAATGGTGACCTGGGAAGCGCAGACAGGGTTCGCAAGATGCTCAGCATCGGTGAGCTGTCTCTCGACGGGAGGATCAGGCCTGTCCGCGGTGTATTGTCGATCGCCCTTTCAGCCCGCGAAAACGGTATCAACGATCTGCTCGTTCCCGAAGAAAATGCGACGGAAGCCGCCGTAGTCGAAGGCATTGATGTCTATCCTGTGCGCAGCCTGCAAGAGGCAGCACGTCTTGCCTCAGACCTTGCGGGCGGTCAGCTTACGCTGCTTCGTCCTCTAAAGCTGAACCCCGACGAATTCAATAATAACGGCGCAGGCTATAAAGTTGACTTCTCCGAGGTCAGAGGCCAGCAAACGGCAAAGCGTGCCCTGGAGGTCGCGAGCGCCGGAGGGCACAACATTCTCTTCATTGGGCCTCCCGGGTCTGGAAAGACGATGCTCGCCAAACGGCTTCCAACGATCATGCCGCCCCTCGAATTCAATGAGGCGCTCGAGATCACGAAGATACACTCGGTCGCTGGGTTAACGGGCCGATCCGGGCTGGTACGTGAACGGCCGTTCAAGGCGCCGCACCACACGGTCTCGCATGCTGGACTTATCGGCGGCGGCTCGATCCCGCGGCCCGGCGAAGTTTCCATCGCTCATCTCGGAGTATTGTTCCTCGACGAACTGCCGGAATTTGACCGCAGCGTTCTCGAGGTGCTCCGCCAACCCATGGAAGACAAGGAAGTGACGATCTCGCGAGCGGCAACTTCGCTTACTTTTCCAGCAGATTTTACCCTTGTTGCTTCTATGAATCCGTGTCCTTGCGGATATTTTGGTTCCTCGAAGGAATGCACATGCTCGCCCATTCAGATCCAGCGTTATGTAGGAAAGATCTCCGGACCCTTGATGGACAGAATAGATATCCACATCGATGTTCCGGCGGTCAAATTTGTCGAACTGAGAGGCCTGGGTACCGAAAATGTTGAATCGTCCGACGAGATCAGGAAAAGGGTCGCGAAGGCCCGCGAGGTGCAGCGTGACCGCCTTGGATCACATGGTGTTTTCTCAAATTCAGGAATGTCGTCCAAGCAGATAAGACAATTTTGCGGACTGGATTCAGAGTGCGAGGCGTTGTTGGAAAAGGCAATGCAAAGACAAGGTCTGTCTGCCCGCGCCCACGATAGGATCCTAAAGGTGTCTCGGACGATCGCAGACCTGGACGGCAGCGATAAGATCCAGGCCGCTCACCTAAGTGAAGCCATAAATTATCGATCCCTTGATCGCAACTATTGGGCATGAACCGAAGTTCGGTCTGCTGCTCGAAGATCGTTGCGGATCTCAATTCCAGCACGACGAACCAGCGAATTCCGGCTGCTGGCCAAATCGGGGTTTGTACGCTGGAGCGTACGTTTCCAGATTCCGCCGGATCTTATTGAAAACATGACAATAGTACACCTCGCGGTTGATGCGGTCATTGAGGTAAAGCATCGCGTTTACCTCGCTCCAATACTCGCGGCTCTCCCAGATCTGTACGGGAGTGCCGCCCATTTCGCGGGCAAGCTCAACCAGCTTTTTGTCTTTCGTGTTCAGTCCGTTCCTCAAAAAGATCGATACATATTCGGGCATCAAGCGATTTTGAAGTTGAAGGAACGCCATATTCGCGGACGCTGCCTGGTTTACGTGGCCAAATTCGTGCGACATCTTGGTCGCGGCTAGAAGGCGCCCGCTGATCGAGAATGTGGTTGAATCCTGAGATAATGAGTTCAAGACCGGATAGTAGATCGGGTTTGGGAACCCCTGATCAATGTTTGCACCTAAAGTGATCGTTGCGCCGACAAAACGACCTTCCTCGTCCCACAGAAACTTGTCTGTACCGGCTCCTTTCTTGCGGTCACCGGATACGGTTATCGTCAGTACGAAATCCTTGCGGGCGGCATATCGGTCCCACTGCTCGCGTCCAAAAGGAGTCGAAAGCATTTCAGCCTTCCAGCGATTGTAGCGTTCGCGGAACTTCACCGGAACATTTTCCTTGATCCCGCCATTGACCGGAGTTGGGACGATCTCGCTTCGGATTCCGAAGCCATGGATGAGCCGATCGTCAAACGGGTTCTCGGGCCCACAAACTGCTTTGTTTAGGGGTATGGAATAACCCGAAAGCTCATCCCAAATGCTCTCATGAGATGTCCGTTCTTCTGTAGGGAAGCTGACCGGATCAGCCGCAAATACACCAGCGGCAATGATCAAAATAAGAAATGAAACAGTGGCGCGAGGGAACGTCATTTGGCAAGGAAACCTCCAGTCTGAGATTGTCAAAAAATTAGTTTCTGTGACGAATATTTGCAAGTTTAACTTATATCAGCCCCGCGATTCGTGTCAATATTTCCAGGGGAAGAGGGCCAAACGCTCCGATCCGAAGAGAGGCCGAGTGTAGGGCTTTGTAACACAACGACGCGGGGCCGGGGCCCGCGTCCCACCTTTCGCGAACGATGGCTCCCCAGCGATCCCAAAACCGGTATGCGGCCGAGAAAGCGTCTGAGGGCGTGAAACGCGGCATAAGTCTGATCGTGCAAAGTCGGCGGAAATTCTTGGGCGTGGCGACCTGCTGGTCACGGGGCTATTGGTCAAACCCATTTCTCTCAAATGTAATAATTGGTATTACACAGTTGACAACCCTCGACAGCGGATGCATAATGTCCGTGCTCAAATATCCTTTGAAAATTGATAGCTGGTTAAAAAGTCTATGCCGAATGGGTTTAGATGGGCGTTCTGATTTTTCATTTATTGGTTTGACCAATCGAGAAATTCAGAGTATCGTCTAAGCACTTTGGGGCGACAATGGCCAGAAAGAAATCTTAAGACTATAAAAAGGAAGGCCCGCTATGAAAAGCACGATATTGCATGGAACTAAGTTTCTGTGCCTGGTTGCGTTACTTATAGTAGCGTTTGTTTCGGTCGGATCTAGCCAGGAATTTCGAGGCACGATCACAGGAGCGGTCAATGACCCGAATGGTGCTGCCGTTGCAGGTGCGACAGTTAACGTCAAGAGCGTTGGCACCAACGTAACGACATCCGTGGTCACGAACGGACAGGGCGTCTTCACCGCACCTTTTCTTCCCCCCGGCGAATATTCTGTGACTGTCGTGAGCGACGGTTTCAAGACAGCATCGCGTGGAAGCGTTAAAGTGTCGGTCGGAGAACGTATCACTCTCGATTTTACGCTTGAGATAGGTGCGACGGCTGAAGTCCAGATAGTTGCCGACACCGAATTGCTGGAGCGGGGTTCAGTGACAACCGGAATGCAGGTCTCTCAGCGACAGATCGAAGAGCTTCCTTTGGCCGAGGGCGCACCGTACGTGCTGGCCACACAAGCTCCGGGCATAGTTTATACCGGCGATCCTAATTTTCAGGGCCCAACAGCTAATGGCAATCTGGCAGGATTCCGATCGAATGGTACGGTCGGCAACCAGGTTAACGGATCCGGTGGAAACGTCATCAACCTCGATGGGTCGCCGAATCTCGCCTACGACGGCCAGGTGGCGTTTACCCCACCCTCTGAGGCGACACAGCAATTTCGAGTCCAGACGCACACGTTCGATGCTCAGATGGGCTTTACCGCAGGGGCAACCGTAAATGTGTCCACGAAGAGCGGCACCAACGGCTTCCACGGGTCGGCCTATCTCTTTGATAGGGACAAGAGCCGCACTGCAAACAACTTCTTCAATAATCGGGCCGGAATCGATCGGCCAGACCGAAAATACAACCGCTACGGAGCGACGATCGGCGGGCCTATCTTTAAGGATAAGACGTTCTTCCTCTTTGCCTATGAAAGGCAGAAGGACAACGTGGCCCAGACGACCACCTATTCGGTCCCGACGATGCTGATGCGGCAAGGCAACTTTTCTGAACTGAACTACGCGATCTTTGATCCGGCAACGGCGGTGCTGAGAAACACAGCATGTGCTGCGGGCAGCACTGGGACGACGGTTTGCCGAACGGCCTTTCCCGGCAACATAATTCCCGCAGATAGGATCTACGCCCCGGCTAGAGCCTTTATGAATTTTTTCCCCGAGCCAAATCTGCCGGGTGTGCAGAATAACTATATTACGGACCAAAACCTCTTGCGGCCTTACCGATCATACCTTGCCAGGATCGACCACAACTTCTCGGGGAATACCCGAATGTTTGGGAAGTTCTATCACAGCCGAAATACCGAAGATCGTTACAACCTGACAATGGAGCCGGGCTCGATCTTCCAGGGTTACGAGAATCGGCGGAACAACGGGGGAAATCTAGGAATCACCTCGGCCATCAATTCTAACTTCGTGCTTGACGTTCGCGGGAGTTGGGCAATGTTCAAGCTGCGCAGATTCCAGGAGGGCCAGCCGACGGCGGGCGAACTTGGTTTTACCGGCATTCCACAGGCGAGGCAAGGTCACGTATTCCCGAGATTCGATTTTCAAAACTTTTTGACCGTCGGCTCGCTTCGGGCGGACTATAACGACGGGCGAGAGCGTCCGTTCGATATGTTTACAATTCAGCCGACCATTACCCAGATATGGGGAAATCATACGCTGAAGTATGGTTACGATATGCGGCGAATGCACGAAACATTCGACTATGCAGGCGATGCCTCAGGCCGATTCCTCTTCCAGGGCACTTACACGATGGCGGCGTCAAATTCGGGAAACACTGAGCGCGACAGGCCCGGACGTGAACTTGCTTCGTTTCTGCTAGGCATTCCTGTTGCCGGAACCAACAGCAAGATCGATAATCCGCAGGTCTATGACGTGTCTTCGTACTATCACGGATTTTTTATCCACAATGATTGGCGTGTGTCGCCTAAACTGACGCTGAACCTTGGTGTTCGTTACGAAGTCGAGACAGGTTACAAGGAAAAAGAAGGCAGAATGATAGTGGACTTTGACCGAACGGTGGCAAGCCCGATCCGTGCTGCGGCGCTTGCAAACTATAACGCAAACGTTCCGACGGGGGTTCCTATCGGGCCTATCCAGAACCTGTCCGGCGGTTTCATATTTGCGAACGACGCTTCGACCCCGAATCAGAAGACCGACTACAACAACTGGCAGCCGCGGCTCGGTTTCTCATATTCGCTGGATGCCAAGTCAGTCATTCGAGGCGGCTTTGGAATATTCACGGCACCATTCCAGATCATCACGCAGAATGTGATCTTCCAGCCGGGATTTTCGACGCCGACCCTCTTTGTCCCGACAACGAACAACGGCCTCACGTTCATCGCAAACCTGCAGAATGCATTTCCAGGAGGGATAACACCCTCGCCAGGAAGTTCTCTCGGATTGATGACGTTTGTAGGCCGGGACCTGACGGCGGTTGGAAACGCCGGCCCGACGAGCGTCGTGCTGGGGAACGACCGCAAGAATGCGAACTATACCCGCTATGTGATCAGTTATCAGCGAGAACTGTGGGGCGGTGTCGGCTTCGAAGCCACCTACATTCATTCACGCGGTGCCGATCTGGCGGTAAACCGTGAGCTAAACTACATCCCGCGGAACTGTGTTCGCGTGGACAATGGGACACCTTGTCTGATAGACCTGGCAACGGCGAACCCGGCGACCCTCGTTGCCGACCTTGCCTCTCTAACAACGTACCTGAATGCGAATGTCCCGAATCCGTTCAGAACGCTAGTTCCGGACAGTACAACATGGAACGCGGCAAATATACAGCGACGCCGGCTGCTCACGCCGTTCCCGCACTATGGGAATGTATCAGTGACCGAATACAACGGCACAAGTAATTTCAATTCGATACAGATCCAAATGTCTAAACGGTTCACCAGCGCGCTGTCGCTGAACGGTTCGTACACATGGATGCGCGATCGGCTAAAGAATCAATATTTGAATCCGCAGGATTCCGATCTGACAGAGTATATCTCGCCGGTAGAACGACCGCACAGATTCACGTTCTCGGGCATTTATCAGCTGCCTTTCGGCAAGGGCCGAGTTTGGGGCAGAAACTGGAATGCCGTGGCCGATGCTTTTCTAGGCGGTTGGCAGATACAGGGAATCTATGAATGGCAAAGCGGTGAGCCGCTGATGCTGCCCAACGCATATTTCAACGGCGATCCGAATTCGCTAAAGAGCCTTCTTGGCAAGAAAGACGGCCAGGGACGACGGTACGGCGTGGACATTCCAGCATGGGATACTTCAGGGTTTTTCATCAACGGGGTTGTGCCTGGTGTAGCGAACAACTACACAAGCGGAAGCGCTATTACCTTGAGGAATTTTCCGCTAACGGTCGATGGATTGAGGAACCAGAGATTTCTAAAGTTCGACGCGGGGCTTTCGAAGAATTTCCGGATTCGCGAGGGAATGAGGCTGCAGGTTCGAGTCGAGGCGATCAATGCCTTGAATCGGCCCTATTTCTCGTCACCTAATGTCACACCGTCGGCTGCGGCATTCGGATTCACCAATGCTCCGGTTCGGCAGCCGCCGAGGGATATTCAGATCGGCGGACGATTCACGTTCTAGACGGGCCCGGCATCGTCAATCATGGAATGCGTCGCATAAGCGATTGTGCGGCGCATTTCTTTCAAGGAAAGCTGTTCAGAAACGAGAGATCTCGCCGTATCATACGCAAAAGGTTTTGGGGAAATGGTTCGAACGATGTTTCATCTGGCCACCTTCACGGCATTGCTTGCTTTTACGGCAGCGACCGCGCTTGCCAGGTGCGAGATCACTGTAGCGGCGGACGGAACGGGAAACGTGAAAACGGTCAACCAGGCCATTGAGCGAGTTCCTTCCGGGAACAAGGCAAGGTGCATCATTCGAATAAGGCCGGGGACCTATCAAGAGCAGATCAGGGTGCCGGCCGACAAACCCTATATTTCCTTTATCGGCGAGGATGCGAAAACGACCGTCCTCACCTTCAAGATCTCAAACAAAGAGGCGGGCTCAACCTCGGCGGCATACGCGACATACATCGGCGGTCACGACTTCCACGCCGAGAACATAACGTTCGAGAATTCCTTCGGGGCCGGATCGCAGGCTGTCGCGGTGCTAGTCGAGGCGGATCGCGCCGTGTTCAAAAATTGTCGGTTTCTCGGCTGGCAGGACACGCTTTACGTGAAGAACGGCCGACAATATTTCAAAGATTCCTACATCGAAGGCCATGTGGACTTCATTTTCGGGCAGGCCGCCGCCGTTTTTGAAAATTGTCATATTCATAGCAAAGCCGACGGTTACATCGCCGCACCAATGCGTTTCTCCGAAACCGAACCGGCTGGCCTTATATTCAACGGCTGCTTGTTGACGAGCAGCGACACCGTTAAGGGTGTCTATCTCGGCCGACCGTGGCGCGATTTCGGCCGTGCAGTTTTTATAAACACGAGGATGGACGCACATATTCGTCCGGAGGGATGGCACCATTGGGAACCGCACCGAGAGAAAACGGCGTTCATGGCGGAACATGGCACGATCGGAAGCGGTGTTTCACAGGTGCGTGCCTCGTGGGCCAGAAAGCTAAGTGAACGGGAATTAGCCACGTTCTCGACCCAGAACTTTTTGAAGGGGCGCGATGGTTGGAGTCCGGGCGTTGCCACTGCCGATTGGCTCAAGACCAATAAGCCAGACTTCAAAGTGGTTTCGTGGGGCGAAGTTCTGCGTCAGCCGCCTCACTGGTATGCAGTCGATGAAGCCACCCGTATCGCGAACCAGGTTCTGTTTTATCAAAGGGATATCGGCGGCTGGGAAAAGAACGTCGATATGGCCGCGATGCTAACTCAGGCCGAACGTCAGAAACTATCGTCAAGTAAGGCGAGTACGGATACCACCATCGATAACGGCGCTACTACGATGCAGCTCCGATTTTTGGCAAAGGTGATCAAAGCGAAGAATATCGAGGCCCATAGGATCGGGTTCATCAAGGGCCTCGATTTTCTGCTTTCGATGCAGTATGAGAATGGTGGATTTCCACAGTATTTCCCGCTAAGAAAAGATTATTCGCGGCATATCACCTTCAATGACAACGCGATGGTGAACGTTCTCCGACTGCTTCGCGATGTGGCGAAAGGGGAGGAAGATCTCCTCTTCGTTGATGAATCAAGGCGTGAGAAAGCGGCCTTGGCCGTACAGCGCGCTGTGCCGCTAATCCTCCGAACGCAGGTCGCAGTCAATGGAAAGAAAACAGTGTGGGCCGCACAGTATGATGAAAAGACGCTGTCGCCCGCGGCTGCACGAGCATTTGAGCCGATCTCTCTTTCAGCCGGCGAAAGCGTGGGCATAGTGAGGTTCCTGATGCTGGATCTCGTTCCGTCGGATGAGATCGTGCGAGCTGTCGATTCCGCGGTCGAGTGGTACCGGGCGAATCAGATAACAGGATCGCGATGGGAAAGAAAGAACGGCGAGAATGTCCTGGTCCAAGATAAGAATGCACCGCCAATTTGGGCGCGGTTTTATCAGATCGGGACCATGAGACCGATCTTTATCGGGCGAGACGGGGTCATCAAGTTTGATGTGATGCAGATCGAGGCCGAGCGGCGAAACGGCTATTCCTGGTTTGTTGATTCGCCAAACGAACTGCTTGATGAATACAGGAAGTGGAAAGCAAAGATCGGCCCTAGATGAAGTGAGGGAATTGAAAGGCAGATATGCAAGAGAGGCGTGATTTTATAAAGCTCTTCGGGATCGGCGCAGCGGGAGTGATCTTTTTTCCGTCGCCTGCCCTCGGACAGGCCGACCCGTGGAAGACCGAGTACCCAAAGATCCTGAGTCGGATAATTCCGCCGAAGTTTCCGAAACGCGACTTCAGCATATTGAAATTTGGCGCAAAGACAGACGGGAAAACGCTTGCGACGGACGCGATCAATGGTGCGATCACGGCGGCAAACAAGGCCGGCGGCGGTCGGGTGGTGGTTCCCGCCGGGGAATTTCTGACGGGCGCCATACATTTGAGGTCAAACGTTAACCTGCATATTTCCAAAGGTGCAACGCTCAAGTTCACGACCGACACAAAGGCCTATCCAACCGTTTTCTCACGATGGGAAGGGATGGAATGCATGAACTTCTCGCCGTTCATCTATGCATATGAGCAGCAGAACATAGCGATCACAGGGGAGGGTACACTCGACGGCCAGGCTGACAATAGCCATTGGTGGCCGTGGAAGGGAAATAAACGAGACGGATGGGTCGAGGGCAACCCGCGGCAGCATCCGGACCGTGACGAACTTTACAGAATGATGGAGAAGGGGGTGCCCGTACGGGAACGAGTTTTCGGGCATGGCCACTATCTGCGGCCGCAATTTATACAGCCGTACAAATGCAAAAACGTGCTCGTCGAGGGCGTGACGATACTGCGCTCGCCGATGTGGGAGGTGCATCCTGTTCTGTGCGAGAACGTGACGGTGCGTAAGATCCGCGTCGAGACCCACGGGCCGAACAACGACGGCTGCAATCCCGAATCCTGCAAAGACGTGCTGATCGAAGATTGCTACTTCGACACCGGCGATGACTGTATCGCGATCAAATCAGGCCGCAATGAGGACGGCCGGCGGCGAAATGTCCCGAGCGAGAACATCATCGTTCGCAATTGCATCATGAAAGAGGGCCACGGCGGCATCACTATCGGTAGCGAGATATCAGGAGGATTCCGGAACCTGTTCGCACACGACTGCCAACTTGACAGCCCGGACCTTTGGACCGCACTGCGGGTCAAGAATAATGCCTCACGCGGCGGCCGGATCGAGAACGTCTTTTTCAAGAAGATCACCGTGGGAACGGTCTCGCGAGCCGTAGTTGAGATCGATTTTAATTATGAAGAGGGTTCGAAAGGCGGCCACACGCCCGTCGTTCGGAACTATGTTGTTGAAGACCTGAAGTGTGTCACAGGGAATCGTGCCGTTGATCTTCAAGGACTGGACAACGCGCCGCTTTACGACATTAGAATGACGGACTGCGACTTTGGTTCGATGAAGAATCCGAGCATCGTGAAGAACGTTAGGGGTCTGAAACTCGAGAATGTTCGAGTCGGCGGGAAGGCCGTGAAGGAACTTGTATGAACAGACGTGATTTTGTCGGGACAACTGCCTCCGCGATGATCGGAGCGATCCTTGGCACCTATGCGAACGCGAACGGCGTGATCGTCAAGAAAAGGATCGCGATGGTCGGGACCGGTATCCGCGGAACTCGGTTTTGGGGTGAAGCATTGAATCGGGAGTTTGGCGATCTGGTCGAATTCGTCGGCCTTTGCGATATCAATCGCGGCCGCGTCGCATATTGTAAAGAGCGGATGGGGGTTGCGTGTCTGACGTTCACCGATCTCGACAAAATGCTGACGGAAACACGCCCTGAGATCGTTTTGGTATGTACGGACGACAACGTCCACGACCAGCAAATAATCCGGGCGCTTGAGTTCGGTTCCGATGTGATCACTGAGAAACCGATGACGACCGACGAAGTAAAATGCCGCGCGATCCTAGCGGCCGAAAAACGCACCGGCCGCAAGGTGCACGTCGCATTCAACTATCGTTTCTCGCCTTATCTTTCAAAAATAAAAGACGTGCTTGCTTCGGGTACGATCGGCCGCATTGTCTCTGTCGATCTAAATTGGTATCTGAACGTCTATCACGGTGCGAGCTATTTCCGCCGTTGGCACGGCATCAAGGCAAAAGGTGGCTCGCTGTGGGTGCACAAGGCGACTCATCACTTCGATCTCGTTAACTGGTGGATAGATTCCGATCCGGTGCAGGTCACTGCGTACGGTGCCTTGGAGCATTACGGACGGAACGGAAAATTTCGGGGCAAGAGCTGCCGTTCGTGCGACCACAAAAAGGATTGCAAATTCTACTGGGACATCAACGCGGATGAAACGCTGCGTCGGATGTATGTCGAGAACGAGAAGTACGACGGATACATCCGCGACGGCTGCGTTTTCCGCGACGAGATCGACATTTACGACAAGATGTCGGCACAGGTGATCTATGCGAACGGAGTGATCCTGAATTATTCGCTGACGACGTACTCGCCGTACGAAGGACATCGGCTATCGTTCAACGGCTTCGACGGGAAACTCGACACCTGGCAGGACATTCCATATCAGATGGGTGATCTTTCGAAGATCGACCAGGCCGAACGCCATGCCCTTGAGATGAGCCAGTTCAAAAACGAAGAGGCAGAAGGCTACGAGCAGATAATCGTTCAGAAGAATTTTAAGGCGGATCACGAGATTATCAAGGTGCCCAAGTACAAGGGCGGCCACGGCGGCGGCGACATTCGCATGCACACGAAGATGTTCCGCGGCGAGCCGAAAGCCGACCCGTACAAACACGCCGCCGGAACTCGCGATGGTGCGATGTCGATCCTGATCGGCATCGCAGCACGCAAGAGTATAGACGAAAAGCGCACCGTGAGAATTGAGGAGTTAACGGATATCAAGCCGCTGGCGAAACGGCCAGTTTAGAGCAATGAACAGTGGACAGTGGAAAACGGATAATGTTTGGACGCTGGCATTTGCTTTGCTCTTGATCGCGGGGCTCGATACCAACGCTTTTGGACAGAGAGAATCTGTAACGATATTCCTTGCGGGTGACTCTACAATGGCGGCTAAGCTGTCGGAAAAGCGGCCGGAGACGGGTTGGGGTGAAAAGCTGGAAGCCCATTTCAAGCCGGGAACGGTAAAGGTCGATAACCGGGCAGCGAATGGCCGCAGCACGAAGACCTTCATTTCGGAAGGGAAGTGGCAATCGATCATCGACGACCTTTCGAAAGGCGACTATGTCTTCATTCAGTTCGGGCACAACGATTCTTCGAAGGACAAAGGTGAAAGATTTACGCCGCCGGAAGACTATCGAAAGAACCTGATCCGTTTTGTCGAAGAGGTGCGTGCGAAAGGCGGCGAACCTGTGCTGTTCACACCCGTAGTGCGACGCCGGTTCGATAAGGACGGGAAGTTTTTCGACACGCACGGCGAATATCCGAACATCGTTCGTTCAGTCGCGGCCGAACTTTCAGTCTCTCTGATCGACATGCATCGGTCGAGCGAAGCTCTAGTGGCGGGTCTTGGCATCGAAGGGTCGCGAAAGCTCTTCCTTCAGCTAAAGGCGGGAGAGAACATGAACTATCCGAACGGGATCGATGACAACACCCATTTCTCGCCATACGGAGCCGAAGAAATTGCAAAATTGGCGGTCGTTGATATTCAAGAAAGCAAGTTAGGCGTGCGAAAGCTTCTCATTAAGTGATCGCACATTATCAATTAAATCGATGGCTATGATCTTCAAAATAAAAGCGGTTGTTCTGCTGGTAATTGTTTCCGCAGGCGTTTCAAACGCGCAGCAGGCTTTAGTTTCAGAACGGCTTGCTGATACCGCGATGAATCGAATTTGGGTCGATGCACGGAACAAGCCGGGAATTCCGCCTCGATGGAACTACGAGCAGGGCGTCGTCCTGAAGGCGATCGAGCAGATGTGGTATCGCACGGGCGACCCGAAGTACTTTCGTCACATCCGGGCGGGAATGGACCATTGGATCAAATCTGACGGCACCCACGCAGACTATCACCTTGAGGAATACAACATTGACCACATAACGCCGGCTCTTGCCATGATGACGCTGTTTCGGGTGACTGGGGACGACAAGTACAAGAAGATGGTCGAGCTATTCCGCTCTCAGCTCAAGACCCATCCACGCACAAAGGAAGGTGGTTTTTGGCATAAAAAGATCTATCCGTGGCAGATGTGGCTGGACGGACTATACATGGGCCAGCCCTTTTACTCCGAATATTCGAAGATATTTGAGGAAGATAATTGGAACGATATAGCGAACCAATTTGTCTGGATGGAAAAGAACGCCCTCGACCCGAAAACGGGCCTGCTCTATCACGGTTGGGATGAATCGCGAGACCAGCGTTGGGCAAACAAACAGACCGGCCAATCGCCGCATTTCTGGGGGCGAGCGATGGGCTGGTACGCGATGGGGATCGTCGATACACTCGATCATTTCCCGAAAGGGCATCCGAGGCGCAAAGAGATCGAGGCGATCCTGGAACGCCTGGTGACCGCGATCTCGAAGGTTCAGGACCAGAAAAGCGGTGTCTGGTGGGATATTCTCGACCTCGGCGGCAAAGAGAAAAATTACCTCGAATCGTCGTGCTCTGCGATGTTCGTTTACGCGATCGCCCGCGGGGTTCGCGAAGGCTATCTGAATGAAAAATATCTGCCGATCGCAGTTCGAGGCTGGGACGGCATCAAAAAAGAATTTATCAAGACGAATGCCGAGGGCCATGCGGAATGGCACGGCACGGTATCCGTCTCCGGACTGGGCGGCAATCCTTATCGAGACGGCTCGTATGAATACTATATGAGCGAAAAGATACGGCTGAACGACGCGAAAGGACTCGGGCCGGCGATAAAGGCCGCTCTCGAGATGGAGGCCTACGAACGGGGTTGGCCGGGCCGAAGCAAGACCATTGTGCTTGACGATCATTTCAATCGCGAGGTCCGCAAAAGCAAAATTACCGGGCGCGATGAGGTCTGGCATTACAAGTGGGACGAGATGCCAGACCCGGGATTCTACGCCTGGGGCCAGATATTCAAATCGATGGGGGCCCGGCTCACCCATCTTTCGGCCGCACCGACGGCAGATAATCTTCGATCGGCCGACGTGTACATAATCGTCGATCCCGATAATGAAAAAGAGACGGCGAACCCGAATTTTATCGAGCCGCAGCACGTAAAGGCGATCTCCAACTGGGTGCGTGGGGGCGGCGTTCTGGTGCTGATGGGCAACGACGTTCAGAACGCAGAGCTCGACAAGTTCAACACGCTCGCTCGAGAGTTCGGCATACAGTTCAAGAAGGACCGCAAGTTCGAGGTTTTGAACAACGACTACAAGATGGGCGAGATCCATATCGCGGCCGGCAACGAGATATTCAAGACTGCTCGAAAGATCTTCGTTAAGGAGATATCGACTCTGTCACTCTCAAAACCCGCCCGTGAAGTCCTCACGGCAAACGGCGACGCGATCATGGCAGTCGCAGAGCACGGAAAGGGAACTGTGTTCGTTATTGGCGATCCGTGGCTCTACAACGAGTATGTTGACGGTAGAAGGCTTCCTCGAGAGTTCGAGAATTTCAAGGCCGCGCAGGATCTGAGCAGGTGGCTGATAGGGAAGGCAAAAAGGAAATGAAAAGTGTCGCACATTTGATCATCTCGTTAATGGTCTTTGGAATCTGGGTGAATGCCCAGGGCCCGATCTCGCCCTCCCGTCCATACATAGTGAAGTCGCAAAAGCAACTTTCGGATATTTCGAAAGAGATCGGGTCGAAAGACGGGAATCAACAATTTGATGTTTTTGCCCAGGCGGGCACCCAGATGCGAGTCGCCGTTTTCCATGATGAAAATCGCGAGAACGATCTGCACGAGGTCCATGATGAATCGGACGATGTTTACTACGTGCTTCAGGGTGAAGCGACGCTGATGCTCGGCGGGTCGCTGGTAGACCCGCAGCAGGTCTCGTCGGGCGAATGGCGAAGCATGACGTCGTCGGGCGGGCAAAAAGTAACGATCAGGAAGGGTGATCTTGTCGTCGTCCCGCGTGGGACGCCGCACCAGCGAACCGTCACCGGCAAAGGGTTTTCGATGATACTTATAAAGGTGTTCCGGGAAGTCCAACCAGTTCGATAATGGGTCTGCCGCTTTTTCGACACAGCGGGTCGAAGGCGGTAAAATGTTAATTCGAGGCGGGAAATGAAAACAAGGGGCGAGGCTATCTTCAGCAATCTCAGGTCGGTCAAGAACGGCACCACCGCCGAGGAAGTCTCGTCGCGCCTTCGGGACATGATCCACAGCGGTGAGCTTCGCGCCGGCGACCGGCTCCCGCCGGAGCGTGACCTGGCAAAGCTTCTGGGTGTAAGCCGCCCGACGCTGCGTGCCGGGATCAGGTCTTTAACGACGGTTGGCATCCTTCAATCTAAGCAAGGAGCGGGCACATTTGTCGCCGCCCGTGCGGAGTCGCCGATGCTCGACAGCAGCCCGCTTAAAATGCTCTCGGCTCTTCATGGGTTCACGTCAGACGAAATGTTCGAAGCAAGGCTTGCGTTGGAAATGAGCATCGCGGGCCTGGCGGCAGAGCGCGCCGACAGCGAACAGATGACGCAGCTTGCAGAACAGATCGCCGGAATGTATGCAGCATTGAACGATCCAGAGCAATACCTTGTTCACGATATGCGGTTTCATCAGACCATTGCTGCGGCGTCCGGTAACCGGATCCTTACGGCACTGATGAATATGGTGGCCGCGACCCTGTTTGAAGCCCGAAGCAAGACGGTCCACCGGGCGCTTGATCTGAAGGAATCCGCCGAACAGCACCATAATATCTACCGGGCGCTTCGAGAACACGACCCCGAAGCTGCTCGCCGCGCGATGCACGATCACCTCATCGAAACGCAAAAAGCGCAGCGGCTTGAGGCACAAAGAGAGCGATCAGAGAACAAGGAAGGTACAGACGCCGCATGATAGGGCGTGCAGGCTTATTGTTTCGTCATTTGCCTGCGGCTATCGTTGTTTTACTTTCGTTCTGCATTGAGCCTTGGGCGCAGGCCTACAACACACTCAATAGTGTCCGGACCGCCGACAACGGTGACGGAACATACACAAATCCGATAATTCATGCGGACTATTCCGATCCGGACGTTATTCGCGACGGCGAGGATTACTATATGACCGCGTCGAGCTTTAACGCGGTCCCCGGCCTTCCGATCTTACATTCGAAGGATCTTGTGAACTGGAAGATCGTTAATCACGCGCTTCCCGCAATTCATCCCGTCGAACATTTTCGCAAGCCTCAGCATGGCGGCGGCGTCTGGGCACCGTCCATTCGGTTTCACAAAGGCGAGTTCTACATTTTTTGGGGTGACCCCGACTTTGGGATCTACATGGTCAAAGCGAAGCATCCGCTCGGCGAGTGGACCAAGCCGCTGCTTGTCAAAGAGGGCAAAGGATTGATCGATCCGTGCCCGCTGTGGGACGACGACGGCAAGGCCTACCTGATTCATGCCTTTGCGGGCAGCCGGGCCGGCATAAAGAGCATTCTCGTTGTCAGCAAGATGGATCCGGCCGGAACCAAATTGCTTGACGATGGTGTTGTCGTGTTTGATGGACATGATGCCGATCCGACAGTTGAGGGGCCTAAGTTCCATAAGATAGACGGTTACTACTACATTTCAGCTCCGGCGGGAGGGGTAGCGACCGGATGGCAGCTCGTTCTGCGATCAAAGAGTATTTACGGCCCATACGAAAGGCGTGTCGTGTTGGCTCAGGGCAGCTTGAACATAAATGGCCCGCACCAGGGAGCAATGGTCGATACGCCCGGCGGTGAATGGTGGTTCATCCATTTTCAAGATAAGGGCGCATACGGCCGGATCGTGCATTTACAGCCGGTAGTTTGGAAGAGCGGCTTTCCGGTGATCGGCGAAGACAAGGACGCAGACGGGACCGGCGAGCCGGTCTCGACCTTTCGAAAGCCCAACGTCGGGCGAACTTGGCCGATCGACGCACCGCAGGATTCTGACGAGTTCAGCAACGAAACGCTCGGGCCGCAGTGGCAATGGCATGGAAACCCGAACGGGGCCTGGGCATTTCCGTTTCCCTCAAGGGGGGTTTTGCGAATGAACTCGGCGGAGGTTCCTGAAGGCGCGAAGAATCTTTGGGACCTGCCAAACTTGCTGCTGCAAAAATTCCCCGCCGAAGAATTCACCGCGACCGGGAAGATCAGAATCGATACGCGGTTCGAGGGCGAAAGATTCGCACTGGTCGTCATGGGATCGGACTATTCGTTGATCGGGATCGTACAAAGGGGCGGGAAACTGGCCGTAAGCAGCGTAGTGGTCAAGGATGCCGATAAAGGGACCGCCGAAACGCGTTCTGACGAGATCGAATTGGCTTCACGAGACGTTTATCTTCGCCTCATGGTGGGCAAGGGGGCCACGTGCCGATTCTTGTTCAGTGTGGACGGCGTGAGCTTCACACCTGTTGGCAGAGACTTCAAAGCACGCGAAGGACGATGGATCGGTGCCAAATTGGGTTTTGTCTTTACAAGGCCGGGCAGGTTCAACGACGCAGGGACGGCGGACATAGATTGGTTCAGATTTAGCCGGCCTTAAGACGAACCCTCGCTTTCTCGACAGCTTCAATATATTCCTTTGCGGCTCCCGTCAATTCAATTAGCCGTCCTTCTTCGACGGCCCGAACATCCACCAATTCCGATCCGACACCGACCGCTTCAGCTCCTGAAAGAAGGTAATCAGCGACACTATCGATACTGACACCGCCAGTTGGCATCATCTTTATGTGAGGCAGAGGGCCTTTTAGCGATCGGATATATTTGGGCCCGCCCAGCGATCCGGCCGGGAAAACCTTTACGATGTCGGCACCGGCTTCCCATGCGTTGACGATCTCAGTAGGCGTAAGCGCTCCCGGCATTACTGCCGTTTGGCGCTCGTTACAATAAGCAACGGTGTCAATGTTCGTCGAAGGGCTGACGACGAAGGCCGCACCGGCATCTATACATTCGCCTGCCGTTTCCGGGTCGAGAACCGTACCAGCACCGACGACAAGACCCTCGCGTTTTGAAAGTTCGTCGATCAAAGAAATCGCGTTTGGAACGGTCATCGTAACTTCGAAGATCTTGATACCACCAAGGATCATGGCTTCGACGGCATTTCGGGCGTTGTCCAGATCATTAATGCGGATCACCGGCACTACACCGATCTCTCTGATTGCATTGAGAACCTCGGACTTATTCATAATGGACCTTGGCCGGCTCCAGCCGCGGCGCCAGCAGGTGGATCACAAGCAACGCAACGAGGTAGGCTGATGCCGCGATGATAAAAATAGGAACGTAGCTGCCCGTCCGATCGAGGATGAAGCCAACAGTCGGGGCGATCACCATCCCTCCGATAGCTCCAAACATTCCGCCGATCCCAACAACTGAACCAACCGCCTGCTTCGGGAACATATCCGAGGCGGTCGTAAAAAGATTGGCCGACCAACCCTGATGAGCGGCCGCGGCAATGCCGATAAGTATTACGGAAAGCCAAAGGCTTGACGTGATCGACGCGATCACGATCGGAACCACCGCGAGAGCACATACGAGCATCGCCGTTTTCCTTGAGCGATTTATCGAAATTCCAGCCTTGATCATTGCCGAGGAAATGTAACCGCCGCCAATGCTGCCAACGTCCGCAATAATATATATCGTCGCGATGGGCAAGCCGAATGTCTTTAGGTCAAGTCCGTGCTGCCTCTGGAGAAAATCAGGTATCCAGAAAAGGTAAACCCACCAGATCGGGTCGGTCATGAATTTGCCGACAGCAAATGCCCAGGTCTGCCGATGCGGGAAAAGCCTCTTCCAGGGAACGCGGACCGTCGGCTCAGGCGGATCACTCTGAATATAGGCAAGCTCCTCCCTGGAAAGTCGGGGATGTTCCTCAGGCTTCTTGTAAAGGATCTGCCAAAAGATGAGCCAGATAAATCCGATCGCGCCTGTGATAATGAACGCTTCCCACCAACCCCAGTACAATACGATCAGCGGAACCAGCAAGGGGGTGGCAAGCGCACCGACATTTGTGCCCGAGTTGAAGATGCCGGTCGCAAGTGCTCGTTCCTTTTTTGGGAACCATTCTGCAACGGTCTTGATCGAAGCGGGGAAATTTCCCGCTTCGCCCAGCCCGAGTATGAATCGAACGATGATGAATCCGACCACGGAAGCGAATGCCGTCGTCTCTGAAATGTATCCGAACCAGCCAAGGATCGCCGCACTCACGATGCCGATCGGCAGTGCCCACGCGTGTGCCATTGCAGCGAGGCTCCATACAGTGATCGAAAGGGCAAACCCTTTCTTCGTGCCGATCTTATCCATCAACCGGCCGACGCCGAGCATGCCGATCGCATAGGCGGTTTGAAACGAAAAGACGATCCAGCCGTAATCGATCTCTGACCAGCCGAATTCCTTCTGAAGAGTGGGCTTCAAGATGCCGAGGACCTGACGATCGATGTAATTTACCGTCGCGGCAAAGAATAGGAGTGCACAGATCGTCCAGCGGTAATAGCCAACCCGCTTCACCGGGTCGCCAACGCCGGCGATAGCGGCACCGGTCGCCGAACCGCCAGATTCCTCAACGGCGGGCAGAAATTCACCATCGTCCTGCTTTTTTTGGCTTTCTGCAATATCGGAAACATTGCTCATAGTTTCGCGCTCCTCTTCAGTTGATCGTTAGTATCCCCGACGAATAATGATCATGTCCTTCAATGGTCGTTTGGATCTTTGGAAATAGTGATGAGGCGGTCAGGACCTCTATGCCGTTTTCAGAAAAAAGGATCGTTTCTTCTACCTTAGTGCCGGTAACGGACGGATTCCATGAAAACGCCTGATCCTGAACTACTTCATCCTTACTGGCCGGGTGTGCGACCCACTCGCGGGTCTTGTAACCGGCGGCCCCTCCCTGATGATGCTTGTCTATCTCGGTGCCGAACCCCGATCTTTCATATGCTTCTGCAGCAACCTGATAAAGCTCGGAACCTGTCGCGCCGGAGCGGGTCGCGTTCCAGAGACTGGCATTGACAGACGCTGCGGCCTCGGTGCGTTTGAACAGATCGTCGTCAGGTACGCCGTTTGAGACCATGCGGCTCAGACTGGCGATCAGCCCGCTACGCCTGGCACAAACGACAAGAAGCAAGGTCCTTTCCCACGCTTTGCCTGTCGGCAGCGGGTGGCGATACATAGATATCCTTTCGTCTGCCGCGACGAGGAGAACCACTGGCACGATGGTTCGCCGAGCCATTTCACATCTCAAAGCCTCGGCAATTTCGAGCTCCGACTGACCAGGGGAGATCGCTTGGATCGCTGCATCCATTGCACGGCTCGCATCCTGCCCCAGATCACGGAAACGGCTGCGTTCTTCCTCGGTCAGATGAAGACGCAATGCGCCGAGCTTTCCATCGATAGCGGACGTATCACCAAACATCGGTATATCGGTGGCAAGACGGGCGTCACTGCCGATCGCCGAACGTACCGCTTCGCGAACAGTTCCGGTACTCGCTTTTTCGTGCTGCCAAGAGAATTGGATCGGTTCGAGCTCGATGCGCCGGACCTGTTCGTCGAGCATTCTCTGCATTTCGATATTGTTCGCCAGCAGGAAAGCCCGACCCTCTCGGCTAACAAGGATCGACGCTGCTCCCGCCTCGCGGCTATGGTCGATGCCGTTGGACGCACCGCCTGTTATCCACGCGAAGTTGTGCTGGGCGTTGAGCAGCACGGCGTCGGTTTCTTCTCGTTCTAGAAAAGCAACGACCCGGCGGATCTTTTCTGCAAATTCTGACGCAGACATCGGTTGAATTGAATATGGACAGGGCCTCGTTCTCTTTGCTGCTATTGATTCACACCGCTAGCGAGAAATCCTCCATCTACGACGAGAACCTCGCCAGTGACAAAGCTGGCCGCGTCCGAAGCAAGGAAAACAGCCGCTCCGGCCAATTCTTCGACCTTTCCGAACCGGCCCATCGGCGTTCGCAGAAGGAACTCGTTGCCGCGAGGCGTGTCAGTCAAGAGCTTATGGTTAAGGTCGGTAATGAAAACACCGGGTGCGATAGCGTTTACGTTGACGCCATCTTTTGCCCATTCGAGAGCAAGAGATTTGGTAAGGGACGCGACCGCGGCCTTGCTGGCCGAATAAGCAGCAACTTCCAGAAGCGCGACGAAGGTCGAGAGAGAAGCGATGTTTATGATCCGGCCATACTTCTTTTCCACCATATGGCGGCCGAATACCTGGCAGGCCCGAAGCGTTCCGTTCAGATTCGTATCGATGATCGCATTCCACTCGTCGTCAGCGAAATCCACTGTCGGCCCGCGTTTCGTTCGCCCGGCACAGTTAACGAGGATGTCCACTTTTCCGAACGACTCAATGCATTTGTCGCGGAGAGCTTCAAGAGTTCCCCGATCGCTGACGTCCGAAGTGATCCGAATGGTCCGTCGCCCACGGTCCTCTATCTCTAGTGCGGCCGCGTCTACCTGCTCTGGCCGGCGGGATGTGCAAACGACGTCGGCTCCCGCTTCCGCAAGGCCGTGAGCGATCGCACGCCCGATTCCCGAAGTGCCGCCGATCACGACCGCGCACTTTCCATCAAGATCTAGTGGCTTATATCCCATATCCTTACAAAAAAGACAGCTAAAAATTCTGCAAATTAACCGAAAGGTAATACCATTGGCTGCGAAGAACTTTAGTCTCCAACAACTCGGAATGAAATGTCAAGTTCGGAAATTGAGTAATTTGCGGTATATGGAGAAGGACTCGATTGAGATCCTAAACGGTTTGGCGCATTCTATTTTTTCCACTTGCATTTGATTGGTTAAACCAATTATAATGAAATGATCGTAGGCGTGACTAGATGAGACCATTGACCAAAAGGCTTTTTGAGCGGCGCGGCACGGACCGTGGCATGTGGCTCGCCACGGGCGCTGATTCCCGTTCGTTCGAGTTTCCGGATCAAGAGTTCAATTATACCGTTCTTCCAGACGAAGCGGCGGTGGGCGAGGCAATGTTTCGGGAACTTTCAGACTACGCGGCAAAGACGGACCTCGACATTGTGATCGTACTTCTCGGCGGCCGCGGTGCTCAGGCGATGTACAAGATCATCAATCAGAAGGCGGGACGCGGTGAGATCGATGACTTGCTCGGCCGGCTTCATGTTTTCACTCAGGACGCACTTGCACCGTTGCGAATGGAAAATGGCTTAAGTTTCGTTCGCGATTTCGAAAGGCTGTTGGGTGACGAATTCTTTAGCCGCGTAAAGAGTTTTACTCCGATGTTGACGGAAACGGACGATCTCGAAGGGGCACTTGAGGACTACCTTGCAAAACTGATCTCGCTTGGCGGGATCGATATCTTTTTCCTGGGCCTCGGGCCCGAAGCCGAAGCGGCGTCACACCTTTGCTATATAAAGCCCGGTTGCGGTGCGGGATTCGGGGACTATGCCGGGATCATCCCGATATCTTCTAGTATTCTTGAGCACCACATAAGCAAATTCAAGGCGGGCGGCAGCAATATATCGCCCGACGACGAAGCCGAATGCAGAAACGCGACGCATATTATGACACTGGGGCCGGCCGCGATATTGAGCGCACGTAAGGTTGTGCAATCGATAGTCGATGCTTCGACGGCGCCGGCGAAAAGAGAGAGTTTTGCCAGATTGATCGAAACCGAATTATCTGACGACCGGGAACAACTTGCCGAGCAATTGAATGAAAATCCCGGGCTATGGATCAGGCTTCATGGAAACGTCAGCAGCTATATTTTGCCGGACCTTATCTAACGATATGGCAGACACTTATCCCCAATCCGTGCTACCGATCGATGATTATGCGATCGTTGTAAACCCTGCGGACAACGTGGCTGTCGTAAAACGTGAGACCACGGCCGGAATGATGCTCGAAACCCCTGGCGGCTCTTCGATCACGCTTCGTCACGGGGTGCCAGCAGGGCATCGCTTTGCCATCGCAGACATTCCTGCCGGGGATTTTGTAAGGCAATACGGGCAGCCGATCGGAACTTCACTTGGCATCCAAAAAGGTGAATGGGTTTCGCATGAGAATATGACGGATGATGTTCCGGTGGTCCGCGACCTGCCGGAGGAGATCCACACGCCCGCGCCTGATTATTTTCCAGTCGGCCAGATGGGAACTTTTATGGGGTTTCGTCGGCCCGACGGCCGTGTCGGGACAAGGAACTTCGTCCTGATCGTCCCGACATCGATGTGCGCAAGCCACGAGGCTACGCAGATCTCGATGATGTCGGAGTTCATGCATTATAGCCGGGAAAAGTTTCCCAATGTTGACGGCGTGGTCGCTATCCCGCACAACAAAGGCTGCGGGTGCCAGGACGGCTCAACGCTCGACGTGATGATGCGCACGTTGTCGAATTATGCGGACCATCCGAATGTTGGCGGTGTGATCTTGATCGACCTCGGCTGTGAAAAGACCAACTTATCCTATGTTGAGCGTTACCTGACGAATCGTGCAAAGCCTATCGAGAAACCGCTAGTCAAGATCGGGATCCAGGACGTTGGGGGTACGCAGGCGGCGATCGAGATCGGCCTTCAAGAGGTCGAGCAGATGCTGCCGGAGGTTGACCGGTGCGTCAGAGAAGAATTCCCGGTCAGCGAACTCGTCCTCGGCGTAAAGTGCGGGTCTTCAGACGGTTTTTCGGGCATTTCGGCGAATCCTTCTCTCGGTTTTGCTTCCGACCTTCTTGTCAGAAGCGGCGGAACCGTGCTTCTTACCGAAGTGCCCGAATTCTGTGGTGCCGAACATATTCTCGCAAACCGTGCGAAAGATGCGGTCATTGGCAGAAAGATCTATGAAATGGTCGATTGGTATAAGGAGTATGCGTCAAAATTCGGGGCCGTCCTGAACCAGAATCCCAGCACCGGCAACAAAGCCGGCGGCTTGCTGAACATTACGATCAAATCGCTCGGTGCCATCGTCAAGGCTGGAACAACCCGCATCGAGGATTGTATCGAGTATGCCGAAACGCCTCGGGTTCGAGGGATCAACCTGATGCAGGGCCCGGGGTATGATCAGGAATCGACGCCGGGGCTTGTCGGGGCCGGGGCCACGGTGGTCGTTTTCACGACCGGCAACGGCACCACCATCGGGAACGCGATCGCTCCCGTGATCAAAATGGCCTCGAACAACCGGGTATTCGAAAAGATGGCACAGGACCTGGATATTTCGGCCGGAAACGTGATCGAAGGAACCGAGTCCATTGAAGAGGTCGGCACACGACTGTTCGAGCATATCCGGCGTGTCGCAAGCGGCGAAGTTCTGGCGAAAGCGGAAATACTTAAGCACCGCGAGTTCCAGTTCTGGGCCGAGCAGACCGTTTCGTTATAATTTGAAGCTATGCAGGAAAAATTGAAATTAGAGGATATTCGTCGGGAGACCTGTGTCGTCAAAGGCACGCATCTTTACAAGGGCCGTACAAATGCGGTCAAACCGGGCCCCACGGCTTCTCGCAATCTTTTCTACGGGCGTATCCGGATGGATGAACGCGAAGAACCGATCAGCTTTGAGACCGGGACACATGAAACAGGACTGATCTGCCTGAATGGCAGTGCCACGATCACGGTTGATGATTCGGAATTTGAGCTGGGGCGCTACGACGCGTTGTATGTTCCACGAGATTCGGTGATAAAGGTCACCACCGAAAATGGCTGCGACCTGGCGGAAGTGTCGGCATCGGTTGAGAACAGATACCCCGTGCAGTTCGTCTCTTTCTCCGAGGTCCGCGAAGATCCCTCGCTTCATTTCATCGCCGGTAAACCGCCTACGGAACGAGATCTGAACGTTTTGCTGGGGAAGAATGTCGAGGCGGGGAGGATAATGGCGGGGGTTACGTTTTCTTCAGAGGGCAATTGGACCTCGTGGCCGCCTCACGAGCACGAGAATATGCTCGAGGAGGCCTATCTTTACATCGATATGCCCGAGCCGCAATGGGGCATCCAGCTTGTCTATACCGATCGAAACGAACCCGAATTGGTCCAGGTCGTCCGCGAAGGCGACGTGGTCCTGATGCCGCAGGGTTTTCATCCAAACGTCGCCGCTCCCGGCGGCTCGATCAATTTTCTGTGGATGATGGCCGCAAACCGCGAAGGCGTTGACCGCCAGTTCGGTGTAGTCAATGTTCAACCCGAATACGCCGCCGGTGGTTCAGGGCTTGAAGCTTCACAAAAGTAGGCCTGTCCACGACAAATAAGCCCGCAAACGAGTTTATACGTGATTGACGCGTTCTTGCTCAGAGGCGGGCTTCCGCATTCTATTGGACTTAATCGCATGCATCTGCAAGAATTAGGAACGCACGAAATTTCGGATGCCGCTAGTATATTAAGTACCGATGGTCGCTGCCAATCTTATCGGATTCGAGACGATCCCCCAAACGCTTCCTTCGTTCTGTATCGAATCATTTCGCCGGAACGGGAAAAATGATGCACTTGCCTTTAAGATCGACGATGTTTGGAACTATCTTTCGGGTTCTGATGCGATCGAACGCATCAAGAATATCGCGACGGGCCTTGCCGCACTCGGCGTGAAAGCTGGCGACCGCATAGCGATAATTTCCGAGAATCGTCCGGAATGGTCGCTGACCGATCTCGCAATTCTCTCGCTGCGTGCGGTAAATGTTCCGATATATACAACGCAGGCGGTCGAGCAGATCCGATATATTCTCGAAGATTCCGGGGCACGGATGCTTTTCGTCTCGGGAAAAAAGCTGTTCAAACATGCTGAGGCAGCGATCCAATCTGTCGAAAGCATTGAAAAGCTGATCTTTTTTGAAAAGGATGCGGTCGAGAGCAGCGATTCGCGTTCGCTCACGCTTGCGGACGTGGAGGAGGCCGGGGGTTCGTATGAACGCGATACCGGACAGACATTCGAGGAACTCCTCGATCAGGTCCGTTCCGACGACCTTGCGACGATAATCTACACTTCCGGCACGACCGGCGAGCCCAAAGGGGTAATGCTCGATCACGAGAATTTTGTTTCGAATGTGATCGCTATCTCAAAAGGCCTGCCGATACGCCGTACCGACAGAAGCCTTGCAGTCCTTCCTTTGTCTCACATCTTCGAGCGTACCGTATTTTATGTGCTTTGCTCGAATGGTGTGTCAATCCATTACTGCGCGGCCTTTGATCAGATCGCTTCACACTTACAGGAGGTGAAGCCGACGATAATGACGGCGGTGCCGAGGCTTTTTGAACAGGTCTATCACAAGATTGTAAAGAAAGGTCGATCGGCCGGCGGCTGGAAGTCGAAGTTGTTCGAATGGTCGCTGGATATAGGACAACAGTATTGGGCTGCAAAGGACAGCCACGAGCGTGTTTCCCCCGCACTCGCAGCAAAACACGCGGTAGCGGACCGCCTTGTATTTTCCAAATGGCGGGCAGGTGTCGGTGGACATCTGCGTTTCTTTGTCTCAGGCGGCGCTCCTTTATCCAAAAAGCTCTCGTATGCGTTTTGGGCCGCCGGCATCCCGATCCTTCAGGGATACGGCATGACCGAAGCGTGCGTCACTTGTGCGAACCGTCCTGAAGACAACAAGGTCGGTTCGATCGGTACGCCGTTTGAAGGCATCGAAATGAAGATCGCAGAATCCGACGGCGAGATCTTGGTTCGGGGGCCGAATGTGATGCGGGGCTATTATAATAAGCCCGACGAGACGGCACGAGTGATCGATGCCGATGGCTACTATCACACTGGTGATGTGGGCTACAAAGACGCGGACGGCCATTTTTATGTGACCGACCGGATAAAAGATCTCTTCAAACTTTCTAACGGCAAATATATCGCACCGCTACAGGTCGAAAGCTTGCTCAAACAGAGCCCGCTGATCTCACAGCCGGTAGTTGTCGGCTCTGGACGCAAACAGGTCGGGGCGTTGATCGTTCCGGACTGGGACACGCTCAAGGAAACCCTAAAGGACGAAGGGATCTCTGCCGAGGGATCACGTGAAGAGCTTTGCGAAAATCCTCACGTTATTAAACGGGTGCAGCGAGACGCCGTAGAACTGACCCGCGAATTGAGCGAATACGAACGCGTCAAGCGCGTCTATCTCCTGCCACGCGAATTCTCCATCGACAAAGGCGAAATGACACCAACGCTAAAGATCAAACGCAGCGTGATCGACGAGAAATACGAAGAAGCGATCGACGAGATCTGCGGAAGCTGAAATTCTAGCTGGTTTTTTAGGTCTTTATAGAGTAAGGGAATTGATTTGCCTTACTGTCAGTAAGGGAACTCAGTCCCCTCTATGAGCTCTTCGAAAAATAGATCATCCTGCTTCTTTTTCAAGAGGGCCTCGGCGAGTTCGAATAAGGGCTGCGGCATTGCGACGGCCTTTTCCGGGAGATCGGTAACGGGGGCCGGAGGGTAGTTCTCATAGAATTCGACCTCGGCCGCACAGAAATCGCAGGCCGCGAGATGTTTCCTGATCGGGCCGCCGTCGCGTACAGGCATTTCGCCGATCTGAAACGCGACAAGCTCTTCGGAAGTCGGACAATCTTCGCTTTTACAAAAATTTGGCATCTTTGCTCTTTGGTCGAATGCCGATCTTCGCGTGTCCGATCTGTGTCACGTTAGCGCTTTTGGACCCGGCAGAGAAATGACCTCTATATTCTTTCAGAAATCTGCAATAGTCGTTCACTTCCAAAACTTACGCAACAATATCCGAACGATCGATGGCCGGCTTCCTATCGTAATTTACCCTTAAATACAAACCGTGAATTACGACGATATTTCATTGTGTTTAATAAATATACAACAATGCAAAAACATGTTGCCCAAACGGCGGATAATTGCTAATATCAATATTGAAGGCAGCGAGGGTGGTAAGCCCCAAGTTGCCCACCACCCCGGTTACCGCAGGCGCAGCGGTGCCAAAAAGAAGTTTTCTACCAATATCCATCTTGAAGATTTGAAGTAAACACAAGGTTTACTGCCTCCGGACCCGAGACAGGTGATGACTTGGGTATAGATGTCTGCGAACGACGCTTGAGGTGCGCCTCCCGCCCTGACCCTCGACTTCTGCAGCTAAACCGAACGGAGAGGCAGATCTCAACTTATGAAGGCACCCAAAACAGAGGAAACAGTTACCAAACCGGTCCAGGCCCGGCACCACAAAGTAGGTAAATGGAATGAAAGCCTGAAGTCATCCGACGTCAACCAGATCTGGATCGAACTTCACCGTATCGTTTCCTCACATCCTCTTGTTCGAGCGTCGAAGCGTGCGGGATTCCTTGTTGAAGAGGGCAAGTATAACGCCTACACCGACCTCACTCAGGAACTGTTTGTCGCCCTCCTCAGCAAAGAGCGATTTCAGCACTACCTCGACACCGGCATGTCTGACGCCGAAGTCGAGGCGGAGATCAGCCAGATCGAGCTGACCAACATGCTGACGGCAGAGTTGCGGAAGCGCTATCCTGAATCATACCGTCTCGCCCGCCGCATCTCGACGCTGATCCAGTCGAGCCCCGTGTTCAAAAGATTCGACAACATCAACAACCCTGAAGCTCACCGAAGGCTGGCCGACCGGCTCTACGGACTTGCGGAATGGAAGATACAAAAAATGCACCGCGACGTACAGGAAATGCACGAGCGGGTAAAGGTGGTTCCTTTTCACAACCGAGACACGCGCATGGTCGGCTGTACCGGCGACGCGCAGATCGTTATCAGCAACGTGGAGCTGGAGAAACTTATCATTCGCGTGTTCAAGGCGGTTGATTCTCCGGTGGATGTTCGAAGCCTGCGTTCGTTCGTGATGTCACGGCTGCCGATCATGGATATCCATCTGGTGCCAGTCGGCGGCTCAGGCGATAGCGATGACGACGACAAAATGTCGTTTGAGATACCTGACACTCGCGAAACGCCCGAAGAAGATTTTTTGAGGAATGAAGCCGAAACGGAGGCAGCAGGATTCGTGGACGATTTTCTTGCGAGCCTTCACAAATCAGTGCGCGGCAAGGTAAAGCAGTATGACCGCATGATCAGCGTACTATGGCATTGTTACCTTGTATCGAATGGGGGAACACAATTAGAGGTCGCCGAAATGCTGGGCGTGTCCGATTCGCTTGTTTCTGACTATCGCAAGCGTATCGAAGCCAATCTCCAGCAACTTTCATTCGACGGCGTCAACGAAGCCAGACAGTTCGAGAAGGCGTTGAAAAAGCGAGTGAAATCGATACTTACAGTGGAAAATGAAAGGGTTTCAGTTGGGATCTGACGGAATTCCCGGGCATTTTCAATGCGGACTGAGACTGGAAGATCCTGCAAACTTGAAACCTGAATTGAACAAAAGAATAATGGGCTGAGCGATTAGCCAGCCCATTTCTTGCGCTCTTAAATGCCTTCTTTTACCTTTGCCATGAGGTCTTCGAAGCGAGGGTCGTCGCGAAGGGAGTTAAGGCTCTTATCGTTCTCAAAGTGCGGCCAGTTCTGGTTGCCTAGTTTTACGGCACGATTTAGCCACTTGAAGGCAAGGTCTTTCTCACCGAGGATAGCGTAGGTCGATCCCACCCAATAGGCCATATCATGGTCCGAGCGCGAAAGGGACAATGCTTCCTCGGTCAATTGCGCGAGCGCATCTTCTCGACGCCCTGCACCGGCGAGATAGATGGCGTAAAGAGGCCGGATCCCATCCATCTCGGGGTGTTCTTCCAGCACCGATGCCATTAGTTCGATCGCGTCCTCACGATCGCCGCGGTAATAATAAACGCCCGATCTAAAGATCTTCAGCATCGGATGGTTAGGTTCGGCCTTTTCACCTTTCTCGATCTCGCGGATGGCGCTTACATAATCGGCTTTGTAGATATAGATACGAGCTCGATTGTATGCGGAAACGGCACGGGCGGCGGGATCTAGCCGCGACAGCTTTTCAAACGCTTTTAGTGATTCTTCGTACTCGCCGTCGAGGCGATGGATCACGCCCTTTACAAAGTAAAGTACAGCATCATTAGGAAATTGTTTCTGGAGGATCTCTACCTCTGACCGCGCCTTCTTCTTTTCGCCGCGAGCCATGTAGATCATCGCCATCAGCATTCGGGCTTCGACGACATTCGGATCGTAGAAAAATGCCTTGGTGAACGCGGTCTCGGCGTGGGTGTAGTCTTCTGCCTCGCCCATACCTTTGAAGAATCGGTTGCAGTAGCAGGCCCCAAGGCCGCTATATGCGAGTGCGAAATGGCTATCGAGCTCGATAGCCCGCTTAAAATTTTGGATCGCGGCCTCGCAGTCTTCGATATCAAGTGTACGGAAAATGAATCGGCCGAAATTGTCGCGGCCACGAAGGTATTCTTCCCAGGCTTCGGCATTGTCCGTTGCCCGCCGCTGGAGCTTTTCCTGTTCGAGATCGGAAAGTTCGAGTCGCAAACCTTCCAGAATTCGCTGGGCTATGCTGTCCTGCATATCCAGGATGTCCGAACCTTCGGCGTCGATCCGGTCGCTCCAGAGAATGTTTCCGGTAACAACGTCGAGAAGTTGAGCCGTGACGCGGAGCTTATCGGCTCCTCTGAGGAAACCTGCCGATAAGACCGCATGGACGCGCAGTTCTCGCCCGGCTTCGCGGGGATCGACGTCTTTGCCCTGATACTTCGCGATCACGGAACTCGGACGGACGATGATCGAACGGATCTGAGCCAGTTCCGTGATGACCGAGTCGGCAAGGGCGAATTCATAGAAATTGGCAGACGGATCATTTCCCAGATTCGTGAAGGGAAGTATTGCAACACTCTTTTTTTCCTGCCCGGTCGATGTCAGATTTACGTCAGGTACGTAGGAGGGCGGGTTCGAGACTGAAGGCGACCTTCCGGACGTCTGTTCGGGAACGGATTTACCTGTAAACCAGTTCAATGCTCGTTTGAAAACGCCGCTTTCGACATGGCTTGGGGCGAAAGTGTCTGTATGCATCAACTGGGGCCCGGCCAGCTCCTGCAGAACTGTTCTCAGATCGTCGCGCATTTTTGCGATGGACTGGTACCGGTCTTTAGGATCTTTTGCGAGTGCTTTATCTACGATCATCTGAAGCTGGGCGGGAAGGGCCTCTTGTCTTTGTTCGGCGAGCGGCCTGGGCGTACCGTAGAGTACTTGATGCCTGACATCCACGACCGTTTTGCCCTGAAAGGCCCAAATTCCGGTCAACATTTCGTAAACAAGAACACCGGTCGAAAAGATATCGGAGCGCGCATCTGCCCTCTCGCCTCTTGCCTGTTCTGGCGCCGCGTAAGTTGCCGTGCCGTAGGGTATTCCGAGTTCGGTGATCTGAGTGCGATCCGTACCCTGGCCGATGTCGACCTGTTCATCTTCAAGCAGTTTTGCAAGTCCGAAATCGAGAACTTTTGCCTGGCCGGCTTTGTTTACCATAATATTGCCGGCCTTTATGTCGCGATGAATGATGTTCTTAGAATGTGCGTAGGCAAGGGCATCGGTAACTTGGATCGCTATCGAAAGCGCACTCTTGACCTCGAGCGGACGCCCCGAAACCAGTTGTCGCACATTCTTGCCATCTACATACTGCATTGCGATGTAGAAAACACCGTTTGCTTCGTGAAAATCGTAGATGGTGCAGATATTTGGATGGTCAAGCTGGGAACATAGCTGGGCCTCTCGTTCGAACCTTTTGAAATTTGCTGTTTTTACGGTTAGTTCGGGAGGCAGGATCTTGATGACGGCACTGCGGTTGAGTTTGGTATCCAGGGCTTTATAGACTGTTCCTTGTCCGCCCGACCCGATCTTTTCGAGTATCTTGTATTGGTTGATCTGCGAACCGATCATATTGAGTGCGGAATACAGATGGCGGACCGCGAAAAATTGCCGTGGCCAACAACTCCGATACCGGACCGATGTTCACATTATAATTCAGAATGCCGATTACGCAATCTGCAGCCTGAATTCGCTTGATAAAAGGCCGGCAAACTGCCGGCTAATCAGGCACGATCGTTCAGCCGCGGGGCGGATCGCCCCACCCCGAACCAATGTATACGCCGTCCTTTACGATGCATGGGACCGTGAGATCGCCGCCCGAATATTCAAGCATTTCTCGCTGCCTTACTCGGTCATTCTGGGCGTCGAACTCGGTGAAAGGAATTCCCTGCGAATTATAATGGTCGCGAGCTTGTTGGCAATAGGGGCAATGCGGCTTTACATACATTACGATCGACATAATTGCAGTATCAGTTCCCAACGGTTGAAGGTTCCAAACAGGATCTGGCTAAGTCCCGGCCGATCGTTTGCAGCTTAAGGGAACACGTTTCCAAAAAAGACCAGTGCCCCAGCATTGCCTTTGACTTGCCTAAGTCATTCTACCTTTCCAGAAACACAAACAACAAACGCATCGATGCTCAATCCGGGACTCGGCCGAACGGCCAGCCGCTGCCGAATTCGATCATCCTTATGAAGCTCTGCTGATGCGCTTCTTTTTTTGGATCCGTTTTGTGTTGCTAAGGCTAAGGTTCGAATAATTCATCAAAAACGAGGACCACTCTCGCAATAACGCCGGCGTCCCGGTTACAATCTGATCTTAAGGTCGAGGCCGACAAGAAGCCGAACTCATCCTTTAGGCTGAAGATCCAACGGAGGACCAGTTACTGCCGACGTGTGATCGGCGGACCGTCCCAGAAATATTGTGCAAAAAAACGACTCGCCCGACATATTTGAACACTACGACAAACTGATCTCACTGTATATCGAAGGCGAAGAACGTCGTGTGCCGGAAAATAACAGTATTCTTCGCTGTCTTCAATACCTCAACATTGAAGCAATGTCAGATGCAGATCTGTGTTGGAACGGAGAGTGCCTTGATTGTCAGGTTTGGATCGACAACTCCGGAAAGGAAAAAGCCGTTATGTCTTGTCGAACTACAGCGTCAGATGGAATGAAGATCGTTCGGATGTGCCGGGAGCTTGCTGATCGGATGGGTGAATAGTCATATTTCGATAATGCCAGGTGTGCGATCTCATTCGCATGTTCCGCAGTACTGAAACGTGGAAGCATCAATATTTAGGCACTGTCGGATCGACCTCGTTCGACCAGGCCGTGATCCCGCCACGCAGGTTTCTAAGCTCACCCTGGAATCCAGCTTGCTTCAAAAGTTCAATGGCTCTTGAGCTGCGGCCGCCCATCTTACACAGGACGATCGTCTCGCGTTCCGCGCTTAGCTCGCTCATTCGGCGGACGACCTCACCCAAAGGCACCAGTTTGGCACCGGCGATCCTGGCAAAGGCAAACTCCTCCGGCTGTCTGACGTCGATAAGCTGAACGTCGTCACCGGACTCGATCTTACGTTTGAGTTCTGTGGCAGATATCTCTTCGATCATTAAAATGGTCTCCAAATGTGATGTACTTGCATAGCGAATTCTAGCCCATCTCATGCTCACCTTCAAACTCGTTTCTTACTGCTAAGGCAGTCAGATGACACCACTCAAATTCCCTTTATTTTATGCCGCTTACGGACGTTTCATTTACAAAACTTTACACAGATGTCCTTATTCTTTCCAGGTAAGTATTGTAAACTTGGCATCTTAGCAACTAGTCTTATGGCGATTTTCGAAAAGCAGTTAACCGCGACAAAGTTCTTGTCGATAACATTGGTATTATCGCTATTCTTTGCTGCGTCTTGTGGCCGAGGAAATTCTGCTGACGGCCGAAACGCGGGCAGCAACTCGCAGGAGCCGCCTCCGATCGCAATCACGGTTGGCCGAACCGAAGCACGCAATGTGCCTGCATTCATTCAGGCCACGGGTACGCTCGTAGCCGACGAAGCCTCAAACGTTGCTCCGAAGATCGCAGGAAAAGTATCGAATGTTCTTGTGAATATAGGTCAATTCGTTTCTCAGGGTGCTGAGATCGCCCGCATCGACGATCGCGATGCGAGGCTTCAGCTCGCAACTTCGCAAGCAAGTGTGAAGCAGGCGTTGGCGGCCGTACGCCAGGCAGAAGCCCGCCTTGGCCTTTCGCCGAACGGGAAGTTTGATGCATCGTCGATCCCGGAAGTCAGATCGGCAAACGCTAACTACCAGCAAGCGGTTGCAGAGCTGCGCCAGGCCGAAACGAATGAAAAGCGTTATCGAGATCTCGTCGAGACCGGGGATGTTTCGATGATCGCATACGAACAATTTCGGACGGCCCGCGATACCGCTTTTGCAAGGGCCAATAGCGCTAAAGAACAGCTCGACGCGGCCGTAAACACGGCCAGGCAGAGTAATGCCGCGATCGCGAGCGCTCAGGCGGCGGTCGAGTCGGCACAAACGCAGGTCAGGACCGCAGAGCAGGCCCTTGCTGACACCGTGATCCGTGCCCCGTTTGCGGGTTTTGTTAGCGACCGTCCTACGGCAGTTGGTGAATTTGTAACGTCGGCATCGGTCATTATCACTCTGCTTCGCACAAACCCGATGAAGATCCAGATCCAGGTGGCTGAGGCTGATGTTCCATCGGTCACTCTTGGCCGAAGCGTGACCCTCCAACTGGATGCATATCCGGAACGGCGCTTTATGGGCACCGTAACCGCCATCAACCCTTCGCTGGACTCTGCGTCGCGAGCTGCCACGGTTGAAGCTTCGATCGACAATAGCGACAACGCGTTGCGTTCAGGAATGTTTGCAACGGCCAGGATCACGAAAGATGGTGGGGGCTTAGGTGTATTTGTTCCCAAAGCCGCGATCTACAACGACCAGCCCACTCAATCATATCGGGCATTTGTCATTGTGGACGGGATAGCGCGGCTGCGGGTATTACAGCTCGGGATGGAAGAAGGAGAATATCAGCAGATCCTCTCCGGTTTGGAAGCAGACGAGACGGTGGCTACGAGCGTGCTTGAACAATTGTATGAAGGGGCGAAGGTTGCTGTTTGATGCATCTCTGTATGGCTGCGTCCTGACGAATTGGACGTTGTTGGTAGTAACCGAAATTATCGGATCCCAATGGTAGTTAGATAACGGCATCGGAGAACGCAGAGCATGCCCCTTCAGTAAATGGCAGCGACGGACGACGAACTGAGGTAATTATGCAGTGGTTAGCAGAAATTTGTGTGCATCGGCCCGTTTTTGCAACGGTTATAGTGCTATTCTTCACGGTTGTCGGTGGATTCAGCTTTTTCACTCTGGGAGTCGATCGTTTTCCGAAGATCGATCTTCCGACAATTTCGGTTCGAACGACCAATCCGGGTGCTGCTCCTGAAGAGATCGAGACCGAGATCACCGACATCATTGAAGGTGCGTTGAACACAGTTCCCGGTGTCGAGGAGATGCGATCGAGTTCCTCTCGCGGAAGCTCGAACGTAACCCTTACTTTCAATCTCGAGAAAGACCCCGACGTCGCCTTTCAGGAGATCCAACAAAAACTCTCAACCGTCGTAAACCGGCTGCCCGAGACTGCCGATCCTCCCGTTGCCCAAAAAGCGGATCCGGATTCACAGCCGATCCTTATGTACACGGTCAGCGCACCGCGAAATGTGATGGAGCTGACCGATCTGGTCGAGAATCTGATCCAGAAACGAATTGAATCGGCAGATGGAGTGGCTGAGGTCTTCATGTGGGGGGCGAGAACGCCGCAGATAAGAGTGAGCGTCAACCCCGACCGACTTCGCGCATACAACATTGCGGTCACCGAGGTGTCGGCCGCTATCCGCTCGCAGAATCAGGAGATGCCGGGCGGCAACATCATCGAAGGGCGTCGAACTCTCGGCGTTCGCACGATGAGCAAACTGACCGAAGTCGAACAGTTCAACGACATTGTCATCGCTAATAGGAATGGCTTTCCCATCAAAGTGAAAGACATCGGCACCGTCGAGAAGACCGGCGGCGAGCCCAGTTCGGCGGCATCGCTGGACGGAACACCGTCGGTATCCGTGGGCATCCGAAAGCAAGCCGGGGCCAATACGATCGCGGTCATCAAGAACGTCAAGGGTAGGATGGCCGAGATAATTCCAAACCTCCCTTCCGATATGAAGGTTGCGGTCATTCGCGACCAATCTGAATTCATCGAGAATTCGCTTCACGCCATTGAAGAACACCTCGTTCTTGGCGGGCTATTCGCTTCGATCATCGTATTCTTGTTCCTGTGGAACTTTCGCTCGACGATCATCGCCGCTCTCGCGATCCCCATCTCGATCATTGCCGCTTTTGCGGCCATAGCTGCGCTCGGTTATTCGCTGAATCAGATGACGATGCTGGCCTTGACACTAATGGTCGGCATCGTTATCGACGACGCGATCGTAGTTTTGGAGAATATCTATCGCTTCGTGGAGGAAAAGGGAATGGATCCCTTCCAGGCAGCGATCGAGGGTACGCGTGAGATCGGCCTGGCCGTGCTTGCGACGACGTTATCACTGTTGGCCGTATTTATTCCGGTGGGCTTCATGACCGGTATCGTGGGCCGGTTCATGTCGTCCTTCGGCCTTACTGCGGCTGCGGCGATCGCGGTGTCGCTGATCGTTTCGTTTACCCTGACGCCAATGCTCGCGGCTCGATGGATAAAACGGAGAGAACCGGCAAATCAGGTATCAAAACCCGACGAAGCCCCGGGAGCGGACCTCGATGGAGCCGAGACAGTTGCGCACAACCTTTCGTCCCATCATTCGGATTACAGCAAGGCGGGCCGATTCTACAAGGTCATTGACGGAACATACACGTGGCTCCTAAGGCTGTCAATGCGATTCAGATGGGCTGTGGTGCTGATCTGTATCCTCACGGTAGCTTCGATAGTACCCTTGTATAAGTTCGTCGGTATGGCGTTTCTGCCAGACGAAGATGAATCGCTCTTCCAGGTGAACGTTCGTGGTCCGCAAGGTACGTCGCTCTCTGCCACGCAATCGATGCTCGACCGTATCGCTCGTGATATTCGGGCGGAAGTTCCGGGTGTTAGGAACACGCTCGTTCTGGCAGGTTTTGGCCGAGGGTCAGGCCCGAACAATGGGTTCATCAATGTTGCACTTCAGCCGGTGGGCGAACGCCAGCAGTCCCAGGCCCAGTTGATCAACCAAACCCGGCAGATCGCACGAAAATACTCGTCAAAGGAATATCAGGTAACCGTCTCGGCTGCATCCTCGATCGCCGGCAGCATTGGTCTCGGCCGCGGTGGTTCTGGTGTCGGAATGTACATTGCCGGCCCGGATATGGGTAAGCTCACCGAATATGCCGATGCGATGGTCGAGAAAATGAAACAGGACCCGATCTATCGCGATCCGGACAATTCGATCGAACTCGGCAATCCTGAAGTTCGCGTCGTGATCGACCGCACAAAGGCAGCAGACCTTGGCGTAAGGGCAGGCGATGTTGCCCAGGCGCTCAACATTTTGTCCGCGGGACAGATAGTTTCGACCTTTAGCGAGGGCTCGAAGCAGCTTGATGTTATCGTTCGTGCTCAGGAAGCATTTCGGCGCGACCGGAATAATTTCAGGTTCTTCACGGTAGGTTCCTCAAATGGCGGGGTTGTAGATCTTGAAAGGGTTGTGAGGATAAACGAGGGCCTTGCTCCAACCTCTATCAGCAGACTGAATCGCCAGCGCCAAATAACCGTCTCGGCGGGTTTGCCGCCGAATGCCTCCGAGTCTGACGCGATCGCAAAAATGCAGAGAATGGCCGCCGACCTGAATATGGGGCCCGAGTATATAACCGGAGTTACTGGGCAGTCGAAGGAATTGCAGAAGGCATACGAATCGTTCATGTACGCATTCTTGTTGTCGTTCGTGTTCATGTACCTGATCCTGGCGGCGCAATTCGAATCATTCATCCATCCGGTGACGATCCTGCTGACGCTGCCGCTGGCAGTCCCGTTCGCCTTGCTCTCGACCGCGATTGCAGGACAAACCCTGAATATCTTCTCGGCTCTAGGTATATTGCTGTTGTTCGGAATTGTGAAAAAGAATGCCATTCTGCAGATCGATCACACGAATACGCTGCGCGCACGGGGTATGAATCGATACGACGCCATCATCCAGGCAAATCGAGACCGATTGCGTCCGATCCTGATGACCACGCTTGCTTTGGTGGCCGGGATGATCCCGCTTACATTGGGAAGCGGTGCGGGAGCGGCCACAAACCGATCTATCGGGATCCTCGTCGTCGGCGGCCAGTCGATGTGTCTTCTTTTGACGCTGCTTGCGGTTCCTGTTTTTTATTCGCTGTTTGATGATGCCGCCGATACGACAATTATCAAAAGGCTTAGAGGCGGGTTTGCGAAGCTGGGATCGAGCCTGAAGGGCTGGTCTCTGAGAAGGGAAAATACTAAGGAGGGACAGGCCTAGATCTTTGCAGCGGGTCACAGAGGGTGCCACCCGGTATTAGGCCGGCACTTCGATATTCCTACCGAACTCGTCGCTTACCTGTCATTTCTGAACAATGCGAATACTAATACTGGCACTCTGCCTAGCTTTGCCCGCTGCAGCCGCTGTCGGCCAGGAACCGACACCGCAGCCAACACCGACGCCGTTCCCTCTTCCGACGCCATTTATCCCGGACGTTCAACTACCTGCGGAACCGCCGCCGATCGCTCCGAATTTTCAGGCTCCGCCCCGACCGCTGCCAAGTTCCGACCGTGTCGGCGTCGATCTCGCGGATCAATTATCCTTGTCGCTTGAACAGGCTATCGAGCTGGCTCTGAAAAACAACAACGATATCGATATGTCGCGAAACGATGTGCAGATCGCCGAGTTTAACCTGCGGGGCGCTCGGGGTATCTATGATCCATTGATCGGATCAGAATCGTTTTACGAGAGAGCAACGATCCCAACTGCCTCATTGATCGGCGGGGCGGTCAATGGAGCTGTCACCCAGACACGTTATTTTGGCAATGCGGGGGTCACCGGTTTCTCGCCTTGGTTTGGCGGGGCTTATTCGGCTCGCTTCGACTCATCCCGGACCACGACCAGCAATACGAACTCGTTCTTGAATCCGCAGTATCCTACAGTTCTGAATTTCACGTATTCGCAACCTCTTTTCCGAAATTTCAGAACGGATAATAACCGACGCCTAATTGAGATCGCCCGCAGGAATTTGAGCCTAAGCGACGCTCAATTTCGTCAGCGTGCTATCGATGTTATCTCACAGGTCGAGCAAGCCTACTGGAACCTTGCATTCGCGCTTCGAAACCTTCAGGTTCAGATAGACGCGGTCCGACAGGCGAGGACCCAACTGGAAAGCAATCAGCGGCAAGTCGAAAAGGGGATCCTGGCACCGATCGATGTTGTGGCGGCAACTGCCCAGATCACGACCTTTGAACAGGGAGTTTATCTTGCTCAGGAAGAAGTAACGCGAACGGAAAACATTTTGAAAACTCTGCTCCTGGCCGATCGGACCTCGTCCGTGTGGAATCAGCCTATCACGCCCGTCTCGCCGATCACTCTTGATCCGCCGCGGACCTCGCTGGACACTGCTGTCACGGAAGCTCTCAGGAATCGGCCGGAGATTGCACAATTAGGCACGAGCGCGGAGATCAATAAGATCAATGAGGATTATTTCCGTGATCAGACCAAACCCCAGATAGATCTTGTCGGTTCCTATACTTCACAGGGACTTGCGGGATCGGAAACACCTGCTGCGATCAATCCGGCGACGGGTTTGAGCCGCGTTCCGCCAAATCTTGTAGGTGGATATTTTTCCTCACTTGGAAATTTGCTTGCTCAAGACTATCCGACGTACAGGATCGGGGTCACCATCTCGCTTCCCTGGGGCAACACAACGGCTAAAGCAAATTTAGGCCGAACGCTGGTCGAGGGAACGCGGATAGGCAATCAAAGGGCGCAGACCGAACAGGTGATCGAGGCGGAGGTCAGAAATGCTTTGCAGTCGCTGCGCTCTGCAGAGGCCAGGCTGGCTTCGGCAGCTGCGGCACGCGCATCTGCAGAACAATTGCTCGCAAGTGAGCAGAGGCAGTTTGCGGCCGGAACGACTACGACATATCTTGTCCTTCAGAGGCAAACTGAATTGCTTGCAGCCCGCAGCCGCGAACTGCAAGCCCAAACGGACCTGAATCGCGCCATCTCTGAGTTTCAGCGTGCGACAGGTACGACCCTTTCTGCGAATAACGTAACAGTTTCCTCGAGTGGAAACCGCAGCCTAACGGTTACTAAAGGCCTTTCAAGGTTGGGCAGGTAGTATTCTGCCATTTCCGTTTTTGCGGGAGCCGACCTGCTTAACGAGCGAAAACGATCACGGACCTGTCGAGGCCGCAGAACTGCTGCTGCTTGGCATCGAATAGGGATCGGCACTTGTAGTAAGAAACGATTCCAACTGGATCGGGTCCGCAACGGTCTTCGCCACCAATGCGAGCTTGATCTTGGCCGCCGTCCATTGGGCATTCTCCGTTGCAGCGACCTCATTCCAATGACAATAGTTGGAGCAGTTCAAGTGTCGAGCGTTCATGAAAAGATCGGCTCCACCTTTTGAGGCCTTTTCCTGTTTGTCCGCTTCGGTGGTCTCTGTGTCGATAGCTGTTTGGAACTTGCCGCCCAGGCTGGTCTTAAATTTGTTTATTTCGACCATCTGCTTGTCGGCCCATCTTAAGGCCTCGTCCATTGCTGCCTTCAGACCACCCGCACTTTGGCTTAGAATGTTGAACCGTCGCTCGGCTTGCGCCAATGCTTCGGCGAGATCCAGCCACGCATCGCAAGGCTTCGATTCCTTCTGCTTCGTAGCGTAGAGGCCGTCGATAGCGGTCACTTTTTGGTTGAGCTGGTCAATAGCTTCTTTGAGTTTCCATCTGTAGCGGTCAAGGTCCTCAACGGACAATTCCTTCAGGGTGAATTTCACCTTTTCTTCGTCTGTCGTTGCTTTGCCGAGGCTCCGCTGGTGCAGATGTGATCTTATTTTCTTCTCTACCGCCTGTTGTGCCACATTTATCAGGCTGGTCGCGATGCTCGGTATCGGGATGGCCGAAATCCCCAACCTGAGCAGCATGGTTCCTACGGCGGCTCCTTTGGACATAGCCGACCCTTTCGTGCTCAGCGCACTGCGAAGCGCATGAAGTTTTGGCGAATGTTTGATGCGGGCCGCAACGGATTTATTCGCGACGCGTTGTGCGGCGTAGTCCCATATGGAGATCATTGTCATAGTGAAATTCCGTCCTTCTATTTACCTTTGGCCTGCCGTCTGCCCTGAGTCGGCGGAACGTCCGCGGAAGCTCCAGGCAGATCCGTGAAGATAATGGGTTGCGACGAAAGGTAACACGCTGTGCGAGGAAGGTCAAATAATTTAAGGGTCTGACCAAACAATGGTCGGTCGGTCGTTTCTTCTCAGCTTTAGGGTTGTTCGAAGAAGCCCTTGATTTCCGTGTTATCATAGAAAAGTCCCGCCTGGAGGTATTTATAAATGGTAAAGCGATCTGGAATTTTTTTGTTTGCGTTTGCTTTCGGGATCTGCGGAGTCGTGTCAGCCACCGCACAAGATCCTGCGGAAGTTCCAAAGAAAGAGGAAGTCCCGGCTGAGAAGAAGGCATCTCCCTGCCCAAAGGTAACTTTGAAACTGGGTGCTCCCTCGCAGGTCCGTGAAGGAACGCCCGTAGCATTCGTTGCAGATATCAATGGCGGTGATCCTGACGTTTTACCGAACCTGATCTGGTCGGTGTCCGCCGGCATGATAAAAGAAGGCCAGGGCGAACGCCGGATCGCTGTGGATTCGAACGGAGCCGGAGCAAATCGCCAGATCACTGCCGAGCTTTGGATCGGTGGATACGCACCTGAGTGTGTAAGCTCTTATTCCGCGATGATCCGCGTCGTGCCTCCAGCAATGCTTCTAGACGAATTCAGCGAACTGCCGACTGAAAAGGAAAACGAACGAATTGCGACCGCTGCGGGATACATTTCGCAAGCGACGGACCGTTTCTACATCATCGCTTATGCCGGGCGGTCAAGCGAACGAGGTTACGCGATAAAGGCCTTGCGTCGTCAGGTGGAGGAGTTTGCAAAGCATGAGATCGCGGCAAGCCGCATTCGGGTGATCGATGGGGGATTCAGGGAAGAGCCTGCTTACGAATACTGGTTCGTACCTGATGGCGCCGAACCGCCCCGCGCGCGGCCTACCGTCGATCCGCGCGAAGTCACACCACCGCGAACGACGCCGACTCGTGCCGCCCCAACGCGCCGGCCGTAGATACCGCCACTTTGTAGTTTTGAATAATAGCCGGATCATTACGGGGCCGGCGATTTTGAGTTTCGCGCCCTTTACGATTGTGGCCATGGTTTTAGGAATGAAAATATTGACAAAAAAATCAACTGAAGTAGAATCCTGAAATCTACTTTAGCCACCTTCTTCCTTTTCGAAACTGGAGGCTCCCACAATGGACGGTAGAATAAGTTATCTCATAGACCAACTTAATCAGCGAATTCAGCATGGATGGACGATCGAAGAGATGGCGACCTGTTTAAATCTCTCTGCTTCCCATTTCAAACGGTTATTCAAATTTCACATCGGCGTCCCGCCGGGAGAGTATTTGACATCTCTTCGAGTGGAAAAGGCATGAGAGATGCTTGCCGAACCGGGGAATTTTCTTCGTATTAAGGAGATCTGCGTTCAAGTTGGAATGTCATCTGAAAGCCGCTTTTCACGCGACTTCAAAAAACGCCACAAAATAACGCCAACGGAATATCGTGCGAAGTGTCGGGAGTTCCGAAAGGAAACAAAGTAGCATGGCGAATCCACGCTGATGATACTTACCGTCGAGAGATAGCACCTGACGCCTTGAAAAAGCCGTTGAAATGCTACGTTCCCTAAAGAATAATAGAAAACTGAAAGTTCGAGAAATACGAAAAAGAATTCAGGAGGATTTTATGCCAATTAGAAAACGTGTTAATTGGGTCATTTCGTCTTTAGGACTGCTAAGTATTTTTCTTTCGCTTGCGTTCGTGATCACAACGACATCTTACGCGGAGGAAGGTTGCTCAGCTACAGCATCATGCTCTGCGGGTTCGGCTAAATGTGATTGTCCAAGCGGTGGAACGTGTAACGGAGGCAACGGTTTTGTCCAATGCATCTGCAATAATCCCACTGAATCATCTTCTGGAACTTGTGATCCCATCCTCCCATAAATTCGGATTGTGTTTTCGATAGAACGGTTGAGACCAAAATCACTCCGGAAGGAATAGGAGTGCTGATCCGGATGCTTCCGACCGCGGTTAGGATGGATTCAAGTCGGCTTTCCGAACTGAGTCAGATGATCGCAAAGAAGATAAATACGATCCCTTCACTGAATCCCGAAGACAAACCCGACACGCCGAATTATAGCGACTATGTGACGAAGGTTATGCTCATCAACTCGAATCTGGTTCCCGCACTTACGAGCCTCGCAAAGGAAAACAGGAATGCGGCGACGGATCTGGCAGACCGAATTGAAAGGAAGGAAGTTAGAGTAATAGCCAACTACATTCTGCTTGCGGATTCGATAAACATTTCGAAGGAAACGAAGAAGGGCAAAGAATCTGCTCGATTGCATCAGTAATGGGCCAAAGCAGAATTCAGAGGTACAGAAGATCCCCGTAAATGCGAGCGGGCCTCTCTTCAGCCTAGACCTTATACCCGCCCTTTGTGAGCATTGCTTCAAAGCCGGTCTTTTCGACGGCCTTTAGGTAAGCGTCGCGCGGCTCGACGATGCCTTTCTGAACGAGGTCGTAAAGAGCGTCGTTGAGCATCACCATGCCGTGGCCGCGGCCGGTCTGCATGGCGGATGCGATCTGGAACGTCTTGCCTTCGCGGATGAGGTTCGATATCGCTGGCGTGACGATCAACACTTCGAGTGCCGCAACGCGCCCGCCGCCTTTCTTTGGCAAAAGTGTCTGCGCGACTACGCCTTTGAGCGATTCGCTTAGCATTACGCGGACCTGCTGCTGGCGGTCGGCAGGAAACTGGTCGATGATGCGGTCAACTGTCGATACGGCGGTCGTTGTGTGAAGCGTGCCGAATACAAGGTGGCCGGTTTCCGCTGTCTCAATGGCGATGGCGATCGTTTCAAGGTCGCGCATCTCGCCGACGAGGATGATGTCCGGGTCTTCGCGAAGCGCAGCACGCAGGGCGTCCTTGAACGACATCGTGTGGTTATGGACCTCGCGCTGATTGACGAGGCATTTGATGTTCTCGTGGACAAACTCGACCGGGTCTTCGATCGTTATGATGTGGTCTTCGCGCGTTGCGTTGATGGAATTGACCATCGCGCAAAGCGTTGTCGATTTGCCCGACCCTGTTGGCCCCGTGACGACGACGAGACCTTTGGTCAGATCGCACAGTCCCATAATGGCTTTTGAAAGGCCGAGTTGTTCCGCAGTGGTCATCTTCGACGGGATGATGCGGAAAACCGCTCCCATGCCCTTTCGGTCCATAAAGATGTTGGAGCGGAACCGCGCCAATCCCTGGATCTCATAAGCAAAATCGCTGTCGCGCCGCGTTGAGAATTCCTCTTTGTTTCGCTCGGGCATGATCGAATGAAGCAGGTCCTTCATTGTTTCTTCGTCAAGCACGTCCTCTGCGCATGTGAGCCGCTGCATTCGTCCATCCTTGCGGATCATTGGCGGCATGCCCACTGATAAATGAAGGTCCGAGGCACCGGCGTCTGACATTGCGTGGAACAGTGCTTCCATCCGCCCTTTCATTTGCGTATTCGTCGCGCGACGCTCGCCGTTTCGCCTATCGGTCACCGTGTTCGTGATAACTTCGTCCGACTTCACCACGGCAGCGGGGCTCGTTTCTTCTGGAGTTGACGGCACGTAAGCCGGTGCGGGGACAAGGTCCTCAAAGGCTATCTCGCCGAATGAATCGTGAGTGCTGCCTGAAAACTGATCTTCCGGACTGCTGAATATTTGCCCAAATTGCTGCACATCTTGAGCGGCATTGTCGTCGGCACGGTCTTCGAGATCTATTTGCGAGTCGGTGTCCGATGTCGCCACTGCCTCATCAACGATCGGCTTCAGCTCGATCGGTGGAAAGATCGTTTCGGGGTTCCCGTCAGTGATCGGCTCAAAAGCCGGCTCTTCCGCAACCGGCTCCAAAACGGGTATCGATTCGACACCTGCCACTATTTCCGAAGGCGCACATCCGTTCGAGATCACAGGCGAAATGGTGACATTGAATCCGGCGGCAGATTTCACCACGTTAAATTTAAATTCACCAAAATTGCTTGGATGTACAAAATTAACCGACGGCTGATTGGGCAGTTCCTGCTTCACATCTGGTGGGATCAGCGGAAATATCATCATGCTGATCTGCGAGCCCTGCAGCGGCACTTGATCGACTTCAGTGTTGCCGCCGGCCGAAACAACGTATGGGTGCGCATTCGGTTCGAGTCTTAGTTCGTAACCGGAATTGTTGATCAGGCATTCCAAATATCTGTCTAATTGTTCCATCTTGGTTCGGTAGGTCGGGAGTATATGGATTGCTAGGCACGGAAGGCCTTACAAGGGAGTTTATCAAAAAAATACAGCGTTTGTCACCAAAATTCGGCCCTCGAATCAGGGCGTCAGTTGGTCGATTCCGCAGATCAGACCGTTAGCGCTTCGCGGTATTCTCCCCAAACAGATCTAAACCGGTGGCTGATCTCGCCAACGGTAGCCTCTTTTTCGACACAATCGAGTATGATCGGCAGCAAATTTGCGGTTCCTGATGCCGCTTCGGCCAGTTTGTCCAGAGCGTCTCCGGCGGCCCTGTTGTCGCGCCTGTCTCGCAACGCTTTCAATCGCATTACTTGGTCCTTTTCTATTTGTTCGTCGATACGAAGTATAGGAATGGGCTCGGTCTCGTTTGCAGTGAATTTGTTTACTCCGACCACGATCGCATCGTTTGTTTCGACAGCCAACTGATAGTCGTAAGCAGCTTCCTGTATCTCGTGCTGTACGTATCCTGTCTCGATAGCACACAACATGCCGCCCATTGCGTCGATCTTTGAAATATAGTCCTCCGCTCTTTTTTCAAGCTGTGTTGTAAGCTCCTCGATCGCGAAACTTCCGGCGAGCGGGTCCACTGTATCGGCGACCCCCGATTCGTGGGCGATCACTTGTTGGGTGCGCAAAGCTATCCGAGCAGCGTTCTCTGTCGGAAGCGAAAGCGCCTCATCCATTGAATTCGTGTGGAGGCTTTGTGTGCCGCCGAGTACGGCGGCGAGTGCTTGGATAGTGGTGCGGACCACGTTAACTTCGGGTTGCTGGGCGGTCAATGTCGAGCCCGCGGTCTGGGTATGAAACCTGAGCATCATCGAACGGGGATCTTTGGCTTCGAACCTCTCGCGCATGAGCCGAGCCCACAGCCGCCGGGCCGCACGGAATTTTGCAACTTCCTCTAGCAGGTTGTTATGGGAGTTGAAAAAGAAAGATATGCGCGGCGCAAAATCATCAACTTTCAAGCCGGCAGATATGGCCGCCTCTACATAACAGATCGCATCCGCCAGAGTGAATGCCAGTTCCTGCGCGGCTGTCGAGCCGGCTTCACGTATGTGATATCCGGAAATTGAGATCGTATTCCAGTTAGGGACCTCGGCGGCACAAAACGCGAAGGTGTCGGTGATAAGCCGCATACTCGGTTTTGGAGGATAAATATAGGTTCCGCGAGCTATATATTCCTTGAGGATATCGTTCTGGACGGTGCCGCTAACTTTGTCGAAGGCCACGCCCTGCTTTCTTGCGACCGCGAGGTAAAGACACAAAAGCGTTGATGCCGTGGCGTTTATCGTCATCGACGTAGAGACCCTGTCGAGCGGTATCCCGTCAAGCAAGGTAAGCATATCTTCCATACTGTCGATCGCAACGCCGACCTTGCCTACCTCGCCTGCCGCAAGCGGATCATCAGAGTCCAGGCCGATCTGCGTCGGCAGATCGAAAGCGACGCTTAGGCCGGTGGTGCCCTGCGAGAGAAGGTATTTATACCGGCGGTTCGACTCGCGCGCCGTTCCAAACCCTGCATACTGCCTCATCGTCCAAAGCTTTCCGCGATACATATTTCGGCGAATGCCGCGGGTAAAGGGAAATTCGCCGGGTGCACCCAGGTCATCCTCATAATTGATGGCGGTTGAATTGCCTGGATCAAAATCGACGGGAAGCTCGATACCCGAGGATGTCTTGAAATGCTTACGACGTTCTTCTGGCATAACGGCACTTAGATTAACATAAAGGTTCGTGCATTTTGACTTGCCGCGAGGCGTTCGCGTAGGATTTCGAGTTATAACAATGAGTACTGATAAACAGAAAAAGGTGGGAATCAGAGACCTTGCGCGGGCGGTTGATCGGGCCGTCAACAACGATCCAGGAACACTCGAAGCCATCCAACAAGTACGGTCGCTGGGTTACGAGCCGAGGCTGACGATCCGGCTTCGTAGAATTGAGACCGAAGCGGATCAAGAGCACCTTTCCCTCGATGAGAATGAGTTTTCCGAGAGCGATAAAAGGCTGCTTGAGCGAATGTTCATCAATGCCGAATAGTAACCCTTTGGTGCCAAAATACCTGTATTGAACTACTTTAACTATTACACCGAGATCGAAGAAACGTTCGTGCGTCGAAGAGGGAAAAATCTTCTTCTATCGCCGCTCGATTGGGCCCTGATGGAGGCCTGGCAGGAACGGGGGATACCGCTTCACGTCGCTATACGAGCTATCGAGAACGTGTTTGACAGCTTCGACAAGAAACCAACCAAGCGAAGTATTAAAGGTCTGCTTTATTGTCGTGAAGAGATCGAGGCCCAATATGAAGAATGGGTAACTTCGCAGGCCGGCAAGGCAAATGGCGACACGGGAACTCAAATCGCACCGGAATTTTCGATCGAGGAGCACCTTGAGGAAATGATATCCCGCCTAAAGGGCGTCGCATCGGATCTTATCGCAGTCGATGTGGAACGGGCCATTTCGAGGCTCGCGGAGTTGAAAGACGCTCCCGGAGACGACCCTGAACACGTTGATCGTTCCCTTGCAGATATCGAAACCATGTTGTCGGCCTCGATGTTTGAGAATACATCGCCCGCAGAACTTGAAGCTGCACGACAGGAAGTTGCAAACCAACTAAGACCCTATCGCTCGTCCATGGATGAAGAGTCCTACAAGCGAACCTTCGAGTTGATGCTGCTAAAGCAGCTTAGGGAACTGTATGGCCTGCCACGGCTCACACTCTTTAATTTATGAAAAGTGATCCGGCAGCCAATGAGGCCCCGGCGACAAAGGGAAACAGCGTCCAGGAAGAATCTCGGCGTGCGATCGAGTACCGGTCGGGCGATGTGCTCGAGGTCACGATCGAACGTATGGTGCCAAATGGCTTTGGCCTTGCATTCGTACCAGGGGCAACGGTCTTTGTCGCTCTCGCGGCGCCAGGAGACCGGCTTCGCATAAGGCTGACAAGGATAAAAGGTGCGAGCGCATTTGCAGAGATCGAAGCGATCCTCGAGCCATCTCCAGATCGAGTGCCTCCACACTGCAAGTATTTCGGAACCTGCGGCGGCTGCGACTTTCAGCAAATGCCCTATCCGATCCAGCTAAGCACAAAAGCCGCGATGCTGATGGACTCGCTTCGCCGCATCGGAAAATTGGAACTTGGCGAGGTCCCGATCATCGCAAGCCCAAGTCAGCTCAATTATCGAACCCGGGCTTTGTGGCGGGCCGACATCGCGAGTAGCACTCTCGGATATTATGAGCGCGATAGCCACAACATCGTGGATATCGATAATTGTCCTGTGCTCGATCCGAGACTCGATGCTGCGATGCAGGAGATCCGCTCGTCGATAAAGCGCGGCGAGATAAGCGGAGATAAGCTGATTATCGAGGCTTCGGTTGGAACTAAGGGCCCGCCGTCGATCGTTTCATCCGAGGCCGGCTTCAAGGGCGACGAAATATTGATCGAAGCAGCGGGCGAGCGATATCTTTCGAGTGCGGGCGGCTTTTTTCAGGGTAATTTGTCGCTGCTGGATGATCTGATCGCCTCCGCTACCGGCCATGCCTCTGGTTCCGTCGCTTTGGATCTTTATTGCGGTGTCGGGCTGTTTTCACTGCCGTTATCGCGACGTTTTGCTAGCGTGGTAGGCGTCGAGTCGGACGCTCGTTCCATCGGGTTTGCTAAGCGTAATGCGATCGCAGGCGCGGCTACGAACATCGACTTCCATATTTCAGGAGTCGGATCGTTTCTCGCGGATTTTGAAGGTCCGGCGGATCTTGTTCTTCTCGATCCGCCACGGGCAGGGACCGAAAAGAATGTCATTCGAAATGTGGTCAGGTTAATGCCCAAGAACGTCACTTATGTCGCGTGCGATGCGGCGGTTCTTGCCCGCGACCTAAGACGGCTGGTCGATGGCGGCTATAAGATCAGTGATCTTGTAGCTCTCGACATGTTTCCTCAAACCCATCATGTTGAAGCAGTCGCCCGACTGACGCGGGTTGCCTGAAGCAATTCTTTCAAGGCTATGGCTTGAGTTTGACCGCCGTTCCGTAGGCCAGGATCTCCGAAGCATTTCTCATTATTGAACTCGTCGTGAACCGAATATTGACGATCGCATCCGCATTCATTGCCAGAGCGGCCGTTACCATCCTGCCGATCGCGATCTGTCGTGCCTCCGTTAGCATTTGTGTATAGCCCACGATCTCCCCGCCAACGATCGTTTTGAAGGCCGCCATAATGTCTTTCCCCATGTGCTTTGTTTGGACTACGTTCCCGGTAACAATACCCAGGATCTCGTCAATCTCCTGGCCGGGAACCGTCGGGGTATTCGAACAGATCATTCGTTTTTGCATAAATATGGTGCGAAGCTCTGCAAGCGGCTGTGCTATGCGTCAGAACTTGCTTTTTCTCCAGTTGATCGAAGCCGTTTTGGCGAATTGTATCAGTCTCGGTTAGAACGACGAAATCGGGAACTTTGGCGGACGATCGGGATCAAACTTGGAGGGCGTTCAGTTTGTGTAATAGCAAGTACCTAAATTAGAATTTCCATATGGCAAAACGAAAGGGCGAAGCAGAGGGTGGTTCCGAGTCGATGACAAAAAGTACGTTTGTCCGCTGTCGGTACTGTGGGCAGAAAAATGCAGTAAAGGCCGACTATGTTGACCGCTCGGCCAACTGCGGCAAATGTAAGCTGCCGCTTTCAAACAGCCCGCACAAGAAGTTCGCCGACCTTGTAAAGCACGAGTACATTCACCCGTTGGACAGCAAGGCCCTTGCGGCGTTAAAGGCGATACCGGGGATCGATGGTGCACTAAAGAAGCTGTTGGAGGTGACCGGAGAATCGGCTATTCGGGTAATGTTCATGGCTTCTGCGGTGAAGGTGACCCCGAAGCAGTGCCCTGACCTTTACACGAAGCTGCAGATCTCGTGCACGACACTCGGCGTGGATATGCCCGATATGTTCATCCAGCAGAACCCGCTCGTTAACGCTTTCACAGGCGGTGTTGAAAAGCCGATCATCGTGCTCCATTCCGCATTGCTTGAACGGCTTACCGAGGAAGAAACCCTGGCGGTGATCGCCCACGAGGTCGGCCACATTCATGCGGAGCACGTACTTTATCTTACTGCTGCCCGGCTTATGGAAGCTCTGGCTAATATTTCAGTCGCGCGGCTGGTTCCGGGCTCTGAGATCATAAAATTCATTGTATCGGCGGGTATAAGCAGTGCGTTGCTCGCCTGGGCACGCCGAGCCGAGCTCTCATGCGACAGGGCGGCGCTTCTTGTCGCGCAGGACCCGCACGTTATCGGCCGGACAATGATGAAACTGGCGGGCGGGACCTTTGCTTCAAAGATCGATTACGATCTTTTCCTTGAACAGGGCCGCGAGTTTCAGAAGAACTACGAAGAGAAAGCTTTGGACAAATTCTGGGCGAATATCATAAACGCAGGCCTTTCGCACCCTCTTCCGATCTGGCGTGTCTCAGAGATCCTTGATTGGGTTGAGAGCGGCCAATATTCGAAGCTGATGGAGAAGAAATAACAGCAAAACGTGTTGATAATCCTGACCACCACTCCTGACCGGGCACTCGCAAACACGCTTGCGGACAAGCTAGTTAATGAAAAGCTTGCCGCCTGTGTACAGATCTTGCCGCAAATGACCTCAGTCTATTTTTGGGAAGACGCCGTACGGCGTGACGAGGAGCACCTCCTGCTCATCAAAACACGAAAAGAGAAATTTGACGAGGTCGAACAGTTCATTCGGGCAAATCACACCTACGACGTTCCGGAGATAGTTGCTCTCGACCCATGGAACGTTTCGGGGCCTTATAAAGAATGGCTTGAGAACTATCTAGGAACCTAGCTCAGATCCTGCCGATCTTCGCTCCTGCCCCACACGTCTTAGTAATAAAATCCACCGCGTCTTTTGGCGAATCGGTGAGATGTATCAGGCCGAGGTCCTCTTGGCCTATGTTGCCCTCGTTCAGCATCATTGAAGTTATCCATTGAAGCATTCCCTGCCAGTACTGCGAACCGAAGAGCACGACCGGAAAGTTCCTTATCTTGCGCGTCTGGATGAGAGTAAGGGCCTCGAACAGCTCATCCATCGTTCCAAAACCGCCGGGAAAGATGACGTACGCATTGCTGTACTTTATGAACATCGTCTTTCGAACAAAGAAGTACTTGAACGAGAGCGAACGCGTTTGATAGGGGTTAGGAAGCTGCTCGAACGGCAGCTCGATATTACAGCCGACCGAGACCTTGCCCACCTCGAATGCACCCCGGTTTGCAGCTTCCATGATGCCCGGGCCGCCGCCCGTAATGATCTCGAACCCGTTCTCCGCAAGCAAGCGGGCCGTTTCGCGAGCGGCCTGATACATAGGGTCTTCTTCTGGTGTTCGGGCCGAGCCAAATATGGAAATTCCACGCGTGATCGTCGCAAGAGAATCGAAACCGCCGACGAACTCGCCCATAATTCGGAACACCCGCCATGAATCGGAAGTCTTGTATGTGTCTTCCGGCTCGGGTGAGCGGAGGAGAACTTCGTCGTCAGTAAGCTGCCAATACTCAGGGACCAGCTCGGCCTGTTTTGCCTCTATAACTGTTTCCGGTTCAGAAGGCTTGGCGGCGTCTTTTCGCTTTCTAGGTTTGTTTGCTTGTGTTTCAGCCATTGTGCGTTTCGACCTTAGATCCCCATTATGTTGTATCCGCAATCAACGTAGATCGTTTCCCCCGTGATCCCGCTCGACAGGTCACTTACAAGAAACAAAGCTGTGTTTCCAACCTCGGCTGCGGAAACGTTTCTCTTGAGCGGAGACTTATCGGCTACATAGCCGAGTAATGAACCCATGTTCTTTACACCGCGTGCCGAGAGGGTGTTGATCGGGCCGGCACTTATCGCATTCACGCGAATATTCTGTTTTCCAAGGTCGGCGGCCAGGTATCGCGTCGAGGCCTCGAGAGCTGCCTTGGCAACGCCCATGACATTGTAGTTAGAGACGACCTTTTCGGCTCCGTAGTATGTCATCGTCACGATGCTTCCGCCTTCTTTCATCAACGGCGAAGCGGCGAGCGCGACCTGGGTGAGAGAAAATGCGCTTATCTCGAGCGCTGTTCGAAATGCCTCACGTGAGGTCGTAACGAATTCGCCTTCTAAGGCTTCGCGCGGGGCAAATGCGATCGAATGGACCAGGAAATCGAGCCTTCCGTAACGGTCTTCGACCGCGGCGAACGCAGCGTCGACCTCTGCCTGGTTCGTAACGTCGCATGGAACAACAAGAGAATCCGGCAACTCGCCGGCCAGTTTCTCGACATTTTCCTTCAGGCGTTCGCCCTGATAGGAAAATGCCATCTTCGCCCCATTTTCGGCACAGGCAGCAGCGCACGCCCACGCGATCGATCTCTTATTGGCCACGCCAAAGATCATTCCTATCTTGTTCTCAAGCATAAGCTTATGGTTCTCTACTGAATATTTGCGAAACTACGCAACTCTTTTCGTCGGTTCGAATGATCAGATAGATCAACGATAACATTGTGACATCAGTCGGTCACGTAGATCCGCTGCAACGATTCAAAATCCAAAAAACGGATCTCGAGAGAATCGACAGGTGTCTCTTCGAACCTGTTCTTTCCAAGCGCCGACCTCAGCTTTTCATCGTCCTCGACAGTCAATTGCGTTATCAGCACGATCATTAAGCGGAGCCTCATCTTAACCCCATGTCGATCAAAATGCTGCTTTACCGTGGCCACTTTGCGAAACATCGCGTCGATCTTTTCCTGGCGAATATCCGGCACGATCAGAAATGAGAGATCGACGCAGCATACGATGTCGTTTTTGAGAAGGACAGCATCGAACGGAGTCGCCCCCAGGGACACATGCCTGAGGATCGGGACATTTTCTTCCTGCTGTATCTGACGCAGGGCAAGATCTTCTGCAACGATATAGGCCGACTGAAGTTCACCCTCTTGCGATGGATCAACTTCGAGCACCCTCGAGAGTTCGGCTACTTCAACATTAAGATGTTCCCGCTGCACGTCGGGATCAGACGTTATCCAGTCGATCCGTTTGTGGTCGAAGCGCGCCGAGAGACGCTGTTGTGAAACGGCCCAGGCGATAAAACTTATCGAAGCGGCGGCCAAAGACAGCAATGCGAGGCCAAAAACGAACCAATCATTCCTGAACGCCGACAAGATCAAAAGGACAAGGAGAGGGACGAGCACCAGCGTCGCGGGAACCATATAGGATATGCCAGATCCGCGACGGGCAAATTTCTCGAAAGATGTTTCCAATAGTTTCGCCACTCCTGGGTGCACCTAGGCGGCGGCCGATCTTTCGAACGGTATGTCATCGAAATGGGTCATTCGCTTGAAGTCCTTAAACCTTTGATTGATCTCCGGATAGTCAAGGCCATCGACGCGCTCCGTTCCGAATTTTTCCACATTGAAAGATGCCATCACCGATCCGTAAATACAGGCCCGACGCATCGTTTCGTCGTTGATCTCATTTTGGGCTGCAAGATAGCCCATAAAGCCGCCCGCAAACGTATCACCTGCACCGGTAGGGTCAAAAACGCTCTCGAGCGGATATGCCGGCGCCGAAAAGTAGCCATCCGGAGTAAACAGCGTTGCACCGTACTCGCCTCTCTTGATCACGACGGCCTTGAGTCCAAGGTCCATTATCGCTCGAGCTGCCTTGTAAATACTGGGTTCGTCCGTCAACTGCCTCGCTTCGGCGTCGTTGATGATAATGCAATCGACGACCTTTATCGTTTCAATGACCGCATCCTTCATCGACGAGATCCAGAAGTTCATCGTGTCCATCGCAACGAATCGAGCATCGGGACACTGCTCGCGGACGTCTTTCTGCAGGGAAGGCAGGATGTTTGCGAGGAACAGCAGCTTCGAGCCCTTTGAACGCTCGGACAATTTCGGATCAAATGTCTCGAACACATTCAACTGTGTGTCTAAAGTATGCGCCGTGTTCATGTCGTAATCGTAACGGCCGCTCCAAAAGAACGTCTTGCCGTCCGGCACGACTTCGACATCGTCCGTATTGATGTGGTGACGACGAAACACGTCCCATTCGCTATCGGTAAAATCGCCCCCGACAATGCCCACCGCGTTCACTTCAGTGAAAAAGCTCGCCGAAAGCCCAAAATGCGTAGCCGCACCCCCAAGTACCTTTTCGCGTTTGCCGAACGGCGTTTCAAGCGCGTCGAACGCAACAGAACCTACAACTGTTAATGACATATTTACGAATTAGGAATTCTTAATGCAGAATGACGAGATACGATACAACGGAGATGCCTCCACCGGCAAACATTCTCCGATCTGCATTCATTATTCAACCTTTTGATTTTACACGCCAAGGAGGATTTTTGCGATTGGAGCCGGCGTGGTAAAGGCAGATCTTGTTTCCGGCAGGGTCCTTAAGATAAGCCTCGCGCCAAAGCCACTCGCGATCGACTGGTTCCTGATCGATCTCGATGCCCAGAGATCGAAGGCGGCTGACCTCTAGGTCAAGGTCATCGCATTCAAAGTAGAGCGTTATCTTGTCGCTGTTAAATGCGATCTTTGTTGAATGCGTTTCGGCCGAAGGGGCGATCTGAACCGAAAGCGTGCTATCGCCGGTGGGACACTCAAGCCGGGCATAACGTGGAAGGGAATCGACAATAAGCAAAAGGCCGAGCTGTTGGTAAAACTCGACCGTCTCTAGAGTATTAGGGCAATGTAGGGTTACCTGATTGAGGTTCATTGCTGAGCCGGCCGGAGATCTTTAAGCACCCGCTCTGCGTCATTTTTATAAGAACTGTCCGGATTGCGTTCGAGCATCATAGAGAAATATGCGATTGCGTCCTCACGGAGCTTTTCGGGGTTATATTTTTCGCGCTCTTTCTCGATCTTAAGATTAACTTTCTGCTTACCTTCATTCTTGGACAGATAGTAGCTGCTCATCCCAGCCAAATAAAGAAACTCTTCCATATTGGAGAATTCGGGATAGGCTGCAAAGGTCTCCTCAAACCTCATTAACACGCCCTTGTAAGCCTTTTTAAGCCGAAAGGCTTGGCGGGCTACGTCAAGGTTATGACGGGCGTCGGCTTCGAGGATCGGATCGACAACGGGTGCGACATTGCGCTGTCCAAAAGTGACCACGCCATTTAACAAGAGCAAAGCCGATAGGGAAATGAAGAAAAAAACCGGTTTCATAACTAAATAAAGATGAGATCGGAAATGAAATGGTTTACTTTTCATCTTTTATTTGAATACTTTCCGATGATCGCATCCAGCTTTTTTGCCGTTTCCGCCGGCCAGTGATCGGGAGCGGTGAAGATGGCATTCCTGATCGCGTCGCGATACTGATTCGGTGTTTCCTTAGCGGCGACGCGTTTGACGGCGTCTTTCAAGATCAATTGGGCGTTTCGGACATTCTTGTTCAGGTATTCGACGACCATGTCGATGGTGACGTCGTCGTGGCCTTCGTGCCAGCAGTCGTAGTCGGTCACGAGAGCGAGGGTCGCGTAAGCGGTCTCGGCCTCGCGGGCGAGCTTTGCCTCCTGCAAATTCGTCATCCCGATAATGTCCATGCCCCACTGGCGATAAACCATCGATTCGGCTTTGGTCGAGAATGCAGGGCCTTCCATGCAGAGATAAGTGCCGCCGCGATGGACCTTTACATCAACCGTTTTGCAAGCAGCTTCCAGAATATCGCCAAGCTCATTGCAGACCGGATGGGCAAAGGTAACATGGCCGACGATGCCTTCGCCAAAAAAGGTCGATTCCTTCGCCCGGGCACGCGTCCGGTCAAAGAACTGATCGGGGATGACCATGTCGGTCGGAGCATATTGCTCCTGCAGCGAACCGACCGCCGAAACCGAAAGGATATACTCCACGCCCAAGAGCTTCATTGCGTAAATGTTCGCCCGGTAAGGCACTTCCGTCGGCGTAAACTTATGCCCGCGAGCATGCCGAGGCAGAAACGCCACCGTCACGCCATCAAGCTCGCCAATGATGAACGCATCCGAAGGCGAACCAAACGGCGTCTCCACCATCTGCTCCCGAACGTTTTCCAACTCCGGCATCTGGTACAAACCACTGCCCCCAATGATCCCTATGTTAACTTTCTCGTTCATATTGCTGTAATGATTAACGGACATCGATATCAAGATCGAGGATAAAAAAACCGTCTTCGCTTGGCTTCCAAGCCGCGCTTAGTTTCGACGCCGCCAGGCGATCGGCATTCGCTCTTGCTGTATTCCCGAGCTTCGCATACGACTCCCCTCGGAGCACGACTGGAGCTCTCCAAGCCGGAAATTTGGCAATCAACTTGGAAGCCTCAACGCTCGCCTCAGAAAACTTTCCGCTCCGATACAAGATGTACGTAAGGTTGTAGTGCGCTGAAGAACTTGGACTAACGGACAAGGCCTGACGAAGATCGTCAATTGCCAACTGATTTTTGCCAAGCCGATGATGGGCGATCGCTCGATTCTGCAGCGGCTCATAACTGTCGGCTCCACGTCTGATCGCTTCGGTGTTGTCATCGATCGACCGTTGAAAGTCACCTTTGTCCATGTATGCCCGACCACGGTTGTAGAAGAACTCCCACTTTGGTTCGAGAGCTATTGCTTTCGAGAAGTCGCTGATGGCCTCATCGTATTTCTTGAGGTCAAGGTAGTTTGCAGCCCGATTGCTAAGAGCACCAGCATTAGACGGATCTAAAGAGAGGGCAACATCAAGGTCGCGAATGGCGGCAGCATTATCCTTCATCCTCCTGTGAACTACCGAACGATTAACGTACGGTTGAGCCAATTTTGGATCTAATTCAATAGTCTTGCCGAAATCCCGTAGGGCCTGCTCGTACTCTCCAAGGGCCATGTAAGCAAGTCCTCGTCCGTTGTGATACTTCGCATTCGCTGGTTCAAGCTCGATCCCTGAGGAATAGGCCTCGATCGATCGCTGATACTCTCGCTGAGAATAAAAGACGTGACCCCTGACTTGATGAGCCATTCCTTGATAGACTTTTTGACTCGGGCCATTTTCAGCGACAGCAAGTGCCTTCTCCGCGTCCGCAAGAGCTTCAGGGTGTTTTCCTAAAGAGGCATACGCAAGTCCACGATTGATGTAGCCGATAGAGAGATTTGGCAAAAGCTCGATAACCTTTCCAAACTCGACGGTGGCTTGCTCTACATTTCCTTTCTGTAGCAGGACATTCCCTGTCGAGAGATGCTGCTGGGCTCGCAGGCGATCATCATTAGATTGGGCAATACCCGACGTCGCGAACATGAGATAAAGTGCGACGAATATCTTTAACGGAATGGGTTTAGAATTCATATTTCCCCTAAGTCAATCGGAATGGAAGATATTCTGCCTCCCTTTTTACCTAGTAGGCAAAGCGGGTGTTCAAAGTCGTGATAAAAAAGACAAATCCAGCCTTCTTCAACCGCTTTCGGCAAAATTTCTTTCTTGAAAGCCAGCGTCTCGGTCGGGTAAAGGTCGTAGCCCATTATCCACGGCAGCGGGAGGTGAAGTCGAGTCGGGATGAGGTCGGCGAAACCGTATAGCGTGTTGCCGCCGCGATCGAGCCGCCAGGTCTGCATTGTTTCAGAATGGCCGCGAATAGTTTGAAGCTTTAATCCGGGAATCGGCTCGTAGTTGTCCGGCATCGGTTCGAGTTGGCCGGTTTCGATCATCGGCCGCCAATTCTCCGGAAGGTAGCTTGCCCGGTCGCGTTCGTGCGGGTTTTCGGCGTGCTCGCGCTCGCGTGTGGAGACTAGGTAGCGAGCGTTCGGGAACTGTGGAGTTGCTGTTCTTTCGGCGAACTGGTCGCCGCCTAGCTCGGGTGATTCTGACTGACCACCAATCATTGACAACTGACCACTGTTGATCGTATTCCCACCTGCATGGTCGAAGTGCAGATGTGTGTTGATGACGATCGAAATGTCTTCGGGATTGCAGCCAGTTCGCTGAAAGAGGGTCTCGGCAAACGACTGCTCGCGGAAGATGCCGTAGATCTTCGTTTCCTTGCCCGACCATTTTTCACCGATACCGGTCTCGATCAAAACCTTTTCTTTGCCGGTATCAATGAACAGGCAATTCATGTTCAAGCGAATGCGATTCTTATCGTCAGGCGGGCAATCTTGTTCCCAAACGACGCGAGGGACGACTCCGAACATCGCCCCTCCGTCTAATCTGAATTCTGTGTCGGGAACTATCTCGACCCGATAATCTCCAAACTCCATCGTGTGATGTCGAATATGAAAAAAGCGGCTCGCCATTCCAATTAAGGTCCTCGGGCCGCTGTTGTTACCTGAACTACTTCTTTTTCGGCGGTGCCTTAGGAGCCGGCTTTGCCGCGGGCGGGGCATTCGCCTCGATGTCGCCATCCGGATTCATCGGCGGCATCTGGTTTTGAAGCTGCTGCTTTCGCAGGCTCTCCTGGATCTGTTCTTCGGATACCTGGGGGATGTCGAAGTCCTCCGGCACGCTAACATTGGCCGCCTCGATCACGCCGTCCAGGATCTTTTTCTCTTTCTCCGCTTCCAGCTTGTTCCTTACATAGACTTTGACCGGAGTGTCGTGTCCTTCGATATCCGTTGGATCCCGATAGGTGGTAGAGAAAAGAATATGCCTGACGTCGTAGGTCTCGGTCGGCTGGCCGGCTACATCCTTGCCTTCACCCCGGCGTTCGAGTTTGACGATGTGAAATCCAAAGTCGGTCTCGACCAACTGGGGAGCGACCTGTCCCGGCTCGAGCGCAAGTGCGGCCTCTTCGAACGGTTTCACCATCTGGCCTTTTGTGACTTCTTTATAGATCCCGCCCTGCGGCTCGCCTTTGGCGTCTTTATTGCCGGGGTCTTCGCTGAATTCATTGGCGAGCTTGGCAAAGTCTTCACCTGCGAGTGCCCGTTTCAACACTTCTTCCGCCTTGGCCCTTTTCTCGGCTCCACTCAATTCGGGGTGCTCAGAGATGTATTTTTCTACCTCTTCGTCTGTTACCTTGACCTTATCCACCAGCTTGGTCGAATACAACCGTGCTAGATATTGGGCCTGTTGGAGCTTTACCTGTACGTTTACACGGTCGACAAATTTTCGATCGAGCTGGCCGGCTCGCTCCTTTTCATCAAACTCTTTCTTATAGATCTCGATCTTTGCATAAAAATCACGTGCCTGGGTTCTTTCTTCTTCGCTTATTTGGCGGTCCGCCATGTTCGGATTTCCCGATCGCATGACGGCCATCTTGGAATCGAGAAACTTTTCAAAAGCAATCTCTCGGTTCGGTTCTCCGAGGCCGACACGGTCCTTAAGCGAATCCATAAAACCCTTTTCAGTCTGCTCGCCTTCGCCCCAAAAAGCATTTATCTGCTCTTCAGAGATAAAGCCGAAAGGCGGCATCGGCCCCTTATCGCCGTTGATCTCCTTATCGTAGTTGACGGCAATGACCTCAGAACGTATGTTGTCCAGTTCCTGCCTGGTCATCGGATCGTTGTGCAAACCTTCCCTCTGGGCCTGGGTTGCAAACGCTAGCAGCTGCTTTAAATTATCGAGCTGCTGCTTTTTCATCTGCGGGTCCTGCTCAAAACGCTTGAGAACCATCGGATTCTGCTTCGCCAGATCGCTGAGAAGCAGCTCGATCTCCTCTTTAGTTATACTGTTAAACGACCCGGCCGAGGCATGGCCGCCGACCTTGCTCTTCCATACTACGAGCCCGGCGCCTATACCGAGGATCACTAAAAGTAGGATCAGGCCTTTTGTTAAATTGCTCAACTGAATTTCCTCGCTAAATTTAATATCTGATCTGGGGGCAGACACGCCTGCCGTGTAAAGTCCAAACCGACAGCATAACACGTTTCCCGCAAACAAAACACCCGCATTCTTACGTTTTCTGCACCAGTTCGAGCAATACACCGTTTGCCGAGCTGGGGTGGACGAAAGCCACAAGGCAACCTTCTGCACCGATTCTAGGTGCTTCGTCGATCAGCCGCATGCCGCGATCTTTCAATCTCGCTAAAGCTGCATCGATATTCTCAACCTCTATCGCAATATGATGCAGGCCGCCGCCCCGCTTTTCAAGAAACTTTGATATCGGCGAATCATCAGCGGTTGGCTCTAAAAGCTCGATGCGGCTTTCTCCAAGCGGAAGCATTGCCACGCGGACCTTCTGTTCTTCAACTACTTCGCAATGGACATTCTCCAAACCCAATGCATCTTCCCAGAACTTTAGTGCCTCGCTTATACCTTTCGTCGCTATTCCCAAATGATCGATTTTCATTTCATCTAAACGTTCTACGCTGCTAACGTTCTCGATCTGTCAACGAAGCACGATTCGCTTCTAATATCTCATCGACAGCCGAATAAGGGTCCATGCGTTTCGCCGCGACCTCGGCGGCGAGCCGGTCAAGCATCTTCCCATTGCCATTTTTCTCAACAAGGTCCGAAAACAATCTTTCCCTTAACATCTCTGTGAGCCGCCATTTCGCAATTGCGCTTTGCCGGGGGTCGGCCCCGCCGGCATCTCGCAGAAAGTTCATATACCGTTCGATCGCGACCGCAAGATCTGAGATCCCGCTGTTTTCCGTGGCTATGGTCTTTACGATGGGAGGCTGCCACATATCCGGGCGGTGAGCGAGCGAAAGCAGAGCTTCAAGCTCTTTCTGAGTTCGCAACACGCCCTCACGGTCCGCCTTGTTGATCACAAAGACATCGCCGATCTCCATTATGCCGGCCTTAATTGCCTGAATGTCGTCGCCCATCCCAGGCACAAGGACGACGACCGATACATCGGCCGTCTTTACGATCTCGACCTCGTCCTGCCCGACGCCCACGGTCTCAACGATAACCTTTTCAAACCCTGCGGCATCTAGGATAGCGACCGCATCGACCGTTGCTCTTGCCAGACCGCCAAGATTGCCGCGAGTGGCCATCGATCGAATGAATACATTCTTGTCGAGACCGAGTGTCGCCATTCTAATGCGGTCGCCAAGGATCGCACCGCCAGAGAATGGGCTCGACGGGTCAACGCAAACTATGCCGATCCGCTCGCCTTTTTCTTTGTAAAATAGGGCCAGCTTATCAACAAGAGACGATTTACCGGCACCTGGTGCCCCCGTAATTCCAATGATCAGAGCGTTTCCGGTCTTCGGGAAAACGGCTTTCATCAACTCGGCGGAGCCTCTCCCTCCGTTCTCGATCCTTGTAATCGCTCTTGCAACGGTTCGGGGGTCTCCCCTAAGGAGCTTTTCGACTTCGATGTTAGTTGACATCCTTCTTGCGCTCCTCGGGCACAAACTTGATCAGGCGAAATCGTGTCCCCATCCACTCGTAATAGTAAGTACCTTGCTTGGGGTTGTCGAAGACATCGAGATCCTCGTCCATCGGGCCAGGTGTTCCACGCAGAATGAGAAGGCGGCTGTCCTTCTTGTAGTCGAACGTCTCAAATTCTTCGTCCGTTCTGCCGAACCACACTGTGATCGCTTTTAACTGATCTGGAAAATAAACGCGTCCGGTTCGCCCGTCGATGACGGCAGCATAGGTACAGCCGGTTCCGCAACCCCAGCCAGTCAAAATGTACCTGCCGGCAAAATTGACTCCGCCCCTTAATCCTTCGCGAAGGCGGGTACGGTAAGTCGAAGCGCCCGGGCTGCGCCGGAGATCGATCGCTTTTGCTGTGGCTTTCTCGACCTTTGCAGGGTATGCCGAATGACCAGGCACTTGTTGACGCTGGCCCAGGGCGAGCGTTCCGAGAAGAAACAGAACAACAGAGATCAGGAAAATGCGTACCATAGGCCCTGATTTTCTCATTATTTCATTGCAATAGAAAATGGCGGGAAGCCGAGTCCCCGCCATTCAGTTTTGATGAAAATCGCAGCTTTCTACATCTGCCCCTCGTCGGCCGACGGTCCATAGATCGACGGTACTGGTATGTCGTTGAGGCGAAGATAGACCGAGAGTTGGCCGCGATGATGGACGATGTGGTTCATAACGAACGATCGCATCACTGCAGCCTTAGGAAGCGTAAAATAGACCGTCTCGCCGTTTCGCATCGTCCAGGATTCCATGAACTGTTCATCGTTCGTGCTGCGAAGAACGTCCGCAGCCTCGGCGAGGTTCTTGTCAAAATATTCCAAAAGCTCCTCGCTGGTCGCAGGCTCGAAGGGCTTGTAATCCATTTTCGAAAAATCAAGCTCAGGATACTGAAGGGTGGGTCCGGTCCATCCGATCATTTCGGCGACATGCGATGCCAATTTACCGAAAGACATCGACTTTTCATGGGGTTTCCAATCAAATTTATCGGCAGGCACACGGGATAATACCTCGCGTGCGGCTTTTGCCTCATGTTCGAGTTCGGCTAGAAACGTCGAACCTATGGTGTTTGAACTAGCGGCTGATGCTGTACTCATACATTCAATTCTCCTTAAAACGTTTAATTTCCAATGGGACACTGAGTATAGCGCGGGTGTTGCGTAGATGCAACATGAAACGCTTAGTGTTTCAGCATTTGCAGCGAAGCTGCTAAGCTGCCAGAAAAAGCATTGCGATCGTCAGGTAAATTAAGATCGGCATTGAGATCGAAAGCGAGACGACGGCGGCAGCACGGGCCTCGCGTCTTAATAGACTAATCACGGCCAGCACAGAAGCCAACAGCGCGGCTAAGGCAATTGAAATCCAGACCAGGATAAAACTACCGATCTCTTGAAATCCGATCATTGGTGAAGCCGCCGAGGGATCAACCGGGATGGGCGAGTCGAATTCCGAAACAAGGATCAACACGACCGAGGTTAGAATGAGGAGAATGACCGATGCGAGACCAAAAAGCGGTTGGCTTTTCACGGGCAGAGACATCTAAGCCTTGAGCAAACCCTTGGCGATCACCATTCGCTGTATCTCGCTCGTGCCTTCACCGATCGTGCAGAGCTTAGCGTCTCGCCAGTATTTCTCGGCCGGGTAATCTTTTGTATATCCATATCCTCCGTGGATCTGTATAGATTCTTCCGCCACCCGTACAGCGGTCTCCGAGGCATAGAGTTTGGCCATTGCCGATCTTTGGGTAACAGGCCTTCCCGCGTCTTTAGTAGCGGCGGCTTGAAGCGTCAATAACCGCGAGCATTCGATCTGCGTTGCCATGTCGGCAAGTTTGAACTGGATCGCCTGAAAGTTTGCGATCGGCCTATCGAATTGTTCACGTTCTTTTGCGTATTTGACCGCCGCCTCATAGGCTCCCTGCGCAATTCCCACCGACAGAGCGGCAATCGAGATCCGGCCGCCGTCGAGCACCTGCATTGCCTGGAGAAAACCTTCGCCCTCGCGTCCGAGTAAATTCTCGTCAGGCACATAACAATCTTCGAATACGACGGAAGCCGTTTCAGACGCCCGCATTCCCAGCTTGTTCTCTTTCTTGTCGGAACGGAAGCCTTCCATTGACTTGTCGAAGATAAAAGCTGAGATACCACGGTTGCCCATTTCCTTGTCCGTTACCGCTACGGCGACAAGAGTGTTGCAAGCGATGGCGTGCGTAATGAAATTCTTCGACCCATTGACTTTCCAACCGCCGTTGGACCGGATCGCTGTCGTGCGGGTGCCTGATGCGTCTGAGCCGGCCTGCGATTCGGTCAGGCCCCAGGCTCCAAACGATTCACCTTGAGCTAGCGGAATAAGATAGTCCTGCTTCTGCTTTTCAGAGCCGAACATAAAGATATGATTCGAACATAGAGAGTTATGAGCTGCGACTGACAGCCCGACCGAGCCGCAAACGCGTCCCAACTCCTCAATGATCGTGGCGTACTCGAAATAGCCCATCCCGGCGCCGCCGTATTCCTCGGGAAAGAGGATCCCGAGTAAGCCGAGTTCAGCCAATTTCGGCCGAAGCTCGACCGGAAAATGCTGCGATTCGTCCCATTCCATGACATGGGGTTTGATCTCGCTTTCTGCGAATTCACGGATGCTGAATTTGATCTGCTCTTGCTCGTCCGATAATTCGAAATTCATAAGTTTATGTATAACAATAAATTATAATAGCATAATAAATGCGAATGTCCAATTTTCGGTGTTTGGAGCACGGCCCGTCGTCGGATAAAATCAAAAGTGGAGATGACGTGGCGCGATAACATATTGACATCGGATGAGCAGGTAAAGGAGGTTCTTGCTGATACGAAGCGAATTGCCGTGCTTGGCATCAAGCCGGAAACCCATGCGGGCCAGCCGGCCTTTTACGTGCCGAGATATATGGCAGAGGCAGGTTACGAGATCGTTCCCGTACCCGTTTACTATCCTGAGGTTGATGTGATCCTCGAAACGCCGGTTTACCGCAGCCTGACCGAAATTCCCGGGGAGATAGACATGGTCAACGTGTTTCGGCGGTCTCACGACCTTAATCGCCACACGCACGAGATACTTGCAAAAAAGCCGAGATCTGTTTGGTTTCAGCTCGGCATTCGGAACGACGAGGTGGCTGAGAGGCTGGCACGCGAGGGAATCAAGGTGATTCAGGACTTATGTCTTATGGTCGAGCATCGAAGCTTTTTTCGATCCGCTGCGACTGGCTAACCACGTCCTTTTTCAGAAAGCGGTTTTCTACCGGTTCGTCCGCCGTATGCGGGTGGGCGTTTAGGATCGCGACTGCTCTTAGCCGTGCTGACCGATGTGTTCTCCATGCCTTTGAAATTCAAAAGGCCGTCGACCTCATCTTTAGTAAGTCTGCGTGAGGCTCCACTGGGCAAGTTGGGGTCAAGGAGGTTACCGATCGCGATGCGTTTCAGTTTCGTCACAGAGTGGCCGATCGCGTCGAACATACGTCGGATCTGCTGATTGTGCCCTTCATACAGGACCACCTCATACCATCCATTCTTGTTTGTCGGTTTGAGTATCTTGATCTCCGCAGGCGCGGTCTTGAAGCCGTCGTCCAGCCGGACGCCGCGAGCGATCTTACGAATCGCGACCTCGGTCGGAATTCCTTTGGTCTTGACCTGATAGATCTTTGGGATCGTTCTTGAGGCCGCGACCTTGTTCGTAAATTCGCCGTCGTTAGTGAGTATGATCAGACCTTCGGTGTTGAAGTCAAGCCTCCCGACCGGATGCAATCTTCCGGCCCCCTTGACCAAATCTGTAACAAGCTTGCGGCCTTCGGGATCAGACACGCTCGACAGCACGCCTCTTGGCTTGTTTAGAAGGATATAAACATTTTGCTGCGACGAAATCTTTTTGTTTATCAATTTGCCGCGCACCTTGATATGGTCCGTTGCCGGATCGGCCTTCGTTCCGAGTTCGGTCACGATTTCGCCGTTGACCGTGACTTCGCCAGCCTTGATCAATTCCTCCGCGGCACGCCTTGATGCGATGCCGGCCTGCGAGATCAGTTTTTGTAATCTTTCTTTCCTCACACAGATGTTGAATCGTTTATAGCCCCAATAAACCGGCAAGAAAGTGTCGACCGCCGTTGCGAAACAGTTTGGTTCAACCCTTGCTAGGACACCAGGTCTTCAAAGTCCTCAATACTCGGCAGGTCCGACAGGTCCTTCAAACCAAAGTGAAGGAGAAACTCGCGCGACGTGCCATACAGCATCGGTCGCCCGACCGTCTCTTTATGCCCTTTCGTTACGATCAGTCGTTTTTCAAGAAGCGTCTTGATAGCTGAAGCGGATTGCACGCCCCGGATCTCGAGGATCTCCGGCACCGTCACGGGTTGTTTGTAGGCTATCACCGCAAGTGTTTCGAGGGCCGCAAGCGATAGTTTTGCCGAAGGGCGAGTTTTAAGGAACTTTCGAATGTATTCATGCAGTTCCGTTCGCGTGGCGATCTGCCAGCCTCCGGCCACAGACCTGATCTGAAGGCCGCTGTCACGCTCGTCGTACGACCTCGCGATCTCCTCGACCACCGATTCGATGAGTTCTTTCTCTTCCTCAAGAACTTCGGAGATGAGCCGCGTGGATATCGGTTCGTCCGCCACAAAGATAAGCGCTTCGACGGCGCTTGATAGTTCGGATAACTCGCGTTGTTCTTTCGCTTCTGCGCTCTGTGCCACTTTAACCTTCCTTTTGTCCTTTGAGGAAAATGTTGCCGAAGGTCTTTCTCTGAACGAGCAGTACGTTTTCGACTCGAACGATCTCCAGCACCGCCACGAAAGCAGTGACCAGCTCGCGGCGGCTGTCTAGCTCAGAGAAAAACTCGCCTACGTTGATCTCGCCGATCATTTTCAGCCTTTCTTTCAATTTCCGGATCATGTCGGCCAGAGAGATCTCTTCGCGCTGGATCTCCATCGTGACCTCTTCCTTGTGTCGGGAAAGAACCTTCTCAAACACAGTAAGAAGATCGAAGACCGTCGCGCTAATTTCCGAGTTGCCATCATCTGACTCGATACGGCCTCGTGGGAAAACTGCCTGTTCGATGGTCGTCCGCTCATAAAGCATTTCAGCCGCAGCCTTGAACTTTTCGTATTCGAGGAGCCTGTCAACCAGTTCTTTTCGAGGGTCTTCGATCTCTTCCTCGGCCTCGGCCAAAGGATCGCGAGGCAAAAGCATCCGCGACTTTATCTCGATCAGTTGGGCGGCCATGACGAGAAAGTCCGCCGCGACCGCAATATCGAGACTTTTCATTAGCCGGATGTAATTAAGGTATTCGTCAGTGATCTTTGCGATGGGAATATCAAAAATGTTCGCCTGCTCTTGTCTAATCAAGTACAAAAGAAGATCGAGCGGGCCCGCGAACTCGCCAAGTCTCACATTCAGCTCATCACGCGACTCTGCGACGATCTCAGCTGTTTCCTTGTGAAAATCAAAGCTATACTGTTCCGGCTTTGGCTGCATCAAATGTATTTCGTTTCCCGAAGATATATTATGTAGTCGATCTGTGGAGGTTCAAAGCCGTCTTCGCGGAGTTTAAGCATTATATTGCCGCGATGAATGGACGAATGTATCAAGACATGGGTCAGCACCTCTCGGAACGTGTTCTGCTTCTCCCGGCCTTCACTTGTCTTATAGGTCGTCATAAGATCGAGGCCGTCTTCTTCAAATCGTCGAAGCAGCTTTTCAAACGAATCGGCAGATTCACGGGCAAGGCGCCCGCATTCTTCCGCTGTGACGTGCGGCCAGAAGTCGAATCCTGTCGAATCCTTACCGAACAACCGATGATAATACTCGAGCTCCGTGGTCAGGAGATGGGCCAGGATTGACCTTCCTTTTTGTGACAGATCAGCCTTCAGCGCTACAACAAGCCTGCGATTGGCCCAATCGTTGTATCGGAAAAGTTCCCGCAGGTGTTCGACGGTGTGCATTTAATCCTGATCAGCCGCGAATCGCTTAAGGTCTTCCAGCGAGACGACGGTCAATGCTGCTTCGTGCGTGGCCTTCAGGAAAACACGGGGAGCCATGTCGTGTGCCAAAGCCTCTTTCCAACGCAGCATACAAAGGCACCATTTGTCGCCTTCTTTAAGGCCTGGAAACGCATATTGCGGCATTGGTGTGGAAAGGTCGTTTCCTACCGACTTCGAAAACGCGAGAAACTCGTCCGTTGCTTCGATACACACGGTGTGGCGGCCTGTGTCGTCAACGCCGGTGCGGCAGTATCCGTCGCGGTAAAACCCCGTCATCGGGTCCGAACAGCAAAGCTCCAGTTCGCCGCCAAGCACATTTTTCGGTTTCGGCATGTGGCCATTGCCATTTCCGTTCGTGTAGCTCATTTGTTTATTTTTACCACAGAGGACACAGAGAGCACAGAAGAGCGTGAAAGGAGCGATCGCCCGACCCATACAGCGAGGATCAGATCTTGTCCTTTTGTTTCCTTGATCTCGATGCCCTTGAGGCTAATTTCCCCTTAACACCTCAAGCGCTCGTTCTATCGGGCGGGCAATGACGGCGCGGTCGCCGACGACCACGATCGGGCGATTCAGCAGCCCCGGATTGGCGACGATTGCGTCTATGATCTCGTTTTCGGGCGTCTCCGGCGTAAATCCGCGTTCCTTGAACTCTTTTTCTTTCGTCCGAAGCAGCCCGAACGCCGGTATCTCTAGCTTCTTGAGCAGCTTCTTGATCTCCGCGGCCGTCAGCGGCTCGACGAAATAGTTCTGCTTGTCGTAGTCAATACCGTGCTCTTTCAACAGCACTGCCAGATTGCGGCACGTCGTGCAGGTGGGTTTTTCGTAAACCGTGATCTTGTTTTTCATTGTCCTCTCATTTGATTCCCATTGCGGCGTACGCCTGATTGAGCGTTCCGGCGGCGATGGTGCGGGCTTTTTCAGCGCCGGGTCTTAGGATGCCGAGGAGCGTTTCGTCGTCGTATTGCCGGACGCATTCCTGGAAGGGGCGGAGGAATTCGACGGTCGCCTCGGCGAGTTCGGCCTTGAAATGGCCGTAGCCTTTGCCGGCGAAATGGTCGACGCAGTCTTCGGCGGACTTGCCGGTCAGGAGCTGATAGATGGTCAGCAGATTGCTGATCGCAGGCCGCGTTTCGTCGAACTCAATAGCCGTGCCGCTGTCCGTTACGGCACGTTTTATCTTATTCGTGACGGTGTCTGCATCGTCGAGTAGAAAGATCGAACCGGCGGCGTTCTCGTCGGACTTCGACATCTTCTTTTCCGGGTCCTGCAGCGATCTTATGCTCGCACCAACCGGCGGAATGTAGGGCTCGGGTATTTTGAAAGTTTCTCCGAAGTCGCGGTTGAAACGCTCGGCCAGATCGCGCGTCAGCTCAAGATGCTGCTTCTGGTCCTGCCCGACCGGGACGAGATCAGTTTGGTAAAGCAGGATGTCTGACGCCATCAAAATCGGATAGGTGAAGAGGCCGACGCCGGCTCGCTCAGTGTTGCCCTTGCCTTTGTCCTTGAACTGGGTCATTCGCTCGAGCTCGCCCATTCGTGCAATGCACGAGAGTACCCACGCGAGTTCAGCATGTTCGGGAACATGTGACTGAATGAAGATCGTTGACCTTTCAGGGTCGATCCCGGCGGCAAGGTAAATACGGGCCAGGTCAAGCGTTGCCTGTCGGAGCGTTGCCGGGTCCTGCGGCAGCGTGATCGCGTGCAGGTTGACGATACAGTAGAATGCCTCGTAGCTATCCTGAAGAGCGACCCAGTTCTTCAACGCTCCAAGATAATTTCCTATGTGGAGCTGGCCCGTGGGCTGCGCTCCGCTCAAAATTCGCTTTTTCATACTCTAGAACCAGGGTGTGAAAAGTAGATACCGAACAAGTATATAGAAAGGCCGGATTATCATGCCGATCAAGCCAATATAAACGAGCATGAGCAAGATCAGGAAGCCGAACTGTTCAAGCATATCGAAGATCGGCTGAAAGCTGTCGGGCAGAAAGGTAGAGAGCACTCTGCTGCCGTCAAGCGGCGGGAACGGAAGCAGATTAAAGACCGCCAGAGAGACGTTGAGCATTATAAGATAGTTCAAAAAGATGATCAGCGGCTGAACGAGCCCTGAGTTGACATTGCCGCCGTGTATCGCCCCCGTTTCGAGAAGCGTTTTGAAGATCGCGAAGCCTATAAGAGCGATGATCAAATTCGCTCCGATACCCGCGATCGAGACCATCACGTTAGCCAGCTTGTATCGGTCCCATTTTCTTGGATTAACAGGCGTCGGCTTTCCCCATCCGATAAGAGGCACGCTTGCCAAAGCCCCTCCGACGGCTCCGAATGTGAACGCAAGGATCGGAATAAGCAAGGTTCCGATCGGGTCAGTGTGAGTGACCGGGCTGAGAGACACTCGGCCCAGCATATATGCCGTATCGTCACCGAATTTCCATGACATCCACGCGTGCCCGGCTTCGTGGGCAGAGATAGCCAGCAGCAGCACTACCAAATACATCACTAAATGGCTGACCAAACTGGCTATGTCCATTTCGCCCATAATTGATCCTTACACTTCCTATAATACGGCGCTCTGCTGATCGCGGAACGCGGCCAATTGATTGTCTTTACAAATAAATTGTGCCATTCTTTTACTCCAAAATAAAACATCAGGGGAAAATATCCAGTGGTTAAGTCGATACTATTTGGCGGGGAATCGGGCCTTTCGTTCGTCGCAAACGCAGGGCTGACGTTATTGAGGGTTTTCGCGGGCGTCGCGATGGCTTTTGCACATGGAATAGGAAAACTGCCTCCGCAGGAAGGGCTCATCAGCCGCACAGAATCACTTGGATTTCCTGCACCGGTGGTTTTCGCTTGGGCGGCTGGCCTTTCGGAGTTTCTTGGCGGGATCTTTCTCGCTTTGGGACTATTTACCCGCATCTCGAGTTTTTTTATCGCTGTCACTATGCTGGTCGCTCTGGTCGGCGTGCATGGATCCGACCCTTTCAACGTACAGGAAAAGGCTTTTCTGTTCTTGTTCATCGCCTTGGCATTCCTCCTAAAGGGAGCTGGAGATTGGAGCCTCGATAGCTATTTGCGGAAAGGGTGATCTCAACCTCCGGACTGAGCTGAAGCCCCTATTAGCGGGATCATTGATTCAAGGTGATGAAAAAGCACATTGTTTGCATTGCAAGTGAACATAAAGGAAACGAGTTTCTCGACGAGGCGCAAAACTCCGGGTGGCACGTTACACTCATTACGCGCAAGAAACTGCTCGACGAGCCGTGGCAGTGGACCGCACTCAACGACGTCAAGACGGTCGAGGACAATGCCGGGCAGGAGGACTATGTGCGTGCGATCACGAACATAGCCGGGGCAAGAAAGATCGATCGGGTCGTAGGCCTCGACGAGTTTGATGTAATGACTGCCGCACGTGCCCGCGAGCACCTGCAGCTTGGCGGAATGACCAGCTCCCATGCCCTTCGATTTCGCGACAAGCTTTCGATGCGCAATATCGCAAGTTCAGCCGGAATACCATGTCCCGCATATACCGGCGTCTTTAACAAGGAAGCGATCGAAGAGTATCTCGCAAATGTCGAACCACCTTACATCGTAAAGCCTAGGTATGAAGTATCAGCATTTGGGATTCGAAAATGCGAAACGCCCGAACAGGTGTGGCGGGTGCTGACCGAGTTGGACGAGCGAAACAACTGGCGTGATCATCCTTCGCAATTCGTCCTTGAGCGATTTATTGCCGGCAGCGTTTATCACGTTGATTCTATAGTCGATAGTGGAAAGGTTCTGGCATGCGGGGTCAGTCGTTATGGTACGCCGCCGTTCAGCGTTACGCACTATGGCGGAGTATTTACGACGTCGATCATTCCGTATCGCTCCAGGGAAAAAAGGGAACTTGAAGGCTTGAACAAGAAGCTGCTCGAAGCATTCAAATACGAGCGCGGCGTCTCACACGCTGAATTTCTGCACAGCGAGGAGGATGGAAAGTTCTATCTTCTCGAGGTTGCATGTCGCGTGGGTGGCGCCTACATCGCAAATGTGCTCGAATACGCGTGCAATTTCAATCTATGGCGTGAATGGGCCCGTCTGGAAACCGCCACCGAAGATGCCCCATACAAACTGCCAAAGATCAAAAAAGAGTTTGCAGGAATAGCTCTTGCTCTAGCGAATCAGGATTTTCCGGACACATCGCATTATGAGGATGCGGAGATCGTCTATCGTGTATCGAAACCGAAGCACGTCGGTATTATCTTTCATTCAACAAAGCAAAAGCGCCTTGAACAGCTTCTCGCTGCATATTCGCAGCGAATAAGCGAGGATTTTCTCGCCGTCGCACCCGCGAAAGAACGCTACGACGATTGATCATCATTCTGCGCTCCGCAATGCCTCTGAACATTAGCATTGTAATGGGTGCAGTTCCTTAAGGTTGACCCTCGATCGCAAAGTATTCATTCGACAATCTGCTGCCTGCCCTCGTATCCTTTCATTTTCCTATGTCACTCGAAATGCTCTTCAACGATCCATCCGCAGCGCAGACCGGGCCGCCGGAACTTCTTGATCACGGATTGAACGAGTTCTTTCCCGAGCTCTTGAAATTCGGATCGACGGCTGATTTGGCGGGTTCACCGCTTGTAGAGAAGATTCGTCTGGAGGCTGAACGCATCCTGAATGCTGTTGTCGTTTCGGGATCGCGAACGGCAGCGGGCCCACTGCGAGACCCCGCCGGTTCCGATGATCGGGATCATGTTCGAAACATTCGAGCCCTTGCGTGGAACATTGAACGCGGGTGCGTGTTCGAAGGAATAGTTCATGCGCTAAACACCCACCCTAACCTCAGGGACAAAGACGTTCTTCTCCTGACTGAGTTGGACCATGGAATGGCGCGCAGCGGCAACCGTTTTGTCGCTGGAGAGATAGCTGAACGACTGGGCCTCAATTATGCTTTTGCACCTGTTTATATCGCTCTCCAGAAAGGCAGCGGCGTTGAAGCGACAGTCGAGGGTGAAAACACCCTTTCGATCCATGGCCTTGCGACGTTCTCAAAATGGCCGATGCGAAATGTCCACGCCGTGCCGCTCCCGAACGGCAAGGACAAAATGTGGGGAAAGGAAAAGCGTCTCGGCTTCCTGCGTGCGTTGATCGCTGATATAGAACATCCTGCAGGGACCTTTCGTGCGGTAACGACACATCTCGATGTGCATTGTTCACGCGAACATCGCAGGCTGCAGGTCAGAAAGATCCTCGAACATCTCGAAACGCTCGATCCTCTTCCAACCTTGATCGGCGGCGACTGGAACACGACGACCTTCAACGCGCAAAGCTCCACAAGAGCCATTCTTGGCTATTGGCGGCGGGTAATGATGGGCGTCAAGAACGTCGTGAACAATCATTATCCACATCCCGACCGATACTTCGAGCGCGGCCTATTTGGCGAGCTGACTAGTCGCGGTTATGACTATGAAAGCCTGAATGAGATCGGCGTCGGTACGCTGCATTACGATGTCGCGAGCATCGAAAAGAACACAAACCTCCGCGACTGGGTGCCCGAGTGGTGTTTTCCGTTCATATTTTGGGCGGCAAACAGAGTTGGCGGAAGAGTTTCCGTCAGGCTCGACTGGTTTGCGGGCCGCAGCCTGAAGCCGGTGCCCGGCTCACCACCAAAAACGATCGGCGGTCTTGTCAATGAACAGGGCACTCCGCTCTCGGACCACGATGCGATCGTTGTTGATGTCTCATTCGACTGATCGAACGCCGCGGCAGCATCGGAGTTTACTTGCCGAGGTACAGGTTCTTATGCCATTCGCTTTATTCGGGTTGAACGGACTATACTTGTCGATATGGAAGTCGCTTTTTGCCAGACGCTTAGTTTTGACGCTAACACTTTTGAATTCGAGGCCGTTGCGCATGAGAACGGGAACGCAACGATCATTAAATTCCCGGTCGATGAAAAGAAAGTAAGTCCGGGCGACGTGGTGGTCGTTGTTTCCGGCGACCAGATCAATTTTCACGGCTTGATCGGCAAGATCGAGGACGGATTTGCTTTTGCGTCGGACCCGAAAGGGTCGCTTTTGCCGGCGGGGGTTCAATAGCGAAGATCGCGAACGGCGATCCTTTTGCGATCGAAGCATCGTATCGTCTTTCTTCGACCTAACGGCATTCTTGAGCCCAAAGAAATTTCGCAGAGCTATCCGCCGGATACATGAAAGTTTTCGATAGTAACTTACGAGTTTTTGTCGAAAACATAAAAGTTTTTCTCAAAAACCTTCAGGAAATGCCGATTTTTCTTTGAGTGTTCGATAAAAATTAACGAAAACCGCTCAATTTTTCTTCTAATTTAACCAACATCCTGGAGTTTTCGGTCGGAAAATGCCCACCGTAGAAGAATCATTCTCACCCGCCGAGACGATATCGCCAGGCGAGGCAAAGTTCGAGAAATGGCGAAATCGTGCCGGTTTTTTTCTCGCTCCGGCAGCTTTCTTCGCGATCTGGTTTTATCCCTTCCAGACGCTCAATCCCGAAGCCCATCGACTGGCAGCCGTAATGTCGATGGTGATCGTGCTTTGGCTTTGCGAGTCGCTGCCTATGACGATCACGGCCATCTTTGGCGCCGCGATGGCGGTCATTTTGCAGGTAGCTGACGCAAAGACGGTTTTCGCGCCGTTTGCCGATCCGTTGATATTTCTCTTTATTGGCTCTTTTATCCTCGCCCGGGGGATTTTTGTACATCGTCTCGATAAACGTGTCGCATTCACCGTTCTGTCATGGCGGTGGATCGGCGCTCGGCCTTCGAGAATACTGTTCGCATTCGGTGCGGTCACGGCATTTATGTCGGGGTGGATATCAAACACCGCGACCACGGCGATGATGTTCGCCATCGGCCTTTCGATCATTGCCTTTCTTCTCGCACAGGAAAAAGAGACCGGGGTCAAGATCAATCGGGCCTACGCGACCGCGCTGATGCTGATGACCTCATTCGCGGCATCGATCGGCGGGCTTGCGACTCCGATCGGCACCCCGCCGAATGTTATCGGCATCGGATTTATCCGCAATCTAGTAGGGGCCGACATTTCTTTCTTTAAGTGGATGATGATCGGTGCCCCGGTTGTCGTCGTACTTTTTCTATTTCTCTGGTTCTATTTCAATAAACTCGCTCCAGCCGGGGTCGATGAGATCCGCGGAAGCTCGGAGATGCTTGAGCACGAGCGAGGACAGCTTGGTGGGTGGACGCGAGGACAACGTTCCGTCGTGATCGCATTTTCCGTGACCGTGGCATTATGGACGGTTCCCGGGATGATCGCCCTTGTGGCCGGGGAACAAAGCGGACTTTATAAGACGCTTAGTGCAAGAATGCCGGAGGCGGTCGGTGCAGTAGTAGGCGCGGTGCTGCTCTTTCTGCTTCCCGGCGACGAGCCCGGATCTCGATCCATCACCTGGCACGAGGCCGTGAAGATAGATTGGGGAGTGATATTGCTATACGGCGGCGGTTTTGCACTTGGCGTGCTGTCGTTTCAAACAGGCCTCGCCGAAGCGGTCGGACGCGGGCTGACGGACCTTCTTCCTCTCAGCGGAGGCTTTGGGTTATTGGTTGCTTCGGTGCTGGTTGCGATCATCGTGTCTGAGACCACTTCAAACACTGCATCGGCCAACATGGTCGTGCCGGTCGTGGTCGCGATCGCTCAAACAAACGGACAGGACCCTTTCATTCCGGCCCTTGGTGCAACGATGGCCGCAAGCCTTGGCTTTATGCTTCCGGTATCAACGCCGTGCAATGCCATTGTTTACGGCTCGGGTTACATACCCTTGATGAAAATGGTCAAATACGGAATCCTGCTTGATATTGCGGGAGCGATCACTATCATCACGCTTGTCTGGACGATTGGCGGTATCCTGCGATAGGGCTCATTAGAGGTTCAGACCGGGAGAAAGGGATCATCGGGAAGTGTTCTTGATCGAGGAATGCATCTGGTCGATCCTCTTTCTCTTGGCGATCGTTGGGTCTTTCACGTTCTTGCTTGTCTCTATACGCTATGAGGCTCATTATCATGGGTGTATCCGGTTCCGGCAAAACGACCGTCGGCAGGCGGCTCTCTGAGGCTCTCGGTTACGAATTTGTCGACGCGGACGACCTTCATTCGCCTGAGAACATCCGCAAGATGACTGCGGGAGAGCCGTTGACCGACGAGGATCGAATGCCATGGCTTTTGAAACTTAGAGAGGTAATTCGGGCAAGAGAGAATATTGTCATGGCCTGTTCGGCTCTAAAGAAAAGCTATCGTGATGTTCTCGCAGACCAAAACGATCCGCAGTTCATATACCTTCGCGGGACTCGTGAAATGATAGAGCAGCGGCTAAGCGCCAGGCCGGGCCACTTTATGAAAGCATCGATGCTGGACAGCCAGTTCGATATCCTCGAAGAGCCCGATAACGCCCTTGCCCTTGATATAGCCACATCTCCCGATGATCTTGTTGGGAGGATCAGGCGTTGTTTGGGGATTTGAGCGGATCTGATAACAACTTTCTGCCAGACACCAAGTGCAAAGGACGAGCGATCCGATCCGAAATCGAAGTTTTCGGATGAAGTTGATTTGAGCCCTTTTTTCATGCGATTATTTCCTAGCCTGGGGATGTAGCTCAGCTGGGAGAGCGCGGCAGCATTGGCATAGCTTTCGTTCTTTTTGCGCTCAAAACGGCATTGAAATTGAAAAGCCCAGTTGGACCAGAAACTTTGACCGTTGGGTAAAAGACGCATGGAAACTGGTCCTTAGCCAAAGTTTCTGACTCTGGGACGGTCATTGAAAATCAGTGATGCGGACAACATCCTTGGACTTTCGTGTTCGTGCAACAGCAATTTGTTCGCCGTCCTTCGACCAGCCAAACCCAGAGATCGAATCTGAGGTGAAATTGGTCAATTGAACTGGATGCGAGCCGTTGATGGGCAGATTCCACAAATTGCAGATCTGTGCCTTGCAGTCCGAGAAAGTTAACGCTGCGCCATCCGGGCTCCATCGAAACGACGAAATGCCTCGGATCATCCTTCCCTCTATCGACCGAAACGGTGCAGCACCTTCCGGATCAACAAATGCGACCCGATATTTGTTTGCCTTTTCCTTCTCATCCCTAAAAAGAACTGCAACCGATGTGCCATCGGGAGAGACTGCGGGCGGAGAAATGAACTGAATTTCTGCGATGGTCCTTGGCTCGCCGCCGAAGATTGACATTACCTGTAAACTTCTCTTGTGGTCTTCGCTTAGGGCATTAAATACGAAATACTTTCCGTTCGGAAACACGATCGGGTTGTCTTCCACATAACCATTTGTTAACCGAATCGGCTCAGTGCCATCAAGGCCCATCTTCCAGACATGGATATACCCTTTTTCGCCAGCTGAAACGTAGAGGATATCCTGGTTATTAAAAGAAACCGATGGAGCCGACGCTTCGACGAGGTCCTGGGTCAACTGCTTTCGGTTGGTTCCGTCCGGGTTCATGATCCAAACGTTCCAGATCCCGCTTGTTCTCGCCGTAAAAACTAGGCGATCGTCATTGGTCCAGTCAAGCCCAAACTCGCCCTCTTCTTTGTGGGCTCCGTTAGTTATGGGCCGGGCATCCTCAAAATTATTGCGCTTGGTGGCTAGCCAAATGCCTGAAGCTGTATCTTCCTGCAGAGCAAAGATCGTTTTCGAATCTTTCGTGATCGTTATCTCAGAATAATCGTTCAGATCATTGGTTACCTTCGCTAGTGACCCGGATGACGCGTTGAAAAACCAAATTTGATTGCTTGCTGAGGGTTGGTCCTTACCTGAAAAAATAAGTCCCGACCCGCTACTTAACCATTCCGCACAAACAGGAGAATTCCCGAACTGCCAGTATCGCTCCGAGATTAGATGTTCCGTTCCGTCAACAAGGTTCAATTCCCAAAGCCTAAATCCGTTGTTGTCATCATTTTCTTGGCCCTCAAATTTGAAAAACGACAAAGATCTGCCGTCAGGACGCCATGCCGGTGCAATGAGCGTTGAGTCCGAAGACAACAAGGTTTGTTCGGTACCGGACAATTTGGCAATAACCAGGTCAGAATGTTCGTGCCCGCGCTTAAATCTGAGAAAGGCAAAGGAATTGCCATCCGGTGAAAAAGTGGGCCTTGTCCCCACGTCGCTGACGATCTGTTTAGGAATACCGCCGTCTACAGGCAATTGAAATAATGTTGCTTGAAAGTATGTCGAACGCCTCTGGGCATACAGAATAGATTTGCCATCCGGTGCGAATGTTATTTGTTCCAGAATAGTCTCTGAGGGTTCAACGATCTCTTTCTCCACCCCCGTTTCGATATCGCTTACAACAATACGCGACCGACCGTTCTCGTGAAATACGTACCCAATTCTGCTTCCATCCGGAGCGACGGCGACATGGAGCACCTTTCCCGTTTCGGTCAGTTTTGTGATCCGAGTCCTCGTGGATGATGAAGTGTCAAAACGAGGCACTTGATCTCGAAGCGAATATGACACTGCTGCGAAAGCAACAATTCCTATAGCGCACACCCCAAATATCATCAGGAAATAGGCACCTTTGGCGCGCGGGGTTTCACCGCGGCCAATGCTTTGAGGACGAATAGCCGCAGCGTGACTCTCACCCACGTTTGATGTTCTTTCGGCATCATTTGTGAACCGGTCGTCAACTACGTCGACCACGGCGACAAACCGATATCCGATTTTCCTCACAGTCTCGATCAGGTCCCGCGGGCCAGTCAGGGCCTTTCGCAGGAACGAGATCTGTACCTGGATATTCGATTCCTCGACAAAGCTGTCGGGCCAAACTTCGCTAAGAATTTCGTCTTTGCGGACCAGCTCTCCCGCGTTTTTCACCAACAAGACAAGAACGTCAAAGGCCCGCGGCGGGAGAGGTATCGCCGAACCGTCCCGTGTAAGGCTTCGCTCATCCGGGACCAGCTTAAAGTCGGCAAAGTTATAGACGATTTTTCGTTGACCGTTCATCCGATGGGGAAATTTTGAGAATCTTAAGGGTTTCTTAAGGACAGCCGCAAATCGTTATCTGTATGCTTGCCGTTATTCTAAGCCCAAACGTGGGATCAATTCAACGATTTTCTAAGAAAAAAAGGAGGAAGTAAATATGACTTTCAGAATCGTTCTGGCCGCCACCTTGTCGATGGCGATGGCCCTTTCGACGCCTTCTCAGGCTTTAAAGCCGTCAGGCGGACCCGGCGTCGCCGCCGTAAACTTAAACGTGGTTATCGACGATAGCGTTAGTATGGGATTGTTCGGGTTTGGCTCTGACGGCGGTGGAACCTATTTTAACGGTAGCTCGGGCGTTCAGGCATCATTCCTTGGAACGGGAGTGCTGAACTTCAAGACCGGGAACCGTTCTGCCAGAGCATACTATTCCACCCCGGTCGAGCTTTTCCTTCCGGCGTTAACTGGGCCGACCGCGGCCCCGACGACATTCATGACTTTTGTGGATGGCAGTTACCTGCAACTGATGAGTGTTGGGCAAACCCGCTGTATAGGGCTGCTCGCTACGTTTCCTGTTTCGTCGACATATAATCGCAACGTCGGTTACCACGCGGGCCGAGGAGCATTGACAAACACGGCCTATATGCAGGTAAGTCACCCGGACAGCAATACCTGGATACTCGATTCGCATTCTTTTGGCGCTTGCGGCGCGCCGGACAACATTGCGAATATTTTTGACGCGAAAGCGAAAGGGCAGCCGAACGATATCGTGTACGGCCGGTACAGCATGCCGCTCAGGCTCCTGCTGACGAGGCAGCCGTAGGGCTAAGCGGTTGAAGGTCGTCGGCGGCGAGCTTGACACTCTGGAGCGGGGTTCTTATCATCGAAATTCGCTCGGGGATGTAGCTCAGCTGGGAGAGCGCGGCGTTCGCAATGCCGAGGCCAGGGGTTCGATCCCCCTCATCTCCACCAATTCTCTGAAAACTAAAGCGGGCTCGGGGCCCGCTTTAGTTTTTTTGACCCGGGACGGGCCTATGGAACCTTGAATTCAGGTGCTTCCGGGAAACAGTATATCTGATAGGAATACACGTTGGTCCGCGCCTGGAATGGCGACATATCCCTGTAATTTGTGCTGCCGTCCTCTTTCTTGGTCCCATTCGGAAACGGCGCGGGCGAAGCGCGGTGAACAACACTGCCGCCCGTGGATTTAGCCGGACCGCAGAAATGGCCCAGTTCGTGGATGATAACTCCGGAACTTTGCGTCCTAAAATTTGGCGTAATTGTAATAAAGCGCTCTTCCTGTTTCATCGATGCCCAGCCGCCCTCATGGGCAGTGGCGATAGCGGTCGGGTCCGGATCTGTACCTTTTTTAAAGATGGATCTGGTGCCGAGATTTTGTTCTTTGATCGCAACCAGCATTGTAGAGAGAATCGCCTGGACCTTTGCCATGTGGGTTGCCGGTGAAGCATCCGCGCTCGCCTTGAAATGCCAATTTATTTCCTTTACTAGCTCTTCTTCTTCTGCGGTTCGCTTGGTCTTTGCCATCGCGAGAACAGCTTTTTTCATTCGCGTGACAGCGGCGGTCAGACGCTTTTCGGCGTCCACCGCTAAAGTTTCGGCAAGCCTCATTTGAGCATCGGTCGTAGTTCCGGAAACGAATGAAGATTTTACTTTGAAGCCGATGACCGGCCCGACCGAATGGGCTGCAACAGGAATTCCTGAGCTGTTTACGACCTCATTCAACCTGGCGAGAGTTCGCTGCCCCGGATCGACGCGTCCATCGGGATATTTTTGTGGGAACTGCATTTTCTGGAATCGCTCGATCGCGGCGACCGACTTTGGCCCAACAAAGCCATCGACAACCAGCGGCGGCATCGGTCCGCCCTGATTGGGAGTTACATGGTTAAGCACATCCTGGATGGCCATGACATCATCACGAAGATTGCGGCCGTTACGGCCTACTGTGCCGCTGATCGTTATAATGCGGCCTGCGCCGCCGTTGCCGTTTGGACCGCCGTTACCATTCGACTCGCGTCGACTGCTGCTGCATTCTCCAGATTGATCAAATACGTATGCCATATCTTAATGGGCTTCAACTGAGCTGCTGCAAACACCGCCGACCTATCGGAGGAAGCCTGCTCCGAAAGCCGTTATACTCCGATCTCAGACGGAATGTTCCAGAATTTTTTGCCAAAGCAGGATTTCTTCGTTTTCAGGTAAACGGAAGGCCCATCTAAAGACAAGGTCATTTACTTCGGGCGGCTGCTTGTCAGATACGGCGGAGGCTCGATATTTTCGTCGAGTTTACTATCAGGGATCGGATCCCCTGCGATCTGCTCGAGCGGCACGACTCCGGCCCAAACGCTCATCGCGTAATCTTCATCGTCGTCTTTCGGATCGCCCGTGCGGATCTTTGCGGAAGCCTCTTCGATCGGGAGCTTTAGTACGGATGTCGCTTTCAATTCCAATTCGTTCGGCCAACGGATCTCGGGCCAGCGGCCGGGAATGATGTGCTCGGTGAACGCTTCGAGCGCCTTGTCCTTCTCCGCCGCATCTTCGACCAAAACCGCCTTCCCGAGCACGACCACCGATCGGTAGTTGATCGAATGATGAAACGCCGAGCGTGCGAGGACCAGCCCATCAACAAGCGTTACCGTGATGCAGACGTCGATCCCTTCGGCAAGATTTCGCAGCATTCGGCTGGCAGAAGACCCGTGAATATACAGATCGTCGCCGATGCGCGCATACCCCGTCGGAATAACATACGGCTGACCATCCATCACGTACCCGACGTGACAAATAAACCCCGCGTCCAGGATCGAGTAGATCGTCTCCCGGTCATACGCCCCGCGAGCGGGCAGGCGTTTTACCCGTGTCCGCGCTGAACTTTTCATAGGAGGTTTTTTCACCTGTTACACGAACGCATTGCTCTTGCGTTCCACTCGCGCAATTCGTCGCAAAAGATCATTTCGTACTCATCCAGTCATCACCGATGCCGATCTCAGCGATAAGCGGGACGTCGAGAGTCGCGGCCGATTCCATCTCGTGTTTGATGATCTCGGAAGCGGCCGCTACCTCATTCTCGGGTGCTTCGAAGAGCAGTTCGTCGTGGACCTGCATGATCATTTGAGTCTTGAGCCCAGCCTCTTTGATCGATCTGGCAACGTTGATCATTGCGATCTTTACGATGTCCGACGCGGTGCCCTGTATCGGCATATTTATCGCTTCGCGTTCGGCACGGGAGCGGACGGCGAAGTTCCGATCCTTGATGCCGGGGAAGTAGCGACGGCGGCCGAAGAGGGAAGTCACGTAGCCTTTTTCGCGGGCCTCTTCGGGGATGCGGTCCATATAGGCTCGGATGCCTTTGTAGGTCGCGAAATAGTCGTCGATCACCTTGCGGGCTTCCTGTTTAGATATTCCGACACGCTGCGACAAGCCGAACGCCTCGACGGCGTAGGCAATGCCGAAATTGACGATCTTCGCTAAGCGGCGTTTTTCTTTCAGGTCCTTTTCATCGGTCGCTCCGAACACGAGCCGGGCCGTCTTTGCGTGAATGTCCTCGCCCTTTTGATAGGCTTCGAGCATCACGGGGTCTTTCGTGATGTGAGCCAGGATCCGCAGTTCAAGCTGCGAGTAATCGGCCGAGATCAATTTGTTTCCTTTTTCAGGAATGAAGGCGGCTCGGATGCGCTGGCCGAGTTCGGTGCGGACGGGAATGTTCTGAAGGTTCGGTTCCGTCGAACTCAGACGCCCCGTGGCCGCGACGGTCTGGTTGAGCACGCCGTGGATGCGGCCATCGGTGTTGACCATCTTCGGGAGTGCATCGGCATAGGTCGCCTTCAGCTTGTCCAGTTCGCGATAGTCGATGATAAGCTGGGCGATCTCGAAATCGACCGCGAGTTCGGCTAGTACGTCTTTGCTGGTCGAGATCTGCCCGGTCGCCGTTTTTTTTCCGGTGGCGATGTTCAATTCTGCAAAGACCTCGCCGACCTGTTTCGGTGAGCCGATATTGAATTCACGCCCGGCGATCTCGTAGATCTTTTTCTGGAGGGCCTCAAGTTCGCCGGAAATGAATACCGAGAATTTAAGGAGAGCATCGGTATCCACCTTCATCCCGGCTGTTTCGATGTCCGCGAGGACCGGAGCGACCGGCAACTCGATCTCCGAATAGACCTTTGAAAGTCCATCCGAAGTGATCTTTCCTCGCAACAGCGGAGTCAAGCGAAAGACCCAGTCGGCCCGCATCGCCGCCTGCCATCCGCCGGCCGTGAAACCCTTGTGTTCACCAGTTGGCGGATAGGCGTCGAGATAAGTCTGTGCTAGAAACTCGATCTCGTGGTGCGGCCGGCCCGAATCCAGCAGATACGATGCGATCATCACATCATCGGTCACCGACCTGATCCTGGCCCCTATTTTCCGCAGCACCGACAAGTTCTTCTTAAGGTCGTGGGTCTGCTTTTCAAGATAAGGATTCTCGAACGTGTCGGCGAGCGGCCGGACCGCGGCCTCGCGGCCGCCTTCGAAATTTTCGAGATCGACGAGCGTTGCTACACCCGCCCCGTATGAGATCGCGACACCCAGCGGCGGCTGCTTATCGAATGCGCTGTGCCATTTGCCCTCGTTGGAATCATCGACATAGAAAGCGAATTTCTCTTTTTCCCACAGCGTGCGGATCAGCCGGTCGAGTTCGGCGGGCGTCCGGACGACGTCATACTTCTGTTCAACGCGGCCGGCTTCATCATCCGTGCCGTGCATATCGAAAAGCGTCGCGGCGTCTGCAAACTCTTTCGTCAGCGTGTTGAATTCGAGTTCACGGAACAGATCGTATGCCTTCTTCCTGTCGGGATCCCGGCGTTTTAGCTGGTCGAGGTCAAGCTCGATCGGTACCTCAGTGTGGACGGTCGCGAGTTCGAGCGATTGCCGGATGATGTCCTGGTTGTTCAAAAGGCTCTCCCTGTACGTCTTGTGCGTCACCTTTTCGGCGTTCTCCATCGCGCCGATCGCCGAGCCGAATTCCTGGACGAGTTTCAGCGCTCCCTTCTCGCCGATCCCGGGTGCGCCCGGAATGTTGTCGATGGAATCGCCCATCAGCCCGAGCAGGTCGATGATCTTCGATGGCGGCAGGCCGAACTTGTTCTCGACCCAAGCCTCGTCGCACCACTCGATCGGCGGCACCGGGACCTTCCGCTTCATATTCTGGGAATTCTGCCGCATCGCGACAATGTAAGGGTCCCGCACCAACTGGCAAAGGTCCTTGTCGTTGGAGACGATCACGGCTTTCATCTTTTTCTCGGCGGCCTTCTTTGCAAGAGTGCCGATTATGTCGTCGGCCTCAAAGCCGTCGTATTTTAATATTGGGATGTTGAAGGCCTCGCAAACACGTTCGATGAAGGGAAGCTGGGCGGCCAGGTCCTCGGGCATTTCCTCTCGGTTGGCCTTGTACGCCTCGAACGAATCGTGACGAAAGGTCGGCGCCGCCGTGTCGAAGACTGCCGCGATATACTCAGGCCGCTCGTCGTTGATCAGCTTTCGGAGCATGTTCGTAAAAACGAAAACGGCCTGCGTCACCTGGCCCTGGCTGTTCCGCAGCGGCTCCTGCCGGGCACCCATCGGCGCAAAGTACGCACGGAAAATATGCGACATCGAATCGATCAGGAAAATGCGTTCCATCAGCGCTAGTTTAGCCGAAAAAACCAGGTCGCGCATTTTCTGCCGCAAACGGTTACCAAGCTGGCCCAAGGGTTAAGATCCTCGCGTGCCGCAAATGGAAAAAAAACTTGCTGACTTTCGTCAAATTTGTGCAATAATGCCCCCAATTGTTATCAACTTCTAGGGTCTGGCCGACAGCGACCGGCGCCGTTTCGATATGGCACTTCCACGCACTCAAAGATCTATTAACACCGAAGCGTTTCTTAACGACTACGAGACGGCCCTGCCAAGTCACTATCACCTGATAAGGCTGTTGGGCCGAGGCGGGATGGCAGAGGTCTATCTTGCTGAAGATGAAAGGCTTGACCGAAGCGTCGCGATCAAATTCCTTAATAGCGAGTTTCGGAAAGATCCGGAGCGAATGAGGCGATTCCACCAGGAAGCTCGGGCTGCTTCCGCGCTAGCCCATCCGAACATTCTCGTGATCCATGATATTGGCGAGACGGACGGCGTCCAGTACATAGTGAGTGAGTTTATTGAGGGCGAGACCATCACCACGAAAATATCGCGCGGCAAGATTCCGCTCGTCGAGGCCGTAGAGATCGCGATCCAGGTCGCTTCCGCTCTGGCTGCATCTCACAAGGCCGGCATTGTTCACCGAGATATCAAGCCAGACAATGTTATGGTCCGGAACGATGGGACGGCGAAGGTCCTGGACTTCGGGCTTGCAAAAGAAACTCATCGGGACGTTACCGATTCTTACGAGTTTGACGCCAAGACGCTCGACCGGGTCTCCACTTCGCCCGGCCTTATATTAGGCACACCTCAATATATGTCCCCCGAACAAGCACGCGGGAACCGGCTCGATGCTCGCTCGGATATTTTTAGCCTCGGAATAATACTTTTCGAGATGGTCACCGGCCGCCCTCCGTTTACCGGCGAGAGCACGGCCGACACGATCGCCGCAATATTGACGCAGGAGCCGCGACGAGTCGAAGAGTTCGTTCACGACCCTCCGCTTGCGTTGATCCGGATAATTGGAAAGGCACTGCGAAAGGACAAGTCCGAACGGTACGGGACAATGGAGCATCTCCTCTCCGACCTGCATGACCTGCGGCGCGAGCTGACGAATGCTTCCTTTCCGGGAGGTATCACTGGTGGAACTGTTGCCAGGGACACAGAGCACAACACTATCGCGTCAAGAGTGACACAGCGTTTGATGAGAAAGAACAATCTCATTGCCGCTGTTTCGATCGCCGCATTGGCCATCGGAGTTTGGTGGATCTACAGCCTTGTACGCCCCGAAGCAAGTTCGACTGGCGGGGCCTTTCGAACGGTCGCGGTCTCGAGCTGGAGCAGCGGTGCCCGAGAACTCGGTGTCGTCGCATCATTTTCACCGGATGCGAAATTGGTCGCATATGCTGCAACCGTTACAGGAGCAACCGAGATCTGGGTAAAACCTGTAGGAGGCGGTGAACAGGTGCCGGTCACAAAGAATGGCTATCAGAATCATTATCCTGTTTGGTCGCCAAACGGACAGGAGATAGCATTTTTTTCCAGCCGTGTGAGCGATAGGGGCATATGGAAGGCCTCGTTTCTTGGCGGCCCGCAAACGCAGGTCTATGGAGGAATTCGCGACAGCATCAGAATTGTCCTTTGGGGTAAAGATGGGCGGATCTACTTTCAAGAAGGCGGTGAGATCTTTTCCGTAGGCGAGCGTTCAGGAGACCTGGTGCAAACTACGGATTTTGCGGCTGAAGGGATCAAGCCGTGGAAAATAGAATTATCTGCCGACGCAAAGTACGTTGCCTATTCACAGCTCGAGGGCGGGACGTGGAAGCTCAAGGCGAAGCCGTTGGGCGGATCTGACGCGGTCGAGTTAGCTACATCGGACCGTCAGATAGACTATTTCTCGTGGCTGCCGGACAGCTCGGAGATCGTGTTCAGCCGTGTTGCCGACGGTTTCTATCAGCTTTTCAGCATACCGGCAAAGGGCGGTACTCCGGTACAGATTTCGAGCGGCACGGCGGATCTTCAGGTTCAGGACGTTTCTACTGACGGTAGCTCGATCCTGTTTGGTACGGTCGCGGAAACCTCAGATCTGTGGATCGCGGACACCGATGGAAAGGGAGAATCCGTCTTTGCGAACGATGTCGTATCCGAGTATTGGGCCGACGTGTCGCCCGACGGAAAGAACGTTGCATTCCAAAGTGTAAAGTATGCCGATCGCCCCTACAATGGTTCGCTCTCGGTTCGACCCGTCGGTGGGGAGCAGCAAATGGTCGCGTCTGAATCCGGATTCCTTCCAACGTGGTCGAATAATGGAGAATGGATAGCCTTTTTCCGACGAAGCGCTGATGGGTTTGCGATCTGGCGCGTCCGCGCACATGGTGCGGGGACGTTCAAGATCGCGGAGGGTGAGATATTTACACCAAGCTATATGCCCACCCCATACCTGGTTATTGGAACGAACCATATCTCCTGGTCGCCTGACGATAGATCGATCGCATTCACGATGCAGGTGGACAAGCTCTCGAACATCTGGGCCACCGATGTCGATGGACAAAATAAACGGCCTCTCTCAGCCAATGCCGAGCCCGGGACGACTTGTCTCTCCCCGATTTGGACGCGCGATGGCAAGTCGGTCGTTTATATACGACAGCGGGCAGCCAATACAGTCGGCGAACAGAAGAGAATGTCCGTACGAGTCATTGAGACAGCAACCGGTAAGGAACGGACCGTTTTTGAAACGAACACCTATTTTCGTCCCTTAGGCCTGGACGCAGACGGTCAGAACTTCATCATTTCCCAGCTCTCAGATCCAGATGACCTTTCGGTAAACCCGAAGGGCATCGACGTGTTCGCGATCTCACTTTCGGCGGGTGATGCGAAGAAATTAAACACGCTTGAGAACGCATATTTTCACAACATCCATCTGTCCCGCGACGCAAGAAGTTTGGGTTATGTATCGCGAAAGGACGACGTAACGACGCTGTGGACCGTGCCGCTTACCGGCGGAACGCCCCGCAGATTGACAAGCGAGAACGATCCGAAAGTGTTGTTCTCGAGGCTTGCCTGGTCGCCCGACGGGAAGTCGATCGTATTTGGCAAACAGACCCGTACCAACCTGCTTTCTATGTTGGTCCGCACTCAACCCTGAACGGAGGCAAGAAATGAAGAACGGATCGATAAGGATAGGAGCAACATTGCTCCTGTTTGGTAGCTTTTTGCTGACGCTTTCCTGCGGCGAGACGCCTCAGACCACGAACACGGCAGAGCAGAAAGATGTGGATCTTCCGACGAACGCGAGCAAGACCCCGGACATACCAGGTGAATCAAAGGCTTGTGGGATCGTCGATCTGGAAGAAAGGCGAATAGCGGTTGAAAACAGGATAGCTCAGAACATAGTGAATGACGGTGACCTGAGGGAAATGTACCGTGGCAATCCGGCGCAGAATAAGCCGAAGATCGTTGACTTTAGGGTCGTTGCATACCCGGTGGCCAACGGTCCTGGTTTTCTGGTCGTTTATGTAGCTGGACGAATAAATAAAAACGGCAAGATGGATGATTTTGTTAACAGGATCAAGAACGTGATGAAGGCGAACTGTGTTCATCGGGTCGTTTTTCTACCGCCGGGGACGGATCTGGAAATTGAGGCTGAGAGACAGTCTGGATTCGAATGGGATTATTGCGAATATCCGAAAAAAGCCTGTTCGGATGGTTCATGCCAGGAAACGTGTCCTGGAAGATATATGGAAGCGAACACGAACACGAATACCTCAGGAAACTCGAATTCCGGAAACACATCGAACCAAAACACGAACAACGGTTCAAATTCCAACATAGGAAATCGACGGGACTGACCAAACGGTTGTTCGAAGACTGAGTTAATACGGAATGTGGCAGCCTGGCTTTGAGCGGCTGCCACACTCATAGTCGCGAGTTTGCTCGTTTGACGGGTTCGGATCCAAACGAATCCATACTGTTCGATCAAGGGGTCGATCGGCAGAGTTGTTCATAATTTGACGTCATTGCCCCTCGTGACGACCCTTTTAATCGCGGCCTTTGAATCCAACGCGAATTGCTTTTGAAGTGCTCGGGTAAATGGGTAGCCGAGCCATGCAAGAAAGTGATTTGGACGCGAGAATGCCAGCAGGTCGTACCAAACGTCGCCGCTCTCGGCATCGAATTCGACCGAGAATCGTTCTTCCCCCGATTCACTGTGGTCCTCTAATGTGCCGTAGGCGAACCCGAAGCGGTTAGGCTCGTCGAGAGTGTAAACGATACGGGCCGCGTTAAGCGAAAAAAATCCAAGGTGGCCGACGAGAATTGCGACGTTCTTACCTGACTCGATCGGCGTATCAGGCCAGCAAAGTTCGACCCACTGAAAATCGAACATCTTCCAATTGCGAATTGCTTCCTTCGACTTTTCCCAATCGTTTTCACCGGTGCCAATTAGTTCTCGATTATGGTCGATGACATGAGAAGTGATCGGTGCAGCGCCGTTAAGCGGCAACTCTAAGTCTCGGGTCGCTCCGATATTCTGATACGAGAGGCAGCTGTCGGCAGCCGCAGAGATGAAGCGGTCTATTTCGACACGGCCCGGTTTCGATAGGCAAAACACGCATTAGATTATCCCAATTCGCAGAACATTGTCGGAAAATCGATAGTGAGAAAAAGAATCGGGATGCGGGCAGGGAGAGCAGTTTGACAACGAATTTCACAAAACGGTATTCTAACCGTTCGCCTGCGGCTGCTGAAACGTAGCCCTCAGGCGCTTGTCCGGTTCGTCTAGGGGTTAGGACACCGCCCTTTCACGGCGGCAACACGGGTTCGAATCCCGTACCGGATACCATCTTTAACGGCGGTTTGTGCATCAAACCGTAGATGACGGATTCGCTTGCACAACAAGCGAATCTTTTGTTTTGAGCAGAAGTTTTCAGCTTTTGATATGACGAAATACCTATTACCGGCGGCCGTTTTGGTGCTTGCGTTGTTCGGAGCGGTGAGGTCGCAACCCGCGACGGACAATATACTTATCCTTCCGTTCGAGAATACATCAGACCAAAACGAGTTCAATTGGATCGGAGAAAGTTTTGCGCTTTCTCTCTCGGAACTTCTCCGACTGCCTAGTATGAATGTCGTATCGAATGCAGAGCGAAAGCTTCTACAGCAACGCCTAGGTATTCCGGTTTCAGCTTTGCCGAGCGTTGCAACGTCGTTAAAACTTGCCCGTGAAAGCAAAGCGACCTTGCTTATCTCTGGGCGCTACACTTTGGTCCCCGCTCACGGAGATACGGCGGCAACCCTCAACGTAATAGTTAGAATAATCCGCGTAAACGAGGGCCGATTCTTGAGCGAGGAATTGCCCGACGGCCGCCGGGTGACGCGCGACATTAGTCTTACTGACGCTTTAGGCAATCTTCAGACGATGCAGGGACAGATCGCCTATCAAATTCTCTACCAGCGAGACAAGGCTCTACCGTTCTCTCAAAACCAGCTTATCGAATCGGCGAATAAGGTACCTGCGCGAGCATTCGAAGCATATATAAAGGGGCTGCTGACACCTGCCCTCGATTCACGCGAGAATTTCTTTAAGAATGCTATGCGGCTTTATGCGGAAGCTGCCCCGGAAGGGACCTACTCCGACGCCTCGCTTGAACTCGGCCATCTCTATCTCAATCAGCAGAAATATGCTGACGCGATAGATTCCTTTGAACGGGTCGTGTCTGCCTATCAAACCTGTCGCAATGCGGCACGCAGCGAGAACCGCGTTTCTCAATGCAACGATGAAAATTTTGCCGAATCGTCGTTCTACATAGGATTGATCCGTTGGCGGCAAAAGAACTACGAACAGGCACTGGCCGTTCTGCGTCCTTTGGCCGAAGACCTGAAGCTTACCAGCGTTTATAACTCGCTCGGTGCTATCGCTGTACAATCGTCCAGAGCTGAAAAGAAGAATGAAACTCGGGCGGCCGCGCTGCTGAACGAGGGTATCGATCTATTAAAGAAGGCCCACGAATCGGCCCCGGATGATGCAAATATAAGGTTCAACTACGGTGTCTCGCTGTTCCTTGCCGGCCGCTTGCCCGAAGCTGCCGAACAGCTTCGAAGCGTCGTGGCCGCACGATCGACCGATGGCGATGCATATTATGTTTTGGCAAAATCCCTTGCCGGACAAAATGATCCCACGGTGCAGGCTGTTGACGGCCAGGCACGGACTTACCTAACTGCAGGCAACCGGTATGCGAATCTTGAGAAAGAGTGGGTTAGATCTAAGACGTTTCCAGAGATCGAACTCAGGGTGGAACAGCCGAGGCGTAGTGATTTCCTAAGCGTTGTTTTGAGCGCTCGGCCGTCCGCTCCGGTCGCAGCAGCCGGCAGCGAAAGTGAGAACTTGCTCGCCCGGGCACGTTCTCAATTTGCCGGAGGAAACGACGATGATGCGATGATCACTTTACGACGCGTACTCGCCAGCGAACCAATGAGCGCGGAAAGTTATCTTTTGCTCGGCAAGATCCATCTTCGGCGTGGCGATCTGGACCAAGCCATAAGTTCCTTTAAGACCGCGCTTTTTTGGGACAACCGAATGCTGGATGCACACGTTTCGCTCGGTCGCATCTATTTGGAAAAGGGCGATTGCCTGCAGGTAAGGAACTATTCTGTTTCGGCAGCAGAGATCGCTCCGGACAATCAGGAAGTAGCCTCTCTTAAGCGCCAAGCGGAACGTTGTTCCAAATAGTATGCTTAAGCCTTGTCGGTATTTCAGTAAAAGGTGAAGTCTTGCTAAATACTAAACTAACTAACCCGCCTATATTCATATATTTATGATAAGGACGTAGTCCTTGCTCGGTTGAAGCCCTAAATCAACAAAAGTTCTGGCACGATACGTGCAACGGAAAGAAGCGGCTAGCTTGATGAAGTTTATCGAGACCCCGCCGCCACCACTTCTCCGAGCGCGGTTTGCCACTGTGCTTGTACACCTTCCGAGCGTTCCTACAGTTGTCCTTCCGATTTTGAGCCTGGTCGAGAGCGACCGGGCTCTATCCTTTTAAACTCCCTATTTGCCTGGTATTTACCGAATTGATTGAAATTCGGTCATTGCGAAAAAGATAAGCGATCTTTCGGTCGAACGATCTTTTCAAACTGACTTGCCCAAGGCCGGGTGTGGTATTCAAATGACAAAATTCGTCATCTTACTGATGACAAATTTTGTGCAGAGCGCTTAAAGCATCGGTCAATGTGATAATTCGACCGATCAATTTGAATTGTCCGGTCTTTGTGCGGTTCAACCAAATTTCGTTTCTTAATATGATCGATGAAGACCTGCTCGTTTTGGTCGCCGTATCGAATGGTTTGCTACTATGAAGCAATGAAGATACGCAACCTTGGCAGACTGTTCCCAGACAGATGGAATGCAGTACTGGCATCGCTTTCCTCCGGGTTGCTGATCCTCGCATTTCCCCCCTTCGAACTTTGGTTGGCGGCGTGGTTCGCCCTGATCCCGCTGCTATGGGCGATAGAACGTGAAGCGTCGATTCAACGATCTTTCGTTCTCGGATGGATCTTCGGCAATGTCTTTTTCTTTGGCACGTGCTGGTGGCTGACATTCGCCCCGATCAATTACGCGTCCTTTCCGGCCCTGCTGGCCTATTTTCTTCTGTTTTGTGTAACCTCGACCGCCGCGATTTTTGCCGGGATCTTTGCCGCGATCACTGCTTTCCTGCTAAAGCGATTCGGATCGATCGCGTTTCTTGCCGTTCCGTTTATCTGGGTGTTCACTGAGTTCTCCCGTTACTGGCTGACCGGGAATAACTGGAACTCAGTCGGCTATTCACAGGCATTTGATAAGCACCTTTTAACGTTTGTCCATTACGGCGGTGTGCTGCTTGTCGGTTTCGTATGTGCGTCACTTTCCGCCGTACTGGTGTTTGCATTAGCTTGGAGCAGAAAGTCGACCAGAAGCCTGTTTGGCGGGTTTATCCCGCTTATACTTTGGATCGCAATGATATATTCTGTCGGATTTGTCGAGTCAGGCATTCGTCGGCTTCACAAGGGTGACCTGGCCACTACCTTAGTCGCACTTCAGCCGAACGTTCCGATGTCCGGCCTGACGCTTGAAAAATGGCGCGAGCTTCGAAGACGCCATATACAATTGGCCGAATCGGCATTAACAAAGCTCAGCGAGCAACGAGCGTTGAACGACGATCTTCCGGTTACAGTAATCTTCCCCGAATCGCCGATGAATTTTATGTACGGCGAAGACCGTGAAACGCAGGAATTCATCAATGAATTTGCAAGGAAATATAACGTCTCGGTGCTTTTCAACTCCGCCGAGCCGAACCATGCAGACGGCAAATATTTCAACTCTGCCGTGATGGTCGGCCCTGACGGAAAGAAGACGGCCCAGTATGATAAGATCTACCTTCTGCCGTTTGGCGAAGCAGTGCCGTTTCCGTTCGATTTTATCGTCCCGGCGTTTGTTGGGAGCTTTTCTTACGGGAGTGAATATGATCTCTTGCCGCTCGGCGACGCGAAGGCTGGAGTGATGATCTGTTTCGAATCGCACTTCGGCCAGCTCTCGCGTGAGTATGTCCGCAACGGGGCGGACGTGATCATTGAAATGACAAACGACGGCTACCTCGGGCCGACGCCGGTGCTGCGTCAGCATCTTGCTAATGCGGTGTTTCGTGCGGTCGAGACGAACCGGCCGTTGTTGCGTGTGACGAACGTCGGGATCACAGCCTATATAAACGAACGCGGCGAGGTGCTGGACGCCGCTGAGAGCTATGTCGAGGACACTCGGGTTTGGTCGGTAGCTAAATCCGATGGCTCGCAAACGTTTTATGTAAGGTATGGTGACTGGTTCGCGTGGCTGTGCAGCTTTTTGACCCTCGGATCTCTGCTAATTGGCTTGGCAATTCGAAGACCCGGTCTCACTGATGAAGAGAAAGAAGTATGAATATTTGTCCCACTCTAAGGTGGGGTTGGCGTCAAATTTGCCCCAGTAGCGGCTCGCTTGGCTCACTTTAACCTGAGTATTTTCTGGCTTCACATTCAGGGACCTCTATGGATATGGAACTTCAAGAACTACGATCAAAACACGAAGAGTTGAAAGAGAAAGTGTCCCAACTCGGGAGGTTTCTTTGACGCGCCCGCCAAACAGAAGGAACTCGAAAAAATAGAACAGCAGATCTCTGAGCCCGATTTCTGGAATGATCAGGAAAACGCACAGAAGGTGATGGCGAAACGGAGCCGGCTCGAAAAGGCACTTCAGCAACAGAAGGCCTTTGAGACCACTGTCTCCGACGCCGAGGTGCTATTCGAATTTGCCGAAACTGATACCGAGTCGGCGACGGAGCTCGAACCACTGATTTCGAAGCTCGAAAAAGAGGTCACCGACGCCGAGGTTCAGACGTTGCTCTCAGGCGAGACTGACGCGAATAACGCGATCTGCTCCCTCCAGGCGGGAGCGGGCGGGACCGATGCTCAGGATTTCTGTCAGATGCTTCTGCGGATGTATTTACGATGGGCGGAGCGCAAGGGTTTTAAAGTTGAGCTGATCGATGAACAGCCGGGAAGCGAAGCTGGAATAAAGTCGGCGACCTTTCGCGTGGAGGGCGACTATGCATATGGTTTGCTTGCGACCGAGGCCGGCGTTCATAGGCTGGTCCGCATCTCCCCGTTCAATTCAGGAGGCAGCCGCGAAACCTCGTTTGCTTCGATGTTCGTAAGCCCCGAGATCGATGAGAATATCGAGGTCGACATTCAGGACAAGGATCTTCGTATCGATACCTATCGGTCATCGGGTGCGGGAGGCCAGCACGTGAACGTAACCGACAGTGCCGTTCGAATCACCCACATACCCACAAATACCGTTGTCACCTGCCAGAACCAGCGTTCTCAGCTTCAAAATCGGATCGTCGCCATGAACGTGCTTCGATCCAAGCTTTATGAATTGGAGATCGAAAAGCGTCGGGCAGAAACCGCGGATCTTGAAGCGAACAAAATGGATATCTCTTTCGGTTCGCAGATCCGAAATTATGTTCTGCATCCGTATAAATTGGTCAAAGACACCCGGACCAAGTACGAGCTGACCAATGTCGATGCAGTACTCGACGGGGAGATCGATGAGTTTATAAAGGAGTTTCTTATGTTCAAGAAACAATCGTCTGCGGCGGTTTGAAAGCGGCGGCGATCTTAAGCAGAATTAATTTGTTTACACAGATCACCGCTTTCCTGTTAAACTCTTGCTTAATTGCTCGGAAAGCGAGAAGCAACAAGCCCAAGAGACCCACGGATCGCCATAGAACAGATGAAGATCTGTCCGACCTGCAAAAAAAATTACGAAGACGACGGCATAAACTTTTGCCTGGATGACGGCGCGACTTTAATGAAAAAGCGCGCAGTTCATCGCCGGCCTCCATCCAGGCGAAATGAGATCACGGCGATAACGCTAGTCGGACTCTCTCTTCTTGTTTTCCTATGCATTGTCTCGGCAAGTCCAAGCGATCCAACCTTTAATTCATCAACATCCCAAAGAGCAGCCAATTGGATCGGCGTAGTCGGTGCGATCATCGACGACTGGTTAACTCAGGCTGTCGGCCAAGTCAAGTACCTGGTCCCGGTCCTTTTAGGGATGATCGCCTGGCGAGTTTTTCGCACAGACAGCCTGCGGCCGCGGGTAAGCCGCGTCATCAGCTATCTGTTGTTTGTCGCGTCATGTGCCGGTATCTTCAGTTTGGTCGGCTGGTACGGCGGCCTGCTCGGAGCGGTTTATTCGGAAGCGGCCGTGTACCTGCTGAATCAGGTCGGGGCAGCTATATTGATGCTGACCACGCTGGTGGCATCGGCAGTTCTCATCCTGAATGTTTCGTTTGCCGGGCTGGTCAGCAGTTTCGAACTGGCTTGGGAAAATCTGATGGTCCGTGTTAACGAGCGGCTTGAAAAGCGCAGGAAGGCTCGCGCCGATATGCGCACGCAGGCTGTTGGACGGAGCGAAAAGCGAAAAGAGGCCCGCCTCGGGAAACTTGGGGTTGAGCCACCTTCCACATTGGTTGTCGGGGAAACTGCAGAGGCCCTTGTGCTAAAGGCTAAAGGAGCGGCCGCAGGCGGGTTCGCCACAAATGCCTTTGCAACGGATGGCGCGGCGGCGGCACGTACGGAAGCTGAACCGGTCATGCCGACTATCATTGACACCGAGCGGCCATCAGGGAATGACACTGTTCCCGACACGATCGTGCCTGGTGCCGCGGGCTCGCCGCAGCTCAAGCCAGCTGGGAAGAAGGCGGACATGCTCGATGTGCCGATCAAACCGAAGAGGTCAACCACGGATCTTGATGCGGCCGAGCTGCCCGAGACAAAAGGTGAAAGCGGGAAGCTTCCATTTCCCGAAGCCAGTGATCCATCAACTGCCATTGAAGAATATCGGCTCCCTTCGACCGATCTCCTTCACACGGCCGATGCTCGCATCGAACAAAAAGAGGCCGAGCTGCAACGCATCGCTCGCGAACTTTCCGACAAGACAAGCGAATTTAACGTTGCCGGAAAAGTCATGCATATATGCCCGGGACCGGTCGTGACCACTTATGAATTCAAGCCCGATCCGGGCGTAAAATATTCGCGTGTTACGGGTCTGGTGGACGATCTATGTCTGGCATTGAAGGCGGAATCGATCCGTATTGACCGAATTCCCGGCAAGGCATATGTTGGTATCGAGGTCCCTAATAAAAAGCGCGAGACGATCAGGCTACGCGATGTGATCGAATCGAAAAAGTTCACGGAGTCTGATTCGAAGCTGACGATCGCGCTTGGGAAAACTATAGACGGCCTGAACTACGTCACGGATCTGGCGAAGATGCCGCATTTGCTGATCGCCGGAGCGACCGGCGCGGGCAAATCGGTCGGTGTGAACACGCTGGTCGTTTCGATCTTGTATAAAGCCAGCCCCGACGATGTCAAGTTCATAATGGTCGATCCGAAGCGCCTTGAGCTTGGTGTTTACGCGGACATCCCTCATCTTGCGACCGAGATAATAACCGATCCGAAGCGGGCTGCCGCTGCATTACGCTGGGCTGTCGGCGAAATGGAGCGGAGGTATAAGCATCTTGCAGGTTTTGGGGTTCGCAATATTGATGGCTACAATGCTGAGATCGAGCGGCGAAAAGAGATGGGGCAACTCGACGACGAAGGCGAGCCCTACCAAAAGCTGCCCTATCTGGTCTGCATAATCGACGAACTTGCCGACCTGATGATGGTCAGCGGAAAAGAGGTCGAAGAATCAATTACCCGTCTTGCCCAGATGGCACGGGCTGTCGGCATTCATTTAGTGCTTGCTACGCAGCGTCCGTCGGTCGATGTCATAACTGGCCTGATCAAAGCAAATTTCCCGGCACGTATAGCATTCCGTGTATCCCAAAAGGTAGATTCGAGGACGATCATCGATGCGAACGGGGCCGAGAGTCTGCTGGGACGCGGCGATATGCTGTTCTTGCCGCCGGCCAGTTCACAAGTTGTGCGAGTACACGGTGCGTTCGTTGACGAAAAGGAGATCAAAAAGATCGTCGATCACGTCAAGTCGCAGGGCAACGCTGTTTACGACGAGACGATCACAAAGACCGACGAAGAGCTTGAAGATATCGACGACCTGCCTGGCAAGCGTGACCCTCTTTTCTGGGATGCGGTCCGTTCGGTGGTTCACGCAAAGCGAGCATCGACGTCGCTGCTTCAACGTCATCTTCGCATCGGGTACGGCCGGGCTGCTGCGATATTGGACGCAATGGTTCGCGAGGGATACATCGGAGACATGGACGGCTCCACGCGTGCACGCCCGGTTCTGCAGAAAGCGTATGAAGATCTCCAGGACGTTGTCGAGATGGGAGCCGATGTTTGATTTTCTCGTCTTGCTGGACTTTTCCACAGAAAATGTGGAAAAGGACATGTTTCTTGACGAAGTAATTCGTTAAAGTCTTTGTAATATCTTAGCTTCTAGCATTTTGCACATTGCGTGTGCAATCCAACACAACAATTGGGGTGAATTTGCAAAATTGACTCGTGTTAATTTGGTGGAAAGAATTGCGGATCGTCTGCGTGTGCCTTATGGCGACGTTGGTGTTCACATCGGGATGCATGAGTTCGCAGCAAGTTCGACGGGCCGATGAAAGTAGATTGGTCGGGGAACTGGCAGAACCAAAGAAACTTATATCAAATGGCGCTGAGGTTGAAAGGATAAACATCAACGTGGCTTCAGCCCAACAGCTCGAGCGAATACCACACATCGGTAGTGTAATGGCACGCCGTATCGTCGAACATCGCGAAAGGTTCGGTCCTTTTCGTCGCCCCGAGCATCTGATCATAACGGACGGAATGAGCGACATCAGGTTTCGACGGATCCGACACCTGATCACAGCCGAATAGTTCCGACAATGGCAACTCGCGAAGGCTCCTTACCCCTGTCCAGCTCTCCTCTTCTATTACTTGCCGTTTCATTTGGCGTCGGGATCGTTGCGGCTGATTGGTTTCCACAGGGCTTCTGGGAATGGTTGGCGTACTCGTTGGCTGCCGCCGTGGTCGCCGTTTACTTTTCGAATAGGGCGGCCGCGACACTATTCGTTGTCGCTGCATTCGTGTTCGCCGGTGCATTTGCTTATCAGGCTGAGCGGTCGTCCATCGGCGAGGACCGCATCCGCACGATCTACGACAAAGGACAGATCGCGTCCGGCGATCCGGTCGAGATCGAAGGCGTGGTGTTGGGTGGGCTCGAATCTGCGCCGAATGGCTATTCGATGGTCCTCGAAACCAATGCCTTGATCCAGCGCGGGCATGTGCGAGACGTTTCGGGGAAAGTGCGGATATTTGTATCCGTGGCCGCCGCTGACGCTTCAGATGATTTTGGCCGCCTTGCGATCTCTCCGGGTGACAGGCTCAAGATCTTCTGCAGGCTGGATCGAGACGACGGTTTCCGAAATCCCGGAGTAATTGCCAGGACGAAGATCCTCGAATGGCAGGGGATCGATGCGACCGCTTCGGTAAAAAGTCCGTTGTTGATCGAGAAAGTGGGAGAGTCGAAGGGGCCTCGGCTATTGTCTTCTGTGTACAAGATCCGAGAGGACCTGATCCAACGTTTTCGCGGCCTGTTTAGACCCGAGGTAGCCGGGGTGATGAGCGCTTCGCTGCTAGGCAACGACAATTATCTTGACAAACAAACAGCCGATGCATTTCGCGAAGGCGGCACATTCCATTTACTTGTCATCTCCGGAATGCACATCACATTCATCGGCGGCCTCGCTGTTTTCTCGATAAGCATCTTCATCAAGCGAAGGTGGTTACAATTTGCGATCGTGTGTCCGATCTTGTGGTTATACACGATCGCGGTAGGTGCGGAGTCACCGGCACTCCGGGCTTGTCTAATGTTCACCGTCTTGTTCTTTTCGCTAGTAATACATCGGGCCGGATCGCTGGCAAATGCGTTTGGCCTCTGCGGTCTAATATTGCTGGCATTCCGTCCCAGCGACCTCTTTACTCCGTCGTTTCAGTTGACCTTTGTTTGCGTGGGTGCCATCGTCCTTGTCGGATTTCCATTCATTTCAAATTTGCGGCAGATCGGCACTTGGACGCCGAGCCAGAGGGATCCATTTCCTGCACGGGTGCCCCGTTGGCTCAGCCGGTTAGCAGAGACACTTTACTGGGACGAGCAAAAATGGCGATTTGAGGCGTCTAGAAATGTTTGGAAGGCGGGCCTTTTTAAGAAGCCGATCCGCAGCCTCACTGCCCGGCGTCCGATCCAAGCAGCCATAGCCTATTTATTTGAAGGGGTACTAATTTCAACCATCGTACAGATCGTGATGCTGCCGTTGACTGTTCACTACTTTCACCGCGTCACGCCGATCGGGATACTGTTGAATTTGTGGACCGGCTTATTTATGGCCGTTGGATCGGTGATCTCGCTGATGGCGATCGCGGCCGGCTCGATCACCGCATCACTCGCGGCCCCGCTGGTCGCGGTCACGGAGTTCGTGCATCAACTCATAATGTCCTTTCCTGCACAACGTGACGATCTCGGCTGGCTAAGTTTTCGGGTTCCGGTTTACGAGCACTTCGAGGGCTGGCTTTACCTGGCCTACGTTGCTGCTCTCGGATTTATTTGTGCTGCGGTCTTCACTTGGGACCCCTTTGACCGATCAAGAAATGCGTTTGGAAAGACCTTCAGGCTCAGAACGCTGGCAGCCGCCGGTGCTGGGGCTATCTGCTTAGGAGCAGTGATCGTGCTGCATCCGTGGAGTGAGAACCGTTCTGACGGGCGGCTCCATGTGGAATTCCTTGATGTAGGCCAGGGTGATTCGGCTTTCATTACTTTTCCAAATGGAGAGACGATGCTGGTCGATGGCGGGGGGAGAGTCAGCTTTCAGGGCGAGGACGACGAGGTTTTCGAACCGGACATTCCGTCAATCGGCGAAACGGTCGTTTCTGAGTTTCTATGGGAACGTGGTTATTCACAGATCGGTCATCTTGTTGCGTCACATGCCGATGCCGATCATATGCAAGGCCTAGTCGACGTTGCCCGAAACTTCAAGATCGGACGCTCATGGTTCGGACTGCTTTCCGAAGATGACGAGGAAGTTGAAAAACTGGCGACGCTCTTAGAGCGCCACGAGGTAACGATAATGACGGCGGTGCGGCCGCAGAGGCTGGAGATCGGCGGTGTCGTGATCGAGATCCTGCATCCTCCCTTGATCGGCGTTGAGCAATGTAAAGAAAACGACCGGTCGCTGGTTATGCGGATCACTTATGGAAGCCGTACATTCTTGTTGACCGGCGACATCGAAGAACTTGCAGAACGTCAGATCGTTGGGCTCGATGCAGATCTGCATGCTGACGTTGTAAAGGTTCCCCATCACGGCAGCCGTACGTCTTCGTCGCGGGCTTTCGTGGACCGAACCCGGCCGCAATTTGCGGTGATCCCCGTCGGCCGTAATTCCAGGTTTGGCCACCCCCACCAAGAGGTAGTAGAAAGGTGGCTTAATGCCGGAGCGAAAATAGTGACGACCGGCGATAGGGGAACCATATCTTTTTCGACAAATGGAACGGATCTGGACGTTTCGTTTTTCGTTCCGGAATAGCGAATAGCGTGGAGCGCATGAAGGGGATCACCATCGAAGCGGCCTATCGATAGATCTCGACGTGGAGATCGCCGTCGCCCGCCACGAACCCGCGATACATTCCTTCGCTGTTGAATGGAAGCGAGAGGTTTCCAAATGTATCGACAGCGATAAGTCCGCCTTCGCCGCCGATATAAGTGAGGCGTTCGATGGTCTCATGGGCGGCCTCGTCAAGGTTTAGGCCCTTGTAATCCATTCTCGCCGCCACATCGTAAGCCGAGACCCCAAGGATAAAAAACTCCCCGTGTCCCGTGCACGACACGGCACAGGTCCTGTCGGCATAGGTTCCGGCACCAATAAGCGGCGTGTCCCCAACACGACCAAACTTTTTGTTCGTCATTCCGCCGGTCGAGGTTGCCGCTGCCAAGTTTCCATTAGAATCACACGCCACGGCACCAACTGTTCCGACAGGCTTTGCCGCCGAATGGTCTAAATGTACGCGACCCTGGGCGATGGCTTCCTGCAATTGCAGCCATCTGTGTTCCGTGAAGAAATACTCATCCGGTTCGGTCTCAACTCCCACTTGTTCGGCAAACTGGTCGGCCCCCTCTCCTGCCAGCAAAACGTGTTCGGTAGTTTCCATCACGAGGCGGGCGAGTTTGATCGGGTTGCGGATATTGCGGACAAAGGTGACCGCTCCGGCCCTGAGATCTTTACCGTTCATGATCGCTGCGTCCATTTCCTGCTTGCCTTCGTGGGTGAAAACGGAACCGCGTCCGGCATTGAATAGGGGAAAGTCCTCAAGCGAAACGACGGCAGCCTCGACAGAATCAAGCGAGGAACCGCCGCGACGGAGTACGTCCCAACCCGCGATAAGCCCGTTCTTAAGTCCCGATCTATATTCAGCCTCCAGGTCAGGGGTCATGAGAGATCGCATGATCGTTCCCGCCCCGCCGTGTATTGCCAGTGCTGGACCCATAGGAAGATTTAGCCACGATTTGTACCAAATGTACAAATAAACGGACAGTTCTGATCCGTGATGATCGGCGTTAGTGGTCTCTACAGTCTCACACTCCTCAGCCTCAGGGCGTTGGCGATAACGGAAACAGAGCTGAACGTCATCGCGGCGGCAGCGATCATCGGCGAAAGCAGCAGGCCGAAAACAGGGAAGAGAACACCGGCGGCGATCGGCACACCGACGAGGTTGTATGCAAAGGCGAAGAACAGGTTTTGGCGAATGTTCTTCATTGTGTTTCGGCTTAAGTTTCGGGCTTTCAGAATGCCATCGAGATCCGGCTTTAAGAGAGTTATATCTGCAGATTCAATGGCGACATCCGTACCGCTCGCAAACGCAATTCCTACGTCAGCCTGTGCAAGGGCCGGAGCGTCGTTAACGCCGTCACCGGCCATTGCGACACGCTTGCCCATTGCTTGAAGTTCCTTCACTTTTGCAGCTTTGTCCTGCGGCATAACCTCGGCATAGACCTTATCGATCCCAAGTTCTTTCGCCACGGCGTCAGCCGTCGCCTGGTTGTCACCGGTCATCATTACGATCTCAAGGCCATGTTTATGCAGCTCGTCGATAGCGGCTTTGGCGGAGGGTTTGACGGCATCTGCAACAATGATCGTCCCGGCGTGTTCGCCGTTCACCATCACGGCAAGTTGCGATCCCGTGACGTTCTTTTCGGCAGGTGCCCTTTCGTCACGCCCAACGAAGATATCAAGCTCCCCGATATGGCCCGAAACTCCCTTGCCGGTGGTGGATTCGAAGTTCAGAACATTCATCAACGAAATGTCCCGCTCTTTCGCAGCCTCGGTAATGGCATTGGCGAGAGGGTGCTCACTGTGGGCTTCCAACGAGGCGGCGAGCCGGAGGATGTCATCGTCTGTTTGTACCCGGCCGCTACCGCTCCCGGATCTCACCGTAATATCGGTTACCACCGGTTTTCCTTCCGTCAAGGTACCGGTTTTATCTACAACAATTGTATCGACCGATTCCAGTAGTTCCAATGCCTCGGCTTTTTTGATGAGGACGCCGTTCTTTGCACCGACTCCGGTTCCGACCATTATCGACATCGGTGTTGCGAGGCCGAGGGCGCAGGGGCATGCGATGATCAAAACGGACACTGCGGCAACTATTGCATAGGTCAGGCTTCCGAAGACTAGCCAGACGATAAATGCCACGATCGCAACTACTATCACGGCAGGAACAAAATATGCCGAGACTACATCTGCAAGACGCTGTATCGGAGCACGCGAACGCTGTGCTTCGCCGACCATTTTTACGATCTGTGCAAGCAAGGTTTCTTTACCGACCTTCTCTGCACGCATCTTGAAACTGCGATTTGTGTTAAGCGTTCCCCCGATGACCTTGTCGCCCACTGCTTTCGAAACAGGCATCGATTCGCCAGTTACCATTGATTCATCAATAGAGGTCTGGCCATCGATGATCTCGCCATCGGTCGGCACTTTTTCGTTGGCCTTTACACGTAGGGTCTGCCCGGTTTCAATGTGACGGAGGTCGATGACCTCCTCAGAGCCGTCAGCCAACACGACGGTCGCGGTCTCGGGGGCAAGACGGAGCAGTTCCTTAATGGCGGACGAGGTCTGTGAACGTGCCTTAAGCTCTAACACCTGACCCAACAAAACGAGTGTTGTTATGACGGCTGCGGCTTCGAAGTAAACAGGGATAAGTCCCGTGTGGCTATCAAGCAGCGACGGAGGAAAAAGCTGAGGTGCGAAGAGAGCCACGACGCTGTAACCAAGAGCGGCGCCGGTACCGATGGCGATCAGCGTAAACATATTCGGACTGACGTTCTTCACCGAGGCCCACGCTCTTTCAAAGAAAGGCCAACCGCCCCAAAGCACGACCGGGGTCGCCAGAATGAATTGTAGCCAGATCGAGATCTGCGGAGATACCACCGAATGAAACGCCGGGAACATCTCGCCCATCGCAAGCACGAAAACCGGAAGGGTCAGCCAGGCTGATATCAAGAATCGCCGCCTCATATCGATGAATTCCGGGTCGGGGTGACCTTCGAGACTGATCTCCATCGGCTCAAGGGCCATCCCGCACTTTGGGCACGTACCTGGTCCGATCTGGACAATCTCAGGATGCATCGGGCAGGTGTATTGGATCTCGGATCTTGGGTCTTGTTTTTTGGATTGAAGACCAGAATCCAGTCTTTTGTCTCGCGACTCTTGTCTCAAATATTTCTCAGGGTCGGAGGCGAACTTTACTTTGCAGCCGGGCATGCAGAAGTAATACGTCGTCTCCCGATAGGAATGATCCGCAGCCGCCGTTTCAGGCGTTACGAGCATCTTGCACACGGGATCGACATGCGGCTTTACTGTCGGCTCATACCGCTTTCGTCCGATCTGTACGGGATCTGAAGATGACGATCGATGGTGTTTCATAGGCGGTTATCGATCTTCGACTCTTGTTCTGCAGGACCCTCAAACAGCCTGTCAGGCTAGGCACCACTATAACAGCGTAACAAACGTAAAAGCTTATAACACCTGTAACCGATATACCGGGCCCGATTATTGTGGAATACCACTCTAAATCTCAGTCTATTTAAATAGGAGATGCTGCATAGGCATTCTCCGACCTTATCCGAAAAGGCAATCGCCCGAATGGGTGAACGCAAAGCCTGGAGTCACGCAAACTGCGTGATCGTCCGGCCGCCGAAGTGAGGTTTAATGAAGTCCCGCATAGTTTTCCTTTTTATTCTCACGGCAACGTTGGCAGCATCGGTCGCTGCTCAGCCGCTTGATACTTCTCGTCTGAACCTGCGAACAGACGCCAGAACTGGCCGTATTACTGTTTCGACCACTACCGCGATCACTCCGGCAGCGGTACGGGCTCTTGAGAAGGATACGTTCGCATTGATCAACGAAGAACGTGCCAGGACGGGACTATCCGCATTGAACTGGAGCGAAAAGGTAGCTGACGTTGCACGTCTTCATTCGACCAACATGGCCGAATACAACTTTTTCAGCCACCGTGGGCTCGATGGGTCTATGGTAGATGACCGGGCTGCGCGATTCGATGTGAACTCATGGAAGGCTATCGGGGAGAATATTGCATTTCTCAAAGGCTACGATTCTCCCGCCCAGGTCGCCGTTCAGAAATGGCTCCAATCGGCTTCCCATCGGAGCAACCTGCTCGACCCGCGTTGGAGCGAGACCGCCATCGGGCTGGCCGTCACTTCCGATGGCAAGTACTATTTCACACAGGTGTTCATTAGATGATCTGATCGTACTTTTAATATATAAAGCGGCTTCATAAGCCCAGGATAATGATAAAGCGAGCCCGGAAAAGGTTAAATGCCTATGCCGGGCTTTGGACTTTTCAGGGCAGTCTCTATTCTAATGCAGTAATGTCTTTTACTCTGCCGTCGTTCGCAAAGATCAACTTGTACCTGCGCGTCCTCGGCAAACGCCCTGACGGGTTTCACGAGATAGTCTCGGTTTTTCAAACGATCTCGCTGCACGACGAAATTCGATTTGAGGAAGCAGATGACATCGAGCTGCACTGCAACGACCCGCGGATGCCTTTGGATGAGGGCAATCTGATTATTCGGGCCGCACGTCTTCTTTCGGAACATTCCGACACTCGCCTCGGAGCTAATATCAAACTTACCAAGCGTATTCCTTCGCCCGGCGGGCTCGGCGGCGGCTCGTCAAACGCTGCGGTGTCACTGATAGGGCTATGCCGGCTCTGGAAGATCGATCCTGAGTTTCCCGATCTCCTTTCGATCGCGGAAATGCTCGGCTCCGATGTCCCGTTTTTCCTTTCGGGCGGCACAGCGGTCTGCAGCGGGCGGGGAAATGTGGTACGTGAGACGCGGCAGATCGAAGCAGAAAATATTCTTATCGCGACCCCGGACGTCTCAGTTCCGACGCCATTGGCTTATGCTCAGCTTCGGTCGGAAAACTTGACATCTGTTGACCTGGAACGTATTCTCATAGTTTGTCGTTCAGAGGCGGAATTGCTCAGTTTAAGCTGTGGTCCGCTTAGGAACGATCTCGAAGAGGCAGTTTTCGGCAGGTTCCCGGAAGTCGGGAAGGTCAAAGAGAAGCTTCTCGAGCTGGGGGCAGCGTCCGCATTGATGTGTGGGAGCGGCCCAAGCGTTTTTGCAGTTTTTGACAACACAGAGACACGGCAATCTGCAATGAAAGCCCTTGACGATGAGGTCAACTGGCGAAAGTTTGCCGTAGCGGCAGTCTCGCGGGATGAATACCGCGAGGCGGTGGGTATTGGGTACTGAAACGTCCAATGCGGACATCGGTTCTTATTCACCGCAGCCGTTTCCGATCAAGTTTCTCAAATTAAACGTTGGGGCGTAGCCAAGTGGTAAGGCACCGGTCTTTGGATCCGGCATTCGTAGGTTCGAATCCTCCCGCCCCAGCCATTTGTGACGTTCGGAGCGGCCGCCTGTGATAGGGCGGCTTTTTTATTAGTCAATGAGCGTAACGGGCAGCATAAAGGTATTCTCGGGGAATGCGCATCGAGGTCTCGCGGAAGAGATCTGTGGGCATTTGCAGTGCGACCTTGGGCAGGCGAGCACCGACCGGTTTCGCGACGGGGAGTTCAATTTTCAGATCGGGGAGAACGTTCGAGGTGCCGACGTTTTTATAGTTCAGCCGACTTGTCCTCCGACCGATCGACATCTCATGGAACTGTTGATCATGATGGACACATTCGTCCGTGCTTCGGCCGAGCGTGTGACAGCAGTTATCCCATATTTCGGATACGCCCGATCCGATAAGAAAGACAGGCCGAGGGTGCCGATCGCGGCCAAGCTTGTCGCAAATTTGATAACCAAAGCAGGTGCTCAAAGAGTTCTTACGATCGACCTCCATGCATCGCAGATCCAGGGATTTTTCGACATTCCGGTCGATCATCTTTATGCTGCCCCGATAGTTGTCGATTATTTCAAGGAGAACCCGATCGAGAATCTTATCGTTGTTGCGCCGGATACGGGCGGCGCCGAACGTGCCAGGGCATATGCGAAACGACTCGATGCTGGGCTTGCCCTCTGCGACAAACGCCGTGAACGTGCGAATGAGGCGGACGTAATGAACATCGTGGGCGATGTACAAGGCAAAAACTGTTTGATCGTCGATGATATGTGCGACACGGGCGGTACGATCTGCAAAGTTGCTGAGGCCCTGCACAAGGCCGGAGCGAATGAGGTCAGAGCGGTATTTACGCACGCGGTCCTTTCGGGCAATGCGATCGAGAATATAGAGGGATCGCATCTTAAGAAAGTTATCGTGACCAACACGATCCCGTTGGGAGCCAACAGGAGCGACAAGATCGAAGTATTGAGCGTCGCGGGGTTGCTGGCATCGGCGATCAGGTCGATCCACGACGAAACAAGTGTGTCGTCGCTTTTTATTTAATACATATAGGGGCGAATGAAGTAGGCTCGTGCTCGATGCTGAACGTCGGCTTCAAAATACGCCACTCGGAACATCGAGGTTTATAAGGAAAAGTTATGGCTGAAAAGGTGATTGTAAAAGCGGAAAAGCGTGAAAACCGAGGAAAGAACGATTCGCGTCGGCTGAGGTCCGCCGGGCGGATCCCTGTCGTGGTTTACGGCGGCGGAACTGAAAGCCTCGCTGCGTCGGCTCAGTTAAGGGACATTGCCGCGATCCTTCGTTCAGACGCGGGTGTAAATACAGTATTTTCGCTAGATATTGCGGGTGACGCGAACGATGTCATCATTCAGGACCGTCAGATCCATCCGGTGACAGGCAGGTTGATGCATGCAGATCTTCGGCGTTTTGCAAAGGGCGAGAAGATCGAGATGACGGTGCCGATCCATTTGGTCGGCGATGCAGCGGGCCTTGACGAAGAGGGCTCTGTCCTCAATCTAGCGCTCCGCGAGGTCAAGGTTCTTTGCGAACCGGCCAAGACGCCCGAATCGATCGTGGTAGATGTTTCGGGTGTTACATCGGAACACGCGATCCATGTTTCTGACCTTAAGGTTGGGGAAGGTGTCGAGATCCTTGAATCGCCGGAAACGGTTGTTGCAGCCATTTCGATCGTGAAGGAGGCCGAACTCGAACCGCAGATCGAGGAAGGAGCTGAGCCTGAAGTTGTCGGCGAAAAGCCTGAAGAGGAGTCGCCGGCCGAGGAACAGGAATAGCGTGGTGACTTCGTGGCTGAATGGCTGATCGTTGGACTGGGCAATCCAGGTGCCGAATATGATCTAACACGGCACAATATGGGCTTTATGCTCGTTGATCGGTTGGCCGCTCAGGAGGGCGTCGGAGTCAAACGTACGGAATGCCGGTCGTTGATCGGACGTGCGATCATAGAGGAAAGGCTTGCAGAACTGGTAAAGCCGCAGACCTTCATGAATCTCAGCGGCGAAGCCGTCAAGTGCTTGCTGGAGAAGCAGGAACGAAGCGGCCGAGTTTTGATAGCGATAACGGATGATCTTGCTTTACCGTTCGGTAAGATCAGGATCAGGGCGGAGGGGAGCCACGGCGGCCACAACGGACTGAGATCGATGATCGAACGCCTTGGCACGTCCAAGTTCATTCGATTACGGATCGGGATCGCACCTGAACATCAGATCTCCGATCCTAAGAGCTTCGTGCTCCAGAAATTCGGAAGATCGGAACTCGATGAATTGGATCAGATCTTGGCAAAAGGCGTCGAAGCCGTTCGCTCGGTGATCCGGAAAGGAGTGGACAAAGCGATGGCGGAGTTTAACTAACCAGCATTTGTTAGGAGATGCCGGATCGGGCCAGTGCCAAACGCGACAGCGGCTATATGTCGGTAGAAAATGACCTTCTTGCTTCAACACTCGTATGGGTTGTGGCTCGAGAGCCGAAAGGAGGAAAGTAACTTGGGAAACAGAACTTATGAAGTAATGTACATTGTCGATCCGGACACTCCGGTAGATCGGATCGGTAAACTTAACGAAGCCGTCGGCAATCTGATAGAAAAGGAAGGCGGCACCGTTGTCCGCATGGACGATATCGGCCAGAGGACGTTGGCGTATCCGATAAAGAAAAAGACCGAGGGACATTATGTCTTGTTCGAGATCGAGGGCAGCGGTCAGGAGATAATGGAGCTCGAGCGGCGAATGCGGGTCAACGATATGATCATGCGTTACATAACCGTTCGAGTCGATGAGGACAGGAAGAAGGCTGAGAAACTTCGAGCGAAAAGGGAAAAGCGTGCGTCACAGCGTGCTAAGTTCCGCGCAAATGAAGAGCCGTCAGAACCGGTCGCGGAGGCACAAGCCTGATAAGAGGAAATATGGCTGAAAACGAAGTAGAACAGAGAGAACGAGAGAACTTTGTCAGCGAAGATATGTTCGGCGACAAGGCCCCAAGACGATACCAGCGCCGTCGGCCGCGCCAGGTGGTGCCGGACTATGTTGATTGGCGCGATGTGGACTTTCTTCGCCAATTCATACCGGAACGGGGGAAGATCATGCCGCGTCGCATCTCCGGCATATCGGCGAAAGACCAGCGTCGTATCGCGACCGCTATAAAGCGGGCCCGGTCGATGGCATTGCTGCCGTTTGTGTGGGAGTAGTGCGCTTCCATTGCAATTGGACCGCCTTGAATGAATTTGCGAAGGGTCTTCCGACGAGCACGTGAGGATGCTAAGACGACAACGACCTATTTGTTCATGCGTACCCGGAGGGGCAGTATAAATCCTGGAATCTGAAAAGAATCAGGACAAAAAGGATCAAAATATCATGGCAACGACAACTGTTTTATTAAGGGAAGACATCGATACGCTTGGCGGCCGGGGTGAGATAGTAAAGGTACGATCCGGTTACGCCCGGAACTTTTTGTTACCGCAGGGGCTGGCCACTCTGGCAACGAAGGGAAATATCAAGCAGATCGAAGGAGAGCGTGCGGCACTTTTGAAAAAGGCTGCCGTTGAAAAAGCTACGGCTGAGGCTCAAAGAGAAATGATGGGCCCGATCGAGCTAGAATTCGAACGTAAGGCCGGAGACGGCGGGACCTTGTTCGGCTCGGTCACTTCGATGGACATTGCCGCGGCGCTTCAGGGCAAGGGCTACGAAATCGATCGCAAAAAGATCGTTTTGCGTGATCCGATCAAGGAGACTGGCGAATACACTGTTAAGGTGAAGCTGCATCGCGAAGTTACGCTTGAAGTGCCAGTGAAGGTGTCTGCCGAGGGAGGCGAAGTCGTCGAGGCAAAGCCGGAAAAAAAGGCGCGTAAGGCCAAGGCCGAAAGCAGTGCCCCAGCCGTTGAGGAAACGGCCGAAGCAGCGACCGAAGAGCCCTCGGCCGAAACGGAAAACTAAGCATTTGGAATGATTTATCTCAGCCGCATGCTCCTCGGAGCATGCGGCTTTTCTTGTGTAAAAATTGTGGAAAATCACAAAAAAAAATCTGGAAACTGCGATTGATGCGATGCTCAATTTAACGCTATCATCGTATTCGACGACACATTTTCCTGACAGAGATGGCAGCATTCCCGGAAGCAAGGCGAGACCAGTATCTAGAACGTCCGCTACCCTCCAACGAGGACAGCGAACGAGCTATCCTTGGCGCGATACTGCTTGACAACGCACTGATCACACAGGCGGTCTCCGCCCTGAAACCGGCCGATTTTTATTCGCCCCTGAATCGGCGGATCTTTGCGGCGATGATCTCACTCTTCGAATCGTCTAAACCGATCGATCCGATCCTCATCGGGGAAGAGATAAAGAAAGAAGGCTCACTCGAATCCATCGGCGGTGTTGCGTCGATCACGAATCTCACCTTCGGCCTTCCGCACTTTACAGATCTGACCGACTACATAAACGTGGTCCGCGACAAGTCGGTGATGCGTAGCCTGATCCGCACGTGCAACCAGATAACTAGCGAAGCACTGGAGGAAGAGGAAGATGCCGATGTCGTTCTCGACCATGCGGAACAATTGATCTTCGCGCTTGCCGAACATCGAACGAACGTTGGCTTTGCTCACATTCGTCCGGTGGCAGAAAGTGTGCTTGCAAAGGTGGAGGAATATTCACGGCGGGATTCCCATGCGCTGACCGGCCTTGCGACCGGTTTTCGTGAGCTCGATGAGACAACCTCAGGACTTCAGCCAGGCGATCTGATCATCGTTGCAGCCCGCCCCTCGATGGGAAAGACGGCGTTATGCCTGACCATCGCTCAAAATGCAGCGCTTAAGGAGAATGCGGTCGTAGGATTCTTTTCGCTCGAGATGTCTAAGGAACAGTTGGCTATGCGAATGATGGCCTCAGAGGCTCGCGTCGACTCCAAGAACCTGCGTCGCGGCGTGTTGTCGCGCGCCGATTGGGAACGGTTGGCAGGTTCGATAGGAGCGCTCGCGGAAGCGAGGATCTTCATCGACGACACATCTATTATTTCCGTGCTTGAAATGCGTGCAAAGGCACGCCGGCTTGCGGCCGAGCAGAAGGGGCTCGATCTCATTGTAGTGGACTATCTTCAGTTGATGGGAGGTTCCGGGAAGACCGAATCCCGTCAACAGGAGGTCTCGAAGATCTCTCGTGAGTTGAAGGGGCTCGCGAAAGAGCTCAACGTGCCCGTCATTGCATTGTCTCAGCTTTCGCGAGCCCCGGAAGCCCGCAAACCACCGAAACCTATGTTGTCCGATCTTCGCGAATCAGGTTCCATCGAGCAGGATGCGGACGTCGTAGCTTTTATATATCGCGAAGATTACTATAATCCAACAGATGACAACACCGGACAGACGGATCTGATAATAGCAAAACAGCGCAACGGCCCGACCGGTACGGTCAAGCTTGTATTTCTTGAGCAGTTCACTCGCTTCGAGAGCTATTATGGCGGGTGAAAGAGCAAGAACGGTGCTTGGACTGGGGGCGTCACGCCAATAGATCGGATCAGCGGAATCGGGATGTCTCGACAAATGACTCAAATCGCGATAGCGAAATTTCTAAATTCTAGAATCCAGGATCCACAAACGTATGGTTCAATCATCATCAGCACAAGATCTCCGCTATCCTGTCGGGAAATTCGACCCCGGCGTCTATTCTTCGTTTGAAGAGAATATAAAGACGATCGAAGATCTTCCCGTCGATCTGCGGAGAGCGGTCGCAGGCCTGACCGACTGGCAGATCGACACGCCGTATCGACCCGAGGGCTGGTCCCTGCGACAAACCGTCCATCACATTGCCGACAGCCACATTAACTCGCTTTGCCGATTTAAGCTTGCGTTGACTGAAGATAAATCTCCGACGATCCTTCCGTACAGGGAAGATCGTTGGGCCGAGCTTGCCGACAGCAAAATGCCGATCGAGGCCTCGCTCGGGATCATCGACGGGGTACATGCAAGATGGGTGGAATTGCTTCGAAGTTTGGATGAGGACGATCTGCAGCGTGAGTTTGTTCATCCCGAAACCGGACGATGGAAATTAGAAACGGTGACCGGGCTTTATGCATGGCATTCGCGTCATCATACCGCCCATATCACTGCGACCCGTGAACGAAACGGATGGTAGCGGATACCCGGACATTCTTATTTGGATCCATCCAAATAGGTTGTGTGACGGGAAGATGGAAAACTCGTTTTCGAGATTCAAATTCATTGCGGACGGGGGCGTGCGGGTTCCATAACTTGGCTTCGTGCTTCATATTCATTGCGGACGGGGGCGTCCGCGTTCCACTATGAACCAGGGACGCCTTATTTCTCTTGACGTTTTTCGCGGAATGACTATCGCGGGAATGGTGCTTGTCAACAATCCAGGCACCTGGTCCGCGATCTACGGCCCGCTGAAGCATGCTGATTGGCATGGCATAACGCCGACCGATTATATTTTTCCATTCTTTCTGTTCATTGTGGGCGTCGCGATCCCGATCGCCCTATCAAAGAGAATAGCTGAGGGAATTTCTCGCAGCGTTTATCTCAAGATAATTTTTCGTTCCGCCCAGATCTTTGCGATCGGCCTGCTAATGTCGATCATCCCGTTCTTCACCTTTGCCGATACGGGAATTCCCCTGATCATCAAAGTCTTGCTGGTACTGTCGTTCTCGGCCTCGCTATTTTTCTATCTGACGGACCGCAAAGCGATAGCTGCGGCAGTTGCTGGGGTCTCTGCATTGGTTGTGATCGGATTCTGGATGGGTGGGACGAATATCGCCTGGTACAACGTTTCGACAATGCGGATACCGGGCGTTCTTCAGCGTATCGCCGTTTGTTATCTGATCGTGTCGTTCATTTATCTGCATACCACGTGGAAGCAGCAGAGTTTTATCGCGGTCGCATTGTTATTGCTTTACTGGCTGCTGATGACGGTGGTCCCGGTACCTGGCTGCGAGGTTTGGACCATTGACGACAAGGCGTGCAATTTGGCGGCATTTCTCGACCGCGTAATACTAACGGTCGATCACATATGGCGGGCAGGAAAGGTTTTTGATCCGGAAGGCATTCTCTCAACAATGCCTGCCATTGCGACGACGCTCAGCGGCGTCCTAACCGGGACTTGGCTGCTCAGGAAAGATGGCGGCGAAAGTATAAATGATGAGAATTCTCAAGAGGTTTCGACCCGCACGGGTGCTTCTGCTGTCGAGACCGCCCTTGGCCTTTTTTTCGCCGGTACCGTGCTGCTCGCCATCGGGTGGTCCTGGAGCCTTATGTTCCCGCTCAACAAATCGTTGTGGACAAGTTCCTACGTCGTTTATACTTCAGGCCTGGCTTTGTTGACGCTCGCCTTTTGCTATTACGTTATCGATATAAAAGGCTACAAGCGTTGGGCAAAGCCGTTCGTCATATTCGGCGTGAATGCCCTGGCGTTGTTCGTTTTTTCCGGCATTATGGCACGCTTGCTGGGAATGATCCGTTTCGCAGGGCCTGAGGGAAAGGAAATAACTCTCCAGCAATGGATCTTTAACAATATTTACCTTACGTTATTCTCCCCGGTGAACGCATCACTGGCCTATGCCATCAGCTTTATCCTGTTCTGGCTCTTCCTAATGTGGCTGCTGTATCGCCGACGGATCTTTATCAAGCTCTGATCACAACCCGCCGTCTTGCCATGCGTAAGCTCGTGGTTCACTTCAATTCGAAGTTCTTAATTTCGATCGCGAGCTCCCGTTCGAGCTTTTCTTTCTCGGCCTGAAGGTTTTTGCGTTCCTTGGTGATCTGTTCAAGGCGCGATTCCTGTTCGTTCGCTTTCGCGATGTAGCGGCCGATCAACTGTTTCGCCTCGGTCGTCTTTGACAGGGTCTCTAGGTTTGCACGAAACCGCTCCTGGTCTTTCGAGATGGCCTCGCTTTCGTCCTCAGCCGCCTCGAGCCTTGCTTCGGTGTCGTTGATCTTCAGTCGCAGCTCGATGAGTTTTCCGAGGCGGGCACGCATTTCGTCATCGATAATTCGGCCCGCTACGAGAAGATCGAGATCTTTTGGCGACAGCGATCGGAGTTCGTATTTGTCCATCATCCCCAGGTTTTCGCCGACGATCACTTCTTTGTTCTCAAAGGCGGCGAGGTCCACACGAAATCGGTAGAAACGCGCCGTCGTATAGTCAGGCCGAGCGAAACTCTCCGAAAGAGACCAGTTCTTGCGTACCGGATGCTCGATATAGACGATCTTTGGCCGGTTCGTTTGGTTTGATAGGCGATAAATACGTTTATCGGTTTTGAAGTAATGGACCTGAAACACGCCGCCTACGGCACGTACAAGCATTGCAGGCTCGCGGGCCTCTTTTTGCTCGACGCGGACAAGCGTGCCCGTGTCGAGGGCGAAAGAGATAAGCCGCTGTTCCTTTGGACGGAGCCGCTCCATCAGGGCTTCGCCGGCATAGGCGTCGCGGTCAAGGATGGTCATCGAACCGCCTTCAAAAGTCATCGGTGTGACGTTTTTCAGCAACACGCCGCTCATCGGACGCGGGTTCGCCCTGCGGACAGCCTGCGTTTCGTCGTCGTCATCATCATCGGGATCCGAGTTCGAAGGGGTGTACCGAAAGATCGACACTCGCTCACCCTCCATCTTTGTCTGGATTATCGGTATGAGGGCGGAGCGGTTCCGTTCGACGGATACCGGCTGTTCAATTCGGTACTCGAAAAGGTCGCCGATCTCTTCGCTGCTGGCCGCCGTCTCGACGCCGCCTCGTTCGTTGATCAATGCATCGCTAACTCCTGTACCCGAAAAGCCGCTGGATATCATAAAGTTGCTGTTCGCGCTATCGAACAAACCTTTTGGCGGGGGCGGAGGAGGTGCCGCGCCCGAACCAAAGCCTCTTCCCGAACCACGACTTGTACCGCTTCCGGAGCCGTGTCCGTACCCCTCACCTTCCCCATTTTCAGGATCATAGATCTGCGGCTTCAGGTTAAGGTCTTCCGGTATCGGGATGACAGGACGATAGCGATAGAGCGGCTTCTGGAGGTTTTGTATGAAAGACACTGGCGAACCGGAAATAAGCGAGAGCTGCACGTTGCTCCAATCTTCGTCGCCGACATTATCCACTATTGCCCAGCCCTGGAAGAACGGATTGCCTTGTTCGTCGAGAACCACGCGATAGGTCGTCTTCCAAATCGGGGCTGCGACGGTGTAGCTAACGACCATCTCGCGGGTGCCGCTGCCGGATGACGTGACTGTGATAGTCTTTGCGTCGCGGCGTCGTGTGGAAGCGGTCGCATTCGCGAATTCGTTCAGGTCCCGGCGGGTGCCTTCTTCAAGCAGCTTGACCGAACGAATATCGGATAGGTCAAAGGCCACGATCTCTCCAGATTCCGATGCGAGGACCAAAGAATGTATCGGAACGATCCTTACCCCATTCTTTTCAGAGCCGTTGCCGTTCCCTCGCTTTTCGACCGTGAGAATCGAGCCCGTTGCCGTTCCGCGCGTGGAGGTAACAGCGACGGCCGCACCCTGAAGTTGAGAAAGCACGCCCGCAAGTCCCCCGAACGATTCCTCGTCATCCTCGGTTTCCGCTTCGACGCTGAACGGGATCTCAGCCGTGCGTGCCGATGCAGGCATCGACGAATTGTAGCTGACGGCCCCGATCCGGCCCTGACCGAGGTCAAGGACCACCATCGATTTGAGCACATCGTCAACCTGCGATTGCTTGAACGACAGGTTGACCTCAGCATTTCCGGTCACGGTGCCGCGCCGTTCGATGTACGCCACGCCATTGGAATATAAAACCACGCGGCGGATCGGGAGCGTGTTTGCGGCGACCTGGGGTTTCGACATGGTCACGAGACCTTTTGCTGAGGGTACAAGTCGTTTCGCGGACTGTCCCGCTGCCGAAAATGCGCACACCAATACTAGCAGGGAGAGAGATATCCTTTTCATAAGTTTTCCTTTAATTTAGATCGATTGGCGAAACTGACCTAACAGATGATGTGACTTGCGGATTTGGTTGCTTTGACGCAATGAGATCTGGTCCAAATTCAGTTGTCGCGGAAAACACAGGAGCGACTATTCCAGCACTAACCGCTTCGCCAACTTGGCGGCCTGCACACGAATTTCCGGTATCGCGGTCGTTTCCCAGAGAGTGCCTTTAAGGGCGGTTCCGAGCGTCCATAGCGGGACCGACGGCTCTCCCGCTGCGTTGAGCAATTGCCCATCGGGAGTCGCGTCTAAGCCTTGGCAGAGCGGGTCGCAACTGATCAAACCTTTTGCGAGAAGGTCCCTGACAAACTCGCTCTCGATGTGCGCGAAATTTGACTGCGATGCGATGCAATTGACGAGTACATTCGCGTTAAGATAGCTTTGTTCACCATCCCGAATTGCGTTTACTAGAAAATCACCCTTATTGTCTATTGAAATGTGTCGCAGCCTTCCGCTGACGATCTCCAAGCTGCCCTCTTTTTGCATCTCGTCGATGACGGCGGCGACAGCAGGCGGCATTCGGTGTCGCGCGGCATTCCAATAACGGCTCAAATGCTGGAGGAAATACCTTTTTTCCGCAATCGGAAGCCCCTGCCAAAGTCGTTGAGTGTATGGTCTCAACGAATCGATAACTGCCCTCCAGTCGCTGTTTGCTTCGCCGGCTCTCCGTGCATGTTTACGAACTGCCGTAAAGATCTCTGTGATCCGGGTCGAACCGCGGATCTCATCAAAGAACGGATCATAATGGAATCCCAATTTATGTACAGCGGGAAGGAGTCCGCGTGTCGAGATAGAGGTGATCTTACCCTTATGCCCTGAAGACCTGAGTCTCAAGACGACGTCCACCATTGAAAGGCCTGTACCTACGATAAGAACCTGATCGTCGGGTTGTACCGTTTCAAACGCGTCGTCGGCCCAAACGTCGCGGATGTATTTGTTTGCCGATATGAACGAGAGATCAGGAACGGTAGGATGTGGAGGCAGGAAATTACCGAAAGCCAGCACGGCTGCATCTACATCGATCGTGGTTCCCGAAGCTAGATGAAGTTTAGAAGTGCTGCCATTGACCTCCAGCGAGACCGCTTCTTCCTCGATCGAAGCAAATCTCACATTTCCAGACGCCATTCGGCACCGTTCATCCAACAATGCTGTCAAGTATTCGCCAAAAAGTCGGCGGGGCACAAAATCAGATGCTTCGAATCCGTGTCCGTTAGATGTCAGCCAATTCAGAAAATGATCGGGCTCATCCGGGAAAGCACTCATTTTGCCGGCTGGTACATTCAACAAGTGACAATCAAATTTCGTCGAGAAAGCTACGCCACGGCCTATTCGCGACCGGCTTTCTACTAGAGTGATCGACAACGGAGTTTCCGCGGAGACGGATGATAGGTTCACTGCAAGTAGCGTGCCGCTTGCACCACCTCCAACGATCGTTATCTTTCTCATTGGGCCAACATTCCTCCATCGTTCGAGATTTGAAGGCACCAGTGAGACAAAAAGAGGTTGTGAAGCACAATGTTCACAACCTCCTCTGAAGTCGTTCAGTGTCCTTCTTCGTTTTGCCTACGAGGTTAGCTGACGGGCTGGAAGCGAAGAAGTCTTTCTCTGATAGCTCAGATTAGCCCCGTCCTTGCATTGGCAAGGGATTTGGTTCCCCCGCGTTTTCCAATGAAAAAGGAAAACTTCGGCATCATTATTTCTGGCAGGATACCAGATGGCCGGTATGAATTCAATGTTTCGATCATCGGCATTCGCGCTTACGACGGAGCAGCAGCCGCTACGGCCTTTTCAGCGGCATCGCTCATGGTGGCTGCGGGAATTATACCGATGTTCGATTCCGCGAGCACGCGGCGACCCTCTTCGACATTGGTCCCTTCGAGACGTGCGACGATCGGGATAGATACGCCGAGATTTTTTGCAGCGGCTACCACACCGTTAGCAACCATATCGCAGCGAACGATCCCTCCGAAGATGTTTATCAGAACAGCCTTCACATTTTCATCCGCCAGAAGGATCTTAAACGCCTGTTCGACACGTTCCTGCGACGCACCCCCACCAACATCAAGAAAGTTGGCCGGTTCGCCGCCGGCTAGTTTGATAATATCCATCGTCGCCATCGCCAGGCCCGCCCCATTGACCATGCATCCGATATTTCCGTCAAGCTTTATGTAGTTCAGGTCGTACTTCGATGCTTCGATCTCAAGCGGCTCTTCTTCATTGAGATCGCGAAGCTCCGCATAGTCCTTGTGGCGATAGAGTGCATTGTCGTCAAAGTTGACCTTTGCGTCCAGCGCGATCAGCCGGTTGTCCTTGGTAAGAAGAAACGGATTGATCTCAACGATCGACGCGTCCATCTTTTCGTAAGCGTCGTAAAGCGAGAGCGCAAATTTCGCGGCCTGGTTGACCAGATCATTCGGGATCCCAAGGCCAAATGCCAGCTTACGTGCCTGAAACGGCCGCATGCCAACTGAAGGATCTATCGTCTCTTTAAGGATCAGCTCCGGCGTTTCTTCGGCGACCTTTTCAATGTCCATACCGCCGGCACTCGACGCCATAAAGACGTTGCGTCCTGTGACACGGTCAAGCGTGATGCCGAGATAGAATTCCTTATCGATCGGCAAACCTTCTTCGATCAGGAGCGTCTTGACCTCGCGGCCCTCGGGGCCGGTCTGATGCGTGACGAGCATCATGCCGAGCATTTCTGACGAGATTTGTTTGGCTTCCTCCGGCGACTTTGCAAGCTTTACGCCGCCGCCTTTCCCGCGTCCGCCGGCGTGGATCTGAGCTTTCACCACTACAACATCAGTGCCCAACTCCTTCGTCGCAGCTTCGGCGTCATCGGGTGTCCGCGCAACGATGCCTCTCGGCACTGGAACCCCATATTCCTTAAGCAAGGCCTTTCCCTGATATTCGTGAATTTTCATAAGTCAAACTAGGGCGATACGTCGAAGGTTCGAGTTGAAAAACAGGCTAAGACCTTTATTTTCACAACGAAGTTCGACGTGGAATTCATTGTTTTCTTTGATCGGCAAAAACATAATTTTATATTTCGTTCGACAAATAGGCAAAGGCGGCTTTGGAGGCCGCCTTCGATGATCTTTACAAAGCAAAGACCGCTCTACATATTCACGAAAAGCTTGAGCATCTTCCAACCGCCATCGCGCCAAACATACTCGTACTGAAACTTTACCGGATAGGGCTTTGAGCTAAGTTCGCCGTCAACAACAAGGATGTTCAAACCCTTTTCTTGTCGGATCGACGGTATCTTCGAAAAAGTAGCGTTTGATGATGCGGCGTTCTTCAAACTTGGCAGCACCGCATCTTTCTTATCAATAAAGGTAGAGAACGCATTCTTGGCCTGGGCCGGCGTATAGGTCGACTGGAAATCGGACGACGCTTTGGAATGAAGCCTTGTAAAATCCTCCGTTTCGATCGCATTCGCGAAATCCGAGGTTGTATCTTTAATTAGCGATTGAAGCTCCGCGTCGGGCGGCACAGTGTCGCCCCCCGTTTGACAGGCAAAGGCTGCCGTGAAAATTATCGCGGCAACAGCTATAAAGGTCAGCTTGAGATCCTTGCCTAAGACGATCTCTTTAGCAAAACTCATCATAAATTATTCATTCTCCTGGATTTGATCGGTTAATTTTTCCGCCACGGCTCCAAAAGGCTGACCCAGCTATCGACCGCACGCTGATATTCGCCTCGGCATCGGACCGCACGCTCTTTCGGAAGAAATCCTTCGTCCACAATTTTTGCGTGTTTTTCCGGATTAGAACCATATATCATACAAAGTGAATTGTAAAATCGCTGTTCAGAAAGAAGATGTTCATCCGCAAGATTTCGGTTATTAGGGGACCGTTTCGATTCGATCGAAAAGGCTTCGGCGGCGGCAAAGACGGCCCGTACACCGTCCTCACCTAATTCCTTAAGGTTTATATATGCCGAGCAGCGGTCGGCCGCGTCCTCTTCGTTCCCGGCAACCGGGAGCTTGTATTGGTCAATGAGAGCGTGCCCGATCTCGTGAAGGAACACGAACCTAACGGCGTCGTTCATTTTCGAATAGGCCTTATCGTCTGTAATGCCTGTCGAACGAAAGATCCGGTAGAAATGTTCCATGAGTTCATAGCACATCGTTACCGATCGATCTGCCGCATTATAGAATGCATTAACTTCGTTGCAGTCTTTGGTTCGCAGGTAAATATCGCGCGGAAGGCTCAGCGCATGATTCAGCTTGTCAGCCGCATCTTCAAGAAGCTTTGCATCTTTAACCTGACGATCGATCTCGCGATATCGTGGTGTCGCAACTTCAAGATGCTGCACAATAAAGTCGCCCTCGTCCTTTCGCTTGCCCTGGGCGGTGTCAGACGGTCGCGAGCCAGGCGTTTCGTATTCTATGGCCGGAGCTTCAACATTGGCAGACGGCTCTTCGCTGTCTGACACTGGTCCACGACTCCAGAAACAACCTGCGACAAACAGTATTGCCCCGGCGGCAAGCGCCAGGTTCAGGTTGTTCTTTGAGAGATGTGAGTTCATTCCGGCAGCGGGCTCTTGGGAAACCGAGTGTCTTTTCCCTAAAGATCTGGCAGACATTGTTCGCAAAAGACAAATGCCGACAAATCGAGATTTATCGGCAATTATCTTAAAAGCTGCCCACGGTGTCTATTGCGAGCGTTCGACAAGGGAGATCAGCGTTCTGATCGCAACACCAGTAGGTCCTTTTGCCTGATGCGGCTTTACGGTGTCGGACCAAGCTGTCCCTGCAATATCGAGATGGGCCCATTTTGCCTTATCCACGAATTCCTGAATGAATGCGGCCCCCATGATCGTCCCTGCCTTACCTCGAGGGCCGATGTTCTTAATATCGGCAATGTCAGATCTAATCTGTCGGCTATATTCTTTGCTCAGCGGCAGCTGCCAGAACCCCTCGCCGTTCTCCTTGCCAAGCGAGATGATCTCGTCCACCAGGCCCTGGTCCGTACCCATAATACCAGTATTCTGGTCCCCAAGAGCGATGATGACAGCACCGGTCAAAGTTGCCATATCTACGATCCGGGTCGCACCCTGCTTTTCAGCATAGGCCACGGCATCGGCAAGGATCAGTCTGCCTTCGGCATCGGTATTAAGAATCTCAATGGTCTTTCCATTACACGCGGTCACGACGTCGCTCGGTCGTGACGCCTTTCCGTCAGGCATATTTTCGACAGCGGCGACGATTCCGAGCACCGGGACGGTCGGCTTAAGCAACGCGATCGCCCGCATCGCTCCGAGGACGGTAGCCCCGCCGGACATGTCGTATTTCATAGCGTCCATGCCCTCACCAGGCTTGAGTGAAATTCCTCCCGTGTCAAAAGTGATTCCTTTGCCGACCAGTGCAAGCAGTTCTCCCTTTCTGGCGGTGCTCTTTGCCGGCGAGTAACGCAGGACGATCATTTTCGCGGGTTGATCAGAGCCCTTGGTCACGCTCAAAAGCGAGCCCATTCCGAGCTTCTGCATCTTTGCTTCGTCCAGTACCTCGAATTTCATGCCTGCCTCTCGGGCGATCTTCTGCGCCCGATTGGCCATTTCAGTCGGCGTGAGAATATTTGGCGGTTCATTCGCCAGATCACGGGTGAAATTCATCGACTCGCCCACAATTCGGCCGCGCGAAAGACCTTTGTTCAGGTCCGATGGTTTCGCTCCGTCGATGCAAACCACGATCTTTGAGACCGTCTTATCCTTCTTGTCCTTTGTTTTATACTTATCGAGTTCAAACTGGCTGGTTACGAATCCTTGGGCCACAGCTTGTGCTACGGCGACTGAATCACCATCATGTCGCGGGAGAAACGCAAAATTCTTGTGATTGCGCGAACGAAGGTATCTCGTTGCAAAGCCGGCCGCAACTGCTACCTCCGAGATCGAATAATCGGCATTCTCACCAACGCCGAGGAGCATTATTGAACGGGCCTTGACCTTACCTTTCGGGCTAAAGCGAAGAAGGGCTGCCTGGCCCTTCTCACCTTTGAAATCCTCTGACTTAAAGACCGAAGAAACGGCACCGCCTACCATTTTGTCAAGTTCCTTTAAAAGGCCGCTGCCGATCTTTTCGCCCTTGAAAACAGGTACCGCCAAAGCCTCAGCATTTGCTTCTATAAAATTCGAAGTTATACCCTGAAATTCCATCAAACTCCTTTCTAAAAACGCTCTCTATTAAGATCGAAAATCGTTGTAATACCTTAGCTTATCTGTCCCTTTCTTTCAACTGCTGGCGTGTTTCGCGATCTACTGTTTTTCTCATCTCTGTCTCTCTTTTATCAAAGAGTTTCTTGCCCTTTGCGACGCCGATCTCAAACTTGATGCGGCCGTTCTTCCAATAGATAGAAGTTACGATCAGCGTCATACCTTTCAGAGAGGTTTCACGTTCAAGTTTTTGGATCTCCCTTTTGTGCAAAAGCAGCTTTCGGGTTCGCAGCGGGTCGTGGTTCTGTTGATTTCCATGCGAGTAGGGCGATATATGGGCATTGATAAGCCAAACTTCGCCGTCCTTTACTTGTACATAAGAATCCTTAAGCTGTACGCGTCCGGCCATGATGCTCTTTACCTCGGTACCAAGCAGGGCCGCTCCGGCCTCGTACTTATCAGCTATGTGATATTCATGATAGGCCTGGCGATTCGTCAAGATTTCTTTCGATGAAGACATTATGGATGAAGGTAAAAACTTAACGCAGAAAAGTCAAAATCCCTTTCGGGGCCGCAACGATGCATTTTGGGGGAATTTAGGCCAAGTGCAGCGGCTTCCATCGCGCCGCCCCAAAACACCATTTGCAAGGGCTTGCAGTAGACGCCAGGTTTGACAACAATAGTTTTGGACACGTAAATTATTAGTGGCGCTGGGAGATCGTCTAATGGTAGGACTGCAGTCTCTGGATCTGCCTATCGGGGTTCGAATCCCTGTCTCCCAGCCATTCTAACAGTAGCTGGTTTTCAGCGGTTGTGGATCAAGAATTGAACTCCGGCGCTGTCAATTGATCACTGGCTATCGGCGCCTTCTTATGGACGGCTGGCATGAAACCGAGATACGGGTCCGCTATGCCGAGACCGACAAGATGGGCATAGTCCATCATTCGAACTACCTCATTTGGTTCGAAGCCGGCCGCAGCGAACTGTGCCGCGCCCGTGGGTTCTCCTACAAGGAGATGGAAGAAAACGACAATGCTCTCATGGTCGTAGCCGAATCTTATTGTCGTTACAAATCGCCGGCATACTACGAAGATGTTCTTGTTGTTAGGAGCCGGGTTGCGGAGATTCGCAGCCGTTCGATCCGGTTCATCTACGAAATAATTCGGCCAGCCGACAACGCCCTTCTCGCTGAGGGCGAAACGCTTCATCTTGTAACGGACCAGTCCAAAAAGGTCAGGCAGATCCCGGAGATATATCGAAGCCGGTTGGCCACCGAAGTGCCGGAGATCGCTGAGGCTTTTCCCGCCAACCAGGCCCCGCACTGATCAGATCATTCTTTCCACGAACTTGATCCAACAGAGTATATCTCAATGTTGTCTAGGATCGGCTGTAGCTTTGTCCGGGTTGGAGTTCCGCTTCGGATGATCCTTCCTCGATTCGTCAGTGAGACAGCCTGAAAAACGACCAACTTGAATAAGGCAGACCGAGACCATAAAATAGAAGGATGCAAGGCCCAATCGACGCCGAGATCTACTTTATTGCTGCGATGATGGTGCTGATCCTCATTCTCTCCGCTTTGGCGGTCTTCTTCTTTATTCGCCAATACAAGAAGGAGATGAAGGAAAAGGCCGAGAGGTCGGCTTCAAAGGTGAGGTCGGTAGAGCGATCAGCAAGCGAGATCGCCGGGCTGGCTGAGGAAAGCTCAGTTGAAAATGTCGCCCGTTAATGTGCTAAGTTCAGCGAAAAAGGTGTTCTTGGTCGTGGACATGCAAGAGGCATTCCGCGATCCGATCGGCAATTTCCAAGAGATCGCCACAAGGACTGCAACTGCGGTCGCCGGCTTTGGAATGTTGGGGGTTCCGGTAATTGTTTCCGAGCAGTATCCGGAAGGGCTCGGGCCGACGGCGGAGGAGATCAGATTTTCTCTTCCTGAAGAGCATGTACGTGTCGAAAAACGAACCTTCAGCGCGTTCGGATCTGAAGAGGTCAAGACTGGACTTCGCGATCTTGCTGCGGAGACCGTGTTTCTTGCAGGTGTTGAGACGCATATTTGCGTAACTCAGACCGCTCTTGATCTTGTCGGAGCGGGTTATACGGTGCATCTGTTGACCGATTGCGTAGGTTCACGATTTGAACACGACCGCAATGCCGGTCTTCAGAGAATGCTTGCTTCCGGGGTCGTGGCGTCAAGCGTCGAGATGGCGTTGTTCGAGTTGATGGCTACTTCCGAACATTCGAAGTTCAAAGAGATACAAGCACTGATCAAATAACACCCTGCAAATGGACCTTTTGTCCTCACTAAATCCAAAACAGGTTGAGGCCGTTTCGACAACTGAGGGCCCGCTGCTTGTGCTTGCGGGGGCTGGTTCTGGCAAGACTCGCGTGATCACAGTGCGGATCGCATACTTAATTGCTGAAAAAGGCGTATCCCCTCATAATATCCTCGCCGTCACATTTACAAACAAAGCAGCCGGTGAGATGAGGGAAAGGGTGAATAGCTTGTTGAAAGGTGAAAAGCTTAACTCTTTGCCGCTTATCTCAACTTTTCACAGCCTATGTGTGCGAATACTTCGCCAGGATATCGAAACACTTGACGAGGGCTACACGAGATCATTCACGATTTACGATACGGATGAAAGTCTGAAAGTGATAAAAGCCTGCGTAAAGGATCTTGGCCTGGACGAAAAGCAGATCGTTCCCAGGGTTGTGCGTTCCGCGATAAGCGGAGCGAAAAACCGTGGCGAAGACGTTGAAATGTTCGCATCATCGGTTGATAGGACGAATGAAAAGTACGCGGCATATGCTCGGGTTTTTGGAATGTATGAAGAAAGGCTTGGACGCGCGAATGCGTTGGATTTCGATGACCTGCTAATTAAGGCAGTTCGGTTACTTCGGATCTCGGCAGAAACCCGTGAGAAATATAACGACCGGTTCCGGTATGTACTTGTCGACGAGTATCAGGATACTAATCCCTTGCAACTCGCGCTCACGAGATTTCTGACGGAAAAGCACCAGAACATTTGTGTTGTCGGTGACGACGCTCAAAGCATTTACGGATTTCGCCAGGCCGACATACGGAACATCCTTGAATTTGAAAAATATTTCCCCGAGGCAAAGGTCATCTTGCTCGAACAGAACTACCGCTCGACCCAGAATATACTCGATGCGGCCCATTCGATCATCGAGAACAACATTGATCAAAAGAAGAAGAAACTTTGGACGGAACAGTCCGGAGGCGAAAGAATAAAGTATTTTCAAGCGCGCGACGGCGACGATGAGGGTAGATTCGTAGCATCGAAGATCGAGGATCACAGGCGGCGAGATGCGAGCAAGCGAATCGCCGTGCTATATCGGACAAACGCACAGTCGCGAGTTTTCGAAGAGGCTTTACGTCGTTTGCGTATCGACTACAACATTGTCGGCGGATTTTCGTTTTATGAGAGAGCCGAAGTAAAGGACATCGTGGCGTATCTAAAGCTTGCTCTGAACCCATCGGACAACGTCGCGCTCCTGCGCGTTATAAACACTCCTGCCAGAGGCATCGGTCGTTCGACGATCGAGATCATTGAAGATATTGCTCGGCAAAACGGACTTTCTATGTGGGAGGCGATCAACAGTATTGCAGGGCCGACGAACGGCAGACCTCAGATCCTCCCCTTGCGTGCTCGGAACGCTGTCGCTTCGTTTATGCACATTATCGAAGGTATTCGTTCGAAACTCGAAAATGCTCGTACTTCTGGTAAACAAGTGTCAGATATCGTGATCGCGGCGATCGAGGACAGCGGATATGCGACAATGCTCCGCAATGAGAACTCGGAGGAGGCACAAGGGCGTCTTGAGAATCTTGAAGAACTTGTGAACGCAGCGTCGGAATACGATCAGCTGCCGCGATCCGGGCTGAGGGACTTTATAGATCATGCAGCGCTGACGTCTGATACGGACAAGATCGACGGAAACGCAGGCGTTACTTTAATGACCGTACATTCGGCTAAAGGATTAGAGTTTCCCATAGTATTTGTTGTCGGGCTAGAAGATGGTGTTTTTCCTCACTCGAGGAGCATAAATGACCCGCGGGAACTGGAAGAGGAACGTCGTCTTGCATATGTTGCGATCACGCGGGCTGAGAGGCTGCTCTATGTTACACACTCGATGCGGCGACGGGTTTATGGTGAGGAAATGGCTCCCGAACCGTCGCAGTTTTTGAATGAGCTTCCTTTGAACCTTATCGACGATCTTTCGCGGGGCCCTTCATGGCTGTCGTTCGCATCTGCTTCGACTAGGAAAGCACGCAGTAAGACCGCTGCTGCTTCAGCGGCGGAGGTTGATCAGGCTTCTGAAATACCGAGGAACGTTTACACCGGAAAAACGTACAACAGTGCCGATGCGATCACCGAATTTTTTCGTCGTCGGGAAGCGAGAGCGGCAAACGAACCCGCGAATGAGATCGACAAGGCCGATCGTGTAGGATCAGTCGGCTCCATGTCACGATCGGAAGCGGAAAGTCAGATCAGTGCCAGAACGGAAATGAGAGTCGTTTCGCATCCTGATGAAAATGACGGTGCGATCGAACCGGGATCCTATGTTAAACATTCGAAGTATGGCCGAGGTCTTGTCCTAAGACGGGAAGGGAAGGGTGAGAGTTCAAAACTGACTATAAGTTTTCCCGGATATGGAATGAAAAAACTGATCGAAAAGTTCGCCAACCTGCAAAAAGCCTGAAGTTTGTTCGTCTTTTCGAAGGAGGACGGCTGACCACGCCGGTTTTAAATGAAAAACAAATACTCTATCTTTTCTGTGACAGCATTGATCGTTCTTGTCGGTCTTGGATGTAGCCTGTTAGGTTCAAAAGGCCCTGGCGGACCCTCGAGCGGAAAGGACAGGACCACATCGGACGACGTGGTAGACAAGACCGTCGGGACTTCGACGATCGGGGTGCCGGAGTGCGATGAAGTGATGGCCCTTATCGAAGCCGAACTCAACAACAGTGAAGACGATTTTGTGACCAAGGCCATTAAAGCAACGATCCTGAATCGAATAAAAGACGGCGTTAGAGAAGCAGTTGAGAAGGATGGATCGAATACAGAAGAATTGGCGAAGACCTGTAAGGAATTCAAGACCCAGTTTGTGAAGTTCAAGGCAGATGAAGAAAGCAAGAATAAGTGATCCGACCGTCATATTGGAAAGGCCCGCTTCTCGACCAAGTCGGATGCGGGCTTTTCCGCTGTTCTCAACCTCGACGGCTAAACACTCATCACCTCGTGCTCCTTGTTCTTGGCAAGTTCGTCGATCGTCGCAGTAAAGGTGTTCGTGAGCTTCTGCACTTCGTCAAGTCCGTAGCGTTCGTCGTCCTCTGAAACCTGTTTCTCTTTGAGCATCTTCTTTAACGAGTCGTTCGCTCCATGGCGGATATTTCGAACCGCGATACGATGCTCTTCGGCGATCTCGTGGATCTGCTTGGCAAACTGCTTTCTCCTTTCCTCGTTCAACGCTGGAATTGCGAGTCGGATTATCTTGCCATCGTTAGATGGGTTGAGACCAAGGTTAGCGCCAATTATCGCCTTTTCGACGGCCGCAAGCTGAGACGCGTCCCAAGGCTGGACGGTGAGTAACTGCGGCTCGGGAACGGCGACCGAGGCCATTTGGTTCAACGGTGTCAGTGTGCCGTAATAATCGACCATGACCGGGTCAAGTATCCCTACCGAAGCACGTCCGGTGCGAACGTTCGCAAGCTTGCGCTTGAAGTCATCGATCACCGATTCCATTTTGGGTTTGGCTGATTTAATTACGCTGTCAATGCTCATATTGTATAGACCATAATATCGCCGCCAAAGAGCCGATCACACGAGTCTATGCCGCAGTTGCATTGCCGGTCACCGAGACCAAGGTCCCGATGCTAAGATCGCCCTTGACCGCCTTAAGGATGTTCCCGGGCTCTGTCATATTGAAAACGAGTATTGGCAGATCGTTGTCCATACAGAGCGAGATCGCCGATGCGTCCATCACTTTAAGATGCTTTTCAAGCACTTCCTGAAATGAGATCTTTGCGAACCTCGTTGCGGCGGGGTCCTTCATCGGGTCGGAAGAATAAACTCCGTCAACCTTGGTTGCTTTGAAGATGACCTCCGCTCCCAATTCGCAGGCGCGAAGGGCCGCGGCTGAATCCGTGGTAAAATAAGGATTTCCTGTCCCTGCTGCAAAAATGACGACTCGCTTCTTTTCCAGGTGACGTATTGCTCTACGACGTATGAAAGGCTCAGCGAGCTGGGGAATGTCGATTGCCGACATCACTCGAGTATAAACGCCAAGCTTTTCGAGTGCGTCCTGCAGGACAACGGCGTTCATCACTGTAGCAAGCATGCCGATATAGTCTGCTGAGCCTCGGTCCATATTGCCCGCCGACTTTGACACACCTCGAAAAATGTTCCCGCCTCCGACAACGATAGCAATTTCGATCTCGAGGTCGTACACAGCCTTGACCTCGCGAGCCACCGATTCCGCCACCGCAGTGTCGATGCCGTAATTCTGAGAACCCATCAGGGCCTCTCCGGACAGCTTTAGCAGGATGCGCTTGTACATATCTGGAACGCGGACGCCCTTCTCCGCCCTAGTGCGTAGCACCGTTATTGCCGCCTAAAGCAGGGATGCGGACAGAATTGCCCGCGGTCCCTTACCCGACCATCGACGCAACTTCGGCGGCAAAGTCGTCGGCTTTCTTTTCAATACCCTCGCCCATCTTATAGCGAGTGAAGCGGCGGATGGTGATGTTTTCCTTGATCGACGCAATCTTTTCGGTTACCAGTTCGCCAATCGTCCGAGCCGGATCCTTAACAAAGGGCTGATCGAGGAGAACATTTTCTTCATAGAACTTGTTCAGCCGGCCGTCGATGATCTTATTGAGAACATCGTCCGGCTTTCCGGCATTCTTTGGGTCGTTCTTGAGCTGTTCCCTAAGTATCTCACGTTCCTTTTCCAGCTCTCCCGATGGAACTTCGGCGCGCGAAGCAAACCTTGGATCGGTTGCCGCGATGTGCATTGCGACATCTTTAACAAGCTGCTGGAACTCTTCGCCCCTGGCAACGAAATCGCTTTCGCAATTGATCTCGACAAGAACGCCGACCTTGCCGCCCATGTGAATATATGACCCCACGACACCTTCAGCCGTTACCCTGCCTGCCTTCTTGCCGGCGGTTGCCATCCCTTTCTTTCGGAGTATTTCCATTGCTGCTGCCTCGTCGCCGTTTGCCTCGACGAGCGCATTCTTGCAATCCACCATACCCGCACCGCTTTTTTCGCGCAGTGCCTTCACTGCACTTGCCGTCACTTCTGCCATAAATTGCTCCAATTCTTGCGGATGCTCACGTCCGCTATTTTATCTGACTGTTGCGAACAACGAGCGTTCGCCTTTGAACCTACAAAATTGCGTAGCCAATTCACCAAAACGGAAACGGCTACGCTCTCGATTGAAAAAATGAACTAGCTTGCGGTTGCTTCCGTAACGTCTTCTGTTTTTTGGGCCGCAACTTCTTCAGGCGTTTCAGCCGCCAGCGGTTTTTCAGGGACGACCTCTTTTTCCTCTTCGGTCGTTGCCTGCGGTTCGGGATGCGTGGCTTCCGCAGTCGCGAACGACTGGTCGGCGACCTGAATGTCAGGCTCGGCGGATGTTGGCTGGTCTTCGCCGCCGACAGCGTCCTCGTCTGCCGCCTCTGCCACCGCGGTCCGGCCTTCAGTTCCGATCTGTTTGCCCTCGATAATCGCGTCGGCCACACGCGATGCGAACAACCGGATCGCGCGGAGCGCATCGTCATTGCCCGGGATCACCTGGTCGATGCCTTCCGGCGAACAGTTCGTATCGACAACCGCCACGATCGGAATGCCCAATCGGTTCGCTTCCTTCACAGCTATGTCTTCTTTGCGGACATCGATGATAAAGAGCATATCGGGATGTCCACCCATATCCTTGATCCCGGCAAGGTTTCGCATCAGGCTTTCATGCTCACGGTCGAACTTGAGTCGCTCTTTTTTCGTGAGCATCTCATAACGACCATCTTCGCGCATCGCCTCGATGTCTTTCAGCTTGACTATGGATTTCTGCACCGTTTGGTAGTTGGTCAGCAGCCCGCCAAGCCAGCGGTTGTTGATGTAATATTGACCACAGCGTTCGGCTTCTTCTTTGATCGCCTCCTGTGCCTGTCGTTTTGTGCCGACGAACAATACCTTCTGATTTGGGCGTTCCGCCAATGATTCCGTTACATAATTCAGGGCATCGCGGAAAAGTTTCTGTGTCTTTTGGAGGTCAATGATGTAGATGCCGTTTCGCTCACCGAAGATATACTCCTTCATCTTCGGGTTCCAACGGCGGACCTGGTGTCCAAAGTGAACCCCTGCTTCGAGGAGTTCTTTCATCGTAACTGTAGCCAAAACTTATTTCTCCTTGGTTTCTGTACTCGCGGCCGCTTCATATCAACCAACGGCGACCGCAATGGTTTTTGAGTTGTTAATTGTCCATTGCAAAATCGTCAATTGGAAAAAAATGATCTTTGCTCCCAATTAACCATCCGCCAATTAACAATTATCTCTTCGAGAACTGGAATCGAGCACGTGCACCCTTTTGGCCGTACTTCTTTCGTTCTTTCTGACGCGGGTCGCGGGTTATCAAGCCGGCCTTTTTCAGGGTCGGACGCAGGTCGGCGTTGTATTCCATCAACGCCCGAGTAATTCCGTGGCGAACGGCTCCGGCCTGTCCCGCCGTACCGCCACCGTCAACATTGACCAAAATATCGAACTTTTCCGCAGTATCCGTCAGCCTGAGCGGCTGGCGAATGATCATCTGCAAAGCCTCGTTCGGGAAATACTGGTTAAACTCGCGCTTGTTGACCGTGATACTGCCACTGCCGGGGCGAAGGTAAACGCGAGCTGTCGAGGTCTTTCTGCGGCCGGTGCCGTAATATTGAATGTCTGCCATAATTAAATTAGATCGTTACCGATTCCGGTTTCTGTGCCGAATGCCTGTGGTCCGAATCGGCGTAAACTTTCAGCTTCTTGCCCATCGCCTTGCCGAGCTTGCTCTTCGGCAGCATGCCCTTTACCGCGAGTTCGATAACCTTTTCAGGTTTCTTATCGAACATTTCCTTTACGGTCGTTTCGCGAAGGCCGCCCGGGTACAGGGTGTGACGACGATAAAGCTTCTGATCGTTCTTCGAGCCCGTAAACTTTGCGTGGCGAGCATTTATCACTATCACGTGATCGCCCATATCCATGAACGGGGTCCATGCCGGGTTGTTCTTGCCGGACAAGATGCGAGCAACTTCGGTTGCCAAACGCCCTACCGTTTTGTCCTTAGCATCGACGACCAGCCATTTTCGTCCATCAGCCAAACCTTTGCCGCTTGGGAAGTAAGTACTCATAATCAACTCACACTTATAGCTTTCCTCGCGTGAAAGCGAACTCACAGAGTATCGAAAACGCCTTCGCAGGTCAAGTCCGCCGCGGCTCCCGAGCCGATTCTATCCTGGCCTGGCGTTCGCCGACTCGGAGATGCACCGGCAAACGTGGCTTTTGAGCAAAACATCCTAAGTGGCTCTATCTTTGTCCCATTTGTCGCCATGTCCCGTGGTGGGGAGTTGCTGCGACGGTATATGAGCCGCAAAGTAAAGCAACTGAAAGAGTTAGCAAATGCTCCCAAACGCGGGATATCAAGTTCCGGGCAGTAAGCCCGGGAATGTCCCGCCGGTCCCGGGACTTGAGCGGGACATGCAACTCATTGCAGATGCACGGCTTGTCGCCATATCGAGCCCATGTCCCGCACAATTTAAAAACTAAATTTCTACCCCGTTCTCACGACTCGATGCAGTTCACGCGGGACACATAAACGCTTTCGCCGATAGACTTTCATGCCTTGTTTAGTCAATTTTCAATGATCAGATCGGGCCAAAGATCCGGCCGCAAGAGATTTTATCACAATGTTGCATATACGGTCAATAGTGTTATCAGTGCAACGCCATTGAAAGACTCGGACCGTTGGGAGACGCAGCGGAAAAGGTAAATAAGCGAAGCCTTTGTCGGGCAGGGCATCTCAACGGGAAGCAAGCGGGCTCGGAGATCGCGCGGCCGCCATAATTATCCCGACGATCGTCTTTGCGTCTTCGATCTCGCCATTGGCGGCCATTTCCACCAGGACGTTGAGAGAATGGCGTTCGACGGTGAGGATCTCGTCGGCTTCGAGATTCTGCTGCGTTTCGGTCAGCTCGCTGGCGAGGTAGAGGTGCATTTTTTCGGTCAAAAAGCCCGGCGAAACCCAAAACTCGCCCAACTTTTCGATCTTTCCGGCCGTCACGCCGATCTCTTCCTCCAGTTCACGTCTCGCGCCGAGTTCGGGGTCTTCTCCGGCGTTCAACGTTCCGGCACAGATCTCGAGCAGATGTTTTCCGGCTGCATGGCGATATTGCCGAACAAGCGCCACAGTTCCGTCGTCGAAAACGGGGAGAACGACCGCGCTGCCCTTGTGGACGACGATCTCGCGTTTATATTCGACATCGCCGTCGCGGATCTCGTCCAAGCGGACATCGAAGACGCGGCCCTCATAGATCTTCTGAGACGATAGAATCTTATTATTCATTTCGATCAAGACAGCATATTAACATCGCACAAGAACCTGCTCCGACCAATTGATCGAAGATTGTGAGCTGCCTAAAGACCTCTCTGATAGAAGATCGGGCCGGCAGAATGTTATGGACCGACGCCCGAAGATAACGGTTTAAGGCTTTTCTTTGAATGGGGTTCGCGTATAATTCTGATGATGTCTAACTATCGTATAGGCTTGGGCGTTACTGGCGGGATCGCGGCTTATAAGGCGATCGAGGTGATGCGGCTGCTGCAGAAGGCGGGGTGCGAGGTTTCGGTGGCGATGACGCGGCATGCGACGGAGTTTGTGCGGCCGCTGACATTTCGGGCCCTTACGGACAAGCATGTGGTCGTGGATGATTACGATCCGGCGAATCCCGACCCGATCGCCCATATCAATTTTTCGCAAGAGATCGATCTGCTGCTGATCGTTCCGGCGACGGCTAATATTATCGCCAAGTTCGCGAATGGGATCGCGGACGATTTTCTTTCTTCGACCTATCTCGCCTCGACGGCGCCCGTGATGATCGCCCCCGCGATGAACGTGACGATGTGGGAGCAGGCGGCGACGCAGAGGAATGTCGAGCGGCTGCGGGCGGACGGCGTGAAGTTTGTTGAGCCGGTGGCGGGGGAATTGGCATGCAAGACGGTCGGGACGGGGAAGCTGGAGGATGTGGAGAATATTGTCGAGCAGGCGCTTGAGTTGCTGAAGACGGGAGACGGGGAACAGAAGACGGGAGACAGTGCGGAGTCCGAATCTCACGTCTCTCGCCGCGCGTTTTCTGTCTCCGATCTACAGGGCGAGCACGTGTTGATCACTGTCGGCGGGACGCGGGAAGCGATCGATCCGGTTCGGTTTATTTCTAATCATTCTTCCGGGAAAATGGGCTTTGCGGTGGCGGAGGCGGCGAGTGACCGAGGGGCCGAGGTTATCGTGGTCACAGGCGTTACAACGGCAGCGCCTCCAGGCGGCGTGAAAGTTGTTGAGGGTATTTCGGCTGAGGAGATGCATCGCGGGGTGATGGGCGAATTGGCTGAAGCGACGGTTTTTATAGGGGCAGCTGCCGTCGCCGATTACCGGCCGGCGAACGCGGCGAACACAAAGATCAAGAAGGACGGACGCGACACGATGTCGCTCGAGCTTGTAAAGACGCCGGACATTTTGTCCGATGTATCGAAGAACCGAAAGCCGGGGCAGATCATCGTCGGGTTTGCAGCCGAGACCAATGACGTCGCGGCCTACGCCCGGTCGAAGATGGAGAATAAAGGCCTGGATATCGTCGTCGCGAACGACATTACGGTCAAAGGCGCAGGATTCAACTCCGACACAAATATTGCCACGATAATCACGCGATCTTCCGAAACGGAAGTGCCGCTTATGTCCAAACGCGAGTTGGCTGATAAGATACTCGACGAGATCGTCAAACTGAGGAGATCGGTCCCCGTTAATGCCGCAACGTCAGGAAATAGCTGAACTCATCGCCGACATCAAGGAGCAAGTCCTTTATTTACAAGAGCTTGGCGTTGACGGAATCGACGCAGAGTTGCCCGAACCGAACATCGCGCGTCAGGCCGGAACATCTGAAATACGGGCAGAAGTGCCGAGGCCGGCTGAGCCGTCTGACCCCTTTCCGATCCGAGCGAAACTCGCCCCGCAGCCGGCGTCGACCCGCACACCGGGCTCCCGGCTTGCAGCATTGCCTTCGCTAACCAAGAGAACGCCCGTTGCGCGTCCGCCGGATGAACGGCCGTTAGAACAGAATTCATTGCCTGCCGAGTCGGCCGAAAACCCGTCCGCGACAAAAGCCACAATGTTCGGTGATATTTCGCCGACGCTTGTCGAAACAGTCGATACGATCGGCTCGATCCGTGCCGAGATAGGCGACTGCACCCGCTGCGCTTTGAGCGGGCTTGGCCGCAAGCAAATAGTCCACAGCACGGGCAATTTCAGCGCTGACCTGATGTTCATCGGAGAGGCACCCGGTGCGGACGAGGACGAGCAGGGTTTTCCGTTCGTTGGGCGTGCGGGCCAATTGCTTACGAAGATCATTGAGAGCATCGGGCTGCGGAGGGAGGAGGTGTGCATCGGAAACATCAACCGCTGCCGCCCGCCCGGAAATCGAAAGCCGGAACCGGATGAAACCGCCGCGTGCCGGCCTTTTATCCTTCGCGAGATCGCGGTCGTGAAACCAAAGGTGATCGTGGTCCTGGGAGCTACGGCGGCTCATAACCTTCTTCAGGTTTCGACGCCGATCTCGAAACTCCGCGGGCATTTTCAGGAATATTTCGGTGTTAAGGTAATGCCCACTTTCCATCCTGCTTACCTGCTTCGCGACCCTCACAAGAAACGCGAGGTCTGGGAAGATATGAAGCTCGTCCGCAAATATTTGAACTCATACAAGGACCAAACGGATTGAATCCGATATCGGCAGATCGTCGAATAAAGCTGGTAACGAATTCGCAGACCAACTGGAGACGATGCTATTTGCCGAGAACAATAACGGAGCTAAGCTGTCCGGCCCGACGGGCGGTGCCGAAGAAAGCCGCCTTATAACCAAGAAATACGGTACCAGCTTTTATTTCGCGACCCAGTTTTTCCCAAAGGAGATGCGGGAGGGCATCTACGCGGTCTATGCATTCGCGCGGATCCCGGATGAGATAGTTGACGATCCCGCTATCACCGATCCGAGCGATGCGAGAATTCGTCTTTCCGAATGGGCCGACGATTGGCGGAAAGCGATGGCCGCGGGCGAGAGCGACAACGAGGTGCTCGATTTCATCGTAAAGGCGTTTGTGAAATTTGAGATACCGGCGGAGGACTGCGAGGCTTTTCTGCGGTCGATGTTCATGGACCTTGAGAAGGCGACTTATGCCGACTATGCCGAGCTTGAAGATTACATGTACGGGTCGGCGGGCGTGATCGGCCTGATGGTGACGCGGGTCGTGGGCTATTCCAGCGGAAATGCGTTCGAGTACGCAAAAAAGCTGGGCTATGCATTCCAGGTGACCAATTTTCTGCGAGATATTCGAGAAGATTGCGACGAGCTTGGCCGCATCTATATGCCCGAGAACGAGCTGAAGCAGTTTGGCCTCTCGAAGGCTGATATTCGCCGCCATGTGAGGGACGAGCGATTCGAGAAATTCATGAAATTCCAGATCGCACGCAATCGAAAGCTCTACCGCGAGGCACTGCCGGGGATCAAGCTGCTCAATTGGCGCGGACGGTTGGCGGTGCGTGTTGCATATGTATTGTACAAAGCTATCCTCGGCGAGATCGAGCGGGCAAACTATAATGTCTATGCCGGCCGCGTGCGGACGAACCGCCAACAGAAATTTTATCTTTCCTTGAAAGCTCTCGCCGGCGTCTATGAATAAAAAGGTCGTGGTGATCGGCGGCGGCATCGGCGGGCTCGGCACTGCCGGGCTATTCGCAAAAACGGGCTACGCCGTGACGCTGCTCGAAAAGAACGCAACGCTTGGCGGGCGTGCGAACATTTTTGAAGCTAACGGATTCAAATTCGACATGGGGCCGTCGTGGTACCTGGCCCCGGACCTGTTCGAACATTTCTTCGAGTTGATGGGCGAGCGTGTATCCGATCACCTCGACCTTGTCCGGCTCGAACCTTCATACCGGATCTTCTTTCACAACGATCCCGAGCCGCTGGATATAAAGTCGAACATCGTGCTCGATGCCGCGACATTCGAGGCGATCGAACCCGGTTCGGGCGAACGCTTGCGCGCCTATTTGAAGCAGTCGGAATATCAGTATGACGTGGCGACGCAGCATTTCATGTACAAGAACTACGACACGATCTTCGATTTTTTCAATCGACGCGTGATGACCGAGGGGCAGAAGCTCTCGGTTTTCTCGAAGATGCATTCGTTCGTGTCGCGTTTCTTTAAGTCGCGGAAGCTGCAGCAGGTGATGGAGTACACGATGGTATTCCTGGGCACCTCGCCGTATGAGGCGCCGGCGTTGTACAACCTGATGTCGCACATGGATTTCAACCAGGGCGTCTTTTATCCGCAGGGCGGGTTTTATGAGCTGATAAAGGCTTTAGCACGAGTTGCGGAAAAGAACGGAGCGGTTTTGCGGACCGATTCGCCGGTGTCGCAGATCGTGGTCGAAAACGGTGTGGTAAAAGGCGTCCGGCTCGTAAGCGGGGAGTTCATCGATGCCGACATCGTCATATCGAATGCGGATATGCAGCACACGGAGACGCGGCTTTTGGACGAAAAGTGGCGGACCCATCCGCAGAGATATTGGGACAGGCGGGTGATGGCCCCGTCGGCATTCATAATATACTTGGGCTTGCGTGAAAAGCTGCCAAGCCTCACGCATCACAATCTTCTCTTCAGCGAAGATTGGCGAAAGAATTTCGACGATATTTACAAGGACCCTTGCCTGCCCGATGAACCTTCGCTTTACGTTTGCGCCCCATCCGTGACTGATCCGACCGTTGCCCCCGCGGGGAAGGAAAACCTTTTTGTTCTCGTGCCGATCGCGTCGGGGCTGGAGCTGTCCGATCAGGAGAAATGGGATTACCGCGACAAAGTCCTTGCGTTGATCGAACGGGAGATGGGACTTGCGGGACTGCGGGAGATGATCGAGTTCAGCCGCATTTATACCGTCGAGAATTTCGCCGCGGACTACAACGCGTTCAAGGGCTCGGCCCTTGGCCTGGCTCACACGCTGTGGCAGACGGCGATCTTTCGGCCAAGCAATGTGTCGAAGAAGGTCGAGGGATTATTTTTTGTCGGCGCTGGGGTCAATCCCGGCATCGGCACGCAGATATGTTTGATAAGCGCGGAGTTGGTCTATAAGCGCGTGCACGGGATCACGACGGCCGGCCCGCTGGCTTCGCTCTAGAAGAACTTCGGCCAGGCAACATACCAGAACAAAGCGAACCCGGTTAAGGCGTTGAGCAAGGGAAAATGCCGGTAAATTCGCATCACACCGTCCGGAAAGCCCGCGTTCGAGGAGAATCGCATCAGGGGAACGTAGAGGAAGCCGGCGACCGCAGAGAACCACGTCAGATGCGGAACGCTTAGGATGCTTGCGGCCGCGAATGAAAGCCCGCAGAAAAGATGCGTCCAGCCGGGGCCGAGCAACGTCGCAACGGTATTAACTCGCGCCTCGCGGTCCGCAGCTATATCCGGAATTGCGGAATACGCATGCATCGCCATGGTCCAGAACCATGCGGCGACGAAGATCAACATCGGCGGGAAGTCGCCCGTCATCATTTGATAGGCGAACGCTCCCGGGAAGACGTATAGAACATTGAACAACGAGTCCACGATGGGGATCGCTTTTGCCCTGATGGGCGGGGCGGAATAGAAGACCGAGAAGAAAAGAAATCCTGCAAGAGCAATGAGCGCATGCGGTGCAAAATAGATCGCGAGGGCAATGAAGGGCAAGTTGAGGGCAAGCATCCAAAATATAAGTGTTTTGTGGGATGCGGGGCGAACGAGCATCTCATATTCAGACTTCTTGGGATTTAGCCGGTCGGTCTCAAAATCGAAGATATCGTTGATGCCATAGATGAGCAGGTTCGCTGGAAACAGAAAGTAAAGTCCGAAGATCAAGATGTCGAGCCTTAGAAGATCTTCCGCCGCCGCCGCTCCGGCCGCGATGCCGACAAGATAGGGCCCGAATATATAAAGCCAAAATCTTGGGCGGCTTACCTTTAACAGGAATCTCACATCAGGCATAATTCTAAAAGAGTATATAACTGTGATGCTTAGGAACTACAAGATCAGCATTCCCACGGGTTTAGTCCTTGCCTTTCTTGCCGCGGGGGCATTTTTCATGACCAGGGTCGAGCTGCCGGCCTGGTCGCATGTCCTTTCTTCGATCAACGTGCTTCTTTTTGCGATCCCTTCGATGTGGGCGTTGAAGATGTGGCTCGGCTGGAAAGATGCGGGCAAGCTTGTGCTCATTCTGGGCTTATACGCATTGGCTATAGAAACATTTGCCATCTTTACCGGGTTTCCCTACGGGCACTTCGGATATTCCGAACATCTTGGTTATAAGCTATTCGGCCAGGTCCCGTGGACGGTTGCATTCGCCTGGACGCCGCTGATGCTGTGTGCGTATGCGGCCGCACGCAGCTTGTTCGTATCTCGGCTGAGACGGATAGCTTTTGCCGCTCTACTCTTGGTCGTATTCGACCTGGTCCTTGATCCGGGAGCGGTCCTGCTCGGTTTTTGGCAGTATCCCGGCGGAGGCGTGTTTTATGGCGTTCCGATATCGAATTTTCTCGGGTGGGTCTTTTCAGGAGCTATCGGGGCAGCCATTATGGAAGCGGCTGTAGGTTATTTTCGGCCCTTGCTTCCGCCGCCCGTCCAGCTTGGATCCAGTGCATTTTTCATAATGTTCTTTTGGACGGCGATAGCGGCTTTTGGCGGGCTGGCTGTTCCGGCGGCCATCGGCGGGGCTTTGGCGATGGCAATGTATCTTTGGTGGCGAAGGTCATACTACGCATTCGATGAGATGGTCGTGCTTGTCGATGAAGAAAACAACCCGCTTGGGACCGCCCGAAAAAGTGAAACGCATCACCATGACACGCATCTGCATCGCGCGTTTTCTGTGTTCTTGTTCAATGAGAAGGGCGAACTCCTCATGCAGCGTCGGGCGTTTGGAAAACTGACGTGGCCGGGCGTTTGGTCGAACTCGTGCTGCGGGCACACGATGCTTAACGAACGAACCGAACAGGCCGCGGCCAGGAGGCTTGCTTTCGAGCTTGGCCTTAAGAATGTTGACCTGCAAATGGCCCTGCCTGATTTCCGATATCGGGCCGAGAAAGACGGTATTGTCGAAAATGAAATTTGCCCAGTGCTTGTAGGCGTGACCGATCAGGAGCCCTCGATCAATTCAGCGGAGGTCGCGGAAACAAAATGGGTGCCGTGGAACGAATTTCTGGCCGCGATCCGGCGTGTCGATTGCGAGCTGTCGCCGTGGGCGATCGAGGAAGGGCTGCTTCTTGCCGAGAGTCCGGTTTTGCGGGCATTGCTCAAGAGAACGGAGCTCAGGGCTGCGGCCTGACCCGGTATCGAACGAATGGAAGGCTGCATCCAATACATCGATCTGTTTGTGAAGGTATGTCGATATGAAAATAGTTTTTAGTTTTTGGTTGATGATCGTCATGTTGTTTGCGACGGCACTGCCGGGTGTGGGGCAAAAGCCGGCCATGGCAGAGATCAAGCAGCTTCAGGGCCCGCAGAACCCGCGGCTCGGCCTAGTGATCCATGGCGGCGCGGGCGTTATCTCGAGAGGCTCGCTGACGCCGGAACGAGAAAAAGAATTCCGTTCTAAACTTGAAGAAGCAGTATTAGCCGGCTATCGGGCCCTTCAGGCGGGCCGCTCGTCGCTTGATGCCGTCGAGATCGCGATCCGAATCTTGGAAGATTCGCCGCTTTTTAATGCGGGTAAAGGTGCCGTATTTACAAACGATGGAAAAAACGAGCTGGATGCGTCGATCATGGATGGCAAGAACCTGGCGGCCGGGGCGGTGGCGGGGCTTAAACGTGTGAAGAATCCGATCACGCTTGCACGCGCGGTGATGGAAAAGAGCGAGCACGTGATGATGATCGGTGATGGCGCGGAAAAGTTTGCGACCGAGCAGAAGATCGAACTGGTCGATACAAAATATTTCTGGACGCAGCACCGCTGGGATGCCCTGCAAAAGATACTCAAAGAAGAAAAAGAGAAAGCGGACCAGAGTCCGAAGTCGAAAGTTCAAGGCCAAAGACTTTCCGAGCTATCCGAGAACAAATTCGGAACGGTGGGCGCCGTAGCACTTGATAAAGACGGCAACCTCGCCGCAGGGACATCGACCGGCGGCATGACCAACAAAAGATACGGGCGTGTCGGCGATGCTCCGATCATAGGTGCCGGCACCTATGCAAATAATTCGAGCTGCGCGGTGTCAGGGACCGGATGGGGCGAGTATTTTATTCGACTTGGGATCGCTCGAGACGTTTGTTCCCTGATGGAATACCAGGGACAGACGATACAAGGGGCGGCGGACATCGTGATAAAACAGAAGCTTCAACGATCTGGCGGCGACGGCGGCGTGATCGCCCTTGACCAATTCGGGAACATAGGGGTTTCATTCAATTCCGAAGGAATGTATCGGGCCTACATAAACAAAGAAGGAAAGGCCGTGGTGGACATTTATTGATCGGGCGAGTCGAATTCTTCCCACTGGATGGACCTTCGACTTCGGGTAAGAGCAGCTTTACGCTATTCATAAACAGACCAACGTGATCGCGTCGTTTTTATATGTTTTCTGCGGAAATAATCGCGGTCGGTTCGGAGCTCTTGACTCCCGAAAAGACCGATACCAACAGCCTCTGGCTTACAGAGAAACTTAATTCATTCGGCGTGGAAGTTATGCTGAAAACCATCGTCGGCGACGACGAGGCCAGGCTGGAAGAGGTCATTCGCGACGCACTTAAAAGGTCGGATGTTGTGATCACGACGGGCGGGCTAGGGCCGACCGAAGACGACATCACGCGTCCGGTAGCCGCCCGAGCCGTGGGCCGTCAACTCGTTTACCAACCCGAGCTGGAAACGGATCTGCGAGAGCGTTTTCGCTTGTGGGGCAGGGAAATGCCCGAGATCAACAAACGTCAGGCCTACGCGATAGACGGGGCCGAGGTGCTGCCGAATCCGAACGGCTCGGCGGTCGGAATGATGCTTGCGGACGGGAGAAAGCTCCTGATAGTTCTTCCGGGGCCGCCTCGCGAGCTTAAGCCGATGTTCGAGAACCATATCGCCGGAAGAATTGCCGAATTGTCCGGCGAGGTGGTGGTTCGTAGGCGGGTGCTCAAAGTTTCGGGCATGGGCGAATCGGCGCTTGACGAGTTGATCGCCCCGCTATATCGGGGGTTTGAAGGGGTTCAAACCTCGATCCTCTTCAATAAGAGTGAGGTCGAGGTGCACCTGACCGCAAAAGCAAAGACCGAGGCGCAAGCGACAGCATTGCTGGAAGATCTGTCAAAGCGGCTTTCGGACGTGCTCGGGCTTTCACTCTTTGCGACGAATGGTGAGAAGCTCGAAGAAGTGGTCGGTTCGATGCTTCGCGAGAACGGCAAGACGCTTGCCGTTGCCGAAAGCTGCACCGGAGGCTTGATAGCCATGAGGCTTACCGATGTGCCGGGTTCGTCGGCCTATTTTCTCGAAGGAGCCATCACGTACGCTAATCAGTCGAAAATGCGTGTATTGAATGTTTCCGAAGCGACGTTGGCCGAGTACGGTGCCGTTAGCGGCGAAACGGCCGAAGAGATGGCCCGGGGCATTCGGCAATCTGCGGGGAGCGATTATGGGATTTCTGTTACCGGTATCGCGGGACCCGATGGTGGCAGCGATGACAAGCCCGTCGGTACCGTTTTTATTGGATATTCCGACGTTGACGAAACGCGTTCGGTAAAGTTCGTGTTCCCGGGCGATCGTTACCTGATCCGCTGGCGCTCTAGCCAGGCGGCGCTTGATTATTTGCGGCGGCGAATGATCAAGAGGATAGCTGCGACATTGGAGCGCGAATGAGGTCTTTTTTTCGGAGCAAGTTCGTCAAGCTCAGTTCGACAGTCAGGCAGCTTGGTAAGCTCACGCCCATCGCCCTGATCACGACATTCCTTCCGATCGCCGGCACTTTTGTCCTTTTCGCTTTCGGATATCCGCTCGGAGTTTGGCTGCGGGAAAATCCGGAGATAGGCGCGGTTGGCTATACTGCCGGGGTACTGGTGGTCTGCGCCCTGGCTCTGCTTCCGACCAACGTGATAGGGGTGATCGGCGGCTTTGCATTCGGGTTCGACATGGGACTGGTGCTGCTGATGATCGCCGTGGTCGGGGCCGCATTTGTTTCATATTCGATCCATCGACGAATTGCGGGAGATAAGCTTCCCGATGTGGCGTCGCAGCATCCCAGGGCCCAAGCGATATATAAAGCCTTGATCTCAGAGGGCTTTGCACGGACCGCGCTTGTCGTTCTCCTAATCAGGTTCTCGATCCTGATGCCCTTTGCGTTGACCAATTTCATACTTGCGTCGGCAAAGGTGCCCAGATCCACCTTTATTTTTGGGACATTTGTCGGCATGCTGCCGCGGTCTGGGGCCGTTGTGATGACCGGAGCAGGCCTCTCGGAACTGACCTTGAACCCATCGCCGAACATGTGGTCGATCTGGTTCGGGATAGCTGCAACCCTCCTTTCGGTGGTCGTGATCGCGATCATCAGCCGACGGGCCCTGGATAGGCTGACTTGAGGCGACCAAACGCACACGGATCGCATTTCGTGCATCCAATGGTTTCTTCGGGGGAATATTTGGCGGGCGAAGTACAATAAAACTTGCAATTCCATACGGTAAATACGAAAATTAGCAATGCCGCGCTTGCGGCCCCCCGAACTTTCGAATTTTTGGAACTTTGAACGTCCTACCGCGTGTATATTTCCGATTACCGGCATTTTGAAACAACGATCAGTCGATCGAGAATCACTATGAAAAGCTCAATCACCGCCCGATTTTCCGTTACATGTCTTCTTTTCATCGCCCTTTTGTCGCCTACGGCCGTGCTGGCGTTTGGAGACGGAAAGAAATATTTCAAAGAGGGCATGAAGCACGAATACGCCCAGGCGTGGGACAAAGCGGCAGAGGCCTTTGCTCTGGCCGTTGCAGAGAATCCGAGAAATCCGGAATATCGGCTGCACCTTCAGCGAGCGCTTTTCAATGCGTCCCAGATGTTCATGAAACGAGGGACGCTAGCCGCGCAGGAAAAGGATTATGAAGGGGCATTCATCGCGTTCCGAAGGGCTTATGCTTTTGATCCGGTAAACGAGCTGGCAAAGTCGGAAATGGCTCGAATGCTCCGCCTGCAGCAGGAATCGGTCGAAAAGGGCAAGAGTCCCGATAAGGCTGGCGACGACGGAAAGGTAAGGATGGTTCAGACAAGCTTCCCACAGCCGCAGGCAACGCCGCCGGGCGTGGTCCCGCAGAAGATGGAAGTGATCAGCCACCTGCCGTTCCCGAGCGGAGTCCCGCTGCAGCAGATCGTCAAGCAGCTTGCCAAAGACCTCGACCTTAATGTTTTGTTCGATACCGGTTCTAGGCTCGAAGGCCGTCAGGTCCGGATCGACTTGAGGAATGTTACGCCGGCAAAGGCTTTGGACTACATTTTCCTCCAGGAAAATCTATTTTTTCAAAAGGTCGGCCCGCGGACGATACTTGTGGCCGACGGACTTCGCCGCGTAAATTTCCAGCAGTTGGTGCTGAGGACGTTCTATCTGTCCAACGCCAGCCCAAAGGACGTGAAGGCCATCATTACTGCGGCGATCCCTGCCCAGCCCGGCCGATCGCAGACGATCGTTCTTGAAGATGCCGCGACGAACAGTATTACGGTTCGCGACACTTCAGAGAACATTCGGCTGATCGGCAGGCTGATCCAGTCTCTGGACAAAGACCGGGCGGAAGTGGTCATGGACGTGGCGATCTATGAGGTAAATAAGAGCGATCTGCTTCAATTTGGCAACCAGATCGGAACGCAGGCCCAATTGACGAGGCTTGGCGGTGTAGGTGCACCGCTGGTCAGGGCAGGAGGGAGCGACGGAATTATCGCCGACGCATTGGGCTGGACCGGTCTAAATTTTGCGAGTATCGCTCTGGGCCTTCCTACTAGTGCTCTTGCGGCGCTTCAGCGAAAGGAAAACACAAAGCTGCTTGCCAGCACGCAGATACACGCCTTCAACAATGAAGATTCGTCTGCCCGCATCGGACAGCGAGTGCCGGTTCGAACCGCTACTTTCGCACCGATCACGAACCAAGGAGGTCAGCAGCAAAACAACAACTTCCTCGGCGACGTTTATAACTATGAACAGGTCGGCCTGACGCTGAAGTTCAAACCGATAGTCTTCCCGAATCAAGACGTGCAGGTCGCTATGGACATCGAGTCTAAGGACGTAGCCGGTGCATTGACCCAGCAGCCCGTTTTCACTGAACGAAAGATCACTGGAACGGCCCGCATCCAAAATAACAAGACGCTGCTTTTGGCCAGTGTTGCACAGGATGTCGAGACCAACGGACGTCAAGGCATACCTATTCTCGGCTTGCTGCCGATCATTGGACGTCTATTCACCGCACCGACGCGTGACAATCGGCAGGTCGATATCGTGATCGCGATCACGCCGCGAGTGATACGCGCTCCCGCGATTTTGCCGGAAGATGAGGACGAAATGGCGACCGGCAGCCTCCAGACACCGACCAGCGGATCGCTTGAGGCTATGATCATTCAGGAAGATCGCGACGAGATGCTCGCAATGGCCCGCCAGCTTCCGACCGACAGTCAGGTCCAGCTTCCGGACCAGCCCGTCGAAGGGCCAAACTATGTTCGTTCCGACTCGACAGTCTCAGCCGCGAAGAATGTCGAGCCGGCTTCCGAGACCGTGGCTGCAGATAATACTGCAAGGCCCGAAAGTGGAAGGGTAGAGCTGCGTCCGATAGACACCAGCGCGAAGACGCTCGATGTCACTCAGACCTCGCTTTCGACGCCTTCAGCGGAGAGATCGACCGATCCTTCGGCGGCCGTTCCGATGAAGACCTTGACCGTGTCGGATGAAAAACCGGCAGCGGCGGAAACAAAGCCGGCCTCCGAGGTGTTGCTCCCGGCTGAAATGCCCGAATTGAAACGGGGCGAACGTGCGAGGGTTGCAGTGTCGGTAAATGGCACAAGCATCTTCCGATCAGCCGTTCTCGGACTTCGATTCGACGATAAACGCTTTGCGGTCCGATCGGTAAAATTCGGCGAAATGTTCGGAGCCGAATCATCCAAGATACCGGTCGCTCCTTTTATTAATAACGACGGAAAGATGTTTGTGTCGCTCTCGCTTCCGAATGGCGGCACGGTCCTTTCGCCAAGCGGCGTGCTCGCGATCGTGGAGATAGAGGCACTTGCAGACGGGAAACTGGAACTTTTCCTGGAGAAAGACGTGATCAGCTTTCTTTCCGCTGACGGGAAGAATGTTGCGGTCAAATTCGACTAATGGTCTCTTGCGTACAAGAACGGATTTCCGAGTGTGGAATGCACCGGGGACAGCGTGGCTACTCGCTGTTTGAGCTGGTAGTCACGCTATCGGTGCTCGCGATCCTCGTGATGGGCACTATTCCGCTTTCGCAAAATGCCGTCAAGCGGCAGAAAGAGATAAAGCTGCGTGAGACATTGAGGCTTGTGCGAGCGGCGATCGACGAATTCAAGCGAGATACGATCGGAGCCTGTCCGATGGGTTCGATCACTACCGTTAACCCGACAAGACAGAATGTGAACGTGCCGACCGATCCTCGCAGCCGTGTGGTCATCGACGACTGCACGATCTTCAGTTCGGATAACCTTGACCGCTTTCCGCCGACGCTGGAGACATTGGTGAATGGCGTTAGGGTGCGGGAGCGCGGAATGAGCGCCATTGCCGGCAGCGGGATCCGCGATGGCTCGCTTCAGGCGACCGACCTCAGCGAGCTTAACGAATTGGAAAAGGTATATCTTCGTCATATGCCGGTCGATCCGATGACAGGTGAGTCCGACTGGAAACTGAGGTCGTCGTACCAGGGAGCAGATGATATGAACTGGGACGAGATAAATCTGTTCGACATCCGTTCGTCGTCAAAGGAAACGGCTCTCGACGGTACGAAATACAGCGATTGGTAAAAGAGATGCGGACCTGGGAATGAACGACTTGAACTCAAAAGATCTTAACGTGAAAGAACCGAGCCGCGATGGCGGGCTTTGCGTGAGCACCGCAAGTCTCAGGCAAAGGGGCTTCTCACTTCTCGAATTGATGATCGCGATGTTCATCCTGATCATCCTGATCTCGGTGGCCGTGCCGTCGTATCAGCGTGCGGTGCAGAACGCCCGTGAGTCAGTCTTGAAGGAAAATCTTTGGCAGATGCGGAGAGCGATCGATCAATATTACGGCGACAAGGGAAAGCCGCCAAGGTCGCTCGACGATCTTGTTTCCGCAAAATATCTTCGTGAAAGGCCGATCGATCCAATGACCGAGACGGACGACTGGACAGAAATTACCGAGACCGACGATTTTTCTGCGAATGCTGAACCGGGAATGACCGACATAAAAAGCTCGTCTGATGGGGTCGATTCGGAAGGAAAGTCTTACAGGGAGTATTAGCGGCTGCCTCACGCTTTCGTTGTCTCCGTCCAGGTAGTTTGAAAGAGTATTGATAATAGATGTTCTCATTCTTGACTGAACCAAATTTTCCGAAAGCAGCTCTCGGTTTTGAACGGGAGAGCATAACGGCCTTGAGCCTGGCCCGAGAGGGCAAGGGTATGTTTGGCCTAAAGCAGGCCGCTACGGTCGAACTTCCGGCCAATCTTCTTACGCCGAGCTTTCTCGAACGAAATATCTCGAACAGCCGTGAACTAGCGGTCCTTATTGAAGAAGCCGTGCGGTCCGCGGGTTTGGGCGGCCATAAGAATTGGTCGGTCTCGCTTCCGAGCAATACCGCACGTTCTGCGATCATAACCCTCGAGAATACCAGCACCGGAAAAGACGAATCCGAAGAGATCCTGGACTGGAAGGCCGAACAGGTGTTCGGCGCACCGGCGGCGGAACTTCGTATCACGAGAAACCGCATCGCTGCGGACACTGACGGCCGTCAACGATATTTTGCGACCGCCGTAAAGCTGTCCGTAATAGACGAATACGAAACTATCTTTGAGAATTTCGGCTGGAAGGCCGGGCTGATCTTGCCGCGGGCGGTCAGCGAAGCGAATTGGATAATCAACGATTCGAAGAAGTCGGATATGCTGCTAATAAGCTCGCAGAGCGACGGCTTCAGCGCTATCCTGATGCGCAACGGCCAACCCACCGTCGTGCGTTCCGTAACCTGTACGGAATCAGAACGCGCCGACGAGGTATATAGGCTGCTTATGTTTTATCAGGATCGTTTCGCCGCCGATGCGGCAGGCAGCCTTCTCGAGCGCATTCTCGTGGTTGGGAAAGGCCTTATTCCGCAAAAGATCCGCGAGATCTCGACCGAGGCAATGGGCCGGGCCTTGACAGTTTTGCGGCCCGATGAAGTTGGACTCAATCTGCCGGTAAACGCCCTGGCTTTTGACGACGTCGCCGCCCCGGCGGGCCTGGCAAGTCTGGGCTGGCGCTAGGCATTTTCGACCTGATCCCACAATTCATCTCTAAGGAACTTCCGTTTCATCACCGGCACAATTCGTTTCGTCACATTTTAGTTAGTAGGCAGGCAGGCACCGATTAATCTGGTCAAGTACGCCAAACTTGCGCTCGTTCACCCGCTTGGGCAAGAATATCGTACCTGTAAACAAAGATGCCTGCTGCAGCTGTTGCGGAAAATTGCGTCTCCCTTCTTAATGATGTTGAGCTCGTTTCGCGCGCGCTCGGCGGCCGTCATGACGAATTCGAAGAGCTTGTTCGTCGTTATCAGCGGCAGATAGTAGGTTACGTTTTCCGGATCGTCGGCGAATATGAATCCGCCCTCGACGTCACGCAGGAAGTTTTCATAAAAGTTTACAATTCCCTCCATCGCTACAGCTCCGAATACAAATTCTCCACCTGGCTATACCGGATAGCTCACAATGCCGCAATAGACCATTTGCGGCGGAATCCGATAAATCTTCAAAGCCTCGAAACCGAAAACGCAGAAGGTGCGTATCAACTTCAGGTCGAATCGCCCGGTAATTCGCCGGAACGGGACCGGACCATAAAGGAGTGGCGTGCCGAGATCGGGCAGGTCGTAAAGCTTCTGCCGGATGCGTACAAGCAGTTGATCCTTTTGCGTCACGCGTATGACATGAGCTACGACGAGATCGCAGAGGTTACGGCATTGCCGCTTGGGACAGTGAAGAACCGGCTGTTCAGAGCACGTGAAATGATGCGGGGCATCATGATCGAGCGCGGTTTCAACGGGATCTGACCTAATTTTCGATCGGTCAGGAAGAATGATAAACAACACGGGTCCAACCGAATGCCCGCGGGACGATGTTGCCGCGTATGTCGATAACGAGTTGTCGGCCGAAGAGACTTTGGGCTTCGAGCAGCACACCAAGGTGTGTGCACCCTGTCGAAAGGCGGTTCAAGAGCAGAAGATATTTTTGGCAGCACTCTCGGTTTCGCTGTCGGACGATTCGGCCGCCCAAGTGCCGGACGAACTAACACGCAAATTTGTGGTAAATGCCGAGAGCAGTGTAGTCGGCCTTCGCCATTGGAATGAACGGTTCACGGTGCTGTTCATATCGCTCGCTTTGCTAATTTTTACCCTTTTCGCCTTTGGGAGCGAAGCAAACGCATCTTTCTCGATCGCTTCGGCTGTTAGTGAAAAAGCGATAGTGTTCGTTGGTTTCATCGGCAAGATCTTGATGAATCTCGGCGCGGCTGCATCGGTTGTTGTCAGGTCGCTCGCGTCGAATATCGGATTTCAGGATAGCGCCATCCCGATCCTGCTCGCAGGTTCCATGGTCGCGGTTTTCGTGCTCGGCCAATTCTTCCCCGGAAGGAAGAACGCCTGACCTATCTTCTCGTTCCTTCATCCCGATGCTAGAAGTCGTTTCAGTAAAGGTTGGCGGATCGGTTATTCGGGGGCTTGTTCTTCCATCTCTTGCATTTCTTGCCATTGCGATCCTTGCCGGTGTTTCGCTGGCGGGCCCGCAGTCGCCTTCAGAGTCAGACGACCAAACTCTTGTCATCGAATCTTCGCCTGATATGGAGATAATCTCGTTCTCTAAGCGAGTGGTCGTAAAGAACGAGGCAAAGGGTGTTCTGGTCTTTGGGGCCGATGTTGTCGTCGAAGGCAACGTCCCGGGCGACGTGGCCGCGATCGGCGGGTCGGTGATACAACGAGACAATGCATTTATTGGCGGTGACGTTATCGTGATCGGCGGTAAGTATTCTCACGATTCGGCGAATCCCTTAAGAAATGAAGGCAAGCAAACTATCATATTTGCGGCTTACGAGGAGGAGCTTCGCAACTTTGCACAGAACCCTGCACAGATATTCTCACCGGCTTTTTCGCTCGCTTTTTTTGCTCAGCGGCTGCTTTCACTGCTTTTCTGGTTTCTGTTGTCGATGGCATTCGTGACCATCGCACCGGGGGCGATCGGCCGGGCGGTAGCTAGGCTGAAGCTTTACAGCGGCAAGGTCTTCGGTTTTGGAATATTCATCTTTCTCGTGTCTAGCGTTTTTCTGATCGCCGGATTCAGTTATTTTCCGAGTTCGGTTAACGCAGTGCTCGCGATGATGGCGTTTGTCGTATTAACGCTAGCATACGTATTTGGCCGTGTTGCCCTTCATGTGGCATTGGGCAAGGCGATCCAAAAATATGTGCTTTCCGACCGAAATCGGTCTGATGCCATTTGTGTGCTGCTTGGAGTTGCGGCGTGGACAATTTTGTTTTCGATCCCTTATGTTTGGACGCTAGCATTTCTTGCGATGTTCTCGGCAGGAATCGGGCTGGTAGCCACCGCTCGCCAATCTCAAAGCTAGAATGAGGAGAAATTACCGCATCCGCTTTGCTTACAAATCTTTACATTTAAAATCAAACTCACGTTATAAAATCTACGTCTTATACACTTGAAGGCAACTTTTGCCTATCCAAGTCGTATTAACAGTAAATTGTTGGATCCATATTTCGAAATTATTCGAAGAGAAAGTTATGCATCGCTTTATAAGTATATTTTATATTTCGGCCCTATCGGTCATGTTGACCGCAATTGCTGTCGGACAGCAGCCGCAGCAGGTTAAGAACTCGATCGTTACCGGCGAGATCGTTTCAGTCAATGGAGAAAGGCTGGTCCTTAAAACAGAAAGCGGCGAACTCAATGTGGAATTGGTAGCCGCGACGGAATTCAAACGTATCCCGCCTGAGAATCCGGTCCTAAGGGCGGCGGTTCCTGCAACGGTCGGCGACCTAGGTGTCGGTGACAAGTTGATGGTGACCGGGATGATGTCTGCGGACAACAAGACCTTGCCGGCAAAAGCGGTCTATATCATGTCCAAGGCCGACCTGGCTCAGCGTGCCGCAAAGGACCGCGAGAAATGGGCGACCCGCGGCATTTCCGGCCAGGTAAAGTCGATCAATGCCGCAACAGGGCAGATAACGATCGATATCAGCCGCCTCGGCACCTCGTCGAGCGTGGTCATTACACCCAAAGAACGGGTCAAATTTTTGCGCTACGCACCGGATTCAGTTGAATATAGTGAGGCTGTATCAAGCAAACTCGGAGATATCGGCCCGGGAGATATGATAAGGGCGCTCGGTGATAGAAGCCCTGACGGCGCGAGTTTTGCGGCTGAAGAGATCGTAACAGGGGCGTTTCAGACCGTTGCAGGTGTGGTCAAGCACGTCGATACTGAGAAGAACGAGATCGTAATCACGGAACTGCAGGGTAAGAAAGATGTCACTATCTCGCTTGCTTCTGCGTCTCTGATCAAAAGGTTTCCGGAACAGATGGCAATGATGTTGGCTTCTCGACAAAACGGTCAGCCCGGTGCGGGCGGACCTCCCGGAGGTGCTCCGGGCGGTCAGCGTGGAGCCGGCGGCCAAGGCGGCGGCCAGCAGCCGATGAGGCCGATGGGCGCTGCGGGGCCGGGCGGTGGCCCCGGAGGCCAGCCGAGGGGCGGCGTGGACGAAATGCTCGACCGTTTTCCGTCGATCTCGGCGGGTGATCTGAAATTAGGTGAGATGATCGCCGTTTCTAGCTCGAAGTCGGAATCAATGGACCGAATTAATGCGATCAAACTTCTTGCCGGGGTCGAACCGTTTATCCGTGCGGCCCAGATGTCAGCGGCTACCCAGCGTGGCGGAATGCAATCCCTCAGCATACCGGGCTTGGACGGCTTCGATATGCCATAGTTTTTATTTCGCCTCAAGGGACGGGCGAATTTCAAGAAAGTCCCTGCTCTATTTAAGACTGATCAAAGGTTATTATTGTCATGAGAATATTAAGATCGATCTTGTTGACCGGGCTGTTCGCTTTATTGCTGAATGTCCCCGGAATTGCCCAACAGAACGGAAGCTTGGCCGGCCAGGTCACCGATTCGCTCGGCGCTATAGTCGTCGGAGCATCGGTTACCATCGTTACGCCGACTGGGACCGAAAGGAACACGACCACCAATTCATCCGGTGAATACACCGTCACGGGCCTCGCACCGGGAAAATATACGGTACGGGTGTCTGCTTCGAAGTTTGCCCTATACGAAAATACGGAGGTTGAGATCGCAGCCGGAAGGCGCACTGAACTGATCGCCGTTCTCACCGTCGAGGGCTTACAGGAAGAGGTCGAAATATCCAGTGATGGCGGGGTTTCGACCGATCCTTCGAACAACGCCGGTGCGACGGTGCTGAAGGAAAAGGACCTCGAATCGCTCCCCGATGACCCGGACGAACTCGAGGCAGCGCTGCAGGCCCTTGCGGGCCCGGCTGCTGGCCCCGGCGGCGGCCAGATATACATCGACGGATTCATGGGTGGGCAGCTCCCGCCGAAAGAGGCCATTCGAGAGATCCGCATCAATAACAATCCATTCTCTGCAGAATTCGATCGCCTCGGTTTTGGCAGGATCGAGATACTGACCAAGCCCGGTGCGGACACCTGGAGGGGAAGTGCCTTCGGCAATTTTAACGATGCACGTCTTAATTCCCGCAATCCGTTCGCGGTCAATCGGGCACCTAGCCAGCTGAAAGTCTTTGGCGGCAATGTTTCAGGCCCGATCGTTAGGGGTAAATCGTCGTTCTTTATCGATGTCAATAATCGATGGGTCGATAATAACTCGATCGTGAACGCGTTGATCCTCGACCAATCGCTTAATCCGCAGCCTTTCCAACAGGAATTTCAGCTGCCGACCCGAAGGCTCTCGATCAGTCCCCGGTTCGATTACGCGATCAACGACAAGAACACCTTGGTTGCAAGATACAGCTACACTCGCACGACGTCAGAAAATCAGGGAATCGGGAACCTGTCGCTTCCTAGCCGCGGTTTCAACTCGGAATCGGTCGGACATGAGCTTCGGCTGACGGAGACGATGATAATCAACCCCAAGACGATCAACGAGACACGGTTATCACTTGAGTGGAACGACCGCGATCAGACGGGCGACAATTCGATCCCGACGATCAACGTCGCGGACGCATTCACGGGCGGCGGTTCGCAGATCGGTCTAAGTTATAACAGAAACAGGATCTGGGAACTCCAGAATTACACTACGACATCGCTCGGTGCCGCTGCAGACCACACGCTGAAGTTTGGCGTCAGGGTCAGATCGATCTCGATAAATGACAGATCTGAAAGCAATTATGGCGGCAGTTTCGTATTCGCCGGTGCGCCTGAGCTTAGGAACCCTGTCGGCTGTACTCCGGTCGGACCTGGCTGTACGGTCGTCGCTCCGGCTTTGACGCCGCTTGAGCAATATCGCGGCCGGCTTCTTAATCTGAATGATCCGCGTTATTTCCCGACCCAGTTCAACGTGACGACAGGTACGCCGCTGCAAAAGGTCTCTAGGACCGATTACAGTTTGTTCGTTACCGATGACTGGAGGGTCAATCAGGGCCTTACACTCAGCTTCGGTCTCAGGTACGAGAATCAAACGAACATAAGCGACAACTGGAACTTTGCTCCAAGATTTTCGTTCGCATGGTCGCCGGGTGCCGGTGGTGCAAGGGCTCCCAAGACCGTTTTCCGAGGCGGCGTAGGCATCTTTTATGACCGATTCAGTGAGAACCTAACGCTCCAGGCTCTTCGATTCAATGGGACCTCGCAGTTGAGCCTTTCTGTGAGTGCGAATGACCCCGATCCGGTTCGCCGGGCGGCCGCCATCGCGTTGCTCCAGCAGCCCATATTTACGCTGACGGGAGTCACGAACGTGCCGACGGCTGCTCAGATCCTGGCAGTTCTGCCGCAGTCGAACACGATCCGGCAGGTTTCGCCTGATATCAAATCGCCGATGATGATCCAGGGTGCATTTGGCGTCGAACGCCAGCTTCCGGCACGGACGACGATGGGAGCGTTCTTCGTGACGTCGAGGACGACGAATGTTCTCCGATCGCGAAATATCAACGCCCCGATCTGCCCGGAGCAGATAAATTGCCTTAATGCACCGCGACCCGAACCTACACTGGGCAATATCAACGAGTTCGAGTCCACCGGAACGCTTGACCAGAACCGACTCAATATCAATTTCCGGAACATGTACAACCGTAATTTTACGGTGTTCGCAAATTACAGTCTTGGATTCTCGAACAGTGACACCGACGGTGCCGGCAGCTTTCCGGCGTATTCTTACGATCTTTCGGATGAATACGGCCGCTCGCTGTTTGATATCCGTCACAACTTTGTGATCGGCGGAAACTTTACGCTTCCATATCAATTCACCCTGAGCCCGTTCATTATTGCGAACGGCGGCCGGCCGTTCAACATTACTCGCGGACTAGACCTGAATGGAGACCTTTTGTTCACGGAGCGTCCGACGTTCGCTCAGTTGGCGGCTGCTTGCTCGTCTCGCGGGGTCACTGCATCTTACTGCGATGTGGCGGGCCAGGATCCGAACGCGATCATCCCCCGGAATTATGGCGAGGGCCCGGGTTCCTTCACCGTAAACCTCAGGGTAGGAAGGAATTTCGGCTTCGGCAAGGCTCCTGAACGCGGTGGTGTGGCCTCAAATCAGGGCGGCCCACAGCGTGGCGGACAGGGCGGCATGGGTGGCTTTGGAGGCGGACGCGGCGGCGGAAGGCCCGGAGGGGGCGGAGGATTTGGCGGCGGTGAAGGCCGTAAGCCTTATAATCTCAATCTGACGGTCAACTTCCAGAACCTTCTGAACAATGTCAATCTTGGCACGCCAATCGGTAATATCGCTTCGAGCCGGTTTGGCCAATCCACCTCAACTGCAGGTAGTTTTGGCGGATTCGGCGGCGGTGGCGGTGGTGGTTTTGGCGGCGGCGGAAGCACCGCAAATCGAAGGATCGAGCTGCAGGCCCGTTTCAGCTGGTAAGTATAAGTAGATCAGATCGATCAGGAGGCTCGATAGTACAAGATCGGGCCTCTTTTTTCCATTTGAGAACATCCAAAACTTGCTTTGACCCGAATGTAACCACTAGAATTCAGAAATTATGATAACGAATCGATCAATGAGTTTTCTGTTGGCTTTTCTATTTTTGGCCGTCTCGATCAACGCCCAGCCGCAAACAAAGATGGATGGCGGCAAGGGCGAAAAGGCTGCGTCGGCTCCTCTTCAGCTTGCAGAGAAAGCCATTGCTGCTCACGGCGGCGATAAGTTTCGCGGGATGCAGACCATGGTGGTGAAAGGCTCGGTCGATGTAACGACATCCACGATCCCTCAAGCTATACCGGCGACATTCTCGATCGTACTTGCAGGAGAAAAATATCGTATCGAAATAGAGAACCAGTTCCAGCCGTTAAAGCAGGTTTATGACGGCACTCAAACTTCGTCGTCGATAAGGGGCGGTTTTACGCTTCCTCCGGTTAACAGGCTCGGGCTTCCAATGCTCCAGCAGATCGGAAAACAGGGTTTTATCATCACGGCCCTGCCGGACGGGAAGAAAAAGCGCACGGGGTTCCGAATGACGTCTCCAGAAGGTTATTTCACCGATTTTTACCTTGACGAAAAAACAAGCCAGGTGAAAGCATTCGATTCAAGCTATACGGTCAGCGGCCGAACGGTGACCACGTCAGTTGAGATCGATAAGACCCGGCTTGTGGAGGGGGTACTCTTGCCCGAGCGGTATTCTCAGCGGTTCGACATTGAACAAATGATAGTTTATGCGAACTTTAGGGCTCGCGAGATACTGGTGAATACCGCGGTCGGGAATGAGGTCTTCTCTTTATCGGAATAGTGTTTGGGGAACTTTCGTGATCACTTGGCGAACCGGCTTTTCATCCACCACTCGATAGTTCGCCTGAGGCCTTCCTCAAGATCCACCAGCTGCTTGTATCCAAGGACGTCGATCGCCCGTGAATTGTCGGCTTGGGAGTGCCTGACGTCGCCTTTTCGCTCTTCAAGGTAATCGGCCGCGACCTCTAGACGTCCGGTCACGCGCTTTGCCACCTCCAACAGTTCGTTAAGGGAAATTCTTTCGCCGTTAGCGACATTCAATACTTCACCAAATCCTTTGGATGTTTGGGCCGCACTAATATTTGCCGCTACCACGTTATCAATGTAAGTGAAATCCCTGGTTTGTTCTCCGTCGCCGTAAATCGTCGGCGTATCGCCCTTCATCAATGCATCGATGAATCGAGAGATCACGCCGGAATACGCGGACGAAGGGTTCTGGCGGGGGCCGAATACATTAAAGTAGCGAAGCGACAGCGTCTCAAGGCCATAGACCTTGTTAAAGACGCTGCAATAATATTCACCGGTCAGCTTTGCGGCAGCGTAAGGCGAGAGGGGATCGGGCCGCATCGTCTCCACTTTGGGGAGTACTTCCTGGTCTCCGTAGGCCGAGCTTGATGCCGCATAAACGAACCGGCGAACACCGGCCTTTCGCGATGCGTCGAGAAGCTTGAATGTGGCATTCACGCATGCTTCGTGGGTCGCCGCAGGCTGTTCCACGGAACGAGGTACGCTGGGCAGAGCAGCCTGATGAAACACAACGTCGATGCCGTCAACCGCACGTTCAAGCGCAGCCTCGTCACTAACGTCTGCCTCGATGAAGTCAAATTCACCCTTGATCTCTTCAAGATTCTCACGAAATCCAGTGCTGAGATTGTCGATGATCCGGACCGTCGCTCCACGTCGCAGTAATTCGTCGGCCAGGTTCGATCCGATAAATCCAGCACCACCGGTTACAAGACATTTCTCGGACATAGACATGTGTGACAGTTTGATGCGAGTCTCAAAATGCTGGAGGGCCGGATGCTGACCGTCTTGCGCTGCTGCAATCGCAGACCTCGAAATCGTTCAATTGCCTATCTTCCAACACCGACATATTCGAAACCGAGTTCCCGCATATCCTCCGGCTCATAAACATTTCTCAAATCGGCAATCTTCGGCGACTTGAGCAGTTCCTTTACCCGGCCCATATCGAGCGCGCGAAACTGGTTCCATTCAGTGATGATGACGAGAGCATCTGCTCCGTCAATTGCGTCATACTCATCGGCCGCAAAATCGATGCCATCAATATGGTGTTTTGCCTCGTCCATAGCGACCGGGTCAAATGCTTTGACCGTGCCGCCCTTTTCGAGGATCGTCCGAATGATATCGATCGCAGGCGATTCACGCATATCGTCCGTTTCCGGTTTGAAGGAGAGGCCGAGCACGCCGATCCGTTTTCCGGAAATGTCACCGACAAGCTTTTCGATCTTTGGGATCATTGCCATCCGCTGACGCTGATTCGCGTCGATCACAGCGTCCACGATCAAGGTTTCAACCCCGAACTGGTCCGCGACGGTCGTAAGCGCGCGGGTGTCCTTGGGAAAACACGAGCCTCCGTAGCCGGGGCCGGGATGAAGGAACTTGCGCCCGATCCGGTTGTCCATTCCCATGCCGCGGGCCACATCGTGAACGTCGCAGCCGATGGCGTCGCATAAATTCGCGACCTCGTTAATGAACGTGATCTTTGTCGCAAGAAAGGCGTTTGCCGCATACTTGATCAGCTCGGCAGCCTCGAGTGACGTTATGACGAATGGCGTTTCGATAAGATAGAGGGGCCTGTAAAGGTCCTTCATCACGTCGATCGCGCGTTCATCGTCGCTCCCGATCACGACTCGGTCGGGCCGCATAAAATCGTCAATGGCGGCGCCTTCCCGAAGAAATTCGGGATTGGATGCGACACCAAATTCGACCGGGTCCGCGACATTTTCATTGACGAACTCGCGGAGCCATTTGCCCGTTCCAATGGGAACGGTCGATTTTGTCACGAGCACTTTGTAGCCGTTCATCGCTTCGGCCACTTCTTTTGCAGCCTGGCGGTAATAGCTCATGTCTGGGGTGCCGTCGTCCCTCGGAGGCGTGCCGACGGCAAGAAAAACGACCAGAGCCTTTTTAACTGCCGATGCGAGGTCGGTCGTGAAATGAAGCCGCCCGGCTTTTACGTTCTTATGAACAAGCTGGTCCAGCCCCGGTTCGTATATCGGGATCATCCCGTTCTGAAGTTTCTCAATTTTTGAAGCGTCAACATCAACACATGTCACGTCAACGCCGAATTCTGCAAAACACGCACCGCTGACGAGTCCGACATAGCCGGTGCCAATTACTGCAATATGCATATGAACGATTGGTCTCTAAACCTTATAAAATGGAAATAAGCCGTTAAAAAAATATGCGGGCCATATCAATTGATCATGACCCGCACTGCTCTACAAAAATTATACAACTCGCCTTTCGAATCCGAATCCTATCGAGTCGGGCTGACTACGACCGATCCGCCTCCACTCTCATTCTCGTTGCCGCCGAGGAAGATCGCCGCTGTGGCTACACCGGCTGCGATCAAAATGAGCCATGGCCATCCACCGATCCTCACAGGAGGTGCAGAATCAGGACGGATGCAGGGCTGGCAGCCTGTTTGAGCGAGATTTCCGGCCGAGGCTGAAGTGCCTGCCGCAACCTGCTTGTCGAGCGTTCCCTCACGCATGGTCACCATTCCGGCTATCGTATCGACGTGCGTATGCGAACATTCGACCTCAACGATAAAGTTATCGGCCTGGCTGGTGTCTGCAATTACGGTCACATCCTTAGTCGTGACAGTAGCTGCGACCCCTGCGGCGTTTGCAACCTTTGTTTTGCCAGTGCTGAGCATGGCAACAATGTTATTCTCCGAAAAATTGAGGACCACATTCGAATTGGCAGACACCTCAATACGGCCCACTTTACCAAGACTGATAATTGCGCTGGAACCCGAACCGGTAACGACGGTGCTTCCAGAAAGTATAGTGGCATTCGAAACTGCTGGCTGGCCGTTAACAGTAACCTGGCCCGTCACGGTGATCTCACCTGTCAAATCCTTTGCACCTGGCAATGCAAACGCGGAAGAAACACAAAGGACGGCAACTGCAGTGAACGACGCGATGAGCTTACGAAAACAATTATTGGCGAGCATTTAACAATTTCCTCCTGAATCAGTTCTAATAATACAATAATACAAGCATTTAGCGAACGCCGCAATGGCAAATTAGTTCAAAAAGCGAATGAACGATCCAACTAACGGTTAGGGCTGACGACATTATTGCTGTTTGACTGGCTTACGGCAATGATGACTGCGGCAGCAGCACCGCCTGCTATCAGAAGCCAAATCCACCAGTCGTCAGAGTTGCCGGTTTGCCTGGCTCTTTGGCTCTGGCCACTGGCATCAACACTTTCACCCGTCTTCAGCGAGGCTATCTTCCCGTCGATCGTCCTGACTCTTACGGTACCTGTCGAACCCAGAACGGTCAACCTTCCCGATGTCAATTCAGCATCTACACTGGCATCGTCGAATACCAGGTCCATTGTGGAAGAGGTATCGAGTTCTAATCTTGCCAGCTTTCCGATGCTGATCACTGCTTTCGAATTTTCAGGGGTCGAGACATTGCTTGATGAAAAGATCGAACGACCGCTCCTGGCGATTTCTCCATTAACCTGAACAGTAGGGGATTCTCCGTTAACGGATCTGCCCGTAACGGTAAGCTCGGCCGCCGAGGGGCCCGGTACCGCCAATGTGACCATTGACGACATCGTGAAAACGGTGAAAAGCACGCAAGCAGACACAGCCTTGCGAAACCAAAGTCGATTGACCATAAAACTCCTGAAAATAAAGCAGCAGTGTTGACCGAAAAAGGGTCAAACTATCAAATCTTTGCACGAAATCCCCTTTGCTGTCAATAAAAAGCACGATTCCGTCGAGCAACGTTCCCAGCCCTACGCGCGCTTTTCACTGATCACTCGTAAGCCTAACCCTTTAAGAAACTTATATCACAGAAGCGATTCCAATTTAAAGCAGTTTGGGAAAGAAAATGTCTGCCAGCATACTTTTCTCCTGAAAACCCGATCTCGACCGGGATGACGGCTCGTAAATGTCTGCTCGATAACAACTAATGCCGCCTTTTGGGCACCCCTACTTCGACCATCGATAATCGGAAACGGCATCTACCGAGCAGACCTGGATATTCTGTTCGGAAAACGACTTGAATCTCATCGTCCAATGTGGGTTTCGTAGTTTCAATACTCTTTGCTCGAAGGCTGATTTTCTGGTTTAATTTGTATGGCCTCGTCTGGATATAGCCCAACATCTGTAACTTAGGAACTTCATATGAAAATGCGATCGTTATTCCTCGTCTGTTTGTTTTTGATGATCTTGTCATGCGGCGGAGGGCAGGATCGGTCCCAGGGGACCAGCCCCGGCTCGAAGGACCCGAATCGGAAGATCAAGATCGGATTTTCGATGGCAACTGTCAAAGAGGAGCGTTGGCAGCGGGACAAAGACGCATTTGAAGCGCATTGTAAGAAAATGGATGTGGACTGCGCTGTCACGGTGGCCGACAATAATGCTGACAGGCAGGCGAACGACGTTGACAATTTACTGACGCAGGGTGTCGATGTGCTCGTCATCGCGCCGCAAAATGCTACTCAGGCCGCGTCGGCGGTCGACAAGGCAAAGGCGCAGAATGTGCCCGTCATCAGCTACGACCGGCTAATCGATTCCGACAAGATCGATCTGTATATTTCGCACCAGGTTCCAGTAATAGGGCGAAAAATGGCTGAATACGCGCTCCAAAAGGTGCCGAAAGGAAATTTTGTAATGGTTTATGGAGCAAACACCGACAATAATGCCCATATTATGAAGGCGTCACAGATGGAGGTACTTCAACCTGCGATCGATAGAGGCGATGTCAAGATCGTCGGTGAACAGTTCATCGATGATTGGAAAAAAGAGCTTGCATTGAACTTCGCAGAAAATGCTTTGACGCAAAATAACGACAATATTCAAGCATTCGTAGTTTCGAACGACGGTATGGCAGGCGGTGTTATCAACGCTTTGGCAAAGAAAGGACTGGCCGGAAAGATAATTGTTACTGGCCAAGATGCGCAGATCGACGCCCTCCAGTCTATAGCAGAGGGTAAGCAGTCAATGACGGTCTACAAGGCAATAATCCCTTTAGCGAGCTTTGCCGTAGAGGCTGCGGTTCGGCTTGCCAAGGGCGAACCGCTTGCGACAAAACCGTTCCGGAACGACAAGATCGGCAAGGAGGTCCCAGCCGTGCTGCTTGAGGTTGTCACCGTGGATAAAGACAATCTGATGACGACCGTGATCAAGGATGGTTATGCGAAATACGATGACGTATATAAGAATGTGCCTGAAGCGGATCGTCCAAAACGCCCGTAGTTGCGGCGGCCCCCTAATATGAATGAGTTCGTATTGGCTGGAGATCTTGGCGGGACGAATTTAAGGATCGCAGCGATCGATGCTCATGGCCGGGTGCTTGCTAAAGCTGCGGCTGCGACGCCTAGGCACCGCGACGAGAGCCGCATCGTCGCATCCACGATCGAACTCGTAAAGCTTTGCCGCAACGAAGCCGGTGGGAACCCGGTCGCATTCGGATTCGCGATCCCCGCAATAATGTGTTCGTCAGAAGGGCGAATATTCAGTTCGCCTAATTTGCCCGAGCTCAACAACAGTGACCTTTGGAGCCCTTTATCAGAAGCGCTGGGCCTGAAAGTGATAATTGAGAACGACGCTAATGCCGCAGCCATCGGCGAACACTGGCTGGGTGCAGCCCGCGGGAGTTTAAATTCGATCTGCGTGACGTTAGGCACAGGTGTTGGCGGCGGCGTCATTATCGATGGCAAAATTTTTCGAGGGCCTGATGGTACGGCGGGTGAGATCGGGCATATTTGTGTTGAACCTCTCGGGCCGCCATGCGGCTGCGGAAGCAACGGGTGTCTTGAACAATTTTCCTCGGCCACAGCCATAACCAGGATGGCTGCAGAATTTTCTGAGGACTTCCCGGATTCTGGTTGGGCAAAAGACACTCCACTCGATGCACAAACCATATACGAGCAAGGGGCCCGGGGCGATCTGTTGGCTCTCGAGGTATTTCGTCTGGCCGGCAGTTACCTTGGAATCGCACTGGCAGGGCTTGTCAACGTTCTGAATCCGGAAGCAATAGTTATCGGAGGCGGCGTTGCGACCGGCTGGGATCTGTTTATTGAGGCTACCAGATCAGAAATTCGGAAAAGGGCATTTCGCGAACCTGCGGAACGTGCTAGAATTTTTCGCGCATCCTTGGGCAATGATTCAGGTTTGATCGGAGCGGCATTTCTTGCTCTTAACGCAGCAGGGGGCAGCAACAATATCACAACGGCCAATTCTCAGGCTTAAACGATGGACGTTTACCATAAGATCCTGACGAGAATTTACGAGGTCACCGGCGGAAAAGATACCGTCGAAGTTGATCTCAACGACCTTCTCAAACAAGAGGGGTTCTTCTCGAACATAGACAATATTTCCCAGCATCTGCTTACGGAGAGTTGGGTGGCCGAGACACCGCGGCCTCGAGTGGTTAAGATAACCCACTGGGGAACGGCGGAAGCAAAGCGTGTAATCAACAATAAACCGGACACGGCTAGGGAACTGACGAAGGATGCCAACCGACTGCTGGCCGACTCGCGAGAACTTGTCATTATGCTTGAAGAATTCGCGGCGTCTCCTTCGGCCAAACATTTTGAAACGGTCAAGAAAAGGATAGACGGCATTAACGGCATCGTTGCGGACATTAAGGAGAAAATATAAATATCTAACTTGATTATTTCGCAATGATGACGATATAATAGCCGTTTCGTGCGAGTCATGCGGCGGGTCTAGTGGGTTTCGCACCCACTTTTTATTTTGGGTTGAAAACTATGAAGGATCCCGACCTCGAGAAGAAGATCAGGAAAATTGCGTCAAAGGCCGCGACGGATCTCGAGATCGAGTTTGTTCATCTCGAGGTGGCCGGCGAAAAGCGCAACATGACGGTCCGGGTTTATATTGACAAGCCGGGCGGCGTAAATGTCGAGGATTGCGCGGATGTTTCGAGATCGATCGAAGACAAGCTCGATGCGGACGATCTGATCCCGAATACTTATGTCCTCGAGGTCTCGTCGCCGGGGCTCGAAAGAGAGTTATTCTCGATCGACGATTTTCGAAGATTTGCAGGACATAAAGTGAAGGTGAAATTGAACTCGCCCGTGCATGAACAGAAGGTCTTTGTCGGAACGATCGAGAGTGTGAACGGCAGCAACGTCGTTATAAGCGAAAAAAGGCTGGGAGAGATCGAAATCCCGTACGATACTGTGTTGAAGGCAAATCTCAGAGTTGACCTCGAAAAGGAATTTAAGAAGCGCTAGTTATGACATCATCGATCGGACAAAGCATAGAAGTACTGTGCAATGAACAAGGCCTCGACCGCGACATGGTGATCGAGGCGATGAAAGATGCCGTGAAGGCGGCGGCCAGAAAGCAGTTCAAATCACACGATAAGACCGGCGACAGTATTCAGGTCGATTGGAACAACGAGGAAGGTGCGATCGAGATCTCGGTACAGAAGACCGTTGTCGAAGAGGTCGAAAATCCCTCCGCTGAGCTGTCGCTTGAAGAAGCTCAGGAAATGGCGGGTGACGAGATCGAGGTCGGCGATATGCTTTTGATACCTTTGCCGCAGGAAGAAATGGGGCGCATCGCTGCCCAAACGGCAAAGCAGATCCTCGTCCAGAAAGTTCGGGAAGCCATTCGCGAAAAAGTATATGACGAGTATATCGACCGTAAAGGCGAACTGATCAACGGAACGGTAAAGAGGTTTGAACGCGGGGACATGATCATCGATCTCGGCGGCAATCTCGAGGCGATACTTCCGCGACGAGAACAATCACGCGGCGAGATCTGGAATCAGGGCGAAAGGCTAAGGGTAGTGATCGTCGATGTCTCGAAAGAGCAGAAAGGCCAACAGATCAAAGTTTCAAGAGCATCCGCAGAATTGATCAAGCGTTTGTTCGAAATGGAAGTTCCCGAGATCTATGACGACACTGTGGTCATCAAATCGGCGGTCAGAGAGCCTGGCGACCGCGCGAAGATCGCGGTGACCTCAAATGAAAAAGACGTGGATCCGGTAGGCGCGTGCGTCGGAATGAAGGGTTCGAGGGTCCAGTCGATCATTAAGGAACTTCGCGGTGAGAAGATCGACATCATCGAGTGGTCGGACGAGCCGTCCGTATTTGCGGCGAATGCCCTGTCTCCGGCAAAGGTGTCGCAGGTCAGGATAACGAATATCGAAAAACGCGAGATGGAGGTCATAGTTGCCGAAGATCAATTGAGCTTAGCCATCGGCAAGAAGGGGCAAAACGTGCGTCTTGCGACCCGTCTTGTCGGGTGGGACATCAAGATCATCAGCGAGGATATCCTGAAGCAAGAGATCACCCAGCAAATGGGCAAGATGATGGCGTCAGGCGAAGCCGTGCCCATCACGGCTATCCAGGGAGTTAACGCGAACCAGGCAGATACTCTGATCGAGAAGGGTATCTCGGATGTAGAAGCGCTGTCTGCTGCCAGTGTGGACGACCTTGTTGACCTTCTCGACGTGAGTTTAGACCAGGCAGAGGCGATCATCGCTTCGGCAAAAGCTATCGTTGAGGCTAAGAATATTGAGGTTTCGGGGGAAACGCCTACCGAGTCGGACGAGCCTGTCGAGACGGGAGCTGAGGTGCCTGAGACTGTGTCAGGTTCGGATGAAGTTGAGTCAGATGCCGGCGAGGCCGAGCCAGATTCGGAACAGGAAAGAGAGGTTTTGGATCAGGCCGATGTTGAAGCATCGGACTTTGTCGAATCGGGATCTGGGCCTAACTATGAACCGGTCAGCGACGACGATCAGCCTGAAGGATCAACGACCGGTACAGAAGACGCTGATAACGAGACAGTTGCCGGCGAATCTGCTTTGAGTTCTCCAATGGATGAAGCCGCGATCGCCGAAGAAGAAGAACCCGGATCGACCGCTGAAGATATCGAGAAAGAAGATGAGAGCAATTAACCTCTCATCTGATTGGGCCGTGTCTTTTTCGCCTGTCACGGCTTGTTGAGATCGGATCGAAATAGATCCGGGCGAAAAGCGATAGTATATGGCTATTGGAAAGAAAATCCGGATCTACGACCTGGCACGCGAGATCAAGCAAGACGCGAAACGTGTAATGGAAGATCTGCGCCGCGAAGGCGCTGACGTAAGCGTGCCCTCGAATTCCGTTCCCGCTGAGCTTGCCGAAAAGATCCGCCTTAAGTACTTCCCAAAGGCCGAAGTCACTCCGAAGAGGGCGATCAAGGTCATAAAGGCTACAAAGAAAGAGGCCGTTTCACAGCCAGAGCCTGAAACCCCGGTTGAAGAACCAACCATCGAGGTCGAGGAACTCGTCGAACCGACACCTGAACCCATCGAAAAGCCGTCTGAAGTGGAAGAGGCGGCCGCTCCAGTTGCCCGCAACTATAAACTCCGGAAAAAGGTCGTGAAAGCCGAAGCGCCGGCTGAAGCACCGGCCGAGGCTGAGGAGGCAGAGGTTGAACTCCCGAGGGAAGCAGAACCGATCGCACCGGCAGCCGAGGCCCCTGCAGCAGCGGCACCTGCGAAGGAACCTGTCGCACCTCCGTCGGGAACCCAGATCAAGAAGCTAACCCTTACCCGCGACGCACTTAACAAGGGCGTGAAGCCGGGAGAGAGAGTAGTAAGCGAGGCTCCGACCAAAACCGGAAAACTCGTAAATGACCGGTCAGCCGACAGTCGCGGCCGTCGAACCGATTTTCGCGGAACGCCGGGTGAAACGGCTGCACCGCAAATGACCTATACCCCGCCGGCAGATAACCGTCGTCGTCCGGGCCGGTCTGGCGGGCGAAAAGGCAAGCCCGATGCTAAGGGCAGGTTTGCGGAGAGGGAGCAGGACGCTCCGCGACTACGAACGATCGAAGAACGCGTCCTCGACCAGGTTAATCGTCCGGGCAGCGACGAACTTAAGCCCATCCGCCTGACCGAAGGGGCGACTGTTCGTGAGTTTGCAGAGGCGCTCGGCATAACACCCAGAGATATCGTGCAGCTTTTGATCAAGCGGGGTATCTTCGCGACACTAAATCAGCCCATCGGCGAAAAGATGGCTATAGAAATGGGCTTCGATTTCGGCTTCGACATTTCCTTTATGCCCTTTGAGGAAATGGTCATCGAGCAGGAATTCGAAGAGCTGATCGCGGCCGATGCCGACGATGAAGAACTCGCTCGAGCCCCAGTCATTACCGTAATGGGGCACGTGGACCATGGTAAGACTTCGCTTTTGGACACTATCAGGTCTTCGAACGTCGCAGAGGGTGAAGCTGGCGGGATCACGCAGCATATTGGTGCTTACAGCGTCTTTGTTGCAAACCCAGAAAACCCGTCGGAACAGCGTCGGGTCGTATTCCTTGATACACCGGGCCACGAGGCTTTTACGATGATGCGGGCTCGAGGGGCCAAAGCCACGGATATTGTGATCCTCGTCGTGGCCGCTGACGATGGAGTGATGCCGCAGACGATCGAGGCCGTGGAACATTCAAAGGCGGCCGGCGTTCCGATCATAGTTGCAATAAACAAGATCGATAAACCAGATGCAAATCCGGACAAGGTCAAACAAGGGTTAGCCGGGCTTGGTCTTCAGCCGGTTGATTGGGGCGGCGATGTCGAGATGGTGCCGGTATCTGCGAAAGAAGGCCGAAATCTAGATACCCTCCTCGAGACCGTGCTGCTCCAGGCAGATATTCTTGAACTAAGGGCAAGCCCGACCCGCAGGGCTGCCGGAGTCGTGCTCGAAGCAAAGCTCGACAAAGGACGCGGTGCGGTTGCGACAGCGTTGGTACAACAAGGGACACTTCGCGTCGGCGATCCGTTCATTGTCGGACAGTACTACGGCAAGGTAAGGGCTATGTTCTCCGACCGCGGTGAGCAGGTGAGCGAGGCTCGGCCCGCGACACCGGTCGAGATCCTCGGGCTCCAAGGCGTTCCTCAGGCGGGTGACATGTTCCAGGTGGTGTCGGACATCGATCGCGCCCAGACGATTGCCGGCCAGCGGCAGATGCAGGCACGCCAGGCAGCAATGATCAAGACCACGAAGCGCGGTATCGAATCCCTCGGCCTCGCAGAGATCAAGGAGCTTTTGGTCATCCTCAAGGCAGACGTGCAAGGGTCGGTCGAGGTTCTTAAAGGAACGCTCGAAAAACTTTCGACAGACAAGGTGAAGGTCCGTGTGATCCGTGCAGGCGTCGGAGCAATTGCTGAATCGGATGTTCTTTTAGCTTCTGCGACTCAGGCAGACGATTCATCGACGGCGGTCGTAATAATCGGCTTTAACGTACGGCCCGAATCGCGTGTTTCGGATATAGCACGGCATGAAGAGGTTGACATTCGCCTTCACTCGATCATTTACAAGGTCGAAGAAGAGATCAGGGCGGCAATGATCGGCATGCTCGACGCGATCGAGAAGGAAGTCATTCTCGGCAAGGCACTTGTTCAGGAAACCTTCAAGGTCTCGAAGGTCGGAACTATTGCAGGATGCCGCGTGACCGACGGTTTGATCAGACGTCAGGCCAAAGCACGGCTTATTCGCGATGGGGTCGTAACCTGGGAAGGCGATATCGCCACTTTGAAGCGTTTCAAAGATGACGTCAATGAGGTAAAGCAAGGATTCGAGTGCGGTATCAGCCTGGTCAACTTTAACGACATCAAGGTCGAGGATGAGATCGAGGCCTTTGTGATCGAAAGAACGGCGGCTACGGAATTATAGTGCGTTTCGCACTGATTAGAGTGTATGAGGCGGCCGGAAAGATTGGCTGAAGCGTTGCGGGAAGAGATAGCTGAAGTCGTCGGCTATGAACTCGACGACCCAAGGGTCGAAGGGGTGACTGTAACGGATGTAAAGGTCAGCGAGGACCTTCGAGATGCAAAGGTGTACGTGGTGGTGGCCGGCGATGAGCCTGAAACGAAGAAGGCTCTAACAGCCTTGCAGCACGCCGCGGAATACGTTCGACAGCAGGTGACGATGAATATGAGCCTGCGACATGCTCCGCACCTTTACTTCGTTCGCGACACTGCGGAAGAGAACGCCGCGAATGTCGGACGAATACTTGATGATCTAAAGGCGATGGGCGAATTTGAAGAGAGTAAGGAGATCGAAGGGTAAAGGATCATGGAAAAAGGATAAAGTCCAGGCAATGTGCTCGACTTTATCCTTTCGCCTTTTGCCTTTTTCCTTTCCAAATCGTGTTAAGTCAAGTAGTTGAGTTAATTGAAAATAAGCAGAAGTTTGCGATCACTACGCACATCAAGCCAGACGGCGACGGTGTAGGGTCGTCGCTAGGCCTTTACTGGCTGCTGAGGAGCCTTGGAAAATCAGCCGAGGTACTTGTAAGGGGCGAGGTCCCGCTAGCCTACCGCGGCCTGCCAGGCGCGGTCGAGATCCGCAACATCAAGTCGGTCGAGGATGATTACGACGCAGTTTTCGTGATCGAATGCTCCGATCTGGAACGGCCGGGCATCGCGGGCCTCGAAAAGCAGTTCACCGTAAACATCGATCACCACACAACAAGCGCGCATTACGGGTCGATCAACTGGATAGACTCTACTGCCTCTGCGGTCGGGGAAATGATCTACAACCTTTGCAAGGCTATCGGGGGAAGAGTGACCCGCGAGATAGCCGAATGTGTCTATATGGCGCTCGTCACCGACACAGGATCTTTTCATTTCTCAAATACTACAGAACGCACGCTAAAGGTCGCCTCAGAACTAATCAAGGCCGGAGTCAAGCCCGCTTCGATATCGGAAGCTGTATATAACAACTACCCGTGGTCGCGTATCGAACTGATGCGGCAGGTACTATCTACGGTCAGACGCGATCCTACCGGCAAGGTGGCTTATCTTCGGCAAACGCTGGAGATGCGAGAAGCGGCAAGTGCGGTAGATGGCGACAACAACGGATTCGTGAACATTCCCCTTTCTGCCCGCGAGATACTTGCGGCCGTTTATATGCGCGAGATCGGTGTGAATGAATACCGAGTGAGCCTGCGTTCGAAAGGTGATATTGACGTTGCGAAAGTCGCGGAGAAGTTCGGAGGCGGAGGCCATCGCAATGCCGCCGGCCTTCGGATCGAAGGTGACTGGGACGCCAAGGAAGCGGAACTGGTCAATGCTGTTCTCGATGCCGTAGAGCGGGCTGAGGCTACGGCAGCAGGGGATATCACGGTGGCTCCTGATATCCTGTGACTATCAACTGCTTCTAGAAAATGATCCAGGCGAACGAGACCTGATGATGCGGTCGATGTTTGAATTCTCGAGGGTTTTGCCGGAAAGTTTCAGATGGCCGAAATCAAAGAAAAGCGATATAAGTGGCGTAGGGACGATTATCGGGAAAAGACCAGGGGCCTGCTGATGGTCAACACGGGCGATGGCAAAGGGAAGACCACCGCCGCCATCGGCCTGATGGTCCGGGCTGCCGGGCGCGGACTTTCCTGCTGCATGATCCAATTCATGAAATCACGTAACGACCGATACGGAGAGCATGAATCGCTGGAAATGCTTGGCGTTGAGGTCCACACCATGGGCGATGGGTTCACATGGGACACAAAGGACCCGGTTCAGGACATTCAAACCGCTAAGAAGACGTGGGAGCTATGCGTTGAGAAAATGGAAAGCGGCGATTTCGATCTACTTGTGTTCGACGAACTCGTTTACGTGCTGGACTATCGCTTTCTTGAGGTCGATGAAGTGCTTGACGCCATCGCAAAGTTTCGCTCGTCTCAGCCGAACCTTCACCTTGTGCTTACAGGACGGAACGCGCCGCCGAAATTGATCGAGGCAGCAGATCTCGTGACGGAAATGAAAGAAATAAAGCATCCCTTCCATGCCGGGATCTTTGCCCAGCAAGGCATTGAGTTTTAGATCTGTGAATGGTTTTTCCCGGATCGAACATTCACTCCTGTCTCACCATCCGAACCCCGTTACAAATACGAAGAATGTTGGTCAGGGTATCATTCGGGCCTGCCGGATGAGCTTTACGGGTTTGTCTTATAGTCGTTCGCAGATCGCACACCGATGGCAAATGCAGGCAGATCTTGAATGCTTTGTTTCAATTTGTGGAAGGTATTGCAAGACTAAGCCCCTCTGCCATCCAGCTCAAATAGGAAATTTTCTTGCAACTCGAGAAAAGTGAGTTATACTTCCCTAAATATTTTTCGCCTGATAAAGACGGTGCAAGGGGAAAATGTCCCGATTCCCATTCAGATACGTCCTTCCTTTGATCGTTCTTCTCGCCTGCGCCCCGATGCATTATGGCCAGAGGCCTGACCCCTGCGCTCGTTTTGCCATAAAACTCGACCGAATAGATGTTGCGCAGCCAAATGACGAGAACCAAGTACCGGCAACGTTTGCCGAGCCAGTTTCGGAAGAAGCCGAAGTCATCAGGGTAGAGACCGATCTGGTTATAACCGAGTTCGAGGTCCGAGACCGGAATGGAAAACGCGTTCCGGGTCTGAGGATCGGAGATTTTCTCGTCGAAGAAGACGGAGTTCGACAAAAGATCGAGACCTTCTCCTACGCAGATTCTCGGCACGGGATCGGCCGTTCGATAATTCTCGTGATCGACTACAGCCAAAGCCAGCGGCCTTATTTTGAAACCAGCGTAAACGCGGCAAAGGTTTTGGTCGATCTACTCGATCCGATCGATAAGATGGCGATCGTTACGGACGATGTGGACCTACTGGTCGATTTCACTTCAGACAAGGCCCGACTGAAGCACAGTCTCGATCTGCTGCGTCTCCGCGTCGCCGATGGCGACTTTGGGAAAAGTCGCCAGCTAACGGCCTTGTTCATGGCCGTGAACGAACTTTTCGAGGCGGGTGATAAGCGGCCGGTCGTGATCTTCCAGACAGACGGCGACGAGATGGCGAGGCTGCTTACTGAGAGGTCTTCCGCCAAAGAAAAGTGTCCCGGAACACTGCGAAAATTTTCCGATCTTAAGTCAGCCCTCGAAAGGGCCGGCACTACGGTTTACTCGATCATTCCCGGGATCAGGCTCGATAATAATGAGCGGAGACCGCAGAAGGCCGAAAAAGATCTTGATTTCGAGCGAGTATTCGAGGCCGAAGCCAAAACGCGTTTCGAGAAGCGTGATGTGAAGATAAGCTCGATAGTTCGCGAGTTTCACAAGCATTGGGCTAAATGGCGGGTACGCGACGCATTGGCGATAGCCGAACTCGCCAGGACCACGGGCGGTAAGTATGAATATCTCGATAGTCCGGAAAAAGCAGAAGAGGTTTACTTGCGAATCCTGAACGAAATGAACGAGCGTTACCTGATCGGTTACTATCCTACAAACCGTTCCGGCGACGGCGAACGACGTTCGATACGGATCGGGCTGAGGCCGGGACTGCCCTATTCGGTAAACGGCAAGAAGGGTTATACGCCCAGAAAACGCAGCCGAGATCGATAAATTGTCCGATGTCTCACAAGAGAAACCCTGCTTATTTGAGATCGGCAAGATAACGGCAGAGATCCTCGGCACCCGTGTTGCCCCCGCAAAATACCAACACGACATTTTCGTCTGGCCCAAAGTGATGTTTGTGCCGAAGAGCAGCAGCAAGCGTGCATGATGCGGCGGGTTCTGTGATCACCTTTAGCCGCTCGAGGATCAATATCATCGAATCTACCGCCTCGGCATCGCTGACCACCGTGACCCCTTCAAGCAGATCCCTTATCAATCCGAGCGTAAGTTCCGTGACGAAAGGTGCGCCAAGAGTTTTCGCGATCGAAGTTATTGCTGAAAGCGTAACCGGCCTACCGGCCTCCAGGGCAAGGGCCATTGCGTTTGCTCCTTCGGTCTCGACGCCCCAAACTCTTACGCCCGCCTTGTGAGCTTTGACCGCAATTGCGATGCCTGCAGCAAGGCCGCCTCCGCCAATGCTGACGAATATATCGGTTGCGTCCGGCACATCCTCAGAGATCTCAAGCCCAACCGTGCCCTGGCCCGCAATTACTAAGGGGTCATCAAAAGGATGGATCACGACCCGGCCTTTCGTTTGATACTCCTCCATCATCGCGAAAGCATCCGCGATGGTAGGCAGCTTATGTATCTTTGCCCCATACCCGGTAGTTGCGTCGAGATAGAGCTTCGGAGTATTCTCCGGCATTACAATTACGGCATCGACACCCAGGCGGCTTGCCGTGTATGCAACGGCCTGTGCATGATTTCCGCCGCTGACGGCAACCACTCCTCGCGATCTTTCTTCATCCGTGAGATTCAAGAGCTTGTTGAACGCTCCACGTACCTTGAATGAACCTGCTCGCTGAAAAAGTTCGTATTTTACGAACACATTCGTTCCAAGCAGGCCGCTCAACGTCTCGCTTCGTTCGCTTGGAGTGCGCTTTACCAGAGGCGAAACAAGGGCCATTGCTGCCTCTACCATTTCAATAGTGATGTTTGCGGATGTCTTGGGTTCCATTCGCCTAATATATCATTGCAGCCTCAAACAAGCTGAACGGGCGGGGCTTGCCGAAGCATCCCGGGCTGGCTACCATCTAGAGAATGAAAGAAAACGAACTGATGACACCGGCCGACATCCATGCCTTCGGCGTCGAGATAGTATTCAAACAACTTGAGAAAGACGGCTGGATGATCCAGAGTGCAGACACCGAGGCCGATCTTTTCTCGGAACCTCAAATGATCGCCGAGAAGGACGGTGAACTCGCGTTTTTCGTAGTAAGGGCCGGGATGTATCCGGGCCGCGGGCGTTTTGAAGAGGGAAAGGAGGCTTACGAGACGCTTGTAAAGCATGCCCGTCAGCATGGGGCGTCATGTTATTTCGCCAGCATCGGGCTTGCAAACTCGAATGCCGTGACCGAGGAGGAAATGTCGGTGCCGGTAAAGGGAGTTGCTTATAACATCCAGTTTGATGGCCTGATCAGGATGGAACTTCCTTCGGAGGCAAAGGACGCCAGCGCCCACACGAAAGGGACGCCGATAGAATGACTTTTTTAATGTTGAGACAAGAGAACGGCTGATCGCTTCTCTTCAAAAAACCAGCCGTTCCCTTTGTTTCCACACCTTTCGGTATGGAATTTCAAGAATAGTTTGTTTTACTAAAGGTTCAATTGGCTGGGTTTTCCTAAGACGGCGAGGGCGTGTGAAAGGCAAATTAAAACAAAAAGGGCCCGCCGATCGATCAGCAAGCCCCCTTCGAGTCGAATCCTATTTATCCTAACCGGCGTTTTTCCGGCCCATCACAAGCCGGTAAAGGAGCAAGAGCAAGATGGCACCGATTATCGACATTACCCAGCCGGCCGCATAGTTTTCACCGCCCCACAGCGATCCTCCGATCAGCGTACCAACGAACGCACCGGCAACGCCCAGAACTGCGGTTAATATCCAACCCAAAGGCCCGTCCGGGAACGCTTCTTTTCCGGGAAGGAGAAGCCTAGCAAGTATTCCCACAATTAAGCCTCCAATAAGTTGACCGATCATAAAGTCCTCCTTGTTGATAGTTTTCTGCTTAAAGGTATATATATCTTTTACACCTATTCAAGGTATTAAACAAGCAAATTCCGTACCTGCCGGTTCCGATGTATCGAAGGAATACACTCGCCGCGTCGAGTTTAGGTTGGTGGATTTAAACGCCGTACATTTCCACCCGACAATGCCGCACCCGAAACGGTTTTCCCTGAAAATGCCCTTCTGGCATACGATTTGCCATTACCCGCTTGGTACTTTTGGACTGATTTTTTTACCAACATATTTGCAGGAGGATTTATTGAGCGATGAATGAAGAAAACACTACTGGAAGCAACGTCGTGTGGGCGCTGACGACGATAATCGTAGTTGCAATGATAGTCGGTGCCATATATTACAGCGGTATATTGACCGGCACAAAAAAGCAGGAGATTGATGTCGAGATCAAGGTGCCTGCCCAAACTCAATAGACCTGGATCCGAATTATTTATGCCCTGTTACGCTCCAAGGAGATCGGAATGTGACAGGGCAAAAGTTTTGACTTGCTAACCACATTTAGATCCGGTCTTCAAGTCCGTGACGTTTGATCATTCCGTACAGCCTGGGCCGGTACAATCCAAGAAGGTTCGCAGCGGCTTGTTTATTTCCTCTCGTGCGTTTGAGTGCAGCAAGCACCACCCCGCTTTCCAGGTTTCCAAAAATATCTTCCTGCTGCTCACTATCAGCAGGTTCTTCCAGCGTATCCACTATCATTCGACCAAATTCCTCAAAGAGTTCGACTCCCTTGAGGCCAGGTGGGATTTGGCCCGGGATCGGATTCAATTGAGGTGCGAATGACCCGCCGGCGGCTGCTCGGAATTCAGCGGGTACCGCGGCCGAGACTTCTTCACCGCCCTCAAGCCGGATATCGAGCGATTCGATACGGTCTCCGCGGCTCAAAAGTACGGCCCTCTCGACTGCGTGTTGAAGTTCCCTTACATTTCCTCGCCATGTGTGGTTGAGCATCTGGTTGTATGCAGATTGCGAAAATCTTATACCTTCCCGTTTGTACTTTTCCGTGTACATTTCAAGAAAATGCTCGGCCAGCATCGGCACATCTTCCATGCGGTCACGAAGCGGCGGGATCCTGATCTCGATAGTATTGATCCTATAGTAAAGATCCTCCCTCAAACTTCCTTCTTCGATCGCCTCGAACGGATCACGATTGGTAGAGCAGATAAGGCGAAAATCGGCTTCCTGCGGTTTATCGCTGCCTACCCGGTAAAACACTTTTTCCTGCAGTACACGGAGGAGTTTCGGCTGCAGTTCGATCGGCATTTCGCCGATCTCGTCGAGCAAGAGGCTTCCGCCTGAAGCCTGCCCTATAAAACCCACCTTGTCGGCATTTGCTCCGGTAAAGGACCCCTTGATATGACCGAACAATTGAGACTCGATCAGGTCTTTGGGAAGGGCGGAACAATTTACCTTTACAAATGGCTTGGCTGAACGATGGCTCTTGTAATGAATGGCATTGCCAATAACCTCTTTGCCGGTTCCGGATTCTCCGAGGATCAGGATATTCGCATCCGATTCAGCCACGTTCTCGATCATCTCGTAGATGTCCTGCATCGACCGCGCTCCGCCGATCACGCCTTCGTACGAGGTGCGGCTGGAAAGACGTCCACGCAGTTCCTCGATCTCGCGGGCTTGCTGCGAATTGATGAGGGTCTGATGTTTCCTGACAACGGCATTGCGGACATTGACCATCAACCGCTCGAAATCGACAGGTTTAGTTATATAGTCAAAGGCTCCGACGCGGGTAGCTTCAATAGCCTTCTCAGCCGAATCTTCGCCCGTCACGACTATTATCTCGGTCGTTGGCGAAATTTCCTTGGATCGACGCACCATCTCGATCCCGTTGATGTCGGGCAAATTCAGGTCAGTGAGAATAATGTCGTACTCGTGCTTCCGGGCAAGATCCAGCCCAGCCTCGCCGTTCTCTGCCGGGTCAACTTCAAACCCGTCCTCGGTCAAGTAAAACGAGAGTAACTCAAGTGCCGATCTGTCGTCGTCGATAATTAATGCCCTATTTGCCATATACCATGAGACACTTATTCCAGCTTTCCGATAATTGTATCAAATCAAGACGCAGCATAGCGAATTTGGCTATAACTTCAATGTTCATGGGAGCTTCGCGGGCATAAGATATATCCCATTTAACGCTTGCGATCCTCCTGCCTTCCGTCCTCCGCTGGCAATAAATATGCCAAATTTTTCAGACGTAATAAATAGCCCCAATAGATCCGCAGGTCTCTTGTAAATTATAGATCCAGAAGGGTTTAGTGAATCGCAGGTTCATTTCGTTGACGGAGGCTCACGGCAGAAGCGTGGAAATGTGTAGCGATTTGATACGCATTTACGAGGTCACGGATCCTCGCAACTCCGTTAAATCGCTTATCAGCTTAGTTTACGGCCAAACTGAGAGAATGGCATACTTGTTGATTTATTTTCCAATACCAATTGCGACCGGTCTTTAGACTTTCATCTAGAAGAAGCACCAAAGGCGGGTCGATTGAAAAAGGAGGAAAATTATCGTGTTAGAAACAATTATAGTGATTCTTTTGATACTGTGGCTCATCGGGATGATCTCCGGACAGAGTTTGGGGGGAGCTCTATGGCTTCTTTTGGTTGCTGCGGTCGTCCTGTTCTTTGTGAGATTTCTCACCGGCCGACGCGCCGTCTAATTTTTGAGGAGGTCTCGCGTTTGCGGATTTTATGTTCGCGTTTTGGTAAAATAACCTCGTTTCAGAAATACGGAACGGGGTTATTTCTTTTGTCCGGACACTGCGCCACGGCCCGGGCAAAGCACCAGATACATCGATCATGAGATCCGGACAAGCTTTAAATATTGGATTCTCAAATTGCGGGTTTTCGCCTGAAAGCATCGCCGTATTCGAGTTTGTTTTCGACTTTTACGGGATCATCGATACCGATGGCCGAGTGGTCAATCTAACGGGGAGCGTTTTCGAGCGAACAGGCACGGATCCATCGCTGCTGATAGGCCAGGTGTTTTGCGAAACCGCTTTTTGGCAGTCGTCCGAGCTGACCGGGAAGCTCCTTGAGCAAGCTATCTCTGAGGCTGGATCAGGTAAGAGTACGAAAATAAGTTTGGATTTCCGCGTCAGCGCCGACGAAAAAGAGGCGATGGAGGTATTCGTGCAGCCGATCCTTCGGGAAGGGCGAAACACCGAGATATTCATCGCCGGCGAGTCGATAGGACGACGGCCGATCCCATTGGATGGAGAAGACGCGACGAGCTCCCACCTGCTGTTTGCCGCAGAGAATGCAGAGATCGGGCTTTGGTTCTGGGATTTTGCAGAGGACCGGATCTATGCCACACCCCGATGTAATGAACTTTTCGGGCTTCCATCATATGGTAATTTTTGTTACGACGATTACAGAGAGGCGATACATCCGGAGGACAGGGAGTTCGTCGATGGTTTCGTAAGTGCATCAAGGGTAAATGGAACAAGATATGAAGAGGAGTTTCGTGTCATTCTCCCGAACGGGTTAACGGAATGGATCTGTTCCGAAGGCAGATCGTTCCTTGACGATCACGGGCGACCTCTTCGAATGACCGGGATCGTCCAAAAGATCACCGAACAGAAACTAGCCGGAGCCGAACTGGCGAGCGCGCATGAAAGAGAGAAGAAAGCTCGTGAGGAGGCCGTCGAGGCCAATCGATCCAAGGACTTGTTTCTGCAATTCGTTTCGCATGAACTTCGATCGCCTCTAAATGCGATAATGGGCTGGACCTCGATCCTGCTCACGAAAGAGCTGGATGAACCCACGCGTCGCAATGGCCTTGAAACGATCGAACGGAGCGCAAAGTTTCAGGCAAAACTCATTAACGATCTCGTCGATTCGGCACGTGTGGCTTCCGGGCGGATCCGGCTGGAATATCGTCCAACGAATCTTTACGATATTGTTCGCGATACTTGGCAGGCACAAAAGCCCTCGGCAGACGCAAAGAATATCGAGCTTAATTTTAGCTCAACAAGCGAGAAGATCCCTCTTTTTGGCGACTCAAACCGGCTTAACCAGGTTTTTGCGAATCTTATCTCGAATGCGATCAAATTTACCCCCGAAGGCGGACGCGTTTCAGTGGAGATCGAAACCCTTGCAGATTCGGTCAAGGTCTATGTCTCAGATTCCGGGCGCGGTCTCGAACCGGCGGCTATCCCATTTATCTTTAAACAATTTTCGCAGGGAAGTATCGATCAGACGAAACCAAATGTCGGCCTCGGCCTCGGCCTTTCGATAGTGAAGATACTGGTGTCTAAACACGGCGGGCTGGTCCACGCCGAAAGCGACGGGGCAGGGAAAGGATCCAAGTTCACGGTCACCTTGCCTTATGCAGAGGGTGCCGTTCTCGAATCGCCGGCCGAAGAGACTGCGGCCAACGAGAAAAGGCATCGCCTTGAAGGCCTAGAGATCGTCATAGTTGAGGATGACGCCGATTCGCGTGAAGTACTGGAGCTGTTTCTGAGTCAGAGCGGTGCGGTGGTCAAGAGCTTTAGTTCGGTGCGCTCGGCGGTTGAGGCGATCGAAAAAGGAGAGGAAAGGCCGGATGTAATTATCTCGGACCTCGGAATGCCCGACGAGGACGGATTTACACTAATAAGGCGGCTTAGATCGCTGGCTCCCGAAGCCGGCGGGAATATTCCGGCCCTGGCTCTTAGCGCTTTTACCGCCGTTGAAAGCCGTGAAAAAGCGCTGACTTTGGGTTTTGATAAGTACTGCACCAAACCTTTCGAACATGATTCACTTGTGATGGACATTCTGGAACTGACAGCTCGTAATGGGGCCCACACGATGCCGACGCCAGACGGGGAAAGCTCCGCATCACCAGGTCACGCCTGACGTATCCATTTCAGGACTTCTGGTATCGTCGCCCGTTTTCCGTACATCAGCATCCCGATCCGATAAACACGCGCGGCGATCCAAACCAGTAAGCCGATCGCGGCGACATTAACGGTTATTGAGAGAGCAATGTGCCAAAATGGAGGCATTTCGGCCAGGATCCGGACCGGCATCGTGATCGGTGCCATGAAAGGCGCGATCGTAGACCAGAATGATATGGACGAATTTGGATCACGGATCACCGCGAACGTGAAGTAGAAAGCGGCCAGCATGATCATCATCGGGGGAAAAGTGAATTGGCCGCCTTCCTGGACCGTCGTCACCATTGAGCCGATGAGGGCAAAGATCGAGGCGTAAATAAAAAAACCGAGCAGGAAAAAGATCAGGAAATAGGCAACCATCAAAGGTGTGATGGTCGGTACCTTATCCAAAAACATACTTAGATCGGCCTGGACAGCGACAAAGCCCAGAAAAGCCGCGATCGTAATTACCCAAATTCCCAACTGGGTCAGCCCGGCCAGGCCCACTCCGACCAGTTTGCCAAAAAGCAGTTCGAACGGCCGTGCTGAAGAAAAAAGTATCTCTGCTATTCGCGTTTCTTTTTCCTCGACGACGGCCCCCAGGATCTGCTGGCCATAGATGGCAAGCGTTATATAGATCATCAATCCGATCACGAACGAGGCTATCCAAGTTCCTTCGCTGCTTTTTTCCGCACCGGTCTCGTCGATCCCTTTGGCGTCGATGTTCGCCGCGGCACTCAGGTTATCGACATGCTCTTCGCTAATATTCGCTTCGGCCAAACGCTGGGAACGGACTGCATTGTTGAGTGCATTCTTGAAGGTGTCGTTTGAAATAAAATCGCCGGCTCGTCGAGATCGAAACTCAAAACGGGCATCTGCCCTGTCAATGGTCTCGGGAACTATCAGATATGCATCGATTCTGCCCTGGCGGATCTGTTCAAGAAGGTCCTGCCGAACCTCGTCAACCGTACCGGACCCTTCGTACCTTGAAAGCCGGAAGTTCTGCAGGAACTGGGCTGCGTTTCGACGCATCTTCTCCTCGGAGGAAGCATCGATCTCCACTAATACATCTCTCGATGCCTTTTTGGCCATTTCAGCAAGACGGTCGGGAGAGAGATTTTTTTCAAGCCGAGAGATGATGGTCCCCTTTGGATCATAAACGGCGATGCGGGTGGGTTCGCCCTGTATCGAGAATATGATCATCGGGACAAATGTGAATACCAAGGCAAGAAAAGGCAAAAGCAAAGTGCCGATCAGAAACGACCATTTAAGGACGATCTTCTTATATTCGTGTCGAACAACTGCGAGAAATTTATTCATGCCGTCGCCTCTTTCTTTTGGGCTGTTTCGAGCCCTCCGATCTCGCCGCCGACCTTCTCAATAAAAATGTCGTTCAAGCTTGGCTCGGTCCGCTCGAATTTCGAGATCACGGCGCCCGAATCCATCAGTCGGCGCAGCAATTGTTGAGGATCGATACCGTCTGCCAAATGAAGCTCTTGTTCATCTGCGTGCGAGACCACTTTCTTTACAAGCGATGTGTCAGAGAGAACACGATCGGCGCCTTCTCCCCGAAATGCGATGAGGTTTGTTCTATAGCTTTCTTTTACTTCCCGAAGCGAGCCGCTGACAACCTTTCGTGCTCGATTAATAAGGATAATGTCATGGCAAAGGCGCTCGGCGGTTTCCATAAGATGGGTCGAGAAGATGACCGTTTTCTTCATTCGCTTGAACTCACCAAGCACATCGATCATGAATTCGACGTTTACCGGATCAAGCCCCGAAAACGGCTCATCGAGCACAAGCAGGTCGGGATCGTGCAAGACGGTGGAAATGAACTGAATTTTCTGCTGCATTCCTTTTGAAAGATCGGTGGTCTTTTTCTTTTTCCATTCGGAAAGCTTCATTCTCTCGAGCCACTCGTCGATCCGACGTTCGGCATCTTTGCCGGCCACGCCCTTGAGCTCGGCAAAATAACGAAGCTGGTCCGCCACCTTCATCTTTTTGTATAGCCCGCGCTCTTCCGGAAGATATCCGATGCGGTTCTGCATCAGAGGTGAGATCTTTTCACCGAAGAGTTCGATAGACCCCTCGTCAGGTGCCGTGATACCGACGATCATTCTGATAGTGGTGGTCTTGCCGGCGCCGTTCGGGCCGAGAAACCCAAAAATGCGGCCTGATCGAACCTCAAAGCTTAGGTCATCGACTGCGGTGAATTCGCCAAACCGTTTGGTGACATTAGAGACGCGAAGGGAAACCTCATGCTCCTGATCAAGTTTCATCGTGACTATATTTTGGGGGCACCAAAGACAATTTGCAATCGCCAGAATTTCGCGTTACCGACCTTTGAGGCTTGTTTACAGCCCGATCGGCAGAATTAGCCCGAATTATGCCCTTTCTGAGGGCTGACACGGGCATCTGCCTTTCTGTATAATCGGCGACGGTAAACCAATGGAAATATTTGTCTATCGACACGGTGCTGAGAAGATCGAGGAAGGATTTTCGACGGAAGACCTTCCGGGCCTACTTCGGGAAAAGGGCTCGGTGATCTGGCTTGATATATTAGGCGACACACCCGAGCGGATCGAGCAAGCGACGAAAATCCTTTTGAACACCTTTCATTTTCATCCTTTGACGGTGGAAGACTGCGTCGAAGAGCGCAATCAGCCAAAAGTTGAGCCGTTCCCCGATCATCTCTACTTTATCGTTCACGGTATAAAGACGGGCGAGACCGGTCCTGAAAATTTCGTTACAAAGGAACTGGACGGTTATCTTGGAGCGAATTATGTCGTCACTTTCCATCTGGAACACTTCAGCAGCATTATTGCGGTGAAACAGCAGCTCCGGGCAACCCCGTTCGCATGCACAAGAGGGGCGGCCTATCTGCTCCACCAGATATTGGACAATATCGTTGATCAATACATGCCTGTCGTGGAAGACTTCGATCAATCGATCACAGACCTTGAGGACCGTGTCTTCGAGGCCCACAACGGAAGCCGGGCTGTGCTTGAGGACATCATGGAGCTGCGGAGGAGCGTTGCCCGGCTGCGCCGGATATCAGCCCGGCAGCGTGAGGTGCTTTATCGCATCTCACATGGAGAGTTTCAGCAGATCAAGCCAGACGTCTTGCCGTTTTATCGGGACGTACACGATCATCTTCTTCGCGTCACCGACCTTACGGAAAGCTACCGCGATCTTGTGGCAGGATTGTCTGACATCCATCTTTCGATAGTCGCGAATCGTACCAACGATGTGATGAAAACACTTGCTGTAGTATCTGCGATCATTCTTCCTCTTTCGCTGATCGCCGGAATTTATGGGATGAACTTCGAATATATGCCGGAATTGGCATGGCCTTGGGCGTATTTTGCTACGCTTGGTCTGATGGTAGCGATCGCGATAACGCTACTGTTCATTTTTTGGTGGAAAGGTTGGATATTTCAGAGGGACGAACCCGAAAACAAGATCGCGAACACGCCTAAAGAACCGCCGAGGTCAGACTCGGCCAAGTAGGCGTTCGACCTGCGTGTCGCCAAAACCGTAAACTCCCGCCCTTTTTTGAAATTCAGGGAAGACCTCGCTCATTTCCTTCGCTCCGGTTTCCATAACCTCCCGAACTACCGCGATCGGTCGATGGTCGATCTCGGCGGCCGCCTCAGTCACCTCTTTAAGGAATGGGAATGCAGGCGAACGATATTTTCCAAGTTCTCGCAGCCTTTCGGAGTCTTTGTCGGCAAATGCGTGCCACAGTTTTGACCCTGCCTCAATATCCTCCGGCGAAAATTCGGTTCGATTTTCAAGACAGGTCTTAAGAGCTTCGGGATCGTGTTGAGAAAAGCCCTTCCAAACATCGTCAGGCGAAACATTGCCCGGCATCACACGAAAAACCTTTGCACTGCAGGTCTTCAAAAGGTCCAAGCAAAACCACATATTCGCCGAACAAAACAATTCATACTCGAACCAGAGGTTTATCTCATCGTCGTCATCCACATGTGTTAGCCGTTCTAATTCATATGCTACGCTTTCTCGGTACTGGATAGGGTCTCCCCCATACGTCAGCTCGATGAAGTTGGCGCGGATATTCCAGAATTCATCGAGCGATGCTGCGGAAATGTCGCCATCGACAAGACATTCACGAAATACGATAGCTTTGCCTTCTATACCGGCTTCTTCAAACTCCCGGACAACAGAATCGCCCGGTAAAACATGATAGATCATACCCATAGGCTTACCGCATATAACACGGAAAGGCAAATTCCGGCATATATTCCGGCACCGATATCGTCCGCACAGACACCCAGCCCTCCCGGAAGTTCCTGGAGAAGATCGATCGGATACGGCTTCCAAATATCGAAGACCCGAAAGAGGACAAAACCGGCCCCGATCAGCAGCCACGACGACGTGAACGGGATAAACAGAAAAACAACAAGCTGCCCGATCACCTCATCGACGACTGCGGCCGAGGAATCCGAATTTCCCAAGAGTTCGATCGAGCGGTTAGCGGCCCAAATGCCGGCCAAAGTAAATAGTAGGAACGATACAAGAATGACAGCGTGGATGGACGCGACCATCGATTCCGGCTCGCGTAGCTCGGCAGAGTAACGAAATCCCGCAAAGATGTTCGCAAGAAACGCGTAGAATCCGACCGCAACAAGCGACCCCCAAGTGCCCGGCGCCAACGGCAGATAACCCACTCCGATCGTCGTCAGGCCCAGCGAAAGATGATCTAAAATGCCGGATGGTTTGCGCGGCTCGAACACTTGTTTCATTCGGGGCATTATAGGGCCTAACGGAGCAATTAAGAGAATAGCATGTATGAAAATTTCGATACCTGACGACGGGGCCCGAGGCTAGGGCGTCGGAGCTGTCGGACAAACCGACAAAGCACGAAATTTATCCTAAGCCATAAAACCAAGGTCTGAAGTTGGGAAATTTACGATATTCGGGAACACGGCAGTGATATCGGATCCGGTCAAGCCAAACCATCGCGAAAGCGTCCCGGCATATTGTTCCACGCTTGTTGTCGGAAGCCAGCGGCCACGCGGCGCGCTTCCAATATCTACATCATCGGGGCCGCCCTGCTGGAGCGTCGGAAAGATATTGCCGCTTCCATCAGGCCTGAAACTACCATAGAATTCTCCGCCGACCACCGAGCCGCCGAGCACGAGCATGTGATTTCCCCAGCCGTGGTCGGTGCCCACCCCCGACCCGATCCCGGAAGGGTTCAGCGTCCTGCCAAAATCCGAGAGAGTGAATTGCGTTACTCTTTCAAGCATATTCTGGGCAGACATTTCGTCGTAAAACGCCCGCATGGCCTGGCTTAGTTGAGCGAGAAGCGAGGTTTGGCTCGTTTGTCCATAGAGTTGGTTCTGGTGGGAATCGAATCCGCCGAGTTCAACAAAGAAGAGCTGGCGATTGATGTTCAATTCACCGCGCTTCTTGATCAGGCGTGCAACTTGTTTCATCTGATTCCCTATGTTCGTGTTTGGGAACGGCACCGTAACCTCTTCAAACGAATTCAGCGCCGACGATGCTGCCTGTGCCTGGTCCATTATGTGACTTGCGGCTCTGACAAGCTCCGAGTCGAGATCAACATTTCGCAGCTCCGAAAGGGCCGTGGCCCGTGCGGCCGAGAATTGATCGGCACCGTTCACACCATAAAGCATAAGCGCTTCGTTGAGCCGCGTTCGGGCATCGCCAATTGACAAGGGCATCGTTGTCTGGCCAAGGGTGAACAATTGTACACCGCCGATGGAAGTGATCATGGGTACACGGCCCGACGGATTGGCGGCCCCGTTCTTTCTATCAGCGATCTTCCCGCCCCATCCGATCGGAATCGGCATATCCGACCTTGACGACTGCTGCTGCTGCATTTGGTCCGAATGTGAAAAGAGTTGATAAGGCCGCAGCGACGGAGTGTTGAGGTACTGGGACTTCAGCAAAGGCTGAACAAGATTACCCATGTTTACGACCGCAGCCAGCCGGCCTTGCTCCCACAACTCGTGGATGCCGTTGTTTATGCCGCCAAGCTGCGGCACCGGTCCCAGACTGGGATGCAATCCATATGTCCTGTTGCCGTGCAGAGGCACGGCGATCGGTAGAAGCTGGCCTCGCGGGATAGCAAGGCCCTGAGATGTGCGGGCGGCGGCATATTGTGCATAATTGCTGATCCATGCATCGTTATGGATTGGTACGATGGTGTTGTTTCCGTCGTTTCCGCCATTCAATAGGATACAAACGAGAGCCCTGTAATCGGACGAGATGCCTTTTGCTGAACGGGCCTCGGCCCTTTCCGCTGCCAAGGCATTGACGAGACCAAAGTGTCTCGCCTGGGTCGCGAGCGCCGTCATACCGAGCGCCGCTCCCGCGCCTTTAAGAAACCTTCTTCGCTCTTTATCAAATCGGGCCATCTGTTCTTATCTTTGGATCTGATACTGCGAGGATGTCGCAGCAAGATAGAGAGCCTGTCTTACTTTTACCACCGAAGACACGTTGAAATTCACTGCCGCCCTTAATCTAGATTTCATCTCCTCTGACATTGTTCCGTGCATCATTTTCGAATTCAGCCCTTCAATCAGGGCATTGTTCGTTGGGTCGTTCGCTGCCCAGGCGATCGCTTCGGACATATCTATCGCCGTACCGCATGGATGGTAGGGGTAGGGCTGCGACTGGGTCGGTTCATCAAATCCGATACCGTCGTTGATCGTGAACTGAAAGATCAAATTGTTTCGGGCATAGGCGGATCCCGTATGTGCAACGCCAAATTCGGGCCCCAGAATGTCCGTGCCCGGAACGAGAGTGAATGGCGAAAAATAACTGAATACGTTTGGCGGATACCAGACATCCTGGCCCGCTTCCTTTAGCGGTATCGCGAGAACTCCATCGCTTCTGCCGCCGCACGAACTTGGGGCGTCTTTCGGGACACCCAGAGCGTGCGACGCGGCGGAGACCCTGAAAGTACGAAGGAAATTCGTCAAATAAAGCACCGGCTCTCTAAATTTTCCGAAAGCCGGATCGGTCTTGCGAGGACCGCGTGCCTCAGGATCGAGAAGGATCGCGCGTATCACGGCCTTCATGTCGCCTCTTACACCTCGCCCATTATTATTGAATGAGGCGGCGACACGTTCTACGTACGCGGGGCTCGGATCTCCCGTGACAAGGTGCTGGATAAGTGCCTTTCCAACAAACGGGCCGACATTCGGATGATTGAAGATATTATCGATCGCTATTTCGAGGCTCTCGTCCGCATACGCTCGTCGGATCTCATCGTCAAAGCAAAAGAAACAGGGCAGGATGTTCGTGTTCTGTACGCCGGGATAAACGAGCAGAGATTTTGCTGTATTGTCGTGGTTATCAGGCACGGCGACATGCATCGGATCGATGAAATTCGGCGCCCCTACGACCGCATTCGGACAATTTGCATTCAGGCCACTGTCGCAGCGGGTCCAGCCCGTGAACACCTTTGTGAACTGGTCGATCTTTGCTTGATCGTAAGTTGGGATCCTCTTACCTTGCTGATCCAGCATCAGTGAACCATCCGGGTGGAGCATATCTAGGCCGATCGTGAAGAGCTGAAGCAGTTCGCGTGGGTAGTTCTCGTTCGGATTGAACCGCGTGCTCCGAACCATGTCGAGATACTCGCCCATGCCTGGATTTAACGTCATATCACGGATCAGATCGCGGTAATTTCCAAAGGCATTTCGATCGAGGATCTCGATGTAAGCCTGCATCCATCGCTGCTGGTAGGCGGTCTGCTCGGAAATGACCCAGATCTGGTGCAGGGCCCACGAAACGCGACGTCTTAGCTGTGCCTCTCCGTAAAGAGCATCCTTAAAGAACCAGTTTTGATTAGTGTACGGCCAAAAAAAGTCGCGGTAACATTTGTTGATCTCAGCGGTTTCGCCAAAGCTGCCGCCGCAGGCGATCTCGCCAATTCCCGAGATCTGGGGAAACGAAGGGTAAGGAACAGTTGGATAAGGCATATCGAATTGCTCATCCAGCCATCGGGAATATCCGATCTGATGCAGCCGAAAATCCAGTTCCGCCGTCGGGCCGAAAGTGGCTTGCTCCATAAAACGCTTGCGGTCGCCGGCTGTCGCGAACCGACGTGCTATGGTCGGCGGCCTGCTTGGTGCCGGCATCGGCACGATCGCGTCAGGCTGCTGAATTGATGTACCTGGCGGGGTTAGCCTGAGAGGGTTGCTGACGTTCCCACGCCACGCAACGCGGATGATCGAACCTCTCGAGTTCGATGGTATATCGATGGAGGCCGACGTCTCGGGCAGCCTGACCGTCAATGCAAATATCCAGGGCCGTTTTGGAAGGGGTTCGATCTTTTCAGCCATCAAACGATGGGATCGCCCGCCAAGCACGCTTAAGTAGATCCGAAAAGCATTTTCCCGCTCGCCTGCGAGAAGTTCGACATTCGTCAAAAAGACCAGGATCCGGGAGCCCGGGGCCCACGAGGCATTCGAAACCGCAGGCAATCCGCCACCCCAAGTATTTGCCTCAACCGCAAGAACACGTGTCGAGCGCGGCTCGCTGATCAAAACCGGGTCGTGGGAATCCCAAGTAGTCTGGGAAGCCTTTGACTCGATCGCGACGAAACTCGAAAAGAAGACGGCCAGAAAGATCAACCAGCAAGAGCTTACAAGCAGCTTTCCAAATCTTTGCCCAAATTGACGAGGCTGAGCTACGGGACTGAGGCTGATGATAAATTCTAGGAAAAAAGGGGATGTCATGTGGAAGCGAGATCTCGGATAAGCAAACGAGCTTGTTCGGCCGGGAAAAAAGGCGTTCCGCACACCGACACCTAAGACAGTTCTCCTAATATAGTTCAATAAAACCAGAGGCACGCGCGTTTCTAAAAAGCTACTCTACCAGTTTGTTTTTTGTCAATGTAATTGTTCCGAGGTGACCAAGTTGGTTTGCGGGCTGGCGTTCGACGGCTTGAACAGGGCCCCTGCAAGATCTTCCGAAAACGTGAGTCAATAATGGGGTTTTCTTCTGAACTTTGTGATCGGGGTAAATTTTGGTTCACCCTTCCGGCCAAAAACGGCATAATAGGATCAGTACTGAGCGGCTTTGCTCTCCTACCAAGGCCTTAACATCGATCTTATGAGACCTTTCTTTTTTCTCCTTCTCTCCTTTTTCATCATTGCGTTTGCCGGGCCCCTTGTGGTGAAAGCATGCACTTGCTCCGCGAGTCGAACGGTCCTCGACGAATTTGCCCGAACGCCTATCGTCGTAACCGCGCGGCTGGAGAGATTCGAAGAATTAGATCGAAGTACAGCCGACGCAAATGTTTATCGAACACAGGCTGCGGTAATGACCGTCGAACATTCGTATAAGGGCACGCTCAAGGCCGGACAGACAATGCGCATTCTGGATGGAAGCGGCGGAGAATGTACTCGAGGTTTTGGCCGCGACAAGGTCGGCCAGAAATACCTGTTCTATACAACGCCGGCACGACGGATCGGCAGCCTTCGCGGACCGCTGTATCTGATCAATTCGTGTTCACGTTCTGCAAGGATCGAGGATGCCGCACCGGACCTTGCCTATCTCGACAATCGTGTCCAGTTTGCCGGCCAGACGCGACTTTCCGGAACGATCAAACGGTTCAGCCCCGACCCTCCGAGCCTGTCGGGCATTAAGGTGAGCGTCACAGGCAATGATGTCGAGCGAATCGTCGAGACCGATGAAAAGGGCTTTTTCGAGCTTTGGGGACTTCCTGCCGGGCAGTATCGCGTTGCATTCTTTGTTCCCAGCGGCACGCGCATAAGCGCATACAGATTGACACCTGCCGACAACAACTGGCGACGCGAAAACCCGCCTAACAATATTATCCAAACCGTGATCGGGCCTCGAAGGCATCTTGAGCTGACCGTGGGCCTGGACAGATACCCGTCAAGGGGAAATTGAACTCAGGCCAAAGGTGATTGCCCTTCGGTCCAGGCCTGAAGATCATCTGTGTTCCTAGTCCTTTTCGCTGCGACGGCGATGCGGAGCCATTTTGAATACCGTTCGGCCTGAAGTATTCTTTAGGGATCGAGGTTTGATATATGGAACGCAAGAAAGCAGAAGAATTTCCGCAGGGAGTTCTGGATCTTTTTCACGAATTTCAGCATGGCGACATCGATCGCAGGTCGTTTCTCGAGGGTCTGACAAAATACGCCGTCGGCGGCATTACGGTCGCAGCTTTATATTCAAGCTTGCAGCCGAACTACGCGTGGGCTCAAACGATCCAACCGGACGACAAAGATATCAGGGTCGGCTATGAAGAAGTCGCGTCGCCGCAGGGCCATGGTTCGATCAAGGGTTATTTCGCAAGGCCGGCGAAAGGTAAGAAGTTCGCATCGGTCCTTGTTATCCACGAGAATCGCGGCCTCAATCCCTATATTGAAGACGTGGCGCGACGTTTAGCAAAGGCGGGGTTCATGGCCTATGCTCCAGACGGCCTGACGTCGGTAGGCGGCTATCCGGGTGACGAGCAGAAAGGGGCTGCCGCGTTTGGTAAGGTTGACCGCAAAAAGATGACGGAAGACTTTGTTGCCTCGGCTATGTGGCTCAAGAAGCACGCTGAGAGTACGGGTAAACTTGGGGCCGTCGGATTTTGCTTTGGCGGCGGCATGGTCAATCAGCTTGCCGTTCGTCTGGGCAAAGACTTAAATGCCGGGGTTGCTTTTTACGGCAGCCAGGCCCCCGTCGCCGACGTGCCCAAGATCCATGCACCTTTGATGTTCCAATATGCAGGCAATGACCAGAGGATCAATGCCGGCATTGAATCTTACGAAGCTGCCCTAAAGGAGAACAACAAAAAGTTCGAGTCGTTCATGTACGAGGGCAAACAGCATGGTTTTCACAACGATACGACCCCGCGATACGATGCGGAATCTGCCAAACTCGCTTGGGGCCGGACGATCGAATTTTTTAAGAAGCATCTGAAGTGACAATGAAAAGAATTTCGTATTGCATGGTGGTTGTGTTGACAATGCTGCTTGCTGCCGCGACGGCACTTTCACAATCCTCGGTCGCAGGCGAATGGGACGGCTCGTTCGAGACGCCTGGCGGTGCACGCCCTTTTAAGCTCGCGTTAAAAGTCGATGGCGAAAAGCTTTCGGGAACAGTCAAACGGCCGAACGGCGACGTTCCGCTCGCCGGCTCGATCAAAGGCGATGCCATAAGTTTTAGCTACACGATAAACTATGGCGGCAACGACTTGACCCTGACCTTTTCCGGAAAGGTTGCGGGTGATTCGATGAGCGGGGCGGTTTCGTTCGGCGGAAATGCCGAAGAGTCGTGGAGTGCGAAACGTGCTGCACCAAAGCAGTAGTATTGCTCGATGGCCATGACGCCGGAGTTCGTGTCATTGAAGAATGATCCCGATCTGCAGGCCGAGCGCGGCCCCGGCGGAACACTGGTCTTCATTGACGGAGGCCAGTTTTGCGTGGTCGGGCCGGACTTCGTCAGCATCGACGAGAGCGATTGTTACGCCTTTGGCTCGACCAGGAACGAGGCGATAGAGAATTTTTTTCGAAAGAGGAAAGATCGCTGAACGCTTTTTCCAAGTCCAACCTTTTTCTCCTTCACACCTAGAACCGTACTAACAAGATCTAAGATCTTGCCGCCGGCAATTTACCAGTCCTCGAAACCACAGACCGAACGTCTCAAAAAATATCTGTGTCGGATGATAGATTCTTGCGTGCCTGAACGCATTTATTGTTGGTTAGAAATTTATACGGAGGGATATATGAAGAACTTGATCTCAGGAGCTATCTTTTCTATCGTGCTGTCGCTTTTTTCGATCGGAGCGGAAGGTGCAGAGTTTGCGGGTGGGCCGAACAAGACAAAGGTTGCCGTAGTGGAATTCACGCCGGGCCCGAATGCATCAGTGATGACGGCAGAGGACAAGCGGCAGCTTCAGGCGAGCATCGCATTCTCGCTTTTTTCCAGCAAAAAATTTGATGTCGTTGATGTGAGGAACACCAGGGCAGCGTCGAATGGCGATCTCGCGGCTATCAATGGCAATTCGACTTCAGCAGCCGTAAAGTTGGGCAAACAGCTCGGCGTGGCCTACGTGCTGACCGGAACCGTCGCTGAATACAACAAGTCCGGATACGGGCATTCGACACTAAAGGTCCGGCTCGTTGAAGTAGCGACCGGCAAGGTCAAATATTCCGGAGAGGCGTCTGGTCAAAGCTCCAGCCCAATGAGCGCACGGGCCGGCACTGCCGAGATGATGACGAAAGTGCTGAAACCCGCCATCGAGAAACTAACGGCGAGGCTTACCAGCATCTGAGCACCCACCTTCGCCGGCTGAGCCCTATCGCAACTTGATGCGGCTCAGCCGAGCAGCAAGTGATGAATTGGCGAGTCGGGAAGCCCGGGACGAATGATCCAAGAAAACGATGACCGCACACGGCCTGGATCTTCGAGCGCAGCTCGCGGGCCGAAATGCAGGAGCAGGCAGACGGCCGTCAGGAGGGACGTGTTTTAGGCATGTCAATGGTCTCTTGACCAGATGAGCGCTGATAACTCATCTCAGCCCCTGGCCGATCTGCTGGGTGCCGAAAGCTCCGATGCCGTTGAGGCGAAAGCTGAACATCAGCCGGTTCTCGTTGCGCACGCCCACGTTCAGGCTGTACCACTGGAGTGCGAGCGCGCAGCAGTCGAACGCGTAGCCGACGGTGTAAAGCGTCGAGATCAGCGGGGAGAGCCGGGCGGCGCGGCGGTTCTCGAAATCAAAGAAAACCGACGCACCGCCGTACAGGCCATTGTCACGATCGCCGATAAAGATGGATGGGCTCCATTGCGAACCGCGCAGCGTACCCGGCTCTTTGATTGGTGATGATCGAGGATCAGGAGGGGGTGTCAATTGGGCCGCGAGCGACGGTACGAGATCTACGGCCCGTGTGTAATAAAAAGACTGGAACACCTTAATCAGCGGCGTGTCATAACCGACCGTTGCCGAAACGGCTCGAAGGCCCTCGCCCTTGATGCCAACATCCATCCGAGTATTGAAAAAGATCGTACGCTGCGGCCGATAGGTCATATCTACACTGATCGGCGAGAACCGACGCGCAACCCCGCCAAAGGTGTAGAACGAAAGCGAAGTGATCGGAGCGATCTGGTTCCGCTGACCTGGAACAAGAGCGCCGCCAAATGTCTTATCGAAAAAATACTTGCCACGGATGACCAGGCTGAAGATCTCGTAAGGCTGGATAGAGAGGTCGTTCTTTTGCTTTGCAGAACCGGCAAGGATCGAGGCTACCGACGAGACCGCATCCGTTCGCTCTTGGCGCGGATCGTCGTCGTTCAATGCCAAGGATGCAAGCGTCGTTCCATTGGCTGCGCGTACCGATGACAGCCGCCTCCTTGCGTCGTCCGTCACCGCCTCGGCATAGCGCCGCGTGTAAATTCGATTTGCAATGCCGAATTCGACCTCGTTCGTATCCGTGATCGTGTCGAGCTGATCGATCCGGATGATGCGGTTAAAATCGTTTATGCCTTTTATGAATCGATACGTCGCGAACGGTTCGATGACGTGCCTGAATCGAAACGCATTTCCCTTACCGTAAAAATTTTTCGCCAATGCCACCGGACGAACGTCGAACTCAAACTCTCCGTATCTGCGCATTACGTCCTTTTCTACCACACGGCGCATATCGTTGAACGAGCTGGAATAGTAGGTCATCCGCAACGAGGCGGTGGCGGTGAAATTCACGTATTTCGTCGAGATCGGGATCGAAACCTGCGGATATGCGTCGTACCTGAGGCCAAAAAGCGGTGTCCTAACGGGCTCGGCACCTCCTGTCTGCGACTGATAAAGTGCAAGATCGGCAACATTCTCACGTCGGGAAACGCCCTCGACACCTGTCTTGAACGAAAAATAAACCCCCTTCATGAACGAAAGCCGCGAAGGCCGTTTTTCGAAGTGAACACTCGGCAAGTTCTTTGTGTTCACCGTTACGTTCGGAATCGAGATGACCTGCGTTCTCGCCAGAAGGTTGAGCGTATAATTTCCCCAACTCTTGTTGCCAAACCCTTGCGACACTTCTATCGGCGAGATGATCTGTTGAATGCCGTCCGAGAAAACCTGGCGGAATGCCAGGTTCGACGTGACCCGCACATCTGCACCCGCGGTCCAGCCGTTCGAGAAATACTGCACACCCTGCGCATAAAAAACCGAGCCGCCCTGGTCTGGCCGGTCGGGACCTTTCTTCGCCCCAAAGATCCGGTCCTTTACTGCGTAAAGGCCAAAATCAAAGAACGAGCGGTCATTTGTCCGCGTCCTTACGTCGAAGCCATAACCAATTCCTCGGGATGAATAAATATCTCCACGGATCGTGACATCGGCCGAGCGTCCGAGCGTTTGGAAATAGGCGGTCGAAATACGTAGGCCTTTGTTGCCCGAAAACCCAAATGCCGGCGTCAAAAAACCCGACGCCCGATCCTGCTGGCGGATCGGTATCGAAACATAAGGAAACGGCACGACGGGAATGTCCTTGATCCTGAACTTTCCGTTCTTCAGCTTTACCTTATCGTTCACCTTGATCGTGGCCTCGTCCGCCGTGAACGACCATTTCGGCACGGCTTCTTCACACGAAGTAAACTTTCCTTTCGTGACGACCACTGTGTCTGCGGCCGTTCGCTCTACCTTTTCCGCAATAAAGTAAATGATCGTGCCGTCGTTCGTCTGATTCGTAAACCCGGTCGAATCCTCAAATCGTCCCAGCCGCGTCTTCAAATTAAACTCACCCCTCGCTCCCGTGATACGCTGATCATCGCCCTCGTCAAAGACAACGCTGCCGACGGCTATCATGCGGTTATCGGCCTCATAGATAATTATCTTGTCCGCTTGCATTCGAAAATTGCCGTAGCGTGCATCTACGTTGCCCGTATAGGTCAGGATGCGGCTGCCCGCAACTCCCTCGACCGACTGGCTGCCGGAATACACGACCAGTTCTCCGTCAGCGATAGCCTTTTCGTCTTGTTCCCGTCGAGTGGACGGCGGTTTGATGCTTTGTTCCGGGGCGACAGGGTTTATGTTTGGGGTGTCGGTAATAGGATTTGCGACCTGACGGTCTACGGGATTCGGCACCTGCCCATTGCCATCGACGAAAAGCGGCACGGTCAACAACACGGCGATGAACACTTTCGGCCAATGCATGAGCGGTTTCGAGCTACTTACCCGATGATATTAAAAATCGAGCAAACATCAAAGCATGTTAGGGTTAGGAGTATCACCGTGGGCTAAGTGGTAGATGCCGGGAAGAATGTGCCGTGTTGTCCCTCGAATTTCAGGCTGCCGGTGAAGTTAAAAGTTTGGGCTTCTTGTGGGCGGAAGGATCGATCGAAACAGGGCTTCAGCCTTTACACAGATGTTCCAGTAAGGCCGTCGAGCTTCCTGTCGCTTAAAGTAAAATATTCGATGCGGGATTCGGATATCGACACGACAACCCTTGTATTTACATAACTATGGCGGCTATTCTTCAAGTGAAATATTAACATTCATCTCACTGACGGGCGAGGAGATCCAGCACGTAGAAGTCGCTCGACCCAACGCGAGAGACCGTTCCCTCAACGAACGGCGGATGAAAGAAATCGGTTGCCGGGTACGACGTCGCGACGATGCCCTCTTCGCCGGTCAAATCGTTTTCCGTGATCAGCTCCGTCGGAAACCATTTCTCAACCCTCAGTTTTACCTCTGCGCCCTTGGCGGCTTTCGAAAGTCGATCGGAAAGCTTTTTAGAATCATCTGGAAGCAACTGGAAGACAGCAAGGATCCGTTTACCGTTTTTGTCGGGCGGGAATTCCTTCCAGACGAGATCTTCAGGCTCGAAGGGTAGCTTTATCAACTCGCCAAGCTCGTCTTTATTGTCCTTCACACCCTCACGAACCGGATCGAACGTAGCTGCCGGCCTCGTGTTAGTCACGGCCTGGTTAGAGTTGGAGCCCGGTTCGACAGAACACCCGAACAGGATCAGATTGGAGAGGATTAGTGCTAGAATGACGAATACCGGTCGTGCGGACATTTTCCGATTGTACGGATATCCGTACCCGAATTGCAATTCCAGGTCAAAAACAAAATAGACCGTTCCGCCAAATGAAAAGCAGCAGCAAAACCTTGCAGCCAATTGTCACGAGCGATGATTACATTAATTCTCTCCGCGAAAGGCGGCTGCGTGTTTTTCTTTTTGGCGAGTTGGTCGAAGAGCCCGTCGATCACCCAATGATACGACCGAGCATCAATGCGGTAGCTGAGACTTACGATCTTGCCTTACGTGAGCCTGACCTCGCCACCGCCGCATCGCATCTTACCGCCGATCGTGTGAACCGTTTCCTTCATGTCGCTATGACGCGGGATGACGTGGTTTTGCAGAACAAGATGCAGCGGCGATTGGGCCAACTGACGGGGACGTGTTTTCAGCGATGCGTTGGAATGGATGCGTTGAATTCGCTCTATTCCGTGACGTTCGAGATCGACGAAGCTCACGAGACCGAATATCACTTCCGGCTGAAAGAATTCATTGCCGAGATGCAGCAGCTTAATCTCGTGATCGGCGGAGCTATGACCGACGTAAAGGGCGACCGCAGCCTTGCTCCGCACCAGCAGGCCGATCCCGATCTCTTCGTACATGTTGTTGAGAGGACCGACGATGGAGTTTACGTGTCAGGTGCAAAAGCACATCAGACCGGCTGTCTGAATTCGCACTGGCTGATCGTGATGCCGACTATGCGGCTGACCGAAAACGATAAGGAATATGCAATAGTCGGCGCCATTCCGGTCGACGCCGAGGGCATTACATATATCTACGGCCGGCAGTCGTGCGACACGCGATCGATGGAAGGCGGCGACATCGACCAGGGTAACGCTAAATTTGGCGGGCAGGAAGCGATGGTCATTCTCGACCGCGTCTTCATCCCGAACGACCTTATCTTCATGGACGGCGAGACGGAATTTGCCTCGATGCTGGTCGAACGGTTCACGTGCTATCACCGCCGTTCCTACGTGTGCAAATCCGGCGTCGGCGACGTGCTGATCGGTGCCGCGGCCCAGATAGCCGAGTACAACGGCGTCGAGAACGCCTCGCACATAAAAGACAAGATCGTCGAGATGACGCATCTTAACGAAACGATCTATGCGACCGGCATCGCGTCGTCTTATCAGTCGAAACCGACACAATCCGGGGCCTACATTAACGACGATATGATCGCGAACGTCTGCAAGCACCATGTAACAAGAATTCCTTATCAGATCAGCCGATTCGCGCAGGACCTTGCCGGCGGGTTAATGGTCACGATGCCGAGCGAACAGGATTTCCGCAGCGAAGAAGTAGGCAAGCTGCTCGAAAAATATCTCAAAGGCCGCTCCGACGTCCCCACCGAATCCCGCGTCCGCATCCTGCGCCTTATCGAAAACATGACCCTTGGCCGCAACGCCGTCGGCTACCTGACCGAATCAATGCACGGTGCAGGCTCGCCCCAGGCCCAACGCATCCAGATCGCCCGCCAAATGCAAACCGAGTTCAAGAAACAACTAGCCAAAGAACTAGCCGGAGTAGAACAACGCGACCGCGACAAACTCACCACCGAACTGACCGACTATTTCGCCGGCGTTTTTCATACCGATGTGTAACGGCCGCTCGCACCACACTGGCCGTAGGAAATTGGGAAATCGAGTTTGTCAGCAAGTTTCACTTTCCCAAGAATAGATCGCGAGCATATGAAGGGCGAGCGTGCGATGGGGTCAGCGGGACTGCATTTCGCTGAGTGCGAGGGAATTGTATCGTTCGACCGGAGCGAGGTCGTCGGTGAGGACCGGTTGGGAATGGGGCAGATCACTGGTGAAGCGGGTCAAGAGCATTCTGGTGATCTCGGCGTCAGTCGAGCTCTCGAGATCGGGGCAATTGGGACAGGGAAGTGCGGCAGCAGATCTGCGGGCGACAAGGATCACGTTCTGCAATTCTGCGTCTCGTCTTTCGGGGCGTACCTTGAACAACAAGACATCGTCGAAAACCTGCTTGTAGGTCGCGATCTCTGCTTGAAGGAAGAGACTGCCGCGTCCGCTGATCGCCGATCCGATGTTGATGATCACGATCCCGTTGTCGCGAAGCACGCGATGCATCTCCCTCACGGCCTCGACGGTCGTAAGCTGATGCGGGATCGAGAACAGCGAACCGAATGCATCCACCATCACAGCATCGTATGTATTCGACGGTGCTCGGTTCAAAAACGTGCGGCCATCCTCGTGAAAAACGGCCAACCGCGGGTCGTCTCGAAGGCCAAAGTATTGCCTTGCTAGTTCTGTCATCCTAGGGTCGATCTCTACGACGTCCATTCTCGCCGACGAATAGGTTCTCAAATACTCCTGCGGAAATGTGAAACCCGCACCGCCTATCATGAGCGAGTGCTCGTGATCAGGCTTGAAATGCCGCACCAAATGGTAAAACGGGATATATTCGAAAACGGGCGTTCCATCATCGAGGTACATCGCGGACTGAGCGAAATACGGATCTGTAGCCAGGGCACGAAACGGCCGACCGGTTCGCTCATTTTCCGTTTCATAGATCCGAACTCGACTATATGACGTGTCTAGGTCAACAAGCCCGTGTTTGCGAAAGAGGTAATATGAGCTTGCCTCGCTTGAGGCGACCGATATGCCGAACAACAGCAGAACCGTCACGTTCCGCCTTGCCAATGCGAGCGGGGCTATCAGCAGGCTGACCAAGAAAAGTAAGGATGCGATGAGATAAAGCGTTCGTGTGCTGCCAACGAAAGGGATGAGGACAAACCCTGCGAGAAATGTGCCGGCGATGCTGCCGACGGTGGAGAGTGCGAAGAGGCGGCCCGCCGTTTTGCCAGAGTCGTCAAGCGTACGCATTCTTAGCTTGATCGCATATGGCGCAACGAAACCAAGCATGATGCTTGCCGGAGCGAAAAGTATTAAGGCCGCGACAACCGCTTTGATCTCAAGCGCACCCCCGGCCGCAGCCAATGCGGCGAGCACCAGATCCTTAATAAGAACGGTAAGTGAAACGGCTCCACCGGCAAGAAATACCGCGGCTGCGAGGACTTTTGCATCGGGCCTTCGGTCTGCGGTCTTACCGCCGATCCAATAGCCCAGGCTCAGCGCCGCGAGTACGACACCGATCAGACTGGTCCAAACGTACGTCGATGTGCCGATATAAGGAGCAACGATCCTCGACCCGGTGATCTCATAGATCATGACGATCGCCCCGCAGGCGAAAACCGCGGCCTCGAGCGCAAATCGGCTGAACAGGGCTTGCATAAACCAAAGATTAGCTTAGATCTGGCAATTAGCGAGAGTCAGGCACCGAAGACTTTGAGCCGTCGTGTCTTTTCGAGAACGAAAATCGGCCGCTGGGAAAAGCGGCCGGAGAATAATTACACGACTCGACTTTCTAATTTGCCGTGACTGTCTGCCCGGCCTCATTTCCATGGACAAATGTGAGCCAGGGTGCGTTCCTCGGGGCCGGGCGTTCGGCTAGAGCGATCTTGAAAAACTCATCTTGAAGGCGTTTTGTGATATCGCCGCGTTTTCCGTTGCCGACCGGAATGCGATCGACCGAGCGGATCGGACTTATCTCAGCGGCCGTTCCGGTGAAAAACAGTTCGTCGGCCAGATAGAGGGCTGCACGCTGGATCGTCGTCTCGACGACGTCTATTCCAAGCTCGCGGGCGATCTCTATCACGGTATCGCGGGTTATTCCGGGCAGAATCGCAGCACCGAGCGGCGGTGTGATCAGCCGTCCGTTGTTTACCAGGAAAATATTCTCACCCGATCCTTCAGACACGTACCCGCGGTCGTCAAGAGCTATGCCTTCGGAAAATCCCCCAAGCCGGGCTTCCATTTTTATCAACTGCGAATTCATATAATTCGCGCCCGATTTCGCCATTGCCGGAAAAGCGTTCGTGTTGAAACGCGTCCAACTCGACACGCAGACATCAATGCCCGACTCGATGGCTTCTTCGCCAAGATACTTGCCCCATTGCCACGCCGCAATATAGGTCTCGAGCGGGCTGTTGAGAGGGTAAACTCCGAACGACGGGTTCTCTTCGTCCAAGCCGCGAAATACAATGGGTCGAAGATAACACTCGTCCAAGCCGCTTTGCCTTATCAACTCGACCGCAGCCCGACAAAGGTCTTCTCGGCTATACTGGGTGTCCATCCGATATATCTTTGCCGAATTTACGAGCCGCTGCATGTGTTCCACCAGGCGAAAAACGGCCGGTCCCTTGACGGAGTTGTAGCAGCGGATGCCTTCGAAAACACTGGAGCCGTAGTTTATGGCGTGCGACATGACGTGGACGCGGGCATCGTTCCATTCAATGAACTCGCCGTCCCGCCAGACTTTTGGTGCTATTTTCATTGAAACAAGGATATTACACCGTGGAAAAATCCGCAAAAGCGGCGAAAGCCGCGGTTCTAACTTGCTGAGCTTATGGAAGTTATAAGGCGGCCTGATCCCAATGTGGAAGGACCGGACTTGGGACTTGTCGCGGCAGTTCGAACACCGGTCGCCTGCACTTGATCTTAGGGACGCGTCAATTCAAAAGAATAGGCACGGCGAAAGCCGTGCCTATTCTTAGAGGTGATCTTATCTTAAAGGATGAACACCCGTGGTGCAGTGTCATCGAGCCGTGAATCGAACGGACCGCCGTCCGCGGCAATACTCATTATCACCGGCAGATCGCCTCCCATATTCAAAGTTGGCGGCAGCTCAAAATCGACGGTGTAAACACCGGGCGACTCGATCTCCGCAACCGACAATATGGCCGTTCCGCCGATCGAAGCATTTCCGATCCTGATGGTAATTATCGCCGTGCCTACAAGTGCCGCACCCGTGATCCGCATTCTTAAACGGGTAGGTACGCGCACTCCTCCCCTGATCCGGATCGTCGTGACGGTAAACGGCTCAGTAGTATGTACCCGGTTGGTCACATTTCGTAAATTGGCTCGTCCAAATGGTCCCGGTACTTCTGAAAAGGTGAAAATGTCCGGCCGTGCAGGAACAATTCTGACCGTGCTTTTTATCTCCGTTCCATTGTTGTTGATCACCACAGGATACTCTGCACCTGCTCCCGAAGCCGTCAAACCCGGCGGTACAACGAAAACTATTTCCCTGTGGCTGACGCTTTTCAACCCGCACGCTGCGCCGTTTATTGACAATGTGACACCGCTTAGCTGTATCGGAAGCGTGAAGCTGCGTGAGATGGAACCTACGGCCGTACGTGCGACTACCGGCGGATTAAGCGGAGCATCGTAGTTAAGTATCGCCAACATGCCTGGAGCCAAGCCGAACACTGAAGGCGGCGTAACAGGCGTCGGGCTCGGAGTAGGAGTTGGTTCAGGTGTCGGGCTTGGAGTAGGCGTCGGCGAACCTCCCGGGGTTGGTGTCGGCGTCGGGAACGGTGTCGGCGAAGGCGAGGGCGAAGGCGTCGGTGTCGGGGTGGGCGTCGGCGTTGTGCCGGGGGTCGGCGTCGGTGTAGGTGTTGCGAACGAGACCGGCATTCGGGATGCTCCGGTCGCAAAGTTCATCGTTCCGGCAGACTCTACAACAACTGACGGCCTGAAAAGGTAGTAAACCTCCGCGCTCAAGTCAAAATTTCCGGTGCCAAGCTCGGTCAGCGACAAGTTAAATGCTATACGCTCAGAAGAATCGCTCGGAAGCGGCTGCGTCGAAGCAAGGAACGCCAATGAGATCGGGAATTTGGTAAGCCGCGTGAAATTGGCTGCCGACGGTGCTTCATCAAGCGGATACGAATAGATCTGTGTGGGCCGGGTCTCGTCAGGATTCAAACCCTCGTCCGCATCCGTAGGAATGGTCCCATCTGGTTTAATGTTTAGCCGCGTCTCGAGCAAAAGAGTCTGCGGCGTCCCATTCTGATCATAATCAGTGAAGCCGGGATAATGCTGCACATCGCCGCCGGCTGCTGCAGAGTCGCCATTGCTCCGCGGACCGATCCTTCGGAAACCCATCGAAGCGGGCGAGGCGGTTGTGTCGAAAAGATATAGCGCGAACGACGTTTGGTTGGCTCCGCCATGTTCGTTAGCCAGGTCCGCGTAAGAATCAAACGCGATAAATCGACCGTCACGGCTCATCCGCTTTCCAATGTCAAGCACATTCACAGGATCGCCCGGATTTGTCGGGGTAGTCGTTGTGATCTGCAAGCCGCCGGTGGGTAGTCCGGCCGATAGATCTGCGTAAAAGATCTCTTCGTTGCGGCTCGATGCAGGGTTGGAGCCGGTATCGAAATTTGTGGGGCTATTCGGATTTGCGATCGGATCGTCGCCTGTGCTGGCGAATACGACTCGTGAACCGCTGCCCGAGATCGTGGGATTCTTGTTATAGATAGGGTCTATTATCGGGCCCCTTGGCGTTTTCGTGACCTGGCGGACCCCGATATGGCCTTCAGCACAGGTTGCCGTCTGAGCCCCGCGAACAAAAACGAAGATCTCCGCGTTGTCGTCATTCGGAAAAGCATTGCCAAAATTTGGGCAGGGAACGAGGTTGCGAGACGAACCGAACGCGAGCACGCTCCCGTCGTCGTTCAGGCTTGCGTCATGATTGTCATCGGCAACGAATGCACCCGTCGTAGAGCTTGCACCGATCGGCAAGCGGCTGGGGGGCGTGTTAGTAACGGGAATGAAGTTCCCACCGCTCAAATTGGTAACCGGGAGTTCTTCACCAGAGGTGAGATCAGCTTCGGCATAGGCCGGGATCTGATAGAGCCACATCTCAAGATTCGCGTCGGACGTCAGCGGGTTGTTGCCCGGTGTAGGCGTCGGCGTGATCGTCGGGCTCGGCGAAGGACTTGGAGTAGGGCTCGGGGCCGGGGTCGGTGAAGTAAGGGCGTCTCCATCAAAACTTCCCGGATTGGTCGAATTTGGGGCCGCCGGAGTTGAACTGGTCGCATTTGAGCTGAATGCGATCCACCGTCCATCGTTGCTGATCACCGGTCTACGATTCGTGATCTCGACCCGAATATTGGTCGAGACATTTCCAAGTTCTCGGTGCCAAAGCACGCTCTTGGTATCTGTGATCTGAAAAATACGCCGCTGTGCATAGTCGAATAGGAAGATCTCAACATTGCCGTCTTCGTTCCGGGGATTTTCCGTCGCAAGGTTGCCCCGCGATTCGAAGACAATAAATCGACCGTTACCGCTTATGGCCCCGGCGAACGATTCCGATTGAGAATTGGTGACCTGCCCGATGATCGAGTTGACCTGGGCCATCGAGGACCCAACGATCGAAATTATTAAAGCGAAAACCAATGCCAGACGAAAAGTCACAAACTCCTCCCGCTGATTCTAATAATATGCATCAACGCAACTGTTCCTATACTAACTGGATAAATTCCCTGTGCACAAAAGTTGCATTCTAATGGTTAAAAAAGCGTTCTGCAACCAATTGGGGGGCAAATGTTATCTTCGGTTTGCGTAAAACAAACCTTTGATGCGGGTTACGACGTAAAGGGTTGTCATTTTACATTTCTGTCGTGACACATCAAACTGTGGTCGAAAACGCGTGGACCACTTTGTTGACAAACTCAGGATAATGCTGGTAGCAGGTGAGCCCTCGGGCGACTCACACGCGGCCCGCCTGGTTGCGGCAATGCGCGAAATTGCGTCGGGCAGGGAATTGGAATTTTTCGGTTCGGCCGGGCCAGCGATGCGAACGGCCGGAGTCGATGCGGTGGTAAGGGCCGATAATTTGTCGATAATGGGCCTGCCGGAGATCGCGAGCGCATTGCCGATGTTCATTCGAGCCTATCGTACGCTTCGATCGGCTGCGGTCGAGCGGCGGCCCGACGTAGTCGTGCTGGTCGATTTCCCGGAATTTAACCTTAAGTTGGCACGTTCTCTCAAGCGAGCGGGTTTTCCTATTGTTTACTATATCTCGCCGCAATTGTGGGGCTGGCGAAAATATCGTCGCAGGACGATCCGGGACAATGTCGACCTGCTTTTGACGATACTGCCATTTGAGAAAGAGTGGTACGAAGCTCACGGAATTACGAATGTTGAATATGTCGGCAGCCCGCTGGTAAATGAGGTAAGACCAACGATCAGCCGAAGTGAATTCAGGGCAAGGCTGGGGATCGGCGACGAAGAGCAATTGACAGCGCTTTTGCCGGGAAGCCGACAAAAAGAAGTGAGCCGCATTCTTCCGACGATGCTTGAGGCCGTCGCGTTGATGAGGAAAAGAAGATCGGACGCCAGGTGCGTGGTCGCACTCGCACCGGGCAGGAAGATTGACGAGGTGCATTCGGCAGCGGCCCGAATTGGTTGGTCGAACTTATCCGATCATGGAATGTCGATCGTACACGGACAAACATACGACGCCGTCAACGCATCTGACGCAGCCGCGGTTGCGAGCGGGACGGCTACACTCGAGACGGGCATGCTCAGCACGCCGATGGCGGTCGTTTATCGGGCATCTACGTTCAACTATCGGCTTATTCGCCCGCTTATTGACGTGGAGCATTTTGGACTGATCAATCTCATTGCCGGCGAACGCATCGCTCCCGAACTCATCCAGGACGAGCTCACGCCGGAGGCACTGTCAAGCGAGCTTTTGCGTCTGCTCGAACCTGCGGAAAATGGAAAAGTGCGTGAGAGGTTAAAAACGGCTGTCGCTCGGCTCGGAGAAGGCGGAGCCTCAATGCGTGCGGCGGAAGCAGTATTGAGGGTCGCCGATCGAGCGGGTCAATAAGAGAGATCACATACCCAGGAGAGGCGGTACGATCAAAGCGGATAGGAATTACCGATCGAAACCCGTTGTCGGCTTCAAGTTCGAGGGCTCGGAGTTTAGCCAGTCAAAAACTCAAGAACAAAAGCGCCAGGACCTCGTCAGACAAAAACTAGCCAGCAAATTTCTCTGCGGCATTGATGGCGGTCTGAAGAAACGTTTCCATTCCTTCAATTCGAACGCCAACGCGATTGTCCAGGCGTCTGAGCACCGCAGCTGAATCGCTATCCAGAAAATCGAGGTCGGCGAGGTCGATGGTCACACAGGTATCGAGGTCGGTCTGAATATCCGAGGCGATGCGTTCGAGAAGCAGAGCATCGTCCAACAACATCTCGCCCTCCACCCGAAGCACGGTCCGCTGATGCTCATTGTCGTCGATCTGTGTAATGTGCGTCGGCATCCCTTTCTGAGAGATTAAACGATATTTGTACGGTCAAAGCAAGATATTAGTTTCGCGACGCGGTACGCTTTTTCGTGACAAGAAATACCCCGAGAAAGATCGCCGCTGCAGCTATGATGAAATTGCCGCCGATTTGTTCGCCGAGAAAAACGACGGCTGTCACAAATCCGATCAGGGGCTGAAGGTAAATGAAGACGGCCACCGTGGAAGGTGCAACACGTGCCAGAGCCCACGCGTTAAGGATGTAGGGAACAGCGGTACCGATAAGCCCAGCGTGGAGAATAGCTATCCAAATGCCTAAGGGCAATTCAATGACAGAAATCTGTGCGATCGAGACCAGCCCGAGCGGAACGCAGATCGCGGCCGCAAAAAGAAAGATCCACGTGATCGATCTCACCGCGCCGTTTCGCATTATAGTTTCTTTCGATGTGGCCACGTAGATGCCATACGACAGCGAATTCGCGACGATCATCAGATCGCCAAGCGTCGTCTCGTTCGAGAACGAGGCGTTTCGCGGATCGATGAGAAGGATGACGCCGGCAGCGGCGACTATGACGCCGACGATCTTGCGTGCATACAGCTTTTCGATACCGAGATACAGCCCGATAAATAGGGCGAAGATCGGTATCGTGACAGCTAGAAGCGAGGTATTCGAGGCCTTTGTAAACGAAAGGCCTCCGACAAACAGCAATTGGTTAAAGGTGACGCCAAAGAGGCTGAGAACGGCGAGCTTTACATAATCCTCGCGGTACTTCAAAGAAATATCGCCCCGCGAGCGCTGGAAAAGGAAAAGCACTACGGCAGTAATGCCGACGCGGAAGCCGACCAATGCGACGCTTGAAATATATGCCAGAGCCGCCTTGCCGATCACGGGAAATGTGCCGAACGCAGCTTGCACTATCAGTAGCGCCGTGATGGCACCGATGTTTGATCTGGAAGTATTGTCGGTCAAGCTTGCTAATGAAAACGAAAAGCGATGATAGCAGAGTCTGAGGGTAAATTCGCTTGAAAGGTAAAGGAAGGGGACCGGCTCGTCAGAACTGTTCGCCGTTTAGTCGTAAAGGCCCCTTTTGAGGACCGCCGTTTTCACTGATTTGGCGCATCGTTCCGATCGGAAAAACCAGACACCGAAATTGCTTCACTGCCCAAAGTCATCGATGCTATTATCTGTCGTGGAAAGGATCGATAGTATTGATCAGGAGCTCTTTTATGTCCGCCGACCGCCGTTCCGTTATTGTCTTAAATTTGATCGTTTTGTTTGTTGCCATGGCCGGTGCACCGGCAGCCGTGTCTCAGGTTGCCGACTCCTCTCCGCTTAGCCTAGAGGAAATTACCAAGGCTTTGCGCGGGGCAGAGGCGGGGCTTCCCACAACTAATCGATCGCTCGCGAAGCAGATCGCCGACCGCGGCGTAGATTTCGAGATCGATGAAGCGTTGGAGAAACGCCTGAAAGAGGCGGGGGCCGACGACAAATTGATCGCCTCGATCCGTGAGTCCCTTTGCGCACGATACGCGAAGCAGGCCGACGAATGTGCGACGGACGACCTCGCTTGTCAGATCCGGAACTATGACAAGGCGTTAAACTTTCATCCGGACGATGACACAGTGGTATTTAACCGAGGACTCGCCCGGCACAATATGGGCGATCACGAGGGTGCGGTCCGCGATTATACGCGTTCTCTTGAGCTATTGCCTAAAGACGCCGACGCCTATGGTAACCGTGGGAATACGTACGCCGTTATGGGGGAGAGGGAGCTCGCTTTTAAAGACTACGATCAGGCGATCGCACTTGCTCCGCGCGACCCGCGTCACTTCTTTAATCGCGGAAATCTTTATTTTCAAGCGCGAGAATATGATCGTGCGATCAAAGACCTCACCCGCTGTATCGTGCTGGCACCGAAGGACATAGATTGCCTCAGCGGTCGCGGCGATGCGTATATCGAAAAGCGACAGTACGTGTTGGCTATTCGTGACCTGGACCGTGCCATCTCACTTGATCCGGAAAATGCCGACTCCTTCGTCAGCCGTGGGCGGGCGTATCGCGAAAACGGAAGGTTCGATCAGGCTTTTGCAGATTTCGATGCGGCTCTAAAGATCGACCCAAAGAGTGCTTTCGCTTTGCACAATCGCGGCATTACATTCGCCGAACAGAATGAACACGACAAAGCGTTGGCGGACTACACGGCGTCGATCGAGTTCGACGGTACGAACAGCGAAGTTTTCGTTAACAGAGCGATCTCATTGATCGAGAAGAACCAAATGACGTCGGCACTGGTCGATCTGAACAAGGCGATCCAGATCGATACCGAGAATTATTTCGCTTACGTTACGCGTGGAGAACTTTATTCTGAAGTTAAGGAATATGAAAAGGCGATCGTGGACCTTTCGAAGGCGGCAACTCTTGAGCCTGGTCTTGCCCGGCCCTATTTTTCACGCGGATACGTTTATATCGCCATCGAGGATTATTCTAATGCGCTGAAAGATCTCGACAAGGCCATTTCCATAGATCCTAAAGACAGCTCCGCGTTCAACAATCGGGCCCTGGTCTATTTGCGGACCAGCGAACCTCGAAAGGCTATCGCGGACGCGACGCGCTCGATCCAACTTGCCCCGAAGAACGCGGCAGCCTTTGAGATACGATCGCTTGCGTACGAGGCAGTCGGTGACCAAAGAAGGGCGGCGGTTGACAGAAAGCGCTTCGAGACACTTTCTGCCTCAAATGCAGAGAAGTGAGGTCAGGCCTCTGCGGATCGCGCTTAAAGCAGCATCATCGCCGGCGTTTCGAGCAATTGTTTGAAAGACTGTAGGAACCGGGCGCCGGTGGCACCGTCAACCACGCGATGATCACATGACATTGTGACGTGCATGATGTTGCGGACGACGACCTCGCCATCGCGGACGACCGGCGTCGGGGTGGCACCGCCGACGGCGATGATGGCAGCTTCGGGCGGGTTGATGATGGCAGTGAATTCCTTGATGCCCATCATGCCCAGGTTACTTATCGAAAAGGTCGCACCGGTATATTCTTCAGGCTGGAGTTTTTTAGCTTTGGCCTTTCCGGCAAGTTCCTTGATCTCCGCTGAAATTTCAGCCAGGCCTTTTAAGTTAGCCCCGCGCACGACCGGTGTTATCAGACCCTCGTCGATCGCAACCGCGACCCCAATATCAGCCTGCTCATAAAATCGGACGACCTTGTCCTGATATGAAGCGTTAACCCATTTATGCTTCATCAATGCCATTGCAGCCGCTTTGACGATGATGTCGTTTACGCTGATCTTGCCGTCGTCGTCGAGGTTGGCGTTGATCTGCTTGCGCGTGGCAAGAACATTGTCCATCTCTATCTCGACCGTTAAATAAAAGGTCGGGATCGGGCCGATGGATTCGGTCAGGCGGCTGGCGATGACCTGCCGGATCTTCGACGTGGTTTCGTCGCGGAACGGAGACGCTCCGACGATCGTCGATGGCGTAAAGGTGCGTGCGGACGCGGGCGTCTGCACTCCGCCGCCAGCGAGGGCTTCCTCAATATCCCGCTTGATGATCCTACCATTCGGTCCGCTGCCTGCTATCGAGCGAAGGTCGATGCCGTTGTCTGCAGCCATCCGAGCGGCGATCGGCGAGACGATCATACGGCCGTTACCGGTCTTTTCGGGGGCACTCGTTACCGCTCGCGTCTCAGACTGCGGGGCTGGCGTTGGAGCCGAAGTCTTCTCAAGCTGTTGTTCCTGAGGTTCTTCAACAGTGACAGACGGAGCCGGCTCTTCTTTAGCGGGAGCCTGGCCGCCGTTCGCCGAAGGGGCTACCGCTTTTTTGCCGTTGGAACCGATCTCGCTCAGCAGCGATGATATGTCTTCACCCTCCTTTCCGATGATCGCGATCGGTTCGCCAAGCAGAGCAGTATCGCCCTCGCCTTTTAGGATCTTCAGCAGCGTTCCACCGCTGAGGGCGGTCATTTCCATCGTCGCCTTATCGGTATCGACTTCGGCGAGCGTTTCGTTCGCGTCGAAGTTGTCCCCTTCGTTCTTCACCCACCGCGCGATCTGCCCCTCTTCCATCGTGGGCGAGAGTTTTGGCATTAAGAATTTTTCAGCCATATTTGCGTTAAATGTAACAAACTTCCTTCACCGCATCGATGATCTTATCAACGCTTGGCAGGGCAAGGGCTTCGAGGTTTTTTGCATAAGGCATCGGGGCTTCGGCCGTTGATATCCGCTTTACAGGTGCGTCCAAATGATCAAACGCATATTCCATCACCGTGTGTGATATCTCCGCTCCGACCGAAGCAAACGCGTGCGATTCTTCAGCTATGACCAGCCGGTTGGTTTTCTTGACAGAATTGATAATCGTCTCTATATCCAAAGGCTTGATCGTTCGCGGGTCGATGACCTCAACCGACACATCGAACTCTTCCTTTAGCTTATCGGCAGCCTGCAGCGACAGAGGAACCGTCATCGAGCGGGCGACGATGGTGCAGTCCGTGCCCTCGCGTTTGACATCGGCGACGCCGAGGGGAATGAGGAAATCTTCATCCTCTGGGACGTCGCTTTTCAAGCCGTACATCCTCTCCTGCTCCATAAAAATAACGGGATTGTCATCGCGTATGGCCGATTTCAGCAGGCCTTTTGCGTCAGCAGACGTGGACGGCATCACGATCTTAAGGCCGGGGAAGTTGGCGTACATCGCTTCGAGGGCATGCGAGTGCTGCGACGAGACCTGATATGCCGAACCATTCGGGCCGCGGAACACGATCGGCACATTGAACTGCCCTCCGGACATATAGAGCATCTTTGCCGCATGGTTAATGATCTGATCGGCGGCGAGGATGGAAAAGTTCCACGTCATGAATTCGATCACCGGTCGCAAGCCGGCCATCGCCGCGCCGACGCCGACAGCGGCAAAGCCGAGTTCCGTGATCGGCGTGTCAACCACACGCTTATCGCCGAATTCTTTCCACAAGCCACGTGTTACCTTATAGGCGCCGTCGTATTCGGCCACCTCTTCGCCCATGATGAAAACGTTTTCATCCCTTATCAGTTCTTCACGCAGAGCCTGATTCAGCGCATCGCGGATCGTCAAAGTAGCCATAATTTATGCGTACACATCGGTCAGAAGCTCGCTCTCGTCCGGGAACGGGCTTTCGTCGGCGAATTTCAATGCCCGTTCGGTCACCTCGATTGCTTCCTGTTCGATCTTCTCAAAATCCTTTTCGCTCAGCACATTTGCTTCCTTCAGGCTGTCCTTGAACAGAACTATCGGATCGCGTTCCTGATATTTTGCGATCTCTTCGCGGGTGCGATAGTTGCCTGGGTCCGACATCGAGTGGCCCATGTACCGGTATGCGCGTACCTCGAGAAGGGTCGGGAGCGATTCGTTTCGGGCACGTTCGATCGCACGGAGCGTGGCCTCGCGAACCGCCATAACGTCCATCCCGTCCACAAACTCGTTTGCCATCTCGAACGCGTCAGCTTTTTTCGCAATATTTCGCGTGCTCATCGCCCGATCTTGCGAGGTTCCCATTCCATATTGGTTGTTCTCGCAAATGTAGATGATCGGCAGCTTCCAAAGCTGTGCCATGTTGAGCGATTCGTGAAAGATCCCCTGGTTTACCGCTGCTTCACCAAAGAAGCAGAGCGTGACCTGCCCGCTTTCCTTGTACTTTGCTGCATATGCCATGCCCGTGCCGACACCGATCTGCCCGCCGACAATGCCATGGCCGCCATAAAACTCATGCTCCTTCGAGAACATGTGCATCGATCCGCCCTTACCCTTTACGCAGCCGCCTTCCTTACCGTAAAGTTCGGCCATTACGGCCTCAGGTGAAATGCCTTTGACCATCGCCTGAACGTGGTCGCGGTAGGAGGTGATCACCATATCGGACGGCTCAAGCGCCATCATCGAACCGACGGCGATCGCCTCCTGGCCGATATAAAGATGGCAAAAGCCGCCGATCTTTCCCATGCGGTAAACTTCGGCACACTTTTCTTCAAATCGTCGGCCGAGCACCATTTGAAAAAGCATTTCCCGCAGGATCTTCTTATCAGTTTTCTTGATGGTCTCAAGCTGAGACGACCGCCGCTCGAGGTATTCTGCATGGACCATTTCGACCACGGACAGATCGCTCTCGCCGTTCGAACTGTTCGAACGAGCTTTCGCCTCAGGCACCTTTTTGGCGGCGACTTCCTTGTTAGACACGTCTCTTTGGCCGGCTGCTGTTTTTGCCAAGATCGAAACCTCCAGAGTTTTCCGGGCATCAAAAAATGAGATAACCGTAAGAGAAACAGTATAATAAAGATAGGCTCGAATGTGCAAAAATCATCGTTGTGCCGATGTTTGCGAGCGTTGGTTCACCTCCCCATAAGAGCCGTATTTTGCCGTATATGTTGACATTCAATCGGAAGAAAAAGAAAATTGTCGGCGGGAAAACGCTATGGATCGATTTAGTATCGATAATTTGATCGAGGGACTTCGGGCGATACCGGATGAATCCTTTGTCTGCGACAAGGTGTACGACTTTCTCAGCCGGCATCCCGTGGCGGTCGATTCGATAGAGAAATACTACTTCTGGCATTCTCAAAATTACACAAGAAATCTGGTTTACAAAGACGAACGTTTTGAGCTGATGGTGATCTGCTGGGATCGCGGGGTTTCGTCTCGTGTGCACAATCATTGGGACCAGCGATGTTGGATGACCGTGCCGGTCGGCCGTTTGAAAGGCCAGAATTTTGCGGTCGAATCGATCGACGAGGCGGCTGGCTTTTGCCGCCTGCGTGAAACTGACTCGTTCGAATTGTCGGAATGTCTGGCCGCGAAGGTCGAGTTGGAAGAACCCATCCACCAGATCCTGAATCTGGCCGAGTTCGACGAACGGGCCGTAAGCATTCACATATACTCAAAACCCTACGACCGCTGCCTTTCCTATTGCCGCGACACCGACACTTTCAAAGAAGTCAATTTATTCTACACTTCGATCGACGGCCGACTTTGCGACGGCATCCAGCTTTGATCTTTTCTTTTGCCACTTCTGAAGATTCCCTGTGTTGCAATTGTTCTGTAAAAGAACGTGATTAGGCATTGCTGATCATCGTCCTGTAACATCCAGGCTAAGTGACCAAACGACCGGCAATAGTGATAGCAGTGCTGGGTCTGGGTTATTCTGCCTTGCGTTTGTGGCGGCTGACCGAGCCGTGCTTATGGTTCGACGAGATCTTCGGCATCCACGCCACAACACACGCGTGGGGCGATCTGATCCCGTTCGTCGCCAAGGACCTGATCCATCCGCCTCTTTTCTACTTACTGTTAAAGCTCTGGATCGGCATCGGCGGTGAAAGCGTGCTTTGGCTAAGGCTCTTTCCCGTCTTGTTTGCGATCGCTTCGCTTTTTCCGTTGTTGATGCTCTGCAGGGAACTGAAGCTTCGCTCGACAACCATCGTTGTTGCATTCGGCCTTTTCGCCGTGAACGGAGCATTGATCAAATACGCTCAGGAAGTGCGGATGTACAGCCTGCTGTTGCTGCTGTCTCTTTTGTCGACCTGGCTCTTTTCGCGGTTCTACTTTCGCGGGAAGAGTTTTTGGTTGCTGGTGCTGGTCAATGTTCTTCTTGTCTATTCACATTACTTCGGATGGTTCGTCGTTGCCACGGAAGTGGCTGCTATCCTTTTGACGCAGCGAATAAAGATCTTGCAGACTCTCTTGATGTTCGTGGTCGTGGCGGCCGCATTTGTACCATGGGTCTTCGCCGTTTTTCGGTTTGCCGAGCCGGGCTCAGGCGTAAAGGAGAACATTGGCTGGATGCTGCGGCCCGGTTTTCGCGAGCTTCTTGAGTTCGGTTTTGATCTGGTTGATCCCTTCTACTTCCAGCAAAGCAGCGTCGATAAAACAGCTAACTTCATCATCGCGATCCCGATCGCAGCAATACTTGTCACAGCTCTCACGCTTTTCGTGACCCGGTTCCGGAATGAGGCAAACAAGGACCGAATTTTGTTCCTGTGCTTGTTCTTCGGCACGCCGCTGCTTATGGCATTTTCATTCAGCTGGCTGCTCCCCGTCTCGATATGGGGCTCGAGGCATCTGTTGATCGTCTTCGCTCCTGCGATACTTCTCATCGCGATCACACTGTCGGATATCCCTCAGAAATGGGTTAGACGTGGTTTGATCGCGGCCATAGGTGTTTTGTCGACGGCGGCATTGATCCAGCAGTTTACGAGGCCCCAGCAGCAGCAGATATGGTGCGCCTGGGAGCCGCTTGCCGTCGAATGGGTTCTGGCCTCGCAGCCTTCTGCCGAGACGCCGACCGTTTATGTTTTTGAGGACCTCGTCGCCTATCACTACTGGTTTGCGACCCGGAACCTTCCAGCCCGCAAGATAGTTCTTGTGAAAGGGCTTGAGGGCATTCCGAACGATCCGGCCTATTTTCTGCCCCGTGGGTTTGACGAGATACGCACTTCGTCATTTAACGAGGTAACAGGTGACGAGATTTGGCTGTCGTTTCGCCAGCTCAGCAGAAAGCAGGCGATCGGGGAGCACGAAAGAAGTACGCGAGAGTTCGAAGTGCCTGTCACATACTTCGAAAACATCGGCTACAGTGTCGAGGATGTCAGGAGGCACATTTACGGTTCGCAGACGGCTTTTCTTGTACGAATGTCAAAACGACAATAACGAAAAAGGTGTCTGATCCGCGTGAGAATCAGTGGCGGTCATTTTACCGTTTCACCTGTCCACATCCGAAGAATGAGCAGATATTAAAATAAACTTCTACCGCTTTTCCTTTGTCATCCATGCCCGAAAGAACGTCGTAGGCCTGGCCATCAATATGCATCAGTGACTGCATCGAGACGGTGTATCCCAGCTCACGCATAACGCGGTATTCTTCCGGAATGCTCATTACAAAGTAAGCCGTTTTCGCTGTCTTACCATCGCCGCTCAGGAACAGGCCATGACGCGCTTTGTGCATCAATCGTTCGAAGAATTCAGCCTTCTTACCATCTCCGAGCGAACGATATGCATCGGCCATCGCGCCAAGCAAGCCGGCGTTGATCATTTCAAGATCGACAACCTTTTCGCCGAGTTGGACCCCCTTTGCAAAGTTTTTTGCTTCAAAGGCCTTCACCATTTCGTCTCTGTTTGGAGACTCTTTCTTTGCACCGGAATTGATCCACGCAACATATGCCCTCCGCACCTCACCGAAATTAACAGAATCGTCGCCTTCACGTATCTTTGCGACTAATTCCATATAGACCGAGGGTTTATCCTGGCTGGAGCCAGGCGTTTGCTGTGTGTAGCCCGAACCGACCAAAAGGAACAAGGAAATGATCAAAATTTGAATTTTCATATCGTTAAACAATGGGTCGAGTCAACGCCGTTTCCAGCGTACTCCGTCCTTTGTATCTTCAAGGATGATCCCCTTTGCGGCTAGGAGATTGCGGATCTCGTCCGAACGGGCAAAGTTTCGGTCATACCGGGCTGCCTGACGCTCTTGGACGAGTGCTTCGATCTCGGCATCGAGATCTGCCGACTCCTCCTGACCAAAGATCCCGAGGACGACGTCGAACTTCGATATTGCATCCAGGACAGCGTCGCGGTCATCTGCCCCCAAACCGGGACCGGCGAGGACGGTGTTGATCTCACGGACCATTTCGTGGACCGCCGCCAGTGCCGCGGCTGTGTTGAAATCGTCATCCATCGACGACTCAAAATCAGTGAGAGCTTTTGAGACGATAGACGCGGCCACCGGATCTGAGCCTTCTGACGGCTTTGCCTCGCGGACCAGCGAGCGAAAATTTCTCAAACGTTCAACCGTCGATTCCGCACCCTGCAAACCTTCAAAAGTGAAATTCAACTGCTTGCGCGTCGGTACTGAAAGCAGCAAATATCGAATCGCCAACGCGGAATACCCCTGATCGCGAAGATCACGAAACGTGAAAAAGTTACCCTTTGATTTGGACATCGTCACGTCGTCGATCTTGAGAAACTCGCTGTGTATCCAGTATTTCGAAAACAGCTTGTTGGTCGCTCCTTCTGATTGCGCGATCTCGTTCTCATGATGCGGGAACTGAAGGTCTTGCCCGCCGGCGTGAATGTCGAAGGTTTCGCCAAGGTATTTCATCGACATCGCCGAGCACTCGATGTGCCATCCTGGCCGGCCGCGGCCAAACGGAGCCTCCCAACCCGGCTCTTCGTCTTGACCAACCAGCTTCCAGAGCGCAAAATCACGAGCGTCTTCCTTGTCGTATTTGTCCGTATCGATCCGGTCGCTGCCGCCGGTTATGTTGCCCTCAAACTTGATCTTCGAGAGCTTGCCGTACTCAGGGAACGCGGAAATACGGTAGTAGATCGAGCCGTCCGATTCATACGCCTTACCATTTTCGATCAGCTTTTGGATGATCTCGATCATCTCCGCTATATGGTGTGTAGCCCGCGGCGTGACCTCGGGGCGCTCCATCCCTAGTGCGTCAAAGTCTTCCCAGAAGGCCGTGATGTAAGGCGCCGTGAACTCGTCGATCGACACGCCCTTTTTCGCCGCTTCGTTGATGATACGGTCGTCGATGTCAGTGAGATTGAAGACGTGAAGGACCTCATAGCCCTTATACTTCAAGTATCGTCGCAGGATATCGCCAAATACGAACGTCCGAAAATTACCGATGTGCGCAAAGTTCCAAACCGTTGGGCCGCAGATATACATCCGTACTTTGCCTTCTTCCAATGGGTGAAATTCTTCCTGCAATCGCGAAAGCGTATTAAAAAATTTGAGCATAGATCTGAAAAAGATATACCAAAGTCAAGAATGATAAATTAAGAGCCTCGAAACAAGAACCCACGACGAATATCGAAAGTCTGGAGCTGAGACAGGTTCGATCCGGAAAACTGCGGATTTCCCGCCCGGCCTTCAGTACTGTAGGTCAAAAGTAAGGTAATTGTATTGCGTTGTTGTTGGCCGCTTCAACAGCGGCCGGGGATAAAGGTAAGAATTAGCATGAAGGCCGAGCGTTCCATAGGCTTGTCCTATGTAGAGATAAACGACCGGCCGTTTGCAAAAGTTTCAATTTTCTCCGGAAAGGTCCAGGAGCCATATATCCGACTCAAGGGTGGCCCCAATGTAATATAAGAGCTTGCCGTCACGGCTAATGAAAGGGCTCCGGATCTCGACCGCAGGGTTCGAGAAAAGCTCACGTACCACCTTCGCCCGAATGTCCACGATAAAGATAGTTTCCGGCGTTGAAAAGATCAGATGGCGGCTGTCGGGAGCCCATGACGGGACAATATTCTGTCCCGGAACAACGATCTCGAATTTTCCCGTGTCCAGCGAGTAGATGCCGATATGACGTTCGGTTCCTTTCGCCAGGACGCCCGCCAAATACTTTCCGTCAGGTGACCAGTCCCAAACGACCATTCGCTCGGCAATTTCGGACGGCGTCGGTCGATAGGGTGTTTGCTCACCGGCCGGGCGTGTAACATCGTAGATCTTCCCGACTCCATCGGTCGTAATCGCGATCTTTTGGCCATCCGGCGACCAGACCGGGAAGCCCGTCGATGCGTCGGAAGGTTCAAAAGTGTACTGGCTAAGTGCCGTGCCGTCAGCATTGCTGATCCACACCTGGCCGCCTTCGTTTCGGTCAGAGTAAAACGCCAGCCTTTTTCCATCGGGAGACCAGCGAACATATCTGTCGAACGGCTCGTCGTTGGTCACATCCCGCCATTCTCGTCCGTCTCTGCTGACCGTGGCGATATCGTCCTGCGTTCTTCTGATGAGCCGCATCGCAAACTGGGTTCCGTCCGGCGACAATTCCGCCCTCGAAACTTCTCGGTCACCTTCGGTTATCCAAAACGGGGCACCGACAGTTCGAAGAGCCTCTGGGTCAAATGCGGTGCCCTGAATATTCGCCCGGTTATTTGTCTGCACATAGGCCATCCGCTTACCATCGCGTGAGAAGCTGAGATGACGGCTGAAAGAAGAAGGTGTCGTGACAGGTTCCGGTTCGCCGAGTACTTCTCCGGTTGATTCGTTGATAGGTACTCGCCAGAAATTGACATTTCCTGCACGGCTGCTGACGAAGTAGAGGAACTTTCCATCCGGCGACCAGACAGGATTCCAATTCGATACGGCAAAGTCTTTTGCAACAACGATCGGCTCACCGCCGCCAGCGGCTACGGTCGCGATCTCGCGCTTGCCAAACTTGCCCGAGTGAAACCAGTAGGCGATGCGATGCCCATTGGGCGACCAGGACGGAAACGTTGCTTCGGCACTGATCAGTCTTCTCCTTGCGCCGGTCTGAACATCGATGATGTAAAGGGCCTGGTCCCCAGTTACCCGCACAGTTGGCTGATCGCGGCCAAAGGTGCTTACAACGATCTCTTTGCCGTCTGGCGACCAGGATGGGTGGTGGCCCATATCCGAAATATGTTTGAGATTGTCGCCAGTAGATTCGATAGTATAGATGCCCTGAGGTTCGCGAGACGACCGAAAGGCGATGACGTTGCCGTCTGGAGAGAATGACGGCTGTGTGTCGTCGCCCTTTGAGCCGGCCGTCAGGTTGGTGCGGCGTTTAGCTCCGATCCGCTGATGGAATATGCGGAATCCACCGTCTTCTTTAGCGGAATAGACCACATCTCTGCCGTCCGGTGATAGGCTCGGGAAAAACTCGGTACCAGACTGGTTGGTCAATTGAACACTTTTCGCCGCGAGCCAGTCTGGACCCGAATAAACCGGGCCGGACCGCTTAACTACAAAATAGGCAAGCGCGGAGATCGCGGTGATCAGAGCCAGTCCTACGGCGGCGCTAACGTACCACGGTCGGCTCGCGACGGCACGGCCAATAAAACTGGATGCTCCGGAGAACGGAGTAAGCGATGGTGACGAATCGACCTCTCGTTTGAGGTCTCGAAGATCCGACCGAAGCTCAGCGGCAGTCTGATACCCTCGGTCGCGATTCTTTTCAAGCAGCTTTGCAAGGATCGCGTCGATCTCATTGGGAAGTTCGGGATTCAATGAGCTCGGCGGCTCCACCTCTTTTGAAAGTATGGCCTGGAAAGTTTCTTGCCGGGTGGCGCCTTTGAACGGATTCTTTCCGGTGAGAAATTCGTATAGGACGACCCCGCAGCTCCACAAGTCCGTTCTTTGGTCCACCGACTCATCGCTGATCTGAGAAGGCGACATATATGCCGGTGTTCCGATGATCACGCCTTTCGTTGTCGCGGCAAAATCGCGGAGGGTCTCTTGTCCTGGATCGGTCAGTTTCGCGAGCCCGAAATCAAGTATCTTCGCATAACCGTCCTTGCGGATCATGATGTTCTCGGGCTTGATGTCTCGATGAATGATCCCTTCTTTGTGGGCTGCGGCGAGTGCATCGCAGATCTGGATAGAATTTAGAATAATGTTCCTGAGCTTGAACTGGCCTCCCATCAGGTCGCGGAGCGTCTTGCCCTCGACAAATTCCGTCGCAATAAAGTTGACGCCTTCAAAGTTGCCGACGTCGTAGATCGTCACGATCCCGGGATGGTTCAATGACGATACTGCCCTGGCCTCAAGCTCAAACCGTTTCACTCGTTCATCATTCGACACGAATTCCGGAGGAAGCAGTTTCAGAGCGACCCTTCGCTTAAGCTTTTCATCGAAGGCAAGATAGACCTCACCCATTCCGCCCGCACCGAGCAGGCGTTCGATCTTGTAGGTCGCGATGGTCTTATTTATGAAGGCAAAGGCCGAGATCTCGGTTTCGGCGTTCGATGCACCTTCAGCAGCCATCCGCATCGCGGATTGCTGCAGAAAGCTTCCGGACCGGTCGTGAGCATTGAGCAGGTCGAGGACAGCGTTGCAGAGTTCGGAATCGCCGCCGGATCTCTCGGTGACAAAATCGACTCGCTCGGCCTCCGGCACCTCCATTGCCGCGTCGAGTAGTGAATCGATCTGCCGCCACCGTTTAGCGTCCATCTATTTGTCTTGCTTGTTTAACTGCAGGTAAAGCCACGCTTTAGCCTTTTGCCATTCGCGAAGGACGGTTATCTCGGCAACGCCGATGACCTCAGCGATCTCTTCGGTCTTCAAGCCGCCAAAGAACTTTAATTCAACGATCCTAGCCTTTCGTTCGTCGAATTTGGCCAATTCGGTCAGGGCCTCGTCAAGGGCCACGATCTCGGGCTGTTGGCCATCCGTGATCGCCATTGCCTCGTCGATCGATACAAAATAGATCGGCGTATCTTTGCTTTTGGGCCGCTTGCGGGCAAAATCGACCAGTATCCTCCGCATCAGCTGTGCCGAGACACCGAAAAAATGTGCCCGGTTCTCCCACTTCGCATTTTTCCAGTCGATCAGGCGAACATAGGCTTCATTCACGAGCGCGGTCGTCTGCAGGGTGTGCCCCTGCCTTTCTCGCCGCATATATCGTCGTGCGATACGGTGAAGTTCCGCGTGGACTATCGGCGTGAGCTGCTCAAGAGCAGCGCCATCGCCACCGCTCCAGCGTTTAAGCAGCTGCGTGACCTCGTGTGTGTTCTCGTCCTGCATCGCTGAGCCCATTTTGGGCCCGTAATGGCTACAAATTTACCATAGGTGAAAAAAAATTTCCGGCAGAGTGATAGTTTTTCCTCAAACCTGCCGCTTTGGTGGTTGAACGGGCAAAAAGGCCCGCGAAATTATTCTTACTCAATGATCTTAGGAGGATCACGATCATGCCACCACCAGTTGAAATTCATCCGTCAATTCTATTCGGTATCAGCCCCTATGGAGAGGTCCCGACCCATTCCATGGGCTCGGCAAAGGCCGGAAGCGTTTTCCCATCCATCGATGGCAGCCGATTTCTAAACATCGTTATGGAAGGCGAGGCCTATTTTATTCAGACCAAAACGCTTGCAAATGAATCGTGGAAGCTTGGCCGAGTATTCAAGCAGCGCAGCGTCACGTTTTCCGAGGATGTCAATCAAGGAGGGGTTGCGGGTATTGTGAATGTCAATCTTTCGGCGACGAAGTCCGTCCTTTCCGATTTTCTCGATATTTATATGGGCTGCATGGCCGTTGCTGGCGGGCCGACGGCGATGGCGATAACGGGTATGAATACTGTGGTAGCCGGCGGAAAGATCAAGCATAACTATTCCTTATACTGCGATGCACTTGCGGCATTCGTAGGTGACAATCAGGAACTCAGTCGGCTAATGCCATATTTTCACGAGAACATTTATATGCAGCTGTTTCTTGGCCGCATCGAGTCCGAGCTTCAGGGTAAGACACGGGACCTGATCACTGGGGCGATCCCGGTCCACAAGGCCGTAAAGCCTATCGTTGGCGTTTTCATTGGAAAGGTAGGCGAGGACGCGATGAAGCGGACACTTCGGGGCACGCGTGACATTATTAAAGACGTCCTGTTAAAGGTGATCGATCATATTCTCACTAAGAACGAGACGCTTACCTCATCACAGATCGATCTCCTTGCCGAAAAGCATATTGTTCCAATGTATGAGGCCATGAGCGGGATCCAGATACCGGACAGCCGTGCAAGAGAGATCATCAAAGAAGCGGCGGGGAATCCCACGAGGATCAGGCCCCGGCTGGTAAAGATCGCCAGAGCCATCGATGCTCTTCACGGTTGAACTCTTACAGATCATTAACAAGAAGAAATTCATTGATGCCGCCTGCGATCTTGGAAGGTCGCGGGCGGCACTCCTTATTCAAATACGGCCGAATTCGAGGCCACAGCGCGAAGGAATGATAGGTTTTGCCCTTTTCCAACGCATTTCAGTTTAGGAAGAGCGATTTTCAAAAACGATCATAAGGAGACGGAATATGTCGAATATTACATTAATAATGACTCGGAAACCGCTGGAAGAAGTGAATTTTGGGAAGAAAAACGGACGATGGGGACGGATGGTTGTCGTCATAGGGGGCTCGGTTTTGAGCGGCAGCGTGGTGGCTCCTATGAATCTGCCGGATATATTTTGGCCTAGCGCATCGCGGAATGCCGGAGGGGCGTTCGACGGTGTTGAATCGGAAGACACGATCGGAATCGGAAAAGCACAATTCCGAATCGGATCGCAGGGCATAAGCCTGGATACTTTCGGCGGGTCCATAAAAGTGATCGGGAGATACGATATTCTCGAAAGAAACCGAACGGACAGCGATAAAAGCAAATTCTATGTTCAACTGAAGCCGAGGCCGAACCAGCCGTACACGATCAAGATGGACATCTCGCAGAATGTGAAGGAGTTAAACGGCACAGGGCAATGTTTCAGGGTGCTGAATCACGACACGAAGAATTCGAAGGGCGGAATGGCCGGCATCCTGATCCACGAGGCTCCGCATCCCGGTTGGCTTGTCGGATGTATAGGCCCGCGGCCTGCAAACTATCGTGCTGTGAACCACGACAAAGGCCCCTCTCGCAATGCAATGCAGAGTATCTTTAACATGATGGGCGGCTTTTCAGCAGGGAAAAAGGCCGAGCTGTTGACGCTGGATATTTAGTGCGGTGATCCTTTGCGGGGTGGATCTCGTCGATGCACGAAAGGGAACTGGTGCGGGCTTGGTATTAGCCGACCAAGCTGCCCAGCTCCCTTATTTTGTTTCAACCTTCGCCAAGCCGCCCACCAGATCGGGTTCGACGTATCGTGCCCGGGCCCCATTAGAAAATAAGAACTCGCGGCTGTAAAACCTCAGCGGATAGTCCTTATCGAAAAGCGACACCAGCTCATTCGCCTTCTCGACCAGCGTTGCGCCGTTCCGACTCTCATTAAACTCAGCTACCGTACGCATCCAAAACACCGTCAATGTCTCGTGATACGGCATCTCCTTTGTCAGGTCAACCTTGAATGCCTTGAGCAGGTTGAAGATGCCTTCACGCATCTTCGCCGTAGCGGCATCAACATCGAACTTAGTTAAGTAATGAAGGGCGACGACAAGATGCTCCGCATGCCGCCATTCACTTCGTTCGATCGTCCCCGATTCGAACTTCGAAATAAGCGCTACTATATCTTCTTCATTGCTGTATTTACTTGTCATTGTCTTACTCCAAAACGGATCGAATTCCGCATTCCAAATAGAAAAGACAGAATGAAACCGGCCGCACTGGCCCGAATCATTCTGTCTCAAGTTCGAACCAATATTATAACTTCACATATCCTGCTGCCGCAATGCCTCACCCGCTTGGGTGGCGAGGGCGAAATGGTCGATGATCCGCGTGGCCGCCGCATCGGGCTCTAGGTCTGTTGTATCTAGTTCCAGCGACGGCCGGTCGGGGAACGGCGAGCGAAGATCATACCGGCTCAGCGACCAATCGACCGAGTCGGGATCGGAGAGCTTGCCGATCTTCACTCGAGACTCGTTTCCGATCCGCTCCTTGAGTTCATTAGGTTCGCACGTGAGCAGGACGAGGTGGGCCTCGCCGCCGTTGTCTTCGGCAGATGCGATCAGCTTACGAAAATGGTCGTCGTCCTCACCGCGTGCGTAAACGAAGGTGTGAATAAGGTCAACGCCTTCACGAGCCGCTTCGCCGATCGTCGCGAAACGGATCGATTCGATCAGCCGCAGGAATGGAGGCGTGCCGAATTCGAAAACGGGCCTGACACAATCGATGCTCACGTGATTGTGAAACAGTTTGAACCCGGTCCGCCGGGCAACCTCAGCCGCAACTGTGAGTTTGCCGACAGCAGGTGCTCCGTAGATGATGATCAGCTTCATAACTTCACCTCAGTGAAGGACAACCGAATAGCTCGTCAGTACCACCTGCGGTAGCGGGTGGTGCTCAAATTAAAAGCGGCCGGTGAAATTACCAGCCGCTTACATTTATGAAGACGCGAAGCCCGATCAGATCAGGCCGCGTTCTGTATGTATTGTTCTGTCATTTGCTCGTGCGAGTCATCCAGAAACAGATACTTCTTCCATTCCGGCCGCGACTCGGCATAGTGGCAGAGCAGGACGTGGTCGAGGCCTAAGCGAAGAAGTTTCTGCGAAGTGAGCAGCGGCATGCGAGCCTGTTCTGGCGTTCGGTTGCCTTTACGCTGGTTGCACTTGACGCAGGCCGTGACCAGGTTGGCCGGCGTGCTTTCGCCGCCCTGAGCCCGCGGAAGTATGTGGTCGAGCGTAAGATCCTTTGCGTGACGGTGGTCGCCGCAGTACTGGCAGCGATAGCGGTCGCGGATGTAAACGCGGGCACGCTTCATCGTCGTCTCAGGGCGATTGCGACGCACGTGGATGTAATGACGCAGCCTGATCACGGAAGGAACCGGAAAAGTTGTCGAGGGCGAGTGTAGAACATTGTCGCCGTCGTTTTCTTCGACATAAACCGCGCCGCGAAACCAAAGGCAAACAGAACGAGCCACGCCGACGGTGCCGAGCGGCTCGTACGAAAAGTTCAACAGTAATACTCGTCCGGTTAACAAACTCATTTTCCTCCTCTTTTCTCCGGGCGATCACGCACGCTATGACGAGTCTCCGGCAATTCTGCCGGGTCCGCGGCGTCCGTTAACATCTACCCTGTAATGTAATATCAATCGTGCTCTCAAGGCAAGCACAATATATTGTGCGTAACCAAATGTTAAAGGCCGTCAATCTGCGCCATTGACCACTAGATGTGGACGTATTAGCAGGCCGCCGGAAAATACCTAATTAAGTTCCCTTGGACATTCGATGCGTTCAGGGTTATAAACGATTGCGCTTTCTAGCAAATCCAAATCTTTGACGTGAACTACTTATGGTAAGAAACATACTCGGTCTGATCGCCGGATACGTTGTCGGCAGCATCGTCAATTTTGCATTGATAATGGTAAATATGACTGCCCTTGCTCCAGCGGGTGCCGATTTTTCCACGCCGGAGGGTGTTAACGCGGCGATGGCGAGTCTGCAGCCGATCAACTTTGCCGTTGTCTTTCTCGCTCACGCCTTAGGCACATTGGCCGGAGCGTTTACTGCGTCAATGATCGCGGTTAGTCACAAAATGCTGATCTCGATGATAATCGGATGCCTTTTCCTTATCGGCGGCATTTACGCGGCATATGCGATCGAAGCTCCAATGTGGTTTGAGGCGACCGATCTTTTGCTTGCTTACATTCCGATGGCTTGGCTTGGTGCTAAGTTCGCCGGGTCATTGAGGGGTTCTTAACGCCAGACTGATGATCGCCTAACAAGCTTGCCAGCGATATTGGCGGGTATCGATATTTTGGAAAGACGGCCGCGCGGCATTTTGGTATACCCGCGCGGCCGTCGTTTTAAATGACTAGTTCAACAAGTGTTCCTTGACGAACATTATCGTCGAATAGAACAGATAATCCGCATTGTCCTTCTTGCTGAAGCCGTGCCCTTCGTCGTTTGCCATCAGGAACCAGACCGGGGTGTTGTTCTTTCTGGCGGCAGCCACGATCTGTTCGGCCTCGGTGTAGGGAACTCGCGGATCATTCTTGCCCTGCACGACGAACAACGGTTTCGTGATCTTGTGAGCATTGGTCAGCGGCGAGATCGCCTGAAGAAAGTCGTGCATCTTCGGGTCACGTTCATCACCGTACTCCACTCGGCGAAGATCGCGTCGGTACGTTTCCGTATTCCGAAGGAACGTTACGAAATTTGAGATGCCGACGATGTCCACGCTGCACCGGATCCGGTCATTGTAATTTGTTGCAACGGCCAACGTCATATACCCGCCGTAGCTTCCACCTGTGACCATTATGCGGTCTTTGTCCAGGTCGGGCTGCTTCGCTATCCAATCGAGCAACGCCCCAATGTCCTTGACCGAATCTTCGCGTTTGTAGCCGTTGTCTAACTGTAGAAAGGTCTTGCCAAACCCGCTGGAGCCGCGCACGTTCGGATAAATAACCGCCACGCCGAGATCATTTATAAAGTAGGCATTTCGGCCGAGCGGCCCGGGTGTCGCCTGGCCTTCGGGGCCCCCGTGGATGTTGATAATTACGGGCCGCTTCCCGCCGAACTTCGCCGGCGGCCGGTAGATAAAGCCCGAGATCGTCAGGTCGTCAAAACTCTTCCACGTGATCAATTCCGGCTCGCGAAGCCCTGCCGTTTCGTATCCGTTCATCTCGCTCTTTGCCCAGTGGGTAATCTTGCCCGACTTCAGGTCGAGCGAATAGACATCGGCGATCGACTGGAACGAAGAGACGTTAAATCGAAGTTCGTTGGTCTTGCTGTGCCAGCCAAAGCCGCCGATCTGGCCTGCGGGCAGCTTCGGCAGATTGACGCGCTTTCGGGTTGCCGTGTCGAGAACATGCAGCTTGAAAAATCCGTTCTCGTTCGTTTGAAACGCTAGATACTTGCCGTCATCGGAAAGCGCAAATCCGCTTACGTCCCAATTGATATCGGAGGTCAACGGAGTGATCTTCCTTGTCGCGAGGTCCATGTGAACGAGGCGATGAAACTCCGAACCCTTGTCCGTCGTGAAATAAAGCCCTTTTCCGTCTTTCGAAAAGTCTGCTCCGCTGTAAGCTACTTTTTCATCGCCGCCTTTCGGAGTAAGCAGCGTTTTTTCACCCGTCGCGATATCGTAGAGATATAGATAGGATTCGTTGATCGACACGTATTGGCCGACGACCAATGTTTTGCCATCAGGCGACCAATCCGACGCTCCCCAGCCGACCCCGTCGAACGAGGCCAGCAGCTTGGCCGATTCAGGCCGAAGCGGATCGATGATGTAAAACTCGGTCTTGAAGGTCTCGCTCGAGGTACCGCCGCCGGTAGCAACCGCAGTGTATAAATATCGATCGCCGGCTTTTGACCACGGCCCGCCGCCGATCCGTTTGCGATCGTCGGTCGTCAGGCGGGTTATGTTCCCATTGTCGGCATCGTAGCGGTAAAGCTGGCTGATCTCATTTCCGCCGGTCGCTTTGAAGAACAGGAAATACTTTCCTTCGGTCGGCTGCCACGAGCCGCCGCCCACAGGATCGGGGAACGATGTGAGCTGCTTCGGCTGCCCCATTGGTGCCGCCAACAGGTGGACTTGCCCGACGTTTCCGGACCGCTTATTGATCAGCATTTCGCGCTTCGTTGGATGCCAGCTTCCACCGCCGACAGGAACGACTTCGGTGAACTTCTTCACGGACTCGACCAGCTCGATCGGAATGCCGGGCACATTCTCGATAACCAGATTGTCTCTTGGCTCGAGCAATCGAGCCTTCACATAACTCTTGACCTCAGCTTGCGGCGTCTGAGCAAAGGACACCGCCGGCAAGCACACAAACGCCGCCAACACGAGAGAAAGGGGAAGTCGTCTCATAACATTGCCTCCATCAGAGAACTCTAAAGGTAGATCGGAAACACCAATTCTATACCAGGTTCGAAGCCTACTACGATTCTGAACCCCAGAAAGTTCACATTCGGGGTGCATTAAACTTTGGCTTTCGAAACAGAAGCTCGACAAGGAAACAACTGCCTCATTCAAGGATCGAACAAGTGGACCATATGTGTTATGGTTCTCAGCGAATGACCTCGCTCGACAAATTCCTAGCGGATGCCGATGTTCGCGAACGATTCGAGCGTCGGATAAATGCGCCGCCGGCTTTGGTGATGAAGACCGCATATGAGTTTGATATGCAGTCGATCTTGCTGATAAGGCTTATCATCAACGCGCGTAAGTTCATTCTCGGCGGGACCACCGAAAAGCGGCCAAAGATCGGTTTGGTCGAGGAGACCCGCAGACTCGGTTGGGGAACTCTGGTCGAAGAACCGGGACGGCTGCTGATATGCGGGGCCGTTTGCCAGCCATGGTTCGGCGATGTGAAATTCACCCCGATCCCTGCCGACGAGTTTGCCGCATTCAACGAGCCCGATCAGGTAAAGATCGTGTGGTCGCTCGAAGCCGAAGAGATCGAACCAAACCTTACCTTACTTGCCCACGAGGTCCGCGCCGCCGCAACCGACGACGAGGCCCGCCGAAAGTTTCTCCGCTATTGGCGATGGGCCCGTTTCGGCATAATCGCGATCCGGCTCCTGCTGCTCCCGGCGATCAAACGGAAGGCTGAAAGATCTTTTCGGATCGGCTGATGCGTCGGGCGATCCTGAACGGTTTCGCGAAAAGGTGCTCCGGCTCCTTCCAGTTTCATCCAGCCTATCCTGAGACCATTTAGCCTGAAGGCAAACATAAATGTGTACCCATAATGGAGGGATAAGATTGTTGTCATAACAGCGGAAATATCGATCGCTGCTTCCACTCGGCCGCATTTTGACCTCCCTTGCGGGTAGTTGGTACGATGGCCGGAAGTCAAAAAGGGAGGTAAACACAATGTCACAGTTACCGGAGCAACCGGCCATGTCGGCCGTGGGATCGCCGAGCGTTTGCTTGCGTGGGGCGATAGGGTCCGCGCGATCTCGCGTAAAGCTGAAACTTTAACTTCACTTACGGAAAAAGGCGCCGAGGCATGGCCGGGTGATCTTCTCGACACGGAATTCTTGACCGGTGCCTTTCGGGGAGCCGATGCGGTTTTCGCGATGATCCCGCCAAATCCGGTTGCTGAGGACGCCAGGGAAGACCAACGAAAGTTTGCGATGAGTATTGCTGATGCACTCGGCGCGGCGGGAATCAAGCATGTCGTCGCTCTCAGCAGTGTAGGCGGCGGCCTCGCCTCAGGTACCGGGACAATTGCCGGGCTCCACGAATTCGAAGAAAGATTGAGACAGGTGCCCGGGCTTTCGGCAACTATCCTTCGTCCGACATATTTCATGGAGAATTTTTTGTACGCGATCCCACTGATCAGAGAGGCCGGGATCAACGGCGGAGCCATCAAGGGCGATGTGCCGATTGGGATGATCGCCACCCGCGATATCGCCGAGGCCGGTGCAGAGATCCTTTCGGATGCGACGCTCATCGGAGACAGCGTTCTCGAACTCCTGGGCCCGGAAGACCTGACGTTCCGACAGGCGACAAGTATTCTCGGCACCGCGATCGGAATGCCGGACTTGCAGTACATGGAATTTCCCGATGCCGATTATCGAAATGCTCTTTTAGCAATGGGCTTCTCAAAGAGTGTCGCAAACTCTTACCTGGAAATGAATGCCGCAATCAGCGATGGGACAATTCAGAACACCGTAACGCGGAATGCGTCGAGCACGACACCTACAACCCTCGAGGACTTTGCCCGAAGTGTGTTCGCACCGGCATACAAAGGCACTGCCGCCGAAGCGGAAGCATAGTGTTCTGTGAAAAACGGTCGTCTAATGCCTATCCGGCAGAGTTTCCAGGCCACCTAGATGAGCAGCGCTCGTCGTAAAATATCGGACAATGGGAGATCGCACCACACGACCGCTAAGCGAGGCCGGAGTGTTTCGAAAACTTACGCTGATCGGCGAACAGCTCACAATTTGGCAAAGAAAACTGATGACACAGTGTTGCATCTGTGGGATAATAGTCGCCCCGGGTTCGTATTCCGGCCGCTCTTTGAAAACTGATACCACGGGTAGATGGACGTAGCTGTAAGTTGATCAACGATGGTGTTTCTCCTAGAAGCTGTTTCACATGAAACAAAAAGTGGGGCGCGAAATAAAACGAAACAGACAACTCAAAGCTGAGATGCTTTGTGAGGTGTAGCCCCTAAGTCGTAGATCCAGAAGCAAGTTAGTCAACATGCGAGGCGCGAAATGGATCGAATCAAACAAGGTACGGTCGAAGGTCCAGATTCAAGCTTCAGATGTTGAATGAAACAAACTGAAGCTCGAACGCTGGACTTCATCCCTTAACGCAGATGAGCTGTTTCAGCTCGGCGACGACCTCGACAAGATCGGACTGGGCTCGCATGACTTCCTCGATGTCTTTGTAGGCACCGGGGATCTCATCGACGACGCCTTTGTCCTTTCGGCATTCGACGCCCATCGTCTGCTTTTCCAGGTCCTCGCGGGTGAACTTCTGCTTCGCTTTAGTACGCGACATTTTACGGCCGGCACCGTGCGAGCAGGAGTTGAACGACTGCGGATTTCCCAGCCCTCGGATGATGAACGATTTCGCTCCCATCGAGCCGGGAATGATCCCGTAGCGTCCCGCTTCGGCGTTTATAGCACCCTTTCGGGTAACGAAAACCTTATCGCCGAAGTGCTCCTCACTTGCCACGTAATTGTGGTGGCAATTGACAATGAACGGAGCGCGGACACTCTTGTCCGAAACGGTCGACGCTTCGTCGGCCGTAATGAGGCTATCGACGGGTTCGCCGAAGGAACCGGCGATGCGGACAGGACTGTCCGCGTTCCAGCCGAACATTCGCTCAAACGAACGAATGAGTCGTGTCATCATCACCTCGCGATTCTTCATCGCATAGCGCTGCGACCATTCGACGTCGTGCCAGTACGATTTGAACTCGTCCGTGCCCAGGACAAAATACGCCAGAGCGGGATCGGGAAGCGTGTTCAGATCGTGCAGCGTCTTGGCGGTTGCGATATGACGCGTTGCGACCTCGTTGCCGATGTTTCGCGAACCCGAGTGCAGCATCAGCCAGACGTTGTCCTCGGTATCGAGGCAAACCTCGATAAAGTGGTTTCCGCCGCCGAGCGTTCCGAGCTGCTTCATCGCCTTGCGTTTACGGTCCTGAACGCCCGGGTGAAGCTGATCGAATTCGGCCCAGCCTGCCCACTCGTTCGACTCGTCGACCGGTTCTTTGTAGTCGTTGAAGCCGACGGGGATCGCACGCTCGATCTCGTGACGGAACTCGGCCAGCTTGCGGTCGAGGATTCCCGACTTGAACGGCGTCTTGACCGCCATCATTCCGCAGCCGATGTCCACACCGACAGTTGCCGGAATTACGGCGTCCTTGGTTGCAATGACCGAACCGACCATCGATCCGATCCCCAAATGAGCGTCCGGCATCAGGGCGACGTGCTTAAAAAGACACGGCAGACGCGAGACGTTGCGAAGCATCTTGTGCTCGTCGTCTGACATTTCATGAGTGACCCAGGAAAGAATATCTCCGCCGTCACCGCTAACATTCAGTTTCTTGTAAGGCATATCTCCTCCTTTATTCTAGCAATAATGGTTGCGGCGGGAGGATTTGAACCTCCGACCCAAGGTTTATGAGACCTTTGCTCTTCCGCTGAGCTACACCGCCGAAAAATGGCCGATCGGGTGGGATTCGAACCCACGATCCCCTGCTTAAAAGGCAGGTGCCTTGACCTGGCTTGGCTACCGATCGGGAAGGGCAAACGCGTAGCCGAGATCTGAATCTCATCGAACGGCCGGAATAAGATGTCTCTTGCGAGACGGGTAAGAACATATTCCAGACGTCCTCCATTTAGATCGGCCGCGTTTGGTTTGGTAAGACTGATGCGCGGATGAAAATTTCCGCGGGGAATTCTTCCATCCGGCCGACTCCGCGGTGAGCCGGCCGGGACGCGCGTGGGAAAATTTAATGGACCGCGAGAGCCTTGAACAAAGGTTTGATCGCCTCACGACATTCGATATCGTCCGCCTCGATCTCGATCGCTTCCTTGACGGCGGTGACAACCTCGGCGATCTTGCGGATCTTGAACAGGCTGTTTTCGCGATCGGCCCGTGTGCTAAGGTTGAATTCGAATGAGACCTCGTCGAAGCAATCTGCCAGCTTCAGTTCGATCTCGCCCCATTTCCAGCCATCTTCGAAACTATCGGCGATCTCGCGCGTATCTTCGACGATGGCCATAACGTAGGCACGCATATCGATCTTTTTGTTCAGAAAGCATCGCTCTCTGATGTGATATTTCTTGCTCATGATCTTTTCCTCATCGCTTGAAACTGAAAACTCATTACTTTGGCTGCGACGTGTTTCAGCGAATCAGGAAAGGCTGAGTTTTCACGCCGCGGAAATATTGCGGATGTTGAACGCAAACATAAGATCTGCCTCCTGTGGTGGATCGGCCGCTGCTTGTCGCAGGCGGGTCAAGTGAATTGGCGGGGCCGAACGGACTCGAACCGTCATCGTCTTCCTCGACAGCGAAGTGCATACTCCTTTCTGCCACGGCCCCAAAGTTGTAACCACCTGCATGAGCTGGTGGAATCTTGAAGAGATCTGGGTGGAACGGCGGGATTCGAACCCGCAACGGCCTCGTTCACAGCGAGGTGCTCTGCCGATTGAGCTACGAACCACAAAAACACGAAGAAGATCGACCGGATCGTGATGGAAATTGCAGTTTTCCTTTAGTAAATTCTCGTTTTCCTTGAAAAGCTCTGATCTTTCTTTCATGAAAACGACAATTTCCTAGATGAAATTTAATATTTCCTTGAGGAAGGTACTGTTTACCTGGTGGAATCCGGCGATGTCCTTACGAAAAAGCTTGGAGCAGGCGATCGGATTTGAACCGATGATGAACGGATCTGCAGTCCGCCGCCTTTGGCCACTTGGCTACGCCCGCGAAATTGGTACACGCGAAAGGATTCGAACCTTCAATATCCGGTTTCTAAGACCGGCGCCTTTGCCGATTTGGCCACGCGTGCAGAAAACTGGTCAGAGCGGCATGATTCGATCCTGCGAGCACTTGCTTCCAAAACAGGCCCGTATGGCCATCTGCGGAACGCTCTGTGAAGGTTGGCTTCGGGTGAAGGATTCGAACCTCCATTTACTGGTTCAGAGCCAGCCGTCCTGCCGGTTAGACGAACCCGAAAAATTGGCAGGGAAGGCGGGACTCGAACCCGCTAGGTCCAGCTTGAAAAACTGGCTGCGCGACGCTTTGCATTCATCCCCGAAACGTATTACTGAGTAAACTTTGGAAGAGGCGGAAGGATTCGAACCTCCATCCTTCTCGTTCGTAGCGAGATGCTCGCGTCCAATTGAGCTACGCCTCCATTTGAAAAATTAGCAGTGAGCGGTAAGCCGCGAGCAGCCGAAATCGATCTTCTGCTTATTGCTTACCGCTAACTGCAAAAACGGCAATTCAGTTGTCAAACATCGAAATAAAAGGAGCGGCTACTCGGGATCTCCCATTCGATCCCGGCGTAACCGCTCCTAAAAACTGCCGAACAATTGTTTGCTCTGCTTTCGATGTTTCGGGAGCGGGAACGCCGCTCCCGCTTTGCTAACTCAAATCTGACGAGCGATCCTGTTCGCTCTGTTTTGGTTGATAACCCGCAAATCCGCCGATCGGGCACAACACGGCGTCCCACGCGAAGCCGGGCCGCATATTACGGCCGCCGGTCTCGGCGAGCGATGCTCTCATGGTATGTATCGAACTGCGAATCATTTGTTTAGTTAAGATCGGAAGTCGAAGCTGCCGATCCACATCCTCAAAAAATGTCTTCGTCGCCGAGATCGCGTTGACGGGATCAATGTCGTTCCCGTTCCCGACATTCGGCGGCGAGAAGGATTATATGCACATACGAAAAATCCTTGTCAAGAGTTTTGCGAGAAAATATTTTGAGAAAGGCAATTAAGATCAGAAATGACGGTATCCTTTCGGTGCGAGTACACGAGTTTCAGAAGCGGTGGTAAGTTCAATTATCCCAGTATTTGCAGTGATCGTTCCGATGCGATGGAAATTTGACGATCTTTCGGCAAGATTTTTTTTCGGATCGGCAGTGAAAAGAAGCTCTAGATCCTCGCCGCCATGTAGCGCATTTTCGAGGGCTCCGTCTCTTGTTTGCGAGTTCGGATGGCCGTCAGCGATAGGGATCGATCCGGCCAATATGAGCGCTCCGACACCGCTTGCAGCGATCAGGTGATTGAGATCCGACGAAAGGCCGTCGCTGATATCGATCATCGATGACGCGATCGAATTCCGCCGAAGAAAGACGCCCGCATCGATCAGCGGAACGGGCCTTAATTGACGGAAGATCGCTGACCGCGTCGCTTCGTCCCTAGCAGATCCTATCCGTACTCCGTCTTTGAGAAATTGAAGGCCCGCTGCAGCACCTCCAAGAGGTCCGGTCACATAAATGTCATCGCCCGCTTTCGCACCCGAGCGACGGACTGCTTTGTCCTTTGGCACGGTGCCGCCGACGATCGAATCGATGACAAACTGATCCGGTACGCGAGAAACGTCGCCGCCGACAAGTTCGACGCCGTGTTCAGCGGCTAGATCGTGCCACCCAACGTAGAAGCGGTCGAGAAAGTCGTCTTCCCACAATCCGGGCGGGACGCCTATCGACAGCATTGCCCACTCCGGCATCCCTCCCATGGCGGCGATGTCCGACAGGGAAACAGCCAGCGCCTTGTGCCCCAGAAACTCGGGAGTCGTCCAGTCGAGCCGAAAATCGATGCCCTCAACAAGCATATCGGTGGTGACCACCAGATCGGTACTCTCGTCCCTGGGCAGAACCGCGCAATCGTCGCCTATACGGCCGAGCCCGAATCTGTCTTTAATGTTCTTTATGAACTCGAACTCGTTCCGTCCCATTAGCTATTGACACAAACGTAGTAAATACATACAATAACGGCGACTAACTTACATAACACTTTAACACGAAATGGCGCGGGAACCTGTAGTGATACCTGAGAAGATATACTTCAAGATCGGTGAAGTTTGCGAGCTTCTCGACGTGCAGGCCCACGTCTTGCGATATTGGGAGTCGGAATTCCCTCAACTTGCTCCGCAGAAGAATCGCTCGGGCCAGCGCAGCTATCGCCGACGAGATGTGGAAATTTCAGTTCGTATTAAAGAACTCCTATACGACGAACTCTACACCATCGCCGGCGCTCGCAAGAAACTTCAGGCCGAACTCCGAGAGAATGGTAAAGCAAAAAACGGCGAGAAGATCGAACATGATGGGCCCGGCCTTTTCGACCCGGAATTGGAACTCGACGAACCGGCCGATCCGCAGCGTCAGTCTATGTCCGCTTCTATGACGCCCGAGGGACGTGATGCCCTCCGTTCATTGGGAGCACAGCTGCTGGAGCTTCGGGAAATGCTCAAGACAAACCAGACCGAAGAAGCATCGCAGCGCCTGCGAGATCGTTAAAGTTGACAAACTGCGCGGGCGAACCTAATCTAAAAATCGCAAAATGACGCAGACCTGCGGGTCCGCGGTCAACGTTTTTCGGGACGTAGCGCAGTCTGGTAGCGCGTTCGCTTGGGGTGCGAGAGGTCGTGAGTTCAAATCTCGCCGTCCCGACCAATAAAAATCGGGCTTTCGAAGAAATTCGAAAGTCCTTTTTTAGTCGATCTTCACAGGTCGCGAGAGGGCCATGTTTTGCGGATCAGTAAATTCAACGGTTTACCGAAACCCTTCCTCGAAAAAACTGCAACCAACCTGCAACCAACCTGCAACCAACCTGCGACCAACTCGCAAAACAGCGTACGCATTGAGCCTTAGACCGGATCGATTGGTCCAAGAACGTGCCAACTGGTTCATCGACGCACCACAGCGGCGCTAATTCGCACCAAGAACCGACAATAAAGCGGCTGACAAGCCACGGAATAGAACTTGCGGATGTCGTTTCAGATATCGGCATGTCGGTCTTACCGAGCGCTGGTTAATCTCGAAAGTTCACGCAAGCTTATGTCAGTTTTCAAAAGGTTCGATGGTAAACGCATCACTTCTTCACACCCTGCATATGCGAAGGCTCGCTGGTGGATGTACAAGAGGCTTAAGGGGAAGGTTATTCATCAGGCCATTCCGGAAGCCACAACCAGACAAGAAGCCGAGCTGGCGGAAAGACAGATCATCAAGGCCTCATTCGATCATAATTACAGCGTCGCCGATACCACGACAACGTTGGCGTCGTTCATCGAGAAGAAGTACCGGCCGTATGTCGAACAGAACAATGTCAATAAGGGAGCCAAGGACTTGTATATCCGACTCTTGCTCAAGCATTTCAAGAGGCAGACTCTCGCGAGTATTTCTCCCCAAGACTGCCGGAACTGTCGGGCGAAGCTGCAGACCCGGCAGAATAGAAGAAAGAAGGAGAGCGAGCTTTCGCCTTCGTCGATCAATCGCATCATGTCGACCTTGTCGAAGATCTTCAGCCTTGCCTGCGAAGAGGGAATTATTGACCGGAACCCGATGCAGTACGTTAAGGCTCTTCCGGAGCCGCCACCGAGGAGACGGCTTCTAGACGAGAAGCAGAAGAAGGCTCTCTGGAGGGAACTCGAAAAGCACCCGCTCTTATATAGACTCATTGTTCTCGCGGTGAACCTTCCGCTCCGCCGAGGTCAGCTTATGGCCATCACCGAGGATGTGATCGACTTCGAGCACGAGCAGATCCTTGTCATCGGATCGAAGGGAAGACCGCCACGATTGGTTCCGATCAACGCGACCGCTGCCACAATGTTGAAGGAGATGATCGCGGATGGGCAACTCCCGTTTCCGGTGAACGACTTCCGCAAGCGCTGGCATACCGCCCTACGCGACGCCGGCATCAACAAGAAAGGCGGGACGAGAGAAGAAAATTATCACTTCCACGATCTGCGCAGCTACTTCGCGAGCGAGCTGATCAAGAGAAACACCAACCCGCTGATCGTTCAGAACCTGTTCGCCCACTCGGACATGAGCATTACAACGATCTACGCCCAAGCCGACAAGAAGCAGATGCTCGAAGCGGTCAAACTCCTCGACGACGTTTCTAACACGAACTCGGAAACGGGGGGTTCTAATGATTCGGACTAGTCATTAGCAACGGGTGTTTGCAGTTCAGCTTTGTCGTAGAATGACGTTTCGATTTCTCCGATCAAGCTGATGATTCTCTCGAAGGTCGCCTTGAACTGCGGTCGGTCAGGTATAGAAGCCGTCGCGCTAGTCCATCCACGTTCCAAGCTCTTTGTATCGATCTCGCTCAGAATCTTCGTGAAACTTTTCGGCAGGTCGGTTGAGCGATAGGTGAAACAGCGCACGAGAGCCTTACCCAGAATTTCTGCGTTGGCTTTCGGAAGAAAGGCTGCGAGGTCGTAAACGTCCTTCGCTCTGGAATTGATACTTCCGCGAACGATCAACGCATGCAGTTTCTCGGCGATGATCGTCTCAACCGGGTAGACCGACCAACTCAGCGCTTCATCGTGCGAGAGGAGTGAAGGCGTTTCGATAACGAGCGGTCCGGGCGTAATCGGATCGCCGATACCGACATCGAAGTGCACTGCCTGTGCCTTCTTCAGATTCTTCAGAACCTCACCGATCCCGGCCCGATAGATCTGCCGAATGCCGCCATATTCGCCCTGGGTGGTTAGATCGACTTGCTCTTCAAAACGAAACCAAACGCCGTCGTCAATGTCGACTTCGGCTTTCTCTCTCGCCAGCTCTAGGATCGAGTCGACGTCTGCTCTGATCACCAACGCGTCTACGTCTACGGTGTACCGCGGAGAGTCGTAAACTCTCAGACCCACAAATCCGCCCTTAAAGACGAGGTGCTCGTTAAGTGTCTCGTCGGCGATCAACCTTGCAACGAGCCGTTCAAGGATAAACGCCGTTTCAACGTTCTGGTACGCCAGGTTAGTCTCAAGGCTCAGGTTAATGAGTCTTTGTCGGACTGACCTGCCTTTTGCTTTGGTGGTCAGGGTGTAATGACCTCCAGATACTTCCCGAGAACGGATTCGAGTCCAAGCTCCTTTGCCGCTCTCGCAAGTCTTATCTCAGAAGTATGCCTATTGGCAAGTGCTTCTCTCGCTGCCTTAATAGCTGTACGCTCGCCGATCCTTGTGATTAACTTCAGACCCTCGAGAATCGCTCTCTCCACTGTAACGATCCGATAGCCCTTCTCATCGACGATCTCTTTGTCGAGGCTCGTTTTGGTCCGGAGAAGTTTGTAACCCTGGACTCGTGTTCGCTTTTCCGGAGGCACGAGAACCCAGACCTCTCCGGGGACTTGCTCTGAAAGGTTGTAGTGAAAAAGTGCTGACAGTCCGCCGATTGCCGCATCTGGTCCGAACTTCGCGTAGGCGACTTGAAAGCCGACATTCCCATCCAGCTTTGCTTCGGGGTGAAGATAAATACCGCGACCTACACGCTTCAGATCTTTCGAGGCGACGAGTCTGGAAATCTCCTGTTGGCTCAGCCCGATCTCCCGCCCTTGAGCAAGAGAAAAAACACCGAGCTTCTTGACCTTGGATTCCTGCTGCGTGTCCATCCTTAAAGGATGCGGTGAAATGTGACATCTGTCAATAAAGAATGTCGCATTGCACCGAGGGGCCTTCTACGACTCATCGCCGATTGTTGGCACCTCCTTTTGAACCTTGACTCTGTATCTGACTACGGCGTTTATAATGGCGAATGTGAGACAAACCAAACAGTCATCGTTTCTCTAGTAGAGGAGGATTTGTGAATGACCATTAGAAATAATGCCCAAAGGAGAGAGCCGTTTTCGATGCGGACCTCAATGAAGATCGGGGAGGTTTCGCGCGAATCTGGTATCGGGATCGAAGCACTGAGATTCTATGAACGCAGCGGCCTTCTTGGCAGGCCGGCACGCACGCAAAGCGGCTACCGGCTATACGATGAATCCATACTGGAACGCCTTGCCTTTATCAAGAAGGCCCAGACCCTTGGATTCACATTAGACGAGATAAGACACATAATCGGCGACGCCGAGAAGGGAGCTAGTCCATGCGAAGATGTGCGAGCGATATTGCGAAGCAGGCTTTCTGAGGTTGCTGAGCGGATCAGAGAGCTCCAGCGCTACCATCGCGAGATCACCAATACGGTAAAAGAATGGGACAAGATCGGTCGGGCCCCGGGAAGCATCTGCGGCTTGATCGAAGGTGCCGAGGTGCAAAATCCGGCACCGGTCTCCGGACGAGTCGTACGAAAACGGCAGAAAAGGGCTTAGTCAGAAAATAATTTCAATTCTCAAATAAAAGACTTGACACTGTAGCCGACTATAGAGAATAGACTATGAAATGTCGGTGGAAATCCGAGGAATTTAGTCGAGCTGAGAGGTTTAGAAATAATGAAAGAAGGAACAGAATCATCAGCAAGTGAACAAGAGGTGGGGAGTCGTATCACGACTGTGAAGGCTCCAGAGATCGTGTGCGGAGGCTGCGTAAAATCGATAAACAAAGCTTTTGAAGGGGTGGAAGGTGTAATGGGTGTCGAGGTCAACGTACCGGCAAAGACCGTGTCAATCGCGCACGGCCAAGAAACGCCACGGGAAGCGATCGTCGAAGTCCTAAATCGAGCGGGCTACTCTGCCGAATGACGGACCGATCACTGCTTGTCCGGTGTCCGATGGACGCTCTTTCCTCGGACCCGGATATCCTTGGAGGATAAAATGACAGCAAGGACAAAAACGATCGATCCGGTATGCGGCATGGAAATCGATAAATCCTCGTCGGCCGGATCGAGGGAATATGGGGGTGAGACCTACTACTTTTGTTCCGCCGCGTGCAAAGAGAAGTTTGACGCAGACCCGGAAGCGTATGTAATGACGCAGGCGGCGCCAAGCGATGTCGCTACCGGTTTCCCCGGGGTCGGACTGACATCCAAGCAGGCTACGGACGGGACGTATAACGATCATTCGCTGCCGAACGGTGCTGGCGAACGTGTGGACCTTCCGATAACCGGCATGACCTGCGCGGCGTGCGCGAACCGTATAGAAAAGCAGTTGAAGAAGCAGCCTGGAGTAGACGCTTGCTCGGTCAACTTTGCGACCGCGAAGGCGACGGTAAACTACGATCCGGCTAAGACCAGTGTCGGGTCTCTCGTCCAGACGATAAAGGACACAGGCTATGACACAGCAGGATCGTCGCGAGTCGATTTTGTCGTAGATGATTCGGCACGGACGTCAGGTTCGGGAAGTCCACTCGAAAAGTATCTGCTGGGAGAACGCGGGGTGGTACGGGTCAACTTCAACCTTGCGTCCGCGACTGTCTCCGTCGACTATCTGCCGAATAACGCCAGCGTGCAGGACATCCGCAAGTCGATCGAGGACTTCGGCTACACGGTTCGCGAGGTATCAGCAAGTTCCGAATCGGCCGAGGATTCTCTCGAACACGCCCACCGGGAAGAATACCGCGAGCTAAAGAGGAAGTTCTGGGTCGCCGCCGTTTTGTCGCTACCCGTCTTGGTGATCGCGATGTCGCACGGATCGATCGAGGTTCTTGATTTCGCCGGCGTAAACTGGCTGCAATTGGCCTTGACCGCGCCAGTCGTTTTTTATTCGGGCCGCCAGTTTTATACCGGCGCTTGGGCGGCTTTTCGTCACCGAGCGGCAGACATGAACACGCTGATCGCCGTCGGAACCGGAGCTGCATTCGTCTACTCCGTGCTGGCAACTATCTTCCCGTCGTTCTTTATGGCGGCCGCGCACGCTTCGATGAGCGGTATGACCGGATCGATGTCGGCAACGGTCTATTTCGAGGCGGCGAGCGTCATCATCGCACTCATCCTGCTCGGAAGGATGCTCGAAGCTAGGGCGAAGGGGCGAACGGGCGAAGCCATCAAGAAGCTTCTTGGTCTCCAGGCGACGACGGCATTGGTGATCCGGGACGGACGTGAGATGGAGATCGAGACGGAGGCGGTCGTGCCTGGGGACATCGTGCTGGTGCGTCCGGGCGACAAGATACCTGTTGACGGTATCTTGACCGAAGGCTCCTCGGCAGTTGACGAGTCGATGCTTACGGGGGAATCGATCCCGGTCGAAAAGAGACCGGGCGACGAGATCTTCGGCGCGACGATAAATAAGACCGGTGCTTTTTCGTTTAGAGCGACAAAGGTAGGTAAGGACACCGCACTTCAGCAGATCGTAAAGCTTGTACAGGACGCTCAAGGATCGAAGCCGCCAATCGCAAAACTTGCGGACACGATCAGCGGCATTTTTACACCTATCGTCATTTGTGTCGCGATCGCGACGTTCGTCGTGTGGTTCGTTGCCGCCTCGCCCGAAGTGCGCTTCACGATGGCGTTGGTCAACTTCGTTTCGGTGCTGATCATCGCGTGCCCGTGTGCGCTTGGACTTGCAACCCCGACCGCGATCATGGTTGGGACGGGGCGCGGTGCAGAGAAAGGCATCCTTATAAAGGGCGGAGATAGTCTCGAAACGGCGCACAAGCTCAATACTATCGTCCTGGACAAGACGGGAACGATCACGAAGGGCGAGCCGTCATTGACCGACGTCATCCCGGTCGACGGCAGCGACACGGACGAGTTTCTGACGATCGTTGCATCGGCCGAACGACAAAGCGAGCATCCGCTTGCCGCCGCGATCGTCCGCGGGGCCGAGGACCAAGGATTGGCGCTTTCGAGGCCAGCGAGTTTTAACGCTCTGGAAGGTCGTGGGATCGAATCGCGCATCGGCGAACGGGATTTGCTGCTCGGAAACCTGCGGCTCATGAACGAGCAGAAGATCGAGCTCAACGGGACCGAGGCGACGGTCGAAAAACTTTCCGCTGAAGGAAAAACGCCGATGTTCGCGGCGATCGATGGGAAGTTCGCAGGCATTGTAGCCGTCGCGGACACCATCAAACCGGAATCGTCAGAAGCGATAGCGTCTCTCCAGGATCTTGGCCTCGAGGTCGTAATGATGACCGGCGACAACCGCCGAACGGCTGAAGCGGTTGCGAGTCGCGTCGGGATCAAACGCGTGCTTGCCGAGGTGCTGCCGGCTGGCAAGTCTGGCGAGATCAAACGCCTGCAAGCGGACAAGAAGCTGGTCGGAATGGTTGGGGACGGCATTAACGATGCTCCAGCTCTCGCACAGGCCGACGTAGGCATAGCTATCGGGACCGGAACTGACGTCGCGATCGAAGCCAGTGATATTACCTTAATAAAGGGCGATCTAAGGGGTGTCGTCACAGCGATCGGTTTGTCGAAGGCGACGATCCGTTCGGTGAAGCAGAACTTGTTCTGGGCTTTCATCTACAACGTGATCGGGATCCCGATCGCGGCAGGACTGCTTTATCCGCTTACGGGCTGGCTTCTTTCGCCGATCATTGCTTCGGCCGCAATGTCGCTCTCGTCGGTCTCCGTGGTCGCGAATAGCCTGCGGCTTAGAAATTTCGGAGGGGCAAAGGCCGGCTGAAGCGCGAAAGGGAGGAATTGAGATGGACGCAATTGAGATCTTGGTAATTGTTGGTGGTGTCGGTTTGATAGGTCTGACGCTGTGGTACTTCTTTGGCGAGCGTGAAAAGGTCGCCGCGGAAACAAACGAGGGAGGCGTGCAGGAGATAAAGGTGACCGTCAAGGGAGGCTACTCTCCGGACGTGATCGTGGTCAGAAAGGACATCCCGGTACGCCTAAACTTTTACCGCGACGAGACATCGTCATGCAGCGAGCAGGTGGTTTTCGGCGATTTCGGAATAGTCCGTGACCTGCCCGCGTATAAGACCACTCCTATAGAGTTCACTCCTGAAAAGGCCGGTGACTTCACCTTCGCGTGCGGGATGAACATGCTCAGGGGGAAGTTGATAGTTGAGTGAGGTGGTATATAGACTGTCGGATTTCGGAAAGGCGTAACGGATCCTAGTTTCCCGATTGGACGAAGGAGCAAAGTCTTGCGGTTGCGACCTCTATTCCTGCAGTTGGAGTAGTATTGGTTATCTCCCACAAAGTGAACTCTCGGGAGATAACCACTCCAAATGTAGGCCTCTTGCTTTACGACGCAGCGGGTTACAAGGAATTCCTCAACGACGTCGCCACGCAAGCCTTCGGACGAGTCGCGAACTCACGAAGAATAGGAGGAAACCGGATAGGACAGTTGAAAGACCCAGGATTGAAAATCCACGAAGTACGTAATTGTTAAAGTTGTCGCGACCTTCGAAGTCCATGGTGTGGAGCATCCATAGAAAGTCGAAGACGCGCCACTTGTCGGTTCGAATCGCGCCGATCTGGCCAGTTTCGGCAGAGACGTAAACGCTCGCGTTGTTGTCAAAAGTTACGGCCCATGCGGGCAAGGGTTTCTCTCGGTATTCATGATGTTTGCCAATATTCTCGGCACTAACGTATTCGATCTTTGAAGGTTCACCCGGGAGAGCAAACGCGCTTTTTGCGATCTCTCCAGCCTCAACGGACGAGATGCTTGGACGCAACTCTCCGTTCTCGACGTTATAGAGACGCGTACTCCGCGTATCGTCAGCAAGATGTTCGATGGCATAGAAATAACTGCCTAGAGCTTCTATGACATATATTTTCTCAATGCGGGCATTCTTGATCGTGGATCGAAGAGTTGTTGCGACGATCGCAGGAGAAATCGTCTCGGCGGGCAACTCGAGGCTTATATGCTTGTGCTTCTTTAGGTGGTCGCCATGAATCTCGTCGAGATTCGTCCAACTAAAGTACAGCCCGCCTATGGTCCACAAAATGAACTGGACGCCAATGAAGACGCCTAGATACCGGTGTGCCCGTCGCAGATAGTGCTTATAGTTAAACTTTTTGCCTTTGATCGCCATAATGCTTCTTTTCCAACTCAGGAACTGATGAATGATATTACATCGAGAGCTTTTTCTAGACAGGCCGTACTCTGGAGACGACTAAAGGTCTTGACAAACCCGCCGAACTACCGCCATCCTAGCCAGTGGGAATGATGAAATGGCTCACATCGCTGCTATTGCTTCTCGCCGTGACCGGGCAGGTTTGGGCGGGCGTATGCGGCTGTCTGGGTGACCATAGCGATTCGGATCCGTGCTGCAAGTCGGACTATAGCGGGAGGACTTCAGTCTCCACGAAGCCCTGCTGCTCTGAGAGTTGCGAATCACTCTCGGGTACTTCAGTGCCGGGAAAAAACTCTGAGCGGATCTCGACAGATTCTCAGTTTCAATCTAAGCAGTTCGCTCCGGGTACCCTAACTTCGTATGGGTCAGTTCTGTCCGTACCGAGGACTAGAGTACGTGCTCTTGCAAACAACTCCGGACACCGACTTAAGCTGGCACGTCCTCCAGACGCGCTTTATCTGCGTCACAACAGCTTTTTAATCTAGTTAAGCACTTCGCGACCGAAGCCTGCGCAATGTATTCGTGCGCAGTTTTGGCGCTTTTGCGCGCTCTCAAATCAGTTCAAACGGAAATCAGTAGATCGTAAAAGGAGAATTTTAATGAAGAAGACAATTGTTATTTCGCTAGTCCTTGCGGTCGCGGCGCTCGCTGCCGCGTGCGGATCGGGTGGTACCTCATCTGGCGGGTCTGCCGCGACGGGCAAAGAGATCAAGAGCGGGAGTGCGGGTAATAACCTGACAGCTACGCTTTCGAGCCCTGACGGAGTCCTTCGTAAGGGCAAACAAACAGTGACATTGAAATTTGCGGATCAATCGGGCAATCCTGTCGACGTAGGGGCCGCTTCGCTGAATTTTCATATGCCCGCGATGGGAACTATGGCCGTGATGAACAATGCAGCGACCCTCACGACTACGGGAACTCCGGGCATCTACTCGGGCAACGTGGATCTCGAAATGTCAGGTGAATGGCAGGCGCAGATAACCTACCAGGGACCGGCCGGAACCGGCAAAGCCAACATTCCGGTGACCGCGCAGTAGGCGGACGAAATAAATGATCAACTGGCTCATCGATTGGTCTATCAGAAATCGCGTCATCGTGATCGGGATGTATATTGCGATCGCGGCAGCGGGTTATTGGGCCGTGCTGCGCACCCCGATCGACGCGATTCCCGACCTCTCCGATAATCAGGTGATCGTTTTCACCGACTGGCCGGGCCGCTCGCCTAAGGAGGTCGAGGACCAGATAACCTATCCCCTGGTCACAAATCTTCAGGGCCTGCCCGGAGTGAGGACGGTTCGGGCGAGTTCGGCGTTCAGCTTTTCGATGGTGAATGTCATCTTCGAAGACGACGTCGAACTTTATTGGGCACGGACACGAATCCTCGAACGCCTCAATCTGGTTCAAAGGCAGCTTCCCGAAGGAGTGACCCCGACGCTCGGGCCGGACGCTTCAGGCCTTGGCCAGGTGTTTTGGTACACGCTCGAATCGGAGACGATTAATCTGCGAGATCTTCGGACTTTGCAGGATTGGTTCGTTCGATACCAGCTAAGCTCGACGCCGGGGATAGCAGAGGTAGCGAGCGTAGGCGGCTTCGTTCACCAGTATCAGATCGAGGTCGATCCGAACAAGCTTCGGGCCTACAGCTTGCCGCTTTCGGCCGTGTTCGAATCCGTAGAGCGCTCCAACAACAACGTCGGGGGCAATGTCGTCGAACAAGCCGGAGAGTGGGCCGTCGTGCGCGGCATAGGCCTCGTTGAGTCGGTAGAAGATGTCGAGAACATCGTTATAGGAGCAAGCAGCGGAACCCCCATTTACGTCAAGAATGTCGCTGAGGTCAAGATCGGCAATGCGTTCCGGACCGGCTCTCTGGATAAGAACGGCAAGGAAGCCGTCGGCGGCGTCGTGATAATGCGATACGGTGTAAGCGCTCTCGAAGCGATCGACGCCGTTAAGGAGAAGATCGAGGAGATCAAGCCTGGGCTTCCGGAAGGCGTGGCAATTGTTCCTTTCTACGACCGGACAGAATTGATCAACCGAACGGCGGATACCCTCAAGTATGCTCTCGTCGAAGAGTTCATCCTTGTTACGCTCGTCAACCTGCTGTTTCTTGCCCACTTCCGCTCCATCTTTATTGTTACGGTGCCGCTCCCACTCGCTGCGCTGGTGTCGTTCCTTTTCATGTACTTCTGGGGTGTCACCTCCAACATCATGTCGCTGGCGGGGATCGCGATCGCTGTCTCCGACTTGGTAGACGCCGGAATTGTCGTGACCGAGAACGCCTATCGTGCGCTCGAAAAGGACGGCATCGATCCGAATGATCGTCGCCGCGTTTGGGACACCATCCGCGAGTCGACAAAGACCATCGGGAGGCCGATCTTTTCGTCGACCGCGATCATCATTGTTGCCTTCATTCCTGTCTTTGCCCTGACCGGCCAGGAAGGAAAACTGTTTCAGCCGCTTGCCTACACCAAGACCTTCGCGATGATCGCCGCTGCGTTCATGGCTGTGACCCTTGTTCCGGTGCTTTGCGGATTTCTTCTCAAGGGCAAACTGAAACCTGAAGAGGCAAACCCGATCATGCGTTTTCTTCGAAGAGTTTATAAGCCTCTTCTTGAAAAGGCATTGCGAAATCGTGTTACGACGGTGGTTCTTGCAGCCATCTTCTTTGGCGGTGCGATGCTGGTTGCGACGCAGATCGGAAGCGAGTTCATGCCGCCGTTAAACGAGGGAGATCTGATGTATATGCCCGTGACAGATCCGGGTATCTCCCTCGAAGAAGCGACCCGGGTCCTAAGCAAGCAGAACGAGATTATAAAGACCTTCCCCGAGGTTGCGTGGGCTGTGGGTAAGGCAGGCCGTGCAGAGACATCGACCGATCCGGCTCCGATCAACATGAACGAGACGGTCATCCACCTAAAGCCGGAAAGCGAATGGCGGGCGGGAATGACCCGGGAAAAGCTGGTTGCCGAAATGGATGCTGCTCTGAGAATCCCGGGCGTTACTAATATCTGGACTCAGCCGATCATCAACCGTATCGAGATGCTCGCTACGGGTATTCGATCTCAGGTGGGGATCAAGGTCTTTGGCGACGACCTCGAGACGCTGGAGAAAACATCGCGAGATATCGCCGAGGTCGTCCGGCGCGTTCCCGGAGCGGCCGATGTATATCCGGAGCAGATCGGCGGGGCACCTTACATAGACATCGATGTCGATCGACAGGCTGCTGCCCGATACGGGATAGACGTCGGGACGATTCAGGACGTGATCGAGAAAGGTGTCGGCGAAACCAACCTTACCGTTACGATAGAAGGCCGAAACCGTTTCCCGATCCGAGTTCGTTACTCGCCGGAGTTTCGCGGAACACCGGGTTCGATCGGGAGTATTCCGGTCATTACAGCGACTGGAGCCTCGATACCGCTTTCGCAGCTTGCATCGATCCGTACGGTTGATGGGCCGGCAATGATACAGAGCGAGAATGGGCTACTGCGAGGCACGGTTCTGTTAAGCGTGCGTGGGCGCGACATTGGGAGTTTTGTCGATGAAGCTGATGCGGCGATCAGAGCTCAGGTGAAGCTGCCGTCGGGTTACTACTTTTCCTGGAGCGGTCAGTACGAAAACCAGCAGAGAGCCCGGGCTCGCCTGTTGATCGTCGTGCCGATCGTGATCCTGATCATCTTCGCAACACTGTATTTAACCTACCGCTCCTTTATTGAGGCGGCTCATGTTCTGCTTGCCGTTCCGTTCGCATTAACCGGCGGTTTCTATTTGCTCTGGTTTCTGCAATACAACTTTTCCGTCGCTGTCTGGGTTGGGTTTATCGCGCTGTTCGGAGCGGCGGTCCAGACCGGAATTGTCATGGTCGTGTATCTCGAGGAAGCCGTGAAACGCAAGCAAGCAGAACTCGGGACGCTCGATCCGGAAACTCTCCTTCAGGCCGTGACCGATGGGGCTCTCTTGCGGCTCAGGCCGAAGGTGATGACGGTTACGACGATCGTCGCGGGCCTTCTCCCCATCATGTGGAGCAGCGGCGCGGGATCTGAGGTAATGCGGCCGCTCGCAGCACCGGTCTTCGGCGGCATGGTGTCGAGCTTGATCCACGTTTTGATCGTTACTCCAGTGATCTTTTATTGGATCCGGCTCTGGGAGTTGAGGCGGCATGAGAGGGCTCTGGAGTCTGTATGAGTCGATTGTCAACTCAAAACAGGAAAGGTGTGTTGAAGGGGTTAGTAGTCTTGACGCTGGCTTTTATTCTGGTTGGCCCTGCTCACGGCCAGGGGGCTGGAGTTCACGCGGCCCACTCAAATCCGAAGTACTTCAGCGAAGCCTCCGGAACATCTGTTGATGAGATGGTGAGGATCGCTCTGGCGAACAATCTGGAGCTCACCGCAATGCGACGAGAGGTTGAGGCCGGTGAAGCTCTCATCCGGCAAGCCCGGCTGCGGCCTAATCCGAGTCTCGAGGTCGGAGGAACTCGCCAGATCGGAGGAATGGGCAGCAACAGCCTGATGGTTCAAGGGGCTTTGCCATTGGAGTTGGGCGGCCGGCGGTCGGCCAGGATCAGGGTCGCTGAGGTCGAACTAGAGATCCGGCAGCGAGCGCTGGAGGAGAAAGAAAGGCAGCTTGCCGCTGAAGTGCGAGCGAAGTATGCGGAATCGCTCGCTGCGATATTCAAGCTGAACTTTATCGAGGAGCTTCTTGCCGAGTCACAGACCTACGTCGACCTTGTAAGAGCAAAAGTAAGCGAAGGGCGACAGCCTCCCCTTGAGGAGAGCATGGAAACGGTTGAGCTTAATCGCATTCGCGCCGAGCGCGAGATATCTGAAGGGATGGTCGAGGTCCGCCTTTTCGAACTGCGCAATCTCGCTAATATGACCCCCGACTCACCGCTGCGGCTCAAAGGGGATCTCGACACACTGAAGTTGGACCTACCCCCGCAGGTAGGTGCAGAACAGAAAGCTCTTCAGAGCAGGCCGGATCTTTTAGGAGCGGCGGCAGTCCAGCGATTGGCGGCGGCGCGAACCGAGCAGGCGCGAAGCGATGGACGCGTTGATGCGGATGTAATGCTAGGTTTTCAGCGGATGCGAAACGGATTTCCGCTGCTTGGTGTCGAAGAGTCGACAGGAGCCCTTTTGCCGATCATGGAACGGATGAATGTTCTCACGTTCGGTGTGAGATTGAACTTGCCTGTTCGCAACCGGAACCAAGGTTTGGTCGCCGCATCGGCACTCGAAGAGCAAGCTGCACGAAGCCGTCGGGAGTTTGGGGAGATAACCATTCGTCGAGAGGTGGCCGCCGCTTACGCCCGATATAACCGAGCAGCGAGAGCCACCGAGATCTATCGCGTGGGGGTTCGCGAACGGGCAGCAGCAAATCTGGACGTGGTCCGGCAGACCTATGAACTTGGTTCCAAGACGTTGCTCGACTTCATTTCAGAGCATCATCGCTACATCCAGATCGAAAACGGCTTTATTGACGCACAGCTTGAAGCGTATCTTGCGATGGTTGATCTCTTAAAGGCGTCGAATGATTCAAAACTGAGATGAACCGAATTGTTGTTTACATCCTTGCTGTCGTCGCGGCAATACTTCTTTCCGCGTCGGTACTCTTCGCTCATGCAAAGCTGGAGTCTTCGGTGCCGGCCGCAGGATCGACCCTGGAAAAGGCCCCAACCACCGTAGAGCTCCGATTCAGCGTTGGGATCCAGTCTGCGATGAGTTCGATAAGAGTGATGCATATTTCGTCCGGAATGGCGGTACCAGTTGGTCCACTTGAAACTGCCGATGCCGGAAAGGTCGTTTCAGTCCGGTTGTCGAATCTCGAATCCGGGGCTTATCGGGTAGATTGGAGGGCCCTATCCGCTGACGACCACATGATCGACGGGAAGTTCGAATTTCAAGTGGGGACTGCGCTGTCTGATTTGCCGCCGTCCACGCCGTCAGCTGATCACGAGGGTATGGATCATTCAGCCCACGAGTCAGAGCCGGCTGTCGGTTGGCCGCAGAGTCTGGTCCGCTGGCTTATTTATGTTGGAATGATGCTGTTGACCGGAGGCCTGGGATTTAGATTGTTCGTTGCAGACGGCGAGCTATCGAGATCGGAAACATTTAACGGTCGAATGATCATCGCTGTGGCAGTTGGATCGACGCTTCTTCTCTTTGGACTGTTGGTCGCTTTGGCTCTTCAAACACGAATTGTTATGGGCACGATCAATACGTCGAGTGCGATCTCAATCCTGCGGGAGACAAGCTTCGGTCTGACCTGGATGCTACAGGCGGCGACCGTTCTACTCTCGCTCGCACTGATCGTTGCGGCGCGAACGATATCGTCCTTTCCAGCGAAAAGGGCCCTGTTTGTCGGTGCTTTTGTTCTATCACTAATAACGCTCTTGGGCTCTAGTCTTTCGGGTCACGCAAGAGCGGCGATGAACGAGTATAGCTTCGCGATACTTTCCGATTGGCTTCACCTTGCGGCGGCTTCCATCTGGATCGGAGGCCTTTTCGTTATCGCGTTTGCGATCCCCCCGGTTCTGCGAGGCATCGACCCGGACGCCGCGAATGAGCAGTTGGCAACGTGGATCCGACGCTTTACACGCCTCGCAGTACCCGCGGTGATCCTTCTCGCGCTTACCGGACTGTACAACAGTTGGATCCATGTGGATAGCTTTTCGGCTTTGATCGAGACTACGTATGGTCAAGTGTTGCTGACCAAAGTTTTGATCGCGGGAGTCATGGTAGTTCTCGGTGGCATTAACGGCTTTATTCTTCAGCGGCAGCTTGAGGCAGGATCAACCGGATCAGAGGGGAAGGCCGGCTCTGGATTGTTTCGCAAAGTGAGAGTGGAAGGACTCCTGGCCTTGGCCGTACTTCTTCTCGCGGCATTACTCGCGTTTCTTCCGCCGGCAAGGGATCATATCCCCGTTTCAGCTGGCGTGTCCGCGACTTCCTATCAGAACGATAACTAAGAGATGCAAGACGATCGAACCCAAGAAGACGATTTTGAGCCCATCGACGAGGCTTCCCGCGGGAGATCTCGCCAGCAAAAGATAGTGATAGCTGGTGTGACCACGGTTGCGGCCATAGGCCTGATCTCACTGATAGTCTGGTACTTTGTGAGGTCGGACGAGGCGGGTCGGCCCGTCCCTGCGCCGAGGATCTCGTCCGACGACCCATCAAGTTCAAGTGGCACCATTACCGCAGACGAGACGCTGACTCTGTCGGCCACCGAAGTCGAGAATGCGGGGTTGACGGTCGAAACAGTGGGAGAACAACTCTCTGCGGAGAGTGAGACTGTCGCGGCAACCGGCGTCGTAGAAGCCAATGCCTATAAGCAAACGCCGGCGGTTTCCTTGGTGGGCGGTATCATTCGACGAGGCTTACCCGAGCTAGGTCAAAGCGTTGGGACCGGCCAGACGGTCGCCATCTTGTTCAGCGATGAGTTTGCCCAGACCCAGTCTCGCTACGTGTCTCTGCGTACCGAGGTTGAGAACGCTCGGAAAAATTATGAACGCTCACTGCGTCTGGTTGAAATAAATCAACCTGGCCGCGGGGAGGTTGAACAGGCAGCTCGACAGAGAACCGCAGCTGAAGCAGCCGTGTCCGAATTCAGGAATCGATTCGAGCGGACCAACCGGTTGATCCGGATCGGAGCCGCGAGCCGGGAGGAACTTGAGCAGGACACAACAAAACTCCGTACCGCCGAGGCTGAATTGGAAGAAGCAAAGTTGCGAGAGGCCCGGGCCCTGCGACTTCTGTCGATCAGCCCGGAGGTAAAGGCCGCAAGCGAGGAAGCCCTTAACAAGCTTCGAGCGGCTGAAACTGACATGGCTTCCGTTAGAGAACGGTTGATCCTTTACGGTATGCCTTCCAACCGCGTCGCGTCACTCCGATCTCCGTCCCAGATCACCGCTGAGATCTCGGTGCCGGCACCGGTATCGGGGATCGTAACGAGCAGGGCCGTAAATGTCGGAGAGGTGGTTGGCGCCAATAAGGAACTTTTGCAGATCACGGATCTTTCGAATGTATGGGTAATCGCTCAGGTGTTTGAGCGAGATCTCGTTCGTCTTCGCGTCGGCAGCGGAGCAAGTGTCACCTCGGACGCATTTCCGGAGAGTGTATTTCGCGGCCGCATCACCTATATTGACCCGCAGTTCGACAATGCAACCCGTACTGGAAAGGTCCGGATCGAGCTCGATAATCCTGGCAGAGCACTTAAGCTCGGAATGTATGTAAAAGCTGCATTTGGGGCGTTAGGTGATGCGGAGCAGACCGCTCCGGTGATCCCCGCGTCGGCCGTGCAGCGGATCGGTGATCAAGAAACCGTGTTCCTTCCGACCGAGGATCCCGTCGTTTTCGCACTTCGAACCGTACGGCTTGGGCCGGAGATCGACGGTCGCCGAGTAGTGCTTGAGGGGCTCAAAGTTGGTGATCGAGTCGTCACCGAAGGCAGTTTCCTACTAAGAGCCGAATGGCTCAAACGAAACCCGGCGCGGCAGTGAGGCAAGGCCATTAAGGGTATCGCAACCAAACCGCGAGCGCCGAAGCTTGAATAAGGAGAAATTCATGGAAAACTCAAAGAAGCATGGAAAGTACTCAAAGTTCTTTTTGATGATAATCGCTTCAATGGTGGTAATGTACGCCCTCAGTTATGCAAATTCCTGGGAAATCTTCGGACATGCATGGTTTAGCGAAACACGCTTATTCATGGTGATAATGATGGGCGGATCAATGGCGATCATAATGCTCACGTTCATGCTCGGAATGTACCCCAACGCGAAAGTCAATGCTGCGATCTATGCTGGCTCAGTTCTTCTGATCGCGACGGCACTGACACTTGTTCGCACGCAGCAAACGGTTGACGATGTCGATTTTATGGAGGGCATGATCCCGCATCACTCGATTGCGATCCTTACGAGTACTCGTGCAAAGATCGAAGACCGAAGGGTGCGTGAACTGGCCGACGAGATCATCAGCGCACAGAAAAGAGAGATACAGGAAATGGAGTGGCTAATCAATGATATAGGAGCAAATGGCGTTGCCGTGGACCCGAAGCAGGCCGATGTCCGACCCGTACCGGAGTTCTCCGGAAACTAGACTTCGGCGGGCGTAAGGTTTGCGGGGAGGGGCTCGAACTGGGCCTCGGCCGCTCGACGTGGGGGGGGGAAATACCCAATGAGCATCGAGACCTACATTTCACGGCACGGTTATCGCTTCCGCAACAAACACCGAGTCACCTCCCAACTACTTGGGGCCTGAGGGATTGTCGGTTTTGAGCATTTTGCAATAATGGTAATTCTCATTAGCGGCAGCCGGATCAGAGGATTGGCAAAAGCGATTCGTTATTGAACTTCGTTTAGATCGTTAGTTAAGTTTGCGTAGAGATGGTTGCAGGATGGTTGCACTTTTCCAGATCATAACGAATTTAAGAAGACTAAGAATTCACGGGAGGCGTTGATTTTAAGCAGGTTTGATAGATTCTGACAACCTATGCGAAGGTCCCATTTCTGCTTGGGGGGCGAGAGGTCGTGAGTTCAAATCTCGCCGTCCCGACGAATCAACGATGGGCTTCCATTTTTTCGGAAGCCCATTTTTGTATGGATGCTTAAGAGCCTATGCAGATAGGCGGGTGACAAGTTTGCGGGGAATGTTACTAACTTTTCTCTTTGTCCCAAAGTGTCAGACTAAAGTTTGCCATTCGATGATTCTGAAATCTCCGAGACAACCTCATCACCAGACGCGTCAGGGTCGATCTGTACTTCTTCATCTGGATCTTCTTTCTCAGATGGGTAAAGTCTCCCCGACAAACGAACTATTACAAGCTGATCAATGAATACGAACGCGGCCGCACCGATAACGACGGCGGTTCCCCACAACGGTGCAAAGGTCAGCCCTGGTTCGGCGAGCCCTCGGTCGATCGCGTAATGAGCTGCGGAGCGTTCGAGAAAGAAATATCGAATGATCACAAAGACAGCGAAATAGACGAAAGTGGCCCAAAGCATCCAGGATCGACGAAAACGAGCGAGGAAAAAACTCGCGTATATCACGAGCACTATCGAGGAAATAAGAAGAAAAGTCAGCGAGATCCCCGCATAATAGCGATATCCCTGGACGGTCGCCGCCGGGGCTCCAATGCTTTGCAGCCAATCCCATGAGTACCACGTCAAAACCGCCATTACCGTCGTAAAGACGCCGAGCATCAGCAGGTAGATCCTTTCGAACATACAAGAATTTCTAGCACAGTTCTTTGATTAAGCAAAAAGCCGATGCTTAATTAGCATCGGCCCTCTCTGAGAAACGAATTCCTTTTCAGTCTAACGCAGCTTTACTGTTAGATACACGGTTTGTCCGCCACGTGAGATCAGCAAAAGGATAGGCTTGTCTCCGGCTGAGCTGAGAGCCGATTGGACATTCTCGACCGACTTTACGGGCTGTCGGTTGATCTCCATTATGACGTCTCCGCGGCCGATGCCGGCTTCGCCAGCAACACCGCCGGGATCGACCTCCGTGACGATAAGCCCTTCCGTGGCCTCCGGAATGTTCAGCCGCCGGGCGGCATCGGGCGTGAGCGGCTGCAAGCTAAGCCCAAGCTTCCCGCTGTCGCCTTGCGTCCTGGGGGAGTTGTCACCCTCGGGGGCACGCCCGCGTCCAACTCCGTCCGCGTCAAACTCGTCAAGAACGGCCGTAAGTTCCTGTGGTTTTCCATCGCGAAGGATCGTAAGTCTAATTTCGGTGCCCGGCAGTGTTCCCGCCACCTTGTTGCGCAAGACGTTGCTGTCTTCGGTCTTTTCTCCATTGATCGCCGTGATGATATCCGTTCGTTTTAAGCCTGCCTTGTCTGCGGCGCTTCCGGGTTCAACATTACTGACAAGAACACCCGAAGTGGATTCGAGTTCAAGCGCCCGGGCCGTGTCTTCTGTAAGGTTCTGGATCCCGATACCCAGCCTTCCGCGGCGCACGCGGCCGTCTTTTAGCAGCTGTTCCATGACGGATTTCGCCATATTAGATGGGATCGAAAATCCGATGCCGATATTGCCGCCGCCAGAGCCAGGCGACGAGAGTATCTGTGAGTTTATTCCGATCAGCTCGCCGCTCAGATTCACAAGGGCACCGCCCGAGTTCCCTCGGTTTATCGGAGCGTCGGTTTGAAGAAAGTCCTCAAAACTTCCATCGCTTAGGCCGGTTCGGCGGCCTTTTGCAGAAATTATCCCCGATGTCACCGACTGTCCGATCCCCAGCGGATTTCCTATGGCAAGAACAATGTCGCCAACCCGGACCGTGTCAGAATTTCCGAGCGTTAGGTAGGGTAAATTTTGGGACTCGATCTTGAGCGCCGCAAGGTCGCTCGGTTTGTCCGTTCCGACAAGCTTTGCCTCAAAAGTCTTATTGTCAGCCATCAGAACCGTGATCCTGTCGGCCCCCTCGATCACGTGGGCGTTAGTTAAAATAGTTCCATCCGCGCTAACGACGACTCCCGAGCCGACTCCACGCTGAAGCTGAGGACGTTGGCCGCGGGGGTTTGGGAACTGTCTAAAAAACTCGTCCCCGAATGGAGATTGCTCAAGAGAGGGCTGGTTGGGTCTGCCCTCCGAGAGAATGCGAACCACGGCCGGCGAAGTTTTCTCGACTACATCTGCATATGACGTTCTGATGCCTTCGACAACGACAGGCTGCGGCGGCGCAGTCAATTCATCTGGGCCAGCCGGCGGATCGGCGCTTAATATCCGCCCACATCCGCTGGCGACCAAAGCCGTAAATGCAACTATTAACAGTGGGTATTTTCTCCAGAACATCGATCTCTCTCCAATGAAACTATGAATCCACATTTTATCGTATGAACTTCTCGACGCAAATATACATAAATTATACGCAGGATGCGGCCGGAAGTTCGAAAAGTTGTACTTAGAACCAAATTTATCGCTTGGTGAAAGGGGGTTTTTGTTGGCAGCAGGAAGTGGCCACGGGTGCTGAACCTTGAACTTAGTCGCGGGTGACCAAAGGTACCTCGTTTCGAAATATGTAGGCCAACGATTTATAGATCAGCTTTGCACACAGGAACGCGGGTGAGTCCCACGATTCAACGTAGGAATATTCGACCAGATCCATACCTACGACACGTTTTCGTTCTCCAAGGCGACGGATCAATGCAAGTGTTTCATACCATCCAAGTCCGCCCGGTTCCGGCGTGCCGGTCGTAGGTACAAGGCTTGGGTCAAGTCCATCTATGTCGATGGTCAAATAGACTGTGTCTGAAAGCGAATCGATGGCATCGTCGATCCAGTCCGTGCGGCCAACAATGTCGCGGGCCCAGAATATTTTCGTCGGCAAACCGTCCTTAAGCGCCCTAATTTCAGAAGAAGAGATGGATCGGATCCCTACCTGGACGGCAGGGATCTTGAGGTCCTTTACAACCCTGGCCATGATCGAAGCATGGGAATGAGGCGTACCGTCGTAGGTATCCCGCAGGTCTGCATGGGCATCGATCTGCAGCACGCTCAGATCATGGAACTTTTCGGCATGAGCCTTAATGACGGGCGCCGAGATCGAGTGTTCGCCGCCGATCATGCAAATGAATTTTCCCGTTTCGAGCAGCCCCTTTGTTTCGTCATATAGCGCCTCCATCATCGAGGCGGGCGATGATCGGGGAAGGAACTCATTCAATGTGTGGATGCCGAGCCGGTAAACCTCTGAATCGGTCTCCTCTTCGTACAACTCAAGATTTCGCGATGCGTCGATGATGGCCATCGCTCCCGCCCCGGTTCCCGTACCGTACGAGACCGTGCCCTCATAAGAAACCGGATGCACGAGTATCCTGGCACTATCACGGGCAGAAAAGGCGGGTTCTTCGATACCGCCAAAGTTCATTGGTAGTGAGGCTGATTCAGACATTTCAATTGTGATACACGAATCGCGATCAACTGTTGACGATCAAGCTCCGACCGCACTTACAAAGGGCGAATACCTATGGCACATCGATCGTCATATCCTTACCCGAGAAGGTAAAGCTCGGACGCTTTCGTCCCTTCATGAATTTTGCGGCAGTCTGCGAAAGCGCGGTTATCACCATCGGAAGGGCGATCGACGGATCGGCAGGAACATACGCCGTGGTCGCTCCGCGAACAAGCTTGCCAAATACAGAAGTATGCCCACCGCCGAATGATGGCGTACGGGTTTCAAGTGGTGCCGAATCGGTGGTGAGCGAAATAGCGTACTTATGACCTCGCATCGTGGTGCGGGTTATGTAAGAACAATACTCCGTCAAATTCAACATCTTTTGGCTCGCGGTGCTGCCCAATGCGATCAAAGCGGAATGTCGGGTTCGCTGCGCGATCTGCATCATGTCCATTGTGTCCTGAGTGGTGTCGAACATGAACTGGGACTTCTTTTCAAACCTTGCCCGCGCGATGCCAATGGCCATTTCCGAACCCACCAGATCCGGACAAAAAACAGGGATGCGGGCCTTATAGGCCGATGTCATCAATCCGTCTTCGTGGGCGATCTCGGCAAGTTCGCGACCGAGAAGGTGAAGATATTCGCGGGTAGAGTAGGAACGGGTAAGGTCGAGCTGGTTGATCACGCTGCCGATCCATTCATCGGCCTCCTGATATTCCTCGCTGTTTGCAAGGACATCGCCGATACGGACAATGTCAGCTCCCTCAAGATCTTCATCGCTCATACTCGGATGAGCTTGAAAGTGATTTCGGCCCAGGGTCTCGTGGATATCGTGGTAAAGTACCGTGCCCGACATTACAAGAACGTCCACAAACCGGTTCTTGATCACGTAGGCCAGAAGCCTACGCATACCGGACGGGATCAAATTGCCGGTGCCGCAGAGGTAGATGGTCGAGTTGTCGTCCAGCATATCGAGCCAGATCCGATGAGCCTCTGCAAGCTGTTTGGCCCCAAAGCCCGCACCTTCCATTTTTTCAAGAAGACCCGCAACCGAGCGGTCCCGGTCAATAGGTACGGGTCTCGTCGGAACTGTCAGGAATTTAGCGGACTTCGATTTTTTTTGCGCTACCATTAGAAATTCTCCAAATTAACGTTGATATCCATCTCTGCATCTATAGTGCATTCGAACCTAATTAACTGCCGTTGGGAGCAAGATACGTGTAACTATTCGCTTGATTTTCGTAAAACTCTATCAGTTGATTGCCCTCTTTTGAGGAGATGTCTCCATCTTTGATCCGTTGTAGAACGCTTCGCCGAAACTGATCATGCAATTGAACGGCTTCAAAGCGGACCGCGGCGAGGGATTCCGCAAGCGTGGCCCCAGGTATGACCTTTTTTATGATGTGCCCGTCGTCTCCAATGTAAATGTGGGCCTCGTTTGGAACCCCGAACAGATTATGGTTGTTTCCCATAACCTCCTGATATGCGCCCACAAGCATCATCGCCAGATAGTAGGGCTCGCCCTTGATCAGCTTATGCAGTTCAAGGACAGGCTTTACGTCGTGAAGATCGACAAACTTATCTACGATGCCGTCAGAATCACAGGTTATATCGCATAGCGTAGCATATTCTGTCGGCTTTTTGTTGAGCTTGTGGATCGGGAGTATGGGAAACAGCTGTTCGAGCGCCCAGTTGTCCGGCATTGAACGAAAAACCGAGAAATTAGCAAGATATTTCGCGCACATTAGCCGCCGAAGATCGTCGAATTCTTCGGATACATACTTCTTCTGCTGGGCAAACAGGTCGGCCCGCTCACAAATGTCCCAAAACAGAACCTCGCCTTTTCCTTTGTCTTCCAACGTTATCAGGCCAAGGTTGAACATCGTGAACAGTTCCTCACGATGTTCCAGGGCGTCGTGATAATACTCGCGATAATTCTTTGCATTGATAGCTTCACGCAGGTCACCAAGTTCGCGAACGACTTGCGGATCATTGACACTGACGGTCATTGGCGTCAGATCTTCGACAACGGTTTCTATCTCGTCCTGAACGTTGGTCACAAGAATGGCATGATATGCAGAAAGATATCGGCCGGATTCCTGAATGATCGTTGGGTGCGGGACATTTTCATCATCGCAGACGGTCTTGATCACGTAGATAACGTCGTTTGCGAATTCGCGGGCATTGTAATTTGCCGAAGATTCGAACGAGGTGCGAGAACCGTCGTAATCGACCGCCATTCCGCCCCCGACGTCAAGGTAGTCGATAGGAATGCCCATCTGGCGGATTTTCGAATACGTTCGAGCCGCCTCTTTCATAGCATTCTTGATCCGTTTTATGTCGGTGAGCTGGGAACCAATGTGAAAATGAAGGAGCTTTAGCATTTCGACCCGCCCCGCCTCTTGAAGCTGTCTGATGACATCGAGGATCTCGGTTGTCGTTAGGCCGAATTTTGCGGCCTCGCCGCCCGATTTCTCCCATTTCCCGCTTCCTTTCGAATAGAGCTTTACGCGAACGCCAAGCATCGGAAGGGCGGCGGCAGGATTCTTTGAAGTCGTTTCAGCAATAAGTCCGAAAGTGTGTTCAAGCTCGCTCATCTTCTCGATAACGATCACAACATTCTTACCCGCCGCCGCCCCGGCGAAAGCGAGTTTAACGAAATCGCGATCCTTGAACCCATTTAGGACAAGAAGACTCTCTTTAGATTGCTCAAGGCCGAGAGCCGCATAGAGTTCGGCTTTTGAGCCCGCTTCGAGGCCAAAGTGATAGCGCGAGCCTTCCTTTAGATACTCTTCGATCACCGCCCTATTCTGGTTGACCTTCATCGGATAAACGCATAGATGCCCGCCCTCATACTCGAATTCTCGAATAGATTTCTTAAAGGCCGTTTGAAGTCTGCGTATTTGTCCGAATAAGAGCTGAGGAAAACGAAGAAGAACCGGAGTCTGAATTCCTCGTTTTCGAAGATCGTCAATGATCTCTTTCAGGTCTGCCGAAACATTCTCGTTATCAGGAGAAATGACCGTAAGGTTGCCTTTTTTATTGACGCCGAAATACCCGGCACCCCAATTGTCGATACCGTACGTCTCTTTTATCTGTTCAATGACTGTGCTCAAAGCCTCGCCCTCCGCACGAAGTATCGGCAAGATAATTGCGATAACAAAAACCGTAAGTGTATCAAAAATAGAAATTCAGAACAATAGGCCCAGTTTTACTGGGTTTCGGGGGGTTCAAGCGTTCGAATGTCGGATTGATCTCATTTTCGATGCGATCGATCAAGCCACGACAATGAACCTGGAGCCCGTCGATTGACTCGGGAAATAATGGCGAGCTAGGCAGAATTTGTTAACTAAGATGATCACTGGCATAAACCTTGCCCTTGCTCAGTCCTGTGGGTCCGACCGTAAACCCGCCGGCAAACGGAAAGCCAACAAAATGCTTGGGTTAATGACATTTGAAAGATCACGGATCCCTAAAGTTAACAAAAAATGGTGTCAGATTTTGTCACATTTCTTTGTGATAAGAGGTTAACGTTATGTGCTATAAGAAAGAAAATGGATTTTCGCTGATTGAGTTGCTCATCGTTGTGGTAATAATCGGTCTTGTAGCCGCTCTTGCGGTTCCTGCCTTCCAGCGAGGGATAATCGCAGCCGAGAACAGGAGTGTCCACGCAACAATGAAGGTGATGAGCTCGAGCCAGGCGATGTTCTTTTCGCAAAACCAGCGATTTGCCCGTCTGGATGAACTTAACGCATTGAACTCGAATGGACTGGGAACGATAGTTGTCAATCGGATGTTCCGACATAACTTCACATTCGAAATGACGCCGTTGAATCCTTCTGACGCTGAACTGAGGGAAGGATACACGATCGGAGCATTTCGTGACGCAGGTGGGGTCACCTATAGATTTGAGGTGACCAACGATGGGGTTCAGCGGGTGCTGCCGGGAGCCGAAGATAACTAATTGTTGAACAGGTCGCGTCGTCCTCTAAAAGCCGAGAAAAGAACAATGAGCGTTTTCGAAGACCTTATAGACGAACTCAAGAATGAACACCTTCTTGAAGACACCGTCATTGATCTGAAGCGAGCCGATGCCGCGGCCCGCTCTGGTGAGGGACCCGTTTCGGAAGCCCACGTAGACCAAAGCACATCGGAAGGGCGTCCCGGCAGTTCCGTGGAAGCGGGTGCCACGACTGTCAATGGCCAGGCAGAGCTTGATGTTCCGACTATCGAAGAACCGAAAAGCGAGGCTGACTTTTACCGAAAGCGAGCCATGGACGAGGTTTCAAGTCTCCAAATGGTAGATCACGTCTTTTCCGGAGTTGAGCGCGAACATCTCAAATTGGTGCCGGCTTCCTTCGACGAGCTCGAGGCTAAGAAGGCCCTTCACAAGTTTCTTCAGGTTGCGGGTGACGTCCAATCGCCCGAGCACGCGACTTATGAATACTTGCTTCGACAGGAGACAGAGGCATGGAATTTTGCGTTGTACGAACGCGATCAGAGGATCTCAGTATCAAGCATACGCAGATTCTGTGAAGAATCGAGGCCCGTACTAAGTTCCCAGGCACTTATATCACTTGCAAGGTTCTACAGGAATTCCCCATATTCGGAAGAGGTTCGGTCAAAATTCGATTACATTGTCACGCGCCTCTTCTCGCGTGATGCAGGAGAAGGCACCCGCCAGACGTTGTTCGAACATTCGGAAATGATCGGACACATAAGTACGCTATACAACAATTGGTCGAGTATCGCTCTTTACACAAGTGGTGACGACAAGATCGACGTATCGCTCACTGTAACGCGGTTCAATGAGTTTCGCGCCGAAGCAGCTTCCGCAAGCTCTTACGATGAACTGCTGGAATCGGATTTCTTTAATCGCGTTCGTTTGTATAAGGAAACGTGCGCCGAGATGTTCTACGTGCCGGAGGTCATTGCTTCGGTTGTAGCTTGTAATCTCACAATCGGAAATCAGTTTGTTGAATTGATCTCGCGGGAGCGTTCTCGTTACGGTGCCGAAGCCGTGGAACAGAAATATGGATTCGATTCCGACCAGCTAGTTTCCAGTGCGGCAGCCCGGACCATCGCGCTGGCAGATGTATTGCAGATCGAGCCGCAAGGCGACGAGCCCGAACCAAACGGAACAGTGGAGCAGCCGGAGCCTGCTGTCGCAAAGCCACGTCCGGCAAAACGAGTAGAAAGCGAAGAGAACTCAGCGATGGACCTGTTCGGTGTCAATCGATGGCTTCTCGGCATCTGCATACTCTGTGTGTTGGTTAGCGGTGGCGTGTATATCTGGGCAGAAAGATTTGCCGGTGGGGGTGAATCGCAATCGGTGGTGGTCGCGGCTCCTGTCGTGATCGATGATGCCGAGCTCGAAAAATACATTAAAAGCCCAAGGTCCAGCAAGGATACTTTTTATGCGGTCGTTTTACCATCTTTCGATTCGCTTACAGAAGAAGAGCAAAAGAACGTTCTGACCCGTGCGTACAGGTTCGCAGAGACCAAGGACCTGCGCAAAGTGAACTTGCTCAACAAAGCGGGACGGACCGTTGCCTTCGCCTCAAAGAACAGATTCGAGTTGGTTCGGGAATAAGAGCAAGACTAGAAATATTGATCATGCCCGCCTGTCGAGCGGGCTTTATTTGTGTTGAATGGTCTGCGTCGATAGCTACGAAAATGTAGTCATATCCTGTGCATCATACATAAATGTCGCATATCTAAGATTAACCAATTCGTGCTTAAGCTCTAACCAGTTGTAAATAATAGCTTTATTAAAAGAGACTATGTTTGGAACAGATGTTGCCCTATGAAGGAACTGAAAAGTGTTGTTGCCGTGGATGCCATCAGGGCGCCCAGAGCCTTGGATAACGATCCAATGATCGACAATGCGTAGTGCGAAGAAACTTTGTGCAGCGAATTCTCAGACGAAAGATCAAGATCTGGGATGCGATAGATACATTTTGTGGAGTGATAAATGAACGTAAAATCGATACTTTCCTTTGCGGCAGAAAACGAGGCGAAATTCGTTTCTGTACGCTTTACCGACTTGCCGGGAGCCTGGCACCATCTTACTTACCCTATCCATAATTTGACCGAGGAAGTTTTCGAAGACGGATTTGGATTTGACGCTTCAAGCCTGCGCGGCTGGGCGGCGATCAATGAGTCTGACATGCTGCTGATACCGGACGATTCTCGAGTCTGGATCGACCCGTTTGCGGATGAAACGACGATATGCCTGATCGCGAATGTCGTCGAACCGATCACAAAAGAGGGGTATGGGCTTGATCCCAGGTCGGTTGCGGTCCGAGCTGAGAGCTATCTGAAATTTACCGGGATCGCCGATACGATCAATGTGGGTCCGGAAGCAGAATTCTTCGTCTTCGACAGCGCGAGATTCCACAATAGCCAGAATTCGGCTGGTTTCACGATCGATTCTGAGGAAGGTCACTGGAACTCAGGCCGTTCGGGAAATGACGAAAATCCTAACCTCGGGTATCACATTCGCCCTAAAGAGGGTTACGTTCCTGTCGCGCCAATGGATACATTGATCGACCTTCGGAACACGATCTCCCTGATACTTTCAGAGGTCGGGATCGATGTTGAGTGTCATCACCACGAGGTCTCCACGGCCGGACAGTGTGAGATCGATTTCCGATTCTCGAATCTGCTTTATACTGCGGACAATGTAATGCTCTTTAAGAACGTGGTTAAGAACACGGCGGTGATGCATGGTAAAACGGCTACCTTCATGCCGAAGCCGCTTTTCGGTGATAACGGTTCGGGAATGCACTGCCATCAATCGCTTTGGAAAGACGGGAAGCCATTGTTCGCAGGTGACGGATACGCTGGATTGTCCGAGATGGCGCGATTCTATATTGGAGGCCTGTTGAAGCATGCTCCGGCCCTTGTCGCATTTGCCGCCCCCACGACAAACAGCTACAAACGCCTTGTGCCTGGATTCGAGGCTCCCGTTAATCTTGCATACTCCGCAAGAAATCGTTCGGCTGCGGTCAGGATCCCGATGTTCTCGCCTTCGCCAAAGGCAAAGAGGCTCGAGTTCAGGCCGCCGGACCCAAGCTGTAACCCTTACATCACCTTTGCTGCTCTCTTGATGGCAGGTCTCAACGGAATTCAGAACCGTATCGATCCCGGCGAGCCGCTCGACAAGGATATTTATGATCTGCCGCCTGAAGAACTTGCAAACGTTCCGTCGCTGCCGGGCAGCCTGGACGAGGCACTGAAGGCCCTGGAAGCCGATCACGAGTTCTTGCTTAAGGGCGATGTGTTTACGCGAAGTATGATCGAAAGATGGATCGGTTATAAACGTGAAAAGGAGATCACTCCGCTTCGCCTTCGACCTCATCCACTCGAGTTTTCAATGTATTTCGACGTTTGATCGATAACATTACCAATAAATTGGGAAAAGAGGGGCGCGCGACCGCGTCCCTTTTTTGAATTTTCGAGTCTCTAAACCCGGCTACAGGCTCAGCCAGTTCACATGGCAAAAATGTTCGGACCAATATCCTCGCTCGACCTTTGGCCGCCTTCACGACGGCCGTTTTGTGAGTTAGACCATTTTTAAACCGCTCGAGACTCTGGTAATCTTAAGGGCAAGATACGGTCCCGACAATCGGTTTCCTCTGATCTCCGATAAGCTTTTGATGAGGTTTTCTACGTTAGTATTTGGAAGTCTTCTTCTCGCGTCCACAAGTTCCTGCGTTTATCAGGGAAGCGGCCCAATTGCAAGAAATTCCGATCAATTTTCAGGTCAAAGCTCTAATTCGAATACGATTCAAAACAGCAACTCACCGCCAGCAGACACAAGCGATAATTCGGTTGCGGCTAACGGGCTTTCGCCATCGCGGAATCGGAGGATCGAAGAAATGCGGATGAGGACGCCTGACCCGAATGTCCCAAGACCGAACATCGAGGAGATCCTTCGAAGCTCAGCTCGGCCCGCACCCGAGAATTCCGAATTCTCTTTCGCGTTACTCGAGGACCTGATCGAACGCCGCGTTTTTAAGTCTCACCCGCAGATCGCAAAGGCCGAGAAAGTGACCTCGGGTACAACGAAACGACTGACAGTTTGGCTTCGCGATGGGCGAGTGCTTGAGGCTTCGGGTGACAAGGTAGAAGGCCTTTCCACGGCATCGTCCGCTATGATTCTTCAAGCAGTCGGTGTCGAATCACGCCAGGGACAGCCGACACAGACATCGAAACCGCAAAAAGAACCGGCCAGAAAGCCTGTCGATTGACAAGGTATAAAGTGTTATAATTCTATCCGGTATGGAACGTATAACCGTTTTGTGTCCCGGCTGTGAATCTAGTCTGACCATTGATGGGCAGACGGGGGCCATTATTGCTCATACGGAGAAAAAGAAAGTGCTCGGTTCGTTCGATGAATTGAAAGGGGAACTCGGCAAGCAAAAGGAACTTCGTGATGCTCTTTTCTCACAGGAAATGTCATCGATGAAGGATCGTGAAAGGATCCTCGAAGAAAAATTCAAGGAAGCAATGAAACGAGCTGACATTGACAAGGATAAACCGTTCAGAAACCCTCTCGACATGGATTGAATATCTTCGAGGTATTCATGGCCTGTCGCCGCCCAGGCAGATCTAACTACATAAATTTCATAGAATGACCGCTCCGCAGATCGAAGCTGCCAGAAAAACTCTCGGATCCGAACGACTGATCGTCGCATTGGACGTCGATTCGGCGGACCGCGCCCGCGAGGTTGTTGCGGACCTTGAAGGTGCGGCGGACACCTTCAAGGTGGGGCTACAGTTGTTCGTAAATTCAGGACCAAGGTTCGTTGAGGATCTGGTTGCCGCAGGAAAGCGTGTCTTTCTTGATCTAAAATTCCATGACATTCCGAATACGGTCGCAATGGCCGGGATCGAAGCTGCTCGGCTTGGCGTATGGATGTTCAATGTTCATGCTTCAGGCGGTGCGGAAATGATGGCTCGGACAAAATGCGAGGTCGCCGAGTTTTGCGAAGCAACAGATAGAGCATGTCCGCTCATCATTGGGGTGACGATCTTAACAAGCATCGATGAAAAGGCGATGTTTGAGATCTACGGGGATGATGATGTTGCGGCCAGAGTCGTCCATTTTGCCGAATTGAGTCATAGATCGGGCCTTGACGGTGTGGTGGCCTCGGCAATGGAGACGACCCATATCCGGTCTTCTATCGACGACCCTGGTTTTTTACTGGTGACGCCGGGCGTAAGGCCGATCAACGGAACAAAAGACGATCAGAAGCGTGTAACTTCTCCAGGTGCGGCCATTGCCGCTGGAGCCAGCCATATAGTGATCGGCCGCCCGATCCTTGCAGCCGCTGACCGTCGCAAAGCATTTTTAGATATTTTGGAAGAGATGGCTCAGGCAGCGTGACTTACTCCGATCCTATGTTCGCAAGATCATTAAGATTAGCCTCCGGACCGAAGCGACCGTACCTCTTTTTAACGGCGACAGCCTGCTTATGTCTTTTTGCGGTCAGCCTGGCCATATCGTGGCCGGTCGGAGCGAAAAGCGAGCAGGGCTTTCGGGTGGGAGAGAAGATCACTTACACCGTGTCATTCGAAAAATTCTCGAATGTTGCATTTGCCGAGATGCATACCGTCTCGCGGGGCAAGATCGGCGAGATCGAGGCGGTCGAGCTTCGCGGCCGGGTTAAGACGCTTGAGTTAATGAGCGCCGCGTTTTATTTGGTTGACGAATCGCGTGTAGTTTTTGCTTCGCCGGATTCCGGCCTGCCGCTCTATGTTACGAAAACGCAGCACGTCGGCGGTCTTCCAAGAGACTACGTTCAGAATTTTCTTTCGACCCCGACTTCGAATTACGACCTTCTGACGACAATATACCGTTTACGTCAGTCTGACGGATCGGGAACGTTCAACATATTTGACGGAGACCGCATTTACCCATTGATGTTCCAGGCCGTCGGGAACGAAAAGGTCAGGACAGAAGCCGGCGAATTTGAGACTTCGATCCATACGGTCCAAAGCGAGTACTTTACCGAACTCGGTATCAGGGACCTTCGTATCAATTTAAGCACTGATGAGGCAAAGATACCGGTGCTGATCCGCTTCCGCACCTCGAAAGGGGCCTTTCGAGCATCGGTCAACAGCATTCAGAATCTGGAACCAGCCCCGGAGCCCGCTCCGACCATCGTTCCCGTCGCAACTCCGACGCCAACACCGGCACCTTCGCCAACACCTATCGCATATATCGACAATCAGCCGCTGGGGCTCGACCTTTCTTTCGTTCTCGGCGAAACACTCGACTACAGCTTGACCGCGGGCGATCAGGCGATCGGGTCGTTTACGCTTCAGGCGGTCGAACGAAAACAGTTCTTGAATAACGACAGTCTTTTGCTTGTTGCGACGATCACCGATGCGACCCCGGAAAACGGACTTATGGCAAAGGGCGATTCTGCAAAGGCCTGGGTAGATCCGGCGACGCTTGGCCCAAAACGCCTCGAAATGACTTTTTCCGGTTCCTTGGCGGCTTTAAGCAAGGCTGTGGAGTTCGACGAGAGGACGAATACGATCTCATTTGGCGGAACGAATAGGGTGGATGCTCCTGCCGGTACCCATAATATTCTGAGCCTGATCTATGCGATGCGATCGTTCAATCTAAAACCGAGTCTCGATGCCTCTAACCCGATCAATGACACTCGGGTCGCGGTATTCTGGGATACCCGTCCGTACATCTTCACACTCCGCCCATCGCAGCCGGAAGTGATCACGTCTCGTGGAGAAAGGGTATCTGCCCAGATGATCTCTATCTCCACCGGTAACCGAGAGCTGGACCAGTTGAGTATAAAGGTTTGGTTATCCAATGACGTACGTCGGGTTCCCTTGCGATTCTCGATCGGGCGTTTCCAGGCCAACCTTGTCGGAGATAGGATAGTTTCACCGCGATAGGCCTCGATCCAACCAATTCTCTATCCTTGGCCCGGTCGTCCATACGGTCGAATTTCGGCGTTGATCGTTTGATCCAACTGTTATCCTCACAAGCCACCAATGAGTTCCCGATTCCGAGTCGATTGAATCTTGTCCACTCTTCGTTTACCATCTCGTCTTTATGACCGAGGAACACGGATTGGAGAACAAAGAGATTCATCAGGAACAAAGAGCCATATCACTGTCTTCCATGAAGCCGGGCCAGAAAGGCACGGTCGCCGGGGTTAAGGAAAGCGGAGGTGTAAGTCGCCGTCTGCTTGAGATGGGCATTGTGCCGGGAGTCGCCATCAAGTTTGTTAAGACTGCGCCGTTCGGAGACCCGTGTGAGGTAAGAGTGCTCGATTGCAATCTCGCGATCCGAAAGCGCGAGGCGGAGTTGATCGAAGTTTTCTTAGAAGAACTGCCGATCGCTTTCAGTTGAAAATGAACACGAACATGGAACCGGGCAGGGGAATTATCGTCGCGCTTGCCGGCAATCCCAACGCCGGCAAAACCACCTTATTCAATCATTTGACTGGCCTGCGGCATAAGGTCGGAAACTATCCAGGCGTGACCGTTGAGTGGCGTCGGGGCCGATGGAGAGCCGGCTCCACAGAAGCCCAGGTCGTCGATCTCCCGGGCATTTACAGTCTCGAAGCTGGGTCGGTGGATGAGACTATCGCGACCGACGCGCTGAAAGGAAACATAGGCGGGCTGCCTCCACCGGATGCGGTCATTGTCGTGGTCGATTCTACCAATCTGGAACGAAACCTTTATCTGGTAACACAACTTTTCGAACTTGGGCGGCCGATAGTGGTGGCCCTGACGATGATCGATCTCGCCGAAGCAAACGGAGAGACCATCGATACGGTGCGGTTGTCAGGTTTCTTAAAAGCTCCGGTCGTGAAGGTCAACGCCTCGACCGGGAGCGGAATGGAAGATCTGGCCGCTGCCGTGAATTCGGTCGCCGGCAGTAACCCGTCCTTTCCGGTTCCTGTTCCTGAGAATGCCGAAAGCAATGGCAATGCCCTGATCTTTGCACGGTACAGATTTATCGCAAATGTAGTGCAAGAGTCTGTCCGCGAACGCGGAAGAGATGCACATGCAGTGTCGGATAAGATCGACGGGGTCCTGACGCATCGGGTGTTTGGGTTGATCATTCTTCTGGCGGTTTTGCTGGCGGTGTTTCAAACTATCTTTTCTTTTGCAGCCCTTCCGATGGACCTTCTTGAAAAGGGCTTTGGTTCGATAGGAGGCCTTCTGCGGACGGCGTTGCCCGAGGGAATGTTCGCCGACCTGATGGTCGATGGGATCATCGCCGGAGTAGGCAGCGTACTTATTTTTCTGCCTCAGATCGCATTGCTCTTTTTATTCATCTCGATTCTCGAAGACTCGGGTTACATGGCACGAGCAGCCTTCATTCTTGACAAATTGATGGGAGGAGTCGGGCTGCATGGAAAGGCGTTTCTGCCGCTGATCAGCAGTTTCGCCTGTGCCATTCCCGGCATTATGGCTACACGGACCATCGAAGACACTCGGGACCGTATAGCGACCATCATGATCGCACCGTTCATGAGCTGTTCCGCGCGGCTGCCCGTTTACACCCTGATGATAGGTGCATTCTTTGCTGCATATCCGGCTTTCGGGTTTATTTCGGTCGGGGCGGTCATGATGCTCTCGATGTATCTCCTCGGGATCGTCGTCGCGATCGTGGTCGCGTTCGTTCTCAAACGTACCGTGCTGAAAGCTCCCCCGCCGCCGTTCATAATGGAAATGCCGCCTTATCGTATGCCCGATCCTCGCACCGTCATCCAAAACATCATTGAACGGTCGTGGCTGTTTGTGAAGCGAGCAGGGACCGTCATTCTGGCGATCTCGATCGTGCTTTGGGCGCTGGCGTATTTTCCACGTTCTGAGGCAGGTCCAGCTCGGTATTCAGATCCTGCTGCGGCCGCAAAAGAGACGACGGCTATCGGCGACGCAGCCTCGGCAACGCTGCAAACTGAAAAGGGCGAGGCCGCTTCGTCGATCGAAAATAGCTATGCGGGAATGCTTGGCCGGGCAATCGAACCGGTTATCGAGCCACTCGGGTTCGACTGGAAGATCGGGATCGCGTTGATAGCAAGTTTTGCGGCGCGTGAGGTTTTGGTCTCCACGCTGAGCATAATTTACAATGTTGGCGGCGATGCCGACGAATCGTCCGAATCGCTGCTGGCGGCTATCCGAAATGCAAAACGCGACGACGGCTCACCAGCTTGGACGCCGCTGACGGCATTCACCCTGATGGTTTTTTTCGTATTGGCAATGCAGTGTATGTCGACGGTGGCCGTGGTGCGGCGCGAGACGAACTCGTGGCGATGGCCGCTGTTCATGGTGGCCTATATGACTTTGCTGGCCTATGCGGGAGCGTTGTTGACGTATCAGGGAGGGCGCCTGCTTGGCTTTGGTTAACCTGATGGAAATTCAAATGCTGGCAATTGTGGTTCTGGTCGGTGGCGCAGGACTCTACTTGCTTGTATCAGCACGCGGCCGAGCGAGTCAATTCAGCCCACGGCGAGAATGCTCCGTTGATTGCGGCTGCTCCGCACCGGACCGGAAAAAGATTTGAGCGACGGCGGCCAATTTCTGACCTCGGGCGTACGGGCGATGTTTCTCTCCACGCTCTCCTTTTCTCTGGCGAACGTGTTCGTAAAGCAGGTCTCGCACATCCCGGCGATGGAGATCGTTTTTTTTCGCTGTTTTCTTGCAACGATCTTTTGCCTTATCGGCCTTCGCATAGCCGGTGGGGACTGGAAGGGAAGCAACCACCTGCTCCTTTTGCTGCGGGGAATATTTGGCACGACGGCACTTTTCTTGTTCTTTGTAACCGTACAAAACATACCGCTGGCATCTGCGATGACGATCCAGTATCTTTCCCCGATATTTACCGCGATGATCGCGATATTTGTACTGAAAGAAGGGGTGCGTCCGCTTCAATGGCTTTTTTATGCGGTCGCATTCTCAGGCGTGCTTTTGATCGAAAGATTTGACGCGCGCATATCACCTTTCTTTCTCTTGCTCGGGATCATCTCTGCGTTGGGATCGGGCATCGCTTACAATCTCGTCCGCAGCCTGAAGGGACGAGAGCATCCTTTGACTGTCGTACTTCATTTCCAGCTTGTTGGTGTTCTGGCCGGGTTCATTAGCTTGTTTTTTGATTTCCGAATGCCCACAGGCTGGGACTGGCTCTGGCTTTTCATGATCGGTGTTTTCTCGCAGCTCGGGCAGATGTTCCTCACGAATGCGCTTCAGCGAGAAGCCGTCGCCGGTGTTGTGATCGTAAACTATACCGGATTGATCTATGCGGTCTCGATCGGCTGGATAGTCTTTGGCGAAGTCCAATCCGCGTGGTCGATAGGTGGTATGCTATTGGTTGTGGCAGGTGTGCTGATGAGCGTGCTTTACAGCCGAAGGATACGATCGATAGAGGAGATCGAGACGACCGTTGCGTAAAGTGGCTAATAAGACGAAACAGATCAGAGCGGCGGTGGTCACGGCAAGCGACAGCCGTAAACCCGGCGATGACGTTTCGGGTGCGACACTTGTCGGCCTGCTTTTAGATCTTGGGGCAGAGATCGTGGAACGCAGGATAGTGTCCGACGATAGAGATGTCATTTCCAAAACGCTTAGGGAACTTGCGGACAGCGAGAATATCGACTTGATTCTGACAACCGGCGGCACCGGCCTTTCGCCACGCGATAACACCCCCGAAGCGACCCTGTCGGTGATCGAACGGCATGCGTCCGGAATAGCCGAAGCGATCAGAGCCGCGTCAATGGAAAAGACTCCGTTGGCGATGTTATCTCGCGGCGTTGCGGGGACACGCGGGACAACGTTGATCGTAAATTTTCCCGGCTCGCCTAAGGCCGTTTCGGAGTGTTTCGACGTGATTCGCCCCGTATTGAAACACGCAGTTGACCTACTATCCGGCAATACTCTTCACGAAAAACAGATCTAAGAACGACCCGATCACATTTCCCGCCATCGTCCGATCATTTCAGAATTAAATGACATCTTCCGCGTGCTGAAGACCAGACGATAGTGCCCTGGGAATCGTTACGGATTTGTAGATGCCTTCATAAACGCCGCTATATCATTCTTCAACTTGATGAGCGATGCCTTCTCTATATACATCATATGTCCGGCTTCGTAGTATGCCGTAGTGATGTTTCGTCTGAGAGCGGGGTCGAGCTGCATGGACGACATCGTATAGTCGGCGGCGAAGTATGGGGTTGCCATATCATAGTAGCCGCTCGCCAGGAACACCTTCATATAGGGATTCTTTCTCATCGCCGATGATAGTGCTCCCGTCGTATCGGCGTACGCATTGTTCGTGTTCCAGTTCCACGGTGTGGTAATGCCGCCGCCTAGAATGTAATATTCAAGGTCCGTCTTGAACCCTAGATCGCGCCGTACGTAATCGTTAAACGTCGAAGTGTACGGCGTTCTGATCGCGGTCATGCTCGGATCAAACTCAGGGTTGTTTCCGCCGGAATCTCGGTCATACCCCAGGAAACGGCTGTCGAGGCGGCCAGTTGTACGCTTGCGCGTCCTGAGCAATTCCTTAAGAAACTCGCCCAGCTCAACCCTCAAATTTTGATCTTCAACAAAAGTCGTGGATAGACCAGTTAGCGAGCTGAACTTTCTGACCAGTGCCGTCCTTTCGGTGGAAGAAAGCCTGTCAATTCGGAGCAACGCGGGTGCAAATTCGTTTGTCGCAAAGTTTTCAGCCTCGCGCAGCAGGTCTGGCAGGCGTTTGCTTTGCATCTCGGGCGAGAGGGCTTTGTGGTACCACGCAGTTGCTGCATACGAGGGGAGAATGAGTACGAGCGGGAGGTCGTTATTGTCGGCAAAGCGGATGGACTGGAAGTTTGTGACCATTGAAACGAGCGCGACACCGTTGAGCCCCACGCCCCGTTCGAAGAGATGGTTCGCGAGCCCGGCGACACGTGTCGTTCCATAACTCTCGCCGACAAGATACACGGGCGAAGCCCACCTTTCATTGCGGCCGAGGTACATCCGGATAAATTCGCCGTTGGAATCGATATCGCCGTTTACCGAAAAGAAGCGCGAGGCAAACTCGGGCCGCGCGGCCCTGGAATAACCGGTACCGATCGGGTCCACGAATACGAGATCGGTAAGATCGAGCCAACTGTGGTCATTCTCGACGAGTTCATACGGCGGCGGGGGCATTAGGCCGTCGTCAAGCATCTTTACGCGTTTGGGTCCGAGTGCACCAAGGTGCAGCCAAACCGAGGCGGAACCGGGCCCGCCGTTGAATGAGAACATTACCGGCCGCGAACGTTTGTTTGTAACGCCGTCCAGCGTGTATGCCATATAAAAGATGCGGCCCTCAGTCTCGCCCGACACAGCATTTCGTATTGGCATGAAACCGGTTGTCACCGTGTAATTTAACTGACGACCGCCGACGCGGGACGAGTGTTTCGTCACCACTGGCGGCTCATCGGCAGGCATTACGCCGGGAACGGGCGAGGGCGACGGGCGTTCTGCAGTACGCGTCGATGGCTGACCGCCCGGCGTCGGCGTCTGCGCCGAAAGGTACACGGGAATCGAAACAAATAGAAATGCGAGGGCAAGTGTTCTCATAGGTTTGGTTCGTTTTCGGATCGAGTTTTGGGTGCGACCAGATTAACACACGGCCTGAACAATGCTGAAAGCGGGCGAAGCGCCATTCACCTTGGAGAAACGAACCCCGGTGGCACAAAATATTGCCGCCGGGTTCGTTCATGAAAGGCCGTTTTTCACGGGCTGATCTCGGTTAGTCCTTGACCGCTTCGACGATGCTGACCGGTGAAAGCGTCGGGATGATCTGTCCCAACTTGAAGCCGGAGTTTTGCAGGAGCGAAACGAACTCGTCGGCGGTCCTTTCCATGCCGCCCGGCAGCATCAACATTTCAAGATCAAGGAACTTTGAAAAATGCGGTTCGCCCGGCGGAGGAACGACGGCGTCTATTATCAGCACTTTGGCGTCGTCGGGCATTGACTGGCGAATGTTGCCCAAAATCTTCGCGCATTTGTCGTCGTACCAGTCGTGGATGATATGTTTGAGCATGTAAATATCGGCCTCGACGGGTATCGATTCGACAAAATCGCCTGCGACCAATTCAACTCTATCGCTGACGCCGTAAGAATCAAGCATCGCTGGAGCTCCTTCCAGAACCGGCGGTATCTCGAAAAGAACACCTTGCGCTTCCGGATACTTTTGCAGCACTGCCCCGAGCAAGTGGCCGTAACCACCCGCAATATCTGCGATCCTGCCGGCTCCGGTGAAATCATATGACGCGAGGATCGGCGGGATCGTCTGATGAGAGAATGCGGTCATTGCTCGGTTAAAGATCTCTCCAAGCTCCTTGTGCGTAGAGAATAAGGATTCAAAGATCGGCGCTCCGTGAACCTTGTCCCAGGCCGGTTTGCCTGTCTGAACGCTGTACAAAAGGTGTCCATAAACCTGCCAATGCGGTTCCTCAAGCAGCCAGATCAGCATGTCTCTCATGCTATTCGGCGCATCGGACCTCGTTACATTCGACATCGGCGTGTTAGAGAAAGTGCGCCCCGGGCCCTCTTCGAGGATGCCGATGCTCGCGATCGCGCGGAGCGTGCGGTAAAGCGAATTTTCATCACAGCCGGTCGCTGATGCGAGTTCGGCTGCCGTTTTCGTTCCATCTCCGATCTGGTCCGGGATCCCAAGTTTCACGGCAACATAAAGCGCGGCGGTTGAAAAGCATCCGGTCGCGATCTGTAAAAGCTGTACCCCAGGAGGAACTTGGGGTGCTGACGTTGATGAGTTTGTCACTGCGATTCTCCTTAAGCTGCGAACCTTTAGCGTAAGCTACTTGACCACTTCGCTCACGATCATCCCATTGATCATGACACCCGTGCAGTGGGTGGTAAATTCGAACGGATCACCGTTGTACATTGCGATGTCGGCATCTTTTCCGGGAGCAAGCGACCCGACGCGGTTATCAATGCCCAGGAGCCGAGCGGCGTCTATGGTTATCGCAGCCAATGCATCGCGTTGTGTAAGTCCGTTTGCCGCGGCCATAGCCGCTTCGAAAAGTACGATGCGCGTTTTGGGCACGTAACTCTCATAACCGCTCTGCAACGCGATCGGAATGCCCGCAGCACGGACCTTTGATGCATTTTCGAGGGACAACCGGGCGCGATCGCCGCCCGGACGAGCCATCGTTGCATGCACTATGACCGGAAAGCCGGAGGCCTTGATCTCGTCGAGGATCATATGGGCATCTGCGGCTCCATCAAGCACGATACGGATGTTGAATTCTTTCGCGATGCGGATCGCGGTCATTATATCCTGTGCCGCCTCTGCCGTAATGAGAAGCGGGAGCTCGCGGCGAATGACCCGCAGCATTATCTGCGTTCGCAGGTCCTTTGGCACTTCGGTCTTTGCGGCATTCTCCTGAGCTTTTATAAGTTCGGCCCGCAGCATCGAGGCCTGTTTAGCACGCGTGCCCGGCGATCTGCCCTGTGCGTTGCCCGCTGAACCAAGTGTTACCGAGATCATCGCGGTCGGGACGATCGTTGCCTCGTCCACATTGCGGCCCCAGGTTTTCGCGATCATCGTTTGTCCGGACGAAAGTGCGCTCGGCTGGTGGCCGGTGTGGATGGTCGTTATCCCGTATTGACGGGCGACTTCCACCAGCTTTTCTTCCGCGTTGTATGCATCCGTCGCCCTAAGCTCGGGCTGAAAGGACGCGCTCGCGTCGTAGCCCATCTGGTCATGAGGCTGGTTAAGATAGCCGTTTAGGCCGATCACCGTATGCGCGTCGATCAGGCCCGGGGTCACAACTTTTGCTTCAATGACCCGATAGCCCGCCGGTATATTCACCGAGCCGGCGGGGCCGACCGCTTCGATCTTGCCGTCGCGCACCAGCACAACTCCATTGCGTAGAGGTTCGCCGGTCATTGTCCAAACCGTCTCTCCGCGTACCGCGATCTGCGCTCCGATGTTTTCGACCGAGATCAAAACTGCGGCAATTAAAACAAGAAGTGTAAGCGCTGCTTTGGAGCGGCCTCGATCATGATCTTTCATTTCTCCGATATCCATTACTCGTTTCCTCCGTCATCTCCAAAACAATGGGCGTCGAAATAGTCGGCCTCGTCCGTCGCTCCTCTGCCCCCGACCGCGTAAATGTAGTCCTTTGGATCGGAACGATCGAACACTTTTCTGCCGTCGACCCATGTTTCCAGGACTTTCGTGTACACGCTGAGCGGATCGCCAGACAAGATAACCAGATCGGCGTCCTTACCAACCTCAAGCGAGCCCACCCGGTCCTGCAAGTCGAGCATGATGGCGTTCGCCATCGTCATTCCGTAAAGCGCCTTATCGCGGCTCATGCCTGCCCGCACGGCAAGCCCCGCCGAGCGGAGGAACCATCGGGAATCGGTGATCCCGTCGTCTGTATGAAATCCAACCAAACCTCCCGCCTTTTCGAGCGCGACCCCGTTCTTAAAATCAACGTCCATCGTTTCGAGCTTGCCGCCGGGAGCGTCGATCATGATGATCGAAGAGGGAGCTTTTGCTTTTGCGATCTCATCCGCTACCTTCCATGCCTCGGAAACGTGCTGGAGCACAATGCGGAAGCCGAACTCCTTGGAAAGCCGAAGCGCGGTCAGGATGTCGTCATGCCGGTGCGTGTGAAAATGCACCATTCTCTTGCCTTCCAAAACCTCGACCAGTGTTTCCAGTCCCAGGTCGCGAGGCGGCAGCTTTGTCTTGTCACCGCCTGCCTTTGCGATCTTGTCCTTATATTCCTGTGCTTTGATCAGCTGGTCACGTACCAGGGCGGCAGATCTCGCCCGAGTGCCGGGGAACGCACCGCCGCCTGCCCGTATCGAATTAGTACCGTTCGCGAACTTGATCCCGCCCATATACTTACCTGCTTTGTCGTAGATAAGCAGATCGTCGATCTTTACGGCGCCATCCCGAAGTTTCAGATAGAGTGTCTGGCCGCTGTTCAAGTGGCCGGAGCCGGGCATTACATTTACCGTCGTGAGGCCGCCCGCCTGAGCCCGCTGCAGATTCGACGCCCGGATGTTCAGGCTGTCGAGAAGCCTGGCGTCCGGATGGATAGGCCCGGAAGCGTCGCCGCCGGCGGTTCCGCCGATATGACTGTGCGTATCGACGAGTCCGGGCATGATCGTCTTGCCGGAGGAATCAATAATTACGGCACCGCTCGGAGGTCTTACAGAACGCGAATCACCTACTGCGGTGATCTTTCCATTATGAATAACAACTGTTCCTTGATCGATGACCGGTCCAACGATCGGAATAACGCGGGCATTTGTGAATGCGGTTGGTCGATCCTGCCCAAACGCCCCGATGGAGAGCGATAAGACCACGACGCACGCGGCTAGGATGTGATTTGACATGTTTGCACCTGATTTTCAGTTCAAATTGAAGGGATGTTTGCAGATAAGTTGCAATGAAACACGACCGGCTGTCAAGAAGTCACACGTCAAAACCTGAAGTATAAAACGATTTACTGACCGCTTCGATCCGTGACTCGATACATTTCGATCCGGGATGTGTCGTTCATTTTTTCTGCAACGCCCAGCCTGCTTCAAGCGTCTCAACCAAATAACCGCAATTTTTGTCACGTCAACGAGATAGCAGGATGGGCCTTTCGGTCAAACGGGCCCCAAAATGAACGAATTTTCGGGAACAAGCGAGCAGTTTGAACGTATTTAGGATATGGCATGAAGCAAAATGTCTCACGCTGTACAAAAGAAACTTTGAAATTGCCTGAGAATATTAAGCAAAAGACGGATCCTCCGTTCGTCTTTATTGCGGCACGCAGATTGCGTTTGTATATAGCGATCCTAAGGATCAGCCAAAATTCGTACTAAATACATACAAGGAGGGTGGCCACGATAATGACAAAGAACTTGAAGATCAAAGTAATAAAAAAGAGCGAGGTCGCGGCTGTGACGCCGGTGAGAAAGACGGTGAGTGCCGAAAAGAGGCATGCCGCCCGCGAGGTAGTTTCGACGGTCAAGAATTGGGTATCCGATTTTCAAACGCGAAAGCGTGGTGAAACCAAGGCCGCAATCGAGCGATTCCTCATTGCGAAACACCAGCCCAGCGAGATCTGATTTCCTCTAATCCCTTACACCTAAAATTTCTTGCTTAGAAACCTGCGAACAGGTCCGCCTTTCTATCGGGCGGATTTTTCATTTCAAATCGTGCAGAACAAGCCGGTCAAGCGCCGTTGGAATTGTCCGCGCCGGGCTGGTATTCTAACCGTCTATCACGCTGTCATAGTTATGAATTATGAATGAGAAGGTTGCAATAGTTACCGGTGCGACAAGTGGCATCGGCCGGGCGGTTTCGGTAAAACTCGCGGCCGAAGGGGCGAAGGTAGTCGCGGTCGGCAGAAATGAGGCTGATCTGGGACAGCTTCGTGACGAGGTGCAGAATTCCGGCGGGAATTTGCGGCCGCACTTGGCTGAGGTCACCGAGGTCTCGCAGGTTGACAGATTGGTAACAGAGACAATCGACGTTTTTGGGCGGATCGATATTCTTGTGAACGCCGCTGGGATAATTCGAAACGGCTCTATAACGGACACCCCTCTGGATGAATGGGACAAGGTTATGAACGTGAATCTTCGTTCGATGTTTTACCTCATGCAAAAATGCGTGCCCCATCTCGTCAGTTCAAAGGGAAACATTGTGAATATTTCAAGTGTGACCGGGCTCCGAGCGTTTCCCAACGTATTGGCATATTGCGTTTCCAAGGCGGCGACCGATCAATTGACAAGATGTGCGGCGCTCGAACTTGCTTCACAGGGTGTTCGGGTAAATGCGGTGAATCCGGGGGTAGTTGAAACCAATCTCCATCGACGAGGTGGGATGAGCGAAGAGGCTTACGAGAAATTCCTCGCCCACGCGAGAGAGACACATCCGATCGGCAGGCCGGGAACTCCCGAGGAAGTGGCAGAGTTGGTAGTTTTTCTTGCGTCGGACAAGGCATCCTGGATCACCGGTGTCACATATTCGGTTGACGGCGGACGCGGTCAAACATGTGCTAGGTAGATCGATTACACAGGTTATTTACGGGCGTGAAGGTTCAATTTTTGCACAGTACGTTAAACGGCGACGGTTCGGCCTCGGAACGTCAGCATCTGACGACGATGATCGTCGATGACCAGGTCGCGTTTGATGCGGGCAGTCTTGCCCTGGCGTGCAGCGACACTCAAAGAGCGAATATTCGGGACATAGTGGTGAGTCATGCCCATCTGGACCATATAGCCGGCCTGCCTCTGTTCATCGATGACCTTTTTTCAAGCCTTACCGAACCTGTAAGAATACACGCCGCCTCTGACGTCATCGAGATGCTCGAGACCCACATTTTTAACTGGAGCATTTATCCGCGATTCTCAGAGCTGAATAACGAGTTTGGCCCGGTGGTCGAGTATCGAGAGATCGATACCGCCACCGAATTCCGCGTGAAGCATCTTTCTGTAAAAGCGGTTGAGGTCTGCCACAAGGTCCCGAGCAGCGGCTTTATAATCTCTGACGGAAACAGCACCATTGCTTTGACCGGAGATACCGCGCCTACCGACGCATTCTGGCAAGAGGTCAATGCGTTGCCAAAGCTTGACGCGGTACTCGTCGAGTGTGCTTTTCCAACGTATTTGGGTGAGCTCGCGAACATATCGCACCACATGACTCCCGATAGTCTGAAACGAGAGCTTCATAAACTGGACCGTCAGTCAGTGGCAATTTATGTCGTGAATATTAAGCCGGCTTTTCGAGAGACGACCATTAGTGAGATCAAGGATCTGCGGATCAGTGGGCTGAATATCCTTGAGATCGGGAATGTTTATGAATGGTGAAGCTATCTAGATTTGTCCCGAAGAAAATTGATCGGCTCAAAGGCTCCTTCGCGATGCTCGCCAACAAAATCATGAAGTTCCACGCGACCATTTGGACGGACCGTTTTTATCCTGAATGTACGTTCCTCTCTTGTCCGGCCAGGCATGATTTCCGCACGAAAAGTGACCTGCATCTCCGGTCGTGCCCATGACGTAACCGCGGGCCTTGTTTGATTTTTCTTCTTGTTATTGATCATCCTTGTTTGCTAGTTCCTCCCGGACGCGTTTCCGGTGTTTCGCCTTTCTTTGAACCGGGTCTAACTTCATTTCGGACCGCTCGGGCCCGAATTTTTTAGAGGCAGGAGCGACGGGTTTACGTATCGAGCTAAATATCTCGTCTTTCGACGGGGTTTTCTTCTTTCGCCTCACGACGTCTAAGTATAACAGAACGCAAGATGAGCGTTTGAGAAATGGCAGGGTTCTTGAACGAGTGGTTTGGATGACGCTGCCTAAGGGCCAAATATTGACATTGCGGCCCGGAGAATTCAAGATGTTTGTCAATTCGGCACCGGCGTCTGTCGATCTGGCGCGGAAAGATCCGGGCTCGAGAAGTATTCGGCTGAACGGTGCAATGAAGTGTCATTTTCGGGAAATGATCAGGTGACGGTCAGTCTCAAATCAATAAACTATTATTCGATCGCAGTGCTCGCCTGCGTGGGTGTTTTCTTCTTCGTGATGTCATTGACAAATGACGGCTTAGAGGAAAATTCCTGGTTGGCGGCGGTAGTTGCCGCTTTAGGCACAGGTTTGTCGATGGTGTTGTTTCGTCAGATCGTGTTGCGCAGAGTACGGGAAAAAGAGCTCGCCGCGAGGCGCTTGTCCCATCATATAAGGATCGCGGGATCACACTTTCGACCGACGCCCTCAAAAAAAATGACCGTCGAACGAAATGATGAGCTCGTTGCAGAGATCCGAAAACGCTCTGACGCAGCTAAAGTGTTAGGAAAGGTCGCAGATGCTCACAAGGATATCTTTGAGCTGTGCGAAGCCTACCTGAAAATTGCTTCGTCTGAGATCGCCCGTGCACGGACCGGGTCGCCAAGACTCCCGGCGATACGGAATGGGGCGTCTTTTGCAGCTCGCCGTCACAAATACCATATCTTGAAATGGGCTGAAATAAAGGCCAGATCTGCACAATTGGATATGGGTTCTATGGCGGTAAAGGATCGCCTTGTTGCTGCGGAAGCGGCTCTTGAGGCAGTGGACCGTGCTCTGGCACACTACCCGAACGAAATGGCGTTAACAGAATCTCGTCGTGTTCTGGCGGCATTTTTTGCAACGGGCACCATAAAGAGTATTATTGACGAAGCCGAGCAAGCGGAAAAAAGCGGGAATATTGAGGCGGCAGTCGCTGTACTTAGAAGGGCGATGGAAAGTGTCCACGAAGGCGGGATACATTTTACCGACAACCCTGCACTTCGCGGCCGCTTTGAAGAGGAATTGCGGCGGTTGGAAGCAAAGCTCAGGAAATAGCATGGCCTTCCTACTTTCTGAAGTGTATTGGTCGCGACTCAAAGGGGTTTTCGACCCATATTTACACCCTCACCAACTAAAATGTTCTCTCAAAAATGTCCAAAATGCAGGAGCGATCGGATCCGCAAAGGATATAGGCCCACACCGCTGTTGTCCAAGTTGATCTTTCTCCACAATCTTCTGTGTGACAGTTGCAACCTTGAGTTTCGTGGGTTTGCAGTTGGAGTATCGTCAAGACCCCGCCATCGTCGTAGAAAAAGAAAGGAACTGGAGAGCGAAGTCGTTGAGTAACCCGCGAGTTTCATATGAAACGTCAGTGATCTTGAAGATGTCAGATCCGTTTTACTTGAACATGCAAGGTCGGGATCGAAGGCTGGGCTCTTATATCTTATTTACAATATTGGTATGCATTTTGGCGGTCGGGACCCCAGGACAAGGTGGTCAAACCCGCAGCGCCCCGCCTTTGGCGGCCTCAAGCGCTGAACGCATTCATCTCGGTGACATCGTCGATGTCGATGTCGAGGGAAGTTTCGAATTCGACTGGCGGGGAGGCCTGACGCCGGAAGGCTATCTTGATGGGCTGGACAAAGCTTCCGAACGGATTTATGCCCTCTGTAGGACCGAAGCTGAGGTTGGCGAGTCAATAAAGCTTAACTATCAACGAATACTTCGCTCTCCGATCGTCAGAGTGACGATCATCGACAAATCAAATCGTGCGCTGGCATACCTTCATGGTGCGGTCCGGCAATCTCACAGATATCAGCTTCGTCGGCCAGCCACCCTTCTTGAAATGATCGTGATGTCCGGCGGCATTACCGATCGAGCCAATGGAGAGATCGTGATCTTTCGGCCGCCAAATGCCAGATGCACCGATAACGAAGGCTCCCCGCGAGTGGAAGCTGAGGATGACCTTCCGCAGCGTTTTTCTGTAAAAATAGCTGATATCTTGGCGGGGGTGCCGGGATCAAATCCGATGATTTTAAGTGGAGACATCGTAAACGTACTTGAGAATTATCCGGTTTTTGTGATGTCCGGATCCAATGTCGCCCTCCGGATGAATCTGACACCCGACCTCACGCTAACACGTGCTATCGAAGCGACGGTCGGCCCCGTCGCGGTACGTAAGGCATCCAATGTGCGGATCTACCGACGAAAGGACGGCGGGGCAATTATCGAGGCCGATGTCCGCAGAATCTCCAAAGGCGCTGAAAGTGACCCTGCACTCCAGCCATTCGATGTAATTCAGCTTGACACGAAAGGAATTCCACAAAGACGAGTAATTGACCGGTTGGAAACGGATGCCTCGCTCGAGCCTTTGGGAAGACTCCCGCTGCGCATAGTTGACTGACCAACCAAAGCAATATTTCCTGCATCGAAATTGTTCAAATCGCGGAATTTTGTTTCAATAGGGCATATCTAATGATATGCTGGCATATTGAGATAAATGAAAGATCAAACCACTAAAAGATTCAGTCGTCGGTCTATAGTTCTCTTCTGGCTTGCTTTAGTCTCGGCGATCCTTGGCACCCTCATCTATCTGGAACAGATCCGAGTGCTTTATGTTCTTGCTACTGTGGCACTTGTAGCCATCTTGTTGGTCGTCGCTTTTGCCGATCTAGAGAATATGACCTACGACGGCGGTTTTAAGGACGTCTAATAGGTTCGATAATTGGTTTTATGCCCCGATCTGTAAAGACTCTCATCGCTGTCTTCCTGCTTGGCTTACAGGTATCGGCGATGTCCGGCGCCTCGCTGCTTTCGGCCGCTGAACGGCCTGAGGTGGAGCTTAAGTGGCGCGCAAAGGTAATACCGATCGGCTTTTCAACCTCGCTTTTCACCCAGGCGTCAAATATTAAACAGGGAACGGATGCGGTGGCCGCGCTAAAGCGAAGCCTGCGAGTCTGGGAAGAAGCGGCCGGTATCGAATTTCGCGAGTTCATTACGGACAAGCAAAGTGTCAGTCCTACTAACGGCGGGGATGGCGTCAGCTTGATCACCATCGCAGCGACTGCCGACAACGCTTTGCTGTTTGCCCGAAACGGCGCCGAAGTTGCCGCGACCACTAGGTTATTTTACGACCCGCGAGGCCGAATCACGGAGGCGGACGTAGTGCTCAACCCTTACAAGCAGTTCTCAACGGATGGCACGTTCGGCACTTTCGACCTCGAAGCGACATTTACGCATGAGATAGGACACGTGCTGGGCCTCGAGCATTCATTTATTCGCGGGTCGGCAATGTTCGAAAGCTTTGGGATTAACGGACTTTTCGGTTTGCATGGGTTCTCTCAGCGGCATTTGTCGGTTGCCGACTTGACCGCCGTGCGGGCAAAATACGGTGTTCGCGGCGAGGAAGAGAATTGCTGCGGAACGGTGAATGTTCGTCTGCTTTTTCCCGAAAGAGGTCCTGCCGCGAACGTCAACCTGTGGCTCGAAGAGACCGAGACGGGGCGCCTGGCAGCCCAAGCAACGACTGGTACGGATGGAAATGTCGTGATACCAGGGCTTCGATACGGTAGTTACACTGTCTATACGGAGCGAAAACAGCGTGCGAAAAGGTCGGTGCAGTCACAGATGATCGGAAAGATCAGTATCTCTGATGAAGCTCCGGCGACACTCGTCAAAAGGCTGTCTGCTGGAAACGACGAGATCGAGGTTGAATATACAGGTTTCAACGGACAGCTGACTTTCAACTCCGTGCCTATCAATGCCGGCAAGGCTTACACGCTGTATGTCGGCGGCCGGAACCTCGACTCGAAAAGCGTATCAATTCGATTTTCGACTCCTTTTTTAGAACTTACGCCGGGCTCGATCAGTTTTTTGGATTATGGAGAGGGCCTAACTGTTTTGAGTTTTGAGGTATCTGCCAGCCATGAAATTCCAGTTGGTGAATACTCGGTTTTCCTTGAAACTCCATCTGGCGGAAGGTCGAGCATACCGGGCGCGATCGCCGTTCGGGACTTCGTTAATCCATACTCAAATTTGATCCTCCAGAACAAATAAATCTACCTTCCAGACCTATTGCAATTGCAATGGCAATTATGCATAATCTGTCTGTTCACCTCCCCGGTGAACATCCGGTCACGAGGGGTGAGGACTTGTGACCAAAGGGCGGCGGTGTGGGAGACGCCGCCCTATAACATTTTAACTTCATTGATATCAACTATTTGCACGGAACTATCGACAGAGCAGTAAGTGATGATCGAAGAAAGGCAGCTTGGTCGCCCTTGGTGGTCGGCCAGTTTTTGCTTAGGGGCTGACAAATCGGATCTTATGCTTGTCGCGATCTGTAAATGAAGAAGGTCACGCGAGGTTGGTTCAGGAAGTGGCTGTTCAAGGGTGTGAACGATTCCGTTGGCGCCCAATCCGAACAGCATGGACGTTCCCAACATCCCTGGTGGCAGGTGATGTGCTTAACGGGCGTCGATTATTTTTCGACTCTCGGTTATCAGCCCGGGATCGCATTCCTAGCCGCCGGCGTTCTGTCTCCATTTGCCACTTTGGTCCTTGTCCTGCTCACGCTATTCGGCGCATTGCCGATGTACAAGCGTGTTGCAGAGGAAAGTCCGCATGGCGACGGCTCGATCTCGATGCTCGAGCGGCTTCTTTCCCGATGGAAAGGGAAGATGCTCGTGCTTTTCCTGCTGGGGTTTGTTGCGACCAGTTTTATCATCACCATCACGCTTTCCGCCGCCGATGCGACGGCTCACATCATCGAGAATCCGCTTGTCGAGCATAATTTGCCGTTTCTGCAACATCGCGTTCTTGTGACGATCGTGTTGATCGGCCTTTTGGGAGCTGTCTTTCTAAGAGGCTTCAGCGAGGCGATCAGCCTGGCCGTCGCGATCGTCGCAGTTTTCCTTGCAATGAACATCGCGACGATCTCCGTCGGGCTTTATGAGGTTTTCATTGCCCGGCCCGAGGTTTTTCAGCACTGGCAAGATCTGGTTTGGACGAAACCGGGTGTTGATGGCAGCATCCTTTGGCTGATCTTACTTTCGCTTATCGTTTTTCCTAAGCTAGCGCTCGGGCTCTCCGGATTTGAGACCGGGGTCGTTGTCATGCCGCTTGTCAAAAGCGACGTAAGTTTGCCGGACGCCAATGTTACACGCACCAACGACAACGGACTTAGCGAGGATCAGAAGCGGCATCTGGCCGGGCGGATAAGGAATGGTAAGAAATTGCTCAGCGGCGCTGCGATCATCATGAGCGTAATGCTGGTAGGGAGCAGCATAGTCACGACCATGCTGATCCCGCCCGAAGCGTTTCTCGAAGGCGGACAGGCTAATGGGCGAGCTCTTTCGTACCTGACGCACGAATTTTTCGGGCCGGGCGTGGGCACGCTCTACGACTTTTCTACGGTCACGATCCTATGGTTCGCGGGTGCTTCGGCGATGGCCGGATTGCTTAACATAGTTCCGCGATATCTGCCCCGATATGGCATGGCGCCGGATTGGGCACGGGCGACACGTCCGCTGGTTTTCGTTTTTACCGTCATCTGCTTTTTGGTCACGATACTTTTCGATGCGGATGTCGCTTCTCAGGGTGGTGCTTATGCAACGGGTGTACTTGCGCTGATGACTTCCGCCGCCGTGGCGGTAACCATCTCGATGCGAAAGAGACGGCAGGGTCGCTGGATCTTATACCTCTCGATCGTTCTGGTTTTTGTATTCACAACATTTGTAAATATCGTCGAACAGCCCAAAGGGATAAAGATAGCTTCCGCATTCATTTTCGGCATCATCGTCGCTTCTTTTATATCGAGGGCGATGCGTACCACGGAACTGCGAATCGATCGCATCGAGTTCGACGAGAAAGCGCGAGAATTCATTGAGGACCTTGCTGACGGCGAGATACGCATCGTCACCAACAGGCGCGAGATAGGGGACGTGAGCGAATATCGGTTCAAAGAGCACGAAAAGCGGATCGACAACCACATTCCCTCTGCCGATCCGGTGCTGTTCTACGAGGTCGAACTCGGCGATGCTTCCGAGTTTTCTGGCGGGTTGTACATTCGGGGCGTGGAGATCGAGGGATATCGGATACTCAGGACACAATCGCCGGCCGTTCCGAACGCGATCGCCGCACTTCTTTTACATCTAAGAGACGAGACCGGGAAGATACCTCACGTGTATTTCGGCTGGAGCGAAGGCAACCCTCTTATGTACCTTGCTAGGTATTTGCTGTTCGGCGAAGGCGATACTGCACCCGTAACCCGAGAAATATTAAGACAAGCAGAGGAAGATCCGGAGATGAGGCCGAATGTTCATGTAGGAGGCTGAGCTGTGAGGCCGCTCATTGACCCGTGCCGTTAAGCAATGCCGGATTGAGGTCGAGATAGCAAGAGCGGCAATAAACGGGACGGCCTTGAGACGGATAAAAAGGAACTGTGGTAGTTTCGCCGCAGCGAGCACAACTTACGGAAACCTCGATACGCTGTCGAATACCAGAAGCCTGGGCCGCAGCGATGGCCGCAAGACGCTCATTTTTGGCCTGTTTACACTCTTTGCAGCGTTTTGGCGGATTTAATAGATTCTTGTCGCGGAAGAACGCCTGTTCGCCGGCTGTCCAAACAAAATCTTTCGAACAATCGCCGCACTTGATCTGTAGGTCGGTAAATTCGCTCTCTTCGCTGGGAGTTGCGGATGCGTTGTTCAAATCGGTCACTGACATTTGCACCCTCCTTGCACTGAACCAATTCAGGTCACTGGCCTCACACCTTACCGTTCGAAAGGCCCGGTAACAATGCTAACGCGACCGGATCGTGAAGTATCTTGCGGTTCCGGCCGATGTAATAAACTATGAAAATACCGGGGTCAGGGCACTGAAGCAGAAACTTGACTTCTACCAATTCAACAACCTATTACTATCGGCTCTTTGTGTCAAGCGATCTCGAAACCGTATTCTAGTTCAAATAATTGGGAAAAGGAAATGTCAATGAATATTTTGGTCATCGGGTCAGGCGGGCGTGAACATGCGCTCTGCCTCTCGTTCTTGAAAAGCGGCAGAGTCGGGAAGATCTACTGTGCTCCCGGAAATGCCGGTATCGCGGCGATCGCGGAATGTGTCCCGATCGCGGCGGATGACATCGAGGCCCTTTCGGAATTTGCATCTGTCCACGCTATAGACATTACATTCGTGGGGGGCGAATCGCCGCTGGGGGCAGGGATCGTAGATCATTTTGAACAGAGAGGACTGAGGATCGTCGGGCCTTCGCTGGCAGCGTCTCGCCTCGAATCGAGCAAAGCCTTTGCCAAAGAATTCATGCGGCGGCACGCGATACCGACCGCCGCGTTTCGAGTCGCCTCGTCAGCAGAAGAGGCTGTACGGGCGCTCGCAGACGGGGAATTCGGCGATGCCGAGACGGCAGTGGTCGTGAAAGCTGACGGTCTCGCGGCCGGCAAAGGAGTCGTCGTTGCATTGAATCGGGCAGACGCCATAGCAGCGGTCGAAGGACTTGGAGAATTGGCCGGAAGGGAAGCCGCATCGAAGATCGTCCTGGAGGAATGTCTTTCAGGGAGCGAGATCTCGCTATTGATGTTTGTGGACGGATCAGAGTTTGCTCTTATGCCGGCGTCGCGCGATCACAAAAGGATCGGCGACGGTGACACAGGACCCAATACCGGAGGGATGGGAACGGTCACGGACGCATCATTGCTAACCACAGAACAGCTTCGGGAAATTCTCGAACGTGTGGTGAGGCCAACGCTGCTCGGCTGCATTTCCGAAGGCTTTCCGTTTCGCGGCATTCTTTTTCTCGGCCTGATGATGACCGCCGACGGCCCTAAGGTATTGGAATACAATGTTCGTTTCGGCGACCCTGAAACGCAGTCGATCTTGGTTCGACTGCAAACCGATCTTGTGGACATCTGCGAAGCCATGCTCGACGGTCGGCTTGGCGAACTCGAAATAGAATGGCGTGCCGGAAGTTCTGCGACGGTAGTGCTGGCGGCCGCGGGCTATCCCCAGTCGCCCCGGAAAGGCGATGCGATCCGCGGGATAGAAAAAGCTGCCGCGGTGCCGGACGTGACCATCTTTCACGCCGGGACGGCTCTGGTTTCGAAGAAAGGCGCGAATACCTCAGACAGCGAACTACCCAGCACTGTCGGCGAATTCGTTACATCAGGCGGTCGGGTGCTCGGTATAGCGGCAGTGGGGGAAACGCTAGGTGAAGCTCTAGCTAAAGCATATTCGGCTGTTGAAAGGATAGCTTGGAACGGTATGCAGTATCGGACCGATATCGGTAAATGAGCAGCAAGCTTATGCGGCTTAGTATTCCTTGAGGGAACCGATGTAGGAATCAAAATTCTGCCGCATTTCCTGGATCGAATCGCCGCCGAATTTTTCGCGCATCGCGTTGGCGAGAACTATCGCGATCACGGCCTCGCCGATAACTCCGGCTGCGGGAACTGCCGTTACATCCGATCGTTCGAAAGCCGCAAGACTCTCTTCTTTTGTATCGATGTCCACTGAACGAAGCGGCTTTTTCAGCGTCGAGATCGGTTTTAGATATCCGCGGACCCGCAATTCCTCACCGTTCGTGATACCCCCCTCAAGCCCGCCTGCGCGATTCGTCCTTCGCGAAAAGCCGCCGCCGGCCCCCGACGGGTGATCCCAGAAGATCTCGTCGTGAACATCTGAGCCGGGAAGGGAGGCATTCACCACGCCGGTTCCGATCTCGACCGCTTTGACCGCCTGGATCGACATGAAAGCCTGAGCAAGACGTCCGTCGAGCTTTTCATACCACGACGTGTGCGAGCCGAGACCGACAACCACATTTCGTGCGACGACCTCGAATATTCCCCCCAGCGTGTCGCCCTTTTCCTTCGCGTCGTCGATATGGGCCATCATCGCCTTTTCGGTCTCGGGATCGACGCATGCAAGCTGGGAATCCGATGGGATCGCAGCTATTCTTTCCCAGGTCGAATGTTCCGGCGGGATCGAGACACTTCCCAGCCGGATCACATGACTTCGTATCTCGACGTCGAATTGGCGCAAAAGCTGTTTCGCCAAAGCTCCACTGGCGACGCGGGCGGCCGTTTCCCGGGCCGATGCTCTTTCCAGGATGTCACGAAGGTCACGTGATAGGAACTTTTGGCCTCCGGCAAGGTCTGCATGGCCGGGCCGCGGCCTTTTTACAACCCGAGGATTCTTTGGCTGCGTCTCGGTCACCGATGCCGACATCACTTCCTGCCAATGAACGAAGTCGCGATTCATGATCTGTAGGGCAATGGGAGACCCAAGAGTCTTTCCATGCCGGATGCCCGAGAGAAATTCAACTGCATCGGCCTCGATCTTCATACGGCCGCCTCGACCATAGCCTTGCTGGCGCCGCCAGAGTTCATGGTCGATGGCCGTTAAGTTTATCGGAAGGCCCGCCGGCATTCCCTCGACGATAGCGACAAGTGCTTTGCCGTGCGACTCGCCGGCTGTGGTGAACTTGAAGAACATAAATTGACACTTAGAGCGCCGGTCTGATCGCGGCAGAACAATGGCGATGACCGGTCAACCCGCCGCTGATCCGCCGGTTTTTCCCCAAACGATCAACCCTATGCCGCCGAGGATCAAAACACCGCCGACCACTGTCTGAGGCGGCAGTGTTTCGCCAAGAAATATGTTTCCGACGAGAACGGCGATCAGCGGCGTGACCAGAGAGATCATCATCGCCCGAGTCGATTCGATTCTACTCAAAAGCCAGTAATAAAGCCAAAAAGCCGCAATAGTACCGGCGATCGTGAGATATAAGACGCAGATAACGGCACGCCAGCTCCAGTGGTGCGAAAATGGATTGCCCTCGGCAAGAAGCGCATAAACGACCAGCGCCGGAAGCCCGCAAACCATTTGGGCAAAAACAAGACCGGCCGGATGAATCGAGCCGCCCTTTGCCTTTACCAGGATCGAGGCTTGGGCAGCGGCATAGGCACCAACGACGATGGCAACCGAACCCGCAAATGCCATCGAATCGTCGATCCTCAATTGGTCTAGAAATACCACTCCGACACCCGCCACACCGACGAAAACCGCAAAGACCTTTAGTTTCGTGATACGTTCGGACGGGAGAAAGATCCAAGCCAAGAAAAGGCCGAAAACCGTGATAGTCGCCTGCAGCACGGCGGCAAGGCCGGAGGTGATATGCTGTTCGCTCCAAAAGACCAGGCTGTAATTTACTGAGAACTGCAGAAATCCGGTGAGTGCGGCCAGTCTCCATTCGCGTGCACCGGCTGGCATCGGAGGCTTCCCCAAGACGAACAATGGAAGCAGCAGGAGAACTGCCAGGAGAAATCGGGCCGCCGCAAATGTTATGGGCGGCAGATCGTCGAGGCCGATCTTGATGAAGATCCAGGTCGTGCCCCAAACCAGGCAAAGGATCATCCAAATCAGGACCTTCATTTAGGATCGCTCGTAAAAACTGATCGTAGAATCACCCTGTTTCAAGATCCGCCATCGGCGTATCAGCCCTATCGCATCGGGCATCGGTACTTTTGAATGATGTTCCGCTACCAAAACCCCGTCGGCGGCGAGAAGCTGAGCCGCGGGCTGTCCAAACTCGAACAGAACGGTGAAATAGTCGATGTCGTATGGCGGATCGAAGTAAACAATATCCCACGGCGATCCGTGTCGGCGGCCAACAAAGGTCTCGGCGGGCAGGCAAACTATATCCGTGACCGATTCGGGGATCTGAAGATGATCGAGGTTGTCCTCGATAAGTGCGCAGGCCCGGCGGCTTTTATCGACAAACGTGGCATGGCCGGCCCCGCGAGAGATCGCTTCGATCCCGATGGCTCCGGTTCCCGCGCAAAGATCGAGAAAACGAACGGATTCATCGATGCGTGGTGAAAGGACATTAAAAAGCGTTTCACGAAGTCGGTCAGAGGTGGGCCGCGTCTTTGTATCCGCCGGGCTTTTCAAGGTCCGTCCGCGAAATTGTCCGGCAATTATCCGCATAACAACCAGTCGTCAGCTATAGGTTATAGCACGGCCCGAGGGCAAACAACCTCACCCGATAGGGCCAGCCCTTTAGTCGCTTTCTGGATCGCTACCCGATGCGAGCGAGTCGGAACTTCGCATCTGAAATCACCTCATCGATAAGCTTTGAGGTGGTCTTTGTCAGCCGATTTTCGACGAGATAATGCTCGGCTTCGGCCTTTGCTTCTTCAAGTATCTTGATATCGCGGATCAAATTTGCGATGCGGAATTCCCTGGAGCCGGACTGCCGCGTCCCGAAGATCTCGCCCTGTCCGCGTATTTCGAGGTCTCTTTCTGCAATGCGAAAGCCGTCGCTCGTTTCTTCCATTATCCCGAGCCGTTCCTTTGCGACCGCCGTTTTTTTATCATTTGTGAGAAGCACGCAATAGCTCTGTTCGGCTCCTCGGCCAACTCGGCCGCGCAGCTGATGGAGCTGCGAAAGTCCGAATCGTTCAGCATGTTCGATAACCATCAAGGAAGCATTCGGAACATCGACACCCACTTCGATCACGGTTGTGGAGACAAGAATGTTCAGGCGGCCGGCGACGAATTCCTGCATGACGGTGTCCTTGTCGCCGGGCTTCATTCGCCCATGTATCAGGCCGACGCGGTGGTTTGGAAAGATCTTGTCTCGCAGCTCTTCATACATCTTTGTCGCCGCCTTAAGGTCGATCTTTTCTGATTCTTCGACGAGCGGATAGACCACATAAGCCTGACGCCCAAGCCCGACCTCACGGTCGATCCCTTTGTAAACGCCGGTTCGCTGATCTTCGCCGACCACCACCGTTTTCACCGGCGTACGGCCCGGCGGCAGTTCGTCGATGGTCGAGACATCGAGATCGCCATAAACGGTCATTGCAAGCGAGCGGGGTATCGGCGTAGCGGTCATCACCAGGACGTCCGGGTTGTAGCCCATTTCACGAAGGGCCGACCGCTGAAGCACGCCAAATCGATGCTGCTCGTCTATGACCGCTAAACCGAGCTGAGAGAACCCGACGCCTTCCTGTATCAAGGCATGAGTGCCGATCACGGCCTGGACTGTTCCTGACGTGATCTCTTTAAGGATCCGTCGCCTCTCGGAAGCCTTGATACTCCCGGTAAGCAAGGCCACGCGGTAACCAACGGCCTCAAAAAATTTCGATGCATTTCGTGCGTGTTGGTCAGCCAGTATCTCGGTCGGGGCCATTAGTGCGGCCTGATAGCCGTTTTCCATGGCAGCGAGCATTGCCAGAAATGCAACGATCGTCTTCCCGCTTCCGACGTCTCCTTGCACCAGCCTGTTCATCGGTTCGTCTGACGTCATATCGGCGAAGATCTCGCGGAGAACGCGTTCTTGTGCGTCGGTCAGGTGGAACGGGAGTAGCGACTTTGTCCTCTTGCGAAAGCCCTCCGAAAGCTCGATGGCTGTACCTTTGGGTTCTTGCTTTCGGGTGCCCCGTTTCAGCTGTAGAGCAAATGAAAGCCAGAAAAACTCCTCAAAAATAAGCCTGCGCTGCGAAGGGCTGTTGAACGCGGCGTAGTCGGCGAGCGGGACATTGTCGGGCGGGAAATGAACCTCTCGGATAGCGTCTGCGTAAGATGCCAAGCCAAGACGGTGCACGGTTTTCCTTGGGATCTTTTCAAAATTATCGCAAATTTCAAGATCTTCAAGCACCGCGAAAATGATCTCACGAAGCCGCTTCGTTCTAAATGGTCCAAGCTTTCGGTAGATCGGCACTCTACGGGCCGTGTGGATCATTGCAAATTCTGGCGATCCAAGATCCTCAAGCGGTCCGTCGTCTTGTACTTCGTCGAGTTCGGCATCCAACTCAGGCGTGTTGGCGAGAAAACCGGGATCCACCGGCGGGAGAAGTTCCAACTCGTCCGGCTTGTTCAGCTTTAGCGCAAAAGAGTTCCGTCTTGGATCCCATTCCCATTTGCCGTAAGCAATGAACCGCGATCCACGTATGAACCGCTGGTTGTAGTATTTGATCACCGCCTTTGAAGTTTTACCGGAAACGAACCAAAACACTACGACAGGTTTGCGAGTTCTCTCGCGGTCGCCGCCGCTGACCTCGTAAATGAAAAGAGGCGGCTGTTTGGCGCTTCGATTTCGGCCAACCTGAAAGCCTCCAGAAACGCGCGTGTAAACTTCGACCGAGGCCTCGATCCCGTCGTAAAGCTGATCGATGCCGATAAAATTGGAACGATCCTCGTAGCGAATGGGAAAGTAGTTCAGGAGGTCTTCGACGTTTGCATCCGCCGGATCGGGCTTGCCTGCATAGTTTGCGATCGCAGCAGCCAGCTTTTTTGCCATGTGAGGCGAAAGGCCCCCGGTCCCTGCGATGCCAAGATCAGTCAAAGGTGTGGATAAGTTCAACTTCACGCAGCCTAGAGTATATCAACCAGGTTGGGAGATGGATAAGCTCTTGAAACCGTGATCAAGCATAGCTCTACATTTTGCGCGATTAGACGGCTAAGGCCGGCCGGATCAAAGCATAAAAATAGCGGAGGAAAGGATATTACTGCCTTTACTCCGCTCAGATGGAGAAACCTTCGATAAACGAGGTAGAAGATCGTGCTTAACTGATCTTGGCAACATGCCGCGTCAGTCTGGACTTATAGCGGGCAGCAGTGTTCTTATGGATCAATCCTTTGTTGACCGCTTTATCTATGATCGACACAGTGGACGGAAGGGCATCTTCGCTGCCTTTCTTGTCAGTCCCGGCGATCAGGCTTCGGAGACCCTTGATCTTTGTGCGCAGCTGGCTCCGGTTGCTGCGGTTTATCGCATTACGTTTTGCGGTCTGCCTAACTCTTTTTTCTGCCGATTTATGATTTGCCATGCAATTACTTACTAATACTCGAAATGTCGCGATAATTGCGAACTTTTCAATATAAGGCCCACGCACGACCATGTCAAGTGCGCGACCAGGTGCTAGGTCAATGTTAAATTATGCACTTTACGCTTTGAGCGATGGGGAGCGTCCTCGTTGATCCTCAGACATCCGCCCGGAAAGCGAAACTGTGTATGAGGTCGACGAAGAGGACAAAGATCGGTGGGTAGAACAAAAATTCCGGGCCGAGCCGGGCAGAAAACATGAACGGCATCGAAGCGGACACCAGATCGACCTGATTGCCGATAAGGATCCCGACACCCAGGCTGATCAGAAATCCCGACGCGAGAAACGCCCCGGCCGCAAAGCGCGAATATGGTTTGCCTGCGATCTCGTTGTCGTCGAATATCGAATCGTGCAAGTCCGCAAAGTTATAGGTATATTTCTCAAACGCCTCGCGAATTCGGCGGATCAGGTGGATAACCCCGGCGATGAACAGAGTAACGACAATGATCTTTCCGATTATCGCAGAGTTTGCGAATATCTGTGGTTTGAAGATCCCAACTGCGAGTGCCGAAACGAACAGGGCAACGGTCGGAAAGATTATTTTCTGAAGGGCAAGCGACTCGCGCCGTTCCTCGGCCATCATCCGATCGATTATCTCGTTATAACGATGCTCATAGACCATCTGACGCCAGCGCCGTGCATGAGCGTTGGAAGATGCAAAAATAGAATCGCTATCCGTTTCACGATCAAATTGAGCACGCAGCAATCGGCGGTCGTATTTGGAGCGTTCGACCGGATCACGCAGGACCTCATAGGCTTCGGCGATCGCCGCAAAAGCCCTCGCTGTCTCCTCAGACCCGTTGTTCCTGTCAGGATGGAGTTTGCGTGCGAGCTTTCGATAGGCCGATTTTATTTCGCGAGACCCGGCCTTTGGTGTGACCTTTAGTGTTTCGTAGTAAGTGGCCATCAGCAGGACGCAAACAGGAGAGCTTTCGCAGAAAGCCGACCGAACCGGACCGGCTTACAAGAAAATTCTACCATAGGCTTGATCTGGTATTCCAGCGTATCGTAAGAGCCTGGGCGGGCCTTTTCGGATGATATGACTACACTCTTCGATCCTATTTCTCACCTGATGTTGATAGCAAATAACGTTTCACGCCCGCACTTGTTTCTTTCGCCAATGCCCGTTCATTCCAAATCGTCGATCTGCAAAGCGATAGGTTCTGCACCCGACATCTTCACCGCATCGACAACCTTTGCCACACTTCCATAATCGAGCGATCGAGGCGCTTTGATAAAGACAGCCCTCGAGATCGCGCCACTTCCGTCTGGGAGAAAAGCGTGGTTAGCAGCACGCTGTTCGAAGATGGTCTTTAATCTTTCGGTCAAGAGCTGAGCAGAGCCTGTCGTGCCGAGACCGTTTGAATTGTTTAGTGAAATATTCGATACCCGGTCCACTGCGACGACCAATGTGAAAGGATCATTGTCAACGGTTTGGTCCTTGGTGGGTTCACTTGGCACTCTTGCCTTGAAACTACTCGGTCTTGTCGGAGTGACGATCATAAAAATAATGAGTAGAACGAGCAGGACGTCGATGAGTGGTGTGACGTTGATTTCAGGTTTGTTCATTGTTTCCTCCTAACCGTGGCGGTTCATCGCATTTGACACCAGTTAGGTGGAAAGGTTCCCTCGACGGCCAATTTCAATGGCGGGGCGGTTTGGCGTTCAACGCCTTAAGGAGTGCTTTCGCCTTTAGGATCGATTCTTCATACTCTTGCTCGGGGTCGCTGTCTATCACAATGCCGCCGCCGACGTTGAATTCGACGGTATCTTCATTGAAGACCATGGTTCGGATCGCTACGCTCATCTCGAAACGTTCGCTGATACCGAAACGGCCGGGCGGAATGCTGCATCCGATCGCACCCATTGAAAGCCCGCGGGACTCTGGCTCAAGTTCGGCGATGATCTTCATGGTGCTGATCTTTGGAGCTCCTGTTATGGATCCGCATGGAAAAACCGCCCGCAGGATATCGGAATGGTTTAGCCCGGGTCGAAGCCGGCCTCGAACCGTCGAGACCAAATGGAACAAAGAACGGTGTTCCTCTACCTGGCAATGTTCGGCAACTTCGACCGAGCCGAACTCGCATATCCGGCCAAGATCGTTCCGCGTGAGATCAACGATCATAGTATTTTCAGCACGGTCTTTTTCGCTCTCGACAAGATCCTTTCTTAGCCGGTCATCCTCGGCCGGAGTCGTCCCGCGACGGCGAGTCCCCTTTATAGGCGAGGCAATTATCCTACCGCCGTTCAACGAATCGATCCGAACGAACTGTTCTGGCGATGCGGAGACCACCGTGGTCTCGCCCCGATCCAGGTAAGCGGCAAATCTGGCAGGATGATCGGACCTGAGTCTCTGAAATACGTTGTAAGGTTCGAGTCGCTGTATCGGGCCGACGGTGATCTTTTGCGTGAGATTGGTCTGATAGGTGTCGCCATCTCGGATGCTTTCCTTGATCGTCTCCACGGCTTTGACATATTCAGCTCGGGTAAAATTTGACCGCGCCGTGATCGCCCCTTCGACTGGCTCTCGAAAGTGGATCTGGCTTGCTGAGTGCTCTTTCAGCATACCAGCCAGTCTATGTGACAGCTTTGGATCGCCCAATATTTCCGTTTCTCCCGTGCGATGATCATGGATCAGTAAAGTGTCAAAGAGCGCAATGAAGAGATCTGGTTCATCTTTGGTCGGGACGGAGGGAATTGGGAGTCCCAGTAGCCTAGGACCGAGATCGTAGGAAATTGTGAATATGGCGGCGAGCCCGTCTTTCGCCATCGCGGCATCGAATTCCCGCAATGTTTCGTCGATATCCGTCCCGCCTAGTTTCAAGACTTCGACAGGTTCTATGCCTGCGACTAGCAGCGACGGTTCCGCACTGGCCACGCCGCAACTGTCCAGAATGCATACGTTCCCGAGATGTCCGGCTAAGGCGGAAACGATGTGGTCCGCCGTTGTGATGATCCTGGTCACACGCCGAATGGTAGCACGCGGGAGCGGTTTCACTTGAAGAGCGTTTTCGCGTAAGATGATTCGAACTCCCTCGAAGACTAAGCTTTGTCTCGCTTGAAGACTATGGATTCCAACTCAAATAATAGGCATGACCTGATCCGCGGTCTCGGTCTCGCGGCAGCCGCTTCGGTGATCATCGGAAATGTGATCGGAACTGGAGTGTTTCTGAAGGCCCGCGTTATGACGTGCAATGTCGGTGAACCTTTCTGGGTGATCGCAGCATGGGTCGCGGCGGGATTGTTATCTCTCGCCGGCGCTCTCACATACGCTGAGCTGACGGCGATGAAGCCCCATGCCGGAGGCCCGTATGTGTTTCTGAGAGACGCCTTTGGAAGGATCTGGAGTTTTCTGTTCGGGTGGACACAGTTGCTCATCATCAGGACGGGTTCGCAGGCAGCGGTCGCGGTCGTATTTGCTATAGCTCTGAACGATTACCTCGACGGCGGACTAAAACAGACGCTTTTTGAGACGTCGATCGCCGGCATTCCCTGGACGGTGACGTCACTCGAGGTCATCGCGATAATGATGATCGCGATCTTCACAACTTTGAATTGTCTCTCCGTGTCGGTCAGCGGCCAGATAGCGACCATCTTAACCCTGGTAAAGATCGGCTTGGTCATATTTGTCGGCTTTGGTGCATTTGTGTGGGTAACCGGCGGCAGTTTTGACCATTTCTCGATGGCGAGCACCGGCGGTACGTGCGAAGGTGTTGCCGAAAGCGTTAGATTCGGATCGGTTGAATATACGTTCCTTGCCGGTTTTGCGGCCGCAATGCTCGGCGCTCTATGGGGCTACGACGGATGGGACAATCTGTCATTTGTCGCCGGTGAGGTAAAGGATCCCGGCCGTAATCTCCCAATAGCCATCATCGGAAGCGTTCTCTTGATCATCTTGCTTTATGTGATCGCCCAGGTCGCTTATTTCTATGTACTTGACCCTGTCGCCGTTGCGTCGGTCTCAGAAACAGGATCTGTCGGGATGGCGGTAGTGAGCAAATTCTTTGGAGGCGACCCCGCCACTTTTGCCACAGGCGTTGCAGTCGCGATCTTTACGATGGGCCTGATGCTCTCGTCGCTAGGCACGCTCCACACATCGATCTTAAGCAATTCGCGTATCCCGTATGCAATGGCGCAGGACGGCGTGATGTTCAAGTTCTTTGGGAAGCTTTCGGTAAATTCAGTACCGGTGAATGCTGTTATATTTCAAGGCATCTGGGCGACGATTTTGGCATTGTCCGGCTCTTTCGACACGCTGACCGATTACGTAATTTTTGCCTCATGGATCTTTTATGCAATGGTCACACTGTCAATATTCGTGTTTCGGCGGACCGAGCCTGATGCTGTAAGGCCCTACCGAGCTTGGGGATATCCCGTAATTCCAGTGATATTTCTCCTTGTTACCGGATGGCTCTTGATCAATACGCTCATGACAGCCCCCACACAATCTTTTATAGGCATTGGTCTGATACTTCTGGGATTGCCGGTCTATTACTACTTAACTAGAAATACGGGGAGTAATGGCGATGGCGAGGCAGGATCAGATGTCACTGACTGACAGAAGAAGCGGAGTTGAACGACGGGCGCATCCTCGGAAAGAGTTAACGATAACCGTTGAGTGGGAAGATCTCTCTGGCCGCTATCCGGGAACCCTTAGCGATCTAAGCGAGTCGGGATGTTTTGTGCTTAGTTCTGGCGACGTCTCGGATGGTGACGTCATAAAAGTATTCCTACCGCTCGGAGAGGGTATGAAAGTCCAGATGATCGGCGAAGTCAGAAATCATCTGATCGAAGTCGGTTTTGCATTAAGGTTCATCGAGCCGACGGAGGCTCAGGTGAATGTGATTCGAGGACTGATCGACTCGTACGGCGAGGAACGCGGTTGATAAGGCCACATTTCTTAAGATGATTCCCGAACACCGGCGAGAGCCTCTGCCGCAACTATCCGGTCATCGAAATCGAATTTATCGCTGCCTATTATCTGATAGGTTTCGTGGCCTTTCCCAGCTATCAACACTACGTCATTCGTCCTCGCAGCTTCGACAGCACGGAAAATCGCCTCGCGTCGGTCGGAAACGAGCATGTACTCGGCACCGGTTTCTATTACACCTTTCTCCACTTCATGAATTATGCTGAGCGGATCTTCGGTCCTGGGATTGTCAGAGGTTATCACGACCAGATCGCTCCCGGCCCCCGCGACTCGGCCCATTATCGGCCGTTTTGTTTTGTCCCGATCGCCGCCGCAGCCAAACACGGTTATTATCCGGCCCTTTGCGAGTTCACGTGCGGTAGCTAGTGTATTCAGCAAGGCATCGTCGGTGTGCGCGTAATCGACGACGATCGCAATATCATCGGTGTTCGGCACACGTTCGAAACGCCCAGGTGCACCGGTACACGCAGAAATGCCTTTTTTGATCGAATCAAGGTCGCATCCAAGCTCAATGGCGACGGCGGTGGCTGCGAGAATGTTGTAAACATGCGGCCTGCCGATCAATGGGGACTCGACGGCGCGGTCGCCTAGCGGAGTTCTCAACAGGAACGATGTGCCGCTGAGAAGCGACACCTCTATATTTGCGGCGGACAAATGAGTGTTCATCCCCTCGGGGTTAAATTCCGCCCCTGGATCGCCGGCAGTTTGTTTTCCGAACGACGAACCCGAATTGTCAAGGGAAAAGGTCAATATTCGCCGGCCTTTGGATCCTAGCTCATTTGCGAGCTTCACCCCCCAATCGTCATCGACATTTATAACGCACGAACCGGGCACCTCGCCCAGCCGTCCGTCGAACAGCTTTTTTTTCGCGTCGAAATAGTTTTCCATTGTCCCGTGGTAGTCAAGGTGGTCACGGGTGAGGTTTGTAAAGACGGCAACCCGGTATAGTAGTGCGTCGCACCGGTGCAGGTCGATCGCCTGCGATGAAGCCTCCATTACGGCAGCCGAGCACGCTTCATTGACGGCCTGACGCAAGAATCGGTTTGTGTCGCTTGCCTCGGGTGTTGTGCGAACGGCTGTTTCGCTTCGGTCGCCGATCCGATATTCGACTGTGGTCAGCATAGCGGCTTTCTTTCCTGCCGCCTCAAACAGCGAACGGCAAAGATAGGTCGTGGTGGTCTTTCCGTTGGTCCCGGTTATCCCTACGAGATCAAGTTGATGTGAAGGAGATCCGTTAACCGCCGCGGCCGCTATCGCAAGTGCGGCGCGTGCATTTTCGACCTTAAGCCATGGCCGGGGAAAATTTTCAGGCGCATCCGATTCCGAGATGATGCCGGGGGCCCCCCGTCGCAACACATCGTCGAGGAAACGGTGACCGTCCACGGTAGAGCCTTTTATCGCCACAAAAAGCGTACCCTCGCGAACCTGCCTCGAATCATGGGTAATATCATGCGCCGCACCGGTTTCGTTGCCTGAAACCTCTGCATTGATAAGTTCTGCGATCTCTTTTATGTCCATAAGATGTTCGCCAGATGGCGATTATACGCTATGGCAAAACTTTGAACGAACAACGCGGCGGAAATTTCGTATATTCTAATTATACGGAGGGTGGGAAATGAATTTTATTAAGTTTGTCCTTGCGGTGCTCGGTCTTATCTTCGGAGTAATGTTATTTTTCTGGCTTTTCGGGCTCATAACCTCTCTGCTTTGGTACGGCGTTTGGCTAGCTGTGATAGGCGGTATCGGTTATGGGGCATATCGCATGTTCGTAAAGGCGGAGCAAAAATTGGTCGGCCCCGGCAGTGCGGATTATCTGGATGCCCGAGACTATGACAGTTCATGGGACGAATACAAGCAAAAGTACCTGAATAAGTAGATGCTCAAGGTGTCCGGTCCTGCGACAACCTTGGCTGATCGGCAGCGTTCGCTCGTTAGACCAATGAGCGAAGTTTGACATTACGAAACTCGGCATCCAGAATCTAAAGGCGGAACGCCGAGGTGGCGAAATTGGCAGACGCACTAGACTTAGGATCTAGCGTCGAAAGACGTGCGAGTTCGAGTCTCGCCCTCGGCACCATACTTTAAGAATAAATGGCCGGTGGATAGCTGCGGGAATGGCTTTGACACCGGCCATTACCTTTCCGCAGGGCCCCGCCGTTTCCAGGACTTGGATCCCGTCATCCGGACCTTAAGGATCAATTCGACATTCGCAGGCTCATTCGATATTCTTTGGAAAGTTGAGCGGACTAATAAATACTGAATGAAAAGCGAACTTGTCGAAGTTTCTCCGACCCGAAAAGAACTGAAGATCGAGGTAGAAGCCGATGCCGTGCGGGACGTTTATGCAAACGTAAGCCGCAAGTATTCGAAAGGGGCCAGCGTACCGGGTTTTCGGAAAGGTTTTGCACCGCTCGACGTTGTTAAGATCAGATACAAAGACGAGATCAAGAACGAGGTTCTCCGAGAGGTCCTGCCTCCAAAGGTTGCTGAAGCTATTCAAAGCCACGGGCTCACCCCCTTGGTCGAACCCGAATTACACGTTGAAAACATCGAAAGCCTCGTGGTAAATGGTTCGCAGCCAATTTCGTTTCACGTTCACATTGAGGTGATGCCGGACCTCGGCGAACCGGATTATAAAGGCATAGAAGTGGAGCGGTCGGTTCGTCCCGTTCCCGACAGTGAAATAGAAGAGCTTATCCAGGGCAGGTTGAAGGAGCAGGCAGCTCTTATTCCAGTCGAAGACCGCGCTGCGGAGGTTGGCGACGTCGTGATCGCCGACCTGGTAGGAGTGTTTGACGACGACCCCGACGGTGAGCCGATCACAGCTGATGGCCTGGAGATCGAATTAGGCGGTGAATCAATTGAGCAGGCCTTCACGGATAATCTAATCGGCGTCAGCCCTGAAGACGAAAAGGAATTTTCGGTAACATATCCCGCAGAGTTTTCTTCAAGTGCCCTTGCCGGACGCACCGTCCGCTACAAGGCCGCCGTAAGGTCGGTCGGCCGTTCGGAACTGCCTGAGCTTAATGACGAATGGGCGAAGAGCCTGGATGAAGAATACAACTCGGTAGGTGAGCTTCGTGAAAAACTCCGGAATGACCTAGAGATATTTGCCGGAGCCGATGCTGATGCGAGGATACGAAACGATTTGGTCGGCAAACTGCTCGATAAGAACCAGTTCGAGGTCCCCCAAAGCCTTATCGATAATCAGGCCAGAAATTTGTTGAATAACTTTGCACAGGACCTCCAGCAGCGTGGGGTGGATCCGAACCGGCTGCAGAGTGATTTTGTTCAAATGGCTTTTGAACAGATGAGGAGCCAGGCCGAGCGAGATATTCGCGGAGCATTGCTTCTCGAGAAGATCGCGGAGATCGAAAATGTCGAAGTTTCTCAAGAAGAAGTCGAAGAAGAGATCGGCCGCATGGCATCCCATTATGGCACGACCGTTGAGGAGATCCGCAAAGCCCTGGATCGGCAGGACGGAGATCGGCCGATCCGGAATAGCCTTAGGACACGACAATCGATAGAAGCGTTGGTTGCGAGGTCAGTGGTCGTGGAATCTGAATGGAAAGAACCGGAAGCAGAAGGTGGATCCGAACCGCCAAAGCCGCCCAAGCGAAAAGCTGCCGCGGCAAAAGGCATGAAGAAAGAAAAGGAAGCAGCAAAGAGCGAGAAGGCAGATTGATGTCGAACCTTCGGTAGGCCGAGCTCGTATTGATCTTTAAGGTCTTACTGCCTCCACCGGTTCTTGTGAAGTGCGTAGATCGTTTATTAACGGGTTGCTTTTTGCGGCAAAAGCTGTAGAATCGGAATCCTATTCGGCAATTGCCATTTTATCAGCAAGTTGCGGTCGCAAAGTTCATCCATTACCTAAACGCATTAACCAATAAGTAAGAGAAGCATATGGCACTTGTACCAATGGTCGTCGAGCAAACCTCTCGGGGCGAGCGGGCGTTTGACATCTATTCGAGATTGCTGAAAGACAGCATCATCTTTATCGGAACTCCTATCGACGATCAGATAGCGAATCTGATCGTCGCTCAACTGTTATTCCTCGAAGCTGAAGACCCGGAGCGCGACATCAATCTTTATATAAATTCCCCTGGCGGGTCGATCACGGCAGGCATGGCCATCTATGACACGATGCAGTTCATCAAAAATGATGTGACGACGATATGTGTTGGCCAATGTGCTTCGATGGGAGCGTTGCTGCTTACCGCTGGAACAAAGGGAAAGCGATTTGCACTGCCTCATGCGAGGATCCTTATCCATCAGCCCTCGGGCGGGGCCAGCGGTCAGGCTACAGACGTTCGAATAATGGCGGAAGAGATCCTGAGGATGCGTGAGCTTACTTCACGGATCATAGCCAATCACAGCGGCCAATCATTCGATCAAGTGGAAAAGGACGTCGAACGGGATCGAATTCTTACACCCGTCCAGGCGAAAGAATACGGGCTGATCGATGAGGTGATCGAGCATAGAGACAAGTAGCGAAGGGAAGTTAGTGCGGAAAGGGCGATCAGATCGCCGTGTGTTAGCCGCTAACGACCCACCACTGATTTATGGCGAATTTCAGACGACCGGAAGAATTGCTTTGCTGCTCGTTTTGCGGAAAGTCGCAGAATGACGTTCGAAAACTGATCGCGGGGCCGGGCGTGTATGTCTGCAATGAATGCATTGATATCTGTAACGAGATAATCAATGACGACGAGCAAAATCAAACGGTAAATACCAGAGCCTCAATACCCAAGCCTCAGGAGATCAAGGGCTATCTGGATGACTATGTAATTGGCCAGGAAGAACCCAAAAAACGGCTTGCTGTGGCGGTTTATCAGCACTATAAGCGTTTGGAACTTGCAAAGCGCCGATCGGACGTCGAGCTGCAGAAATCGAACATTCTCTTGATCGGCCCCACAGGCACAGGCAAAACCCTGCTTGCGCAAACCCTTGCTCGAATTCTCAGTGTTCCGTTTTGTATCGTAGACGCCACTAGTCTTACCGAGGCCGGCTATGTCGGGGAAGACGTCGAAAACATATTGCTTAGGCTGCTTCAGTCTGCCGGTAACGACGTAGAGCGTGCACAACAGGGCATAATTTATATCGATGAGATAGACAAGATCTGCCGCAAGGATGACAACCCTTCCATAACCCGTGACGTTTCTGGAGAAGGTGTCCAGCAGGCACTTTTGAAGATCCTTGAGGGCACGGTCGCGAATATTCCAACGGGCGGGGGGCGTAAACACCCTCAGCAAGACTTTATTCAGCTTGATACGACGAACATACTATTCATTTGCGGCGGAGCCTTCATCGGCCTTGAAAAGGTAATCGAAAAGCGATTCAGGAATAAATCGCTGGGATTTCAGGCAGAGGTGAAATCGCGGCAGGAAAGACACCATGAGGCCCTAACCAAGCTTGAACCCGAAGATCTGATCCATTATGGGCTTATTCCCGAATTCGTCGGGCGCCTGCCCGTGATCGGAACTCTCAGCGAGCTTGACGCTGCGGCCCTGGTCAAAATTCTTACGGAGCCAAAAAATGCACTTATTCGGCAGTATCAGCGAAAGTTCGAATTCGACAACATCGGGCTCAAGTTTACCGACGATGCTATCTCCGCCGTAGCTCACGAGGCCCACAAACGTAAGGTCGGTGCTAGGGGCCTAATGATGATATTGGAAGAAATTCTGCTCGATTCGATGTTCTTTCTTCCTTCGGAGAAAAAGGTATCCGAGATAGTCATCACTAAGGAAATGATCGAAAAGAAGGCCCCAGTCTTCGACGTGGTAGGCCCGAGAATGGAAGAAGCAGCCTGATCATTTGCCTTCTAATAAAAATTTCACCAAGTTTGCGAGAGTTCGACCTTTACGAGAACTAGAAGCGTCGTTCGTATTCGATGCCAGAAAGAAGCCGCGTTTGCCCAGAAAACTAAAACCTAAGCAGGAATAGGCGTTTAGTTAAGCGAGGCTCTATCTTGCTAAATTGGGTGGAACTGCCGATTTTCTTTACATTCAGCACCTGATTTTGCATAAATAGGAACTAGGAAGTTTCGATGGCCGTCCGAGCGGTCGATCTGACCAGAAGCCCCCGGAATTATGCAGGAATTTACCGATCAAATGCCCTCCGATATCAAGCGGTACCCGATGGTCCCGATCCGCGATGTCGTGATCTTTCCTTACACTAAAGTCGCTTTTAAGATCGGACGCTCAAGTTCGGTTCGGGCGCTCGAGGAGGCAATGGGCGGTGACCGCGATATTTTCCTCGCGACCCAGCACGATGCCACCGTCGATGAACCGACAGCGGAACAGATATTCACGGTCGGCACCCTGGGTCGGATCCTGCAGGCCCAACGACAGGATAACGGACAAATAAAGGTGGTAGTTGAGGGGCGGGACCGAGGCGAGTCGTTAAGAATAGACCAGGACCCGGACGGAATGTTTTATGCACATGTCCGGAAGGTTCATTCGATCGACGAATCCGGGTTCCGAACAGATGGCCTTCTGCAGCGGATCCATTCGCTTGTCGAACAATTTTTGCGGGTGTCTCCGGATGCCTACACAGACGCTTTGCATGCCAGTCTGCGCGGAATCTCTGCTGCTCAGATATCGGACGCGATGAGCTCGCACCTACGAATCGGCGTCGAAGAAAAACAGGAGCTTTTGGAAACTTTCTCCGTGCAGGAACGGCTCCAGAAATTGACGGAAATACTTGAGGGCGAGATCGAAAAACGTCAGCTCGACCGTACGATCCATTCGCGCACCAAAAAGCAGATGGACAAGCACCAGCGGGAATACTATCTGAACGAGCAGATCAAGGCTATCCACAAGGAGCTAGGTAGAAAGGACGACAAAGCGGAGCTCGACGACCTTAAAAAGAAGATCGAAGAAGCCGGCATGAGCGAGGAGGCCCGCGACAAGGCGATGCAGGAGTTTTCGCGTCTTGAGGCAATGCCGCCGATGTCGGCAGAGAGTACCGTCTCGCGGTCCTATCTGGACTGGCTGATCAATGTTCCCTGGAAAGAAAGATCTGAAGAGATCGAGGATCTGGTCGAGGCGGAGAAGATACTAAATGCAGACCATTACGGCCTTGAAAAGATAAAAGAACGCATCCTTGAATTTCTTGCCGTACGCCAGCTCGTTAACAATCCCAAAGGAACCATCCTATGTTTTGTCGGAGCCCCCGGAGTTGGCAAGACCTCGCTGGGTAAATCGATCGCCCGGGCCACGGGACGAAAATTTGTGCGGCTCGCGCTTGGCGGTGTTCACGACGAGGCCGAGATACGCGGACATCGGCGAACCTATATCGGTGCACTGCCAGGACAGATCGTCCAACTTATGAAGCGGGCAGGAACGATAAACCCGGTGATCTTGCTGGACGAGGTGGACAAGCTGGGCCGTGACTTCAGAGGCGATCCGAGTTCGGCGTTGTTGGAGGTGCTCGATCCCGAGCAGAACAATACTTTCCGCGACCACTATCTCGACGTAGATTACGATCTCTCGAACGTATTTTTTATCGCGACTGCCAATGTTTTGCATACTATCCCCCCGCCGCTGCAGGACCGCCTGGAGATACTCCAGCTTTCGGGATATACCGAACGCGAAAAATCCGAGATCGCAACGCGTCACTTGATAGCAAAATCTGCCGAAAATAATGGCATCGATCCGGAGAAGGTAAAATTCACCGACGACGGGATCCTTGAGATCATCCGCCACTACACGCGCGAAGCGGGTGTTAGGAATTTGGAGCGCGAGATCAATTCTTGTCTCAGAAAGATCGCGCGGAAGTTTGTTGTGTCGGAAGCAAAGGAAGATTTCAGGACCGTGGTTGATGCCGAAAAGGTAAAGGAACTGCTTGGTACGATAAGATTTAGAAAGCAGGATATTGCACGCAAAAGCGAGATCGGGCTGGTCAACGGCCTTGCCTGGACGGAAGTGGGTGGGGACGTCCTTCAGGTTGAAGCGACCCTTGTCGAAGGCAAGGGAGAAGTCACGCTGACGGGTAAGCTGGGCGAGGTTATGCAGGAATCTGCGCGAGCAGCCCTGACCTGCGTCAGATCAAGGGCGGAAATGCTCGGGATCGATCCAAAGGAGTTCAAGGAAAAGGACCTCCACATTCATGTACCGGAAGGTGCGATCCCGAAAGACGGTCCGAGCGCCGGCATCACGATCGCTACGGCGATGGTCTCAGCTTTAACGAGAAAAGAAGCTCGGCATGATGTGGCAATGACGGGCGAAATAACGCTGCGGGGAAAGGTTCTGCCAATCGGCGGGGTCAAAGAAAAATTGCTTGCCGCTCACCGATTTGGCTTGAAGACCCTAATTCTTTCGAAAGAGAATGAAAAAGACCTGGCCGACATCCCTGACGAGGTTCGCGAAGATCTGACGATCCATCTTGTTGATACTGTCGACGAGGTGCTTGAATACTCGCTCGAGCTCGAGAAATCGCCTGCCGCCCTCGTGCCTCCCCAGATCTGGGATGTCGATGGCCCAAGAACCGAGGTTTCCTCGACGACCATTGAGTAAACCGTTCTAACGGCCTGTCTTTGGCGGCATTTGCGTACGCTCATTCGAAAATTCTCTCTTTGGCCGAATACGACCGAATGAAGATCAGAACGGCTGAGTTTGTAAAAAGTGCTTTTGAACGAGCGCATTGGCTGCAGGATGGAAGACCAGAGATCGCATTTCTTGGCCGCTCGAACGTGGGAAAATCGTCGCTCCTAAATACTCTATTGGGCCGACGATCGCTAGCACGAACCTCAAATACGCCCGGTCGTACGCAGAGCATCAATTATTATCGAGTTAACGACGAATTCTATTTCGTGGACCTGCCTGGTTACGGGTACGCGAAGGTTTCGAGATCTGTGAGGCAAGATTGGGGCAAAATGGCCCGGGATTACTTGACGGAAAGGCCCGAAATCGTTCTTTATGTTCAACTTGTCGATTCGCGGCACCCGCCGAGCGAGCTGGATAAGCAGCTCTACGACTGGCTTACCCTGAATCAGAAACCGAGGCTGATGATCGCGACAAAATCGGACAAGCTTTCGCGAAACGAGCTTGGCAATCGCCTGAAGGACCTCAGACAAATGTTCGGTGAGACGGAGGTCATAGCATTTTCTGCGATCTCGGGTTTGGGAAAGGATGCGGTCTGGGGCAAAATTCGCGAGGCTGTTGAGAAAAATTAAATAAATAGGTTGCATTTTGAACGCAACTGTTGTAATACTTAGTGAATCCCTTTAACTGGAACGAACTTCTAGATAGGTTCAGCTGTTTTACTACTTTTAGTCCATACGATTAACTCCTCCTTTATATTTCAGGCCAGGCATTACCGGCTACTGTACCAGATTATGGAATTGTGGATCGTCTGTCATCAGCCGGGCGAACTTGATAGATCATAAAGACCAAAACAAATGGCTACGAAAACTACACCCACCCGCAAAACAAAAGGCTCAAGGACCGAGAATGGCCCAGTAGATGATAACGCCGAGAATGTCTCGGCCGGTGATCCAGAGGTCCCTGCGGCCGAGCGATCAGGCTCGACTCCCAAGGGCGACCTTCTTAATTTGGCTGGCCTTAAGGAGATGTCGATCAGCGAACTAACCCACATCGCTAAGGACATGGGAATTGAGGGTGCCAGCGGCTTGCGTAAACAGGAGCTTATTTTCAAGGTTCTCGCGGCACAAACAGAGAAGAGCGGACTGATCTTTTCCGAAGGCGTTCTGGAGACGCTGCCCGACGGTTTTGGCTTTCTCAGGGCCCCGGAATATAACTATCTTCCGGGTCCGGACGACATTTATGTAAGCCCTTCTCAGATCCGCAAGTTTGATCTAAGAACGGGCGATACCGTCTCGGGACAGATCCGTCCGCCAAAGGAAGGCGAGCGTTATTTCGCACTGATCAAGGTTGAGGCGATCAATTTTGAAGCCCCGGAACAGTCGCGAGAGAAGGTCTTTTTTGACAATCTGACACCTCTTTATCCTGACGAGCAACTCGCCATGGAGGTGGGGCCTGATAATATTGCGGCCCGTGTTATCGATCTCGTCACACCGATAGGCAAAGGGCAGCGTGCTTTGATCGTTGCACCGCCGAGGACTGGTAAGACCGTTTTGCTGCAAACCATAGCTAACTCGATCACGGAAAACCATCCTGAGGTAACGTTGATCGTCCTTCTTATCGACGAGCGGCCCGAAGAGGTGACGGACATGCAAAGATCGGTGAAGGGCGAGGTTATTTCATCTACCTTTGATGAACCCCCGACGCGGCACGTTCAAGTAGCGGACATGGTGATCGAGAAGGCAAAGCGCCTTGTAGAACATAAGCGCGACGTCGTTATACTGCTTGATTCGATAACCCGCCTGGCCCGTGCACACAATGCCGTAGTTCCGCCGTCAGGCAAGATACTTTCAGGCGGTATCGATTCAAATGCCCTACAAAGGCCCAAGAGGTTTTTTGGTGCCGCCAGAAACATCGAGGAAGGCGGCAGCCTGACGATCATCGCCACTGCGCTGATCGATACAGGCTCCAGAATGGACGACGTGATCTTCGAAGAGTTCAAGGGAACAGGTAATTCGGAGATACATCTCGACCGCCGCCTAAGCGACAAACGACTCTTCCCGGCCATCGATCTTCAGCGTTCGGGCACCAGAAAAGAGGAGCTTCTTATCGACAAGGAAGACCTCGCACGCATCTGGGTCATGCGTCGTGTCCTGAACCCATTGTCACCCGTCGAGCAGATGGAAGTCGTGCTCGAACGCCTTGGTAAAACAAAGACAAACGCCGAGTTTCTTGCCTCGATGCAGACCTGATCCACTCATAGATAATTTTTCGCTTTGCGATCTGAACGATGCGTGCTATCTTTCACGCATTCGTTTCAGCGCGCTTTTCTCGTTGACGAAGCGGAGTACCGGGCCCTTCCGGTCCCGGTTTCCGTATAACTCCTTTTTAAACTAAGCAGTACCGTCATAAATAAAGATTGAGTATTGGGTTGGTTTCTATTCAAAATCTAGGAGGAGCGAAATGAGAAAATATATGCTGCGCATGCTTGCATTAAGTGCGTTGGCGGTGATCTTTCAGTCCGCAGCAATCGCGCAGATAACCGGCTCGATCGCCGGAACTGTCGTTGACGCAAACGGTGCGGCCGTGCCCAGCGCGACCGTCACTATCACAAGTGCAAGTGGCCAAGAATTCAAAGTACAGACAAATGACGCAGGAGCCTACCGTGTCCCGGCATTGGGAGCCGGCTATTACAAGGTAGAGGTTGCTGCAGATGGGTTTAAACGATCACTCGTTGAGCGAGTGAAGGTCGACGTCGGTACACCGACAACGGTGAACGTCGCCATCCAGACCGGTGATATCAGCGAGACCGTCACTGTAACGGGTGCCGGCGGCGAGGTGCTTCAGACCCAAACCGCAACGATCGGCACAACGCTTACCGGCAGGCAGATCCTCGAAACGCCGGTAGCATCCCGCGATGCTTTGGACCTGGTTGCACTGCTTCCGGGAACGGCATCTGTCGGAGCACCCAGACGTTCATCGATAAACGGCTTGCCGAAGGGCTCGCTGAGCATCACTATCGACGGCGTTGACGTCCAGGACAACCTGCTTCGTTCTTCGGACGGCTACTTTACATATGTTCGGCCACGGCTGGATGCCATCGAAGAGGTTACGGTCTCGACGTCGAATCCCGGATCGGAAGGCGGCGGCGATGGTGCGGTCCAGATAAAATTCGTGACCCGACGTGGAAATAACGACTATAAGGGAAGCGTATTTTGGCAGCACCGAGATGAAGGGCTGAACGCAAATTATTGGTATCAGAATCGCGACGGCCAGAGGGACGACAATGGAAAAGCCTATCGGCAGAAGATACGCTTGAACCAGTTTGGCGGCAGCTTCAGCGGGCCGATCCCGTTCTTCAGCTTTGGTGGCGACTCATGGTTTGATTCCGGCAAGGACAAAAGGTTCTTCTTTGTGAATTACGAAGAATTTCGTCTTCCGGCTTCACAGGCTCGGACACGTACCGTCTTTACACCCGATGCTCAGGCCGGAATATATCGGTACATCGTCGGCACTGAAACAAGACAGGTAAATCTTTATCAGATCGCTGCCAATGCGGGTCAGATCTCGACACCGGATCCGACGGTAGCGGATATTCTAGCTAGAATTAGATCGGCGGTTGGCACCGAGGGAACGCTTACTCCGATCTCAAACTCACCGAATTACCTGAACTACAATTTCTCACCATCAGGCGACGCAACCAGGAAATTCCTAGCTCTTCGGTTCGACTTCAACATCAACAAGAGCAACAGTGTTGAGTTCGTGACAAATCAGCAGGAATTCGTTCCATCTAAGGATTTTCTGAATTCCCAGGACGAGCGTTTTCCGGGATTCCCCTGGTATACGCAGGGTTCTGTTCGCGACTCGTACTCGGTCGCGGTCAGGTCTAATTTCTTGACCAACGTTGTGAACGAAGCAAGGTTCGCAATGTCAACGGGACTTTCGACCTTCAGCGCGGGTATCTCGGCAGCAGACTATGATTACTCGCGCGGCTTTCAGCTCGGACTGGACGCGGCCGGGATCACGACCCCGTATTCGAGAAACTCGTACAGCGACCGCAACACACCGACGTACGATTTCACGAACAATGTCACGTGGATCCGCGGGAATCACACGATCGGCTTTGGCGGCCAGTGGAAGCTTATACGACGCGAGGGCTCAGCGATCGGACGTATCGTCCCTACGATAAGCTTCGGCCTCGATTCGACAGATGCCGCGTTCAATATTTTCAGCGCAACGACCCTTCCCGGAGCTACGGCGGCGCAGTTGACGACAGCTCGAGCTATTTATGCCACTTTGGTCGGCCGCGTGACCGCTTATACATCAACGGCATACCTGACCTCTGACGGCACCTATCAGGAAAATTCGCTGCAATCGCGATTGGCGAAGCAAAACACCTGGGGCTTGTATGTTCAGGATAGCTGGCGTATCAACAAGAATTTCACGTTGAACTATGGGCTTCGTTGGCAGCCTCAGTCAGGGTTTGTGGCACTCAGCGAAGGGCTCTACACTAGGTTGGAGAAACATGACCAGATCTACGGAATTTCGGGTCCGGGAAATATTTTCAAACCTGGAACGCTGACAGGGTCTGAACCTCGCGTTGTTCCGCTACTTAAAGGCGAGAAGGCCTATCCAGACGATCTGAACAACTTTGCACCTTCGATTGGTGTCGTATGGAGTCCAGACTTTTCCGGCAATGGATTTACTAAATCTTTGTTCGGTTCAAATGGAAAGAGCGTATTTCGCGGCGGCTACTCGATGGCCTTTGTTCGAGAGGGGTTCGACCTTCTAGAGAGTATCTATGGAGCTAACCCGGGTGGAACTCAATCTCTGTCACGAACGATCGCAAACGGGCTGATCACGGTCGGTACAAACCTCAGGACCGGAGGAAACCCGAACTTGACACCGGCTCCGGGTATTGTCGGCACAAAACCGAGCTTCCCGATAGCACTGACCGTGTCGAACTCGACCAATTCGTTCGACCCGAATCTCAAGACAGGTGCGGTACATTCGTTCAGTTTCGGATATCAGCGAGAACTAGACCGAAACACGGTAGTCGAGATCCGTTATGTCGGCAACCGCGGGGTAAACCTTCAGCGGCAGTACAACATTAACGAGTTCAATACGATCGAGAACGGCTTTGCAGATGAGTTCCGACGTGCCCAGGACAATTTATATGCAAACATTGCGGCAGGCCGCGGACAGACGTTTGCTTACTTTGGACCGGGGACAGGAACGTCGCCGCTGCCGATCATGATGGCGTACTTCAATACCCCGGCGACATTCGATCCATCGAATCCAGCGAGGTACACGGCGGCAAACTTCGCCAACACGACCCTTGTTGCGGCCCTTTCGAGGAACTTCCCAACGATCTTGACATTCAATGGAACGAACTTCGAGAACAATGCGGCGAGACGGGCAAATGCGATAGCAAACGGTCTTCCGGTCAATTTCTTCTACGTTAACCCAACTACTGGAGTTAACGGTTCGTTTACAGTCGATAACAGCAACAAGACGTGGTATGACTCGGGTGTGATAGAGCTTCGGCGACGCCTGTCTAACGGGTTGCGCGTTCAAGCGAGTTATGTCTTCTCGAAGGCAATGGCGAATGCCTACGCATCGAGCAGCGTTGTCTTTGCAGGCTTTTCGCAAAGGCCGGGTGGGTTAGACCTTGCACGCAACGTGCAGGCGTTTGATCTGACGCACAACTTTAAGTTCGACGCGACCTATGACCTTCCATTCGGCCGAGGCCGCAGCTATTTGGGCAACACCCACTGGTTCGTTGACGGGATCATCGGCGGCTGGACCATTCTGCCGACCATACGATGGCAGAGCGGCTCTCCTTTCAGTCTCGGCAATGTCCAGTTGGTGGGCATGACCAAAAAGGAACTGCAAAAGGCGATCGGAGTTTACAAAAACTCTGTGATCAGCGGTGTGCAGGTTGTGACCTATCTACCTGAAGACATCATCGTCAACACTCAGCGTGCTTTCAACATCAGTGTTGCAAACACGACTACTAACAATGGCTATGGCACCACCTTTGGCAGCGGTGGCCCGCAAGGCCGCTTTATCGCACCCGCAGGCTTTGGAAATTGTATTTCCAGGTATGTCGGCGAATGTGGTTTCAACAACCTGATAATGTATGGACCGTCGTTCTTCAAAGTCGATGCGACTCTGGCAAAGCGCTTTCGATGGGGCGAAAAGCGAAGCGTCGAATTCCGAGTCACAGCACTTGATGCATTGAATGCTCCAAATTTCCGCGTTGGCGGTTTTGGTGCAGACGTGATCGGGGTTGCAGTGGGCGGCGCTACGTTTGCTCAAATGGGCAACGGTTCGGCTTACCAGGACGTATCCACGACGAACGACCTTGGTGGACGCCAGATCGACATAATGTTCAGGATCAATTTCTGATCCTTCAGCATTTTGGTTACTTGGGCCGGGGGCGATCCTTCCGGCCCTTTTTGCGCCATAAAAGTTCGTCTAGTTGACGAACCGGGTGAATAGAGATTAACTTTGAACATCCCTAAATATGCGAATTGCAGTCATTTCGGCCGAGGCAGTGCCATATTCCAAGACCGGCGGTTTGGCAGACGTTGCAGGAGCGTTGCCAAAGGCCCTTTCGCAGATCGGGATGGATGCGGTTCTGATCACGCCCTGTTATTGGCAGACGAAAGGCGAGCATCTCTGGGAGGTCGCGGTTGACGATCTCGACGTCGGCTGGCGTGGCGGTATTTATCGCGCTAAGGCCTTTTACAGCGAGGCCAACGGTTCCCCTACCTTTCTCATCGACGCCCCTTCCTATTTCCATCGAGATTCTATCTACGGTTACCGTGAAGACCATGAAAGGTTTGCGTTCTTCAATCATGCGGCGATCGTTTTGCTTAGGCGGATCGGCCGGGCCCCGGACATCATTCACCTAAACGATTGGCACTGCGGATTTGCCGCAGCCGAAATTGCGGCAAAGCGCAGGTACGACGCATTCTGGCGAAACACACGCACAGTGTTTTCTGTCCATAATATGGCGTATCAAGGGGTTTTCGGGGCTGACGAGCTTTGGAAATTTGGATTTGGCGGGGAATTTGAACGAAATGCGTTTCTTTCGAATGGCGCGGCTTCGGCAATGAAGGCCGGACTTTCGCTGTCGGACACGCTTTCTACGGTTTCCCGTCGATACGCACAAGAGATCCAAAGGCCCGAAAATGGCTACGGTCTCGATTGGCTGGTTCGCCAACGAGCTGGGCGTCTCGTCGGCATAACCAACGGCGTCGACTATGAGGTTTGGAACCCCAGGACCGATCCTGAGCTGCCGGCACACTTTGACGCTTCGGACCTAACGGGTAAGCGCGAATGCAAGCGGTTTCTGCTCGAACAATTTTCGCTTCCGGTAAAGTTGGAAAGGCCTGTTTTCGCAAATATAACTCGGTTGACGGCGCAAAAGGGAATTGACCTGATGATGCAGGTCGCGGGTGAAATAATAGCGACCGGTGCTTACATCGTTTCTCTCGGCTCGGGAGAAAAGAAGTACGAGGACTACTGGCAAAGTCTGCGTGATTATGCTCCCCAGCAAGTTGGTGTTTATCGAGGATATAACGAAAAGTTGGCGCATCAGATCGAAGCAGGTGCTGACATTTTCCTGATGCCTTCGAAATTTGAGCCGTGCGGGTTGAACCAAATGTATTCGCTTCGATATGGAACCGTTCCGATCGTCCGTGCAGTTGGCGGGTTGGACGATACGGTGCGAAATTGGGATACGGTTTCCGGCTCAGGCAACGGCTTCAAGTTCGGGCCGTATCGCGCCGATAAATTTCTCGAGCGGATCTACGAGGCCCTATTCGCATATGCCGACCCTGACTCGTGGCAACAGATCCAAGTAAACGGAATGACCGAAGACAATTCGTGGGAGAACGCCGCCCGAAAATACGTTGAACTTTACGAATGGACCAGACGCTTAGAACCGAATTTCAGCTTGGCGATCTGACGCTGCGTGCATGGCGAGAGGATGACATTGACGCAGCATTCGCCATCGTCCAGCAAAACCGCAAGCATCTGCAGACATTCATGAGGTGGATGACACCTGAATATTCCATAGAAGATGCAAGAAAATTCATTTGCAACGCTATCAAAGATCGACTCGATCGAAAAACTCTTGGTCTTGCTTTGCTTTCGGACGATAAATTGATCGGGTCAACCGGCTTTAATCGGCTTGATTGGGGATCGAGGGTCTGTGAGATCGGTTATTGGATCGACCACCGTCATGAAGGCAAGGGATCGATCACCACTGCGTGCAAGGTGATGATCGAATATGCTTTCGACGAGCTTCAAATGAATCGCGTCGAGATCCGATGTTCTGCCGAGAATCTTCGGAGTGCCGCTGTGCCCGAAAGGCTGGGATTCAAGAAAGAAGGTCTCTTGAGGCGATCGGAAGTTCTTAACGGGAATAATCACGACTTCCTCATCTTCGGTCTTCTCGCAGATGATCTCCGACTTTGGTAAACTGAGTCGTAATCCTCAACAAGCACTACCCGAACTACAAGTCTGGACTGAGATTACACCCAATAATCTATGATCATTGTGATAATCGGCGCCCAGTGGGGCGATGAAGGGAAGGGAAAGGTCGTTGACCTTTTGGCCGACCGCTTTGATGTGGTCGCCCGTTACCAGGGTGGACACAACGCGGGTCACAGCGTGTATGTCGGCGACAGATCGTTTGTGCTGAGGCTGCTGCCGTCGGGCATCATCCACCCGGGAAAGGTCTGTGTGCTCGGCAACGGGATGGTTATCGATCCAAAGGCGTTTTTCGAAGAGGTTGATCAGATCTCGGAAAAGGGCGTCGAAGTAACACCCGACCGTCTCAAGGTATCCAGCCGCGCGCATCTAATAATGCCGTACCACCGTGCGCTTGATCATACATCGGAGGAGCGGCTTGGAAACGAGAAGATCGGCACCACGCTTCGCGGCATCGGGCCGGCTTATGAGGACAAAGCCGGGCGTCGGGGCATCCGCGTCGCAGACGCTCTTTCGCCCGAGATCCTTAAACTTCGTGTCGAGCGTAATCTTGAAGAAGCTAACCGGATCATCGTCCTTTTCGGTAATCAGCCTCTGCGAGCTGATGAGATCCTTGAAGAGATCACACCTTTGGTGGAACGCCTGCGGCCCTTTGTGGCCGAGACATCGCATTTTCTGGCCGAGGCAAGAAGGGCAGAGCGCAAGATCCTGCTTGAAGGTGCCCAGGCAACTTTGCTCGACGTGGACCATGGAACCTATCCATATGTCACCTCGTCAAATCCAACGGCTGGTGGGGCATCGGTCGGCGCAGGGATTCCTCCCCACCATATTACCGGCGTGCTCGGCATCGTTCGAACCTATGCCACCCGCGTTGGCGAGGGGCCTTTCCCGACCGAGATGCTCGACGACGAAGAACCGGTCGCACATCTCATCCGAGAGCGGGGAAACGAGTACGGATCGGTGACCCGCCGCCCGCGTCGCTGCGGATGGTTCGATGCCGTAGCGACACGATATGCCGCAGAGCTCAATGGCTTTGATTCGATCGCCCTCACAAAACTTGATGTATTAGATGAGCTTGAAGAGATCAAAGTGTGCATAGGATATGAGATAGAAGGTTCTGCCGTATATACGTTTCCCGCCGTTTCACATGACCTGCGGCTTATACGCCCACGGTATGAAACGATGCCCGGATGGCGTTCTTCGACGCTCGGGATCACAGAGTTCTCTGAGCTTCCTAAGGCTGCTCAGGACTACGTCAGATTTCTTTCCGATTCGGTCGGGGTTGAGATAGGGCTTATTTCGACCGGCCCTGAGCGCGATCAGACCATCATCCTAAAAGGGTCGGTAATGGACGGGTGGTTCGCTGCCTCTGCGGGCGTCTAGTCATGGAATAAGCGTTTAATAATGTTAGGTGGTAAGGTTCGTACCTAGATGAAGCCTGATCCCGAGTTCGCCATTGTCCCGTTTGAGGCCAAATATGCAAAGGCGTTTGCTGACCTCAACTATGCCTGGATAATGGAGTATTTTAAGGTCGAAGACCACGACCGCGAGCTTCTGGACCATCCCAGCGAGAATATCATTGAAAAGGGAGGCGAGATCTTCTTCGCGGTAAGGGGTAACGAAGTTGCCGGTACCGTGGCCCTGATCGAAGCGGGGGGAGACGCATTCGAATTGGCGAAGATGGCCGTTTCGAAGCAGTATCGCCGTCGAGGCATTGCCGACCGACTGGTCGAGATATGTGTGGACCATGCTCGGCAATGCGGCAAGAAGCGGATCTACTTGCTCTCCAACACGTCGCTCGGCCCGGCAATTGATCTATATATAAAGCATGGGTTCAAAGAGGCAGCATCCAGCGAGCCCGGCCCCTACGAAAGGGTCAATATTCACATGGAACTTGCCATCGTCGGACCCGCACGCTAAAATGCAAAGTTTGGCCTGTGTTTGGCAGTTTGCTTTTCAGATAGATGCCGATCCAAAGGCCAAGTGGTCCGATAGCTCAGTCGGTAGAGCAAATGGCTTTTAACCATTGGGTCCCAGGTTCGAGTCCTGGTCGGATCACCACTTCGAATCACTCACGGACGCCCTTTGTTACGGGCGTCCTTTTTTTGTCTCAAAAACTCTTCTGGGCTGGAAAAAAAATGCAATTGGTGCTATAAAGTTGCGGACGAAGAATATTTTGCTCTAAGCGATATTTTTTAAGCTTTGTATGGCAGCATACAGACTCTAAATCTGTTATTGCCATACACTAACCTGAAAATTGCCAAACCTGAAAACGCAGTTTGTTTTCATACAGGGCGTAACCGGTGGAGCGTAACGCAATATCGGTTCGTTGTTTTGAGAGGAAGGCAGTAGAAACGGACCTTTCTCTTTCCGCAGAATCAAGGACTCGAAAAAACAATGGAGGATTCGAAGATGGACGAGATCAAGACGAATGT
>DAOLDE010000001.1:0-478236 GCA_035327545.1 Pyrinomonadaceae bacterium | reverse complement strand
CAACACAGAGAACACAGAGCAAGCCACAGAGAACACAGAGCAAGCCACAGAGAACGCAGAGCAAGCCGCAGAGAACGCAGAGCAAGCCGCAGAGAACGCCGAGAAGTGGGCGGTATTCCCTCCCCAAATTTGTTCGGTCCTAAACCTGATCGCCCAACGACCCGAGTATCCGCCTCCGTATGCCGTCTTTCAACACAATAACGTTGAAATTGATCAGCAAACCAAGCTTCCACCCACCTAACCTTAAATACGTCAGCAATTGCGCTTCGAAGACCGGCGGTATAGCTTCGACTGCCTTGACCTCGACAACTACCGAACCGTTCACCAGGAAATCCAGCCGGTAACCACACTCCAGCTTGACTCCTTTATAGACCACCGGAACCGGAACTTCTCGCTGAAACTCGATACCCTGGATCAACAGTTCCCGGGCAAGACATTCACAATAGGCTGATTCAAGAAGTCCGGGCCCCAATTTTCTATGCACTTCGATCGCCGCGCCTATGATCCCGGAAGTGACTTCATTGTAACTCATTGATAGAAAGCCTCGATTATAGATGTGTTGACGCTAAAGGTAAATTTCTCCGTAAAATGGCAAAATACGTCTGACCGCAGGAAAATGTCGGGGCGCTTGCACCCGCCCCAAAAATGTTTTCTGCGGCTATGTGTGTTTGTGGCGGAAAGTTTCGCACAACTGAGCGCGCGGCGGTCAACGTTGAGCATGTCGTCAACTTTTGCGGCTCACATCGAGCGGTTCAGGCCGCGTCGTTGGGAAGCGGGGGCAAATCGTCTAAAATATTCCTATGCCGACATTTGCCGCAGCCGAAGGAAACACGATAGTCGAGAGGAACGTAAATAATGTCTCGGAATTGCTGAATTATACGCTCTTCTCGCTCGGCAACGCGCAGATCACACCGCTGACCATCGCATATCTTTTCATTTTTTCCGGCGTATTGATCTATCTGTCGGCAAAGCTCAAGAATTTTCTTGTCGGAAAACTCCTGCAGCGGACAAAGCTCGACGTGGGAGCACGCCAGGCGATCGGGACCGTCACGCGGTATCTCGTGCTTTTTGTCGGATTTCTCGTGATCCTGCAAACGGTCGGCATCGATCTGACCACTCTGAACGTGATCGCGGGTGCCGTCGGCATCGGCATCGGCTTCGGACTGCAGAACATCGCGAATAATTTCATCAGCGGATTGATAATAATGTTCGAACGGCCGATAAAGGTCGGCGACCGCATCGAGGTGGACGACGTACACGGCGAAGTCGTCGGCATCGGGGCACGTTCAACCAGCATACGCACGAACGACAACATCACGATAATCGTTCCGAACAGCAAATTCATCTCGGAGAACGTCATAAACTGGAGCTTTGGCGACAGCCTGATCCGCTTTCGCGTGCCGGTTGGCGTCGGCTACGATTCTGATGTCGATCTGGTCTCGCGCCTGATGGTTGAAGCGGCAAATGAGAACAACGACGTCGTCGATGAACCGCCGCCTTCGGTGAGGTTCCTTGAATTTGGCGACAGCGCGCTCGTTTTCGAACTGCGGGCATGGAGCCGCGTGCGGCTGCATCGCCCCGGCCTGTTCCGAAGCAATATGAACTTTGCGATTTTGCAGAAGTTTCGCGAGAATAACATCGAAATACCCTTTCCGCAGCACGATATTCATCTGAGATCGGGGCGGGTCCGCGAAGATCGCGGATGGGTTATCGATAATCCGAACTACGCGGCCGCCGGCGAGAAAGGTGAATGATCCGCCTTGGCGCTGCCGCCGCGATAAAGTGATAGACGGCTTGTGAACACCTGTTACGAAGGCGTTCGCGGCGGAGAGGTGCGTTTGTGGCCGATGTTTTTGAACAACTAAAGAAGGCTGTCAGAAGCGAAACGAAGATCGTTTCGCTGAGCGGCCTTACATCCGGCCCGGCAACGGCATATGTTCTCGCCCGGCTCCACGCAGAAGCAGGTGCAAAGCTTGCGATCGTGACCGAAACGAACGCAGATCTCGACACATGGGCCGGCGATATCCGTTTTTTCTGTCAAATGTTTGGCAAAAGCGATCAGGAGATCCTTACTCTGCCCTCGTTTGAAAGCCGTCCATACTCCGGCGTCTCGCCACACGCAGAAACTCAGGAAAAACGCGCACTCACCCTTTGGCAGCTCGCCCGAGCGACGGGCGATATTGTGCTGCTTTCCGCACGAAGCATGGCCCAGCGGACCGTGACGCCGAGAGAAATGTCGGAGCTTGGCTGCGAGATCAGGATCGGGCAGGAAATTCCGCCCGAAGAACTGGTCGGCCGCCTCATCGCCGGTGGTTATATCCGCGAAGAGCCGATATTCGGGCCGGGCCAGTTCTCTATTCGCGGCGGGATCATCGATGCGTGGTCGCCGACAGGAGACAGGCCGCTCCGGATCGAATTTTTTGGCGATACGGTGGAATCGATCCGCGAATTCGAGGCGGACACACAGCTTTCAGTAACCCGTATCGGCCAGGCATCGCTCGCTCCGATGCGGGAACTTACCGCGACGAAACAAGATCTGAAGGATTGGGCGTTTTTTGCGGCGGATCGCTTTTCGGATGAGAAGTTTTGGCGGAATCTTCGCGACCGTACCGACCTGGCGGCCGAAGGCGAAACATTTTCAGGCTGGGAATTTTTGCTCCCGCTTGTCCGGCCGATGAACGGTTCGGTGTTCGATTATCTTAAAGATCATTTGCTCGTTGTCGTTGAACCCGCGGCCGTTGAACTGTCGCTCGCAACATTGTTCGCTGATCTTGAACGCGATCACGAGGCGATAGTCGAGGCGGGAGACATCGGTCTCGAACCGGGTGAGCTGCTCCACTTTCCCGATCATCTTCGGAGAAAGCTAAACGAACTGCAAACTATCGAGATCCGGGCTCTGGGCCGTTCAGCCGCTGCGACGGATGAGGAGTTTCAACTTGCGACCGATGGAGCGAGCATGGGCACTAGCGCGTCGACACTTATTTCGAGCCTGCGGCCTTCCACTCGTGGCGGAAGGCCCGGTATGCCTCTGTTCTTGTTTCCAACGGCGAGTAGAGCGACCGAGATCGAGATCTTGTCGCGGCCGGTGCGGAGCTTCCACGGTGACGTTCAGGCTTTCACCCGCGAAGTTTTGCCAACAGATATCGTAGTCGCACAAACGCCCGGCATGGCGGATCGTCTGGCTGAGATGCTGCGGGAATACGACATAACATTGCCTCCAAACTCTATTGTGATCGGCCCGCTATCGGCCGGTTTCGAGATCCCGACGGCGGAAGTCCGGTTATATTCCGAGATGGACATCTTTGGCGAATCGTCGGCAGAAGGCCAGGCGGATGTTCGTCCTAAACCTGCCCAGCGGTCGCGCCTGGCTGCGTTCACCTCGGACTTTCGCGACCTTAAGCCCGGTGATTTCGTCGTCCACGTCGATCATGGCATCGGCCGTTTCGAGGGCCTTGAAACTATCTCGTCGCAAGGCTCGGAACGCGAGTTCATGCTGCTGGTTTACGCGGACAACGCAAAGCTGTTTGTGCCCGTCGAGAGAATGGACCTCGTTTCGCGTTACTCTTCGGGCGAGGCGACCTCGCCGACGCTAGACCGGCTTGGCGGGATCGGCTGGCAGAAAACAAAGGCCAAGGCAAAACGGGCGATGCGCGATATGGCAGACGAGCTGCTGAAGCTTTATGCCGAACGCAAGCTGGTCCGCGGCCACGCCTTCTCGGCCGATGCACCGTGGCAGCACGAATTCGAAGATGCGTTTCCTTACGAACTAACGGCCGATCAGGCTGCGGCGATCGCCGATGTAAAGCACGATATGGAAACCCCCGTGCCGATGGACAGGCTGATCATCGGCGATGTCGGTTATGGAAAGACCGAGGTCGCGATGCGAGCCGCATTCAAAGCCGTAATGGACGGCAAGCAGGCGGCCATTCTTGCACCTACCACCGTACTCGCCTATCAGCATTTCGAAACTTTCAGAAAGCGTTTTGCGGCATTCCCCGTAAAGGTCGATCTTTTGTCGCGATTCCGCAGTTCAAAAGAGCAAAAGGCGGTTGCCGAAGCAGTAGGCAAGGGTGAAGTTGATGTACTGATCGGGACGCACCGTTTGCTTTCATCAGATGTGAAACTGCCAAATGTCGGCATTGTCGTAGTGGATGAAGAACAGCGGTTTGGCGTGGGGCACAAAGAAAAGCTGAAGCAAATGAAGAAGAAGGTTGATGTGTTGACGCTTTCGGCAACTCCGATCCCGCGAACGCTCAATATGTCTCTGCTCGGAATGCGGGATATGTCCGTTATCGAAACGCCGCCGCGCGATCGCCTCGCGATCAACACCCAGGTGGTCCAGTTTTCCGAGGGCGTGATCCGCTCGGCCATCGAACTTGAGCTATCACGCCATGGCCAGGTGTTCTTTATCCACAACCGCGTCGAATCGATCGAATCGATCGCTGCCCTTATTCAGAAGATCGTCCCGACGTCCCGCATCGCCATCGGCCACGGCCAGATGAACGAAAAGGAAATGGAGCAGGTAATGCTCGATTTCATCGACTATAAATACGACGTGCTCGTCGCGACGACGATCATCGAGAACGGTATCGACATTCCGCGGGCAAACACGATCATCATCAACCGTGCCGACAATTACGGCCTTTCGCAGCTTTATCAGCTTCGCGGCCGCGTCGGAAGGTCAAACAAACGGGCATATGCTTATCTGCTTATCCCTAGCGAGCTTGAACTGACGCCTATTGCCCGCCGACGATTGTCAGCGATCCGGGAATTTTCAGATCTTGGCGCCGGTTTTCGCCTTGCCGCCCTGGACCTTGAGCTGCGAGGTGCGGGAAATATTCTGGGGGGCCAGCAGTCAGGGCATCTCGACGCACTCGGATTTGATCTTTATACAAAGATGCTGGAACGCACCATCGCGGAAATTCGCGGCGAGGACGTGGCGGACGACGTGAGCGTCTCGATCAATCTGGGAATAGACGTCTCGATCCCGAAAGACTATATGGCCGAGGCGAGCCAGCGCCTTCGCACATACAAACGCATCTCGTCCGCACAGGGTGAAGAAGATCTTGTACGGATACATGCCGAGATCGAGGACCGTTATGGACGCATCCCGCCGCAGGTCGAGAATCTCTTCGAATACGGCCGGCTGAGAAAAATTGCGGATGAGATGAGGATACTCTCCATCGATCGTTCCCGCGACGGCATCGCGATCAAGCTTTCGGAGGACGCCCGTATCTCTCCCGACAAGCTGCTCGAATACCTGTCCGAAAACCCAGACGCACGGTTCTCGCCGTCTGGGGTGCTCCGTATACCGGACGACCCGGACCACCGTATCATTGCCGTTAAGGACTGCCTGGAACGAATTGCTCTGTGATCCGTTGCCGCTGAGCAAAGAGCAATACCTGCTTTAAGCTTTGGGCAATCGCAGGCTTATCGAAACTGAAGTATGACATCCCAGGCCCACCGGCCCACGCGGGCGCCACGCCCATCCCATACCTTCGCGCGATATCGGAACACGTTGCCATATTCGTCTGTTCGCCGTGAATTGTGATATCGCAATTCGATTTTCACCAGATCTAACTGCGGCAATGTTTTCAACTCCGTCGTCTCGGACATACCGTTGTGATTCGCGTCTTGCCAGAGACGCAAACTAGCAAAAACTGCGTCCTGACGGTCTATGACTCCGTCGCCGTTTCCGCCGTTTTCAGATTTGTCATATTCAGCAAGTGCTAAGAAACCGTTTCTCGATTCGCCAGTCGGAGGGACAGGCTGTGGAGTGAAGTTGCCAAAAAGTTCCCTGCCGTTATCGATCACCCCGTTGTCATTGCGATCAAGTGCGAGCCATGCGTCATCTGAGCCGGCGGAAGTCCACGACAGTTGTTCCTTTATCCCATCACCGTTAATGTCAAACCGCACGCCATTTGCTGCGCTTGTCAAATTAAAGCCGTTGCCCGCGATGTCAATGACTATTGGTGTACCCGGAACACAGTCGCATTCTTCCCAGCTCCAGACCTGACCATCGCAGATCATAGGCTCCATTTCACAACTTCCGCCGCCGCCCGAACCCGATGGGCCCGAATAGGTCAAAGTAACCTCTGGAGTATTCGTTCCGGCTGTAACTGCCGGAGCCCCTTGCGGTGGTGTAACCCTTTGAATCGCTATTTTATTCTTTACACTCGTCCCAGCACCTTCCGTCGAGTTAGTGGTATTGTTAACACCGAAAGTTACCGTGACATTTGTGCCCGGTTGAGTGACAGTAAACTGCGTGGTTCTGCCGGGTGACACTGTATAGGTAAATTGAGAGGACGAAGTTTCATATATTTCAACAACTACAACTGTTCCGATTGGAACATCATTCCTGACCGATACATTTGCGACGAAGTTCCCTGACTGATTGCCGGCAAGCGATTGGGACGGTGGGGTTACACTCTCGACGTTGACAATCGGTGCTACCGATTCTGAATTTGTCGAAACCGCGAGTTTAACCGGGCTCGACCGATTAACCAAACTTCCGTTTTTGCCGTAAGCTCTCAATCGCCCCTCAAATGTCGATCGGGCATTGTAAAGCCCATCTTCCAGGCCAATTTGCATCCTGGTCGAAAAAGTAAAAGGAGAGAACCTCCAACGACTATTTGTCGTTTCCGTTCTGCCGCTCGGTGAGGTGAAGGTCGTAGTTATCTGATAGCTTGTTTTGTTATCCAACGGCCCAAGAATAGTACCGACGGCGAATACCGCAATTTCGTCGCTCCAAGTTGTGGAAAAGAGGTAGGTATTCGTGTCACTGGTCTGTGAGGCCTGATTCTCAACCGCGTCAATGAAGACCTTTGGTCGTTCGGTGTTTGCACCGGCAGACTCGGTTTGTTTCAAACGATCGGAAGAAACCTTCTGAATCCGGCATTTGACCTCCAAATTTACATAATTCTGCAACTTGTGCCAATCTTCGATTTGTAAACGCCCCTGTAAATATCCGATCTCCCGCATTACGAATTCATCTTTGAATCTCTGTAATCGCTGAAGTTGGTCTCTTACCTGTGCCGCCTGTTTTCCGTTTGCCTCTATAAGGCCGTGCGCGACTTTGTCATTTGCTTCCAAATCCGACCGCAAACCTTTCGCGACGTTTAAAATAATCTCGACGGCATCGTCTCCAAAGCCGAGACTTTTTACCGCGTTTCGAGAAGTATTTGCACCAATAGTTCGAAGATAAATTTCATAGGCCGCTTTATCAGGAATGTCGCAGGTCTCTCTGTTCGGGTGTTCTAAGTCTCGTCTCCCCTTCGAAAAATTGAAGAGCGATACTTCATTAATGAAGGCGTCAACGTTGAAACTCTTTGACGTTTTTGTAACGAACTGGGCACTCGCATCCGATACCGAGAGCGAAACTAGAGCTGCGAGCAGGAAAGAAATCGAAATGAAAGTGAGAATTGTTTGCGAGGCAGATCTTGGAAATCTCATGGAAGCCCTCCGAATGATTCTATAAAGAGTTGGGCCAATTCCACTTTCAGTTTGTGTTGAAAATTAACTTTGTTGACCCGTTGTAGAAATGTACTACCTGCAAAACTCTCGAATCAAGCGTTTTCAATGCGCATTTCGGCCTATTTTCGTACGATTTTGGCTATTCCTTAACAATTGTTGACTCAGATTGTTCAAGATTTGCTGATCTCGATCGAAACTCCGATGGTGTGAGACCCGTGAATCTCCTGAAATCGCGAGAGAATTGGCTGCTGTTTGGAATTCCAACCTTATATGCTACCTGTTTGATCTCAAGGAAACAGGAAGGATCGGACAATATCTGACAGGCCATTTTCAATCTATGTGACCTGAGAAACGCCATTGCGGATTCACCCGTTTCCATCTTGAAGAGATTCTTGAACCGTGATGTAGAAAGGCCTGATCTCTTAGCCATTTCCTTTGAGGTCCATGTGTGGCCAGGAGATTCGGAGATAAGCTTTATTATGTGGAAGATTCGCCTATCCATACGGGAGCAGAGGATAAAGACTAGGCTGCTAGCCTACATAATATCGCCCCCCCCCCCCTGATGTTGTCAACCAATTTGCAAAACTGAGAGCATGACACCGTTCAACTTTGTCCTGATCCTAACAGAAATAAGCTGTTGTTGTTAACGCGCTGAATGATGTTCGGACAAACGGAACTAGCGATCGGGGGATTCGGTGCAATCGTTAAAGACGTTGACGTCGCAGACGAAGAGATTCGGGACAACTTCGCGGGTTTGTTTTCGTATCTCGTTCCATACCATTGAAGCGGAATAGTTTTCTCTGCTCCACCCGAGCCTATTGCGGTTTCTCCAGACATATTCGTAAGCCGCTTTTTCGTCGTCGCCGGCAAGATGCCGAGCTTCGTGAAGCAGTATCGCGGCCCGCTCGACATCGTCTGCGGGAAAGTAAAAGAAGTCAGGATAAAGCGTGACTATACCAAACGGGAAATTGGTCGCCGCAAAGGCATTCTCCTTAACGACCGATGCGTTTAACCAGTTGTCCGTCGAGCGAAAGACCGCAAGCCGCCGCAGAAGCCTGGCTTCGCTGGTAAATCCCTTATCTTCAAGCACCTCGATGGCAGATCGAACGATCATTCGCTGTTCCCGATCGAGCGGATCGGCCGAAAAAACGAGAGAAATATAAAAACCGGCAAGGGCTGCGACACAAACAATAATGCAGATGCTCACCCGCCTAAGGATCTTATGTTCGGGTCGAGGGTCTTCCGCGTTTTTGCCGTCGATCCAAAGCACCGGCGAACCACATCGCACGCAAATTATTGCAGTCGGGTAGTTTACCAGTTTGCACTGAGGACATTTTTTCTTCATTTTGAGGAAGACTTGTGGAAAAGCACGCCCTGCCATAATTTAAAAACAACCAATCAGCCATTCTTCCCATTAACCGATGGCGGTTGACCGATGAAAGAAACGCATCCGTACCTTTTTGCATCAAAGGTTTTGTTGTAATTTATAGCTTTACCGAATTGCCGCCATCGCGGTCCGGAGTTTAGGCCTTATGAAGCATTTCTATACTATCTCGCTAACGTTCGCATTTTTGATATTTGGCGGCACGGCCGCATATGCGCAGGAAACGCAGGAGCGGGTTGTTGACGAGGTGATCGCCCAGGTCAACGAGGGTGTTATTACGCTTTCACGCATTAAACGTGAATCGCGGATCTTTGTGGAAGAAGCGATACGTTCGGGCAAGTCGCCTGAAGAAGCCCAGCGGCTTGTCGATGAAAAGCAAGGCGAACTGATCGCAAACCTTATAAACGAAGAACTTCTGATCCAAAAGGCGAAAGAACTGAATCTCGACCCGCAGGTCGATGCCACGGTGAACGAACGATTTGCTCAGGTCATGAAGCAATACAATTTGAGGACAATGGATGCGCTGCATGAGGAAATGAGAAAATCGGGCGTGGATCCGACCGAGATACGGGAAGGCTGGCGCCGACAGGCCGTTCGCGAGCTGGTCTTTCAGCGAGAGATACACGCGAAAGAGTATTGGCGGCCGAACAGTAAGGAATTGCGCGATTTCTATGAAAAGAACAAGGCACGATTTACCAAGCCGGCTACCATTTCGCTTAGTGAAATATTCCTGAGCTTTGCCGGCCGCGACGAGAATGCGACACGTGAAAAGGCCAAGACGCTTGTCTCTCAACTCCGTGGTGGTGCTGATTTTGCAAAGATAGTTGCTGAGAATTCCGACCGCCCGGATGCCGCAAAATCCTTGGGCAAAGTGGAACCGATCGAAGTTTCCGAACTGGACGAAAAATTTGCTGCTGCATTGAAAGATGTCAAGGTCGGAGGTTATACCGACCCGGTGGAGATCGACGATATCGGGATCAATATACTGCGTGTCGATGCAAGGACCGCTGCCAGCAGCGAGTCGGAATTTAATGAGAACGCGGTTCGTATGGCCATAATGCAGGAAAGGCTGCCAGAGGCCACAAAGAGCTTTATGGCCACGATCCGAGAAGAATCGTATATTAAGATCGGCGAGACCTACCGGCCAATTGTATCGCCGATCCTTTACGCAGACGAAAGGAAAGCAAAAACCCCGAGCAAATAGGCTTGATCTTTTTATTTATCGAGTTGGAAAACCCGCCTGCGTCGGCGGGTTTTCTTGCTTAAAAAAATGATACCCGCGATGCCAAAACGATCGGAACTGTAGAAGACCCTGAAATCAGGAGGTTTATCGAACGCTAGCCGGCAATTGTGAAGCGGTGCGTTCTGGAATTGTAAATGCCTCGCATGAGTCTATGATGTCGGCCTCAGCTTCTACCAATCCGTCTCCATATCGTCTGCCTGCCAGCAGGTTCTCAAAATAGACCGTGATGTTGTCTAGTATCTCGTCGGCCGAATGTGAATGGTATAGCGTCTGCCGAAACTGTGCGCCGCCCGCTAAGCCCTTTGTGAACTGGCCCGCGAGTTGTTTCATCTTGCCTAGTGCAACGATCTCAGGCATCTCTTCGCGGCACATCCCGAAAAATTCGAGCAGCACCGCCTTCTTCTCGGCAAGGTCCGGCTGATACGGTTCGCGTCCCTGCAATACGTCCTGCATCTGACGAAATATCCATGGATTTTGCATCGCGCCGCGGCCTATCAGGATGCCATCGGTTCCGGACTCAAGCCATCGTCGTATTCCATACTCGATCGTGGTTATATCGCCATTGCCCGAAACCGGCACGCTCACGGCTTCTTTCACCTGTCGGATCAGATCCCAGTTGGCAAGTCCCTTATACCCTTGCTCCCGCGTTCGGCCGTGAACCTGGATGTGTTCGACACCGCACTGCTCTGCCATCTTTGCCACGTCAACCACGTTGATAGAAGCATCCGTATAGCCGGTACGCAGCTTTAGAGTCAGTGGGATCGTGATCGACCTCTTTATCTCTTTCAGTATTGTCTCAAGGAGGGCCGGCTCGCGGAGCAGCCCAGAGCCGCCGCCGTTCTTGACAACCTTCGGTGCCGGGCAGCCGCAATTTACGTCGAGGATATCGGCCCCGACCTCCTCGGCCATCTCGGCGCCCATCGCCATCCGCTCTGGACGCCCGCCGAAGATCTGCACAGCGAACGGCCGCTCTTCCTCATCAAAACGCATCTGACGCTTAGATTTGGGATTATTCCGCGTCAGCCCTTCGACCGAGATGAACTCAGACACAACAAGGCCCACACCGCCTCGCCGTTTTATGAGCCGGCGAAAGGTATAGTCCGTCACGCCCGCCATCGGCGACAGGATCATCGGCGGTTCTATTTCGATGTTGCGTATCCTAAATGGCTTCAAAGCAATATCAACCTTTCTTCCTGTTCATCAGAACAAATATCAGCCCAACGACGGACATCACAAATGAAATGAATAGCACGAGCGCTCCTGGAATGATCCCGAGCATTGCTTCTTCCCAACTTGTCCGCCCGTCCGTGACCAATGGCAATGCGATTGAAACGCCTGTAACGGCCAAGCCTAGCAATACCCCGAGTATCCCGAGCACAAGAACTATCTTCCAGAGCATAGGTCGGTCTCCTGTTTATCAGTTTCGGCAAAACTTCCGCCGGCCAAAAACCGCCAGTAATTCCGCGCATTATAGCACGGCGGATCGTATAGCTTCCGATACCCGAAGCAAATGAAAAGGCCCGGACGATCGACTCAACCGGGCCGCTATACTCTTTGATGATATGGTTAAAGTTTTGTCAAAACGACGCCGGTCGCGTCAAACGAAACCTCGGTCACCGTACCGTCGGGATTGCGGTTGTCGAACTTGGCACCGTCATCGTTGATCAGGTGATCGACATGCTCTTTCGACAAAACCTTGGTCTTGAAGGTGCCCTGTGCACGAACTTTCATCCCTGCCGAATTTAGCGGGATAAAGAACGCGTGGTCGCCAAAGGTAACGCGCACCGACTTGCCGCCTTCCTTATCGGCCATTTCCATCCAGCAGCCTTCCTTCTTGCATGACCGGACGATCACTCCTTGGACCTCGACCGTTTTTTCGGCAAGATCAGCCGGCTTGGCCAGAGCCTTTTCCACTTTGACCTTTTTCACACCGTCGGCCAATGCTTCACCTCGGGTGATCGTCTCACCCTTTTTCAGCTCTACCGGCGCGTTCTGCGTGCTGCGATGCACCGGCTCTCCCTTACTGTTCATTTCTTGAGCTACGCCGGACACAGACGCCGACAACAGCAGCGAAAATAGAATTATGATCTTTTTCATCTAATGCTCCACATTGCTCCAAAATTCTTTGGAGTATTATCCTCTAAAGAGGTCATTTAGTATTTTCGTAAACTACAAGTCCGTTGACAACCGTCGCGACCACCTTTGCGGCTCGAATATTCTTAACATCCTCAAAGATGTCGTCGGACAACAAAACAAGGTCCGCGAGCTTTCCTACCTCGATGCTTCCTTTTTCTTTCTCTTGAAACTCTGCGTATGCCGCCCCCAAAGTATGGGCATAGACTGCCTCTTCGACAGCGATGCCGCGTCGCCCGCCCGCGTTTACCGCGGCAAAGATCCCCTCAAGCGGATCGAACCCACGCATCGGCGCGTCGGCCCCAAAGACAAGAGGAACACCCGCATCAAGCAGCCGCCTGAAGTTGTCTGCAACTCCAAGACCCTCAGTAAAGAAAAGTATCGGCTGCATAGAAAGAATTATTTTTGCACGTTCATACCGTTCCAGGTCGGTCAAAGAGAAGCCCGCCGCATGCTCTACGCGAAACCTTCGGTCGCGAGGCCCGTTCTCCTTTATCGCTGCCTCGAATGCATTGAGAACAATGGAATTTGCCGGCCCACCGATCGCATGGACCATGACCTGAAGGCCGGCCTTGTCTGCATCAGCAACCTTTCGTCGAATATCGTCTGCTTCCGCTTCGTCGCCGTCGCTGAAATATTTTACGCAGCCGGTACGGACCATCGCGTCGCCGGTCGCGGCTTTCGTCCCGACTGTAGCAAGCTTTGCGGCCGAGCTGATCGGCGCACAGTCGTAAACCCTCGTTCTCAGCTTTCCTTTCCGGTTCAACTCGCGGTAAAGATCATCGAGCTCGTCCGAATGGAGATCCTGCACGCTCGTGACGCCCAGGCTGGCGGCATAATTCGATGCCGTCTGAAGCACCTCGGGCCAGATCCTCGCATGATCTGCGGGTACGATAGAAGCGACAAGATCTAACGCCTTGCCGATCAAGATCCCGTTCGGCTCGCCGTTTGGAAGCCGACCGATCTCGCCGCCCGAGGGCGACGGGGTAAGGGCAGTGAGGCGAGCTTTTGCAAGTGCGACACGGTTCGCAATGGCGGTTTGATTGGTGGAAGAATAGATAAAGACCGGATGCTCCGTCGCAATGCTGTCCAACGCCTCGCGGGTAAACCCGCCGTCTTTTAGTAACCCTTCATTCCACCCGCCGCCTAGTACCCAACGCCCTTTCGGGAGAAAACGTACATATTCGGAGATCTTCGACCCGATCTCGTTAACCGATCGTGCCGAACGGAGGTCTATCGACGAAAATTTATTACCAACAGCAGCAAAATGCACGTGGGAATCGTTGAAGCCCGGCAGCACCAGCTTTCCTTTTGCGTCGATAACTCGCGTCTTTTCGCCTGCGTGCCGCCGGACCTGTTCATTTGTACCGACCGCGATGAACCGCCCGTCCGATACGGCTAAAGCATCTGCCTTCGGCTTAGCCCTATCCATCGTCCGAATATTACCGTTTACGAGTATCAGGTCGGCAGGGCTTGCTTGACCGAAGGAGAGCGAATTAAGAAGCAGAACAACCACCGGCAATAATCTGCAGGAGAAGATCCACACGGTCATAGCTCGATCACGGAGAACAGTTGCGCGTTCGCAAAATAAGGACGATGCCTTCAAAGAGAAGCGCACCGCCTTCTGCGATCGCGCAAGTGATTGGTAAAGCACCATCTTTTGCACTTCCCGGCTGAGGCCGGCGCAGGATCAAGAAACGGAAATGGTCTCGGTCATGGCCGCTCGTAAACGATCCTGCCATTTACTACCGTCATCACTACCTTGACATCGCGGATCTTAACCGCATCGATCGAGAAAATGTCGTCCGACAACATTACAAAGTCTGCCATTTTACCGGATGCCAGCGTGCCTTTGTCTTTATCCTGAAACTCGGCAAATGCAGAACCCCACGTAAACGCGCGAACAGTTTCAAGGACCGAGATCTTTTGTTCAGGTATCCAACCGCCCGGATTCTTTTCATCAAGCGTCCGCCGCGTCACCGCCGCATAAACACCGAAGATCGGGTCGAGCGGAGCAACCGGCGAATCTGACCCGAAAGCCAGCACGCCGCCCGAATCCAGTATTGTGCGAAACGCGTAAGTTCCCTTTAGCCGCTTATCGTCCAGCCTCTTCCAAGCCCACCGCCCGTCGTCGATGATGTGGAACGGCTGCATTGATGCGACAACCTTTTGTCCAGCGAACCGTTTAAGGTCATCCATTCGGACGTGCTGTGCATGCTCGATGGTGAATCGCCGATCAGTGGCCCCATTCGCCGCCTCAACATTTTGGAAATGGTCGAGGATCGCGGCGTTTGCCCTGTCTCCGATAGCGTGGATCCGGACCTGAAGTCCCGCACGGTCCGCATCCTGAATTGTTTGCCGCATGGTGGTTGTGACGTCGGCCATTGCCAGGCCAGTGCTTGAAGGCGCATCCAGGTAAGGCTCGAAGAACCATGCAGTGGTCGAACCCAGACTGCCGTCGGCGTAGCCTTTCAGACACCCGACGCGAAGCATTCCATCACCAAAAGCATGTCTGACGCCGGTGTTCGCCCATCGCTTAAAATCATTCAACGGGGAACAGCCATACACTCGTGTCTTTAGGGTGCCGCGCCGATGCAGTTCCTGATAAACGCCCACGTCGGTTCCGGCCGACATATCCTGAACGCTGGTCACCCCGAGAGATGCAGCGTGATCCGTAGCTGCCTGTGCGGCCTCGATCCGTTCTTCCCAAGTAGGATCGGGTATGACCCGATTGACATAGTTCATCGCCGCATCCTTCAGCACGCCCGTCGGATTGCCGGCGGCATCGCGGACGATCTCGCCGCCTTCGACGTCTTTCGTGTCGCGGTCAACCTTCGCCAAACGCATGGCCAGGCTGTTGGCCAGGGCCATGTGGCCATCCAGGCGATCGATAAAAACGGGATTATCCGGCGTGACGGCATCGATCATCGCAGCGGTCGGCAAATTGTTCGGTGTCCAGTTCTCATGGTCCCATTTGCCGCCAAGTATCCATCGCCCCTTCGGAAGTTTTGCCGCAAAGTTCTTTATCCGCTCGACGAATTCCTGCGGGGTTTTCGCATCGCGCAGATCCACCGACGCAAGCTGCTGGCCCGTTTCAAGAAAATGCACGTGAGCATCGTTAAAGCCGGGAATGACCAAGCGGCCCTTGGCATCGATGACCTTCGTGCTTCGGCCGACAAAGGGTTTTGTGTCCGCATCCGAACCGATCGCCACGATCCGACCATTCAGCACGGCGATCGAACGGGCATTGGGCCGCGCGTTATCGATGGTTCGGATGTTTGCGTTGGTCACAACAAGATCCGCAGCTAGCGACTGGCCGAACATAACGGCCGGGGAACACAGGGAAATCAATGCTGCTATGGTTAAGATCTTCATAATGGTCGAAACTTCTGCAGAGGAAAATGAAAGGATTGACATCGATCTCTGCATCTAACACACTTGGATTTGCCGATTATAACAGTGAAAGCCTCTTACATCCACATTCTGAGCATCCTGCTGTCAGCAGCATGCTTCAGCTTGATCGTTTTTCTTTATGCTGCCGAACCTCGGTCGCTAGAGGAAGTATCGACCAAAGCGATCTCTGCGATCGAGACGACCGTAACGAAAGGCCAAGTATTCACGGGGACCTATGAGATCGACCAGGCGAGATTCGGTGAGGGGCTCGCTGCGTTTCGAGCCGACAATTTTGTTCTTGCCCGCGACCGATTTGAGCGGGCCGATCCGGAAAGACGGGATGCAGCCACGCAGTTTTACATCGCTTACAGCTATTACCGGCAGGGTTGGGGCCGCGCCTTCAACGATAACGAGCTATTCGCCTCAGGCCTTGAACGCCTCAAACGTGTCCCGGAGATCGATGCCGATTTCGTTTCACGTGACGCCGATCTCAAATTGAAAACCGCGGCAGAACTCCGCGACGAACTCGAACAAGGCTTGAAGGTTACGGCGGACGACTTTAACCCACTGAGATTATTGAGAGAGAGAAAATAGTGCGGGAAGATCCTATCAAGATCGAAGTTATCGATTCGGCTGAGGCCGGCGGGCCCGATGCCGTCTCTGGCGCCGGCAATCTTTCACTCGAGACAGGCGAAGAACAGGCGCCAAAGATCCTTGACCCTTCGGGACAGATCATCCGAACGGCAAAACAGGTCGAACGATCGAGGGCCTATCGTATTTACATCCTTCTTCCTGTTATTTTTCTGACTGTCGCCCTGCTCGGAGGGCTCCGTTTAGCTTCTTTGGACGGGGCATTCGTCTTCGTAGCTCCTGCCCTCGTCAGTCTCATCTTCGGACTGGTCTTGTTTGCATTATTCATTCGCGCCGGTCTTATCGACATCCGTGGCTGGTTTTCGGACGAATATTCTATAGTCCACAACGCCGCTAACGGTGTTGTGCTGGCAACGGCTTACGCTTCGTCAGTGCAGGTGTTCAATTCCCTTTTGCCGGAGGCGGGCCTGCCATTTTGGGTCGTCGCTTTTTGTTTTGCGTGGACGCTTTGGAACAACCTGTTTGCCGAATTCGACAACAAAAGGCTGTTACGCAGCCTCGCCGCTATTTTCGCGTTCGCATTTGTGGCGAAATATGTAGTACTTGCGAATTTGACGGCTCCGGCAAACGATGCAGGCTGGCTGCGTTCGATGCTCGAAAACCCTGCTCGAGAAGCGTTTACCTGGCTACTCGATCTTCCGAGGTATTCTGCGGGTACGGGATATATTCAGTTTTTTTGTATGGGACTCTATTTTCTTGGCCTCTTCCTTCTGCCCAGGTCGGTGAGAGAACAAAATTATTGATATGAAGGCGTTATATCTGATCCTAGCTTTACTGCTCGTTACCACCGCGGGTTCGGCCCAGTCAGCCGCGTCGATACTTAAGAAGGCGGAAAGGGCCACATTCGTCGGGAAGCGAACGGCCCCGGTGAACTCGTGGACTCGCACCGGAACTGTTTTCGATCCAGCTACAGGAACAAAGGGATCCTTCATATCTCGCGTCAAGGCACCGGATCTTTATTACGTAGGGTATGTGCTTGACGGGATCGAGTTCGAATCGGGCTACAACGGTAAATCAGGTTGGGAACGGGATTCGCGAAACGGCCTGCGGACGCTTACCGGCAACGAAAGTCTGGTGCTCCAGGCCGAGGCCTTGTATCGAAACGCGGCCTGGCAAAATTACAAAAAAGACCGATCCAAGATCACATTTGCCGGCAAAGGCTCGGTAGATGGCCGTCCGGTAAACATCATCAGACTCGTAACGGCAAAGGGAGTTGAGTTCAAACTTTCGTTCGACGAGGCGACAAATCTGCTTCTTAAGGAAGAGATCCGGTCCGGCGATGTCGCGAAAGCTTTTATTTACAGTGATTTTAGAGACCTCGGCGGACGTAAACTGCCGTTTTCAGTTTTGGTTGAAGAGGATGAAGAGAGGCTGCAGGTCGAACTGAAGGACCAACTCCCGGACAGCTCCATATCCAGATCGTCGTTCGATTTTCCAAAGATCTCAGACGAACCATTGCCCGACATCGCGACACTTCTATCAGAACTGCAGCAGAATGAGGACGAGGTTGAAAACTTACTCGATCAGTATTCCTATACCCAGCGCTCGATAAAACGCGAACTTGGAAAAGATGGGGTGCTCCGCGAAACGGGTTCTGAGACGTATCAGCTTTCGTTTTATAAGGGTAATCGGATACGCCGCTTGGTCGAAAAAAATGGCCGTCCGCTTAGCCGGCGTGACCAGGAAGATGCGGATAAGGATGCGGCCAAACAAGTTGAAGAGATCGAAAGGGAACTGGCAAGAAACGCCAGACGCTCGCAGTCCGGCCCGCCTTCGGAAAACACCCGAAGAATATCTATAGCTGAAGTGCTGCGGGCTTCGAAGCTCACAAATCCCCGGCGAGAGCGCTTTCGCGGCAGGGATGTTATTGTTTTCGATTTTGAGCCGAATCCAAATTTTGATTACAAGAACGCGAAAAGCATGTTGAAGTTCTTTGGTAAAACAGCCGGGGTAATGTGGATCGATGAAAAAGACAAACAGGTCGCCCGGCTCGAGGCCTATCTTGCTGACAGTTTCAAGGTTGGCGGAGGCCTTCTCGCGAAACTTAAAAAAGGCGCCTCGTTCACCTTGGAACAAGAACGCTTGAACGACGAAATTTGGCTTCCATCGGTCGCGGACATCAATCTTTCTGTCCGCGTACTTCTAGTGAAGGGTATCGAGGTCAATCAAATGGTCCGATCTTACGATTATCGAAAGTTTGCCACCGAAGTAAAAGATGCGACGGTCGGCGAACCGAGATCGAACTAGATGCTACTTAGGCGAATCGGCCAAGCTGAGATCGATCGATCGGTCGCCACGCAGGACCGAAATTGTTGCCCCTCGGATACCGCCGCTAAACATCGTGTCTTCCAAGATCGGCTTTTTATCAATTGCCTTCAACCGATCTCCGGGCAGTATTCCGATCCTCTTGCCCACTCCGGAATCATTTACGGACAGCACTAGCCAGCTGCCGTTTCTGAATTCCGTTTCAACACCCGCAAGAGCAAAAGCCGCACGCACGCCCTCGAACTTTACCGGAAAACCTTCCGGCGTTCTCATCTGGCTCACTCCAAGGGTCCTGTCGCCGGTGTTCGTGGGCAGCACCCGACCGGTTGAACGAGGAAAATCGACCGATCGTCCCGAAACCGGTGCCATGTCCCTGCGCGGTGTCGGAGTCAATTCTCTTCTGGGTCTTGGAACCGCCGCGATACTATTTTCCGAAGTCGTGGAACGTTCTGGCAATGCAGAAGTTTCTGGTTGTGGCGGCACGTCCGGCGATATTTCTGCAAATGAGGCGGACGGCGTTGTGACAGGCCCCGACACGCGGGCCTGATCAAGCCCGTCACTCAGTGAACTGAAGTAAAGCACTCCGGCACCCGTGAAAAGGAAAAGCACCAGCGGCAAAGAGTATTTCAATATAGGGAAAAGCCTTACCGGGCGGACCTCGGCAGGTCGCGCATTGGCGATCCGAGCCCTCACCCGTACATCAAAGTCCCCCGGAGTTTCCACTCTTTCCAAAGTAGAAAGGAGTTTCGCGATCTCTATCTCTTCCGGATCGAAAAGTTCGGAAGACCCGCCAATTTTATTCTCTTCGTGCGTCATTGCCTGTCTTAACAGAATCTACAAATAGTGCTTCAATTTTTCTTTCAATAAACCTCGCGCGCGGCTGATCCTAGATTTTGTAGTGCCGAGCCCAAGGCCCAAAATTTCCGCGATCTCATCATATGGCTTGCCTTCGACATCTCTTAGGATGATCGGAAGCCTATATTTTGGCGGTAACGCCACAATTGCCTTTGCGATCACACGGCTGCGTTCGTCTTCTGCCAGATCTTCGTCCGGACGATTTCTCGTGTCCGGTGGCTGAAACTCCTGCTGTTCGTCGTCTGCCGACTGGAACAACCCGGTCAGCGATAGCAGGTTTCGCCGTTTTCGCTTCCGAAGTTCGCTGATGGCCAGGTTAGTGGCAATTCGATAGATATATGTCGAAAACGCAAACTCCGTATGATATCGATCAAGAGCAAAGTAAACTCGAACGAAAGTTTCCTGTGCGAGATCGACCGCCTCATCATAGTCATTCAAAAATCTATATAAATAGTTGGTTATCGGATTACGATACCGTCCAACGATGACGGAAAAAGCCTCCTCATCGCCGTTTCTCGTTGCCTCAATGAGGGCATGATCAGATCTGGTCGTCTCAGACACGGTCGCCGTTCCTGCCCTCCGGTTCCGAGAATCGATTTTGTCCAATGCCATACACTCATACTTTTTTACAGCAAATACTGATCTCGAACAAAAGCCGCCCTTTGCTTTGTATCACGCCGGGCGGGCTGAATTGTTGCGAAAATCACCAGGAAAATTTCACTTTTCTACGCTCTTGACCGTGAGCACAAGATAGAGGGTTGCACTAGAATTTGGCTGATTCAGCGTGCCGATCATTGTGGGCGTAGCGTTCGAAACGCTGACCTTCTGCAAGTTAAGTCCAACGGATTCATAGTTTATGGCCCCACTGGTTTTGCCGCTCTCGTCGCGATTTCCGATCCTGACGGGAACCCTGGCGCCAAAACTCACCAATTGGGCAAGATAGACCGAGCCTCCTGGATTGTTCGCGACGTTCCTCAGATCGACCAATCGCCACTCCAGAACACTCGGCGAACCCGGCATTGCTTCCTGAACAAAGGCGCTTGAAACACCCTTGTAGTCCAGACTGCCTCCGTTTCCGATCCGACCGTGATAAGTGTTGAGCAGTCGAACGTTTTCGACACCGAACTCGGATCGCAATTGCCTCGCAACGCTATTAAGGGAGCTCGGAAGCGGATCGCCGGTTTCGCCTCGACCGGAGCCTAAGAGGACGTGAAGGGTCGCTTCGAGATTCGGATCAAGGGGCTTGTTTTGTTCGGCCTGGCCGGTTGCCGGTCCGGCAAACACAAGGCCGGCGATCAGCAGAATAAATACAGGGATAACTTTTCTAACACAATACATTCAAATTCACCTCATCTATAGGGTTCAGTTACTACAACCCTTAACACCATGTATTGAAATTAAAGTTCCAAAAAACGTTCAAAAAGGGGTGATGGCGTCACGATATGAGAGGCGATCGAGATGATGGAAGGATGAAATGGAGAAAATTATCCAGGACGACGCGATGCAGATGATCGTTCAGGGTTGATTTACTGCAAACTGGCTTTCGTCGATCTTCTGCCCGTAGGTTACCGTACCTATGTCCGTCTCCTCGACCACTTTACCGTTGGCAAACAAAACGGTCCGAAACGGGACAAGGGTTCCCTGTGCGTTCTTGTAGTCATAAAATCGCCGCTGATACTTGATGCCCTCGTCTTCATATTCGAGCATCATCACTCTGAAGCTCTTTGCGCTTACAAAATAGCGGATCTTGCGACCTGCCTTATCGACAACGTCGATCAAATGAAAATCGACACCACCAACTTTTTCCCGGCCTGCAATGCTGATCTCGGACTCATTCTCCTTGTACCGAAGCAAAGAGTCGATGCCATAAAATAATTGATTCAAAAACGCTCGTGCGGTGTCGTCGCGAGGAGTAAAGACCTGGTCGTTAAAGACGAGAAATGTCTTCTCATCTGTGTAAACAAGCGAGTAGCGAGCCGAGGGGAACTCCTGATCGAACCGCACCCTCTCTTTTTGCATCGTCTCTCCGCGGGTGGTCCATTTTTGGTAATTCGCCTGGTCCATCTGGCCGTTGGCGTTCAAAACCTTGATCTTTCCGCGCTCTACGGCCGTCTTTCTGATCTGGTTCAATTGCGCCCGTCCACCGCCAAAGCCGTAAACAAAAAGCGCCGTTTCAACAACCTGTTCGGCTGTAGGGTTGCGGATCGCGTCCTTTGCTGATGCGGAGCTCGTTAGAGCGGGCGTTGCTGCGGGGGTTGGACTAGGTTGGGCTGCTGCCTGTCCCATGCCGACAACTGTGGAGGCAAACAAAAAACCGAATGCGACTAGCGATCTGAAGAAGATAGATGAAGCCAAACAAAAACTCCTAAAATCCGATTAGAACAATCCGCGATTGTAACACAATCCACTTAACCATCTAACCCAAGGGTATCAAAGGCTTACCGTTCCCGCCTCTTTACTGATGAAACGAAGCCCGAAGAACCTGTCGATCTGATATGCGTCAACCCTTCCTTTACTTCTTAACCAAAGTCTGTCCCCAATACGGGGTTTCGAAACTCTCTGGTCCCAAGAAACAATGTCTTCACACGGCAAATTGATGAAATCTGGGCCCGAAAAGATGCACGTAAGCCCTAGTATGACTTACTTTCCCATACTAAAATTGCCGGATATGCACGTTGCATTATACGAACCTGAGATCCCCCCGAACACTGGCAATATTGCACGTTTATGTGCCGCCACCGATACGCCTCTCCATATTGTGGGCGTTACAGGATTCCGAATGGATGACAGGACGATGAAAAGAGCCGGCCTCGACTATTGGGAGGAGGTCCGCCTGTTCCGCCATGTTGACCTTGAAAACTTATACGAGGAATTGACAGGTTCACGATTTGTATATCTTTCGACAAAAGGTCGGCTGTCCTATACCGAATGGAATTTCCACGAAGACGATTGTCTTGTGTTCGGGCCCGAGACCCGCGGCCTCCCTACCGAAATCCTGAGTTCCAACCCGCTAAGAACCTTGACCATCCCTATTCCGAACCCAAAGGTTCGTAGCCTAAACCTCGCGAACAGCGTCGCGATCGTTCTTTTCGAGGCCTTGCGACAGATAGGTAAAACCGTGCGTTAGAGGCGGCGCAACAGGCATTTTTCTGGCATCTTTTCTGCCAAATATTTCGTCTCATAAGTATCACTTGCTTCAAGTAAATTTGACGGCAAGCAAGATCTATATGATGAGGAAAAATGCAATGATATCACTCAGAAATTACTTAGCGGTAGCGATTGCGATTTTCGGGCTTTCACTTGGTTCGGTCTATGCCCAGGGCTCTACTTCCAAGGGCTCTGATCGCACGATCGAACAGAATGTTGAACGCCAGATCCTGAGGCTGCCGCGCTATGAGGTATTCGACTACATCGGATACAAGGTCGAGGGATCCACAGTGACCCTCTTTGGTCAGGTTCGAAATGCGATCAACAAGAGCGATGCAAGAAATCGTGTCGCCGACATTCAAGGTGTGACGCAAGTGATCGACAATATTGTAGTGCTTCCTTTGGGAAGGTTTGACGACACGATCAGGGTTAACCTCTACCGTCAGATCGCAAACTACGGCGGCTTGTCGCGTTACTTGCATCCGGTGAACCCTTCGGTTCGATTAGTTGTAAATCGAGGTCATATTTCGCTTGAAGGGTTTGTCTCCAATCGCGGCGACTATAACACGATGCAGATAGTGGCCAGCGGAATTCCGGGCACGTTCAGTGTGACAAACAATCTTGTCATCGACGGCGGAAGGGCCGGATAAACTAAGCGGCGATCTGTTTCCCAAGCGGCAGTGTGGTCAGAAGATCACGCTGCTTTTTTCTTGTCTAGGCATTCTTTATCTTGCGTAGTGCGGAACGCTAAGCCATTTCGAATTGCCTTTCTTGAGTCGATAAGCGATTATTTTCGTTTGCCCGGCAGACAGGATCTGAACATATGATATCGAGTGAGAAGCTTAGAAATATCGCCATAATCGCCCACGTGGACCACGGCAAAACGACTCTCGTGGACGCAATGCTTCAGCAATCAGGCACCTTTCGCGAGAATGAAACCGTACAGGATCGCGTGATGGATTCCATGGACCTTGAACGCGAACGCGGGATCACGATCATGGCGAAGAACACGTCTGTTCGCTACGGCGACTACAAGATCAACATAGTGGATACGCCCGGGCACGCCGACTTTGGCGGTGAAGTAGAAAGGGTACTCAAGATGGTCGACGGTATCGTCTTGCTGGTAGATGCGGCAGAGGGATGTCTCCCGCAAACGCGCTTTGTGTTACGGAAAGCGTTGGAGCTGAAACTCCCCGCTATCGCTCTGGTTAACAAGATCGACCGACAGGACGCTCGTCCCGACGAGGTTGTGAATGAGATCTACGATCTGTTCATAGATCTCGGTGCGAACGAAGAACAGATCGAATTCCCAATACTGTATTCCATCTCTAGAGATGGCATAGCAAAAAAGTCGCTCGACGACGGATCAAAAACCCTTAGGGCGCTGTTTGACCAGGTCATCGAAACGATCCCGCCTCCAAAGGCGATCCGCGACGACTCACTTCAACTTCTTGTCGCCAATATCGATTACAACCAGTTTGTCGGACGGTTAGCTATTGGGAGGATCTTCTCCGGAGAGATCGCAAAAAATCAAGAGGTTGTGGTTGCAAAGCGCGATGGATCGACAGAAAAGACCAGAGTGAAGGAGCTTTTTGTCTTTGAAGGCCTAGACCGATCAACGGTGGAAACGGCCGGTGTCGGCGAGATCGTTGCTCTTGCCGGGTTTGACGATATCAACATAGGGGAGACCATCACGCTTGTGGATAACCCCCGTCCGCTTCCAGTGATCGCCGTCGATGAGCCGACCATCGCCATGATCTTTGCCGTCAACACCTCTCCGTTTTCCGGGCTGGATGGAAAGTTCGTCACTTCGCGTCAGATCAAAGACCGCCTCGAAAGAGAATTGCTTGGAAACGTTGCCCTGCGCCTCGAGGCCACAGATTCGCCTGATCAGTTCAAAGTATCCGGCAGAGGCGAGCTGCAGCTTGCGATCCTGATCGAGATGATGCGACGGGAAGGTTTCGAGCTGCAGGTATCGAAGCCGGAGGTTATTACAAAGAAAGACGAACAGACCGGTGAAACGCTTGAGCCGATCGAGCAGGTTGTGATCGACGTACCGGAAGAGTTTATCGGTGTGGTCACAGAGGCTCTCGGCCGACGCCGCGGCCAAATGACCAAAATGATAAACAACGGCTCCGGGCGCGTGCGGCTTGAATACGAAGTTCCCTCTCGCGGCTTGATCGGCTTTCGTGGAGAGTTCCTCACTGAGACAAAAGGAACTGGGCTTCTGAATACGCTTTTCCTGAAATTCGATAAATGGCAGGGCGACTTCAAGGCTCGATCTACAGGTTCGCTTGTAGCAGATCGCATGGGTGAATCCACTACCTATTCGCTTTACAATCTTCAAGAACGCGGGACTCTTTTCATTAAACCGGGAACCAAGGTTTACGAAGGGATGATTGTTGGCGAAAATGCACGAGCTGTCGATCTGGATGTGAACGCGATAAAAGAGAAAAAACTGACCAACATGCGCACGACATCTGCAGATGAGGCAATGCGTCTGGTTCCGGTCCGCGATATGTCCCTAGAGCGAGCACTCGAATTTATCGCAGAGGATGAATTGATCGAGATCACTCCAAAAGCTGTCAGGCTGAGAAAGCGAGTGTTAAAATCAAACGAACGCCCTAAACGCTGACATCTTCCGTTTTTTGCTCTTTGTCCATATTTCTGGATATATTCAATTGTTTTTTCTGAAAAAAGGACGTTTAATACTGCGTTAACACGCGTGGTATGTTTTTTGCCTTTTCCGCGCGCGGAATTCTGATTTCCTAATTCAATAAAAAAAGAGGAAAAATCGCATGAAAGGCACCAAGTTTCTATACGCGTTGGCTTTTGTGTTAGCCGTGGTCCTGGTACCGATCCAGATCGGTGCTCAGGTGACCACTGCGGACATCAATGGTGTAGTTGAAGATTCCGCCGGAAAGGTGATTCCGGGAGCAACGGTAACAGTTACCAATTTGGCGACAAATTTCAGCCGCTCTACTTCAACTGGAAGCGGTGGAGCGTTTTCCATACCTAACCTCAGGCCGGGACGTTATAACGTGACGGTCGAAGCCCAAGGATTTAGTCGATCGGTCGTACGAGACGTGGAACTCAACGTCGGGGCAAACCGAAGCCTTCGGGTCGAGCTAAAGGCGGGTGAGATCACGGAGAATGTCGAGGTAGTTGCACAGGATGCACTGGTCGAGACCACAAGGTCTGAAATTGACACGGCGATCAGCCCAAAGGAAATTACTAACCTCCCGCTTCTTAATCGAACATTCTCAAATCTAGCAGTCGTTGCACCCGAAGCCAGGCCGGTCGGCAACTTTGACCCGACGAAGACACGTTTGGGAACGGTCGCATTTAACGGCGGCGACGGCCGGGGCGTGAATGTGAACGTAGATGGTGGGGACAACAAGGACAATGTCGTCGGCAGCCTTCTTCAGAATTTTGCATACGAGTCGATTCAGGAATTTCAGGTACAGCAGCATCGATGGGGTGCCGACCAGGGCCGGGCCGTTGGCGGTGTTGTCAACGTTGTCACGAAAAGCGGCGGAAACCAGCTTAGAGGTTCATTCTTTACGAATTTCCGCCATGACAGCATGGTCGCCCGCGATTTCTTCGACAAGCAGAACAATAGAGAAAATCCGGCCTACAATCGACAGGAATTCGGCGGTAGTGTTGGCGGGCCTATCGTGAAGGAAAAACTTTTCTACTTCTTTGCATTGGAACGTTTTCGGGAAAGGGCGCAAACTCCGATCTTTCCGGCGGCCGCACCGGAACTTCGGCTAATTCCGGGAAATCAGTTTGTCGATGAGATCCCCACGCCCTATAACGACACTTTGCTGACCGCAAAGGTCGACCATAAGGCTACGTCGAAGCAGTCTCTCTTTTATCGGTTCTCGTTTCAGGACAACAACTCCCCTAACGATCAGGTCACAAACCCGGCCAGAACCGACCTGAGCGGGGGCAACAAGACCATCAACCGCTTGTATAGCTTTTTGGCGAACCATACGTATCAGATCTCTTCCACCACGCTGAATCAGTTTGCCTTCCATTTTCAGGACTTCAAGAATGAGATACTTCCTAATGCTGAGGGCCTGACACTGAACTTTCCGGGGGGCATCTCGATCGGCCAAAACGCGAACACTCCCCAATCGACCTTGGAGCGTAAGTACCAGTTCCGGGATGACGTGTCGATGGTTCGCGGCGACCACACAATGAAGTTCGGCGTGAACTATATTCACACCATTCTCGACGGTTACTTTTACTTCGGCACCCGAGGCTATAACCTGACGTTCCGATTCACGCCAAGCCAGATAATGGCGAGCGGCGGCTTTGGACAGACCGATCTGCTCCAGTCATTGACCTATAACGATGGGGCAAGTTCGCATTATCAGGTCATCGATCAGCTTGCTTTCTATTTCCAGGACGACTGGAAGGTCACGCGAAAGCTGACGCTGAATCTTGGGCTACGCTGGGACGCTAACATCGGCAATTTGCCTGCGCAGGATCAGAACCGAACGATCCTATTGCTTAAGCAGCTTAACCATCCTCTGGCACAGGCTCTGACGCAGGACCAGGCAAAGTTGCAGCGTGAAACACCGAGCTGGACCGAATTTCAGCCTAGGTTAGGTTTCGCCTATGATCCATGGGGCGACGGCAAGACCGTAATACGCGGCGGATATGGGATTTTTTACGACCAGATATTCCAGAACCTCTCGCTCTTCTCCGCCGTTCAATCTCAGCCGGAGATCTTCCAGTCTGCCATAAACCTTTCGCGGCCCGACCCGGTTTTGGCTGCTTTTCGTTTTGGAACAGATCCCCTTCCAGCGATTCCCCCGGGCTTCAGCTTCTCGAATTTGATCACCGGCTCGGTTGGCCGTATAAACGATCCGGATGCAAAGGAGCCGTATATTCAAAAATGGTCGCTGGGCTTCCAACGAGAAATTGGAAAGAATTGGTCGATCTCGAGCGATTACGTTCACACGCTTGGACTAAATGAGCCAAGATTTCTCAACATAAATCCCCTCATCTCGAATGTTTGCAACGCGTCGTATGGAGGCAATCCTGCGGCACCGGCATGTCCGAGAGGTACGGCTACGCGCGTGCTCGACACGGCATTCCTTGCCGCAGGAATGCCTGCGAACAGGCTCAACCAGATCAACATGTTCGCGACCACAAATCGTTCGTTGTTCGACAGTTGGACGACAACGATGAAATATCGATCGCGAAACGTGCTCCTTAATGCAGCATACGTGTTGGCAAGTTCAAGAGCTTGGGGCGGCCAGCCGACCGCATCATATTCAGGAAACGGTATTGCTGTCACCCTGGCCAATCAGTTCGGCCAAGGCGAGTTTGGCCCGACACGGCTCGACGAAAGACATCGTGTTGTACTCAGCGGAGTCATCAGTCTGCCGTATGGCTTCCAGCTATCGCCGATCATGCAATTCGCGACTGCAAGGCCATATTCGCCTGTTGCCGGTTTTGACATAGATGGAGACGGCCTTACAACGGTTGACCGTCTTTGTGCGAGCACAAGCCTTGCATCTGTGTTCGCAGTTCGCGGCAGCCTGGCGGCAGTCCAGGCACTTAATCCTTTTGGCTGCCAGCAGGCAACCGTTAACAGCCAGCGAACTGGTTTTGTGTTGAATGGGACGGCGGTTGAGGAACGCAGCGGTAATTTCTTCAACACGGATCTTAGGATAACAAAGAACTTTAAGTTCGGTGATAGGTTTGGTCTCTCCACCTACTTCGATTTCTATAACCTGTTCAATGCAGAGAACATCACCTTTGCCTCTCGTCTGGGATTGAGTGCAGGAGCCAACACAAGTTCGTTCCTGCTGCCTCAGTCTCTTTACGGGCCGGGCTTTGGTCCGCCGATCGGACGTCCGTTTACGGGTCAGTTCGGCGCCAGGTTCACTTTCTAATTTGAGGATCCAGAAATGGAGTTCTTGCCGGGTCATCTATGGTGACCCGGTTTTTTTTACTCAGGACAACTCTCGATCTCAGCCTCGTCCGATTCCTCGTTAGCGTCCAATTCAGGGTCGTAATCTTCATATCCGCACGCATCGTCGTAATAGTACGAGCGGGGCTTACGGAGGCGTTCAAGTCCGGGTTCGGTGCTCTCTTTCTTGTCGGGTTTCGGCTCAAAAGCCATATCTGATATACAATATCGCATATCCTATGACCAGACGAAGCACTATTCCTGCGGCCTTCTTAGGGGTCGCATGCGCGTTCATCTCCGTCGCATCTGCACAGCAGCCGATCTCCAACGATCTGCCCGTTGCCGACAACGAATTCCAGGTCGGAGCGACGCTCTATACGCAAAAGGCTGCCGAATTCCGAGCGCTGGCCTATCAGGCATTCAACCTCGCCCGGCTAAGAATTGACGAAGATATGAATAAGCGGAATCTTGCCAGACTGCCGCGAGCCGCACGAGCGCGACCCCGCGCGATCATCGTTGATATCGATGAGACCATCCTCGACAATTCTCCAGCCCAGGCTGCCGGCATCAGACACCGTCGAAATTTCAACATGAAGGACTGGTACGCTTGGACCGAGATGCGAAAAGCAGCACCTATTCCCGGCGCGGTGGAATTCCTAAATTATGCAGTTTTCAAGGGCGTGAAGGTCTTTTATGTCTCAAACCGCGATGAGGTGCAAAAACAGGCTACCATCGACAACCTTCGTTCTGTTGGTTTGAGAGGCATAGGCGAGGACAACGTGCTGTTGCGGCAAAAAGATGAAAAAGGGGCAAACATCTCGACAAAAACCCCTCGGCGTCAGTATGTCGAAAAAAAGTACCGTATCGTCATGCTTATCGGAGATAACCTGGATGACTTTTCCGACGTATTTGAACGCAAGAGCGTTTCGGATCGGTTTGCGGAGACCGACCGTTACAAAGTGGAATGGGGCAGCAGCTGGATAGTATTGCCCAATGCGATGTACGGCACCTGGGAGAATGCTATCTATCAATACAAGGCGGGAGAATTGACCGAAGCCCAAAAAGCAGAAATGCGTGCCAAGGCGCTCGAAATGCCTTAATGCAAGGCGGATGATGGGGATGCGATCCTAAACATTGCTGTTGGAGACCTAAATGAATCGACACCGAGTAATTTATTTGATCCTACTTCTGATGGTTTTGTCTCTGGCCACGTCGGGACAAACCCTCACCGTTCGACAGATCATGGCCGAGCCGTCTATCGCCGGCCAGCGAGTATCGGGTGAAAAACTCTCTCCCGACGGCACTAAGGTAGTTTACCTTTGGAACGCCGGGGGCCATCCGCGACGGGATCTCTATCTGGTCCCGACAAGCGGAGGCACGGCTGAGATAATTCTTCGTTCCAGCGACCTGCCGACGCCCCCGCGGCCACCGGAGCGACCGAACCCACTCGACTACGGAGTGGAATTGCGTGACCAGTTCGTCCGCGACCGTGAGAACCAACTTGGAAATTTTGAATGGTCACCCGATTCGAAAAAGCTCATTTTCACGCACGGCGGCGACCTCTACGTGATGACGATCGCGGACCGTTCGATCAAGCGCTACACGCGAACACAGGGGCCGGAATTTGGCGCAAGGTTTTTGGACAACGACCGGATATTATTCTCACAGGGCGGCAACGCTTTCGTTCTAAACACTTCCGACGCTACGCTGACTCAGATAACTCGCGAGACCAACCAACAGCAGTTCATCTCTGTCGGAAACGTTACCACGAGCAAAGACGGCAACATGGCAGCCTATGTCGTGACCGACAGCTCTAAGCAGAGGCAGCTCATCGTGCCCAATTTCCTGCCGGAGTTTGTCACGGGCGGTGGGCCTCGACGCGGCTGGACCGAACAAAAACTAATGTTCATGCCCACTGACGGCAGCCGAGACGCTCCTCACGAGATAAAATTGCCCAAACATGAAGGTGTTTCGAGCTTTCGGCGAATGGTGTGGGCCGCCGATAACCGCTCGCTCATCGTTGATAGGCTGGACAAGGATACAAAACGACGGCAGCTCTACTATGTCCAAAACGTCGGCGGAAAGGACGAGAAGATCATTCTGATCACCGAAGAGACCGACGACAAATGGCAGGCCCCTCTCTCGACGATCTTCGAGCCCCATCCGAGTCGTGCAGGCGAGCTGTTTTTCGGTTCTGAACGCGATGGATTCAACCACTTGTATCTTGCAAAATTGACCGGAGATTCTTTCAATGCCGAGCAAAAAACCCGCGGCAATTGGCAGGTCGAATGGGCAAAATGGGTCACGGAGAAGCAGATACTTTTCATGTCCACTGAAGATGGCTACACGGGGCGCGTATTCACTGCGATGTTTCCTGACGACCTTCGTAGGGTCAAGCTCCCGTTTCCGGTTGTCTCGATGAAAGGTTCGCCTCAGTTGGACGAGTCTGGCAGCGGCGATCCGTGGCTATTGTTTGAGAGCTCGCAATGGAACGTTCCCGGCGAGCTATATTCGCAAAGGGTTTGCCCCTTGTGCGAAACCCGCCCGCAGCCGATCCGACTGACGAATACGATACCTCAGGCATTTTCAGCAAGGAACTGGGCAGTCCCTAAGTTCATCGAGATACCTTCGAGCGACGGCAAGCGAATTCCGGCGAAGATCTACTTGCCGGCAGGACACAACCCAAACTCAAGGACAAAATATCCGATGGCGATCTTCGTCCACGGAGCCGGCTATTTGCAGAACGTCATAGATGGCTGGAACAACTATTACCGTGAATTCATGTTCAACGACATACTGGTCAAGAAAGGCTATGTCGTCCTGGACATCGATTATCGCGGCTCAGCAGGCTATGGCCGCGACTGGCGCACCGATGTTTACGATTTCCTTGGCGGAAAGGACTATGACGATCACATCGATGCGATCGACCACATGGTAAAGAACTACGGAGTAAATCAGAGTAAGATAGGAGTTTACGGGGGCAGTTATGGCGGATTTATGGCAGGGATGCTGGTGATGCGTGCTCCGGAACGTATAGCAGCCGCGGCCGCACTTCGCTCGGTTTTTGACTGGAAGAATTACTACGCTGCGAACCCATTCTACACGGCTCAGCGGCTCGGAATGCCGGACAAAAATCCCGAGGCCTACCGGCGCAGTTCGCCGATCACGTATGCCGAAAAGCTTGAACGGCCGCTGCTGATCCTTCACGGAATGGTCGATGACAATGTTCATGCTCAGGATTCACTGCAATTGATAGAAAAACTGTTGCGGCTTGGAAAGACACAATATTTCGAAGTGATGATCTATCCGTCCGAAAATCATGGCTTCGTCCGCCCTGAAACCTGGGCCGACGAGTATGAGCGAATACTGGCCTTGTTTGAGAAACACCTAAGGTAATGGACAAGTGATAGTAGAGAATGGAGAATGTGAAAGAAGATTGAATTCTCCATTCTTAATAATTCGTAGTTCCGATCAGATAGTTCGCAACAGCTAAAAAGACGGGGTCGTCTCGCCATTGTCGTCTATGCGCATTTTAGTTACCGGCGGTGCCGGATTTATCGGTTCACATCTTTGCGAACGCCTTCTTGATGATGGGCAGGAGGTTATCTGTCTTGATAATTTTTACACCGGTACAAAACAGAACATTCTCCATCTTTTGGACGACAAAAGATTCGAGCTTGTTCGGCACGACGTAACTCTTCCCATACTGGTCGAAGTTGATCAGATCTATAATCTGGCGTGTCCGGCCTCACCGGTTCATTATCAGTTCAACCCCGTAAAAACAGTAAAGACAAGCGTTTTGGGCATGATCAACATGTTAGGGCTGGCGAAACGCGTCAAGGCCCGCATTTTGCAGGCCTCTACCAGCGAAGTTTATGGCGACCCGCTCGTGCACCCGCAAACCGAAGACTATTTTGGAAATGTTAACCCGATCGGCCTGCGAAGCTGTTACGACGAAGGAAAGCGGGTTGCTGAGACACTGATGATGGACTACCACCGTCAGAACGGAGTAGATACCCGGATCGTACGCATCTTCAATACCTTCGGCGAAAGAATGCTTGAGAACGATGGACGGGTGGTATCTAATTTCATAGTTCAAGCGCTTAACGACGAGGAGCTTACTGTTTATGGCGACGGCAGCCAGACGCGGTCGTTTTGCTACGTCAGCGATCTTGTGGACGGGCTTGTTCGAATAATGAATACTGAAGGCGAAACTCTCCACCTTCCCATCAATCTCGGAAATCCCGAAGAATTCTCCATGAATGAACTTGCCGAAGAGGTTGGCCGCGCTACCGGGAAACCGATCCGGATCAAGTTCCTTCCTCTGCCGTCGGACGATCCGAAACAGAGGCGGCCCGACATCGAAAGAGCCAGATCCCTTCTGGACTGGCAGCCGAAAGTACCATTGTCGGTTGGGCTCAAACGAACCGCAGATCATTTTCGGGCAAGATCGAATGGAGCATCCGATCCGGCTTCGGCTGCGGGTAGCTGAGCGCATGCCTGGCCAGATGACATTTCGCGCCAACTAAGTAATGCCCTTATTTTTAATGCCTAATTTTCTCCGATGGTTAGCCGCGCTGTGATAAACTTCCGCGAGGCTAGCGTGATCAAGATAGACGCTGATTCGAATATGAAGATACTCATCACGGGCGGGGCCGGTTTCGTAGGCAGTCATCTTGCGGACGAAATGATCGGACGCGGAAACGACGTTACCGTCATCGACGATCTTTCGACGGGTCGATACTCGAACATCGAGCATCTCGAAGGCCGCGACCACTTTCGGCTGATCATCGACACTGTTCTCAACCAGCGTTTAATGGAAGAGTTGATCCGCGAAAGTGACCGCGTGTTCCATATGGCAAGCGCTGTCGGCGTGCGGTTGATAATGGAGCAACCGGTCAAAACCATCGAAACCATCTTTCACGGTACCGACGCAATCCTTAAATTTTGCTCCCGTTTCAGGAAACGCGTTCTGATCCCGAGTACCTCTGAAGTTTACGGTAAGGGGACTTCCGTACCATTTAAGGAAGAGGACGACCTGCTAACTGGTGCCACTGATAAACACCGCTGGGCGTATGCATGCGCAAAAACGCTCGACGAATTTTTGGCCCTTGCTCATTGGAAAGAAACCCGTCTGCCCGTGGTGGTCGTACGGCTTTTTAATACGGTCGGACCGCGGCAGACCGGCCAGTACGGAATGGTCGTCCCAAGGTTTGTCGAGGCGGCCGTGAACGGCGAACCGATCGAGGTTCACGGAGACGGGACGCAATCTCGTTGTTTTGGGCACGTTTCTGACATTGTCTCGGCGTTGGGGCCCCTGCTCGAAAAAAGCGAATGTTTCGGCCAGGTCATCAATCTGGGAAATGACGAAGAAGTCTCGATAATCGAGCTTGCAAACCGGGCAATTTCTCTCACAGGGAGCAAGAGTACGATCAAGTTTGTTCCCTATTCTGATGCGTACGGCGAAGGCTTCGAGGACATGCAGAGGAGAGTTCCGAGCCTCGAGAAAGCACGCCGTTTGATCGGTTATAAGCCAACCCGGACGCTGGATGACATCATCAATGATGTGTCCCGTGAGTTCAGGCCCTCTGCGGGCTCGACAACTGCATGAAGATAGATCTGCGAATAGCTTCGTTTTCTCTAATTGCCGCTTTGTTCTTGTATGCAGGCGCGGCAGATGTGCTTGCCCAGGCCACCGGCCTCAAGGGTAAGATCCGTGCAAATAACGGACAGGGCGTTTCGGGGGCCGTTGTGACAGTCTCGAAGGACGGACGAGAAGCGGGCTCTACACGTACGGCTTCAGATGGAGGCTTTTTACTGACTGGCATCGATCCTGGTTTCTACTCCCTTCGCGTTGAGGCTGACGGCTATGCCTCTGGTTCCCTTGTTGGTGTGGAGGTCAAGAAAAATCGGATTCGCAATCTGGGAGACCGCCTCTTTCTTGCGGTCGATCAGGGTACTCTCGTAATACTTCGCGGAAGCGTGTTTTTTCGGGAGGGTACCAGTGTCACGGGTGCAAGGGTCGATTTGGAACGACTGAACGACGACGGGTCTGTCAAAAAGATCGATAGTGCCAACTCGACGGTCAGCGGTGAATTTACGTTTCGCCAACCCGATGGCAAGGCGACCTATCGCGTCACCGCACGCTATAAGGGTGTCTCTGGAAGCAAAGAAATAACTGTCGAGAATGCCGCAGTCTATCGGATCGCGATCATACTTGATCTTTCACACCAGGACCGTTGATCGCGGGTCAATTGATTGTATCGGAAACCTCTTCTGCAGCCTGCATTGCCTGCATCTCTCGCGCATCCGTAACTATCAGCGGAAATTCCTCAAGCAGTTCCGCATTCGCCAGCGTTTGCACCCAGTAGGTCCCGGCACTCGGAAACACCACGTTTACGAAGAAACTGACATTGTCGGTAAATCCGCCCGGCGTTAGGTCTATCGGGGTGGTCTGCGACGAAACGACGAGATTGGTCCGATCAGGTGAGAGTATTCTTACTTCGGTCTCGTGCACTCCCTCGCCCGCCCAATGGTTTATCACGGCAAACTTGATGAGCGAAACGGGCAGCTGCTCGACCATAATGTTCTGGAAGATGCCCATCAGCGAGATCTTGTTACCCATCTCGATACGCACATCATCACACAAGAGAGTGTACCTAAGCTCTAAATTCTGAGTTTCCATGATGTTTCGCTAAAGACACTTAATCGCGGCCGGTTTTCACTCTTTTCTCTGGTGCGCTTTCCGCCAAGAGCTGATCCTTCGCACGGCACATTGGTCGGATCCGACATCGACCAACTGGCACAACCGAAACCGCTGCGCACTCGTCCAAACTTCCGATAACTCGATTTTTACCTTTCAGATCACTTTGGTCAAGGATATAATCGAAAAACGATCTGAAGAACAGGGCAGGCCATGTTGTATTACGTACTGATAGGTCTTTGTCTGGCACTGGCGGGTGTGGCGGGCCTTCAATTGATGTATATGTTCTATCTTGATCGCCTTGATCGGGAACGCAAGAAGCGGTTAAGCGAACTTGAGACCAGGTGCCAACGGCTGCAGCGCGGGTTGGCGGCTGCCGAAGCTAAGATCGAGGCGCAGCAAGCGGAATTGGAAATGCTCGAAGCACTTAGCGAAAGCACGAACGAAGCGTGGGCCGACGTCATTGAAGAGAATTAGCGGGGACATTCAGCTCTGCGATGGTTGCCCCCCAGCCGCCCGAAAACTCATCACCGGACTTGAAGCCTTTAACAAATTCAGTTTCCGACAGCACTTTCCTCACCATCTCTCTCTGTACCCCGATGCCTTTTCCGTGAACGATCCGGACAAAGCGAAAATTCTTCTTTAAAGCCTCATTCAGATAAGCGACCAGAACCGAACGCGCCTCGTCGGGCCGGAACGCGTGCAGATCGAGAGAATCTGTGATCTCAAGATCAACCGGTTCCTCCGCTATATCGTCATAAGTTTCGGGAACAAGCGCGTCGGACATCATCTGCTCCTGGCCTGCATGTATTGTGCAATATCTTCGGGGGGAGTCATCCTTATGCGATTCCTGTCTCTAAACACCACAAACCTCTTCTCATCGATCCGGCCCTCTGGATGCCTGAGCCGCAATGTAAAGGTCTTATTGTCCCCTGCTCCCTCAACCACCAGCGGCAGTTGGCCCCATACATCTCCCGACGATCGCCAGACCGTATAGAAACTCTGCTCATACTTATCGAAGGCTAGTACGAGTATGCCGTCAAAGTCGGGTTCGACACCGTCGATCTGTTTAACCTGATTAGTTCGCGATACGATCACCCAGTTTCCCGGAGAACCTACCCTCTCGCCAAGTCCTACTCTGTCAGCCGTGTCAGTATCTAAGCGCTGCCACGACACGAATTTCCGATTATTCTGCTGAAAGAAGACGATATCGCTCGGGACCTGCAGCTCTACCTGCCGACCGAAAAGCCAGCCCGCAGGCGCGGGAGAGATCGATGGATCAAGCCTGACAAGGTACCAAATGTCATATTTCTCTTCGAGCTTTTCAGGTTCGTTCGCTTCCTTTGCCGCCTCGATCTCTTCGTTCTTCGATCTCTTGCCCGGCCTTCGTTCTGCCAATGTAGAATCGTCCACATCTCCGACTTCCTGTTTGGGAACAAACCGCCAGTTCATTATTTCGAAGGTCGAGCCATTTGCCAGCTTGAAAAGAACGTTCTCGGGTGCCATGTCGGGCGCAAGCCTCAAGTTCGAAGCGGCCCTAAGCTGGCCGGCGGCTTGGGGGGTTCGATTCTGAAATTCGCTGACGAGTTTGCGCGAGCTCTCGAGAACCTCGCTGGTGATCACATGCTGGGCTTCGATCCATCCTTCGGTTGCCGCTTCGTCGTTTGCGCGAACACGATACCAGCGCACCTTCTCAAACTCCATCTCATCGAGTTTTTCCAGCGTCTCGCCTCTTTTCACCTCAAGGAGGTCGGCCGCGACAACGGCATAGGATGTGCGTATTTGTGCAGTCTTCGAGATGACGATCGCGGTGTCTGACAGCCCGATAGCATTAGAGACCCCTCCAACCAGGGCATCAACGATCCCGCATCCTGCTTGTGAAAAAACCACCGCAGCGACCAATACCAACGAAAAGACCTTGTCTCTGATAATGCCCATCACTTTCTGATCTTCCGCCAACTATTATAACCCAAACGATCCAGCATCGCTTTCTGGCGTCCATTCGTTTTCGCCCTGACGCTGAGCCGGTCCCGGTCGGTATCCGGCGAGAACTCAAGGCCGGCGGCCTCCAGCACCGAGGTGTTCCTGATCGGTTCGCTGCCCAGAACATTGTCGCGAACCAGTGCGGCGAGGGTAGCGTGTTCAGACAGCATTTTAATGACAACGTCCGATGCAGCAGACGGAGCCGAGCGTTCTCGATAGCGCAAATACAGATCCCTCAGCAACGATTCGACAGAAGCTTTGCCGCCCGATCTTTCCAGCAGGAGCACGTCGGCGTGAAAAGCGATCAGCATCCCGTGGGCGTACACGCGAGTCTCGTTCCCTCTCCATCGTTCAAGCGACCACTCGATCAGCGAGCGGCGGGGCTCTTTCTTCTCCAAATGATATGCCCGCGAAAGGGTGTCCAACATATCGTTGAAAGTAATTCGATTCATCTCAACACCGATCTTTAACGAGTGATAGAGGGCAAACCCTTCGAAAAACCAGTCGTAAGGCCCATCGAGCCGAACGCCGTTCGGTATCCATAGGTGAAAGAGCTCGTGCCGAAGCTGCTCATGCAGCCGCTGAAGGGATTGGCTGCGAAAAGGCATATCGGTTGATATGACGATCACGGTATTGCCTATCGTTCGGGCTTCCCAGGTCCCGTGCGGCAATGGGCCGCGGTCATACTGAAGCAATATCACTCTCGGTTTGCCATCAGGCCGCCCTCCGAATCCGTTGGCGTAACGTTCGACGATAGCATTGGCCATTGCCGTTGCCTCTTCATCGGTGAAGTGCCTTTCCCCTGAGATCGCTAAATCGACGCTCTGCCCCTTTAGGTCGCGGAAAGACGCCGGATGCAGACCATTCAACAAGAATACGGCCTTGCTGCGATCAGGCAGATCGTACCGCCCATCGGCACGTCGGGAGCTAGTCGTGATGATCGTGGCATCATTTCCTTCGACAACCGCAAGCGTGGCTCGCGGCGAACGTCCGGCCAGCGTGTGCGGAAGCAGGTCGTCGATGATCAAAAGAGAACGACTGCCGATCGACCAGGAAACGTGGACGTCGGATCGAGGATCGGGCAGCGGGGCCAAGGCGACCGTGTAACTAAAAGAGGATATCTCACCCTCTGCAGCAAATTCGCCTGGGCTGAACCGGCGAAACGAGATCGCCTCCCCTTCGGCATCATAAAGAACGATATTCGAAATTCGACTCACCAGATTGGGAGCAGCGACCGCGGCATTTGTGAAGGAAAGATTTCGCAGGACCTTGCCGTCGGAAATGAATTTGCCGTTCACCGTAGCCATGCGACTGGCACCGTCAACGGTCAAAGTCGCCTCGATCCCCTGTCCTGCACAAAGCACCGTCAGACCAAAGAAGCTTAAAACCGCCCGCAATGCAGTAAAAATCCGGGACTTGGGCTTTGACATCAAAACTTGTCGACGACTAGACTGAATCCTTAACTTTATCGACATCGGTTAAATACTACTGTGAGCGTTGTCAAAATAATAATATACGCGCTTGTCGTGATCGTCGGCCTCCTATTTCTGGGTCGCTTCTCGATCTGAGAAGACATTACGAGGTGATCAAGACCTTTTTGAGCGATCGGAGGATCGTAATTGTGGTCCCGCCAGGGGCCCAGAAGGTTTGTGCTAGTTCGGCGGTCGCATTGGGCCGCTTTTTCATTTTCGATGAACGGATCAAAAAAGATCAGACGTGCTTTGATAAGCGTCTCGGATAAGGCGGGGATCGTTGAGTTTGCTTCGCAGCTCGCCGGTTTCGGTGTAGAGATGATCTCAACGGGCGGGACGGCTTCGATCCTGCGTGAGGCCGGGTTGACGGTAACGGACGTTTCCGAAGTCACAGGATTTCCCGAAATGATGGATGGCCGCGTCAAAACGCTCCACCCTTTGATCCATGGAGCCCTTTTGGCACTTCGCGACGACCCGACCCATGCTGCCGCTATGCAGGCGAATCGGATCGAGCCGATCGATCTGGTAGTTGTAAACCTCTATCCGTTCGAACTGACGATCGAGCGAGAAGGCGTCACGCTATCCGAAGCGGTGGAAAACATCGATATTGGCGGGCCTGCGATGATCCGTTCCGCAGCAAAGAACTGGCGTGACGTTGCCGTCATTACCGATCCGGCGCTTTACGACACTGTTGCCGCAGAGCTCTCTGCGAACGACGGCTGCCTGAGCATGATCATGCGACAGCGGCTCGCGATGCTTGCCTATACACGCACCGCCGGCTACGACCTGGCGATCTCTTCCTATCTGGCGAAGCAGTTGTCGGACGAAGATCTGGAAGCTCTCGAACCTTTTAACCCACTCGCCGGTCTGATCTTCATAGAATCCGAGGGTATCGGGAACGATGATCAAGCAAACGATTCAGAGATGGAAGGTGCCGGGGCCTTCCCGGAAGCCGCAACGATCTCACTTGCAAAGGTGACGGAACTTCGCTATGGCGAGAATCCACATCAAAAGGCCGCTTTGTATCGCATGGACCCAGCAAGCGGTATTGCGGCGGCGGAGCAGCTCCACGGCAAGGAGATGTCGTATAACAACTTTGTTGACGCCGACGCGGCATGGGCACTGGTCTCCGACTTAGACGGGCTTTCGGCTGCTATCATAAAGCACTCGAACCCATCAGGCGTCGGGAAAGCCGCGAAGCTCGAAGAGGCCTACCGACGTGCGCTTTCGACCGACCCCGTTTCGGCCTTTGGGGGTATCGTTGCCTTTAACAGCGTCGTTGACGCTCAGACGGCGCGATCGGTCGTTGAAATATTTACCGAGGTGGTGATCGCCCCCGGTTTCGAACCGGAAGCATTAGAGGTCTTTCGAGGCAAAAAGAATTTGAGGGTTTTGAGAGTAGGTACCGATATCGGCGACCGCTCCCTCGGCATGGCGCTCAAGTATAAACAGATCACGGGTGGAATGCTTGTGCAGACGGGCGACGGCCATGTTATTGGTCCAAGCGATCTGAAGGTGGTCAGCGCAAAGGAGCCGTCCGACGCTGAGATAGATGCGATGCTTTTTGCATGGAAAGTGTGCAAGCACGTTAAATCGAACGCAATTGTCGTTTCAAACTCGTTTCAAACGCTCGGTGTTGGGGCCGGCCAAATGAATCGCGTTGATTCACTCAGAATAGCCGCGGTCCGGGCAGAACGTTTCGGCCATTCGTTGACAGGCGCGGCGTTGGCCTCGGATGCCTTTTTTCCGTTTCGCGATAATGTAGATGAGGCGGCCCGGCTTGGAATAACGTCGATCATTCAACCCGGCGGCTCGGTCAAAGACGATGAATCGATCCAGGCGGCGGACGAACACGGCATCGCGATGGTCTTTACCGGTATCCGACACTTCAATCATTGAGTTGCAGAAAGGTGGGGCCGAGTCGTCACCGACGCTCGTAGGGCCCGGCTCGTGCTTGACAAGACCCGGTCTTGGTGCAATGCTTTCTGCGATCTTAACACGCGGAACCAGGTACAGGGCTGGACAAGGCCTTTTCAATTGCGCGTTCTAAACTTCAACAAAAAAAGGAGAAAGGAAAATGAAGTTGCTTTCGACAATCGGATCTCTCGTCTTCTCCCTCGTGCTCTTAACGTCGTGCGGCGGGCCTGCCGCAAATGCTCCGGCAAGCAACAGTGCCGGTAACGCAAACACGAACGCCTCCAAGCCAGCAGCGGCTGCACCGACCAAGGAAGCTCTGTTGGAATTGGACAAGAAGGCCCATGCTTCTTGGGCTGCCGGAGACCCGAAATGGTTTGAGGAAAATCTTTCGGACAAGTTTGTCGGGTACTACAACGGCGTACGAAATACCAAAGCCGATGAAGTCAAGATGATCAGTGGTTCACAATGCGAGGTCAAGGAATCGAAACTCGACGAAGAGCAGTTGATAAGGATCAACAACGATACTTACGCGATCGTCTATAAAAGCACCTATGACGGCGAGTGCACAATGGATGGGCAGAAGATGAAGATCCCGAGCCCGACAAGATCGGCGACCATATGGGTGCGCGAGGGCGACAAGTGGAAGGGTGCGTATCATGGCGACACGCCGATCATTGACCCGAAAGATCCGCCTCCAGCCCCCTCGAAAGCGGAGCCAAAGAAGGACGAACCTGCAAAAACCGCGGAGAAGAAAGAAGATGCCCCTGCAAACGCTTCACCTGGAGCCAACACCGAGGCTCTCACGAAACTGCACAACGGTGGTTGGGATGCGTGGCGGACGAGAGATGCTAAATGGTTCAACGATACCCTGACAAGCGATGCGGCTTACGTTGATGCTTTTGGCGCGCTTCACACTGGCAAAGACGCTCTCGTAAAACTGTGGACCGACACCGACAAGACGGCCTGCGAAGGTGTCACAAAAACCTCGTTCGGCGATTCGTTCGCTTCCGCCTTGTCACCGACGGTCGAGGTTCTCACCGGCAAAGGCTCGTCAGATGGCAAATGCGGCGGACGGCCGAACGGTCCGCTATACCAGACCGCAGTTTATGTGAAAGAAGGCGACGCGTGGAAATTGGCGTTCATGTTCTCATCGCCATTGCCTTCAGCTTGAAAAAGATCTGACCTTGAGATGAGGAATGCCGTGTTACGATCACGGCATTCCTTTTTCCATGCGCTTTCCTAAACTGCAACCTTTTCCTTGACAATATGTTGTATCTGTGTTTAAACTCTACACAATTAGGACGATACAGGAACGCTCGAAGGTCTTTAACACCTCAAGACCTTGGGGCCTTTTGTTTTTGTTGAAGCAGTAGATCTTATCCCGCTGCAGCCGCCTCTTGTTGTTCAATGATCCTGTCCCGAATCTCATGAACAAATCTAATATCATCAGGCACGACGTCTGCAAGGGTAACGACGAGTTCGCCTTTCCGCCCGTATTTGATGGCATGATGGATCGCATCCCGCGAATCGGCGATGACACGAACCTGCGGTTCGGCACCAGATCGCTTGATGCCTTCCTGAATCAGACCGGCTATCTCTGTCGCCTCACGGCCTCGCAAATAATGGCCTGAGCGGATCACGATCCGATCAAATGCCTCACCTGCGATCTCGCCCATCTCGATTATGTCGGCATCTCGTCGATCTCCAGGCACATTAATGACCACGGTCCTGTATTTATTCGGCAGCCTCGAAACGAATTTTGTCAGGCCGCGGAACCCAGCCGGGTTATGAGCATAATCCATGAGCACAGTGACCTGTCCCACTTCGATAAAGTTGAGTCTTCCAGGCGTTTGTGCGGTGCCGGCATTGAAGGTAGTCAGGCCGACGCGAATATCTTCGATAGAAACTCCATGAACGAAACACGCCAGCGTCGCCGCTAACACGTTTTGTATCATGAACTCGGCGCGTCCGCCGTAGGTGAGCGGTATATTCACGACCTTTTCAACACGTACCTTCCACTTGCCCTTGAGAATGGTGATGAAGCCATTCTCATAAACGCAGGAAACGCGTCCGCGTTCAGCCCTGCGCCGTATGTTCGGATGGTTTTCATCCATTGAAAAACATACTACCTTGCCGTCAACCAGGTCTTTCATCCTGTAAACCCGATCGTCTTCAGCGTTGAGAACCGCATAGCCGCGCTTGCCCACTGCCCTCGGCACGACTGATTTGACCCGGGCAAGGTCTTCGAGGGTATTCACGTCCTTTAGTCCAAGATGATCCGCGGCAACGTTAAGGACCACACCGATATCGGCGAAGTCGAAGCCGAGGCCTGATCGGATTATGCCCCCACGAGCAGTTTCCAGAACGGCAACGTCAACTGTCGGGTCCTTGAGAACCAGTTGAGCCGAGACGGGGCCGGTGTTGTCGCCCTGCACGATCTGTTCATTGCCGATATAGGTCCCGTCAGTAGTTGTAAACCCTACGGTCCGGCCCGAGTTGCGCAGAATGTGTGCGATAAGCCTTGTGGTCGTTGTTTTTCCGTTAGTACCGGTTATGGCGAAGATCGGGATCCGCGCCGGTGCGCCGGGCGGGAACAACATATCGATCACGTGTTCTGCAACATTTCGGCCGATGCCTTCGCTCGGTGCCAAGTGCATACGAAACCCGGGCGCGGCGTTCACTTCAATTATCCCGCCGCCGCTTTCGCGCAATGGCTCGCTCACATTCGGAGCGATCACATCGATTCCCGCCACGTCGAGGCCGATGATGCGAGCTATCCGTTCAAAAAGAAAAACATTTTCGGGGTGGACCTCGTCGGTTACGTCGATCGCGGTGCCGCCGGTCGAAATGTTTGCAGTTGTCTTTAGAAACAGACGCTCGCCTTTCGGCAGTATACTGTCTGGCTGATAACCAGCTTTACGGACGCACCGCAGTGTTTGGTTGTCGATATCGATCTGCGTCAATACGTTCTCATGCCCGTAGCCGCGGCGAGGATCTTGGTTCGTTTCTTCGATAAGTTGTTCGATGGTCTTCTTGCCGTCGCCTACGACATGGGCAGGCACGCGTTCGGCGACCGCAATGAGTCTATTGTTGACCACGAGCGCTCGAAAATCTGCCCCTTGAAGCTGTTGTTCTACGATCACCCATCTCGAATATTCCTTCGCCTTTTCCCAAGCCGACAACGCGTCTTCGAGCGTCTTGACGCCAACGGTCGCGCCTTTGCCGTGGTTGCCGTCGAGTGGTTTGATCACGGCAGGATATCCGACACTTTTCAGTGTTTCCTCAAGGTCTTCGACATCGCGGATACGATAACCCTTAGGAACAGGAACGCCCATGTCGCCCAAAAGGGTCTTTGTCGCATGTTTGTTGCCGGCAATATCTACCGCGATCATGTTCGTGTTTGCAGTGGTCGTCGCCTGGATCCGTTTTTGATAGACGCCATATCCAAGTTGGACCAGCGATTGATCGTTCAACCGAATGAACGGTATGCCGCGAGACTCAGCTTCCTCTACCAAAGATCCCGTAGATGGGCCAAAGCGGACGTCCTCGCGTATCTCTCGCATCTTCTGGACATCGTCTGCGATCTCGGCCTTGATTTCATCGAGAGATCTTTTCTCGGCAAGCGAAAGGAACATCCGGACGGCGGCCCGGGCCGCATATCGACCGACCTCCTCTTCGTGATAACTGAACACAACATTGTAAACGCCCGGCTCGTCTGTTTCGCGGGTTCGCCCATAGCCCGTATCCATACCGGCTAGCGTCTGAAGTTCCAACGCAAAGTGTTCGATGATATGCCCTGCCCAGGTGCCTTCCTTCACACGTCGAAGAAAACCGCCTTCCTCTCCATAGCTGCACCCATGCGTTTTTAAGGTTGGCATCACAGATGTCATCCGATCGTAAAAGCCCCTCATCTTGTTAGACGGCTTTTGTTCGTATCCGCCAATATCGAGGCGCATTATGATCAGCTTCTTCCAAAAACCGCTCCAGTAATTGGGGCCGCGAAGTGTCCGAATTTCGAGAATTTCCATATTTATAGTGGCGGCGGATGAACGCCGATCCTCAAGGTTCGATCGATCAACATCTTACCTGCGTAAATTGGGCATCCTTACTTTCTAGCCAAGGTCAGGCAGCAGAAATTCCTGGGGCGGCTGCAGAGGATGGCGATCGACGTAATGATAAACCAATCCGTCGCGCAGGATATGCATCCGAATGCCGCACACGCCGAAAGCATCGTGCTCGTTTACTTCGGCTATCTCGTTATATGTGATGTCTGACCCATCGACAACCGTCACGGAACCCGCACCGAAGACTTCCATGACACCGTCAGGGCCGAGGATTATTGCTGTATTCTCGTCGATCCCAATGCCGAGATTGTAGGGATTGTAAGAGACCGCCGTGATAAGACGGCTGATCCGGCCGCGTTCGGTAAAATGCTGGTCGATAATGATGTTCTTAAGAAAGCCGAGCCCTGGCGAAAGTTTGACAGAGTCCTTTTTCGGATGTGAGGCGGCTTCGCCGCGAACGATCATCGATGTGCTCATTCCGGCTGCCCCGGCGCTTGTCCCGGCAAGCACTACGGGTGTGTCTCGCACCATTTTTCTAAGCCTTGCAGCAAACTCGGTGCCGCCAAGCAGCGAAACTAGACGCATCTGATCGCCGCCGGTCATAAAGACCCCGGTAACATTGTCCAGCAGTTCTGCGGCGTCGGCTTTGAATACATCCTGTCTCGACGTGGCTCTTAGAACTCGGGGACTTTTTACACCTAGGTTCCTAAAAGCCTGTGTATAAACATCGGCTGAAAATTCCGGGAAATCCGAGGCCACCGGTACTATCAGCACCTCGGCCTTTTCCCCACCGGCGAGTTCGAGAAATTTTCGAAGGATCCGACGCTCGTTATACTTGTCCTCTGCGCCGCCGATAACCAGCAGATGCCCGCCAATGATCTCGCGGTCGTGCGATTCACTCATAGATGTTTCAAAACCGGGAGCAGCAGTGACCCGATGTTTTGTCTTTGGAATTCTATATTGAGGCCTAAAAGTTAAGTTATTGTAATCGGCGGGTTTGGTCAAGAATCGGCGATGACGCTACTGCGATATCGCTCGGGTCTCTTGATGCAGATCGTACCTGCTTGCCGAGTGAATTTCCTGAAGACTTCTAACTGAAACGTGCTTCTGCAGCTTCTTTGCCGTGATCGCTTCAACCAATGCCTCGGCTCCAGTGATGGTCGTAACGCACGGGACGTTAAATTGCAGTGCCGCCTTGCGTATGGCCTTTTCGTCGTAGTGCGAGACCTTACCGAGTGGAGTATTTATGATAAGAGCTATATCGCCCTGACGGATAAGGTCGGCAATATTTGGGCGCCCTTCGTTCACTTTGAATACGCTCTCGCATTTGAGCCCCACCTCGCGGAGACGTATCGCCGTACCTCGTGTCGCGACCAGATCGAAGCCCAGCTTGTTCAATCTTCGAGCCAGTATCACGGCCTGGCCTTTGTCGGCATTCGTGACTGATATGAATGCCTTGGGCAGGCGGACGGTGTCGTCCGCATCCCCTTGCAAGGGCATCGGTAATTTGAGTCCCGCCCCTTCCATAGCCTTTCCGTATGCCTCGCCGAACGTTGACCCAACGCCCATTACTTCACCGGTCGAATGCATCTCGGGCCCGAGAATCGGATCGACCCCGGCAAATTTCTTGAACGGAAAAACCGGCGATTTTACAAATACCTGAGGTACGGGGAGTATGTCGGGCAATCCAAGATCGACAAGTCTCTTGTGGCCGGCCATCACCAGGGAAGCGATCTTTGCAATGGGCACGCCTGTCGCTTTTGCGACAAACGGTACCGTCCTCGAGGCACGAGGGTTGACCTCCAAAACGTAAACACGGTCATTTTGAACGGCATATTGAATGTTCATCAAACCGCAAACATTCAATCCTTTTGCCAACAGCCGGGTGTAGTGCTGGATAGTTTCGAGATGTTCGACCGCGATCTTTTGCGGCGGCAATACGCTCGACGAATCGCCGGAATGGATACCGGCTTCTTCGATGTGTTCCTGAATTCCAGCGATCACAACCGATGTTTCGTCCGCTAGAGCATCGACATCGATCTCCCCGGCCCGCTCAAGAAATTTATCTATAAGGATCGGTTTCTCAGGCGAGGCATCTACCGCTGAGCGCATATACTCGTCGAGCGACGCCTCGTCGTAAACGATCGCCATAGCCCGACCTCCAAGAACGAAGCTAGGCCTTACGACCACGGGATAACCGACCTGGGCCGCGACCTCCTTTGCCTCTTCCGGCGAGATCGCCGTCCCGTTGGCCGGCTGAGGGATTCCCAACTCTTTCAGCAGAGCGGAAAATCTCTTCCGGTCTTCCGCAAGGTCTATCGAATCCGGAGAGGTGCCGATGATCGGGACTCCGGCTGCATGAAGCTTGTTCGCAAGGTTCAGAGGCGTTTGCCCGCCGAACTGCACGATCACGCCTTCGGGCTTTTCTACATCGACGATGTTCATCACGTCTTCGAACGTTAGCGGCTCGAAATACAATCGGTCGGACGTATCATAGTCGGTCGAGACGGTCTCGGGGTTGCAGTTGACCATGATGGTCTCGAAGTTCGCCTCATGTAGTGCAAAGCTCGCATGGCAGCAGCAGTAGTCAAACTCGATACCCTGCCCGATACGGTTCGGCCCCGAGCCTAGGATCATTATTTTCCTACGCTCGGTCGGTTCGGCCTCACATTCTTCTTCGTACGTTGAATAGAGATAGGGGGTGAACGATTCAAACTCTGCCCCGCAGGTATCAACCCGTTTATAAACAGGTTTTAGTCCCGCTGACTTGCGATGCTCTCTTACCTCAAATTCACTAATTCCGGTTAGGAACGAAAGGCGCCGATCCGACAAACCAAACTCCTTAGCGGTCCTGAGTTCTTCCGTGGTATAGCTTGCAAGTTCCTTGTCAGACAAGGTTGCCTGAAATTCCATCACCTGCGAGAGCTGATCCAGAAACCACCGATCGATCTTGGTAAGCCGATGGATCTCCTCGATCGAGTATCCGTTCTGAAGCGCATACGTAATGTAGGAAAACCGCTGGGAATTTGGCCGGGCAAGTTTTCGCTGAAGCTCTTCATCCGCGACATCGACGAGCCTAAGCGGCTTTACGGCTTCCAGCGAACGCAACCCTTTAAACAAACTTTCCTTAAATGTACGACCTATCGCCATCACTTCGCCGACGGACTTCATCTGCGTGCCAAGCACGTCCTCGGCCCCGGGGAATTTCTCAAATGCCCACTTCGGGATCTTTGTAACAACATAGTCGATCGTAGGTTCGAACGATGCCGGTGTTTTTTTCGTTATGTCGTTCGGTATCTCGTCAAGCGTATAGCCGACGGCAAGCTTCGCCGCGATCTTTGCGATAGGAAAACCCGTGGCTTTCGATGCGAGAGCGGACGAACGCGACACTCTCGGATTCATCTCGATGATCCGCACATCGCCGTTTTCGGGATTTACCGCGAACTGGATATTAGAACCGCCGGTTTCCACGCCGACCTTGCGAATACACTTGATAGACATGTCGCGAAGACCTTGGTATTCGACATCGGTAAGGGTCTGTGCGGGGGCCACGGTGATCGAATCGCCGGTGTGAACGCCCATCGGGTCAAAATTCTCTATGGAGCAGATAATGACGACGTTGTCGTTCAGGTCGCGCATCACTTCCAATTCATACTCTTTCCAGCCAAGGATCGATTCTTCGATCAGGATCTGCGAGACGGGCGACGCCGCCAATCCGTTCTTTGCGATCTCTTCAAATTCTTCAGGGTTGTAGGCAGTGCCGCCGCCGGTGCCGCCGAGCGTAAATGCAGGACGAACGATCGCCGGATATCCGGTGTCTTCAACGATCTGCTGCGCCTCTTCCCAGGTATGGGCAAAACCTCCCTTTGGCGATGGTATTCCAACTTCGTCCATCGCCCTTTTAAAAAGCTCACGGTCCTCGCCCACTTTGATGGCTTCTATATTTGCTCCGATCAACTTAACGCCGAATTTGTCGAGAATTCCTTGCTCATAAAGCTCCACCGACAGGTTTAGACCCGTTTGGCCCCCGACGGTCGGCAGCACCGCGTCCGGCCTCTCTTTTTCGATGATTCCCATTACGGCCTCAACCGTTAATGGCTCGACATAGGTCCGGTCGGCAATGTCGGGATCGGTCATGATCGTCGCCGGGTTGGAATTGACCAAAATTACCTCAAAGCCTTCCTGCTTCAAGGCGCGGCACGCCTGCGTCCCGGAATAATCGAATTCGCAGGCCTGTCCGATAACGATCGGGCCCGACCCGATTATCAGGATGCGATTTATGTCATTTCTTCGCGGCATGTGAAAGCGTTGTTCAAATCTGAGAGTATATCGAATCGCGTGGCTTTGGTCGAAAGTGCTCAGAACGAGTGGGCTTAATGCAATGCTTGACCTTGGTTCGGATCGTATTCGGATCCAGAGAACGGTCACGATCGGAGGTTGCCGGCCTTGACGTCCGCGTCGATGTCGTCGATAGAAAAATGACCGTGCGTTTATCCTGAAACGCACGGCCATGTGATCAGAGATAAGACCTCGATCGATCGAGGATGCTTAATACCTGATTCCCGGAATACGCACCTTCTCTCGAAGTTTTTGGGTCCCGATATCGATGGCCTTGCCGGCGATGATCGAGCCGAGTTGATCCGCCAGGTCGGGACGGATCTTTTTCAGCCGCGCCTGGGTCTTCTGAGCGCCCTTCTTGTCTCCGCTGGCGTGTTGTGCCGAGCCAAGATTGAACAGGCCCGAAACGTTGTTTCCGTCGAGAACGACCGCCCGGTTGAACTGGACAATGGCCATCGACAAGTTGTTAGAGCCGCGATATGCAAGTCCAAGCTGGTTGAGAGCTATCACCCAATCGTTGTGAAGACGGATCGCCTCGTTCAAAGCGATCACGGCTTTTTCGTGTTCGCCGAGGCTGTTATAGGTCGAACCCAGATTAAGATGGCCTGCATCCAGATTTGGGTCTTTCTGCACCGAGCTCTCAAGAGCGATCTTTCCTTTCTCCAGCTTTTCTTTCGCCGCGGCATCGTTCTTCGCAGCCTTGTCTTTTTGTGCAGCGTTGTAATATGCCCAGCCAACGTTCGAATCATCGGTTGCTGTACCGCCCACCTTGCTGGCTTCCTCGAGCTGGGCCGCAGCCCGGTCCCACTCTGCCACCTTGCCGAGGCAGTAACCCCATTCGCTATATAGATTTGGGTCGTCCTTGATCGTTTCTGCAGCGATCCGGTATTCGGCTATCGCCTCGTGATACCGTTCCATTTGACGATAAGTACTCCCGAGGTTCGCGTGGGCTCGAGCGTTGGACGGGTCGTTCTTAATCGACGCCTGATAAGCGATAGAAGCATTGTTATAGTCACCCGCATTGTAATGGATCACACCAAGCTCGAACCACGCCGAAGCATTTTGCGGCTCGAGTTGGGTCAATCTTCGATAGGCTTCCATGGCCTGCTGATGCTTGCCGAGTTTTACAAGCAGCGCCCCGCGTCTGGCATGAACTGCCGAATTATTTGGCTCGGCCAAGGCTAGTTGATCGAATATGGCGAGAGCTTCAGTAAACTTGCCTTCGTTCGCAAGCAATGCTCCACGTGCGAACCGCGCATCGCTACCGCCGACCCCAGAAGACTCGGCTAGGTCAAGATATGCTGCCGCTTTACTTGTGTTCCCTGCCTCGAGATAGGCGAGAGCTGCGGGCAAAAACAGCGAAGAAAGCTCATCGTCGATCGCGAGTGCCTTTTCGTAATTGGCAATCGCCACCGAATTGCGACCATGAGCGTCGTGGATCTCTCCAAGCTTCGCGTAAGCGATAGCATTTTTCGGGTCGAGCTTTACAGCTTCTTCCAAGAACGGGATCGCGGCCGGATCGAAGTTCTCACCCGCCGTCTGTATCCCGGTGGCCGTCAATGCCTCGCTCAAGCCCGCTATAGCTTCGGCGTTCTTAGGATTCGCCTTAAGCGAATTTCGGAAATTGACCGTTGCCCCCGCAATATCGCCCTCTTCCATTTGTTTTTCACCGGCCGCCGCGAGCGTATTGGAGAGCTTCAGTTTAGCGAGCCTTTCTCGGGCACGGGCTTTAGCGATGGCTTCCTGACGTGCCTTTGCAGCTTCAGCCTTCTTTTTTCGGTTTGCCGCGATCTGCGAGTTTATCCGTTCACGTTGAGATTTGGATCGGGAAGTGGCCCAACGCGCAGAGCTAGCCCCGCCTTCTTGCGGTTTGCGGCGCGATTCCCGGAATACAAAAACGCTCGAACCGCTGACAACGTCTTCTGACACGACGATATCGTTGCCAAGCACCGGAATAACGGCGTATTGGTTGATCGAAACAATTATAAATATCGCGAAGATATACTTTAGGAAACTGCTTGACCGGGTCATTACCCACCTCGTGGAGAAGAATTGTTTAGATGGCAAAAACTGCAGCCAACTAGAATTATACGATAAGAGGACGGGTCGGTTCGAGCTTTTTTGCGTTGTCGAAACTGGAGGTAAACTCAGTATCGAAAGGGTTCTTCAATCTGCGAAGCCTATGAAAGTCGGTTCCGGTTCGAGTGTGATCCCGAATTTTTCATTGACGGCCTCTTGGATCTCCCGTTTCAAGTCAATTATCTCTGCAGCAGTTGCTCCGCCCCTGTTGATGATGGCAAGCGAATGATTGCTTGAGATCCCGACGTTTCCTCTCGAATGCCCTTTCCGAAAACCCGCGTTTTCTATTAGCCAGGCCGCCGGTATCTTTAATTTTCCGTCCGGAAGAACGTAATGAGGAACCGATCCGTCGCAAGAAACATTCTGCAAGGCTGATAAATCCTTCTCATCCAGGATAGGGTTCTTAAAGAACGAACCGACGCTCAGGGAATTCGGGTCTGCAGGGTCAATGACCATCGATTTCGATGCCCTGATCTCGAGCACCATTCGACGAACCTCGGCCAAGCTAGGCAATGTTTCACCGCACTTTGCTTGCAGGTCCCGATAGCTTATGTTCGGTACCCCGAAACGCTGTAAACCGAAGTTCACCGAAGTGATAACGAATCGATCTCGAAGATGCGTATTGAAAACGCTGGTCCGATAAGCGAAACCACATTCGCTATTACGAAATATGTTGGGCTCGCCGGTGCCGCGGTCTATTGCCTTGGCTGAAACGATCGTTTGCGATACCTCTTGCCCGTACGCCCCAACGTTCTGCACGGGCACTGCCCCAACGAGACCCGGAATACCGCTAAGACATTCGACGCCGTAAAGGGCCTGATCAACGCAATAACCTACAAAGCGATCCCAGTTTTCTCCGGCCCCGACCTCAAGGACGATCTCGTCTTCATTCGTATCCACCAGTTTCTCGTCCTCGACGGTGCAAATACCGGGGATCGCCATTCGAAGCACAAGTCCGTTGAAACCGGCATCGGCTATTACAATGTTGCTGCCTTCGCCGAGTACAAATAACTCGACAGACCGAGCCCTGGCAAAATCGATGGCATCTATCACTTCGCCAGCGGACCGGGCTTCGGCAAAAAACCGTGCTGGCCCCCCGATACCCAAAGTCGTCAGAGGGGCCAGCGTGATATTCTCACGTATAATTAGGGAACCTTCAGGCTTCAAGCGATGTACAAATGCATCTCCTATTATGACCTTCGAACCGGCGGATCAACCTGTTGTTCACCCCCGAATTCTACCGCCGCTTATTCTCTCTAGCCTTTGAGTAAATTCGACGGCCGAAGGTCCCATCTTTTTCAGGCGATCATAAGCCTTTTTCGCTTCGCCCAGATTTCCGCTCTGAAACTCGGCCTCCGCAAGATTGAATTGTATGACGGGGTTCTTTTCTTCCTTCGAAGCTGCTCGCCTGAACTGAGCAGCCGCTTCTTTGAACTTGTTCTGCTTTCGGTAAACCGAACCTAGCTCGTTCATGGCGAAAGCCCAGTCGGGCTCCAACTTCAACGCTCTGTTAAAAGCATCGATCGCGGCCTGATCGTCGCCCATATCCGCAAGCACTCGGCCCAAATTGACCAATGGGCCGGCAGAATATTTGTTGCTTCCCGATGCAGCGGTCTGCAACGCAGCTCTGGCCTTTTCGAGTTTCGGCCTGGCTGCAGCCTCATCCCTAAAGCTCAGGTCTTCGCGGGCAGAATTGTAATAGGCCCAACCTAGATTCGCAGTATCAAGGCCGCTTCCGCTGAATTGATTAGCTTTTTCCAAATAGGTCACGGCATCGCCCCAACGGCACCTCATGTTACGGGCTCGATTGATCTCACACTGTTTCGCGACCATATAAGCGCTCTTGCTGTAGATATCGGCAGCCTGCTCTTTATTAAAGTCCGGAGTCCGTTCGATGAACAGGGCGGCTAGCTTATAGTTCGCTTCGGCCTTTTCGAAGTTTGGGATCTGCCGATATGCGTCGGCAAGATTCTCGTATGCCTCGGCGTTATTGTTACGGAGCTTCACGGCCTGCTCATAAGCCTTCACCGCTTCGGCCCAATTTCCTTGCTCGTAATGGGCAGAACCCAGCCCCAACCAAGCTTCAAAGTAGGCAGGACGAAGATCTCGGGCCTTCTGAAAATCAGCCTGTGCTTCTGAATGGCGATTCAATCTCGTTAAGGTTTCGCCCGCATGATAGTAGGCCTCTGCATTTGCGGCGTCCGCAGCGATCGCTTTTCTGAACGCCGTCAAAGCCTCAGCATTCCGATTCTGCGAATATCGAATAAGCCCCAAGAAATACTGAGTTTCCCCGTCATTCGGGTCGATCGCCATCGCTTTCGAAAGTAGGTCGTCGGCCTTTGCTATCTCACCAACCTTAAAATATAGAATACCCAAAGGCACATAGATCTCGGTCAGCTCTTTGTCATTGTTAAGAGCCCGCTCGTAACTTACCCGAGCCTCCGGATCTTTCTCGTCGGCCGCAAAAACTTCGCCGAGGCCGAAGTGGGCTGGAGCGTTGTTCGGATTATAAGTAAGCGCTTCTTCGAAAATGCGCCGAGCCGTAGGCCGGGCATCGCGGACAAGTTCTTCATTTCCCTTTAAAGCCAGGGCCTCGCTCAAACCGTTGCGGGCAACCTGATATTTGCCATCTAACTGAACCGCCTCGCGGAAGAAATCGACAGCGCGATCAAAGTCGTCACGATCCATATAGTATTCACCCACTCCGGCAAACAGCCTTGCAGCCTCAGACGCAGGCATTGTCCTGACCTTCGGAAGTCTCGGGTCGTTAGGATTCACCACATCGGTTCTTTGGCGTCTGGGGGCGACCTTAGCCAGCGTCACATACTGCCGGTTGAACCGACGGGCCGTTTCGGTTCGCTGTGCTTGTGTTCGCGGCGTTCGGACCCGCGAAACATATTGTCGCGGCGACGCCTTCGCACTGGTTCTAAAAACAAACACACTCGAACTGCCGGTAATGTCGCTTACCGAAACTAGCTGCTGACCGTACGTTGAATTGGGTGAAAGAAATATCGCGAGAAGGAGCGTAAGTACTAGTATTCTATATGCGTTCACAGTCGATCTTTTCATAAATTGCACCTTTGCCGCCCGGAGCATACCTGGATGGGCGCGGTAAGATCCGCACTCAGTTATGATGCGGTCGCTACTTGTAGACGTTTCCCATCGGTCTTTTTGCCCTGAGATCGAGGACGGATCACCGACTCGACAAGTTCATTGTACCTTAGTACGTCAACCATTATTTCTCTTTCCGCTCACGTTGGTCCCGACCAATCTTGCCATAATGTAACACGTCGTATAGATTATTTTCATAAGTTCAACGAAGTGTCGCCCGGCCCGATCTTGATCATGGCCCATATTCCCTACACTTTAGGGCCCGGCGGCCGATACCGTTACCAGTTCATTCGCAGGAGATATTGCCGACCATGAAAGCATTCGAAACTGAGCAGATCAGGAATTTGGCTGTCATTGGGCACGGCGACGCGGGTAAAACGCAGTTGGTAAGCTCGCTGTTGCACGTGTCCGGATCTTCCCACCGATGGGGAAAGGTCGATGAAGGAACCACCGTCACTGACTATGACGATGATTCGATCGAACGTAAGATCTCTCTCAACAACAACTTCACGCACCTCGAATATAAAGACTCAAAGCTGAATCTGGTAGACACCCCGGGCTACGCGGCATTTGTAGCACACGCACGCCCGGCTTTGCGCGTCGCTGATTGCGCTCTGGTCGTTGTGGATGGCGTCCACGGGATCGAGGTCCAGACCGAGAAAACCTGGCAATATGCGAACGAGTTCCTTTTGCCGAGGTTCATGGTCATAAACAAGATCGATAAGGAACATGCGGATTTTGGCCATGCTTTAGAGACCGCCACCACAAGCTTTGCTCGTTCGATCGTGCCGTTTACGCTGCCGATAGGCCAGGAGGGCAGCTTTCGTGGGGTAGTTGACGTCGTGCATCAAAAGGCCTATGAGTTCGACGAGCACGGCAAGGCAAAGGAGATCCCCTTGCCCGAGGAAGGCCGTGACGTATTCGAACGCACACGCGAACGCTTGGTCGAGCTTGTCGCCGAATCGGACGACGATCTGATGGAAAAGTACTTTGCGGAAGGAACACTGCCCGAAGAGGATATTTATCCAAACCTCGCAAAAGCGATAGCAAAGAGCAAGTTATGTCCGGTTTACGCGGTGTCATCCTTGAATCTTGTCGGCCTTCAGATCCTTCTTGATCATATAGTCGAGTTCGCACCAAATCCGGCCACGCACGAGGTTGAATACGGGTTCTCTAATGCGGAGCTAAGCGGTGATCGGATCTCTCGCAAGTACAGCAACGACGAGCCATTTTCAGCGTATGTTTTCCGGACCATAGCTGATCCATTTGCCGGACGCATCAGTGTAATGAAGGTAATTAGCGGAAAGGTCGATTCGGACGCTACCGTTTTCAACTCGACTCGCGAAACCTCTGAACGCCTTGGCTCGCTTCATGTAATTTCGGGGAAAACCCTTGAAAAGGTAGCCAAGGCTCAAACCGGCGATATCATTGCCGTAGTGAAATTGAAGGAAACACAGACAGGAGATTCCCTCTGCGAAAAGTCAAAACCGATCGTTTATCCGCCAGTCGAGTACCCTGAACCTGCTGTCGCGTTTGCGATCGAGCCAAAATCTCGTGCCGACGAGGACAAGATCTCAGGAGCTATCCACAAGATACTTGAAGAAGATCCATCGCTTCATTTTGACCGCGATGCTCAAACGAAGGAGTTTATTCTGTCGGGTTCCGGCCAACTTCATATCGAGACCGTCGTCAAGAAATTGGCCGACCGCTACCATGTTGAAGTGACGCTTAATCCGCCGCGCATCGCGTACAAAGAAACTCTTACTCAGTCTGCTGAGGTGCAAGGCCGACATAAGAAACAGTCGGGCGGCCGCGGCCAGTTTGGCGATTGCAAGTGTATATTCGAACCGCTCGAACGAGGGGCCGGCTTTGAATGGGTCGACAAGATCTTCGGGGGATCGATCCCGCAGAATTTTCGTCCCGCGATCGAAAAGGGAATACTTGAAGCGGCCGCCGGTGGAACCCTCGCCGGGTATCCGCTGGTAGATTTTAAGGTTACGCTTATCGACGGCAGCTATCACACCGTCGATTCGGACGAGCATTCATTTAAGGCCGCCGGACGAAAGGCTTTTCGTGCCGCTATGGAAAAGGCCAAACCAGCCCTTCTCGAACCGATAATGGACGTGGAGGTCTTTGCCCCGCAGGAAGTCAGCGGCGATATTATGTCAGACCTGAATTCGAGAAGAGGCCGCGTTTCGGGAATGGACATGCGTGGCAAGCAGCAAGTGATAAAGGCCAAGGTGCCGTTGGCCGAAATGCTCGATTATCAATCGAAGCTGAACAGTGTCACACAGGCCCGCGGCTCATATCACATGGCCTTTTCCCATTACGATATGCTTCCGCACAATCTCGCCGATAAAGTGATCCAGGAAGCGGTGGCTGCCGGCCGCGTCAGGGCACATGAGGATGATGACTAGAATGTGATCGGGTCTCGAGCCGTTTGTTGAGGTCAATAGATCAGTGGCTTCCGTTTCGAAAGGTCCGGAAGCCATTTGTTTTAGCCGAAGATAAGATCGATGTGTCGGCGGCAGCGGTTCCGAACATTCGGTTTTGCTTACGTACTTTTACATCGCATAATGTCAAACAGATGAATGCTGCGGGAAAGATAACGTCGGTCGTTCCGGGTTTAGTGGTTCCGGGGGGCGAGATTACTATCGAGTGCGAGGGGTTCCAACCGTCGCCGGGCGGCGATCATGGGGCATATGTCGGCAGTGTCCCATGCCAGTTGACGGCAGTTTCGCCCCGCCGGATCCTGGGTGCTGTCGACAAGATCTCATTTCCCGGCGAGACGGACGTTTTTCTAAAAAGCGGTAACGACGAAGGCGAGCCGGTCCCCATCGTCGTCGGCAGAAGAATTGCTGACGGAATGCACATCGTGGCAAATCCAGCGATCGATCCGTCAGATGATGCGATCATCGTCACGCGTTCGGGTTCGCGAGGTGAGCGGATGCCGCAGACCATCTTTCGGATCGAGCAGGACGGCTATATCGAAGAATTGCCCGATGCGATAATGAACCCGACGGGCATCGCCTTTGGACCTGACGGTAGAATGTTCGTTACAAACAGGGCCGATGGTGAGGTTTACATGGTCAGCCCGAACGGCATAAATCCTGTTTACGCATCGGGTTTAGGCATAGCGACTGGTATAGCATTTGATAATGAAGGCGTCATGTTCGTCGGCGATCGGACGGGCACGATCTACCGCATTCCCGACATCGGCATTGTCGAAGAGTTTGCAACGCTTGAGCCTTCGGTCGCGGCGTATCATCTCGCTTTTGGTCCGGATGGCCGGCTTTATGTTTCGGCCCCCAGCCTTTCCAGCCACGATTTCATCTACAGCATCGGTAAAAAAGGCAAGGTCGAGAGATTCGCTGTCGGGTTTGGGCGGCCGCAGGGTCTGGCTTTTGATACGGACGGAAATCTCTACGCCGCCGCGTGCTATGGAGGCCGCCACGGCATATTTCGAATAGAGCCAGACAGCCTCGGCATATCGCAGTTTGTCGCGGGCCCGAACATCGTCGGCCTCTGCTTCACGGCTAAAGGTGATCTCATCGCCGCCACCAACGACTCCGTCTATCATCTCGCAGCAAACACCTTCGGCACGCTGTTATGACCCGGCTTGCCGGCCCCCAACATCAATTTATTCAAAACCGAAATTACCCTGCTCAGCCTTTGATCTCTTCATTTTCCCGGCTTGCTTGAACGTCTGAATAATTGGTGGGAGGTCGGGTTGTTTTTCTTCTCCCGTCACCGACGGTGACGAAGATAATAGCCCAGGGTAAAACCCTAGGGTTGGGTGATCATCGTGATCTGCTCCCTGTAGGGGAGCAACATCTGCCGCCGCGGCCTGTTCGACCCCTTCAGGGTCGGAATCGGTTCGTGTTTTGCTCCCAGGGCGGCGGCCTTCGGCCTTACCCTGGGCTATTTTCTTTGTCCCTTTCAGGGACAGATCCGCCGACGTCCTTTTTCAACCTAATGGAAGCAGACCGAAGGGATCTTTCAGCCGCAGCTTCATCAAACCGACGCTCAGATGCGTGATGTCGATGCCGATCCATCGCCGGTCAAGCTTCTGCGCCGCCGCGATCGTTGTCCCGCAACCACAAAACGGATCGAGCACAACATCACCCTAATCCGACGACGCCGAGATGATCCGCTCAAGAAGGGCGATGGGTTGTTGGGTTGAACAGCCGAGCGATCATTCTGTTGGAACTAGGCGCAGTTGGAAGTTGCATAAACACCTCTCTTCGATGCGTTTTTGTTCCGTTGCGGGTGGAATCGGTGTATTTTAGAAGCAAACCGAATTAAGGAGGCGAGATCGCGATATGTCATTGCTGGAATCAGAAGGCGTGAAGGATAACGTTGAAAAGAGCCGCCTTTTCGACACAGTGAAGGATTCGGGCCGGAGCGCGACCGATTATTTGAAGGTGCTCGGGGTGGTCGTGGTGGTCGTGCTGCTCGCCGGCGGGCTGGCGTTGTATATGATGGCCCCGGCCGAGGGTGAACAGGTCCGGCCGCCGGACTTTTTGCAATCGGCCGTTCGCACCCATTTTATCGACAAGGAAAAAAGGAGCGTCGAAACCGCGACGTTCTATCTGTGCAGAGAGTTTTATGCGGCCCGCGTTCAGCTCGAACAGCGTCCCGACATCACCGCCCGGCAGATGGACGAAGGCCGCCGTTGGCTGAAGGCCGTCGAAAAGGCAAAGAATCAGTGGGAGATAACTTCGTCCGTTGACGAGGACGACAAGCCGCCCTGCGGGTGATCGGCAGCAAGATAACGTCGATCCTGCCGGCATAAGAATGCCTGAGGAGAACCCGGTACGGTCCAGGCCGATACGGACGAGAAGTCCTGCGTGTTTTGCAGGCCGTCGGCGTTGGCTTTCTTATCTTCCATATCTTCCGTATCGTCCATATCTTCCAAATCTTCTAATAGATTCGAATCATCCATTTCATTCCTTTCTTGCCCAGTGTGAGAAGCGGCGTTTGTGATCGTCGATGACCAATGCAGAATTGCGATGTGGAAAACGCGAATAGCGCCGAGGCGCGCAAACAGAATCAAGAATTTCGGATCGGATGCCGGAGAGTAAAGAACAAGGCAGCGGTGGAACATTGCCGGAAGCTCTACTTTAAATACAGGGGGCGTCAGCACCATCTGATCGAAGAAGAAATGCATGCGGCCGGCTTCACTACGTTCAACTGTCGTTGTCTTTACAATTCCAACAAAAGTGACGGCAGCATCAAAACCCGGGCGTGGCCCGAGCGATTTGGTTGGGCCAAAGAACTGTCGCGTCTGGACCGAAATGCAGAGACCGCAAGGGCCCGGCGCGCGCGAAACTTTGAACACTTCCTGAAAACACAAGGCGACGGTATGAAATGGGAAACGGCTCTTCACAAATTCATCTGCGTCCAGCTCAAGCGCATCAGCGGCGGCGAGGTGAATCGGCTGATGCTGTTCATGCCGCCGCGTCACGGCAAAAGCGAGCTGGTGACCGTAAGATACGCCGCGTGGCGGCTGGCCCGCGATCCGAGAACGAATATCATCATCGGAAGCTACAACCAAAAGCTCGCAAACAGATTCTCGAAGAAAATAATGAGGCTCGCCAAACAGAATGGACGGCTGTCCAAAGGCAAGCATGCCGCCGATGAATGGGAAACAATGCTCGGCGGCGGTGTCAAAGCAGTCGGCGTAGGAGCGGGGATAACAGGTTTTGGCGGCGGCCTTGTAATTATCGACGATCCGGTAAAAAGCCGCGAGCAGGCCGATTCACGCACCTATCGCGAAAAGACCTGGGACTGGTATAAGGACGACATCTACACGCGGCTCGAACCCGGCGGTGCCGTTATCCTGATCCAGACACGTTGGCACGACGACGATCTTGCCGGGCGGTTGTTAAAAGATATGGAACGGGGAGGCGAGAAATGGGAAGTGATCAGGCTGCCGGCGTTTGCCGAAGGACTGCAGCCGGGCGAGAACGACCCTTTGGGCCGAAGCGAGGGCGACGCTTTGTGGCCCGAACGTTTCGATCGAGAAACGCTCCTCGCGACAAAGCGAAGGCTGGGGTCGCGCTCGTTCGCATCGCTCTATCAGCAGAGGCCGCATTCAGAAGGCGGAGCGGTCTTCAAATCCGATTGGTTTCGGAATATTGCGGACAAGCACCCTGACGGGCTCCGCTGGGTGAGGGGCTATGACCTGGCGGCCACGGCCAAGAATTCGTCGGACCACACCGCTTCGTTCAGGTGTGCGATAGACAGACGCACCGGTATGCTCTATATCGCCGACGGTTACCGTAAACGGATGGAATATCCGGCACAGCGGCGATTCGTCATCGGCCGGATGCGTGCGGAAGCGGATACGATGCACGGCGTCGAGTTGGCCGCGAACGGGCACGCTATTGTCCAGGACCTTCGGCGCGAAGCAAGGGTGATCGGGCGGCCGCTGCGGGGTGTGAAAGTTGCGGGAGACAAGCTGATGCGAGCAGAGGTTTGGGCCGTGCTTGCCGAAGAGGGAAAGGTGACGCTGGTGAACGGGCCATGGATCGCCGACTTTCTCGACGAGATCTGCCGCTTTACGGGGCGGGGCGACGCCCACGACGATCAGGTCGATGCCGTAAGCGTCGCCGTGCAGCTTTTGAACAAGCGGTCCGGGTTTCAAAGCTTCTGAGCCGGGCAGGCGGTTTAGCGTCGGCCGAAACTGCGTGGTATATTGGTCAGCTTATGAGATATTTCGTCATCCTATTCGCACTCGTTCTTTCAGCCTGCGGCGGACAAAACGGCCCCGGCGGCGAACCCGCTTCATCCACCCCCGAACCGCCGCCGGTCTCGGTCAGGCCTTCGCCTGCGGTCAAGACGGCTGCCGATGCCGAACTTGAGGCCCAATTTGCCGAGATCGCCAAGGAGGCCAATGGAAAGGTCGGCGTCGCGGCATTTGTATTGGAAACGGGCGAGAACGCTTCACTGAACGCCGGGGAGCGTTTCCCAATGCAGAGCGTTTGTAAGGTGCCGATCTCGATGGCGGTAATGAAGCAGGTGGATGCCGGAAAATACAAGTCGGATGAAGAGGTCGAGATCACAAAGGACGATTTTGTCCCGGCCGCGATGAATTCGCCGCTGAGGGATAAGTTCCCGGAAGGGACGAAGCTGCCGCTTTGGCATCTGATCGAATACGCCATTGCCGAGAGCGACGGCACGGCCAGCGACGCCCTGCTTCGTTTGGCCGGAGGGCCCAGCGAGGTGCAAAAGTATTTAACGGAGATCGGCGTGACGGACATGGTGGTGAAAAGCACGCACCGAGAATTTTCGGGTAATCTAAAACTGCAGGCAGAGAACTATGCAACGCCGGTCGCATCGCTCACACTTCTGACGCAGTTGATGACCGGCACATCGCTCGACCGCGAGCGTTCAAAGCTGATCCTCGATTTTATGAACGAATCGCGTCCTGGGCCGAACCGGCTTCGCGGGCTGCTCCCCGAAACGGCCTACGTGGCACACAAAACGGGCACATCCGGCACGGTGAACGGCGTCACGGCGGCAACCAACGACATCGGCCTGATCGCAATGCCGAACGAGAGGATATTGGCGATCGCCGTGTTTGTAGGCGATTCGCGAGCCGATGAGAAAACGCGCGAGGCCGTGATCGCAAAGATCGCAAAGGCGGCGTGGGACAAGTGGGGAAAATAGATTGAGCTTAGCGGCAAAGAAAATAAGACGGGTCTCGGCCCGTCTTTTTTTTCTTTTCTGCGAAGAACTTGATCGATCACTGTTTAGCAGCTTTGGCCTCGGCGATGCGGCGTTCAAGTGCGGCGGTGTCGGCCTTTTCGGCCTTCCCGGCGGCGATCGCTTTTTCGCCCACGGCTATTGCTTCATCGGTCTTGCCGGCATTGAAAAGAATGTTCACTTTTCGCGTAAGATTCTGGAAATTCTCGCGCGTCTTCAAATTTTCATTTATCGCCGACAGTGCTTTTTCGTACCATTTCGCGGCCTCTTCGGGAGACTTGTTTGCTTTTGCGTAGTTGGCGGCTTGAAACGGCGTTTGCCAGTCGTCCGACTTTGCCGAGGCGACCGATTCACGGGCACGGGCAAGCGTGGTGGCGACGACATCTTTTACCTCGATGGTGAACGGCACGCGGACCTTTTCCCAGCGGATGGCCGCTGTCAGAGTGTTGTCCTTGTCCGGATCGAGGCTGAAATCCATCCACTCGCGATGCTCGGCAGCAGCGACGGGCTTCGCTTTGACACGAAGAACATCTTTCGCGGGGTCGTAGTTGAAACTGCCCCATTGGTTCGCCGTACCGTTGAACACGATGGTCCATTCGTCGCGGCCCGGAATGGTGTGCAGGCTGTATGTGCCCGCAGGCAGCGGCTGGCCGTTGATCAGCACGTCGTCGGTGACGATGAACTGGGTCGCGTCGTTCGCACCGGTTCTCCAGACATGGCCGTAAGGCACGATCGGTGCGCCCTCTGGCCGCTGGTTCTGATTGTCGAGCGTTGCCTCGCCCTTTACCTCGGCCGGCCAATCGCCCCAGATCTTTCGGCCCTTAACGCCCGGACGAAAATAGGTGATCGTGACGTCCGTGACCCCGACCGTCTGCATTATGCTCGCCCTCGGGCTCGGCCTCGGGACCTTGATCTGAGCGGAAGCGACCTCTGCAAAAACCACCGCGATCGCAAAAACTACAAATGAAACCAGTGCGTATCTCGTAAGCCCGAACATCTTAAACCTCCGAAAATCTAGTTGAACGTTATGAATTGATACGCTTTGATTATGCACTCAAAACTTTCCCCGGCAAAATGTTCGCCACATAAACGGTGCCGCAGAAGCCCACGGGGGGAGCGGGGACACTCCTGTCCCCATCGACGGTTCCTCCGCCGAAACCTCTTCCGAACGCCGAAGCGACCTTCGCGGCGGCGCAGAAGCTTGACCTGCCGGCGATTAATTCGAGGTCGCGCTAGTTGAATAACTCCCGGCGTCGTTCGTAGGCTTCGCGGACGATGCGGACATCTTCGAGGAACGGGCCGAGTTCGTCGAGGCGGAGGGCCTGGGGGCCGTCCACAAGCGCGACGGATGGGTCGGGGTGGAAATCGACCAGCACCATATTTGCACCGGCGATGACGCCCTGGGCGGTGATGTGCATTATGTCGAGGATGTTGTCGGCACAGCGGGAGCGTGCCCCGACCGAATGTGACGGGTCGATGCAGACGGGCATACGTGTTAGGCGTTTGACGACCGGCACGTGGGCAAAATCGACCATGTTCCGGTGCGGGTCGCCGATGTTCGTTTTCATACCGCGAAGGCCGAAAACGACCTTCTGATTGCCCTCGCTGGCGAGATATTCGGCCGCGTGGAGCGATTCGTCAAGCGTGATGCCGAACCCGCGTTTGAGCAGCACGGGAAACTCCTGCTGTCGGCCGACGCTTTTCAATAGCTCGAAATTCTGGGTGTTCCGCGTGCCGATCTGGAGCATCACTCCGGTCGGGCGGCCGGTCGCGTCGAGTGCTTCATTGATCTCGGCGACGTGCGATTCGTGCGTCACTTCCATCGCGATCACCTTGATGCCGTACTTTCCCGCCAGTTCGAAAACGTAGGGCAGGCAATTCTTTCCGTGGCCCTGAAACGAATAGGCCGAAGTCCGCGGCTTGTAGGCTCCCATCCGGGTGCAGACCTGTCCCTCGGCTTGCAGTGCCTTCAGCATCGCCTCGACGCTTTCGGCCGAATCGACCGCGCACAGGCCGGCAAAAATGTTCAGGTTGTTCTGGCCAAACTCGACGCCGTTATATGTGAAGCCGTTCTGCCGCGTATCGTCCTTGTGCCGGCCGAGCACCTTATACTGCTCGGAAATTCGGACGACGTGATCGACCGCCTGAAATGATCGCATTTCCTCCAGCGAAAGCGCAGACGTGCTGCCGATCAGGTAGATCTCGGTCAGCGTCTGCTCTGCACCTTTGACCTGATGAATTCGAAACTCGATATTCGTCAGGTTCAGCAGATGCTGCTCCAATCGGCGGTAATGCCGCGACTCAGGGCTGATGTTCGGTTTGAGAATAAGGATCATAGATGAACGGTCGGATATCTCCCTAAATACCTAACTTCCGACGCCTGCTCGTTTATCTCGTCCAACGCCCCGCGTAGCTCGCTTTCGCTGGCAGGCGGGCGAATATCCAGATAAAAGTGATATTGGGCCGGAGAATCCTTTATCGGGCGGCTTTCAATTTTGAGCAGGTCAATGCCGCGGCGTACAAAGGCACGAAGCGCATTGTGCAGCGAACCCGGCTCGTGACTGAGCGTCAGCACCATCGAGATCTTGTCACCGGACGCCGATTCTTGCAGCTCACGCGATAAAAGTACGAACCGCGTGAAATTTTCTGAATGGTCCTGGATGTGCTCACGGAGGATCTTGCCGCCGTAAAGCTCGGCAGTCCGCCGCGAACCGATGCCCGCACGCGTCGGGTCGCCGCTTTCGACCGCGCGTTTGACGCTGCCTGCCGTATCGTTGCCGGCAACTCGCTTGATATGCGGATAGGCCGCAAAGAATCGTTCGCACTGAGCAAGCGCCGCCGGGTGCGATTCGACGATCTCTATGGTCTCAAAAGCCGCCTCAGGACATGCGACAAGGAAGTGGGCGACCGGCAGGATAACCTCGGCAGCGATGCTCAGATCACTCTTAAGAAGCAGGTCGTAACATCGGTGAACGGACCCGACTAGCGTGTTCTCAAGCGGCGTCAGAATGTAATCTGAATCACCGCGTTCAATAGCCCCGAACAGGTCGTCGAATGTTGGGAACGAGACCGGCTCGCATTCTTCACCGAGTATTGCCAGAACGGCTTCGTGGCTGAAAGTGCCGCGTTCGCCGAGAAAGGCCACCCGCGACCGTTTTGCCATCAGGTCGGCGCTGGACGGCATCGATGTTCGATCCAGTGGCTTGTGGTAGGCACGCTGCTGCAAATATAAGGATTCGTCGATGATCCGCTGGAAAATGTTCTCGATGCTGGAATCGTCAAAAGGACCCGGATTCTCTGCAGAAACGCGCGACAGGACTTGCCTTTCGCGTGCAGGGTCGCAGAGAGCGGCATCTGCAGCGGATTTGGCCTCGCCTACTCGCAATGCCACTGCCGCGCGTTCGTTTAGCAGCCGCAGAAGCTCAGTGTCGATGCGATCGATCACGGCCCGCGTGTCATTGAAGCTCTTCTCGCTTAGATCCTTGCCTATATCATCATTCATTCTTGTGTCAATTAACCATGATCACGCTGCCGCTCTGCTGAACATTTCGGCCCACATAAATAGGCTCATGACCAACTGAGATTTGGAATCGGCCCATTCACTTTCCTTCCGGATCGTAATGCGGCTTGCTGACCCGCAAAACTCAAAAGGCCGTCGCTCCATTTTGGATGACGGCCTTTGCTCAGCAAACTTGAGTTGGACATCACCCCACGCACGAACCTCGCACGCTAAAAAATATCCCGCTAAAATAAAACTTTTGAATCATAGATCCGCTTGGGTCCTTCGCAGCCCAATGCCGACGCAAGGGACCGTGAGAAACTTTAACCGAACTTAAATCATTTGTAAATATTTATTTACGGTATTTTTTCAAGCGCTGGCAACAGCACTGATCTGCGGGCTTTAAGTCCGAAATGCCCTAAGTTCAGACACGAACCCCACGACCGGAAGACACCGCATTGACGCGCAAATTCCTCAGGATCCGGCTTGCGTTTCTATGGGAAAGATAGTCTAATTATGGTTTGCCCTTTCGGGCCTATCACTGCCGAAAGGAGGTGAGAGAATAAATGGCATTTGTAACTGTAAACAGCAATGAATCGATCGAGAGTGCCCTGCGCCGATTCAAGCGCAAGGTGATCAGCGAAGAAATAATCAAGGATCTGAAAAAGCACGCTCACTTCATTCCGCCGGGACAGAAGGCAAAGCTCAAGTCGGTGAATGCACGCAAGCGAAACCGCAGACGTTTTCGCCAGCAGCGCCCAATGGGCACGACGGCTCCGCGTCCGGGCACAGGAGGCGGTGCACCAAATCGGTAATTCTTCAGACTGAAGGGAAAGTAACATAAAGTGAAAAGGCGAAATTGCACGCATGTCCAGCGTTCATGCCTTTTCGCTTTTTGCATTTTGGGGTCCCGATCTGGATCGAACACCCGCCCATTGGCAGAGGCCTGTTTGTCTGATCGTTGAAAGTTTTTTGCGAAAATGGTTTATAAGCGGCCGCGAATATTGATCACTAACGATGACGGGATCCACGCCGAGGGTATCCGTGCACTTGAGCAAGCAATGTTGGATGTCGGCGATGTTTTCGTTGTGGCGCCGGAATCGGAACAAAGCGGTGCGTCGCACAGCCTGACCCTGGCCCGCCCACTGAGAATACGCCAGGTGGACGAGCGCCACTGGACGGTTGACGGAACGCCGACCGATTGCATCACGCTTGCACTGAACCAGATCCTGCTTCCGACCGAACGACCGGCCATTTGTGTTTCCGGCATCAATCACGGCGCCAATTTAGGCGACGATGCCACTTATTCGGGAACGGTCGCCGGTGCAATGGAGGCGACCATCCTCGGCGTTCCAGGGCTGGCCTTTAGTCTAGTTGCTAACCGCACCCCAGATTTCACGGAATCCGTAAGGGTCGCCCGCGAGGTAACCAGAAAGGCGCTGGAGAACGGAATTCCAGATCTCACGCTGCTCAATGTAAATGTTCCCAAAGGTAAACCCTTGGGCATAAAGATCACAAAGCAGGGATTTAAGACCGCCCGGCCAGTCATTTCAGAACACATCGATCCGCGTGGAAAGCTTTATTATTGGATCGGCGAGGAGCGTGCCGGCTTTCGTGCTGAAGGTGGAACAGATTTCGAAGCCATTGATGAAGGCTTCGTTTCGGTAACTCCGATGCGCAGCGACCTGACAAACCATCTCGCTCTAGAGAAAATGCGGACGTGGGAGGATTTTGACTGGGAATAGCGGGCGGAAAGGTGATGGACGGATTCGAGCTGCAGCGGCTGAAAATGGTCGAACGGCTTCGCGACCATTATCATATTGCCGACCCGCGTGTGCTCGACGCGATGCGAACGGTGCCGCGGCATTCCTTCGTGCCAGATGCCCTCTGGCCACAGGCCTACAAAGACAATGCCCTTCCGATCGCGGCCGGGCAGACGATCTCACAGCCATTCATTGTGGCACGGATGACCGAGTTGATGGAGCTGAAGGGCACCGAAAGAGTGCTTGAGATCGGGGCAGGCTCGGGTTATCAAACGGCGGTACTTGCTATGCTGGTCCGCAAGGTCTATGCCGTCGAACGCATAGAGTCTCTCGCTGTCAATGCGAGGGAAAAGCTGCGATCGCTCGGTATAAACAATTTCACGATGAAGGTCGCCGACGGGACCGCCGGATGGCCCGTGTATTCGCCATTCGATGCGATACTGGTCGCGGCGGGCGGACCAAAAGTGCCGGAGCCGCTCGTAGAGCAGCTTGAGGTCGGAGGGAGGCTGGTCATTCCGATCGGAACGAATATGGGTTCGCAGTTGCTGGTCAGGATCACGCGTACCGCGACCGGCATTGACCGTGAAGAGTGCGGACCATGTTCTTTTGTCCCGCTTATCGGAGAGCATGGATGGAACGAGACCGACAACCAGAGTGGGGCGAGGTAGCGAATCATCATTCTATGAGGGCTGAGAATTGAAAAAGATATTTGACCAGCTTCGCAGGCTGAAGGATTGGGTGGAAGGATACGCAGATAAACCGCATGCCCAATGGGCGCTGTTTGCGATAGCCTTTACGGAATCGTCTTTTTTCCCGATCCCGCCGGATGTGCTGCTTATCGCAATGTCGGTCATCGTGCCGACGATGGCGTTTCGCTATGCCTTGATCTGCACGGCCGGGTCGGTCCTTGGCGGTGTATTTGGATACTTTATCGGCTGGGCGTTTTTCGAGACGATCGGGCAGCCCATCCTCCAGTTTTACGGCGCGATGGGCCATTACGAAAGCGTGCAGCAGCTATACAGCGAACACGCGTTCTGGGCAATACTCGCGGCCGGGATCACCCCGATCCCCTACAAGGTGTTCACGATAGCTGCGGGAGCATTCGAGATCTCGCTCGCGACGCTGATCGGGGCCTCGATAATCGGTCGTTCGCTCAGGTTCTTTTTCGTCGCGGCCTTGTTCTATTTCTTTGGCGCACCGATCAAGAGATTCATCGACAAGTATTTCGAGATCCTGACGGTCGTATTTCTGATATTGCTGGTCGGCGGATTTGTCGTGATCAGGTTCGTATTCTGAGAGATCATTCGATCGTTCCGCCCCTTGTCTGAAAAGACCACTTCCGAGGCTTTTGTGTCCGCACTTCGTGCACTTTCGGTTTAAAGCTCATTTTCAACCAGAAAGTTCACACGGTAATCTCCGAATGAACCGGCTTCTGCGGAAAATCGTTTGACATGGACATTTACGTTATCTAGACTTGTTGTTCGCGCCCAAGTGCGCGGAATTTTATCGGGGCGTAGCGCAGTCTGGTAGCGCGCACGGTTCGGGACCGTGAGGTCGGAGGTTCGAATCCTCTCGCCCCGACCATTTATTGAAGAAGCCCGCGTGTGAGCAGTTGTGAAGTGTTCGAACTTGAATACTAAACCCTTGCTTGTGCGCGGGCTTCTGCATGCCGCGTCGGCATTCCTGCTAAGATATCGGCTGATGTCGAAGACGAATGCAGATGTGATAGTTGTCGGTCTTGGGGCGATGGGGAGCGCGGCGTGCTATCAGCTTGCGAAGCGTGGTGCGAGCGTGATCGGGATCGACCGCTATTCTCCGCCGCACACACTTGGCTCGACGCACGGCGAGACGCGGATCACGCGGCAGGCGATCGGCGAGGGCGAGCATTTCGTGCCCTTCGCGCTTCGTTCGTACGAGATCTGGCGGGAGCTTGAGGCCGAGACGGGCAACGACCTCTTGACGATAACGGGCGGCCTGATCATGTCGGCTGAATCGGCACATTCACTCCATGGAAATGCCGATTTCCTGCAAACGACGATAGATGCGGCGGAGAAGTTCGGCATCAGGCACCGCGTCCTGGACGCATCCGCGATCGCGTCGGCGTTCCCGCAATTCGAGATCGCTGGCGACGAGCGGGCCTACTTCGAGGACGAGGCAGGGTTTCTAAGGCCGGAAGCGTGCGTTGCAACGCAGTTGAGGATGGCGGAAAAACTCGGGGCGACACTGCGGCTTAACGAGACGGTGACTCGCTTAGAGCACGAAGGCCGCGGCGTCAGGGTAGTGACGGATCGCGGCAGCTATTCCGCTTCGGCCGCGATCGTGGCCGCCGGCCCGTGGGTGCATGAGTTTGTCGATGACGTACCCAAAAGCTTGTTCAAGATCTATCGGCAGGTGCTCTATTGGTTTGATGTTTCCGAAGTTTATGAGCAATACGCCATAGGAAACTTTCCTATTTTTATCTGGTCGTTTGGCAGATGGGCCGACGATTATTGTTACGGCTTTCCGGCGATCGACGGGTCAGACGGCGGCCTAAAGATCGCGAGCGAGAATTTCACTGCGACCACAACGCCAAGCGACGCAGACCGGATCGTGACCGAACCGGAAACTGCGGCGATGTACGATTCTTATGTGTCTGGCAAGCTAAGCGGTATCGGCAGAAACAGTGTTCGATCTGCAGTCTGCCTCTATACGGTCACGCCGAACTGCAACTTCATTATCGACCGCGTCAATGAGAACGTGATCCTCGCCTCCCCCTGTTCCGGGCACGGCTTCAAACACTCGGCTGCGATCGGAGAAACCCTCGCCGAACTGGCTCTGATCGGACAAAGCAAGATCGATATTTCGCGTTTCTCGCTGAACCAATTCTAGAACGAGAAAAAGGGCAGCGAGGCGAAACCTCTCTGCCCACATCTACGGAAGCGATAGCGACCTAACGAGTAACCGGGCGGCCTTCGACATCGAGGATAACGATCTCCCCGAGGTTCAGCTCACGTATGCCGGCTTCGATTACAGAAAGGTCGCCGACGAGCACGAACGACGTGCCCGGCACGGCAGAGTACTTCGCGGTCACGGCGTTGACCTGCTTGAGCTGCAGTTTGCCGACCTCGTCGGTCTCAGCTTGCAGCGTGGTCATCGGAAGGCCGTGAAGCCAGAGATCGGCGATCTGCCCTGCAATTCGCCCGTAAGCCTCGAACTGCTGTGCATAGCCGCGGATCTTTGACTGTTTTGCGTTGGTGAATTCCGTTTCGGTGATCGGTTTTTCACCCGCGATGTAGCGAAGCTCCTTCATGAATTCAGCAACAGACTCCTTGGTCTTATTCGTTTGGACGCCCCCGGACGCGATCCACATGCCGGCCCTGGTAAAGTGCTGCGGAAAAGCAAACACTCCGTACGACCAACCCTTGTCCTCGCGAAGATTCAGGTTCAGCCGTGTGCCGAAACCGCCTCCGTAAACTGTGTTGCCAAGCGTCAGCGGATAATAGTCAGGCGATCTTCGCTCGATGCCTTTGAGGACATGAGCCACGACGGTCTGGGCCGCTCCGGGCTTGTCGATCAGATAGACCTTGCCGGTCGGCATCGGCCTGATGGCAGGAACGTTTACAGTGGGTGCAGCTCCGCCGCTCCACGAACCAAAGTGCTTACGAGCCATCGCTGTAGCCTCGGCGAGCGTGATGTCACCGACAAAGATCAAAGCCGAACTGCCGGGCTTCCAGTTCGCACCGTGGAAACGGGCCAGATCGTCGCGGGTGATCGAGCTGATCGTGCCGGGCAATCCGCCGGAAGGCCGTCCGTACGGATGGTCGACTCCCATCGCGACCATCGCAGCAACGCGGTTCGCTACGGAGTTCGGATTATTCGCGGCCTGTGCGAGCCCGTCGAGTGCCAGCTTTTTCTCGCGGTCGAATTCGTCCGCTGGAAACGAAGGATTCATCACGACGTCCGAGAACACGGCCAGGGCGGGGTCTAGATTGCGTTTTAGCACGTCAAGGCTCAAGGATGAATTTTCACGCGAGGTTCCCCATCCGATCGCGGTTCCGAGATCGCCGAGAGTTTCATCGATCTGAACCGCATTCCGGGTCTTGGTCCCGCGTCTGGTAAGCCGCGTTGCCATCGACGCAAGGCCGCCCTTTCCGTCCGCATCAGACACGCTGCCGGCACGCGTCGCAAAGGAGACGACCACCTTAGGAAGCTCCGCCTTCTCAACAACGAAGAGGTCCATACCGTTCTCAAGCTTTGCAGTTCTTACCGTCGGAGCAATGAAAGGCCGGTCTGCACCGAGGGGCGGCTGTTGTGTCCGGTCAACGGCAACGGTGCTTGCCCTTGTGGACGTTTCCGGACGAAAGCGGACCACCACACGATTCTTAGTATTCAAATACTTGTCCACAGCGGCGCGAACACCCTCAGCCGTAGCGTTTCGGCGGCGGGCAAGATCTGCTTCAAACTTGCCGGGATCGCCAAGGAATGTATTGTATTGATTGAGCAGGTCAGATTTGCCGCCGAAACCGCCGATGCCCTCGAGCCCGGAGATAAAACCGGCTTCCCATTTCGTCTTCGCACGATTAAGCTCGGCGGCGGTCGGGCCTTCCTTTGCAAGCCGTGCGATCTCCTGACCGATGATCTGCTCCACCTGGTTAAGATCCGCACCGGGCCGAGCCGTGGCCCACATTATAAAATAGCCCGTGAGCGGCTGGCCCGATTGAAAGGCGACGACGTTTGACGCAAGCTGGCGGTCATAGATAAGTGCCTTGTTCAGCCGGGCCGAGATACCGTCAGTCATTATCGTCGAGGCAAGCTCGAGTTCGGCATCGCCGGCTTCAAAATAGGCGGGTGAATGAAAAGCAAAATACGAACGCTCTTGCGGTACGCGGTCGCGGACCTCGACCGTTTTCTGGCTCATTAGATAATGAGGAGCTTTGGCAGGACGATCCAGCGCCGGACCAGGCGGGATGGTCCCAAAATATTTCTCGACAAGGCGTTTTGTCTCAGCGGGATCAATATCGCCGGCTATCACTAAAGAAAGATTGTTCGGTGAATAGTAGGTCCGGAAAAACTCCTTTACATCATCAAGAGTAGAAGACGTCAGATCGGTATGTTCGCCTATAACGTCTGTGTGGTAGGGATGCCCGACCGGAAACAAGTTCTGAAGCATTATCTTGAACGCCCGCCCGTAAGGCTGATTTTCAAGGCCCTGTCGGCGTTCGTTTTGTACGACCATCACCTGGTTGTCGAACTTTGCCTTGTCCAATGCTTCTTGGAGCGTGGCGAGGCGATCGGATTCGAACCAGAGCACCTTTTCCAGATTCCCGGAAGGTACGGTGATGAAATAGTTTGTCCTATCTTGATTGGTGGTACCGTTGACCCCGCCTTCGAGCAGGTTCGCACCGGAAAGCTCGGCATATTCGAAGTATTCCTGGCTTGCATTTTTTGAGCCCTGGAACATCATATGCTCGAATAGATGGGCAAATCCGCTGCGGCCGAGCCGTTCATTTGCCGAGCCGACATAAAACCATTGATTAACGTGGACGACCGGCAGCTTGCGGTCAACGTGCAGGATCACCTGCAAACCGTTGGGAAGGGTATACTTTTCGAACTCGATCTTTGGCGTGTCGTTCTGCGCGGCGATCTCGGCCACGCCGCCGAACGGCGCGAGAAAGACGGCCAGAAGCACGAGGACAGTGACAGATCTGATATTAGGCCTTTTCATATAGCTCCTTGTTCCAAAAAATAGTGTATTTTGACCGAACGTAGATATCTTCTAGTCTATTTACGTGAAAAACCGGAGTTTAGTTCTCTGTAGCTCCATTTTATCACCATTATAAAGACAGCCAGAACGGAGCAGTACGAATGGAAGTGATAGAGATCAGCCAAGCGACGATCGGGGACGCGCCTTTGGTTTCCATATTGGCAACGGTCACGTTTTACGAGGCTTATTTTGAACAGGACACGCCGACAGATATGGCGAATTACCTGTTCGATTCCTTCTCGCTGGATCAGATCAGAACCGAACTTGCCGACCCGAACACGTCTTTCTTTGTAGCCTATCTGAAAGGAAAGGCGATCGGTTATGCGAAGCTTATTGCGAATTCCTCGACCGACGGCGTTACCGGAAACAGCCCGATCGAGCTGAAGCGGATCTATCTTGTGGAACGCGCTTGGGGCACGGGCATCGGGAAGAAGCTGCTCGCTTTCTGCGAGAACTTCTGCAGTGAGAAAGGCCATGACGTGATCTGGCTCGGCGTTTGGCAGGAGAACCGGCGCGGACAAAACTTTTACGCAAAACACGGGTTTCAGAAGGTCGGGACCATCACTTTTCCTTACGGCGATTCGGTCGGCATCAACGACGTGATGGAAAAACCGCTGAAACTCGGTACTAATTTCACCGGCTAGCCGAAATGAGAGTGATCGAGGCCGGGGGCGACCCAAAAACTCAGAATGAATATTTCAGGCGGCCGGTGAACGCTCGGCCGGGCCCGTCAATGCCCCAGCCCGGAGCGCGGTGGCCTTTGTCAAGTATGTTCTCGAATTCTCCGGTGAATTCGATCTTGTCGTTGAACCGGTAACCGCCCCTCAAATTTACAAGAACATAGCCGGGGATCGAACGAAACAGCGGCACTGCCGTGTCGTTGTTCAGGACGAGCACGCCATTTATCACGGCCCCGATCGGAAGCACGCGGTTCTGAACTTGAGCCAAAGTTTCGCCTGTTGCGATCAATGTTCCGCCTGCCGTACCACACTGTCCGTTTGACCCGACAGTCGTAATGCCCCGAACGCACGCCCCGCGGCGGAAAAAGTTTTGGATCTGGTTACGTGTGCGGCTGCCACCCGTGCGGCGGTCGGCCAGGTCAAGGGACGAAAGCCGACTTTGCCGGCCGGCGCCGTTCGCATAAGCCTCGACCCAAAAACGCACGCCCGGCTGGTACCGGATGCTGAAAAACGCCAACTGAGGAGGAATTCCCCCTCCGCCGAGATTCGGTGGTTCGCCATTCGCCATGTCCTCGGCGTAAACGTACGAATAATTCCCTTTCGTGAACCAATCGCGAGAAAGACGAAGATCGAATTCGAACTCGACACCCGAGATTCGCGAATTATTAAAGTTTGTCTGGACAAGGACAGGCGACGTCGAAAGAGGCACGAACACCGCGCCATTCGCATTTTGGGCCGTGATGGTTTGGCTTCCGAGCTGCGTCCCGACCGCACCCTGAGGAAGTATAAGAGTTTGCCGTACTATGGCATCCTTGTAATCGATCCGAAAACCGGTCAGATTTGTGTAGAAACGGCTGTTTCGATACCGGAAACTTAGATCGTAGGAGTTGCTGGTCTCGGAACGAAGAGGAGCAACGGCGACGCCCGTCGATACAGCGGCCGCATCGGCTGTCGAGCCGATCGTCGCGCCGAGGCCGGCGACATCCGTCGTCGAAACTTGAAAACCAACACCAACGAGCCCAAGCGAGCCAAGGCTTGTAATGTTTGGAGCCCGAAAGCCGCGCGAATAGTTAAAGGCCGTGTTAAATCCCTTAACAATGGTCACAATGGCTCCGATGCGGCCTGAAACATCGGCGAACCGGGCCGAATCGTCAGGGAACAGCGGCCGTTCGGCAACGATAGGTGCCTCCGAAGCACGCGAACGGTAGTTAGCAATGTTGTATCGAACAGCACCGCTCATCCGAAGGCGGTCCGGCACGGCTTCGAAAATATCCTGAATGTAAACTCCTGTAAGGTCGTAGGTCGAGCCATTAGGAACGCGCGGCCGGACGAGCCCGACATTGCCCGTCGCCGGATCGGTATTGAACGACGGGGCCGCAACCTGATCGTGATAATGGTCACCACCGAACAACAGGTGATTCCGTTCGAATCGTTTGTCGAGGTAAAAGCTGAAACCGTAGGTGGTCGTTCTTTCTTTGTCGTTGGTTATCGCCGCAAGCGGATTTCCCTGACCGCCCTGGTTGATCCTTTCTTCTCGCTGGCTGTTGAATGAGGCGGTCGCCGAAAAATTGTCGAGGAAGCCAAGGCCTTGTCGATAATAGCGTACATAACCAAAATCGAGCATCAGGTTCTTAAGGTCGGCGATCAAGTTGCCGTCGCCGCCAAGAAGCTGGTCATACCTCTTGCCGCCGTCCTGTTGGCTGCGCTGATAGCGAAACGAGATATTGTCTTTCTCGGTGGGCGCGAAGCTAAAATGCAGCGTGCCGCTGTATTGTTTGAATCCTGTGTCGGGAAGCCGGTCGGTTCCGATAATATCGGACGGCAGGCCAAGGAAACGCGTTATCGCCGAGTGGCTGTCGAGGCCGCCGCCGGGCCGCAGGTTGCCGAACCGTCTAGCGGCGATGTTACCCATAAAGCCATACTTCTTTGTTCCGTAGCCGAGCAGAGCATTGCCGCCGAAAGAGCGGTCTGCCGAACCTAGATTCGCCTGCAGTTCTCCGTGCCAAAGGGAATCATCAAAGCCGAATAACGGCTGACGCGAGAGAAGCTGAAGGTTTCCACCGAGCCCGTCAGAGCCGTATTGCGCCGTATTCGGGCTTCGCTGTATCTCGACCGTCCCAACCGCCGTTGGCTCGTTCAAATTGAAGAATGTATTTATGCCGCCGCGCTGCGTCGAATTTGTATAGCGGACACCATCCACATAAACACCGACCTCGGTCAACCCGCGAACAAGAACCGCTCCGATAGTCGAACTCGTTCGTTGCAGGGACACTCCCGTTTCTTCGTCAGCAACCTGCGCCATCACGCCCGTAGTCCGCTGAATGATCGAGTCGGACGAGACGATGTTGATCTGTTGGGAGGCATCGAAACGATCACCCGCTTGACCTGTCTCTGCAGTGATGGTTACGTTCTCGTATAGCCGATTCACTTCCAGGACCAGGTCGATGGCTAATGAACGGTCGCCGGATACGCGGGTCCGAACGGCCGGAGAGCTGAAGCCGGGCCTCGACGCCGAAAGAACATACGAACCCGGCGCCACATCGACGATCCTGTATTGCCCACTAGCATCAGAGCGGACGGCACGAACGACTATTTGCTGCGGGCTCATCAAGCGGATCTCAACGTCGCTTATCTTGGCACCCGCCTCATCGCTAACGGTTCCGTATATCTGAGAGACTTTTATTTGCTGGGCCCAAAGCGGTGCTGTGCACGCCAGGACCGCAGAGATAATAATGGCCAGCCGCTTCATATGATTCTTAAGGATAAACCTGCAAAGCATACATCAAGGCGGCCGGCCTGTCTAGAGTTTTGCCGACCTTCGGCTTGCAGCACGAAAGCGCTTTGGGCCGTACCACAGCCAAAATCCGGTCGTCGTAAAAATTAGCAGAGCAGCTCCCAAGACGGACGTGTAGATCAGCTTAAAGTATTCCCCACTAATACCGAAGTAACGGTCGATGATCGACCCGTCGTGTATATTTTCGATGAGGTCCGAGCGGCGTCGTTCGATGTTCAGGACATCGCCGGTCGTGCAGTCGATCTGGACGCCCCAATAATCCTGCACGAATATGAATTTGACCATCCCCTTGTCGGGTCGAACATCAAAGCGATCGATCTCCATTGAGAGTTCGGCAGAGATCATTTCCCTTGCCGCGGCTATCGCTCGCTCCCGAAGCACGTGCATTGGAAGCCAATCTTTCGGATCGGACGACTTGCCCTGATACGACTTCGAGAGGATCGCGCCACCGCTGTGCTTCTTCCAGCCGAGCAGAAGACCCGTACAGGCCGTGACAAAAAAGAAAACGAATAGTGTCACTCCGGCAGCCCGGTGGATCTTTCTTGACCATCGAAGGATGTCGGCCTGGCGTTTGCGTTGAGCACGGTCCATTAATGGTCGATCTGATACGTAGCAACACTTGACGGCGTTTCAAAACATCGGACCTTATAAACACGGACGCGCTCGTCGCCGATGCGGGAGTTGAGATATTCGACGAAGTAGCGGGCGATGTTCTCGGCAGATGGATTTAGTTCTTCATCGAAGGGTGGGAGTTCATTCAAATTGCGATGGTCAAGGTACCCGACGATCTCGTCAGCGGCTTTCTTAAGGTCACCGAAATCAATGAGCAGGCCAATGTTGTTCAGTTCCTCTCCTCGTGCATAGATCTCTACCTTGTAATTATGTCCGTGGAGATTCTCACACTTTCCCTTGTAACCGCGTAGCTGGTGCGCCGACGAGAACTCGCGTTCGATCATTACTTCGTAAAATCCTTGCATCTTTTACCTAGTCATGGCGCCTGCGGGGTAAAGGCCTGGCCTGCTCATCCTATCGATGGAACCCACGGGCTGAAATTTTATTATCTACGGAAACCTGGCTTTCGTCACGTATATGGCGGAAGCGACCAAAAATACATCAAGTCGAGCATACCGAATATCTCCTTTTGTCGATGAATGAACATTACCAACCGCCCGCTTGGCTTGTTTGGTCTTCTCATTGTAAGATGAGGCGCTTGAACGTGTTTTTTGTAACACAGCGATGCCCACAATCACTGATAAGCAGGTTTTGGACCTGATCGAACTAGCCTACGAAAGCTCCCTCGATCCCACGGAAGAGGGATGGAAGCAATTCTACTTAAATTACGGAGATCTCGTGTCTTGCGAAGGCGGAGGCCTTTCGGTTTTTGATATGGCCTCGTCGACCTATAGGGAGATATTCCATTTACACGACCCGGCCCTTCTGGACGAGCTGAATTCGACCTATTATCCGTTGCTGCCGTTTCGCGAAGATCTGGAAAGTCTCTCGCCCGGGGAGGCTTTCATTCGTAATCGGGACTATCCAGATGGCGAGTATTTTCAGAGCGAGATCTACAAGGCCTTTTTTGAGCGATGGCGAATTTACAACTTCGTCCACCAAAAGATTCACGATGACAACCATTTTTCGATCGGGATCGGATTCAGTTGGCCCAGGGATGGAGCAGATCTTGACGTACAAACGGGTACCGCAATGGCCGAGATCTTTCCACACCTGCGTCGTTCAATGGGGCTCTACTTGAGTCACCTTAATGCCGGCAGCGAGAAAGAATTGCTCGCCAAAGCGATCGACGAGAGCGAGGAAGGGGTTGCGATCGTTGACCGCGACGGGAATGTTTTGTTCCGTAATCTGGCAGCTGAAAGATTATTCTACGAATTCAACGGATTAAGTATGGATGACCTGGGCAGGATCGCGGCGGCGAACGCGGGCGATGCGGCACGGCTTCGGCGCGCACTTTCGGATATTTTGATGCCTGGGCAGACCCATACTGAACCAGGCCAATCGACGATCTCTATCGGCGAACATAATGAAGAAACAGGGCTCGAATTAGAATTATCGTTGCTGGAAAGGAAACCGTTCTATGGGCGCCAACCGATCAAACTCGCGTTGGTCCGGATCCGAAAGCGCGGTGGGCGCATCCTTCGGCCGCGACACGATCTTGCACACAGTTTCGGTCTCACGCCCGCCGAAGAACGCCTTGCCCTAATTCTCGCTGAAGGTTATTCCATCAAGGAATCTTGTGACATCCTCAATGTTTCCGCAAACACAGCTCGAACGCACCTGAAACGTATATTCAGCAAAACAGATACCCACCGGCAAAGCTCCCTGGTCCAACTTGTCCTTACCGGCCATAACCCGGAACATCGATCCGGCCGCAAATAGAGATACTTTCTTGCTATAACCCAAGTGGGTGACGACAAGACGCACCAAAATCAGCAGAATAGGTTCGTTCGCTCTCGAGCATTATCTCAATTAACTATCCGTCCAGGCAGTTTCGGAGGATTTTCGGCTGGTTCGCCAGGACCATCACGACCACTGCGTTGCGGCACACCCGACGGGCCAATTGGCCTTATAGGGTCGTTGTGACTTTCACTTTTTTCCCGATTGAATGCAGCTGGCGGGATTCTCTCACTTAAAACCGCGAAAGATTCACCGCCAAAATTCACTGCATAAAAACTTTAGGTTTCAAAACGACAGGAGAATATATGACCCACACAGTATCGAATTCACCCAAAAACGATGGTACAAATAGATCGTTGGCGGTAAGGCTGAGAAAGACGTCGCCGATCGCACTCGCCGGACTATTTATTGCCGCTGCAGTCGCGATCGAAGCCGCGGCCATTAACTTATTCGACCATTCGGTATTTGGCCTTCCATCGGCTTCAGCCGCAGAAGACGTTTCGAAGACGAAGAAGAAAGATCCAAGCGGCGATACGGCCCAGCGAACCGAGATCACACAATTCAGCCAAGGATTCGAGATCGACAATGTTTGGAGCGATCCGGCAACGAATCCAACAAGGGTTCCTTCAGGGACAAATGGGATCAATTCCGCAAGTGGCGGTTTTCACGCTGAGGCGATTGCTGGAAACTTCACTAGATGGGGTGGTTACAGCTCCATCTTCCCGGCACAGGGTTTCGTGACATCTGTTGAAATATTTCTTAATCCGGGCGGAGGCCATTCAAACGATACTCGTTTTGACTACTCGTCCGCAATCAACGGCTCGAACGGCCTACACAGGCGTGACTTCATTTTTACTTGCGGCTTTTATGATGACGCGGGGCCCTATGGAAGCGGCAACCGCTTTGTTTGTTCCGGCAGCAACAATTCGCCAGGAAACCCCCGAAATGTAAGCAACAACCCAGCTGTCGTAGCTACGACTCCAGGTTGGTTCAGATTTGAACACTATTTCTATAATGCCGGCGGCGGTGTTCTGGCCGTCGACATGAAAGTCTTCAATTCAGACGGGGCAGTGGTCGGAATGTGGACTCGCAGTGATCTCACCGACATCATCGGAACTACGGTCGGAGGCAATCGATACGGATGGTTGGTCACAAACGGATTCCCGTTCCTCGCGATAGATAATTCATACCGGGCGAACATAGCGAACGCCAATTTGGTCAAGGTAACGCCCGCTGACCTGACAACAGTTCCAAATCTTACCGACTGGTTCTTTTATAATGATGAAACGAATGTCATAGACAATTCGCTCGGCACATTTGTGAATGGTCCAACCGGACAGCCACGAGGTGCGGGCAGCTCGCAAATAAGCGTTACCGGCAGCCAGAGGCGAAACCTTGCGACCTATCAATTCCAAGGCACGCCGCTTGCGGACATAAATGAACTAAAATTCACAACTTATAACCCCTCAGCCGGCAACGGCGGCAGTCCAAACCGTTCAGCTTACCTTAATTTCAACGTCGATTTTGACGGCAGTGATACCTGGCAGCGACGTTTGGTATATGTGCCGAATGTCAATGGAACCGTGGTTCAAAACTCGTGGCAGGAATGGGACGCCTTCAAGAATGGTACAGCGTTGTGGTCATACTCCGGACCGACGTGGCCGATAGGTATCGGCGGCGGTGGTGAACTTGGAACCACAACCAAGACATGGTCCCAGATCCTAACCCAATATCCGGGCGTCAGGATCCGTGTCTCAGATCCATGGCTCGGATTACGTGTCGGCGAACCGTACGCCGATGGATACACGGAAAACATAGATTCGTTCATTTTCGGCACCTCATCGAACACAACGATATTCGATTTTGAACCTTTGCCGCTGGTCGTTGACCTGGACGGAATGGCAAGCGCGAACGATTGTGATTCGACAGACCCGACGCCGCACACGACGATCCAGTCCGCGATCGATGCAGCAACGGCCGGCACGACTATTAAAGTATGTCCCGGAAACTATAATGAGGACGTTTCGATCAGCGGTGCTGCTAAGTCCGGCATCAACCTTCTTGGGTCAGGGGCCGATGTAACAACAATAACCGGACAGCATTCTACCGGCGGGGTTGATACGGTACAGATCCTGTCTGCCCCTGGAGTCACGATCGACGGATTTACGATAACGCGTACGGGCAACAATCCGACGGACTGGAACGTGGCCGTTCCGCCCGGCAACAACCAGGGCATAAATGTCGGAGCAAGCGCGAACGTTACGATTCGAAACAACAAGATCACCGGAAACCGAAACGGGATCTATGTCGGGCAGTCGTCGCATTTTGTGACGATCTATCGAAACGATATCGATTTCAACCGTACCGGAATACATCTGGTTGACAACAACAACGCGGTTATTGAGGAGAATTTCATCACCAACAACTGGACGATGGGACTACTTTATCGCTCAGAAGGCGGGCCCGTTAACCCTGCACCAATGACCGTAAGAAATAACAACATTTCCGGCAACTGGTACAGTCAGATAGAGTTTCGAGAACCATTAGGGGCCTCGATCCTGAATATGGGAGGCAACTACCTCGGAACGACAAACCCGACCCGGGTAACGACCACAAGCCTTGAACCTGGATATGCAGGCCAGATCCCTGTGGAATACGGCGGTGCGGCCGTGCCGCCGGGAACCCCGACGGGTACGATCGCCGGGCCGGAATCAGCCCGAGTGGATTATTCACCGTTCCTGAACAGCGGGACAGACACCCAGCCGGGAACGCCTGGCTTCCAGGGTAATCCGTCAAACGTGACCGTCAATGCCGATAGTGCGCAGGCTAACGTTGGCCAAAACAACATCCAGGAAGCGATCAATGATCTGCCGGTCGGTGGCACCGTGACGGCTCTTTCTGGAACATACGCCCTTAATGTGGTCGTAAATAAGGCCATCACATTGCTCGGAACACCAACAATAACCGGATCGCTTTCGACAACTGCACCCGGAGCCCAGATCAGCCCGGGACTCAGCCCCGGTATCATCAACAGCGGCAACCTCTCGTTCGTCTCGGGATCAACCGTGAACTTCGAGTTGAATGGCACGACGCCGGGTACCGGCCACGATCAGTTCAACGTGACGGGTACCGTGAACCTCGGCGGAGCAACGCTAAACGTGACGACCGGATTTCCGGTGCCAAACGGCTCTCAGTTTGTGATCGTTAACAACGACGCAGCAGACGCAGTGACCGGAACGTTCGCCGGCCTTGCTGAAGGTGCTACGTTTATCGTCAGCGGGACGACGTTCTCCATCAGTTATGTCGGCGGAGATGGTAATGATGTTGTGTTGACCGCTACGGCCGTCACCTGCAACACTATTTCGATCTCACCGACCATTACGACGCTGACCGGAGTGCCTCTTGCTGTACCCGTCAACATTAATGACACCACCGGTCGAGGAATATTGAGTGTGACCTTCACGCTCACATACAACTCGTCGGTGCTTACCTACGACAGCCTCAGCCAGGCTGGAACTTTGAGTTCAGGCTTCCTGGCAACTGTTAACGATACCGTTCCTGGAACGCTGGTAATAAACATCTACGGGACAACACCATTGTCCGGTGCGGGTGTCCTATTCAACCTTAACTTCAATGTGACCGGAGCTATCGGAACGACAAGCCCGATGAACTTCACCCCCGGCAGCCTCCTGATCAATGAAGGTGTGCCATGTGGGACAACCTCGAACGGCCTTGTCACGGTGATCTCGTCAACGATCAGCGGCGTCGTCGAATATGGCAATGCACTGGTACCGGGCCCCGGATTCCGTCCGGTTCCCCATACGACACTGAGTGCCGCCGGTTCGGTACCGCAATCGACCACGTCCGCTGTGGTAACCGGGGCTTACACGCTTAGCGGGCTTGGCGCGGGTGCTTATACCGTTACGCCTTCGAAGACCGGGGACGTGAACGGCATTACGGGGCTTGATGCCTCGCTGATCTCACAGCATGTGGTCGGGCTGATAACGCTTAGCGCGAATCAGCTTGCCGCTGCCGACGTCAGTGACAATGGCCTGGTTACGGGCCTTGATGCGGCTTATATCTCGCAGTGGGTAGTGGCCATACCAAATCCGGGCGTCACCGGAACGTGGAGGTTCATCCCTTCGAGCCGAAACTATGCCGATGTGAACGCGGCCCATGTTAATCAGGATTACATTGGCATCCTGATGGGAGAGGTCTCCGGCAACTGGGTAGCTCCGCTCCTTCGGCCCGAACCAATGATAAGGCAGATCGATGAGAAGAAGGCGATCCGCGTTGAGGCACCCGCCCTGCGGGCCGATCCTGGAAGCGCCATTGAAATACCTCTCACGATACGCGACATCACCGGTAAGGGAGTGGCAGCCTTTCAGTTCGACATCGAATACGATCCCGAGGTGCTCGAACCCGCAAAGAAGGCCGCGACACTGAACGGAACCATCAGCGAAGGCATGATGGTGACGTCTAATTCACCCGAACCGGGGCTTCTCAAGGTCGTCGTGTACGGCGTTCACCCGATCGAGGGCGGCGGTCCGCTTGTCACGCTGCGGTTTAATGCCATCGGCGAGCTTGGGGCAAGAACACCGCTCTCTATTAAGGGCTTTATGCTCAACGAAGGTGAGATCGATGTGCTTGTCAAGGACGGAGAGGTTGTCATTGCTGAGTCAGACGGGGCCTCGATAAGCGGCCGCCTGATGCTCGGCAACGGTACAGGTGCGGGCAAGATGCGCGTGACCGTAACGGACAGCCGCGGCGAAATGAGGGCTGTGTTCTCAGATGATCAAGGACACTTCAATTTCGGCGGCCTCAACCAGGGCGAGACCTACGTGGTATCGGTAGATGCCAAGCGTTCGGGTTTCACTCCGCAATCGGTGAGCCTTGTCGAAAAGAAGACGCGTATTGACTTGGTCTCAAAGCAATAGTCCAGCCGGGCATTTTGCCGGCATAGGCCCAATCTGAAAGGGAGGAGAGCCTTCTCTCCTCCCGGCCGATCAAGGGCCATTGAAAGGGGAATACAATGAAATTCTTAGTTCTTTATTCGGTCGCAGTGATCTTCCTCGCTCCCGGGTTGGATGTCTTCGGCCAGAAGGCCGGAAATCATGGACCACAAGCGACAAAACGCATCGCGGCCGACGCTCCGTACGGGTCTGGCATCACGATTAACGCCCCGATCTCGATCCGCCAAGAAGGCCAAACGTTCGATGCACACTTCACTGTATCGAGCGTGACAGGGCTTGGCATCATCTCCTACCAGATGGACATCCACTATGATCAAAGCGTCATTCAGTATAACGGTTGCCTGACCAGCGGCACGATAAGCAGCGGTGGGATCTTGACGTGCAATGGAGCAACGCCCGGCCTGGTCAAACTTGTTTGGACTACCACCACACCCCTCGTAAATGCACCGTCCGGCCCGCCGAGCAACCTGTTTAAGATCAGCTTTACAGTGATCGGCAGCAACGGCGAAGTCTCGCCTCTCACATTCTCGCTGGTTCAGGTAATGGAATTCGCGGTTCCCGCAGTCGTGATATCGGGCTCGATAGCGATCGGAGCTCCAACTTCTGCGATCGCCAATATTCAAGGGCGGGTGTTGACACACTCAGGCCAACCTGTCCCACGTGCTCGCGTCTTTCTAACCGATCCAAATGGCACAAATCGTATGGCCCTGTCGAATCCGTTCGGCTACTTCCGGTTCGTCGACGTGCCGACCGGCGAAAGTTATGTGATCGGAGCCGCTTCCAAGCGTTACACTTTTGCGTCGCAATTCTTGCCGGTAGGTGAGGAGATAACTGGATTTTCCTTGATCGCCGACCCCTGATAGCCGTCGTTTTCTTTGACGAATCCTCTTGGTGTGAAGTTCATCTTCACACCATTTTTTTTTATGATGACGGAATCATTGCCGCGACCTCTTCTAGATTCGAGGTGATCCTCATCCGCGGCAGGCTTTGGACAAAGTCGCGGCCGTAGCGTTTTGTTCGGAGCCGGGGATCAAGAATAGCGATCACGCCGCGGTCGGTCCGGCTTCGGATCAGTCGGCCAATTCCCTGTTTGAGCGTGATAACCGCTTGTGGAACACTGAGATCGAAAAAGGAATTCCCGCCATTCTCTTCAAGGAATCTCGAGCGCGCGGCTACGAGGGGATCGGTCGGTACGGCAAACGGAAGCTTGTCGATGATGACGCATGAGAGCTGGTCGCCCTGAACGTCAATTCCCTGCCAAAAGCTGGTGGTGGCAAACAACACTGCGTTCGGAGTTTCCCGAAACCGATCGAGCAAACCCGCCTTCGACATAGATCCTTGTATAAGACATGGAAAGGAAATGCGTGAAGAAACAAGTTCATATAGAGCGTTCATCGACTGATTGCTCGTACAGAGGACGAACGCCCTGCCCCTTGTTGCATTTAAGAGCTTGACGATCTCACCGGCTGCTAACTGCGTGAACTCCGGCGAACGCGGGTCTGCCATGGCTCGAGGTAAATAGAGAATTGCTTGGCTCTCGTGATCGAATGCCGAGGGCGCTTCGAACGTGCTGGTCCTCGACAGATCAAGCCCAAGTCGGTCGCGAATAAAATCGAACCGCCCGTTGCTTGATAGGGTAGCTGACGTAAGAATGCACGTTTCAACCCGGTCGAACAGCTTTTCGCGAAGCAGCCCTGAAACGTCAACGGGTGACGCTCGAAGAAACGAGCCTCGCCCGCGTCTTTCCAGCCAGTAAACGTAATTCCGCTCTGGCTGAGAAACGATGAAATTCAGATCAAATCGCGTTTGACGCGTTCGACGAAGCAAACTTTCAGCTTCAGGAACCGAATCCGCATAAAGCGCAAGGCTTGTTTCCAAACGCTGCAGTAAGGGATCAAGCAGTTGGTATGCCTCGCCAAGCGGCGTCGGCCGTGAACCGCCCTCTGCGGTTCGCTGCTCGAACGCTTCGCTGCTTAGAGGATACCGTCCTTCGTATCTCGGCTGCGGAAACCGAACCCAAAACTGTTCGACGACACCAAGAACCTTGGACGCAGCTTTGTCGATATTCATTGTTGCAGCCGCATCGCCGATCGGCAGGCTGACGGCATCGCGAGCAAGTTCGTCGATCTGAAAATTTGACACTTGAACGCCAAAATAATCCGATGCAATGTCTTCGATGAGATGTGCCTCGTCAAAGATCACCGCGGTATAGTCCGGGATCACTTTGCCAAACTGGCTGCCCCTAACGCTTAGATCGGCGAAGAAAAGATGGTGATTAACTATGACGATATCGGCGGACTCAGCCGCGCTTCGCATGCGCGTGATAAAGCACGGGGCGAAATCGGGACATTTTTGTCCGATGCAGGTATCGCTCTTTGCGTTGATCCTGCTCCAGAAAGGCAGGTCCTCGGGCAGATCTTCGAGTTCGCGGCGGTCGCCCGTCCGGGTTTCGCGGCTCCAGTCCGAGACCCGACGGAACTGGCCCATTTGGTCCAGCCCGTCAAGTATCGGCTGGTTCTCGGCCTTTTGGATGCGATAGATACAGGCATAATTTGAACGGCCTTTCATATAGGCGGCCGTGAATTTTGTCGGCAACACCTTTTGCAGGAAAGGCACGTCTTTTTCCATCAATTGCTCCTGCAGGTTCTTTGTGCCTGTCGAGACGATAACGCGTCCCTTGCCACCGACGGCAGCTGCGACGGCAGGGACCAAATAGGCGAGCGTTTTTCCGGTACCGGTGCCGGCTTCGACGATAAATTGCCTCTTTTTCTCAAATGCTTCCGCCACCCGGGCGGCCATTGCAACCTGTCCCTCGCGGTATTCGTAATTGGCGTGAGAACGCGCTATTACGCCCCCGGGACCAAAAATCTTGTTGAGAAAATCATCAGCCATCACACAGGTCTTTGTCTAAGCATTCTCGTGAACTTTTCGTGGTCTAGGTCTCTAATTGTTTTCTATTCTCGCCCCGGTACCTTCATTTCCCGGACCAAACGAGTGCGGCGAATATGGCACGCCTATATAAAACCCTTCCCTCATAACGGACGAGCAAATTGCAGAAAGAGGAAATTCATTGACTTGGCAAGGCTATTTTGGTAAAAAACAACATTGAAACCGGCTTTATCGATCTATGTAGAAACTTCGTTCAAACTTCCCTATGGTCATGGGACGGCCGAACCGGCAATACCGTATAATTCATATTAAATAGTAATTGTTATACGTTCCGATGTCGAAAAAGGGGCCTGAAAACGGGCAAGCCCTTGAGCGGGAAAACGAACGCGATTAGGACTATATTGTCATATTAGTGAGCTTGGCGTGTCCGCTTGCGGCGGGGGCCTGGAGGAAGGCAAGGCAGATGTATCAAACTAGGGTCGCCGAATCACGGCGAAGTGTCCTTTACGGATTGATTGTTTTGGGCGTTATTACGGCCATTTTTGTGTTGCCGTTCGCCTTTGGTATCGAGGCTGCAAGGACAAAAGGCGATGGCCTTTTCCAAATTGACCGAAGCCATCAAGACGAATTTCCCAACTACGACATTCGAACCGACAAATCCGCCTCCGAGAAACTTGCTGCATACAGAACTTCTTTCAATCGAAGCGCCGAGGAAACTGCAGATCTTCGCAAGGAAATGCTCCGAGGCGAATCGGCCCTGACTAGCAAGGTCCCGAGGCTTCGTATCGAACATAATCCAGAAATGGGCACACCCGAAGTGATCGGGTTGGACACGACGGTCGCCGGCGGCTCCCTTGCCAGGCCGACGACAGAGAAACGATCGCGGGCGTTCAACCGTTTCCTTCGTGAGAACAAGGGCCTGATAGGTGCGACTGAACAAGACATCGACGGCCTAAAGCTTTTCGCCGACTATAAGAACCCTGAAGGCGACCTTGCTTTCGTTGAGCTGAACCAAGAGCTCAACGGCATCCCGGTGTTTCGAGGGACGGTCAAAGCAGCCTATGCGAAAGACGGGACACTTTTTCGCATGATCAACAACTTCGCGCCGGGCCTGAGTGAAGATCGAGTATCGATGGACTTTGGCGACCCGGTCGCAGCTCTCAGGGCAGCCGCCGGTCACATCGGCCACACCTTGGCTCCTGAAACGGCAAATGATGCTGCTCGGTCAAGCGAATCGAAGATCTACTTTGGAAAAGGCGACTGGTCGCCGACCGCGGAAAAGATATTCTTTCCAACCGAGCCCGGTGTGGCCGTACCTGCCTGGCGGATACTGATCTGGCAGCCGGTACAGGCGTATTATGTGATCGTTGATGCTCACAACGGAGAAATGCTTTGGCGTAAGAACATTACGGAAGACCAGTCCCAGCAGGTCACTCTGCAGGTCTATACGAATCCGAACGCGATGGTCAATTCCGCGAAAAGCCCAGCACCGGCGGCGCCGACGATCTTTAATCCGGGCGAGGGCACACAGGGGCTTCCGCTGCTTAGAAATCAGGTCACCCGCGTTGGCAACGAGCCGCCGTACAACTTTAACAATAATGGTTGGATAAATGACGCGACCAACCTAACAGACGGCAATAATGTGGAATCCGGGCTGGACCTGGTCAGCCCGGACGGCATCGAACCCGCAACGCTTGCGGCCGGCAACCCGTCGAGGGTGTTCACGTCAGATTGGAACCCGCCACCGGGGATACCCGGGCCCGGCGATCTTCCTTCGGTAGAAGCGGCACGTCGCGGCGCCGTGATACAGCAGTTTTACGTTATGAACCTGTATCACGACGAGCTTTATCGTCTTGGATTCACAGAACAAGCTCGGAATTTCCAGACCAACAATTTCGGCCGCGGGGGAATAGGAAACGATCGGATCTCGGCCGAAGGACAAGATCACGCTGCGTTCAACAATGCAAACTTTGCAACACCGGTTGATGGAGTGCGCGGCAAAATGCAGATGTTCATTTTCACTGCACCTTCCCCAGCCAGAGATGGTACAGCCGATGCGGAAATTATGATCCACGAGGTCACGCACGGGACCACGAACCGGTTGATCGCGAATGCAGAGGGATTGAATGCAAACATGTCGCGGGCCCTTGGTGAAGGCTGGTCCGATTTTTACGCTCACTGCTTGCTCTCGGAACCAGGTGATCCGCTGAATGGAACCTATGCTCTAAGCGGATATATCCTGCTGAACGGATTCGGAGCGATCGGGACAGCGAATTATTACTACGGAATTCGACGATTTCCTAAAGCGATAATGTCCTCGACGGGCGGACCGCAAAATCGGCCCCATAATCCGCTGACGTTCGCCGATATCGACCAGACAAAGCTGAACACTTCGGACGGCGCCTTTCCAGCTATGTTCGGTGCCCACATCTCTCCGAATGCAGACCAGGTCCACGCTGCGGGCGAGGTCTGGAGCAGCGCTTTATGGGAGATCAGGGCAAGATATGTTCAGCGGCTTGGTTGGTCGGTCGGCAACAGAAAGGCGCTGCAGATCGTTACGGACGCGTTAAAGATCTCGCCGATCAATCCGACCTTCTTGCAAGCCCGCGATGCGGTGATCGCGGCCGCTCTCGGAAATGGTGCGACGCAGGAGCAACGGGCAGATGCGGCCGATGCGTGGGCGGGATTCGCGATCAGAGGCTTCGGCACTGGCGCAAGTATTCAGTCTCAGGGTTCCGGTCTTGGAGACGCACGTGTAACAGAATCTTTCGAAAAGCCAAATCTCGTTCAGCTTCCAGCTTTTACCTTTTCCGATACTGGCGGCGATAACGACGGGATAGCAGAACCGGGAGAACCGATAGTGATCTCGGTCCCGCTGACGAATCTGTCCGGAGCTAACGCGACATCGGTGTCGGCATCGATCCCCGGAGCAGGCTCGGCGAATTACGGAACTATCGCAAACGCCGCGGCAGCCACCCAGCAGTTCAACTACACGGTTCCGGCGGCAACGCCGTGCGGCTCGCTGATCCCTCTTTCAATGAATGTCAACAGCAGCCTCGGAGCTGCATCTTTTGACCTTGCGCTCCCGATCGGCCTGAAAACGATCACGCTGCAGCAGAATTTCGACTCAGTCACATTACCCGCTCTTCCAGCGTCATGGACCACATCAACGGCAAACGCGGGAATACCGTGGGTAACATCCAGCACGGCCTCCGACAGCAGCCCGAACGCGGCATTTGCAGCAAGTGCGTCCAGCACGGGCAGCACGGAACTCGTGTCTCCGCCGGTAAGCGTGAATTCATCTGCCTCGACGGTAACATTTCGAAATCGGTTCAACATGGAGGCTGGTTTTGACGGGGGCGTTCTGGAAATAAGCCTCAATAACGGACCTTTCCAGGACATTCTGGCGGCTGGCGGTCATTTTGTGGAAAACGGATATAACGGCACTATAAATCCGAATACGAACAGCCCGATCGCAGGTCGCCAGAGCTGGACCGGCAACTCGATCAATATCGCCGGACACTCTAACGGTTTCGTGTCAACGACTGCACAGCTTCCCGCGCCGGCCAATGGCCAGAGCGTTCGCTTCCGTTGGCGCCAGGGCACCGACGCAAGCGTAGCGGCAACCGGATGGTTCATCGACAGCGTTGTCATACGGGCCACGAGTTCGTGCTCGTTCGCACCAAGCAGCGTACGATCGAGGGCCGATTTCGACGGCGACGGGAAGACCGACCTTTCCATCTTTAGGCCCTCAGAAGGCAACTGGTATGTGGCAAAATCGCAGGGGGGCATAACCGTTCTGACGTGGGGCGTAAGCACCGACACGCTCGTCCCTGGGGACTATGACGGCGATGGAAAGACCGATTTTGCGATCTTCCGGCCGACCGCCGGAACAGCCCCGGATTTCTTTATAATGCATACCGGAACGTGGACGATAAATACGATCTCGTGGGGCGATCCGGGCGATATTCCGGTGGTAGGCGACTATGACGGCGATGGCAAGGATGATGTCGCGGTGTTTCGGCCTTCGAACAATACCTGGTATGTGGTCAAGAGTACGGGAGGGCTGGATGTCAGCACGTTTGGCCAAGCGGGCGATGTGCCGGTGCCGGGCAAGTACGACGGCGATAACCGCACCGACCGTGCGGTCTACAGAAATGGCCAATGGATAATCTCGCAATCGACAGGCGGCACGATGACCGCAAACTGGGGTGAACCCGGCGACATTCTTGTACCGGCAGATTACGACGGCGACAATCGCGACGATATTGCGGTTTGGCGGCCTTCTAACGGTTTCTGGTACATTCGCCGGAGCACCAACCTGAACCTTGACATTTTCTCTTGGGGCCAAACGGGCGACGTTCCGGTACCAGGCGACTACGACGGCGACGGCCGGGACGATCCGGCGGTTTACCGCAACGGCGTGTGGTATATCGTACGTTCTTCGCAGGGACTGGCTCAGGGAGGCTGGGGCGTTCCGGGTGATATCCCGATCCCGAGAGGGTATATTCCGTAGTGAACCATTTGTCAGCGATCTCAGGAATTTCAGGGCCGATGACATGCTGATGCGTTGATCGCAACGAGCGCGGCCATGTTATAGGAAATATTTTTCACGGGCCAACAAACTTTTTGCCGACGGGTCTCGTCATAAGCGATTGTCGGGGTTTCATTTTCAAGGAGGTCTCGCGATGCGTAGCATTGGATCTATAACGCGTACGGTCAAGGTGGCTCTTGTTACAGGCGCAAGCCTGCTAGCGATAGTCGTCGTAATTAATTCCGGGCCCGGCGGTGACCTGGCAAAGGCTTCGGTGTCTGGCCCGTCGCCCTCGTTCACTTCGGCTCCGCTGCAGTTTGAATGTCCAACCTGCCCTCGCGAGAACAACTGTACCGCATGTCATTCAGGCTCGCAGCCAAACAGCGGTCCGGGCGAGGTCATCATCAGCGGCCTTCCATTGAACTATCTTCCCGGGCAGACCGTGCCGGTAACGGTAACTGTAAATGACGAAAATGCCGTAATTTACGGATTTCAGATGGTAGCCGTGAACAAGAATGGCGAGAACGCCGGAACGATCACGCTTCCCCCGGCCTCCCCGCAGCAGCTTCAAGTGATCAGCGGTTTTGTGAACGGCAACGAGCGGCGGTATGTCGAACACACGATCCAGGGAACGACGCCCGTTCAGTTTGGTACGAAGTCGTGGACGTTCAACTGGACGGCCCCGTCTGAGCGGATCGGCAAGCTTGGTTTCTATGCCGCTGGAAACGGTGCGAACAGCGATGGGGGAACGAGCGGCGATAATATTTATCTGTCCAGGGCCGCAACAATGTCAGGTACAGCGATCGCGAATTTCGATGCAGACACGCGAAGCGATATCTCGGTTTACCGACCTTCGAACGGCACGTGGTACGCCCTTACGACGAGCCCGCCCAATTTTGTGGTCACGCAATTTGGCGAGCCGGGCGACATTTTGGCACCAGGCGATTACGACGGTGACGGCAAGACCGACCACGTCGTTTTTCGACCCTCGACCGGCACCTGGTATCTGAAAAAGAGTACCGGCAGCTTTAATGTGGTTCAATTCGGGCAGTTAGGCGACCTGCCGGTACCGGGCGATTACGATGGTGATGGCAAGTTCGATATTGCCGTTTGGCGTCCATCGAACGGCACATGGTATTTCCTCGGCAGCACGGGGATCTATCGAGTGCGGCAATTTGGTGCAAACGGCGACAAACCGGCGCAAGGTGATTTCGACGGCGACGGCATCACCGATTTTGCTGTCTTTCGACCCTCGAACGGTACGTGGTACCGCCAGTTGTCCAAGATCCCGAGTTATGTGGTCACGCAATTCGGCCAGGCCGGGGACATACCGGTACACGGCGACTACGACGGTGACGGCAAGACAGACATCGCAGTTTTTCGGCCGGGGAACAGCACATGGTATCTTCTGAATCCAACGCAGGGTTTCTACGTTTATCCGTTCGGTGCGGCGGGCGACATTCCGACGCCGGCTGACTATGACGGCGATGGACGGACCGACCTTGCGGTCTTTCGGCCATCGAACGGAAATTGGTACATATTGGGAACTGAAGGGCCGACCTATACGGTGCGAAATTTTGGCATCGCCGGCGACATTCCAGTCCCAAGCGGATACTTGCCTCAATAGCCACAAACTTATCAACCAGGGAAACACTAAAAAAGCCCGTCAGCATCAGAGACGCTGACGGGTTCAATTTTTGGAGGAAATCGAGATGGCCGGCCCCAAGACGGCCATCTCATGGACAAGTCAACTTCAGAGTTGAGCAGGACTTATGGCCGCGGGGTCGGCGAGGCCTGTGGCATGGGAGCGACCGGCATCGGGTTCGGAGTCACGGGCGGCTCGGAATTCGAGGCCGGGTTACCGAGTGGGACCGGCTGAACGATGGTGGTCGTTCGCGGCCTGTCCTCGCCAGCCGTATTCGCACCGGAGTGGTCCGGCCTGTAGATCCGCGGGGTTATGAAGAAAAGAAGCTCGGTCGTATCTCGCGAGACGTTCTTTCTCTTAAAGAGGTTTCCAAAGATCGGGATGCGAGAGATGCCTGGCGTACGCTCGACACCCTCACGCTCGTCATCGGACAGCACACCACCGACCACGGTCGTTCCGCCATCGGGAACCGTGACCTCGGTCGTGACCGTCTGTGAATTGATCGCCGGCGGGGCACCGGAGACGATCGTCGCCGTAGAAGCGTTCTCGGCAACTACTTTGAGAATAACGGTGCCGACGTCCGTGATCTGAGGGGTGATCGCCAGACGAAGCGGAACGTCAACGTACTCGGTCGTCGCTACGGCAAAGCCGCCCTGTCCGCCGCCGCCGCCCGGCTGAATGGTCGTGATCGGGATCTTGGTTCCGCTCTTGATCTCTGCCGGTCTATTGTTAAGCGTTGTTACGCGTGGGGTTGCGATCACCTTTGCCTGGCCTTTGCGTTCGCCGGCGGTGATCAAAAGGTTGATCTGTGCGGTTCCAAAAACACCCGTCGTCAAGCCGATCGCCGTGTTCGCGATCTGCGAGCCGAGATTGTTGTTGATACCGCCGATAGGCAAGCTTGGCGGGACAGTCAGTCTCGGATCTACAGGTGCGCCTCCCAGCGTCGAACCACCGATGCCGCTGCCGCGCGTGCCGACAAGCAATGCGCCGATCTGAACGCCGACGTCGCGGCTGAAATTTCTACTTGCCACAACGATGCGAGCCTCGATCTCGACCTGCGGCTCGGGCTGATCGAGCAGCGTGACCAACTGGCGGATCGCGTCGATGTTCTCACGAACGTCGGTAACGATCAGCGTGTTGCTTCTGCCATCGACCTCGACAGCACCGCGACGCGATAGACGGCGCCGTACGATGCCTAAAATTCCCTGGTCGCCGCCACCCGCTCCGGCACCTGCACCGGCTCCGCCGCCGGCACTGCTGCCACCGGTCGGGCTCGAACCTGTCGAGGTTCCGGTCGAAGTTTGGCCGGCTCCGCCTGCCGCACCGGCAAGCGTTCCGGACGCACGTGCGTAGTTAAGGCGAATAAACTCGGTGAACAGCGGCGAGGAATCGAGCTGGTTGTTCTGCTGCGCGCGAAAGATCTCGCCTTCGGACGCCAGCATTTTCGAGTCGGCGACACGAAGGATCGGGCCGTTGACCTGGATGCCAAGCTCCTGCGATCTCATGATCGAGTCGAGAGCGATGTTCCACGGCACATCGTTGACGTTCACCGTCACCGCAACCTGCGGGACGGATTTGTCGATGACGAAATTTACGCCGTACTGTTCGGTTATATAGTTCAGAATGTCGCGAATATCCGTGTTCACGACCTTCAGGTTTATCGGCTCGCCCCTGAATCCGGGCTCACCATAGCTTCGGCCTTGCTGCTGTTCGACGCGCTGAGCGAACGCCGCTAGGCTGAACGTGCTGATGATGATGAAAGCGATAACCGCCTTTCTGCCGATACCGCTGAAGTGTTGAAGAGAAGTCATGTTTCCTCCGTTAGAAGAACCACCTTTTCGGCCTGTGAGCCGGCGATGGCTATTGTGTAGAATCTGTCTTTTGGGGGCCGCAGGATCGAGCGGCTTGTCATTGAGTCTCCGTTTCCGGATCAATTCTTTCGTGCGGTCCGAACCGGCTTTTTCGCCGGTGCTGCAGCCTTCTTTTTAGGCTCGGAATCGGGCGTCTGGTTGTCCATTTCGTCCAGAGGCGAAACGATCGGCCCGGCAGCGGCCGGTGCTGCGGTTTCGGTTCGGGTCGGCGGCTGATAGGTTGCTATCGTTTCGGGAGGCCTTCCCTCGGTGTTGGTCGGGGCCGTTCCCTGGATCTGTTCCTGTGCCGTATATTGACGCAGGGTCTTGTTCTCGACCGAAGAAACGAACTTGTCCTTTCCGACCTTTGTCACCTTTCTGAAGATAAGCTGGTTTTCCTCGACCGCTACCAACTGGCCGTCAAAGAATTTTTCACCTGGATAGATCGTGTACGACAGTTTAATGGGCACTGCCTCGACCATCGCCGCATAGCCGCGGGGTGTTTTGAAGATACCCGTCACAGCCATCTCGCTCAGCGTCAGGACGCTGGTCACCTTGGGAATGGGCTGCCCGTTCATCACAGCGTTCTCGCGAAGACGCTTGAAAAACTCGATGCGCTGCTCGATGCTCGGGACCAGAGGGACCTGGGCCGCTTGAGCACCCGGCCCCGGCCGGTTTGTCGCGGGCCTTGCCTCACGGGTGATCGACCAGCCCGGCTTTGCGAACGGGTCGCGGCCCTGGGCATTCGCGTCAGAGCCGACGCCGCCGATGAGGACCGTTCCGATAACGGCCAGGCCGAAAGTCAATAATCTCTTGAGGTATGATCTGTTGAACATTACTTTTTCTCTCTATTGGTTGGCTGTTTTTACTGGGCGGCCGGTGCGGGAGCCGCGGGCTGGACTGGAGGCGTCTGCTGGCCCGGTGCTGCGGGCGTGCATGGCGGTTGGCCTGGTACCGGCGGCTGGCCCGGGACACACGGCTTCGCGGCCGGCTTGTTAAGCGCCTCGGGATCGGCATAGTAGGCCTTCAGCTCGAACATTGCGTGCACAGTCTTTTCGGGTGTCTGCTTATCAAGCTGATTGATCTTGAAGTTCTGTATTGAAACGATCCTGGGCAGCTTCGCCATTTTGTCAAAGAACGACCGCAGGTTGTTAAAGTTGCTATGAACCTCGACCTCGACGCCCTTTGCGGTGATCGCTTCCTCCTGGCTGTCGTCCTTTGGAGAAAATCGCATAACGATCATTCGCGAATCGCGAGCGGTGTCCTGAAGTCCCTGGAGGACGTTCGTGATCTCACGCTGCTCCGGGAGCAAGACCTTAAGCTCTTCGTACTCCGTTGCCTTGCTTGCATAGAGGGCCCGGAATTCGTTGATGCGCTGGGTGGCGATCCTTGCAGCCTCGTTCTTTGCCTTGAGCTGAGCGACCTGGTCGTTCAGCGCTTCTACCTCAGCACGTGTTTCGCTGGTAACAAAGTAATACACGCTGAAGTAAAGCAATGAGGCAACGCCGACGAGGATCAGGAGTTGGAAGTGCCATTTCAGGGATTTGAGTTTCTCTAACATTTTTGTGTCCTACTCTCTTGTGAGTTCTTGTTCGCTAAAGCGGAATAGCCTTTTTCGAGTGTTCTGCGGCCGTCTTGAGTCGGCCTAGTTGCGTGCGACCTGAACCGGCGGTGCGGCCGGATTCGCACCGGGTGCCGGAGCGTTCGGCGACGCGGCCGAGGCATTGGTCGGATTCATACCGGGTGCACCCGCTGCCTTTGAGGGTGTGTAGGCCGTCTTGATCGTAAAATTGACAACCTGTACCTTTGGCGGCTCGGCACCCGCTGCAGGCGTGGCCTGCTGGTTCACGTGCTCCTGCCGCTGCGTCTCGATGTTCAGGTTCGAAAAAAGTCCGTTCGAGAATTCGAGGCTGCGGCCAAACTGTGTGACCGCTGATTCGTCCGGCGAATTCCCCTTTATCGTGATCTGGTCGCCGGTCTGCTCGATGCTCTGAAGATAGAGGCCCGGGACCATCGAGATGCGTTCGCGCATCGATTCGAGGACGGCTACCGGCCCGGCCTGCGACGAACGAAGCATCTTTATCGCTTCGATCCTCGCGTCGATGGCAGCGATCTTTTCCTCGAGCTCCTTCTGCTCTTTCATGATCACTTCAAGCTCTGCGGCGATCTGTTTCTGCTCAGCAAGCTGGCGCTCGGCTTCGGCCTTGGCCATCTGCGTGCTGATGATGTCCCAACCGACTACCGCGATGAGCAGGAACAACGACGCGATCGACATCAGAAGAAGCCGCGAAACCGGGCTAGAAACCTTTTTGTCCACCGCGACGACGGCTCCGCCCTGCCGCTCGGTTACCGAATTAAGTAGATTGATCTTGATCATTGTGGTTAAACTCCCCTCATCGCCAGGCCCACGGCAACTGCCATTTCCGGCATTATTTCGCTCATATAGTCAGGATCGAATTTTCGCGAATCGACCTTTACGTTGCGGAACGGGTCCATGACCTCAACCGGCAGTTCGAGTCGCGCCGAAAGGTCGTGTGCCAGGCCGTGAAGCTTCGATCCGCCCCCGGAAATAAGTATCTTCTGGACGACGGTCTCGTTGTCATCGCTGGTGGCCCTGTAGAAATCGAACGTCTTCTGGATCTCCATCGCGACGATCTCCGTGACGTTGTTCATAAGCGGCTCGATCGACTTTTCGTCAACCCCTTCAACTGCATGGCTGACCCCTCGCTTGACCGCTTCTGCCTGCTGATAGCTGAGGCCAAGATTTCGCTGGAGAACGTCGGTAAACTGGCTGCCGCCGACCGTGATGTCGCGTGTGAACAGCGACCGCGTTCCCTTGACGATGTTCACGTTCATCGTTGACGCTCCGATATTGAGAAGCGTGACCACCTGTGATTCATCGGGCTGATAGTTGTATTCGTAACAGTTCTGGAGTGCGAATGTGTCAACGTCGATGACAAATGGTTCCTTGCCTGCCAACTGTACGGCCTGCCGGACGTTGTCGATCCTCTCGCGTTTGCATGCGGCGATCAGGACATTTGTCGCATCGGATGTCGAATTTGTGACCTGATAGTCGAGGCTGACGTCTGCGAGGTCGTAAGGAATGTGCTCTTCGGCGTGCCAGTCGATCGATTCCTCGAGCTCGTCGTCGCTCATCGGCGGCAGAATGATGTTCTTGATGATGACAGAATGGCCGCTGACGCCCGTGACCACCTGGTCGGCATGAACGCCGAAGTTGCTGCAGACATTCTGGATACAATCGGAAACGACGTTCAGCTCCATGATCTGTCCGTCGATGATGGTGTCGTCCGGAAGGTTCTGATAGCCGAGAGAGACCAGGCTCAACTGGTTCGACTTGCCGTCGAGCTCGACCATCTTGATCGAACTGGATCCGATGTCCAAACCGGCAACACTTTTCTTTTTACCGAACAGCATTATTTTCTCACTCCTTATGGGCCGCAACGGGCCCGGTATCTTTATCGCTTGTGTTTTCTAAAATGAATTGAACGATGCGGGCCTCAGGCCCCGGGAAGGTCTTGGTTGCCACCTTTTACTGAACTTGCAGATTTGATCGACAGGACATCTTTTAACAGGACTGGTGATTTCAGCGCCAAAGCGCCCGCTTCGTTCGAGAGAATACGATCTCCTTTGTCAGGTACGATCGACCGGATTGTAGTTTTTTAGAAAACGATTTCGCATCGGGTGGCGAAGGGAAACGGCTTTGGAAAACCGCTACACAAGTAAATTATCTGAATGCACAACATCTGTCAACACTTATTTGTCATGTTGAACACTTCATGAAAGATAACCGTTCATTCTGACCGAAGCTAACGGCGCCCCATCCGGAGAGTTTACGGGCCTTGGACCTAACTTTGGTGCAGAAGCGCGGAGAGCAGAGCAGCCGTCTCGGTCGGCTTTTCGAATGGGAAAAGATGGCTGGCGGGGAGGAAATGGAAATCGATATCGAAATGCCGCTGCATGAAGCTAAGCCGCGCGAGACGCGCTTCGCGTGAGTGGCTGCCGCCGATATACGCGACCGGCACATTGAGCTTGCCTCTCAATGATGGAAGATTGTGCGGAAGGTTTCGGTAGATGGCCGCTTCGACCTTCGGTTCGAAAAACAAACTATAGCCGCCGTCAACCTCTGTGGTCCCAAAACGAATGTAATCGCGCAGCACGTCGTCGTCGAATCTCGAGAACTTCGGCTTTGATTTGAAATGTTCATAGGCCGCTTCCCTGCTGATCCAGAAATTTCGACGGCCACGCGTTTGCCGCGACATCGAGAACCGGTCCATCAGATTGAGCGCTTTCATTACCCTGATGCCGCTCGACGAGCGTCGGCTGATGATCGGCGAATCGAGCAGGATGATCCGGCGATAAAGCTCGGGCCGCTCGACCGAGACGAGCAAATGAAGGATGCCTCCAAGCGAGTGGCCTAGACCGATAACGGGTTCGCTGAGGTCGTTTGCGATAGCGTGACTTAGCTCATCTTTCAATGCGTCCTAGCCGTCAGTGACCGGATAACGAGGATCGTGGCCGTGACGTTCGAGGAATCGTATGTCGAAATCGGGTTCAAGGAGCGAGAACAGTTTTGTGTAAGTCCGCGCGGGAAAACCGTTAGCATGGGCGAAGTGAATGATCGGCTTGCTCATGACGAGATGCGGCGGCTTAGGCAGGCCGCGTGGCATGGCCGCCTTTCAATTCCATCTTCGCGATCGACTCGAGATGGACTTCATCGGGGCCGTCGGCGAGGCGCAGCGTCCGGGCATACATCCAGAAAGATGCGAGCGGGAAATCTTCGCAAACGCCGCCGCCGCCATGGGCCTGGATCGCGCGGTCAATGACCTTCAAGGCCATTTGGGGAATGACGGCCTTGATCATCGCGATCTCTTTGCGTGCGGCCTTTTTTCCGACCGTGTCCATCTTCCACGCGGCATTGAGCACGAGCAGGCGTGCTTGATCGATGGCGAGACGGGCCTCGGCGATCCATTGCCGGACAACGCCTTGATCAGAGATCGGTTTACCGAATGCGATGCGCGAGCGGGCCCGCTCGCACATCAACTCAAGCGAACGCTCAGCGACCCCGATCAACCGCATGCAGTGGTGGACGCGGCCCGGCCCGAGCCTACCCTGTGCGATCTCGAATCCCCGGCCCTCGCCGAGAAGCAGATTCGACTTTGAAACACGGACATTTGTAAAGGAAACTTCGGAATGGCCGTTGGGAGCATCGTCAAAGCCGAATACGTGCAGATTGCGTTCGACCTTTACGCCCTCGGCATCCATAGGGACGATGATCATCGACTGCTGCAGATGCTTTGGCGCAGACTCATCCGTCTTGCCCATAAAGATCGCCACTTTGCAGCGTGGGTCGCCCGCACCCGTTGACCACCACTTGCGTCCGTTCAAGACGTAATCGTCGCCGTCGGCCTTGATGGAAGCCTGGATATTTGTCGCGTCACTCGAAGCGACATCCGGCTCGGTCATTGCAAAGCACGACCGAATCTCGCCGGCGAGCAGCGGTTCAAGCCACTGCTTTTTCTGATCGTCCGTGCCGTAAAGATGCAGGACCTCCATATTTCCCGTGTCGGGGGCCGAACAATTGAAGGCCTCGCTCGCCCAGGTAACACGGCCCATGACCTCGGCAAGCGGGGCATACTCCAGATTCATCAACCCGGAAACGCCGGGAAGGAACAGGTTCCAGAGTCCGGCCGCCTTCGCCTTACCCTTTAATTCTTCAATAAGTTCGAGCGGCTGCCAGCGATCACCGGAGTTTATCTCTTCGTGATACCGCCGCTCGTTCGGGTAAACGTGTTCGTCCATGAAGGCCGAAAGCCGGGTCCGAAGTTCGTTCGCCTTATCAGAATATCTAAAGTCCATACTCTATTTCGTCTCAACTTAGCATAGTTGATCCGCTCCGTATAATGAGCGATCATCGCCGGCCAAGGGCATCCTTCCATCGTCTTCCCCGCGCACGCCCAGTGCGGATGTCAGCGTATTCATTGTGCGGCTCGACGAGGGAGAATCGATACTCGTCACCGCGGACGCGAAGCTTGAACCCGCCGCTGAAGTAATACCAGGGAAAGCTGACGCCGCTAATTTCTTCGATCGGCACGTCGAATCCCGGGCCGTCGTCCGGAATATATCTCAGGCGGCCGTGGGACAATTCAAGCGTGCCCGGCTCGCTGCCCCTGAGGCCGGTCAGCCTCCAGACCGGTGTGCTGATCGAGGTCATCAGAGGGCATTTTAGCGCCGTTCGGCGTACTGTCCTATAATCAAGCGAATGGCCGACTCATCCAGCGAAACCATTGCCCCGCGTGAAGGCGTCGAGACTGCCAAATTGGGCGAGTACCTCGCCTCTCGGATCGGAGGTGGTTCGCCCGAGATCAGCGTGCGACAGTTTCCAGGCGGGAGCTCGAACCTGACCTACCTGATCACGCTCGGCGATGAAGAGTTCGTTCTCCGCCGCCCGCCGTTCGGCAACACGGTCAAGACGGCCCACGACATGCGGCGTGAGTTCGACGTCTTATCGAAACTGTCGGCCGTGTACGGTCCGGCGCCAAAGCCGTTGCTTTTTTGCGAGGACGATTCCGTGATCGGGTCTGAGTTTTACGTGATGGAGAGGCGGCGGGGCCTGATCATTCGCGGAACCGCCCCGGCGGAAATGGAAGACTCGCCAGAGGTGCAGCGGTCCGTCTGCCGGGCATTTATCCGCAATTTTGCTGACCTGCACAGCCTGGACTATGCGGCGGCGGGCCTCGGGGATCTTGGCAGGCCGGAAGGCTATCCTCGGCGGCAGGTCGAAGGCTGGACAAAGCGTTACTTTGCCGCAAAGACAGACGAGCATCCGGAACTCGAAGCCGCCATCGAATGGCTGAACTCGAACATCCCGGCCGAGACGGGAGCGTCGCTTGTCCATAACGATTACAAATTCGACAACGTGATGCTTGATCCCGATGATCTCACACGCATCACCGCCGTTCTTGATTGGGAGATGGTCACGATAGGCGATCCGCTGATGGACCTCGGGACCACGCTTGGGTATTGGATGTCGCGGGACGTCGGTGAAGAGATGATGAGGATGCCGTTCAACCCGCGAGTGCTGATGGAAAACATCTCGCGACGGCAACTCGCCGAGATGTATGCCGAAGCTTCAGGCCGCGATGTGTCAAACATCCTTTACTATTATGTTTTCGGCACGTTCAAGATCGCTGTCATCTGCCAGCAGATCTATGCCCGATTTGTTAAAGGCCTCACAAAAGACCAGCGCTTCGCAAATTTTGATCGCTTCGTCGCCGCACTTGGCCGCATCGCTGCGAACGCTTTGTCTGACGGCAAGGTCTAGCGGGTTGATTACAAATTAACAATTACTGATTATTAGTATTATGGATCGATCGCGGTAGTCCGTTCCTGCCAGGTCTGAGGGTTCGAGCCGTCGTCGCGGCGTTCCATCGTGATCGCCCCGGGTGAAGGGCAGACGAGGGCGCAGAGATTGCAGCCGACGCACTCTTCCTCGATAACGCGCGGGTAGCGGTGGCCGTTGGATTGGACGAATTCGAATGACTGGTGCGCGCCGTCTTCGCAAGCGACGTAGCAGAGGTTGCAGCGGATGCAGTGTTCTTCGTTGACGTGGGCCTTGACGTCGTAGTTGAGGTCGAGATTGCCCCAATCTGTGACCCGTTCCACCGATTTGCCGACGATATCATTGACCGACGCAAATCCCTTTTCATCGAGATAGGCGTTCATGCCATCGATCATGTCCTCGACGATGCGGTAGCCGTAGTGCATCACCGCCGTGCAGACCTGAACATTGCCCGCACCAAGCAGCATAAATTCCACTGCATCTCGCCAGGTTGATATGCCCCCGATGCCGCTGATCGGGATGTTGAACTCAGGATCGCGTGCAAGCTCGCTCACCATGTTGAGAGCGATCGGTTTAACAGCCGGGCCGCAGTAACCGCCGTGTGCCGCTTTGCCGTTGACGTTCGGGTGCGGGATCATTGTATCGAGATCAACGCCCATCACCGAGTTGATCGTGTTGATAAGCGAAACCGCATCGGCACCGCCCTTCATCGCGGCACGTCCCGGAGGGCCGATGTGCGCGACGTTCGGTGTCAGCTTTACGATCACGGGTATCTCGGAAACTTCCTTCACCCACTCCGTGACCATGCACGTATATTCGGGCACTTGGCCCATCGCCGAGCCCATCCCACGTTCGCTCATGCCGTGCGGGCATCCGAAATTGAGTTCGAAACCGTCGCAGCCCGTGTCCTGCGAACGCTTCACGATCTCTTGCCACGCTTCCTTTTTCGACTCGACCATCAACGAGACGATCACCGCATGATTCGGGTACTTTTTCTTACACTCCGCGACCTCTTTCAGGTTCACTTCCAACGACCGGTCAGTGATCAGCTCGATATTGTTGAGCCCGATCATCCGCTGGCCGTTGTGATCAAGCCCCGCCAGCCGCGACGACACGTTCACGATCGGCTCTCCCAGCGTCTTCCAAACCGCTCCGCCCCACCCGGCGTCGAACGCACGCTCGATCATCGACCCCATATTCGTCGGCGGCGCGGATGCGAGCCAGAAAGGGTTGGGAGATTTGATTCCTGCGAAGTTAATCGTTAAGTCTGCCATTGTCTTCGCTGCACTATGTGTTGAAAAGGTGATTCTTTTTCGACTTTAACTCTTTTTCGATCTGTCTGGCCTCATGCACGGTAGGAGTCTCGATCGTTCGGTATTGCAGATCACGCCAATGTTTCAACACGTAATCCCGTTTCTTTGTGTTAGTCCGGTAGCCGGTGCCATAGGGTTTTGGGAAAAGCGACTTCATACGCCCCTGACAGGTTTCACTATGACCAAATAGTACCAACTCATCCGTTTTTCTATTTCGGATTTGGTAAACCCCCGCACCCTTCGGCGCATTGATTTTTCGGCATTCTTCCGGACTCGGAATGGCCCTCCACTGCGACCACTCCGCTTTCTCTTCCTCGATCGAACAAAGCTTAGCCTTTAGTGTCCGTAAGAATCGTTCATTTTCCAAAAGTGGCCATTCAACATCTCCTGGGGTTACCAGCTCTCCTTCCATCACTTTCCGCAGCTCATTGTTGATCTGCGTTTGATACGGAGCCGCGTTTGGCTGTTCGGCTCGTGCACGAAAATGTTCGACAACCTCGTTGTCGAGATAAATCGTGATCTTAACTTTCCCGGCGTTCTTTAGCTTCTCGGCCCACGGCGACCGCCTCACCTTGTAGGTTCCGGGTTTCAAAACCTCGTCTTCCGAAAGGCCGCTTGCTAAGTCTGCTTTATAGTCTTCTTCAGAAACTATGTAATCAGGTAATCTATCTGATTTGTTCGTTGCAGTATTTCGTTTGTTTTGCATTTGCCTTTCTTGCGGTGATGATTTGTATGCGATCATCCCGAACGGTATAACCTACAAATAAGAGCCGAGTGTCGGAAATTCCGATCAACTGAAACCGGATCTCATCTTCGGAATTGAAGGGGTCAATGAACTCGATCGCGTTCGGGTCAAAGAAGGCGAGCGACGCTTCGTCGAAGCTGACGCCGTGTTTCTCTAAATTCGCCGTCGCTTTCCGCGAGTCCCATTCAAACTCCATAAACATTATACCGACATATATGGATATATCAAGATATTAATGAAAAAGGCGGCCGATGTGGCCGCCCTCTCCAGTTTACGGGTATGTGTACGGGGCCTGCAGTCCGAGTGGTATTCCAAGCGCCCAGTAGATCAGCAGGAACACGATCCACCCGATGAGAAGCACCACGGTGTAAGGCAGCATTATTGAAATAAGCGTGCCGATGCCGGTGCCCTTGACGTATCGTTTTGCAAAAACGACAACCAGCGGAAAATACGGCATCAAGGGGGTGATGATGTTCGTCGTTGAATCGCCGATGCGATAGGCCGCTTGTGCAAGCTCCGGCGAAAGGTTTAGCTGCATCAGGAGCGGGACGAATATCGGCGCAAGCAACGCCCATTTTGCCGAAGCGGACCCGATAAGCAGGTTGACGAAGCCGGTCAAAAGGATAATGCCCACGATGGTCACCTGCGGCGGAAGCGCCAGGGCCTGCAGGGCATTCGCTCCTTTGAGGGCGATCAGTGCCCCTATATTAGATTGTCCGAAAGCCGCTATGAACAAGGCGGCAAAGAATGCAAGAACGATGTAATAGCCCATCGTGCTCATCGATTTGCTCATGCCGGCAATGATGTCGCGGTGGTCTTTGACGGTCCCGGCCACATAGCCGAAGACGATGCCCGGAATTATGAAAAGCAAGAAGATCAGTGGAACGATCGAAAGCATCAGCGGCGACGTGTTAGCCGTTAGCTGCGGCGCGACGGGTTCCGCATTTTGCGTGACGAGCGCACCGTAGGTCTTCGCATTTTCTTCGCCAAGCCGCGCACGCAGCGCATTATCAAATGCGGGCTTTCCAAAGATCTCCTGGCCGAGGATGGGCGCCAGTTTGGCCGCGACATCGTCGGGCACCCCGGCAGCCTTTGTCTTTTCGACGGCCTCCGGCGTCACTTTCAGGCCGGCCGGCGAACGCATCATTGAATTTTCGGGAACGGAGACGGCAATAAGAATCGCTATCCCGAGCAGCATAGCGATGATACCGGCTATGAGGCCCTTTTTCTCTTTGGGCCCTAGCGTCTCCATTTTCGGCATCTCGTCCGGATCGCCGTCAACTTCAGTCGAACGGTTCAGCCGCGGCTCAATGACCTTGTCGGTCAGAAACCATCCAATGGCGACGATGACCAAGCATGATGCAGCCGTGAAATACCAGTTGGAAAGCGGATTGACCAGCCGCGACGCGTCGAGTATCTGTGCTCCGGACTGCGTCAGACCGGCCAGAAGCGGATCAAGGCTGGACGGGACAAAGTTTGCACTAAAGCCGCCCGAAACCCCGGCAAACGCCGCCGCTATTCCGGCCAGCGGATGACGCCCGGCGGTATAAAAGATCACACCTCCAAGCGGTATTACCAGAACATATCCTGCGTCAACCGCCGTGTGGCTGATGATCGCCACAAAGATGAGCATGGGTGTGAGCAGGAAAGGCGCTGTTATGTTCAACAGGGCTTTCAAAGACGCATTGATGAACCCAGTATGTTCAGCAACGCCGACACCAAGCAACGCGACCAGTACAACGCCAAGCGGCGGGAACGACGTAAACGTCGTGACCATCGTGGAAAGGAAATTTGCGATGGCCGTGCCGGTCAACTGGCTGTTGATGACCAGCGGTTTCTGTGTACGCGGATCGATCTCGGCGAACGTCATCGTCGAGAGGATCGCAGATAAGATCCATACGACGAACAGCAGTATAAGGAATAATGCGGCCGGATCAGGAAGTTTGTTCCCGACCCTCTCTATAAGGTTCAGTATCGCGTCCAACGAGCCGGATTTTCCTTCTTGGGAAACACCTTTGTTTGGTTCTTCCATAGCTTTAGTGACTAAAAGTGAAAAATTGGGGCAGGGGAAATGTTTCCGAGAAGTTTACTTCCGGTTTGCCTTTTGAGGCAAACGGGCTATATCGATTGCCGGCGTGCAGATCTCAGTTGTCAACTAGCTTCCAGTTTTTATAGAAAACGCCGTTTATTCCCCTAAAGACGACTCGGATGACGCTAACCGCAAAGTCGAACACAAAAGGCAGATACGACGGGCGAATAATGTCCACAAATAGCACGAATCGTGGTTCGTCCGTCTCGTTGAACGACTGGTGCAGCAGAGTGTCGTCAAAGATAAACAGCTTTTCGTCTCGCCAGTGGTGTTCGACATTCCCGACCTTAATATATGCTTCGCGGCCGACATCGTCGTTCAGGCAGTATAGAACACGAATACTTGGGCGAAACGGGCCGAAATGGCGGGAAGTGCTCTCGCGTTCGCGAAAAAGCGAGACGCCGATTGTGCGGACGTAATTGTATTCGCGATGGAAGGAAGGTATCTCGATCGCAGCATCGACGTTCTGGCCATACCATTTAAAGAAATACATCGCACGCGCCATACCCTGCGTCTTGCGGTCGATAGTGTCCACGAGCCCGATCTCGTCTGCTTCCGCAAGCAGCCCGGATATCTCCTCTTGATAAGACGGCGGAAGATCCGAAAGCTTGTAAACACCCTTATTGATATGCGGGAGCGCGAGAAGATCGAAGAGAATATTTATTGGCGAAGCGAACCAGGTGCCGATGCCATTTCGAAGAAAGTACTGCCGGACCACGCCCGCATCAACACCGCGGTTTCGTGAAACGTCCCAGATCCCGCAAGCAAAGAAGATCGCGACCGGTACGGGGAAGAACCAGCCGAGCACGATAAAAACAGCCGTTATCGCGGAATACTTCAGCGTTCTTTTCAGGTTTCGATTCAATCAGCACCCCGTCGCAAATACCAGAAAGGCAGATGGTTCTCGCCAGTCAACTCAGGTCCGCCCTTGAACTGTCGGCAATGCCGCCTCTTGAACTTCATGACACAGTTAATCATAATCTCAAAATTGCTTCGTGACACAAAGACACCCAAATAGACAACAAAGGTCGGGGTTTCGACGCTCGGTTCCGCCGGCCAGCAATTGTCCGCCCGTATCCTTTGAGGATAATGCATAAATGAAATTCCTTGTTAGCCAGGTCTCCTATTTTTTGAGTCAGCGGGGAAGCCGACGGAACATAGGGGCACTCGTCAAATATCTCTTCTTTCTAATATCCATCATCGTCCTTTTCACGGTGGTTTTCCATCTGATCATGTTGTACATAGAGGGCCGCGAGTTCTCGTGGCTTTCGGGTCTTTATTGGACTTTGACGGTGATGACGACGCTCGGGTTTGGCGATATCACTTTCGAGAGCGATATTGGAAGGGTCTTCAGCATTGTGGTGCTCTTGTCGGGAGTGGTTCTGCTCCTGATAATGCTGCCGTTCACGTTCATTCGTTTCTTTTATGCCCCGTGGCTCGAAGCCCAGATCCATGCCCGCAGTCCCCAGGAAGTCCCGCCCGAAACCGCGGACCACGTGATCATCTGCAGTTACGAATCGATTGCACCAAACCTTATCAAGAGGCTGAAGCAGCTTGAGATCCCGTACTTTGTGATCGAAGCCGATGCGAGTACGGCGGCCGAAAGGCTTCAGGATGAGATATCGGTAGTCCACGGAAATGTCGAAAGCGTTTCGACCTACCGAAAGATGCAGGTGAACAAGGCACGATTGGTATTTGCGAATGCCGCCGACACCGTAAACACGAATATAATCCTGACAGTGCGCGAACTTGCCCCAGAGGTTCCGATAGCTGCGATCGCCGAGGTCGAAGACTCGATAGACATTCTGGAACTCAGCGGAGCCACCCATGTTCTTCCCTTGAAAAAGATCCTCGGCGAAAAGTTAGCGAACCGGATAAATATCGGCAAAGACCGAGCGAACGTGATCGGGAAATTTAACGGCTGGCGGGTGGTGGAATTTACCGTTCAGGACACTCCGTTCTCCGGCAAGCTTCTTGCGGAAACCAATTTCCGCGAAGATACCGGTGTGAACATCATCGGCATCTGGGAAAGAGGGCACCTGCTGCCTGCCAGGCCGGATGTGCGGTTAACGGAAACGAGCGTCGCGGTCGGCGTAGGAACAGAGGAACAGATCCGCGTGTTGAACGATGTTCTCGATCCGAAGCACCGCACGCAAACGGAACCCGTATTGATCATTGGCGGCGGAAAGGTCGGCCGTGCGGCCGCGAAGGCTCTCAGGGCAAAGGACGTCCCTGTTTACATGATCGATTCAAAGAAGGAATTGGCGGGCGTGATCGGCGATATTCCGAACCGGCTGACCATCGGGGATGCTGCGGACCGGCATACGCTTGAACAGGGCGGACTTCACGAATGCTCGGTTGTCATCGTCTCGACCAACAAGGACGCGGTCAATATTTATCTTTCGATCTACTGCCGACGCCTTAAACCGGACGTGCGAATAGTCAGCCGCATTACTTACGCCAGAAATCTCGAAGCGATACACCGCGCCGGTGCCGATTTTGTTTTGAGCTATGCGCCGATCGGTACCGAGACCGTACTTTCGCTTATACAGGGCCGCGAATCGGTCATTCTTGGGGAAGATGTCGAATTTCTAACGATACGGCTCCCTTCGAAGCTCGCGGGCAGAACACTTGCGGAAAGTAATATAGGGAGTCTCTGCGGGCTGATCGTGCTGGCAGTGGAACACAATGGAGATTCCGTCGTAAACCCCGGGCCCGACCATGTTCTGCACGCTAACTGCAAGCTCAAGGTTCTCGGAACTCCCGAGCAGGTGAAAATGTTCGGAGAGATCCGCAAATGAGCCCGAGTCAGGGATCATGATCTTGCTGGGAGCCATTCGTCGATGGCACAGGCCGCAAGCTTGCCCATCTGTGCAGCATCTACGGCTTCTGCGCCGCCGTTGACGCAATCGCCGCCCGCAAACACGTTGGGCTTTGACGTCTGCATTAGTTGGTTGACAGAAACGCGCCCGGCATCGTCCACGGCAATGCCGCAAACATCTGTGAAAAACCCGGTGGTCTTGTTCTGGCCGACCGCTTTAATGATCATGTCGCAATTTATCCGAAATCGAGCCCGGCCGATGTCCAGCTGAAGACATTCGAGACTCTGAACAGTTCTGTCGTCATCGGTGTTGATCTGGTACGGCTCGGCATTCCAGACAAAATCGACGCCGTCTTGTTTTGCCAATTCATACTCATAGTCATAGGCCGGCATCTCTTTCGCGGTTCGCCTGTAAACTATCGTCACGCTCTTTGCTCCCAGCCGCTTGGCCTGCGTAGCCGCGTCGATCGCAGTGTTTCCGGCCCCGATCACGACGACCACGCTTCCAACCGGTATCGAGAGCCATTCACGCGTCTTGATCTTCTCGATAAATTCGAGGGCATCGTAAACTCCTTCGAGATATTCACCCGGAATATTCAGGGTCTTGGTCTTCCCGAGTCCGGTCGCCAGAAAAATGGCATCGTGCCAATTTTCTAGGTCAGCAAACGATACAACCTGTGCCGACGCTGCTGTCTCGTCTTTAGCCTCGGCCTCTCCCTCAGCTTCGGCCGGTGTCTCAGACCGCCGGCCGATCTCGGTGTTAAGCAGGAACTTAACGCCCATCGCGGCAATATGCTCGGCTTCGGCGAGCGAAACCGCTTGCGGCATCTTGTATTCCGCCATCCCGTAGGTGTCGAGCCCGCCCGGTTTGTCACGCTTTTCATAAACTGTGACGTCATATCCGAGCCGGGCTAAATAAGCGGCGCAGGACAGTCCCGCCGGCCCCGATCCGACGATGCCGACAGAACGGCCGTTTGGATCGCCTTTGGTAAAGATCTGCTTATCGCTGGCCATTGCGTGATCGGTAGCGAAACGCTGAAGCCGGCCGATCTCGATGGGCTTGTTGACCAAAGTTTTTTCGACGCAGGCCCCCTCGCACAGAACTTCGACCGGACATACACGAGCACACGTCGCGCCGATCGGGTTTGCGTCGAATATCACGCGGGCCGCGCCCATTACGTTGCCTGTCGAGATCTTCTTGATGAACGAGGGGACGTCGATATGCGTTGGACAGGCACGCGTGCAGGGCGCGTCGTAGCAGTATAGGCAGCGGTTCGCTTCGGCCAGGGCCTCGGCCTGAGTCATCGCTGGGTTGATCTCGGCAAAATTCGCCTCGATCTGTTCAATGTCGAGAGGTGAACGGTAATTCTCGGGCATATTATTCTAGGCGGAGACACGACCGATAGGGAGTTTGCCTCTTCAGTTTAGTTCAGTGCAGATCGGAACCCGGTCGCTATCGCTCCCGGTCCCGACTATAGCTCGGCGTCGGCTTCGATCTCGATTAGCATTTTGGGATCGATCAATCCGGAAACCTCGACCATGGTAGTCGCCGGCATTGTGTAGTGAAAATATTCGCCGTGGGCTCGGCCAAATTCCTCCCAACGCGTGATGTCGGTAACAAACATCCTCGTACGAACGACGTTTTCCAGGCCGACGTCAAAATGCTTCAGGGCCCTTTCTATGTTTAAGATGCACTGAACCGTCTGCTTGTAAGCATCGCCCTCGCCGACAATATTGCTGTTTTCGTCCGTCGACGTCGTTCCAGTGACATAAATGCGGTCGCCGACACGGACCGCCCGCGAATAGCCGACGATCGACTCCCATTTTGCTCCGGAGGAATAGCGGTCTCGATGCTGCATTGCGTCTTAATCTGCGACGATTGGCCCGTATAGGTCCGGCCGGCGATCGCGGAAGAACTGCCAAGTGTTTCGCACCTCGCGGATCTTGTCCATATCGAGGTCAGCGACGATGAGCTCATCTTTATCTCGCGAGCCCTCGGCGATTATCTGGCCGCGAGGATCGCAGAAATACGATTGTCCGTAAAACTCTCCGATGTTCCACGGAGCCTCGGTTCCTACACGGTTTATCGCACCGACGAAATAGCCGTTCGCTACAGCGTGTGCGGGCTGTTCGAGTTTCCATAGATACTCGCTCAGTCCGGCGACCGTCGCCGACGGATTGAAGATGATCTCAGCACCGTTTAGTCCGAGGCAACGAGCGCCTTCCGGAAAATGGCGGTCGTAGCAAATATAGACTCCGATCTTCCCGACCGCTGTTTCAAAAACCGGATACCCGAGGTTGCCCGGGCGAAAATAGAATTTCTCCCAAAATCCCGGAGCGACGTGCGGTATGTGCGTTTTGCGATACTTGCCGAGATAGGTTCCGTCAGCGTCGATCACGGCAGCGGTATTGTAATAGATACCGGTCTGCTCTTCCTCGTAGATCGGCACGATCAGCACCATGCCGTGCTGTTTGGCCACATCCTGCATCAGCTTTGTGGCCGGGCCGTCCGGGATCGGCTCTACGGCGTCGTACCAACGGGTTTGCTGCTCGGCGCAGAAATACGGTGTCGTGAAGATCTCTTGAAAACAAAGCACCTGCACCCCTTTGTGTGCGGCGCCCTCCACGAACTTCATCTGGTTGTCGATGTTCGCCCGTTTGATCTCGTCGATCGGTGCGTCAACATCGCCGACATTATGCGCCTGAATCAGGCCTGCTTTGACAATTCTCGACATAGGTTAACTGCGTGTTCTCATCAACAAATAATACAACACAAACGCGATCCCGAAAGTAAAGAACCAAGCATATGTGTAGATCGTGTCAAAATAATTCGGATCGGATATCTGGCCTCCGGGCGTTGTTGCCGCACGCAAAAATCCGGGCACGACCGGTGCGATCGCAAGCACCAGTGCTGTGATCGCTCGCCAATTGAAACCCCGATGGTAAGTATAAACTCCGTCGGTCTTATAGAGCTCGGCGAGTTCGACCCGGCGTTTTCCGATGACCCAGTAATCGCAGATCAGGATCCCGCCGATCGCTCCCATCAAGCCGGAATATCCTATCAGCCACGTGAAAATATACGCACCCATCGACGAGAGCAGCTGCCATGGCATCATCAAAATGCCGATCACCGCAGTTATCAACCCGCCGGTTACATAAGAGATGCGTTTCGGGTTGAGGTTCGAGAAATCGTTCGACGGCGAGACGACGTTCGCGGCCATGTTGGTCGAAAGCTGAGCGACAAATATCACGACCATCGCGAACAGGATCACCGCCCAATTGTCGAATTTTTTGATGAGCTGAACCGGATCGGCGATCGCTTCTCCATAGATGATCACGGTCGCACTCGTCACGGCCACGCCGATAAATGCGAATGCCGTCATCGTCAGCGGCAATCCCAACGCCTGCCCAAGCATCTGCGAACGCTGCGACTTTGCATATCTCGTAAAGTCTGGAATATTTAGGCTTAGCGTCGCCCAATAACCGACCGAGGCGGTCAAGGCCGCGGGAAAGATGCCCCAGAAACTCGCCTGTGACGTTTGCAAAGCAGCCGTTCCGGCGAGGACATTTCCAAGTCCGCCCGCTGCCGACGACGCCCAAAACAACAGCACCAACCCGCCGAGCAGCAGCAGCGGCGCAGCCCACGATTCGAGATGTTTAATGCCCTCGATGCCGCGCAAAATTATAACGACCTGAATTCCCCAAAACAGAAAGAACGATATCCAAGTGTGCAGAGGATTCCCGGCGATCACGGCGTCGATGCCCGCCCAGCCGCTCCAAACCGCTGTCAGCAAAGCATCTATCGCTGTGCCGCCGATCCACGTCTGTATGCCGAACCAGCCGCAGGCAACGATCGCACGTAAAATGGCAGGAATGTTCGCACCTTTCGTGCCGAACGAAGCCCGCAGCAGCACCGGGAACGAGATGCCGTACTTTGTCCCAGCGTGAGCGTTGAGGACCATCGGGATCAGTACGATGCAATTGCCGAGCAGGATGGTCAGCATCGCCTGCCACCACGTCATGCCTTGGGCGATGAAACCGCCGCCGAGCATATACGTCGTGATCACGACGCTCATCCCGATCCAGAGCGCGGCTATGTTCCACGTCGTCCAGGTCCGCTGCTCGACCGACGTCGGCGCAAGGTCCGCGTTCCACAACGGCGAAGCGGAGACGTCCTCGTTCAGTTCGACAAACTCTTTACTATGGTCCTTCATCACATGATTCCCATTTTCGTAGAAGCAGTATTAGTCCATTTTCGCTTGCTCAACTTTTCGCACCAGTTCGTCAAATCGCGGATCGTCTCGCATATCGTCCCAGGTAGAATTCACTTTGAGAGTCGGCACCCGCGACGAACGTTCGTCGATCTCTTTTTCCATATAGTCAAAGGCATTATCCATGTCGCCGAGGGCGGCGTAGGCGACCGCAAAAGCCGAACTCGAAACGTAGCGGCGGACCGACTCCTCCTGCAGTTCGCCGAGCAGTTTAACTGCCTCGCCGCGCTCGCCCGCTTTCGCCAACGAACTGATGAGCATGGCCTTGATAAACGAATTCTCGTTCAACGAGATAGCTTTTCTATATTCGGCTACAGCTTCCCGGTATTGTCCGTTGGCGTGATATGCCCGTCCCAAATACCAGTGGGCGACCCAGAAATTCTCGTCGAGCGCGATGACCTTTTTGATCTGTGCGATCGCTTCGTCGAATCGTCGGGCATTTGTCAGGACGTTTCCCAGATCCGCACCGATGATCAGCGAGAACGGATCGAGCTCTTCGGCTCGTTTGCCGGCAGCGATGGCTTCGTCAAATCTGCCCATTAAGCTCAGACATTCGATCCCATATTGCTGATGTGCCGTTGCGTAGTTCGGGTCGAGTTCGATGGCACGGCGAAACTCCTTTTCACCGGCAGGCAGATTCCACGCAAAGAGAGAATAGTAAATACCGAGAGCAACGTGCGTTTGCGCCAACGAATCATCGAGTTCGATCGCCCGCAGAGCCGCAGCCTTCGCTTTTGGCATGGCCTCGAGCGGCGGCGCGACGCTGTAGTTCGGAAACAGCACGTAGCTTTCCGCCAAACCCGAATAGGCAAGCGCGAATTTCGGATCCTTTTCGATCGCTCGGTTGAAAAATTCGACCGCCTGTTTGAACGATTCTCTGGTGCGCTTGTTCCAATGGAAACGGCCTTGCAGATAAAGCTGATAGGCTTCGTTGTTGTCGGTGTATTTCTTCGCGAGCTTTTGCTCGCTTTCGCCCGAGAGTTTTAGCTGCAGTTTGCTCACGATCTCGGTGACGATCTCGCGTTGGGTTGTCAATAATTCCGAGAGTTTGCGTTCATACTGCTCGCCCCACAGCGATTTGTTGGTGCGGGCATCCACAAGCTCGACCGTGATGTTCAGATTGTCGCCCCGCTTGGTAAGGCGTCCGGTCATCACCGCATCCACGCCAAGCTCGGACGCGATCTTTGCGACATCAGTCTCCTTCCCCTTGTAACGCATCACCGAACTCGTCGGGCTGACCCGCAGATCGGGAAGCTGCGTCAGCCGAAAGATCACCGATTCCGCCAACCCATCCGACAAATAATCCGTATCCGCATCCGAATTCCGATTCTCAAACGGCATCACGGCGATGGAATTGATCTGCCCGGAACCGGACGCCGAGAAATATCGGAAGCCGAAGAAACCGCCGACCAGCACCGCAACTGCAAGTGCCACAGCTATCAGCGGCTTCGTCAACGATGACGACAAAGCGCCTTGCGGCTCTGCCGCTCTATTTGCGGAAAGGCTCTGCCTTTCCGAAAGCCCACCCAAAGACTCCCGAGGCTCCGCCTCCGCACCGGTGTGAAGAATAGCGGTCTGGTCAGTCGCATTGATCTGCGCACGAGTCGGGGCTTCGCCCGGCGCAGCCGTCGAATGCAAGATCGCCGTCCGCGGCTCATCGCTGAACTGACCGCCCGCTGACGCAGGCGGTTCTGACCGTGATCCGCTCGCCGCGCCGTAGAGCAGCTCTGCTCCGTCATCGAGACAGAACATCATCGTATTGTCGTACTCACGTCCGCATTTAGGGCATCGTTTCATACCTGTTTGACCTCGGCCAAAGTTAGGCCCTGGGTCCGTTAATTGGCCAGGCTCGTATCCTTGATAAGAACGATGCCGGCAAGAACCATTGTCTTAAACAGCAGGATCTTCGTACCGTCCTGCGACCAAACAAAATCAGCTGTATCCATGTTTGTGTCGAATTCGCTGATCTGCGTCTCTTGCTTGCTGGCTATGTCTATTTTGAAGAGATCGCGATTTCCGCTCTCTCGTTCAAAGACGATCGCACTGCTATCAGGAGTCCAGCGGATCCTCGGCACGCGGTCGCCGTTTATCTCCAGGACCTTCTTGCCGGCGACACCGTCATTTAGTTCAACAACTCTGACAAAATTGTTTATCTTGCCGGTCTGCTCGTCTTTCACCCAAGCCATATACGCCAGGTACTTATAATTTGGCGACGGCGAGGGATTTCGATCGTGGAACGCAGGCTCAAGCCCCTCGACCTTTTCAGCGGAGCCGCCCGCGACCGGCATTCTCATAATTTGCATCCGTTGGGATGGACCAAACTCCGAAATCCGGGTAAACCAGATCATCCCGCCCGCAGCCAGCCGAATGTTGACGCTGGCTGTGTTCTTTACATCGGTCAGCTGAATTTCATTTGATCCGTCAAGGTCCATCCGGTATAGATGATTCCCGGGGCCGGAGGGCGACCAGGCGCTTGCCACGAAATATTTTCCGTCGGATGTTACCTCAAAACCATCGACGGTTCCTTTCCGAGTAATCAGTTTCCTTTGATCGGTCCCGTCTTGATTCATCGAGTAGAATTCATCGGCTCCCTTTCCACGTTTTAGAAAGAACAACCGGCCGTCATCTGATGCTGAAAGTGAATTGGAATGTATGGCCTTATCTTCGGACGTGAGGCGTTTGGCGGTTTTTGTTTTTGGGTCGAGTGACCAAAGGCTGATCAGACTGATACCTGTTCTGGCAATGAGACTCTTCCCATCTGCCGCGACCTTCAGATCAAGATAATTCGCTGCATCATCCGTGAGTTGGCGAAGCTCTCCGCCCGGATAGGACAAATAAAATATATCGGCTTTACGGGGTGACCCTACTTTATTTGCCGGAAAGACGAGTCCGTTGCCGTCCGCGGTCCAATGGAAAGTGTTAAGATCGTTCCCCCAATCGCCTTCGTGCAACACCTTTACCCTTTCCGTTGCTGAACCACTGGGATTTGCAGTATCAAGGACCGCGATAAAGTACGGGGAGTCGGTCGCACCCGCTTCATCTTTCATGTCCGCCCGCCAGTACCACATAGAGAGCTTCGTACTGTCAGATGACCAGTCGCCCAGTATGATCGCTCCGGCGTTGATATCTGCGCCTGCCAACAGAACTTGTTGACCGGAACCGTCAATGTTTGCCTGATAAATTTCCCGGGGTTCGCCTGACTTTTTGAAAGCGATCTTTTTTCCGTCCGGCGATATCGCAGCAGTCGTGACATCCTCCAGTATTTTCTGTGCGCTGCCGCCAAGCGTTGCGATCTTATAGAGGTTGCCCTTGCCTCCGACCTGATTCTCGCCAAAATAGATGTATTCGCCGTCTGGCGAGAAAGATACTACCCATAGATTGACATTCGCTGAGTCCACCTCGCGGATGACACTTTCGGCACCGGACGCCAACTGTCGAACGACCACCATCTTGGTATCTTTTCCGTCCTTTAGTGCCCGCTTGTAATAGGCGATCAGCTTGCCGTCCGGGGAAAGGGCGGGATAAAGGATACTGTCCCCGGTGAAGAGTTCCTCCGAGCTGATCTTTGCGAATGGCGTCGGTTTTGAGAACAGTTTCCCGCCAAAGAGATACCAACCGCCGGCGACAACGGCGATCAACGCCAGTCCTGCAACCGCAATGACATGGCCTCGTCGTTTCGATGAAACCGCTGGTCCCGCACCGCTCAACTCGCTCGATGGCAAAACAGCTGTTCTGTCAGTCGTGTTGATCTGTGCACGAGTCGGCGCCTCGCCCGGGGCCGCCGTCGAGTGCAGGATCGCGGTCGCGGGTTCATGACCAGAATGCACATCCCCACCCGCTACCGCAGGTGGTACTGACAAAGCCGGGCCTTCGAGCAGAGCGTTGCCGTCATCGAGACAATACAGCAGCGTATCGTCGTAATAATCTCTTCTACATTCCGGGCATCGTTTCATATCTTCACTTATTGAGCAGGGCGGTCCAATTCAGGATCAATGTCGGCGACGGGCCCTTTGAGTCGGCGATGATCGTGCCGATCAGGAACCGCTGACCGTCGGGCGAGACATCGTATTCGTGAAAAATGGCGCCCTCTAGTGACAACGTCCGCGTTTTGAAAAGCGGCTTCGGCGCGTCGAATTGAAATTCGGTTCCGCCGCTTTTCACCGAGGCAGCCATCATCGAGGCGTCCGATGCGATAAAGAATAGTTCGCCGCCATCACGCCGCCAGATCGGAAGTTTTCCGCCTTTGGTTGAGATGAGCTTTTTGTCAGGACCCAATTTGCCGTCCGCCAAAAACGGCTTGACATAGACTTCGGGAGTGCCCGTTTCATCTGATGTGTAAGCGAGCCAACGACCGTCGGGCGAAAGCTGCGGGTTTTGCTCGTCGAACGCCGAATTCAGCAACAGGTATTCCTTCTTGTCACCGAACAGCGGCAGCGCCCAGATATCCATGCGTGTCTTGACGCCGCGCTCTGTGAAAAAAATGAAACGTCCGTCGGGCGACCATGCTGTGGGAAATGCGGTTCGCGGCACCAGAGTCTCTGCATCGCCAGAGCCAGTAGCCGATCTCACAACGATGCTGTTCCCGGCGTTATGCAAGATACGGGTTCCGTCCGGCGACCAGACGGGCATTTGACTGAACGTATTAGTTAATCGAAGTCCGCTTCCCCCTTTTTCGAGATCGACGACCCAGATGTTTGAGTTCGCCCCGCCGGCGGTGAATTCAGCCTGGCCCTGTATCCTTCTCACAACCAGGCGTTTCCCGTCAGGTGAAAGCATGGGGCTCTGACCGACGGTGACCTTCATCGGAGCATCGATCGCTCCCGTTTGCTTTCCTTCGCGGTCGTACCAGACGAGCTGATAAGTCGGCTGCCACATCCCCGCTGATAAAATTACGCCGTTGTCCGAAACAGAGAACCGCCGGGCATTTGGAGGGCTTTTCAGGCCGGTTAGAAGTGGTATTGGCTCGCCGGTCACTGCCAGTTTTTCCGCGTCAAAGGCCTGGGCCATCAGCACATCGTTTTGAAAAAAGATCAGCCAGCCCGGTGGAGTGTAAACGGTGGGGCTCCGCTGTTCTGCGGCTATTTGCGTGATCTTCGGCGAATCCAAAGAGCCCGCCCAAAGGCCTGCCCGCGGTTTAGGAAAAATAAAATGGCGACCATCCGGCAGGAAGTATGGATGACGACTGCGCACCGGCTCCGCGGTGTCCAAAGGGGTTGGCTCGCCGCCCTTCGCCGAGACCTGGAGCAGCTCTTTGTCGTAATCGGGCCCGAATATGATAATGCCGTCTTTGCTCCAGGTTCCTCCGACCAAGCGAGCGGAATCGCACAACACCTGCGCGCTTGTGCCCGTCAGATCTGAGCGTTTTAGCTTCCCGTTGGAGCCGTAGGCGATGGAACGGCTGTCCGGCGACCAGAATGGCTCTAACGCATTCTCGGAACCCGGCAGAAGTTTTACTTCCGGCGAATCGAGGCTGCGGACGTAAAGCATGCTCTTTCCGTCAGCCGAGGTCGCAGTAAAGGCGATCTTCTCGCCGTCTGGGGAGATCACCGCCGCGTCCGGCTGAGTGTCGTTGAAAGCCAGTTCCGGCGGCGGCTCGAATGACGCCATGACCGGCTTTGAGTCACCGTTCGCAGATCCTTTGAAATATCCGTACGCAAACAACGCCGCGACAAGCGCAAGAATTGCGGCAACAACCCACGGGAGCTTTTGTCCAGCGAGAAATGCCGGAAGGCTGAACGTAATAGATTTCGAACGGGACTTGGTGCCGTCGGATTGTAGCTGCTTAGTTAGGTCCTCATCTGAGATCCGATCGCCCGACAATATCGCCGTCGCCGGCTCGTCGGCTGACCCCGACACCGTTCCCTGCACGAGTGCGGTGCCGTCATCCAGACAATACAAAAGAGTGTCGTCAAGATAATCTTTTCTACATTCGGGGCATCGTTTCATGTCATTATTTTTTCAACAGGGACGGCCAGTTCAAGATCACCGTTGGCGATGGAGCATTCGACTCGCCGACGAGCGTGCCGATCAGGAATCTTTGCCCGTCGGGCGAGACGTCAAACTCGTGAAAAGCGCTGCGGAAGTCGAGCACTTTCGTAGTAAAAAGCGCCTTGGGCGTCGTGAACTCGAATTCGTCATTGTTAACCTTCACAGAGGTGGTCATCATGTGGCTGTCGGTCGCGATAAAGAATAGCTCCGCGCCGTCGCGTCGCCATACCGGCATACGGCCGCCGGTATTTGAGATCCTCTTTCGGTCGACTGCTTTGCCGTCAGGTGAAAACGGTTGAACGTAGACCTCCAGGGTGCCCGTATCGTCCGCTGAATAGGCCAGCCACTCACCGTCAGGCGACAGAGCCGGACTCATCTCGTCGAAAGGCGAGTTAAGTAACAGGATCTCCTTCTTTTCATCCATTCTTAAGGCATACAGGTCGAGACGGGTTTTGACGCCGCGTTTTTGATAGATGATGTAATGTCCGTCCGGCGTCCAGCAGCAGGGGAATGTCGCCCCCGAGACCGAGGATGGCAACAAAACTTCCGGCTCGCCCAGACCATTCGACGCTTTCGCGGTAAGTCCCAGGGTACCGCCGTATGCGATCCTCGATCCGTCCGGCGACCAGAGCGGCATCTGTCCGAAATCCGAAGTTATACGCACGCTCGTGCCTTTTTCAAGATCTATTGTCCAAAGCGTTTGCGGCGGGTTTCGCTTTATCACCACACGCTTTCCGTCTGGCGATATTCTCGGGTCTTGTCCGGTTGCGATCTTTGTCACGGCATCGCCAGTCCCGACCTGCTTGCCTTCGCGGTCGAACCACGTCAGCTGATAATCGCGTTCCCAAGCCGGTTGCCAGAGCAGAACGCCGGTATCCGAAACGGAAACCCGAAAGGTGGTTGACGCCCTTTCACCGGTTATTAAAGTGACCGGCTCACCGCTAACAGCAAGCCGCGAAGGATCGAACGCCTGGGCGACAACAGCCTCGTTCTTTAGGAAGATCAGCCAGCCATTGGTATAGACCGCGCCGGAGGGTTCGGGGACGATCTGAACAATGTCAGGCGAATCAAGCGAACCGGCGTAGATGCCCTTCCCCTCATATTGGAATAGGAAACGACGACCGTCTGGCAGAAAGTGTGGATAGCGGTGGCGCGGAATCTCATTACCCTCGAAACTCATTTCTACCGCGGTCGGTTCGCCCCCCTTTGCCGACACCTGTACCAAAGACTTGCGATAGTCGGGGACAAAGATTATCGTGCCGTCTTTACTCCAACTGCCTCCCACCGGGCGTGCGGCGTCACACAGCACTTGGGCGTTGCCGCCGTTCAGGTCCGAGCGCTTCAGCTTGCCCTGCGAACCATATGCGATCGACTTGCTGTCCGGTGACCAAAACGGTTCCAGCGGATTGTCCGATCCGGGCAGCAGTTTCGCGTCAGTGCCATCGAGTTCCCGCACGTAGAGCATGTTCTTGCCGTCCGCGGTTGCGGAAAATGCGATCTTCCTGCCGTCCGGCGAGATTGTCGCGTAGTCGGGCTGAACGTCGTTGAATGACAGCTCAGCCGGCGGCTCGAACGCTAATCTCACCGCCTGTGAAGTTCCGCTCGACGATCGGTTGAAGTATCCGTAGGCAAACGCCATGGCGACGAGGGCGAGAGCGCCCGCGACCACCCACGGCAGCCTCGGCCCCGCGAGAAATGCAGGAAGGCTGAAAGTAACGGATCTCGAACCGGATGGCGTGCCGTCGGCTTGTAAATGTTTCGTTAGACTTTCACCGGAAACTCGATCGCCCGACAGTATCGCCGTCGCAGACTCATCAGTCGCCGCTGAACCCGACACCGTCCCCTGCACAAGCGGCGTGCCGTCGTCGAGACAGTAAAGGAGGCTGTCGTCGAGATAAACCTTCCTGCATTCAGGACAGCGTTTCATAGAGTTCTACTTCGCGCGTCAAATATTTTGACCAGCGCCTGAAAGCGCGGGTCGCCGCGCAGTGGATCGTAGACCGCTTCGTATTTGATAAGGAAGAGCCAGAAATCGCCCTTTCGCGTCGCGGCGCGTTCAAGTGTTTGCAATGCTTTTTCGTTTTCACCCAACAAAACGTAGAACGCCGCCGTTTGCGATTGGCCGCCCCCGCCCGCAGGGGTCCTGGCTTCCCTCCGACTGATCATTTCGCGCAAAAAACCATCGCGCCCACCTTTGGCAAAACTTTCGCGCATAAGTTGTGCATCCTCCGGCCGGCCAAGCAGTTCCTGCGAAATGGCACGCTGTTCGATGGAATTGGCCCAATCGCCCTGTAATTCATAGGCATGCCCAAGAAACGAATGGAGCCAGATATGTGTCGGGTCCGCTTTGACCGAATCTTCGAGATAGCGGATCCCCTCATTGAGCTTTCCCGAAACGATAAGGCAAGCGCCGTAGGCTAGACGCGTCGCCGACGAATTGGGATCGATCGCGAGCGCCCGGTCATAAGCGGCAAAGGACTCATCGAACCGCCCAAGCATCATAAGACGCTGACCGTTCCAGCGATGAAGCTCCAGAATCTTGTCATCAAGCTCAATCGCGCGTCTCATATACCGCTCCGCGTTGACCCAGTCATACTCGAGCATGTACTGGTAACCGAGCGTTCCGTTCGCCTCCGCAAGATCAGGGTCGAGCGCGAGCGCGCGGTTAACGTTCTCCCTGGCCTTGTCACGTTCCCGGACGCTGTAATAATCCGCGAGTCCTACGTACCCGAGTGCAAAGTTCGGGTCTTTTTCTATCGCACGACGGAAATAGTCCGCGCATTTCTCAAAGTCCTGACCCGCCTGCTTGTACCAATAGAAACGGCCCTGTAGATAAAGCCTGTACGCCTCGGAGTCGGTCGTATAACTCTTTGCGAGTTTTTGCTCGTCGGTACCGGTCAGTTTGGGCCTTAACCTACTCGAAACATCACGTGCGATCTCCTGCTGCAGATTTACAAGGTCACCCTGCTTGCGGTCATACTGCTCCGACCAAATAACATCAAGCGTTTTCGCATTGACGAGCTCGAGATTCAATTTGATGTTCCCGCCCCGCTCAGCGAGCCTTCCCAGCAGAACAGCCTGCACGCCCAATTCCTCGCCGATCTGCCGGGCCGAAACCTCTTTTCCTTTATATGGAAACACCGCGTTGCGCGCCTTTACAGAAAGATTAGCCACCTTCGAAAGGTTGTTGATCAGCGTCTCAGTCATTCCATCGGAAAGATATTCGTTCTCGGCGTTGCCACTGTCGTTAACAAAAGGCATCACGGCGATCGATTCGATCTGTTTGCCGGACGAGTCGAAATATCGGTTAGCGAGAAAAACGCCCGCGACAATAATCACCGCCGCAATCGGCGCGGCTATGAGCCTTTTGTCGAATCCCTTCTTCCGTGCATCGTCAACCCCCGGCGGCAGAACCGCGGTTTGCTCGGTCCTATTTATGTGCGCGCGAGTCGGAGCGTCGCCCGCGGCATCTGTGGAGTAAAGTATCGCCGTCTGAGGTTCTTCGAACGGGCCACCCGCTGATGCATCCGGTTCCGACCGCGAGCTGCTCGCGGGGCCGAAGAGTAACTCCGACCCATCGTCGAGGCAAAAGCTCATCGAGTCATCGTTATAATCTCTACCGCATTCCGGGCAGCGTTTCATAGGGTAGAATGGAACGCCGACAGTATAGCCTAAGTCAATTAAAAAGTTGCCACTTAATGCGGGTGTAAGCAATGTTAAACCCGTTCTTCTGGGCGTTCTTCTGGGACTGGCTGCCGGGCAGTGCGCACATCATTGCGAGCGCGCAGCCGTTAGCAGCGGCATGATCGAGGCGGGCAGAGAGCAAAGCGTTTTGTGCGCCTTGTCGACGGGCTTCGGGAATGGTCGCCGCACCGGAGAGAATGCAGACATCGTCATAGATGGCGAAGCCGCCGGCAGCTATCGGTTTGCCTTCAAGTACTGCGAGGAAAGGGTGGCCACCGGATGTTCGTGCTGTTATCTTTCCGAACGCAAGCATAAATTCGCCGAGCATCGGATGTTCCGTTGCCCAACCTCTCGAAGCGACCTCGGCCCAGAGGTCGGCCTCATCGGGCTCGATAACACGAGCTGTGATATTGGAGTTCAACGGCGGAAGTTTGGGTTTTGCTCCGCCAAGCTCTTGATACATTACGCTGGTCAACTCGATCGGACGATAACCTCGTTCCCCCAAGAGTGGCAAAATAGATTGGTCCGCCATCGGGCTGACCTCGTGAAAAACCGGTGCACTGCGTTTTTTGTAGAACGCCTCGAGAGCATCCAGATGTTCATTGGTCGCGTCCTCGAACATTCCCAGTCCGAACGTCTGCGTCAGGGGCGATTCGACACCGTCAAACATCGCATACGCACCGCCGACCTCGATCCACCCCGCACCGCTTGAAGGCTCGATCCGTGCACGAGTGCCAACAAAATCGGCGTTTGCCAGAGCCTCCGTCCGCTCGAGCTGTCGCGCAAGTTCAATGTCTGAATACCTCATGTGGACAGAGACGAAAAACGTCCCGGTTTCGGGACAAGGCTAGATCTTCACGCACTCACCACGTTTAACGAACTCGCCGTCGCCCTGTTTTCCGGTGTGCTCGCCGTTTTCGATGATCACGCGACCGCGTGAAAGAACGGTCTCGACCTTGCCTTTGATGGTCCAGCCTTCATAGGACGAGTAATCGACGTTCATATGCTCGTGCTCGACACCAAAGGTGTGTTCTTTTTCCGGGTCGAAGATGACGATGTCGGCGTCTGAGCCAACGGCGATCGTGCCCTTCTTTGGGAAGAGACCGAACATCTTTGCGGCTGCTGTTGAAGTAAGTTCGACAAACCGATTGAGCGAGATGCGGTTTTCGACAACACCGCCGTTGTAAATAAGCGACATACGATTCTCGACGCCGGGAGCACCGTTCGGGATCTTGGTAAAATCGCCCAGGCCTAGTTCCTTTTGCTCCTTCATGCAGAACGGACAATGGTCGGTCGAGATGACTTGAAGATCGTCCATCTTGAGGCCTTTCCACAGCTCAGTACAGTTGTGCTTCTCACGCAAAGGCGGCGTCATCACGTATTTCGCACCATCCCAGCCGTCACCGTAATCGTCGATCGAGTGGAAGAGATATTGCGGACACGTCTCGGCAAAAGCAGGAATGCCGCGGTCACGGGCCTGACGCACCTGATTGAGCGCATCGGTGCAGCTTAGGTGGACGATGTAAACAGGCGACTCTGCCATTTCGGCAATTGCGATGGCACGATGAACGCCCTCGGCCTCGGCAATTGTTGGCCGTGTCAGCGCGTGATACTTCGGCGCCGTCCGGCCGTCGGCTAGGAATCGTTTGATGATCTCATTGATGACGATCCCGTTCTCTGCATGCATACACACGAGCCCGCCGCGTTCACCCGCGGCCGACATCGCGCGAAAGATCGTCGCGTCATCCGCCAAAAACACGCCCGGATACGCCATAAAAAGCTTGAACGACGTGATGCCCTCGTCCATTAACGAATACATCTCCTTCTCCGAGCCGTCCTCAAACTCGGTCGTGATGAGATGAAATCCGTAGTCTATGCAGGTCTTGCCCTCGGCCTTTTTGTGCCACGCGTCAACGCCCGCCGTCATAGATTCGCCCTTCGTCTGAACGGCAAAATCAATGATCGTCGTCGTCCCGCCGTGAGCCGCCGCCCGCGTCCCGGTAAAAAAATCGTCCGAGCTCTGAGTGCCTCCGAACGGCAGCTCCATATGCGTGTGCGGATCGATTCCGCCGGGAATGACCAGCTTATCCGACGCATCAATAACAACATCCGCCTCGATATCAAGCGATTTCCCAATAGTCGTCACCGTCTCACCGTCGATGAATATGTCCGCCGTGTAATCGTCAACCGCTGTAACAACACGTCCGTTTTTGATCAGCGTCTTCATAATCACTTAACCGACCGATACAAGCTCAAAACCGGCCTCCTCAGCCGCGAGCGACAGCTTGGAATCTGCGCAGACAAATGCCCGGTTTCGCGGCCGCTCACTGCACCAGATGAGAGCGGCAGCAAGTTGGAATGCGTCTAATGCTCGAAGTCCATACGTCGCCGGAATTGACTCCGCGACGGCGAGCAATGCCCCATCGGGCAATACTTCGATCGCCTTTGCCCTGAATTTGCTCCAGTGTCTAATGGCACTTTGCTCATTCGGAAGGGCATTCTCACTTTTCAACCTCTCAAATGCGCTTCGAACTTCGACAGGCGTTCCCCACCAAAGTGCCGGTCTTGGAAAGCGTCGAAATGTAGAGCGGGCCACGGGGCTGAACGCCTGGACACAGCAGACCGGAATGATCGCACTTGTATCCCAGAAGGCACGCTCAGTCATCATCTCTTTCCTCTCGGATGATCCTTAAAACGGTTTCCAACGGAACATCCGGACGATCCTCGTCGTCCCAAAAGTCGTCCGACAATGGAGTCGGATCGGCCGGCGGCCTCAATTTCCCCCGGGCGATAAGTTCGCGCTCCTCGGCATCATAATCGTCCTCGTCATAGCTGAATGGAACGATCTTGGCGAACGGAACATTTCGTTCACTTACAAGTACCTGGCCGCCACGCTTTACCTCGGCGAGATATTTACTAAGGCCATTCTTTAGTTCTGCAATATTTGCCGTTTTCATAACATGGCCATTATGGCCTACTTAGCCTACTTGGTCAAGTCCGAAATTTTCCGCGTGATCCTCTGCGTTGAGTTGGATTCCTTATTTAATCCCCGTCGCTGAGTAGTTTGACCTGCCACAGTTTCTGTCCGGCGGTCGAAGTGTAGAAGCCGAAGCCAGCCATACCGATCAACACCACGGCGAATAAAACAAAATCGCTAGCATACCATGCCGAGAGTTCGGTCGTTACGGGGAGATTAGCAATGCTTATCGCCATTAGGCATAAGGTCAAGGCCACAACACCGAAGCGAAACGTTACAGAAATAATCAGAGTTGCCAAAACGCAAGACACGACGATTTGAGCCACCGATCCATTTTCCATAATGCCGGCCGTGATCATAAGCCAACTGAAGATCAACCATACAGCCGCTGCTCCAAGCAATTTTCTACGGAGAAATAGTCCAAGAAACAAGATAAGAAAGGAAAATATAAATGCCGCAATGAGGCTTTCGCTTATCTTGTCAGCGAACATATCCGGAAAGCCCCCAAGTCCTCCGAACGGGCTGCCGCCCGGCCCCTGGCCCGAAATGAGAAGTAGGTTTGGCGCAGGCTGGCTTCGCCACATCGGTAAAAGTTGGACCGCGAACACCGCTAAGGCACAGAACCCTATCCCTGCCGAGGTTCCGATCAATACATCGCGGCCCACCAACGGGTCGCGCCAATCCCCGGCGATGAGGCGTGACCATGAAATAATGCGTTCGGGAGCTCTCTTTCTTAGGTAAGGTTCGAACGCCAGATACATGAATCCCGCCATTGCGGCCCAGTAGAGCGCAGCCTGAAGGCCAGAGATGAATAAATTTACTTCACCTATTAAGGCCGCTACATGATGAGTCGCAAAAAGCCACATCACCATGCGGGCGCCAAATACAAAAACCGCGACCCTGAAGGCCCCTTTAAGGTCACTCCTTCCGTTTCGAACATGCCTCACAGAGAGCCAGGCACTGAAAAATAGTACCCCGAAATAGATCCCGACCAGGACAAAGGTGAATACGGGCGTATCGTCCTGAGCCGCCGCCGCTGCCGGTGGCTTTGTCCATGGCTCAATGATCTCAAAGCTAACAAGCTTGCCACGATAAGCAGCGGCTTCAACGCGGATAGCGACATCCGGTGCCTCAGGATACACGCCGGAAAACGCCCGCCGGTCATCGAAAGCAACGGGCGGCGTCCATTGCGGATCGATACTCTGAAAGGCTGCGATATCGAACCCCGCTTCCTTCAGGACCGCCGCCCAATCGAATGCTCCCGCAGCGGTCACAGGTTCGTCAACCCGTTCGGGAACCCCTGCAAAATGGATCATTCGGCCTTTAGTATCAAGCACGACCAGTGCCATACCGGGAACTGTGTTTTGCGGATCCCACGAGGTAACCTTCCTGTCTCTAACTGGCACGATCGGCCCGGGACTCGAGCGATACACCAAGCCAAACATCGCAGGCTGTCCGGCCGCCAGCTTTTGCCACCGTTCGGGAGATTGATCGTTTTCTTTCAGGTAATCATGGTAGTTTTCACCAGGGCGACACGCACATTCGAAGGTCGAGTACGAATCGCCCTCTTTGTAGCCAAACTTCTGAACCAACTCACGCCCTCGTTCCCGCAAGATCTCCGAGGATTTCTCCAAAGGCACGATCCTATGCACAAATGCCTTTTTCGAAGTCAGCATCAGAAACCCGATCCCGGCGACAACGACTGCCAACATAGCGAAAGCAACCATCGGTTTCAACGCCCCTTTCTTCGGCGATGCGGCGACCATTTCAGGACTCGGGGTTTGCCCGGCGTCGAGAGCGATCTGCAGCGGGTCGCCGCCGGGAAGCGACATCGCGACATTCAAGGCACTCTCCGGCCGTTGGGTTGGATCCTTTTGCAGGCAGCGTTTGATAACGTTCTCGACCAGCGGGTCGATGCCGGTTACGATCTCAGAAGGGTTTTTAGGGCTTGTCGTAGCCTTTTTTATTTGAAGCTCTTGAACGGATTCGCCTTCGAACGCCTGCTTCCCTGTAAAGATCTCGTATAACAGAAGCCCAAGCGAATAAATGTCGCTTCTTTGCGTCACCTCCTTGCCGTCGATCTGTTCTGGCGACATATAGGCCGGAGTTCCAACCCTTGATTCGTTTCCCTGAACTTCTGCCTCGATCCCTGCAATGCCAAAATCGGTGATCCGAGCCTCGCCTTTCGAGTCGATGATGATGTTTGCCGGCTTGAGATCGCGATGAAGAATACCCGCCTTGTGTATCGCCGCAAGGCCCATGCAGATATCACGAGATATCTCGACGGCTTTGTCTGACGGCAGGCGCCCGATACGTTTCAAGAGCATCGATAGGTCATCCCCGTCGATGTACTCCATGGTGATGTAGTAAAGACCTTTGGTCTCCCCGATGTCGAAAACGCGGCAGACGTTGCGGTGCGAGACCTGCCTCGCGTTACGTACCTCGCCGCGAAAGCGACGCAGAAGCTCTTCGTTTCTCGAAAGTTCTTCCGGAAGAAATTTGAGAGCAACCGTCTGCTCGAGCTCGAGGTCTTCGGCCTTATAGACCTCACCCATGCCGCCCTTGCCGATCAGTCCGACGATGCGATAGCGGCCCGCAAGCACCATTCCGGATACAAAGCGGCCGGAGCCACCCGTAGTCCTGGTCGGTGTATTGTTCCGGTGTGACGGAGTTTCGAGCCTTGTAGGCGTGTCGGATTGCGGATCGACCGGTAAGAAAGCCGTTTCATCGGACCCGTACTCAACGCTCAAACCGCAAGCAGGGCATTCCGCAGCCGAATCAGCAAATTCGGCGAAGCATCGTGGACAACTTTCCATTCAAGTTCAACCGTGAAAAAGGGGCTCGGCTTAGCCTCGACGAAAAAGGATAAGACTAAATTCTTGGATAAATTTTGAACCTATGATATCTTGGGCGCATTATTTTCCGAAATCGGCGTTTTTCCTATCCTTAACAGAGCAATCTTTCAATAACCGCTTAACAAAAAAGGAGAACGCCAAAGATGAAAGGGACAACAGTACTTGCCGTTGCGGTCTGCATCTTTTGTTTTTTCATTGGATACCTGACCTACTTGGCAACAATGTTCTTTGTCGATTTCTTTAAGGAGATGGCTGCCCCATGCCAACAGACGACCGAAATGTGTTCGCAGCCGGCAAACACACCCGGACAATAGTTGACGCGGGATGAACGCGATGGCCCCAATTCAGACCCGAAATTGATCAAATCCCCGACGATCTTGCTGTAAGGTCATTTATTTTCTGGCAATTGTCGGCTATTTTCTTACCCGTTCAAAGAACATATCCCGCATACGTGAACCGCCGACGTGTAATCTGTCGATCTTGCCCTCGCGGTCGCGGGTTACCCAGATGACATAGCCCTGCGTTTGGAAGTGGTCCCTATATATTGGGCGAAGCTGTAGCCGCGTGTTCGGGCGCTGGATGAGGAAAGCGTTGTTGCCTTCGACCGCAAAGGTAAGTGTCGCTTGCGCCTCTTCGCTGTACCAGTCGCCCGCAAAAGCATCGAGTTCTCTCGGGGTTGGCGTCCATTCCTTTTCAGCATAAAAACGGGTGATAGTACCGTCCGGGTTCGTGCTTTCGCCCGAAACCAGATTCCCCTCCTTGTCGGCCTTGAATTCGATCCTCGTTTGGCCCATCATGATCGCACCGTCAGCCATCGGCCGCACCGGATTTCCGTTGAAACGAAGCGTGCCGCTATCGAGCGTGAACCGGCCCGGCATTCGCGTGGTATGGTGCCGCCAGAGCCCGACAAATTTGCTCAACTGCTCGTCCGCCATCTTTGCGCTTTCGGGTGCGGATGCAGGCGTCGGCGACGGGAACGGTCCAAAGATCTCGTCGGTCACACTCGCTGCCAAGCCGCCGGCACTTGGGCTCGTTCCGTTGCAAAGAACGGCGACCGATACTTTCTGATCGGGATAGCGGGCAAGAAATGTTTGGTAACCGGCCGTTGAGCCGCCATGCGAGACATCGCGCAAACCACGGTAGGTGCCGACCTGTAATCCGAGCGCGTAAGTGATCGCTTTGCCGGTGTTCAGTATGCCCCTAGTTTCGAGAGCCTCGACGAGAGCTCCGCCCATCGAACGCGAATCGAGCATCGCGTTCCACTTGAGCCAGTCGCCGACGGTCGTCAGCATTCCGCCGTTCCCGTAAACGCTCATGAACGGCATATTTAGCTGCCAGGGTGCGTTAGCCCCTTGCCGCGAATAACCCTGCGCACGGCCGGGCACGATCCGCTGATGATCGTCACGCCATGAAGTTTTTGTCATGGCCAACGGCTTAAAGAAGCGTTCCTCGGTAAATGCCGAAAATTTCTGTTTCGAAACGCGCTCAACTATCTCCGTCGCCAACTGGTAACCGCTGTTCGAGTAAGAGTATTCGTCGCCCGGTTTGAAATCGAGGCCCTTCTGTCGATAGATCACATCGAGAGCGATAGCCTGCGTGATCACGCGGTCGCCGCGGCCCGCACCGGTCAACGCCATAACAGAACCCCAATCGCGCAGGCCAGCCGTGTGATTCAGCAAATGGCGTATCGTCAGCGGCGAGCCATAATCAGGCAGTTCAGGAATGTATTTACGGACGGGATCATCGATACTAAGCTTGCGTTCGTTTTGCAGAAGCACGAGAGCTGCGGCGACGAACTGCTTTGCAACAGAGCCCGACTCGAAGATGGTTTGAGCCGTGTTTGGAACATTGTGCTCCATCTCGGCGAGGCCGAAAGCCTTCTCGAAGACCGATTCGCCGTTCAGCGAAACACCCACAGCACAGCCGGGCCCGGGTGCTACATGCGCTTTGACTGCCATTTCAAAAGCGCGTTCCGCGCCGGTGATGACCTTTTCTTTTTCGGGAACCTGGGAGACGACATTAGCGGTGAGGATGGAGACAGCTACCGCAAGGCAGACGAGTGTTCTTAGATTTTTCATAACTGTTAGGACGTCGGAAACAATGCGTTTGTTAGCACAATGCGAGGCCCGCATCGAGGGCATTGACCAACCGATCGACCGTGCCCTTCGATGAATTCAGCATCAAGCCGGTCCGGATCACGTTGCCGTATAATCCGCCTTTGCCGATCAAAACCCCTTGTCGCTTTGTTTCTTCGAATACGCGAAGAACGGCTTCCGGGTTCGGCTCTTTTGTCTTGCGGTCTTTGACGAGTTCCATCCCGAGCATCAGGCCCATACCGCGAACGTCGCCGATGATCGCGTGCTTTTCCTGAAGCTCGAGCAAGCGCTGCTTCAGATAATCGCCGACGACGCGGGCGTTTGTAAGGAGGTCATCTTCCTCGATCACTTTGATAACGGCGAGACCGACTGCCGACGAGACGGGATTACCGCCGAAGGTCGAGAACGTCAGGCCCGGAAACGCGTCCGCAACCTCGGATGTTGCGATGGTCCAGCCGATCGGCACGCCGTTGCCCATGCCTTTTGCCGAAGTAATGATGTCAGGCTCGACGCCCCAGTGCTCGATGCCGAACCATTTGTCTCCCGTCCGGCCCCAAGCTGCTTGTACCTCGTCCGAAATAAACAGCCCGCCGTGACGACGAGCGATCTCCGCAACCTTCGGAAAATATTCCTTCGGCGGGATGATGAATCCGCCTACGCCCAAGATAGTCTCGGCCATAAAGGCGGCAATGTTGCCAGTGGTCGTCGTGTTGATGATATCCTCAACGTCGTCGGCACAGGCGACGCCGCAGGATGGATATTCGAGCTTGAATGGACATCGGTAACAATACGGCGCGGCGGCGTGAATGATGCCCGGGACCTGCGATGCGACTGGACGCCACGTCTTGTGCCCGACGGACGACAGCGCCGTAGCCGACCTTCCGGCATACGAATGCCGCAGAACGATGATCTCCTGATTACCGGTCGCGAGCTTGGCGGCAAGGATCGCGGTGTCGTCAGCCTCGGTGCCGCTGTTCGTGAAAAACGACTTCTTTAATCTGCCCGGCGAAATTTCGGCTAGCTTTTCCGCGAGGTCGCTCTGCGGCTGGTTGGCGTAAAGCGTTGAGGTGTGTGCGATCTTATCGACTTGCTCTTTCCACGCAGCATTCACGCGGGGGTTTGCGTGGCCAAGGCTCACCGTCAAGACGCCGCCAAAACAATCAAGGTATCGATTTCCCTGATCGTCCCAAACGTATTCGCCCTCACCTCGCACAAGAGCGATCGGCTCCTGATAATAGTTAGCTACCGCCGGAAATAGAAATTCTTTATGCTTTTCGATGGAACTCTTCAGCGTTGATTTTTGCTCTTGCGAATTCATATACTCTCGGTATGTGTAACTTATTAGGCGTTCAGGATTCTAGCAAGTTCTTTCGCATCGTCGCGGTCGAGGAAGAGTGCTTCCATTTCGCGATCACCGTATTCGCATAGAAGTTCGTTCATTCGAACAGGATGATTGCCGAACCTAAATCTACGGCCGACATTTCCTTTCGCCGCTAGTTTATAAACGCCAAAACTCCGCGGAATCGTGTAATTACCATTTGAGCGAAACGTTGAAGGGTTATTAGCTTTCGCCAACAAGATTTCGATTGTGCCCATAGTTCTTCACTCCCTAGTACAAGTTCCCTTCTCGTTTTCGGCCGGTGAAATCGACGTAAACGACCTTCAGCTCCGTGTAAAAATCGAGCGAAGTCGAGCCCTGTTCGCGTGGGCCGACGCCGGTCGCCTTGATGCCGCCGAACGGAATGTGGGCCTCGCCGCCGGTCGTCGGCGAATTGACGTGCGTCATGCCGGTCTCGATGTCTTTAATGAAACGAAACATCGAGTTGCCGTCGTTCGTGAATACGGATGACGACAGCCCGTATTCGCAGTCGTTCGCGACGACCATCGCTTCATCGAAATCCTTGACGCGGAGCACCGAAAGCACAGGCCCAAAGATCTCTTCGCGGGCGATGCGCATATCGGCCGTGACTTTGTCGAAGACGGTCGGCTCGACAAAGTAACCATTCTCAAGCCCTTCGCCGGTCGCTCTTCGGCCGCCGGTGAGTAATTCAGCGCCGTCCTCACGGCCGATATCGATGTATTTCAACACCGTGTTGAACTGCTTTTCATCGACCGAAGGACCGATATCCGTCGTCGGTTTGCTGCCGTCACCAAGCTTGAATTTCTTTGCCCTCTCGATGATGCGTTCGACGAATTCATCGGCTATCCGATCGACGACGACGGCACGCGAGGTCGCCGTGCACCGCTGGCCGGTCGAACCGAAAGCACCCTGGGCCGTCGATTCTACCGCGAGTTCCATGTCGCAGTCCTCTAGGATGACGACCGGGTTCTTGCCGCCCATCTCACACTGAACGGGAATCCCCCGCTTCGCCCCCTGCTGATATATCTGCAGACCGACCTCGGTCGAGCCGGTGAAGGAAATGGCACGGACCGCCGGATGATCGACGATCTCCTGGCCGACCTCGCTTCCCTTCCCGAGCAGAAGGTTTATTACGCCCTTTGGGATACCGGCCTCGATGAAAAGCTCAAATATCATCACGGCGGTTGCGGGAGTCGCTTCGGCCGCTTTCATCACCACTGTGTTGCCGGCCGCCAGCGCCGGAGCGAGCTTCCAGGCCGGGATCGCGACCGGAAAATTCCATGGAGTAATGCAGGCAACTACGCCATGCGGCTCCTTTATCGTGTACGCAAAATTTGCCGGAAGTTCGGACGGAATCGTCTCGCCGTTCAGCCGGCGCGTTTCGCCCGCACAGAACTCGACTATGTTGATCGCACGCTGCACCTCGCCCCGTGATTCTGAGATCGTCTTTCCCTCTTCACGGGTCAGCGTCGAGGCAAGCCCTTCTTTATGGTCTTCCATCAGCCGGGCTGCCTTTGCTATCAATTTGCCGCGCGCCGGTGCCGGCGTTTCGCGCCAATCCCTAAACGCGTTGTAAGCCGCCTCGACCGCCTTTCGCGCTTCTTCACGCGTACAAAGCTCAGCAGTGCCGATGATGTCATTTATGTTCGCAGGGTTGATGTTGGGGATCGATATGCCCGAACTCGAGTCGATCCACTCACCATTGATAAAACTTCTATACGTCGCCATATTAATGATCATTCCTGAGGCCCCAATACTAGCTGGGGCCCTACTTGCGTTTTGGGGTGTCGCCGGTTTCGCTGGCGGTGCCTCCGTCAAATTTCGGGATGGTGATCTTCCATTCGCCGTCTTCTTTTTCAAGGTCCATGGTCTTCCATTGTCCCTTTTCGTCCTTATATTCGACGACAGCCCAATCGCCTGTAATTCGCTCGTTCCTGAATTCGCTGCACGGCCCCTGCGGCCTATCCGCCAGTTCTTTTAACATCCGGTCGAGCGATTTGTCCTCTACCTCACCCATTTCCTTCAAGAATTCAAGGGCCTCCTTCGACATCCTTTTCTTCAACTCGGCAATGTCTTTACGCTGACGGCTTTCGCAGGCGGCTTTGAACACCTCAGAGGGCGTCGAGAGCGCGGCAGATGCCGGAGTTTCCGCTTTGGTTGGATCTTCAGGGCTGGGCTTGGTATTTGAGGCCTGCGGTCCGGCCTTGCGCTGATCTTTTGGCGGTTCGCTGACCGAGGCCCCCGTCGAACAGCCTATTGAAATTAGTAGATAGGCCACCATGACCGCTGCGAAAGGCCATTGTCTTTTTAGTAACTTTGTCATCTTAATTTATGAGTTGCAGATTTTTTCGATAAAATTCATCGGCGGCGAATTGGTCCAAAGGGACACGCACACAGAACTCGATACGACCAGACCAATGTATATTCGATGGAAGAATTTCGCAATATTCCCGAACTGCTGAGATATCATGCAGGCCGCACGCCGGACAAGACCTTCCTGATCTCTGAGACAGATCTGCGCGAGTGGACGTTCGCCGAGTTCGAAAAGGAGGTTAGCACGGCAGCGGATTTCCTTCGTTCTCGAAACATTCGAAAAGGGGATGTAGTAAGCATTCTTCTCCCGAACTCGCCGGAATATATACTCACATATTTTGCCTGTTGGGAGGTCGGTGCCATCGCCAGCCCGGTGAATTCGCTGCTAAAACCAGAAGAGATCGACTGGGTTATAGGCAATTCTGAAGCAAAGCTGGTCATGTCAGATGCGGCGGCGATAGCGGATGGCCGATTGCATGGACTTTCGGATAAGGTCCCGATAATGACCGACTGGTCGGACCCGGTAGGGGTAGCGCAGAACGACAAACCTTTGATCGAGCCGGACGACGACGCCATCATCATTTACACTTCAGGCACGACGGGCAAACCGAAGGGTTGCCTCCTGACGCATGCCAACCTCCTTTCTAATGCCCGGCAGATAACCGAATGGCTGGGTTTCGGGCCCGAGGACCGTCTTCTTACGGTGATGCCGCTTTTTCATATGAACGCCGTAACCGTCACGACGATGACTGCCCTCTTTTGCGGCGGATCCACCGTGATCAGCCCAAAATTCTCGGCCTCACGTTTTTGGGACGTCATCGAAAAGCATGAAATAACTTCATTCGGCTCGGTCGCAACGATGCTTTCTATGCTGCTTCAAAAGAATGATCAGTTTTCGAAGGACGGCGGGCAGGCCGAAGATCTGAGGCCCGCTATCTCAAAACAATATGGCGGTTCACTTCGCTTCGCTATGTGCGGTTCCGCCCCGGTTCCTGCGGAGGTGCTGAAAAAGTTTGAGGAAACGTTTGAAGTTCTTGTTATCGAGGGCTACGGGCTTAGTGAATCGACCTGCCGTGCGACGTTCAATCCGCCGAACGACGGCCGTCGACCCGGTTCATGCGGCCTGCCTATCGGTAATGAAATGAAGGTGTTCGACGAGAACAATGTGGAGGTCCCGGACGGCAATCTTGGCGAAATCGTGCTTCGCGGCCCGAACATTTTCAAAGGTTATTTTAAGAACCCTGAGGCGACGGCAAAAGCCTTTGACGGCGGATGGTTTCATACCGGCGATATAGGGTATCGCGATGCGGATGGCTTTTTTTACATCGCCGACCGCAAGTCGGACATGATCATACGGGGCGGCGAGAATATATATCCGCGGGAGATCGACGATCTGCTTTATACACATCCGGCAGTGGAGCATGCTGCCGTGATCGGAGTACCTGATGAACTTTATGGTGAAGAAGTAGCAGCCTTCATCGTGCTAAAAGAAGGATTCATAAAACCATCATCCAAACTTGATGGTAAGTCGTCCGAAAAAGAGGTTTCCGCAACCGACATAATCGATTTCTGCAAACGGCACCTTGCCGACTACAAATGCCCGAAAAGCGTGCATTTTGTCGATGACATTCCAAAAGGCCCGACTGGCAAGCTGTTAAAGCGGGAATTGGCCCGTTTACACTTCTTAATGGCGGCCCAGGATTAGGGTATCGCTGTCCGCTTTTTGCAGATCGAAAATAGCGCGTTTTTCACTCGGTTTGAGACCTTTGACCCAAAATTGTAAACTTACGCTTCTTTATGGCTAAGCACGTTTTAGGCATTGCGGTCGTCGGTGTCGGCGGGGCCGTCGGAACGACGATGGCTGCCGGTATCGAACTCCTCAGAAAAGGTCTGATCGGCACCGACGGCCTGCCGCTCGCTGGCAGATCAAATGATGGGCTGGCCGATTATACGGACATAGTCTTTGCCGGTTGGGATCTGTTCGCCGACGACCTTGCAGAGGCCGCCGATGCGCACGAGGTTCTGACCTATAAACAGCACGTTGCCGTTGCCGAGGAACTATCAAAGATCAAACCCTGGGCCGCCATCGGCAATGAACGATTCCTGACGTTGATAGAAGGTGAGAACCGGATGGTCGATCACGGGCACAGGGCGATCATCGAAAGGCTTCGATCTGACATAGCGGGTTTCAGGGAGAAATGCGATTCGGTAGTGGTGATCAACCTTGCATCAACTGAAAAGCTAACCCCGGAGGGCAACAAGATACTCAATGATCCCGACGAATTCGAGCGAGCGCTTGACGCTGATTCAAAGGATATCTCACCCGCGATGCTCTATGCCTACGCTTCGATAGCCGAAGGCGTCCCGTACGGAAATTTCACGCCATCAACTGCGGCCGACAGTCCTGCGCTCATCGAATTTGCGGAAAAGCAAGGCGTACCTATTGCTGGAAAAGACGGCAAGACCGGGCAGACCTTTATCAAGACCGTGCTCGCCCCCGCACTAAAAAGCCGTGAACTGCACATCGATGGTTGGTACTCGACGAACATCCTTGGCAACCGCGACGGGCTCGCCTTGTCGAACGAAGATTCTCTCGCGTCTAAAGTTAAGACTAAGCAGAGCGTTCTCGATGATATTCTCGGGTATCGCGTTGATGACCACATCGTTGATATCCGATATTACCGGCCTCGCGGCGACAATAAGGAAGCGTGGGACAATATCGATATCCGAGGATTTCTTGGTCAGACGATGCAGATCAAGGTCAATTTTCTTTGTAAAGATTCGATCCTCGCCGCACCGCTAGCGATCGAGATCGCCCGATGTCTCGACCTCGCAAAACAACGCGGTGATAGCGGTATTCAGGAACAGCTCTCTGTATTCTTCAAGCTGCCGATGACAAGAAAAGAAGCGCCCGAACATGCTTTTCATAAGCAGGAAAAGATGCTTCTTGACTGGCTCGCAGGCTAGCCCGAAAGCTGTACGCGGCCTTTCCTACTTCCCGGCCCAGAGCTTTGGGTATGTCTTCTTTAGTTTCTCGAGTTTCGGAATGTCATGGTAAACGATGTACGGGTCGTTCGGATTCTTTCGCAGAAAATCCTGGTGATATTCCTCGGCCGGATAAAAGGCCTCGAGAGGAATTAGCTGCGTTACAATTGGTTTTTTATAAACGCGCTCGGCCGCAAGTCTTTCAATGTACGCACCTGCTGCGGCACGCTGTTCATCATCCACGTAAAAGATAGCCGAACGATAGTGTGCACCTACATCGGGCCCCTGCCGGTTCAACTGGGTCGGATCGTGGATGACTCTAAAGAAGATGTCGAGAAGCTGCTCGTAGGAAACCACTTCTGGGTCAAATCGCACCTCGACCGCCTCGGCATGTTTTGTCTTACCTGCGCTGACCAGATCGTAATTCGCCGACTCTTTCGTGCCGCCCGAATAGCCTGACCGAGCATCGGCGACGCCGCGAGTCCATTCGAAAACGGCCTCGACACCCCAGAAGCACCCGCCGGCGAATACTGCGGTCTTCAGCTTCGACGGATCCGTCTCCACACGTTCAGGAGATCCCAATGATCCTAGATCGCCTGGTGAACCTGCGACACCGCTCGAGCTTACGGATCCGCACGACGACATGCCGCCCAAAAGCACAAGAACCGCGATCGTGAAGAAAGCTTTCATACTCGTCACCCTCTACTATATCCGCTATCCGGCGAGTTTATTCCCAAAGTTAGTTCGTCCACTCCGCAAGTCCGGATCCATTGGTTCTTACTCGTCTGAAAATCCTGCGGTGGTCTGGCGTTTTCGGTCGATCCGTAATTTGAATATATCGGGCCGGGAATAATGGCCAGAAGCGTCAAAATTTTGCCTTTCTTCGCGAACGCGGGTATGTTCGAGCGTTGCGATCAGGACCCTTTCTTCATTGCAGACCGGTTCAATGATCCAATTTCCGTCAGGCCCGGCGACGCACGACCCGCCATCTGACAGGAACTCAGGCGCATTCTCGATCACACGGTCGATTCCCGGCAGATCAGAAGGAAGGTCGGTTTTCCGCATAAGGCCGGAAACCGAAGCCACGAACGACCGGGACTCAAGGGCGATGAACCGCGTAATGTCATTTGTGTTTCGCTTGCTGCCGGGCCATACAGCAACGTGCAGGTCTTCGCCTTGAGCGTAAAGTGCGGTCCTTGCGAGCGGCATCCAGTTTTCCCAGCAATTCAATCCGCCGACGGTAAACGGGCCGAGCCCATGCGTCCGCAGCCCGTTGCCGTCCCCGATCGCCCAAGTCATTCGCTCGTCATAGGTCGGCATCAGCTTTCGGTGTGACGAACGGATCTCGCCGTCGGCATTGATAAACACCAGGGTTGCATAAACGCTTTCGCCGCGGTCGGATGGCCGCTCGATGATGCCGAGATAAACGGCGATCTTCTGTTCCTTCGCCAGTTGCCTGACGCAGTCAAGATCACCTCGTTCGATGCAAACTGCCTGGTTCACGTATTCCGCGTAAAAGGCCTTGTGAAACGAAGAATTGAATGCGGTCTCTTTCGAGAACTCGATCCAACAGGGATAGCCGGGAACAAGAGCCTCGCCAAAAACCACGAGGTCGGCACCGCCGGACGCCGCATCCGAAATACTGTCGCATACTTTGGCCAGCGTTCTCTTACGGTCGAACCAGACCGGTGCGATCTGGGCAAGTGCGATCTGAAGTGTATCCACGTTTTTCTAACTTTTCAGTTCAGCCTCGGCCGCAATGTATCCAAAGCTCGCCCACTGATTGCCTTCGACGATCTTGCGGAATATCGTCATCGCTTTTTCCTTGTCGCCGTTGTATAGAAAGTAGTTCCCTATCCCGTAGCCGAGAGATGCCGAGCCGAGCGTGATCGCGTCACCCTTTATCTCACTAAGGAGCGTTTCAGGCTTTATGAGGCCTTTGTTCAGCTTTATCAGCTTGTAGTAATCATGATTCTCGATGATCTCGAGGTCATCCCGGATCTCACGCGCTAGTAACCCATCTGCATCTCCTCGCAGTTTCTTTCCATAACGGGCACTGCTCATATAGACCCAGTAGGCCGCAGCCACCATCATGTCAGGGCTTTTTGCCGCAAACCCGCGATTGTAACTGTTCATGAAGTGCTGAGCTGCTTTGTTAAAATTACGTCTTAGATAGTGTGCGAGGGCAAGGTGATAATAAATGTTCGACTGTAGGGTGCTTGTCGGAATGCCTTTCGCATTCGGCAACCCATCGGGTTCGATCTCGTCCGGTTTACCCATGGTCAACGCAGCTGCCTTCTCGAGATCGGCGATTGCGTCGTCGAAACAGCGAAGCGTAATGTTGCGATGGCCGCGATGGCGATACATTCGCGCATCGGCCGGAAATTTCCTGATCCCTTCGCTGAAGATCCGAATGGCCTCTTTGTATTGACCCAAATAGGCCGTGCGCCGCCCAAGCCATATGATAGCGTCCGCACTATTCGGATCCGTAGAATATGCCGCCTTTGCCTCGGTCAGGTTCTTTGTAAATTCATCGCGGGCTTGAGTGGAAAGGGCGGGCTCCACGACCCTCGCATTTTCAGCACACTTTTGGCCGATCGCCGAAGTAACGACAAATAACGAAACCAGGGTCACCAAGATCGCAGTTCTCATACGGGAAATACTAGCAAAATTCTTTGTAAAATCATTCCTAAGCTTGTTCTTTCTATAACATACGTGTGGTAGATTAGCGTCTATGCCGAACCTGATGACGCACTTGCTGCCGGAGAAGCTCAAGCAGTCCTACCGTGCCGAGATCCAGAAATCACTAGATAGAAAGCTGATACCCCGAATTTGGGAAAACGACGCGACCGTCTGGACAGGGACGGACGAGGCGAAATGGCTTGGCTGGCTGACCGTTGTCGCCGAAGAAATGGAAAACCTTCAGGTCTATCGGAAACTTCACTCGGATATCGAAGCCGCGGGTTTTACGCACACACTATTGATGGGAATGGGCGGCTCGTCGCTTTGCCCCGAGGTGCTGGCTGCCACTTTCGGCATTGAGAACTTTCATATCATTGACTCGACCGTTCCCGCCCAGGTCATCTCGGTAGAAAGCAAGCTCGACCTCGCCGGCACACTTTTCATAGTCGCGAGTAAGAGCGGAAGCACGCTGGAACCTAACTGCTTCTATAAGTATTTTTTTGACCGGGCAGGCAAGGCTTCGGTTGATGGGAATGCTGGTGGTCGGTTCATAGCGATCACGGATCCAGGATCGAAGATGGAGCAGACCGCTCGGGAGAGAGGCTTCCGCGAGCTCGTTTATGGCAAGCCAGAGATCGGGGGGAGGTTTTCGGCCCTTTCGGCATTCGGGCTTACGGCCGCCGGGGCAATGGGTCTCGATGTCGAGCGTCTTCTAAGATCAGCCGATGTGATGGTGCAGGCCTGCAGATCGACAAACCCAACGGAAAATCCCGGAGCCATTCTCGGAACGCTTCTCGGTGTTTGTCATCGCGAAGGCCGCGACAAGCTGACTATCTTTCTTCCGCCGGAGTTTTACGATCTAGGAGCTTGGCTGGAACAGCTCATCGCTGAGTCCACTGGCAAAAATGGCATGGCCATCATCCCGGTGGATCGTGAGGGCATACAGGCTGTGGACCATTACGGGGACGATCGTGTTTTTGTGAACTTCACCGTTCGAGGGGTTGCGGTTGAAGAAGATGTTCAGAACGATCTTTCGGATATTGCAGAAGCCGGCCACCCGATGATCAACATTGAGATAACCGACAAATACAGCATCGCACAGGAATTTTTCCGATGGGAATTTGCGACGGCCGTCGCGGGTTCGTTAATGGGTATCAACCCGTTCGACCAGCCCGATGTGGAGTCGGCAAAGATCGAAGCTCGAAAGATCACCGACTCATACGAAGTTTCGGGTCAATTGCCGCCGGAGGAACCTTTTTACACTGAAGACGCTTTCGCATTGTTCTCGAGAGCTGACTATGCCGCAGAACTAGAGAACGCAGCGGACGAGAGATCTCTTGCAGGATTTCTTGAAGCTCATCTATGGAACATCGCCGAGAACGACTATTTTGCGATCCTGGCGTTCATTGAAATGGACCCGGACCACGAGGAGATTCTCCAGCAGATCCGTGAACTTGTTCTCGAGCATTACAGTGTGGCGACGTGTATCGGGTTTGGCCCGCGATTTCTTCACTCGACAGGGCAGGCTTATAAAGGCGGGCCTAACAACGGCGTTTTTCTGCAGATCACTTGCGATGATCCGGTTGACGTTCCAGTCCCCGGGCAAAAATATTCATTCGGCATCGTAAAAGCCGCGCAGGCCCGAGGCGATTTTCAAGTACTGCTTGATCGCGGCCGCCGCGCTCTTCGCGTTCATATTTCAGGCGATGTCCATCAGGGGCTGGAGAGACTTCTTGATCTGATCGGATAAAAGTTGCTATTCGAACGCCTCGAGATATTTCACTCCCGAGCCCGTGTTAAAAAGTACCACGCTCTCGCCTTCTAAGACTTCGCCTTGATCTATTAGCTTTCTCAAAGCAGGCAGACAGGCGGCACCTTCCGGTGCGGCAAAAATGCCCTCGGCAGCGCCTATCTCACCGACCGCGGCGACCAACTCTTCGTCCGTTACCGAGATCGCTGTTCCTCCCGAGGCCCTGATCGCATCGAGTATCAGAAAATCACCGATCGCTTTGGGTACACGCAGGCCCGACGCGACGGTCGAAGCATTTTCAAACTCATCCGCGATCCGGTCGCCCTTTTCGAAGGCGCGGACGATCGGCGCACACGTGGCTGACTGGACAGAGACCATTCGCGGCCTTTCCCGGCCGATCCATCCCATTGCCTCCATTTCATCAAAGGCCTTCCACATCCCGATCAGGCCCGTGCCGCCTCCGGTCGGATAAATTATCACATCGGGCAGCCGTCCGCCCATTTGCTCGGCCAGCTCATACCCCATCGTCTTCTTGCCTTCGACCCGATACGGCTCCTTAAGCGTCGATACATCAAACCAGCCCTCTTCTTCCTTTCGCTCGGCGACGATCTTGCCGCAATCGGTGATCAGGCCATCGACAAGTGTCACATGAGCGCCGGTCTGCCGGCATTCAACGACGTTCGCTTTAGGAGTATCTGCGGGCATAAAAATGTAAGCTTCCATTCCGGCACGAGCGGCATAAGAAGCCAACGCACCCGCCGCATTTCCAGCTGACGGTACCGCAACTTTAGCAACGCCAAGATGCTTTGCCATCGAGATCGCCATCGTCATCCCGCGTGCCTTAAAACTTTGCGTCGGATTCTGCCCTTCATCCTTGAGCCAAACATCCAGCGGAAGATCCAGCCTCTGAGCCAGCCGATCTGCTTTGATCAAGGGTGTCCAACCTTCGCCAAAGGTGACAATCGAGCCTTTCGGGGGGAGCGGCAGGAGCTCACGGTAACGCCACAGCGACGACACTCGGCCCTGAAAAGTCTTTAGCGAAACCGCCCATGCCGCCTGTTCAAGGTCGTATCGAACGAGAAGCGGCTTGCCGCAGGCATTACAGAGGTTGAGAAGTCGTCCGGGCTCGAATGAAAGCCCGCATGACGAGCATTCAAGATGGGTAACGTACATAGTTCAGTCCGGCCGAATGCTGACCCGATTTGAAAAGGGCGAGCTTCAGAAAATGCAGCCGCTTTCGAAATAGTTTCGTGCGGATCATCGTTTCAGGACAAATTCACGGATCAGGTTGATCCCCCCATCGACGGCAATCGAGATCGCGGCCCCTTTAAGGCCGTGGACGTAATCGTAACGCGATGGATACCAGACCTCGGCCGAAACCACGTTCGAAACTAAGTGTCCAGCCAATTTCGGAAAGCCGAATACCCGGTTCCCGTGGCGATCACGTGACGTAACCGCCGAAAATACGGCGTTTCGTGCTCGCGCGGCTGGGCTGCGTTTCGGACTAAGGTAAAATCGGCTGTCTATCTTGAGTGCCTCGTCAAGGCCGTACTTGATAGAGTTGTTTATCCCGCTCTCACCCATATTCGAAAGAAATCGGCGTCCGAAACCCTCCCAGTTGCCCCCCCATTCTTTCGGTGCATTGCGATATGTGAGGACGCCCGCGACAGCCGTATACCTCATCAAGGCGATGGGCCCGGCAATGCTGGCGATATAACGGTTGAACCTGACTTTGGGCTCGGGTCGTACATACCAGCCGTTTTGCCGCGCGCCGACACCAGATTCGGCAGCGGGCTTTGCGATATTATCGCTCGCTATCCTTGATCCCTTGGTCAAAGGAACGTCTGGGGCTGTCGGATTTTCCTCGTCCAGCCGGTATTCGAGATCGATAGCCGCAAGAAGTTCGTGTGCGGGAAGCGTGCTTACTTTTGCCCCACCTTGGACATCCTGCGAATAGCCAGCGGTCGCGGCACTGACCGTAAAAAGGGTGATAACGGCGATCAAGCCGTACGCACGGTTCACGAAACCCGCGCGGTTGATCGAAACCCACTTGTATCCCATACCTTGTTCTTGAACATGCAACCGCTATCTCTTCAACAGCGGCATCAACTCCTTGTAAATGTTATCAGCCATAATCTTTGTTCCGGCCGCATTGGGATGTATACCGTCGGCCTGATTCAGATCCTTGATAGCCGCGACACCTTCCAATAGAAACGGCAGAAAGGCGATGTTATGCTCGTCCGCCAAGTCAGGAAACGCCATGGTGAACTCTCGCCCATAATCGGAACCCGCGGTCGGCGGCGCGAGCATTCCACAGAGCAGTACGTCAATGTTCCGCGCCTTCGCCTTTCTGATTATCTTATCAAGATTGCTCTTCATTTGCTTTGGAGGCATCCCTCTCAGCAGATCGTTTGCCCCAAGCTCCAATATTAAGATCTTCGCGTTTTCCTGGTCGAGCACCCAATCCGCCCTCTCCAGCCCGCCAAGACTTGTATCCCCGGACACCCCGGCATTGATCACCTCATAGTCAAAGCCTTCGACATTCAAGCGTTCCTGGAGAAGATACGGGTACGATTCTTTTTCCGAAAGACCGAAGCCGGCCGTCAGGCTGTTTCCGAAGGCAATGATCTTCGGCCGCTGAGACACTGCCTGGGGCGTGATCAACGGCCTTTCGCCGGCATTATTCGATCTTCCTTCGGGACGCGCGGTTGTGCAAGATGCGACAGCGACCGCCAGAAAAATGAAACTTAAAAGCCTGGATTTTCGAATTAAATGCTGCATGAGTTTCAAAACGTCTTACGAATTTCTCAAAGATTTGATGCATCAAAACATTCGCGTGCTCGAACTTTTGCCCTTATCCGGTTTCTCGCTGATGCCCGACGCCCATTATCATCTATCTTAAACGAATATGATCTCGCTTCAGAACCTGACAAAGACCGTTCGATCCGGCACCGAAGATCTAACTATCCTTGACGATGTGACTTTCGAGATACCCGATGGCCAGTTCGTCGCGCTTACCGGGGCGTCCGGCAGCGGAAAATCAACGCTACTCGGTTTGATCGCGGGGCTCGATTCCCCTTCGTCCGGAACCATCACGATCGATGGCGAAGAGGTCACCGCGATGTCCGAAGACGATCTTGCAGGCCTTCGAAGCGAAAAGATCGGTTTCGTCTTTCAATCGTTTCATCTGATCCCAAGCCTCACGGCTTTTGAGAACATCTTGATACCGATGGAGATCCGAGGTATACGCGACGCCGCCGACCGGGCGGAAATGCTGTTGGCAGACGTTGGACTGGTCAACAGGGGGCATCATTATCCAACAGAGCTATCTGGAGGAGAACAGCAGCGGGTCGCCATAGCGAGGGCGTTCGCAAATCAGCCTCGAATCCTTCTTGCTGACGAACCCACCGGCAATCTCGATTCGCGAAACGGCAAACACATACTCGAACTTATGACCGCGATGCACTCGGCACGAAGTGTCACGCTGGTCCTGGTAACCCACGATGGAGAACTTGCCTCTCAGGCACAGCGAAGTATCGTGCTGCGTGATGGTTTGGTGATCACCGACGAGATGAACCTGGTGAACGGGACAGGAAAATAGTTTTGAGCAGCCGGCAATTTGGACGGCCGCGACCATCGGCATGAACTTTATTTTTAGTTTGACTCGGCGAGAGATCCGTTCTTCATGGCGGCGGTTGCTGTTTTTTTTCCTGTGTATAGCGCTCGGGGTCGGATCGATCGTGGCACTTCGTTCGCTGATACAGAATCTGACACGCGCCGTGGGTACCGATGCCCGAGCCCTTCTGACAGCCGACATCGAGCTGAACTCGACAGCCGACTTTTCGCCGACAGAGATCTCGAAGATCGAAGAGGTCATCTCGAGACTCGATATAGTCGAGGACCGCAACGAGTCGATCACTACATCGGCGATGGCAAGCCCGGCCGATCCCGCGAACCCGAACACGAGGCTTGTCGAGCTGAAAGGAATAGAGCCGCCATTTCCATTGGTCGGCGAGTTCCTAATGGAGGACGGGGCTCCGTTCGATTTCCGCTTGCTGAAGGACCACGGGGCGGTCGTCGCAAAGATACTGCTCGAAGATCTGAAAGTTGGCGTCGGTGATCGGATCAGGATCGGCGAGGCCGAATTTCAGATCCGCGGCATCTTCGAGCAGGAGCCGGGAGGTTCGAGCGGTTTCCGGCTTGGCGCAAGGGTGTTTGTCGAAAAAAGCGCCTTTGACACCGCAGGCATTACACGAAATTCGAGCCGAGTGAGGCGGGTAATACTTTACCGAACCTCGGAAAATCCGACCGAACTGGTCCGGCAGCTTCGCGAAGCCTTGCAAGGGACGACCGTTCGAGTTCGATCGTATCGTGAGACGCAAGAGAATATCGGCGAACAGTTTACTCGAACGGAGAATTATTTGGCCCTAACTGGCCTGTTGATACTGGTCTTAGGCGGCGTCGGCGTGTGGAATGTCGCCAGGGCATTTGTCGAACAAAAACGCAAGTCTGTTGCGGTCTTAAAGTGCCTGGGCGCCGGCGGGACTCGGATCATCTCGGTTTATCTTCTTCAGATCCTCACGCTTGGCCTTGTCGGAAGTATATTCGGGGTCTTTCTTGCGCAATCCGGCCTGCTTTTTGTTCGCTGGCGGTTTATCGAAGCTCTGCCCGAGAAAATGAGCTACGCTGTCGGCGGTTGGACTGCGATGCAGGGCGTGCTTCTGGGAGTTGCGATCTCGATCATTTTTTCGGCATTGCCGCTTCTTCAGGTTCGCAACATTAAGCCCAGGCTTCTGCTTCGCGACGAGAACAACGCAAGCCTTCGCCGATTGGATCCGGCAAAATGGCTGCTCGGCCTAGTGTCAGTCCTCGCCTTGCTTGGCCTTGCGGTGTGGCAGGCAGGCTCGATGATCGTCGGTGTATTCTTTCTCGTCGGTTTGGCTGCTACCGCCGGTGTTCTTTATCTAGCGGCTTTGCTGCTTACCTCGATACTTAAACGGCTTAAGATCTTTGCATCTTTCAGCTTGCGGCAAGCTGTCAATTCACTCCATCGGCCCGGAAATCAGACTCGAATAATCCTTCTTGCTGTCGGGCTCGGGGCATTTGTCGTGCTTGCGGTCCACTCCCTTCAGGCAAATCTGGTACGCGAGTTCGACTTTACGCTGAACCAGAGATTGCCGAGCCTGTTCTTCATCGATATCCAAAAGAGCCAGATCGACGAACTTGTCAGGATCATCGAGGCCCGGATCGGCGAAAAGGCAGAGACAACGCCGACCGTCAGAGCTCGTATTTCGCATATCAATGGAGAAGCGATCGATTTCCAGCAGCGTGAGGTTCGCGAACAGCGAGGACAGATCGGTCGGGAGTTTTCTGTAACTTACCGTCCAAAGTTAGATCTGAATGAAACGGTGGTCGCAGGCAAGTGGTGGGAAACGGACAGCGATGTCCCGCAGGTTTCTGTCGAAGACGAGATGGCGACGAGGCTTAAGGTCGACGTCGGCGACTCGATCACATTCGATATATCGGGCCGAAAGGTGACCGCCCAGGTCGCTAATTTACGAAAGATCGACCTGCGAAATACCAGAACAGCTTTCATTTTCGTATTTCGGCCGGGCGTGCTTGAAAATGCACCGCAATCCTTCGCTGCCACTGTCTTGAACCGAGTCCCGCCGACTGAGCGACAGCGTCTTCAACGCGAGCTTTTGAATATTTTCCCGAACATTCAGATCTTCGATGTCGCTGATATCGTTGCTACTGTCCAGCGACTTGTCAACAATTTCGTACTGGCGATATCGTTCGTCGGAAGCTTTGTGATTCTTAGCGGAATTCTGATCCTGATCGGTTCGATCGCATTGACAAAGTCGCAGCGGATCTATGAGAACGCTATCCTGAAGACGCTCGGTGCCAGACGCTCGACGCTTGCTGCGATCCTTTTGGCCGAATACGGACTGCTTGGTTTTCTGGCCGGGGTCATCGGTGCCGGCTTCGCGGTTCTGCTTTCGTGGTCGGTTAGCCGGTTCATTATGAACATCCGTTGGGAGTTCGATCCGGCGATAACGATCGGAGGCATCGCTGCAACTTCGTTGATAGTGGTTTTGGTCGGGTGCCTGGCCAGCTTCGACGTCCTGTTCCGAAAGCCGCTTGGGACGCTGCGCTCGCAGTAGCCTTCTATTGTCCTTCGACAAAGGGATGCGAGGCCAGAACCGTCCGCATATTTACCAGTCCGAAAAGTGTCTCCAGATATGCCCCGAAACGATGAAGGATCGGAACGAGGTCCTGGCCCTCGCTGGCCGCAAAGATCTCTTCCGTAAATCTCTCCAGTGTTTCGCGATCCTTATAAAAAAGAAAGTTTATAGGTTCTTCGATAAAGACGGTCAGAGCACGTCTTACGGACTCGATGGCCTCTTTTTTTGGATCGGCCTCGGCCGCTTTAACAAATTGCAGCACCTTCCAGAGATGCCGCCGCAGCCGGATGGAACGTTCCAGCTTAAGGTGAATACCTGGGAAGAGGTCGGTAACTACGACCTTCGGATCGACGAGCCGTGCAAAGCCAGCCAAGATCTGTTCAAAGCTGTCGTTCAGCGATGCAAAGGCGGTTTCCACGCGAGCATGGATCGACGGGGCCGGCCTAATGCCGACAATGCCGGTAAGTTCTTGCTGATAGACCTTCTTCAGCTCAAGCGATGCGGTGTATGAGGCACCGTCTAGCGAGGCAAACAATTCGGCGCTCTCGTCTTGAAATCGAGTAAGCCTGTTGTTGATGAAATTGATAAGATCTCGCGAAAGCTCGTGCACTTTTGAAAAAACAAGCACCGTTGGCTTGAGCGGCTCGTCATTCTTAAGCATCGTACCGACGACGTTCAACGAGCGAATGATTATGGCAAATCGCGAAAGGACCTCGGTAAGGTCGGCACGGTCCGAGAAAGAGAGGTTCTTTTTTGATAAAAGATGCTTTAGGTCGGGCGGCAAATGCCTGAGTCCGTCGCGGCCCCAGTTTCGGGTCATCCTGAGTATAGGTTCCGAACTTCGAAGGCGGCTGACCAGCAGGTGATTCCACGCCTTCCATCCGTCAAACTTTAGGTTCCCTGATTCGATCAGATTTCGGTTGAGTGAAATAAGCTCACGCAGATCCAGCAGTAACAGATCACAATCAGTAACGCGAATGCCGGCACTGTTGACCGTCGAACCTGAACCCGAGCCCAATGCACGTCGCAATTCATAGTTCAGCTCAGAACAGATCAGAAGCGAAGCAAACGTCAATCGAAACTCTTTTGTCCAGTTCGCGCCGGGGTCGCCGATTTTCTGTGTATCATGCGAGATCCGATCCCAATTGCAAAGAAAGCTCTCCATTCCCGATAGCCATAACCCTATCTCAAAATGGAGTTCGTCCGGTTCGCCCAAAGGACGAGACGCTATCGTATTGTCGTCGCGAACGTCTGACGAAATCGAAGATCTGGAATCTGAAATGGTGGATGACGCGGTGGTAATCTCCAAAACGGGGTCGTCCTCTCAAGAATAGAACGTAGGTGGGCAGCGGAATGACCGCTATTTAAACTTATACAATAACTGCTTAGAATAAGGCAATAGAAAGCTTTCAGCACCGCGAAGGAAACTTTTCGGATAAGAGCCTGAAGATCACATCCACAGATGAAGTATTTTCAAGATAAGTCGATACTTATCGCAACGGGAAATCCGGGAAAGCGGGCCGAGATAGAGGAGTTGTTTGCGGATAGCGGTTATTCGCTGATCGGCACCGATTCGTGTAACGAAGTTCCTGACGTCGAGGAGTCCGGAGCTACCTACCATGACAACGCCGTACTGAAAGCCCGGGCTTACGCAATGCATTTCGGTCTTCCCTCGCTTGCCGACGATTCGGGTCTCGAGGTGGCGACTCTTGGAGGGCGTCCGGGCGTTCATTCGGCTCGATATGTTGGGCCCGATGTCTCATTCGACGATCGGATCCGCTCTATCCTTCGTGAGATGGGCGAAGCGGCTGATGATTCACGCGAAGCTCGATTCGTCTGTTCGATGGCCTTGTCGGATGCAAAAGGCAGGATACTCGTATGTGAAGAAGGGACGTGCAAAGGCCTGATCACGCACGCGGCTCGCGGAAGCGGCGGATTCGGGTACGATCCTATCTTTCAACCGGATGGTTTCGAATTGACCTTTGGCGAGTTGGATGAAGCCATAAAGAACAAGATTAGCCATCGAGCCGATGCGATCAGGAAAATAATCCGATATTTACTTGCTTTTACCGCACTTTGACTTGACCGCTTTATTTTTCGCTTGTAGAATTCGACACTTGGTAGCGTTGCTCAAAACAACTCGGGGCGTAGCACAGCCTGGTAGTGCGCACGGTTTGGGACCGTGAGGCCGCAAGTTCGAATCTTGCCGCCCCGACCAACCAAACAAGACGCCCAGACCATCTTGCTCAATTCCGACTTGGCGATTAGCAGGCAGATTTACCGGATTTAAAACTGACTTTTTCAATATTTTCAATCCCATTGGAGGTTACTCAAAAACTATGGCTCGTATGACTCAAACGGAGATCGTCAACGCATTGGCGGACGGATCGGGACTGAAGAAGTCCGACGTGAAAGGCCTTTTTGACGCGATCGCAGCTCTCGCGGCGCAGGAAGTTAAAAAGAATGGCGAATTTACCTTGCCCGGATTCGGCAAGCTTGTGAAGGCGACCCGGAAAGCTCGTGAGGGACGCAATCCCGCAACCGGCGCCGTGATCAAGATCCCGGCCAAGACAACCGTGAAATTCCGGCTTGGCAAAGCGATGAAAGATGCTGTCGGCGGTAAATAGCCAGCAGAACCAGGGTTTTCAAGGGACCGTCAGGGCAATTGCCCCGGCGGTTCCTTTGCTTTTTGCCTAAATATCGATATTTATTGCGTTTGCAAAAAAAAGTAGTGACAAATGCGGATCTCTTTGTTACTATTCCCTTACATAGTTGACAGCAAGGCTGGTTTCCCCCCTTTCATTGCAACCGATTAGTTGAATTTTTCAACTAATTTTATGAAGTAAAGTGCTGAACGATCAGTGCTTTGGCGGATTACAGCGTTTTTGAAGACTATTTGATATTTGATAACGAAAAATCATCCAGAAGGAGAATGAATAACGTGGCAGCAGCTAAACCGATGACGCTGCAGGACAGGATCTTGCAGATCGATCATATTCAAGCTCGTCGTTTTTCGAAACTTACCGGCGATGCGGTCGAGATCGCAACGGAAGGCATCATCAGGCATCTAAGAGCCTGCGTCCGAATGGACGTTAACCCGGATGCATCAGCCGTTCGTGAGATAATCGATGACGCCATCAATGGTAGGCGGGTTTTCGCTGAGACTTCGAACGACCTCCTAGCAGCTTAAGCAGTATTTATAGAATAGCAATACATATGGACCGTCTTTTCAAAAGACGGTCTTTTTTTTGTCTTTGATCTATGACGCCGGCCTCTCGGTTCAGTCACGCAATCTAACCCGGTAAAGCGTGTATTTTCCGATGACCTCTCCCTCGTCACGTTTATACCAAAGGTCCACGACGTTGAGATCGGTATCAGCTTCGTTGTTCACGATCACATATGACAGCAGGGGAGTCGTCGCCTTGTCCTTATTAAAATTTTGAATGTAAGCCCAGTAGTTTGCCACTTCTTCGTCAACCTCGCCGTATGTCAGTGGTTTTGCATCGAAACTCAAACGATCGGTATGCCGTCCCCACCCGAACAGAGCAATCTGTGCGACAAAGTCGTTCTTCAACATGCGGTCCAGGCCGCGGTCGCTGACGTTTGAATAGTAAAGATATTGATAGAATCGCTCTTTACTTTCTTGCCACGATAGTCCCGCAAAGACGTGTTGGTGACGTGCCCACAGCACATTCTGAGGGGCGACCGAAGGCAGGTCGTCCGCCTGGATCATATCGAATGCAAGGATAGTTGCCCGATGAGGGTCAGGATCTTCGAGTGCAAGTTCTTCCAGCCGATTTGCGACTGGCATACCTAGGTCGCGTTCAATGTTTGCTTCGTCAAGGACGCGCACGGTGTAATGACATTCAACGAACCCCCAGACGATCGCAGCGAACGAGATCGCGAGGCAAACGGCCCGTGCCCGCAACGCGTTTTCCCTCAGATTGACCTTTAGCCAGAGACCCACAGCGAGCATCAAAGCAAGCCCGGCCACGTAATTTCCGATGAACACCTGATAATGGATCGGCTGAAGCGAACGGCCGGTAACGACCTGTTGGTTGAATATCGCGAATGGGACCAGCGCAATCGAGATCACGAATAGTACGCTTCGGTCCTCTAATGTAAATCGCTTCCAGGCAATACCGGCAGCGATGGCGATCAGAACGGCTAGGCCAATGTATTCGGGTACTCGGAACAGATCGGGGACACGCGTGTAAACCAACAATTGAACGTGATCGAGAGTTTCCGACCGCTGAGAAAGGAGGTAAACGTAAGGCACGGCGATGAGCGCGCAACCGCCGGCGGTGAGCGCCAGATCTCGAACGTCCCGCCGCCAGCCTTCCGGTCTTGCGATCAGCCAAACCAGCATCATGCATACGAGAAAAGCAGCAGCCGTCGTCCAAATGTAAAAGTACGAGTAAACGGTATAGCCAAAGCTGACAATAGCGATCGCCATCAAAGCGGGACGAAGGTAGCCCGACAACGATCCGTGCCTGTTATTCAAACTAGTTCCCCGCTCCCGATCCCACGTCTCGGCCATCTTCCATATCGCTGCGAACATTACAAAGATCGCCGTTAATGCCAAAGCGGGAATATATCGTCGGAAACCAGGGAAATAAGGGTAAGAGAACCCGTCGAAAAGAAGCTCCGGTAAGGCTCCCTCGCCGGCCGCCAAAGCACCGCCGGCAAATACGGCAAGCGAAGCCGCCATTCCGAACCAGTTGCTCCCGGTGAAGCGTGCGGCAAGCCAAAAGCATGCAAGCGCGGCAAGAAAACCGGCGATTGCCCCCGAGAGCGTCATAGCCCACGGCGTGCCGATACCAATGAGACGGGCGGGCAACGCTATTGTGTAAGGAGCCGCAAATTGAATTGAGAACAGAGATTCGGGCTGCGGTGATGTTGGCGAATCGTCCCGCCCGCTGTAGGGGTCGTTCTTTCGCGGCCTGCCGTCGATCAACGCCCTTACGTACGAAGCGTAGGCCACCTCGTCGATATCGTTGTACGCATAATGCCCGTTCCAGTCCGCGCCACGCAGGTAAAACATCTTGAACTGCGGATAAAGGCAAAAGATCGCGAGAAAAATTGCGGCAACTATGCCGAAACGCCAGAAGATCTTCATACAAAAGACGAATTTTCAGCTTACCACAGCTTTCGATGCCTTACACGGGAAGGGCAATGTCCGGCAGTTCATGCACTTTGTGCCCGATCTGTTTTGATGGGTTGGCTTGACATGGTTTTGTCTATTCCGTATTCTGCCAAAAGTTCTTTTTGATCGTTCTCGTTCGAGAACACTACAGAGTGGCGATTTAAGGTAACTTGCTCCACTAAAAAAACTGCTAAATACCGCAAGGAGACCTTTCTAAAGCTCTCGTGCCGTATGTGGCACGAGGGCTTTTTTGGTTTTGCGTTGCCTGGAGGAAAACTGATGGACCCTTTTTCATTACCGACACGATTTGTCCATGCCGGCGAGCGCCTCCCCGCCCCGGCGGGCATTCCGGCATCGACGCCGATCTACGCAGCTTCTTCATTCATTTATGCCGAGGTCGAGGAGATCGACCGCATTGTCGAAGGCGAAGCCAGCGGGTTTGTTTATAGCCGATACGGCAACCCGACGGTAGCGGCCCTCGAAGATGCTATGGCCGAGATCGAGAACGGCAGCTTCGCCATTGCGTACGGTTCCGGAATGGCGGCGGTGCATGGGGCGTTGCTTGCGTGTGAGATCTCGAACGGCTCGACGGTCCTGGCCTCACAAGATCTGTACGGATCGACCCTGGAACTCCTTTACACTGTCTTCGCCCCGTTTGGCGTAAAGACTATCACGGAAGATTTCAGGGATCTATCGGCATTGCGGGCAAGAGCTTATGAGTTGCGGCCAGCCGTCCTACTCTGCGAAACGATGTCAAATCCGCTTCTTAAAGTGTGCGACATCGAGGAATGTGCCGCGATCGCGCGCGAGGTCGGCGCGAAGCTTATCGTGGACAACACTTTCGCGACCCCGTACCTTTGCCGGCCGATCGATCTCGGCGCTGACCTCGTTGTCCATAGTGCAACGAAATTTCTCGGCGGGCATGCCGACGCGACCGGCGGCATTGTCGTTGCGAAACATGAGTATGACCGGCCGCCCCTTCTCGGAGCATTGACGCTCGCCGGCGGTGTGCTTAGCCCATGGGAAGCACATTCGATACACCGCGGCCTGAAGACGCTTGGTCTGAGAATGGAAAAGCAATGTTCGAATGCGAAGCTTCTGGCTTCGCGATCGCGTGAGCTTGGAATGTTCGGAGAAGTAATTTACCCGCTCTATTTTGAAGGGCCGGATGCCGTTGCCCTCGACCGAACGTTTCACGCCAGCGACTTTGGAGCGATCGTCACCATTCGATTAGCTGAAGACACACGTGAAGCGGCATACAGATTCTTGAATTCACTCAAGCTTTGCACACGGGCGGCGAGCGTCGGCGATCTGTTCACCGGCATCGTCCATCCGGCGACGGCGACTCATCGCGAAATTTCGCCTGCGAGGCGGGCCTCGATCGGCATTACTGAAGGATTGCTCAGAATTTCTGTAGGCATCGAGGACATCGACGACATTTGGGCAGACATAGTACAAGCCCTCGAAAGAGTCGATAGTCTTCGGGAATACGATCTGGTCGCCGCTGATCTACCATCGGCAAACGGTCATCGTAAGTAATTATGGGTGAAATGAGAAGCATCGTAATGCTTCAACTCAACCGCTCTAAAGATGACTAACACATAGTAAGAAACAGAATGCTTTATTTGAATGAACAGATTATTTCGTCGATCACGGCACACGCCGAGAGAGACTACCCGTACGAGTGCGGAGGGATGCTGATCGGAACCTTCGCGAAAGGCCCGAAGACCGCGGTAGAAGTGTTTCCGCTCGAGAACTCTCGCGAGACAGAAGCCCGCCACAATCGGATCCTCATCCTTCCGAAGGACGTTCTGCGTGCCGAGCGATATGCCCGCGAAAAGAAGCTCGATGTCGTCGGCTATTACCACTCTCACCCGGACGACCGTGCCGTTCCGTCGCAGTATGACCTCGACAATGCCTTGCCGGTTTGGTCTTACGTCATCGCTTCGGTGATCGAAGGAAATGTCGCCGACATCCGGTCGTGGGAAATGGAAAACGACCGTTCGAAGTTCAATGAGGAAAAGATAGGAAAGGTATCATCACGCCCGGAGGTAACTGAACCTGAGGTCTAGAAAGTTGAAATTGATGAAAATGTAGGTATTCCGCTGTAACCAATTCCAAAGAGATAGGAGCAACATTCATGTCTGTAACAATGATCATTCCAACGCCACTGAGGCAGTTTGCCGGCGGCCATTCTGAGGTTAATGTCCAGGCAGCGACGGCCGGTGACGCGCTTCTCGAACTCACCTCCGAGCACTCGGAATTGAAAAAACACCTCTTTAACGAGCAGAACAAGCTTCGCAGTTTCATTAACGTCTATGTCGGCGACGAAGATATCCGCCATCTCGATGGCCTGGCGACGCGTTTAAAAGTCGGCGAGACAGTAATGATCGTACCGTCGATCGCAGGCGGTACAGGAGAGCGGACACTCATGTTTGCAAAGGCGGGCGCTTTGTCGGACGTAAATGACCCGTCCGTAAGTGGTAATGAAACCACGCTTACCGGGGGAACGGGCGATGCCGACATTCGTTTCCGAGCTCATCTTTCGAACGCCGAGATCGCTCGTTACTCGAGGCACTTGATCCTGCCGGAGGTCGGGCTAGAGGGGCAAAAAAAACTCAAACAGGCCCGTGTTCTAACCATCGGAACCGGCGGGCTCGGTTCGCCGCTTGGCCTGTATCTTGCGGCGGCCGGCGTCGGAACCATCGGTATTGTCGATAACGATGTCGTAGATGAATCGAACCTCCAGCGGCAGATCATCCACGGAACCAAGGACGTTGGCCGTCCAAAGATCGCTTCCGCGAAAGATCGGCTTCTCGACGTAAATCCGAACACAAAGATAGAAGCGTTTGAGACACGTCTGACCAGCGATAACGCGATCGATCTTTTCAAGGAATACGACGTGATCGTGGACGGCACAGACAATTTTCCTACCAGGTACCTCGTGAACGACGCATCCGTTCTAACCAAAAAGCCTAATGTGTACGGTTCCATCTTTCGCTTCGAAGGCCAGGCGAGCGTCTTTTGGTCCGCAAGAGGCGCGTGTTACAGGTGTTTGTATCCTGAACCGCCGCCGCCGGGACTCGTTCCGTCGTGCGCTGAGGGCGGCGTACTCGGAGTCCTGCCGGGCATCGTCGGAACTATCCAGGCTAATGAAGTGATCAAAGTGATTCTCGGGGCCGAGGGCATACTGCTGAACCGCTTGCTGCTATTCGATGCTTGGAAAATGGCGTTTCGTGAGGTAAGGCTTCGAAAAGACCCGCATTGCCCGATCTGCAGCGACACTCCTTCGATAAAGGAATTGACCGACTATGAAGAATTCTGCGGCCTTAAAACGGTAGAGGAGGAAAGACCCGACTTGGAAGAGATCACCGCCTTGGAATTAAAGGAGCTGGTTGAGGGTGACAAGAATGTCCAGATCATCGATGTACGCGAACCGCATGAGTACGAGATAGCACGCATTCCCGGTGCGAAACTAATTCCGTTGGGCGATATTGTCAATCGGTTTTGCGAGATCGAGAAAGGGAAAACGACCGTTGTTCAATGCAAAGGCGGCGTCCGGAGCGCAAGGGCGATCGCATACTTGAAGGATGCCGGATTCGAGGGGCGATTGATCAATCTCAAAGGCGGGATCGGAGCGTGGTCGGACACTGTTGACCCAAGCGTGCCGAAGTATTGATCCAGAACTTGAAGTATTGATCAAGAACTTGCGGTCCAAAATTCGAAACTGGCAGCGGCTCAAGCGATCTCTTGTGCCGCCACCAGTCTTCGGTTCAATGCCTACGGATGGTCAGGCAGAGACGCTGCCCGCTTTTGCCAGCCGGCCGCTCACCGTATCCCAGTCGATATTGGAGAAGAAAGCCTCGATATACTTTGGGCGGTCGGCGGGGGCATAATCCTTAATGAAGGCATGCTCCCAAACGTCCATGATCAGGACCGGCGTATATCCGGCCACATTTCCCGTCTCGTGAAGGTTGATCCAGTGGTTCGATATCGCACCGTTCGACGGGTCCTGATAGGTCGCCGCCCAACCGACGCCTCGCATCTTCCCCGTGGCCACAAAATCGGCCTTCCACACCTCGTAGCTTCCAAAGCTTTCTTCGGCGGCTTTGACGAACGCCGAATCTTTGCCTGGGTCGCCCGTGCCGTTCTTCACCATGTTCTCGAAATAATACTCGTGAAGGACCATGCCGTTATATTCGAATCCGTAGCGACGCCGCAGCTCCGAAAACGCTGCCACCTTTGTCGCGTCCAGCTCGCCGCCGCCGACCAATTCTGCGATCTGAGCGTTCAAAGTGTTCGTGTTCGTTACATAGCCTTCGTACAGCTTAAAATGCATTGCAAGTGTTTCATTCGAAATACCCGTTAGATCGCTGAGGTCGAAGGTCCTCGCTTTATAGACTGTGTTCAAACCCATTGCCTTGTTTCTCCTTATTCAATTCGATGACCGAATTATAACAGATTGTCTTAGCGACACCCCCGAAGCCGTTATTCTTCCGGCCTCGGGCCCGCATCGATGCCCTTTACACTGGCTTGATTTATAACTCGAAGCTTGAGGTCGTCTTTCACCCGGACCTGGCACGAAAGCCTCATGCGATCGGTCATGTCGTCCTTTGTAAGCATTATCGCCTTTTCGGCCTCGCCAATCGGGCCCGGGTCGCCATGGAGTATCTCAACCCGGCAAGTCGTGCAGCGTGCGTTGCCGCCGCAGCGGTGAAGAATGTCGATACCCCCATCCTCGATGCAGAGTACGAGTTTACGGCCCTCTTCACAATCTATCGCGGCGTGTCCTGCCGCTGTTTCAGCAAAAACTGTTGGCATTTACTATTCTCCCCGGTCAATTCTTAAGTTCTAGCTTTATTTGATTCGAATTTGTCACATCGACGTTCTGAAAGCAAGCTTTCCCGCCGACCGCGACATTACCCTTCACTCTTACCGCCGATCCGCACCTTCTCGCGGTTTTGATTGATCGCGACAAAGGTAACTTCGGCCGATGTCACCTTCACGCGCTGGCCCTGGTTCCCAAAGCGTTCGGCCTCGACATCTACCGCTACCGTGATCGAGGTGTTTCCGACTCGAAGCGTTCTGGCATAAAAGCTGACCAGATCGCCAATGAAAACAGGTTCATGAAAGATCACTTCCTTCATCGCGACTGTGACAAATCGTTCATGCTTTGTATGTCTAACGGCTTCGACCCCGCCCGCAACGTCTATATAACTCAGGATAATTCCGCCAAAGACCGTGCCATGGGCATTAGTATCCCTTGGCATCATGGTCAAACGAATGGCAGCATCCCGAATTGCTTCTTCTTCCATTAGGTAATTCCTCCGTTACCTTTAGGGCCTATGCTTTGTACTTTCCTATTTCGCCTTTGTGCTAAATGTCTTGCCTCTTTCTAGGAGGCCTGACAAAGAAAAGACGGAGCACAGATCTACCCCGATCGAGTACTCATCCAGTTCCTTATCGCTTCTCGAAGCTCGCTCAGGTGCTCGTCAAAGAAATGCCCGCAGTCCGAAAAAACTATTAGTTCGGTCTCGGCTGTCTTTGAGACCTCATCAACCAGTTTCCTTAATTCACTGACCGACCCGAATTCGTCATTGTCACCGTGTACGAAAAGGATCGGCTTCGTTAGCCCAAATAAAAACTGATAGTCACCGTACTTGTCGACCGGAGTACCGATGCTTATCAGCCGGCGAACCCTATCGTCATCTTTCGCGGCCTGCGTTCCGGTCCGCGATCCGAAGGAGAACCCGGCCAGTGTCAGGTCTTCTCCTTCATATTTCTCGGCAAGAAAGTCGATTGCATCGCGCACGTCCTCGATGCCGCCCTCTAATTCACCGTGGGTGCCGGTTGAGGATCCCACACCCCGAAAATTGAAGCGCAAAGCTGCGTGGCCGGCATCATTAAGCCCTGCCGCGACCCGGAATACAACCTTGTTATGCATGGTTCCCCCGCCCAAAGGATGAGGGTGGCAGACAAGGGCGGCTCCTTTTCGCACGCCCTGCGGCTCTTTGATTATTGCTTCCAGCTTTCCGTGGCTTGCCGGTATGAACAGATTGCCCTTGGGATACATAAACGAAACTTTGATTCTAGGTTCTGGCAGCCCGATTCGCAACCGTGTCCTTTTCATCCGCACTCACCCTAAGTTCGATGAAATTTCGTCCATTAGATTACACTAAGGCTTATATGGTAATTTTTCTTTTTATTCGATTCATTTTTGCCGCCGATCGACCGCATAACTGATGGACGAAAACCTGCACGAAAAACCCGAAGAAACTAAGACCGTTCCCTCCGCTACGCCCCAACATCCTGGGTGGCGTGAGTATCTGGAATCCGAGGATGCGACCCGTTATGTTTACCTCGTATTCGCTTTTATAGCGATAGCGATGGTAATGAGTTTTCTTCAGTTTCGAACAGACGCCATTTGCTGCGGCGATTGGGACGGATATTACCACATCAGATGGAGCCAGCTTTTGTGGGAGAATTTTTCTCAGGGTAAATGGCTGCCTACTTTTGAATGGCTTCCGCTGACCGTACTCGACCCTGTCCATTACAACGATCACCACTTCCTGTTCCATCTGCTTCAGATTCCGTTCCTTTGGTTCTTCGAGCCGGTAATGGCCGCGAAGATCGCCGCCGTCGCGTTTGCTACCCTCGCCATCTTCTCCGTCTATTGGCTGATCCATTATTACCGGATCAGGTATCCGCTTCTATGGCTTGCCGCGATCTTCACTTGCGCGAACATGTTCTATTACCGGATGAACATGGCAAAGGCTCCGCCGTTGACGATAATAATCACGGTCGCCGGCATCTATCTGCTTTTTGAACGAAAGTATAAGTGGCTGCTTCCTTTGATGTTTGCCTTCGTTTGGACCTACAGCCTGTTCCCGCTTCTTTTCATCGCGGCGGTCATCTGGGCCGCGATCATCGGCTGGAATGAGCGTCGCCTTGAATGGCAGCCGGTTGCCTACACGTTCGGGGGAATGCTGCTTGGAAATGTGATCAACCCGTATTTTCCGAACAACATCACTCTATTCATCGAGCATTTCAAGACAAAGCTGGCCGTAGCGGGAAAATTTGCGGTTTCTGTTGGCGGTGAGTGGTACCCGTACAGCGGGATGGAGCTGATGACCCATTTCCCTGTTGCCTTGGCAGCGATGCTGATCGGCTACGTGCTCTTTGTTCCACGAAACGGAAAACTTCCTGAAAAAGCCGCGTTCTTTCTGGTTTTTGCTACCATGCTGCTGGCTGGCCAGTTCAGTTCTAAGCGTTATGCGGAATATTTCCCTCCTTTCGCAGTCTTGTTCGCTGCGTTCAGCTGGCAGGCTTTTCTCTCGGCAGGAAGGGTTCAGCTTCCCGATGAATTCCGTCGAGAGATCGAACCGTTCCTCGACTCGGATAAGAAGACCAACCGGCAGGAATGGCTCGAGGCCGCCAGAACTGCGGCTGTTTGGGTGATCGGCATCATTTTGATCGGTTATTTCTATGTCAATATCATCGGCCTTTCGTGGCTTGGCGTAGATCAGCCGGGACTGATGAACACCATAAAAGAAAACGATGTGAATGACAGATATCGTCGATCGATGGAATGGGCTCAAAGCCTTGATAAGGACGGCCGGCCAAACATTCCCCCCGGAGCCCGCATTTTCAACTCCAACTGGGATGATTTCCCTAAACTCTTCTTTCACAATACGCAAAATAGTTATGTCTATGGGTTGGACCCGAATTATCTTTATTCGCGTAATCCCGATCTATATAAATTGCTGCTCGATATAACGGATGGACGAGCAAACGAGATCGGGCCAATAATTCGCGAACGGTTCGGAGCGGAATTCATCTTTGCGGACGCCAAGGAAAACGAACAAATGGTCGCCAAAGCGCTCGAAAGCGGTTGGGTCGATCTGGTCTATGAAGATGATGAGGCCCGCATCCTGAGAATCCGGTCGCAAAAGGGAGAACCCTTTTCTTCGGCAGCCGACGACGAACCTGAGACTCCCGAAGAAAAACGCCTGCTTGACGAAATGGAAGCCAACGAACCCAGGAATAGTAATGCCGACGTTGACGAGGAAAACTAGAAAACTGAAACCGGACGTCCAACCGAGAACCGCAGGACCGTCCGGCCCCAGTTCTCGCGTCAGAAGCCTTTTATTATCGTTCTGTCGGAATTTTCGGATGTTCTCAAGGTACTCGCACGGACTCACCAGCGATGGCATCCTCGTTTTCGTCGTTCTCGCTATTCTGTCCGTCGGGTGCACACCGAATCGCCGTATCGTCGAATCTGTGCCAACAGCGCCAACGCCCGGATCGGCTTCCGCAACGCCAAAAGCACCGTCCCTGGACGACGACATCGAAGCGATGCGAACGGCTGATTTTAAGTTCATCCTTGTTTTTAAGCGAAGGGACGGCGAGCAAATGAATGCTGACGACAAGGCCTTTGTAAATGAAAATACGCCGTTTGATACGAATCGGCGTAAACTTTCGGATGCGGGCAAAGCGATCATTGTTGGCTCGAATTTCCCGTTCGTACCGGGCACCGTGTCGAAACTTACGGATCGTTTCGTGATGGAAGATCATTCGCGGGCAGACGCGGGCCCGCTTGAAGTTGACAGACTTGGCACGAACACTAAAAAGAAAGACCGCTAAGCGATGAAGCAAGACGACAGAGCAGACGTTGGAAACGAAGAAGCCCCGCGAATTGACAGGCCAGTAAGACGTGGGCCCTTGGTCGTGTCGATCGATCGGTCTTCCACCTCGACGGGCACGGTCTTTCGTATCGTCGCGGTAACGCTTTTGCTGCTATTTATCGGCGGCGTGCTCGCCAGCACCATTAGCTCGCTTAAATATGTCCTCTTTCTTCTTGTTTTATCGACATTCTTCGCGTATCTCATCGATCCTCTTGTAAAGCTGATCCGCCGTCCATTCAAGGATCGCAGCCTTGAACGGTTTATGCCCCGTCCATTGGCGATCATTTTGGTTTATGTCTTCGTTTTTGCGGTACTTGGATTTGGCATTTCGAATATCGCACCACTTGTGGCTGAGCAAGGTCGGGAATTTGGAACGAGTATTCCTGGCTATGCCTCGGGCATTCGGCAGACCTTTAATGATCTGAACCGACGCTTCGACCGGCTTCGGATCCCTGAAGAACTTCAAACCCGCATCAACGATCAAGCGGTCGCCGCCGGCGAGAGGATCACGGCAGCGTTTGGAAATCTTCTGCTTGGATTTGCCGGATACCTTCCCTGGGTCGTTATCGTGCCGATACTCGGATTTTTCCTGTTGAAGGACGTCAATCTTATTCGTCTCGCATTGCTTCGCATCTTTCCTGCGGGCCCCTATAGGATACGTGCGGAAGCAGTAATGCAGGATGTGAATTCAACCCTAGCTGCCTATATCCGAGCTCAGCTCATCTCGTGCCTGTTGATCGGAACGGTCTGCACGATCGGGTTTTACGTGATCGGGATAAAGTATTCACTGCTGCTTGGCATATTGGCGGGCATTTTCGAATTTGTACCGCTGCTTGGCCCTGCGTCGATCGCGGTGATCGTTACTTTAACGGCGGCCCTCTCCGATGATCCGTGGAACGCGGTCTATGTGGTCATCTTCCTTATTATCCTTCGCGTCGTCCACGACTACGTTACATATCCTCGCATAGTGCGTGACGGGCTCCATCTGCATCCGGTGCTTATTATTCTTTCGGTGCTGGCGGGCGAACAAGTTGCCGGCATCCCTGGCGTGTTCCTTGCGATTCCCATCGTCGCAATAGGTGTGGTCGTTTATCGGCATATAGTGGAGCACAAAGGGGGCAAGGGCCTCGTCGCTGACATCCTTGATTCAACCGATGAGATCAAAACGGAGGCGCAAACCTGATGTCGCCTACCGCGTGGCTGATCGTATTCTTCTTTGTACTTCTCGGACTAAGCCTGCTGGTTTATATCCTTGTGGTTCGAGCCTTCTATTGGGGCGACAAAAAAGGCCCCCCGAAAAAGAAGCGTTGAACATCAAGTTCGCCCAAGAAAGCGGCTGTATCCCCATAAGAATGAACGTCTGATCAGGTTCCTGGCTTTCTACCGTTTATCAATAGGCCGCGGAACGAGGCATCGTTGTCGATCTCTGCATCGGCGATCGCCACGCGTACCGGTATTCCAAACCTCAATCCCTCAAGTTTTACTGCGTCCTTATACGTAGTGACAAGGCCGGACGCCCCTGCGGCCGCGGCCTCTTGTTCTATCTTCCTGATGTCGGCAGTTGTATATCTGTGATGGTCAGGAAACGAACGCTGCCCTACAACTAGGAATCCATTGGCGTCTAGCTGAAGCCTAAAACTTCCTGGATTTCCCAAGCCGCAAAACGCGAACAACGGGCCGGCATCGTCGCTGACAACGCTTTCGCTACCTGGCTCAGCATCGTCAAGAACCTTGCCCGTGACCTCACTCAAGTTCACCAGTTTTCTGATCGGCTGCCGCGCCAAATATACGGGTGCGTTCTCGTTTCGCCTTTTCAGTCGACCGACGATGTCAACAGGCGAATCGACAAGGTCCGATCGCGTCAGAACTATTGCATCGGCCCTGCTCAAACCCTTGAAGGGTTCGCGCAATATACCCGCAGGAAGCAGGTGTCCATTACCGCAAGGGTTGGTCGCGTCGATACAAACGATGTCAAGGTCGCGGCGCACCTTTCGATGCTGAAAACCGTCGTCCAGGACGAACGCGGTTACGCCAAATCCCTTCTTCGCCCACCTCGCGGCCGAAACGCGGTCTCGATCAGCAATGACGATCGCCTTTCCCAGCAAGATGCGCGCAAGTTCGACAGGCTCGTCGCCGCCCGTTGCCGCATCGGCCAGCACGTTATCCCAGTCTGAGACAAGCACCCGTGACTTCGGATCTGTTCTTCCGTACCCGCGCGTCAGCACACAAACCTTCTCTCCGCTCTCCGCAAGAATTCGAGCCGTGAGCGCAACGAGCGGTGTCTTCCCGGTGCCGCCAACTGTAAGATTGCCGATGCTGATCGTCCTCGCGCCAAGGTCGTGTACCCGCAAGATCCCGCGATCGTATAACCGATTTCGCAGTTCCAGAATTCCGCCGTAAAGTTTTCCGAATGGCAAGAGTAATTTCACGTGGACAGGCTTTCTTGATAGTCAGCTAAGAAACAATTATTGCCTAGCAATACTTGATCACTTAGATGAGTTCAGACATCGAGAAAGTTCTTCAGCATCAGCTTTCCATGCTCGGTAAGGATCGACTCGGGATGAAACTGCACTCCTTCGATCGGCAGTTCACGATGGCGCAGGCCCATTATAAGGCCGTCCGGAGATTCGGCCGATATCTCGAGCACATCAGGCAGCGAATCGCGATCAACGATCAATGAGTGATAACGGCCCGCTTTGAATTCGCCGTTGATGCCTTTGAATAAAGTTTTGCCATCGTGCGTAACAACTACCGGTTTACCGTGGACCGGTTCGGGCCCGCGGACGACCTTTCCGCCGAAATACTGCCCGATCGCCTGATGCCCCAGACAAACGCCAAGAATAGGGATCCGTCCGGCGAAATGACCGATCAGCTCAAGCGTGATGCCGGCTCCGTCCGGTGTTCCGGGCCCCGGCGAGATAAGTATGCGATCGGGCCCGACTTCGCTCTCGATCTCCTCCAGGGTGATCTCATTATTCCGGAAAATCTTCATTTCCGCACCGAGCTCACCCAGGTATTGGACGAGGTTATAAGTAAAGGAATCGTAATTGTCTATGATCACCAGCATCCCGCTTCGCACGCTTCAAAGCTCATTGAAATAAATTGTTTACATAAGCCAGGTTCCTATCTATGATATTCGAAAAGCTCCGCGGAGGCCGAATGAAAATATCAAATCTTACATGCTCCCTCGCCGCTCTTTGTCTGCTTTCGATCGCCGCGTTCGGTCAGGGTTTGGCAAACCCTTCGAAAACCCCCGATCCGGAAGCGTTGAAGAAAGACGCTGTCGCGTTTCTGCGTGAGACCATGGCCGACGTAAACAACCTTCGGACCCTGGAGAACCGCCTTAGTTTTTCGGCCGAATTGGCGGGCCTGATGTGGTTTCACGACGAAAAGGAGGCTCGTTCGCTTTACCTGACCGCTTTTACCAACTTCCGAGAGTTGCTCCTGCAGTACGATCACCAGATGAACTCCCTGGGTTCGGGTGATGAGGAGGGATCTGACGAAATCTACAGGTACACTGGCAGTTTGTTCACGGATATCACGGATAGAGCCCGGCTTATCCGAAAGTTCCAGACCGCGTTGCAGGTGCGGCAGCAGATCGCCATGAGCCTGGCCGAGCACGACCCGGACCTCGCCTACCAGTTCTATTTCGACAGCGTGATGGCGGTCTCAAATCCGTATTTCCAGAAACAGGCGTCAGGTCGCGATACCTATTTCGAAAACGAACTCGTATCTGAAATAGCAAAGACCAATGCAGCGAAAGCCACGCAATTGGCGAGGAAATCGATAGAAGACGGACTTACCTATACACACGTTGACCTGTTGAGAAAGATCCATGGGAAAGATCCGGAAAAAGGCGCTGAACTTGCGGTTGCGATGCTCGGCAAGGTCAAAACGGAGATGGATGATGAAAAGCTCTGGATCGTCCATTCTTTTCTTTCCATGGCCGGTGAGAGCTTTGAGGGCTCTTTGAAAGAAGGTGGAAAGAAAGCGATGTTGACCCGAAATGAACTTCGCGACCTCGCAGACGTTCTGGCCCAGGCAATTCTCAACGGAGACAAAGAAAACGAGAATTTTGCGGGTATCGGCTACGCCGACATTATCGAAAAGTATAATCCAGGCCGTGCCACACAGATCCGGGCGAAGTACAGAAACCTCTCAGCCGGGCCTCGCAGCAGAAACTCAAATGTTGTTACAACTCCGTCAAACTCGATGAATGCGGCAGCGCGTGCAGCCAACTCTTCGTTAACCACAAGCGTGAGGGCCGAAGCGGAAAGACTGGAACGCGAAAGATCAGAGAAAGAATTTTCAGAGAACATCGAGAAGCTAGGCAATAAGCAGCTCCCGAAAGAAGAGCGCGAAAAGATCGTCGGGCAGGCTCGTCGAATCCTCCATGCGAGTCCCGGCCGCGATAAGAAGATCCTTGGGCTAAGTGCTTTGGCTGCCCAGGTTGCAAGGGCTGGCGATAAAGATCTCGCTGCCGAGATCATGCGGGAGGCGCACGCCCTTGTAAACCCGATGCCAAAAAACTATCAGGACCTGCTGCTTACGTGGATGCTGGCCAGCGGCTATGCCGAATCCGATCCCGCACGAGCATTCCCTTTGCTTGAAGACACGATAATGCGTGTTAACGACACGCTCGCAGCGTTTATCAAGGTCGGAGAGTTCATCGATGTGGCGGGTGAAATGATCGAGGAGGGCGAGGTCCAGGTCGGTGCATTTGGCGGTTCAATGATCAGAGGGCTGACAAGCGAGCTCGGCATGGCCGACGCCACGCTAAGGACGCTCGCGAAAGCTGACTTTCGAAAAACGAGAGATCTCACAAGCCGTTTTGATCGCTCTGAGGTCAGGATACTCGCAAAGATGATGATCCTCCGCGCCGTACTCGGAGAAAAGAAACAAGAAGCCAATGACGTTGAGATGTCGATTGCGAAGTGATCGGCTGAAACTGAGGTAAACCTGACCGCTCACTGCGGCCCCGGCCTGCCTCAGCCCAGGCTGGTGCCTTTAAGCCATTGTCCGCCGTCAACCACCAAAGTTACACCGTTTATGTAGCTTGCCGCATCAGACGCCAGAAATAATGCAGCGTTCTCGATGTCAGCTATTCTTCCGAAACGTCCAAGCGGAATGCGCTTTGTGATCTTTTCTTTTAGCGGCTCTGGCAGCAGGCGTTTCATTCCTTCAGTATCTTCGATCGGGCCCGGGGCTATACCGTTCACACGGATCCCGAGCGGCCCCCATTCGACGGAAAGGTTGCGGGTAATAGCATCAACACCGGCCTTTGCGGCCGAAACGTGGATCTGCATTGGCGTTGCTAGATAATGAAGCGTGGCAGAAATGTTCAGGATCTGGCCCTTAGACCGCTGAAGTTCCTCAAACGCCGCTCGGCAAACATTGAAGGTGCCTTTTGTGTCGATATCCACGACCGTACCGAAACCATTCGGGGAAAGTTCATTGGCCGAGCAAAGAAAATTGCCCGCAGCACCATTAACGACAATATCGATCTTCCCATATTGCTCGACGGTCTTCGCGATCGCATTCTGAACCGCCTCGAAATCCCGAACGTCGGCCGCCACGGCCAAACATTCGCCTCCGTTCTTTTCAACTTCGGCCTTCATCGGCTCGAGATTTTCGATCTTTCGGCTCGTGATGGCAAGCTTTGCTCCATGCTCCGCAAAAGCACGTGCGACGCCGCCAGTAATGCCGGTCCCGCCGCCCGTTACGAACGCGACTTTACCCTTTAAGATGTTGTCTGCGAAAATATTAGCCATATCGAGAATGGATTCTAGCACGGAACAGCCGCCAGGATTGAATACGGACAGATCTCTGAACGCAAAAATGATCTGGTTCAGTCGCCCACTCTTTTCGTGGAGATACGGCCCCCTCGCGCTGCTTGCCCTGCTAGGCATCTCTTTGGCGATATCGTCGTGTTCGAAGCAACCTGTGGATCTCCGGACGGCCCTCCCCTCCGATTCGCTCATTTATCTTGAAACATCTGATCTCGCGAGGACGATAAGGGCCATCACCTCAAATCCCAGGTTCCTTCAGCTTGGCGGAAAAGCGCCAAACCTTTCGATGCTGGAAGGCGTGCGTGTATCAGTTGCCGTAACCGGCTTTCAGTCGTCGGAAGAAGCAGCCGCGATGGAGGGCGCGGTTCTTAACTTTCGCCCTCTTTTTGTTGCCGTGATCGATACCAGGGCCTGGGATTTTCAAGCGTTGAGCTTTACTGAAAACCGGATCGGCGAGTTTGTGAACGAGATGTACGGCGGTGAGGTTGAGCTTGTCGCGGCGGAAAAGCAGAGCGGTAGATCATTCACGTGGTCAGCCCGCGACGGACGGAAAGCCTTTGCCTTCGTGCGCGAAGGTTTGATCTTCTTTGGCAACGATGAGACAGCGATAGACAGATCTTTGGCTCTTTTGAACGGCGGCGGCGAGAACATCACAGCGAATGCAAAGGTAAACTCCTTGCCGGTGGATGCCCTGGCGTCGGGCTATGTCTCGACTGAGGGTGTAGGACAATTGGCCAATATTATCGGCGTTTCTCTGGCGATCGGAGCGGGCGATGATGGCGACGTACGCAGCTTTATTTCGAGGGTCGTGCCTGAGATAACGCGAAATTCCGTAACCGAAGTGACCTGGACCGCCCGAAGTTTAGATGACGGAAAGATCGCGGACCTTTATACCGTACATCTTGAAGCGGAAACGGCAAGGGTGCTTGCAGAGACAATTACGCCCTCAATTGCAGGCGATAGCGAGTTGAGCCGGTTCGTTCCGCTCGAGATCGCCTCCACAACGCGATATAACCTTAGTGATCCGCACATCGCGTGGCGCGCTGTCCTTATGACCGCACGCACCAAAACCGATACTGTGACCGGATCCTTGCTGACCGCGTTCTCATCTATTTTGTTTTCGCCTTACGGTATCGACGACGAAGAAGTGTTCCTCAAAGCCGCAGCAAGCGAACTTCAAACTGTGCGATTCGACGAAGATGGTGACGAGGTTGCAGTGATCGCGAGACCCCGGGATCTTGAAGCGCTGAAAAGAGCGATCGCTCGAGAAATTCCTATGTCACAAGCACCCGAAAGGTTTGAGAATGCCGAGATCTGGCGTTCAGCCGACAACGACCTTGCTGCTGCTCGTTATGAGAACATCGTTGTGATCGGGGAGGCCAGATCGGTCGAAAGATGCATTGCCGCGAGAAATTCGGGAATAAATTCTTCGGCATTGCTAAAAGGCTCAGGGTTGTTTAACCCATCGTCGGCGATCTTTTCTTACAACGCGGATCCGGATGATGCCGCCGGTATTGTTTCGACGATATCGGGCAGAACAGCTAGCAATACGCCGTCCATGACAAGGTTCTACACCGTAGAGTCGCGTTTTAACGAAAAGGGGCTTGAACGGCGGACCGTATCGGATTTCGGCCTTGTTGGTACCCTCATCATCCGACTAGGCGCTGAACGGCGTGAGTAAGCCTCATGCGGTTTTTCCGGGAATTTCGAAACCTCATCGACCAGAAGCAACGTTTGATAACGTCCTGAGGCGGATCACAGGTTCCGGGCAGAGTTTCGGGCCATGAAGGCCACTTCCATATCTGTCGTTAACTCTTAGCTTTCGCGGCCCTTTTCAGTCGCCTCACATTTTTCTCGATCCATCGCTCAGCCGCATCGAAATGTTCGAATTTTTCCTCGTCGGCACGAAAGGCGGCCGTGTGGTTGTAGCGGCGGCCATTGTGGTGGACCGTTGGGTGGAATATGTGAAGCATCTCGTGGAAGACGATGTAATCGACCACATAACCCGGAGTATCGTGGGCATCAAGCGAGCGGCTTACGACGATGGTCTCGTGTGTTGCATCGTGATGTCCCAAGATCCGATACGTTTTTCTTGCCGACCAGGTAAGCGTGGGCTTTTGAAGGCGTCCCTGAAAATAAATTTGGTTGAGCCGGTCAAATATCTTTGACAGGTCAAAGTAATCGCCTGCATGAGTTGTAACGACCTTGCGACCGCGTTTTCGCTTATTCTCGGCGGCCTGCTCCCTCACGTCGGCGGTTCTTATATAATTCGAATAGACCTGATTCGCACGTTTCGGCACACGCCTTCGGAACAACTTAGCGACCAGTATAAAAGCAAGGGCGCGATGGGCCTCGTCAGGCATATTCTGACAGATCTCGGCAACTCGAACATACACCGCGCCGCCTCTTAGGCGAATCGTGTGATTGATGCCGATATACGGATAATAACGGACCTCGACAGGGGGAACCTCCCGTTCCGGGCCGTAATGAGCAAAGGCCTCAGCATAATAACGGGCGACCCTCGCAAGTCTAAGGTTTTCATCAATGTTGGTCACGGTTTAACTATTATTCCTTGACAGAAACAGGCCGTAAATGCTATTCCTCTAATTGGGTAGCATACCGTTCTGAAGCGGTTTGCTTCAATCCTACCGTGATAAGATGTCTGTCCTTGGGCCAAACCCTAAAGTCGGGAACGACCCGAATTTTCCCGACACTCGCGGACAAACTATCCTTTCAGCGATAATCAATGAACATTTTGTTACGGGCGAGCCGGTTGGCTCAAAGACGGTCGCGGAAAAGTTTGCCAACGCCTCGGGCCTAAGCGCGGCAACGATCCGGAGCGTGATGGGTGAACTCGAGGAAATGGGTTTGCTCGAACAGCCACACACATCCGCTGGGCGTGTCCCGACCGATCGCGGCTACAGGTACTTCGTTGACAATCTGCTTGGCGTTCTAAGTATTTCGAACGACGATCTCTTTAGGATCGACGACGAATTCGGCCTAACCGAAAATGCTGAAACGCCTGACAGGATCATGGAACGCACCTCGCAGCTGCTTTCTGCTCTTTCAAATAACGTGGGGATCGTCGTATCGCCTAGCCTGGCGAATGATCGGCTTCAGCACATCGAGTTCGTGAACCTTACGGACAATCGCATTTTGGTTGTTCTGGTTTCGGCCCCAAACATCGTCCATAACCGGATAATTCGGTTGAACGTGGCGTTTGCGAAGGAAGAACTCGAGCGGACGGCAAATTATCTGAACAGAGAGTTTGTCGGCAAGAGCTTGTCCGAGATACGGGCAGAGATCTTAAGGCTGATGCACGAGGAAAAGACTCTTTTCGATAAGCTTCTGCAGACGGCTGTAATTCTCTGTTCTCAAAGCATCGAGGACGACGAAAACGACCGAGGCGAGGTCTTTGTGGACGGAACTTCGAATATCCTCACAAAATCAGACTTTGCCGATCTTGAAAGGCTGCGCGAGCTGCTTTCAACGATCGGTGAACGTTCTCGGCTGATCGAGATCCTAAATGAGTGTATCGCACGCGATGCCTCGATGCAGGGCAACGTTCAGGTCGTCATCGGAAGCGAGAACAGGACCCCTTCGCTCCGTAACTGCACTTTGATCTCGGCCCCATACCGGGTAGGCAGCGGTTCGGCGATGGGAACTCTGAGCGTTCTCGGACCGACTCGGATCGAGTATGCAAGAATGATCTCGATCGTCTCCTATGTCGCAAAAACCCTTGAAAAGTTGATGTCCCGAGACCTTTCAAATAATTGACCATCCTCGGCCCGGATAGCCGGGCGCGTCCTCCGAACAACGAGCTGCAATCCCGCAACTGAAATAAAGTCCCGATATCGTTTCACAATGGATCCAACGCAGGAAAAAGATCAGGAAGATATCTCCATCGAGCTTGCCGACGAGAATGCCGACAGCGAATCCGTTTCAGTAGATGATTTCATCCGCGAGCTGGAAAAGAAGGAGAAAGACCTGCATATAACGTCGGAAACGACCTTTATCGAGCTTGCGTCGGAATTTGACGAAGGCGAGATCCCGGACTTTCTGCAGGAAGACCTGGCAGCGACCGGGAAAACGTCGGAACCGGACGATTCGAAAGAGCTGAGGTCCGACATAAAAAGGCTTGAGGGCGAACTTGAACGGTTGGAAAGCGAATCGGCGAAATTGAAAGAAAAGATCGGCGACCTTCAGGAAGAAAGGACCGAATTGTATAAGAATGCACAGCGCCGATTGAAGGATTTTGAGGCATTCAAGGCGCGTACAGAACGCGAGCGAAGCGAGACGTTCCAGCGGCAGCTTAGCAATCTTGCTACACAAATGCTTCCCGCTCTAGACAATCTTGATCGCGCCCTGCAGTTTGCGTCCGAGCTTTCTAACGAGCAGCAAAACGGTTTCTCCCAGTTCTTTGACGGCATCGTGCTCGTGAACCAGCAGGTCAATGAGGTCCTTGGCGAAATGGGCATCGTGCCGATAGCGAGTGTAGGCGAGCCGTTCGACCCGCAGATCCACGAAGCGGTTGCCATCGACGAAAGAGAAGATATGCCGCCAAACACGATAACGACGGAACTGTTGCGGGGCTTTCGTATCGGCGACAGCGTGATCCGGCATTCTATGGTCAGGGTATCGGCATTGCCGGCACCCGCGAGCGATCCCGTAAATGAAGAAGTTGCTGAAAGGGCCGACGAGACGGACTCAGAGTCCGAAAGTGAAAAGCAGGCAGCAGACATGGCAGCTACGGCGGACGATCAGGACGAACTTTTTGGGGGCGAGCAGGCCGGGGGTGAGGCCGATGCACCCGGATCCGAGGTCGATGCAGATCATCCGGACGGAGGGTCTGCGATAGCGAACGATTTCGAGATCGAGCGAAATGGTGAAGTTGTTAAACAATCAAACGAACAGGGGGACGACGAATAGGCCTACTCCTTTACGAATTTCGTCAAGAGGACCGTGTACACATGAGCAAAGTAATCGGAATTGACCTAGGAACCACAAACTGCTGCGTTTCCGTTCTCGAGGGCGGGACCGTCCAGATAATCGCGAACAAAGAAGGCGGCCGAACAACGCCCTCCGTGGTCGGCTTTACCGACAAGGACGAACGGCTGGTCGGCCAGATCGCCAAGCGTCAAGCCGTAACCAACTCGGCGAACACGCTTTACGCGGTCAAGCGACTGATCGGGCGAAAGTATAGCGCGCCAGAGGTCGAAAAGATGCGCGAGACCGTGCCCTTCGACATCGTCGAGGCGCCAAACGGCGATGCGCACATAAAGGTTCTCGATCGCGTTTACAGCCCTCCCGAGGTTTCGGGAATAGTACTTCAGCGCCTCAAGCTGGCCGCCGAAGAATTTCTCGGCGACAAGATCAAAGAAGCGATAATCACGGTCCCCGCCTACTTCGACGACATGCAGCGTCAGGCCACGCGCGACGCCGGCAAGATCGCAGGTCTTGAGGTCGAACGAATTATAAACGAGCCGACGGCCGCGGCTCTTGCATACGGTTTCGGCAAGGGTAAGAACGAGAAGATCGCGGTTTATGACCTCGGCGGCGGAACGTTCGATATCTCGATCCTTGAGATCAACGACGGCGTTTTTGAGGTACTCTCAACGTCGGGCAACACTTTCTTGGGCGGCGAAGACTTTGACCAAAGGATCATTGAGTGGCTCGTTGATCTGTTCAAAGCGGAATGCGGCATCGACCTTAAGTCCGACCGCTTGGCTCTGCAAAGGCTAAAAGAAGCCTCAGAAAGGGCAAAATGCGAGCTTTCGAGCGTCGCGGAAACGAACATCAGCCTGCCGTTCATCGCGGCAGACGCAACTGGTCCTAAACATATCAATGCCACGCTATCCCGCGACAAGTTCGAAGAATTGGTGCAGGACCTGGTCGATGCCTCGGTAGAGCCATGCCAAAAGGCACTTTGGGATGCCAAGCTTGAACCGACCGATATTGACAAAGTGATCCTGGTCGGCGGACAAACACGGTCGCCGATCATTGCAAGAACCGTACATGAGGTCTTTGGGAAAGAAGCTTCCGCCGAGATCAATCCGGACGAAGTGGTTGCGATGGGGGCAGCTATCCAGGGCGGCGTGCTGACAGGCGACGTCAAGGACATTGTTCTGCTTGACGTTTTGCCATTAAGCCTCGGACTTGAGACCCGCGGTGGGCTTTTTATAAAGCTTATACCTCGAAACTCATCCATCCCATTCAAACAGACTCAACTGTTCACCACCGTGGTGGACAATCAGCAAACCGTCGAGATCCATATTCTTCAGGGTGAACGCGAGATCTCACGAGAGAACAGAAGTCTCGCAAAATTTGAACTTGTCGGAATCCCGCCGGCGCCTCGGGGCGTTCCGCAGATCGAGGTAACCTTCGAGATCGACACCAACGGGATCGTCAACGTTTCTGCTCAGGACAAGATGACGGGTCTTGAACAGGCTATGCAGATCACCCCATCGTCGGGCCTTTCGCCGAGCGAGATCGAACGGCTGATCATCGAGGCCGAGACGTCAGTCGAGCGTGACCGTGAAGAACGCGAGACCATCAACAAACGAAACCAGCTTGAAACGCTTATCCGGAACGCCCGAAAGGCTATGTCGGATGTAGGCAAGGCTTTCCCTCTCGAATTTCAGCAGGAGATAAACGGTTCGCTTGGCGAAGCGGACGAGATCTTGAAGAACGGGGGTGCGGCCGATATCGCACAGGCGATCGCTACCGTCGAGGCAACCTCAAGCAAGATAACCGAAGCTGTTTTGACTGCGGTTTAGCCGCATGCAGGCTTGAGTATTTCTGTCTGTTGACAGAAAATATCAATGATAACGAAGGCGTCAGTTCGAAACTTCGAGCTGGCGCGTTCGTGGCTTTTGGTCCTGAGGCTGATTTGGCGAAGAAGAGCTTTTTGGACCGGTCGGTTTTGTAGGCTCAGGCCAAATTGAGCCTATTCAGAGCAACAGTGCGGCAATGAATAAGAGAGATTATTACGAAGTACTTGGAGTTTCGCGTACTGCATCCGAATCCGAGATAAAGCGGGCTTATCGAATGCTGGCCGTCAAATATCATCCGGACAAGAATCCAGACGATGTAGAAGCCGAAGAGAAATTCAAAGAGTGCGCAGAAGCCTACGCAGTTTTGTCCGACTCGCAGAAGAGATCTGCATATGATCGGTTCGGGCATTCAGGCGTTGGTGCCGGTGCTGGCGGCTTTGATCCGGGCTTCTCAAATATCGAAGACATCTTCGATATGTTTGGATTCGGGGACATGTTCGGCTCGCGAACTGGGCGCCGGACGTCCGTACAGCGTGGTGCCGATCTCCGTTACGACCTTGAGATAACGCTCGAAGAAGCCGCAAACGGCAAGGAAGAAAAGCTCAAGATCCCACGACTCGAAAAATGCGGCGAATGCACCGGCACCGGGGCGGCTAAAGGTTCCGAGCCTGAAGCATGCATCTCCTGTCATGGAAGCGGGCAGACCCGTTATCAGCAGGGCTTTTTTAGCGTGATGCGGACGTGTTCAAACTGCAGAGGACGCGGTCAGATAATTCGAAACCCCTGCAGCGAATGTCGTGGTTCGGGACGGATCGAAAAGGAAAAGTCGCTTGAGGTCAAGATCCCGGCGGGCGTGGAAATGGGCTCCCGGCTGCGAGTTTCTGGAGAAGGCGAGGCGGGCGTCAACGGCGGGCCGTCTGGAGATCTGTTCGTCGTGATCCATGTAAAGGAGCACGACGTTTTCGAGCGGCAAGGTGCTAATCTCTATTCGGCGGTGCCCATCACGTTTGCTCAGGCAGCCCTGGGAGCCGAGATCTCGGTAAAAACGCTCGATGGCGAAGAGACTCTCAAGGTCCCCGCCGGCACGCAAACCGGTACCATTTTCCGCATCAAGTCTCAGGGCATGCCCGCTCTCGGCGGCCGCGGCCGCGGCGACCTGTTCGTTGCGGTAACGCTGATCACGCCGAAAACTTTGACAAAGGAACAGAGAAAATTGCTCGAACAACTGGCGGAGATCGAAGACACCGACTTTAACAGCGAATCCTTTATCGAAAAGGTCAGGAATATTTTCAGTTAATCCTCGTTCTTTATGGCCACCAGCTCGTAGAGGGCATTTTTAAAGAAAAGCATTTTCAGCAGTGGATCAGGCGAGAGTCCGCGGTATTGCCGCTGGGCTCTTTTCGTTTCCATGATCGTGGTTGACTCGCTTATCCGCTGCAGCGGAAGTCTTGAGAACGCTTCGCGTATTTGGACGTCGCTGAAATGCACCGTATGGTCGGCAAAAGCCGAAAGTTCGAGCTTAATTCCTAACGCGTTCCAAAGCCCGTGCGCACGCGACGCAAGGTCGTAAATCGGATGATGTATATTGACCGTGAAATAAAGGACGCCGCCCGGCTTTAAGACGCGGACGATCTCATCCAGGATCATCAACGGCCTGCCCCCATGATCGATCACGTTGTCGCTGAGCACTACATCGAACGCTGCGGACTCGAAAGGGAGTTCCTCCCCGATCGATGCTACCGTCGCGGCATGTCGCTGAATTTCCGGGAAAAGCCGTTTATACTCGACCGCCAGTGGATCGATCCCTATCGCACCTTTTAAACCAAGCCCAAAAACCAGGCCATGAGCGCCGCTGCCCACTTCCAGGATCGTATCGCCTTCACCGATCTCTCGAACCGCAGCAAGCTTGTTCCTTACGGCCTGCGAGTGAAGGAAAACACTTCGCAATACGCTGTCAAGGTTTCCGATCGTCTTGGCCTTTTCTCTCTGATACTCACGTTGCCGTACCAGCGCACGTGCCGCGCGTTGATGCCGGCGTTTTTCGATCCAGCCTAGCTCTCCCATCTTTGCCGCTTTTGTCATGGCACACACGCCATCTGCCTGTCATCACTAAAGGCTGGCTTTTACCAGATCGCTCAACGCCCGACCATCAATAGTACGGCCTGCGAGTTTTGCCTGGGCCGCCTTCATTACTGTGCCCATTTCCTTCATCGAAGACGCTCCTGTATCGGCTATCGCTTCCTTAACGGCTTTTTCGATCTCGTCAGGCGAAGCGGCTTGAGGAAGATAGCGTTCGATGTGTGATATCTCTAAAGCCTCCTTGGCGGCAAGTTCGTGGCGTCCGCCCTTTTCGAATTGCTCGATCGAGTCGCGACGCTGTTTCACGAGCGACTGAAGTGCTTTTTGGACTTCCTCGTCGGTCAAGTCGCTTCCTTTTTCTATCCGGCGGTTCATCAGGTTTGCCTTGACCATTCTCAATGTGGACAAGCGTTCCGCGTCTTTCACCTTCATCGCCTCGCTTATATCGGCGACGATCCGTTCGTTCAAATTCATACGTAAACCCCAAGAATTGCTATCTCCCGCCCGCTAAACACAGCGTATGAAATGCAGGAATTATAGATGCGAGGTTAACATTCCACCGTTATTTCTAGCAATCGAGGCGTGCCGGCGACTTCCCGGCACCACGCATTGTTCGACGGTGAATGATAGAATGGAGCTTTGGAAATGGTTATGACGAACGAAGGCGTTTTGGTCCAAAAATTCCTGAACCGCAAGCAGCGTGAACGGCTGAAAAAGCCTGATTGGCTAAAGATAAAGCTTGGCGACCCGGCGAACCAGAATCAGGTGCTGAGCCTGATCGAAGGCCTGGATCTGCACACCGTTTGCCAGGAAGCTAAGTGCCCGAACATTTTTGAATGCTGGACGGACAAGACGGCTACATTTATGCTCGGCGGCGACACCTGTACACGCCATTGCGGTTTTTGTGCGGTGAACAAGGGAAAGCCGATGGACCTCGATCCGCTTGAGCCGACCCATGTCGCGGAGGCCGTGAAACATCTCGATCTCAAGCACGCGGTCATCACGTCGGTCAACCGTGACGACCTCGCCGACGGCGGATCGATGCATTGGGCTGAGACGATTCGTAGGGTTCGCGATATGAATCCCGAGTGCAAGGTCGAGGTTCTTATTCCAGATTTCAATGGCGATGAGCAGGCTTTAAATAATGTTCTCGACGCCCGCCCAGACGTTCTCAACCACAACACGGAAACGATCGCAAGACTTTACCGCCGCGTTCGCCCGGATGCGAAATACGAACAGTCGATGGAATTGCTTGCCCGTGCTGCCCGATTTCGCGACACCCAGATGCCAACGATGCTTACCAAAAGCGGCATCATGGCCGGCCTAGGTGAATCCTTCGAAGAGGTCGTCGATCTCATGCGTGATCTTCGCAGCGCGTCATGCGACATAATGACCATCGGCCAGTACCTCCAGCCCTACGAAAAACGCCTCCTCGTTGAACGCTATGTAACACCCGATGAATTCGCCGAATGGAAAAAGATCGGCGAGGCAATGGGCTTCAAACATGTGGAATCTTCCCCGTTAACGCGGAGTTCGTATCACGCTCGAGAACAAGCGGAATAGCGGTAATTTACTGTTGAATAATAGAATGAACGACGAAGAAAAGAAGAACGCAATCGAGATCCTCAACCGGATCATGGAACTGGAGCTTGCCGGCGTGGTGCGTTATACGCATTATGCGCTGATGGTTTTTGGGTATAACCGCATACCGATCGTTTCGTGGCTGGATGGCAACGCGAACGAAAGCCTTGCTCACGCAAAGAAGGCCGGCGAATTTGTGACGATGCTTGGCGGGCACCCGAGCCTGAGGATCGGCACTTTGCTCGAAACGCACAAACACGACATTGGCGATATCCTTCGGGAAAGCTTTGAGCAGGAATCGACGACGCTTGCCGCGTATTACGACCTGTTAAAGCTGGTTGAGGGCAGCAATGTCACCCTCGAAGAATATGCCCGCGAGATGATCCTGCTCGAAGAGATGCATCTCGACGAGGTAAACAAGATGCTTCGCAAGCCCGGCGAGATCGAGCCGTTCAGCGAATAATGGGCGTGCTGCAACGCATCATAACGGCGGTTCTGCCGCGAGCCAAGGCGGCCGATCTTGAAAAGGAATCCAGATCGTGGATCGTCACATGTGACGACTGCGAAACGAAACGAAGCGTTTGGGCCATGGGCGGCATCCGGTGGAAGGCCTCGGGTTCCCCGAGGTGGCGTATAAGATGCGAAACTTGCGGCGCAAAACGCTGGCATACGCTGAATTATACCGAACAGCAGTGATCTAATTCCCCAGTAATTCCCGAACGGCCCGGTCAAGCTGCGAGTCCTTCCCCGTCTTTGTTTCGCCTATCGGCCGCGTCACCGGAACATCCACCTGTCTCGGGTTCAGCTCCATATTCTTGCCGTCAGCACCCAATATCAATTGGCGCGGAAGCCGCACAGTGGTCCCGTCAAAAAGCTGTGCATTCCACGTGTAGATGATCCAGCCAGAAGTAGGTTCGCCGACCACCTTGCCGAGCTTTAGCGTGCGATAGCCTTCGGTCATGTCCTCAGCGTCAGAAAGCGAATGTTGATTCGTAACGAGGACCGTCGGTTTTTCCAGTGCCCGCTGGCCCAGAGCCGATCGGGCAGGCACATTCCACAAACCACGCTCGCGCATTGTCAGATAACCGCGGCGAGCGAGGATGTCGATCACATAAACATTGATGAAGCCGCCATTGTTGTTGCGGATATCAACGACCACCCCTTCCTTCGACTGGTTCTCGGCGTCTAGATCGATGTAAAGCTGGTTCAACGTTCCCTGGCCCATGTCCGGCAGGTGGACATAACCAAGCCTGCCGCCGCTGATCCGCGCAACATATGCGCGGTTGTCTTCGACCCACTGCCGGTAGAGCAAGTTCTTTTCGGCACCGGTCGAAATTGGGCGGACGATCGCCTCGCGGCTGTTCGAACCATCAGTCGATGAAGAGACCTTTAACACGACGCGGCGCCCGACCTTGCCCTCAAGCAGTTCGTCGAGATTTACGCCCTTTGCGATATTTACCCCATCAACGCTGATGAGATGATCGCCGGCCTTTATCGTTTTCTCAATGGCGGCGGGCCCGAGGGCGATGATCTCGGTAATTTTTAGCCGCCCGTTCGATTCGTACTCGCCGCGGTCAAATCTAAGCCCGAGTTTGCCGACAGTGGTCGCCTGCGGCTGCGTTGTGCCGCCCGTAACACCGAGGTGCGAAGCATTGAGTTCACCCGCCATCAAGCTCATCAATCGGCGAACCTCGTCCGGCGTCCGTGAAGCGGCTACCAATGGCTCGTATCTCGCTCGCACCGCATTCCAATCAACGCCGTGGAACTTGTCATCGTAAAAATTATCGCGAAGATACCGCCAGCCCTGGTTAAAGGTCTCCATTTTGTCTTCTGCAAAGTTGACCGGTATCTCGACGTTGAGATTCAGTGGACGCGATTCGCGTCTGTCTATCACGGCGATATTGATACGGCCGTTCTCAAGGTAATAGATCTCCTTGCTGTCGGGGGTGAACTGAGCCTGCGATTTGAAACCGGAGGTGGTCGTTATCTGCCTCGACGAGGTGTCTGTCGCAAGTTCGTCCAATGTCCGAGTAAAAATGTTGACTTGACCGACTGCCGAGGCAAGGATCGCAAGCGTCTTACCGTCTGGGCTGATGACTGGATTGCCGCCGTTCACGCCAGTATTCAGCAAGCTCAGACGCCTCCGAATATCGTCGAAAACGATCTCGGTCTTCTTCTCGTCTTTCTTTTCTGCCGCCTGCGGCGAAGGCGCAGCCGAAGGTGCGGGCGTAGCCGTAGTAACGGGGGCCTGGCGGTCCCGTGGATTCTCCTGACGGAAAAGGTCGCGGAACTGGTCTTCACGAAATCGCGGGGTGCGCAGCTGCAGATCGACGCGGGCAATGAACGTGTCCTCCGTCCTCTGGTTTGTATCGAAAACGATAAAGCTCCCGTCCGGAGCCCACGAAATGCGGTTGCTGTTCGAATTCGCCAAAAAGGTGATCGTACGGGACGGGCCGCCGTCGATAGAAACTACGGCAACATTTGTGTAGGACCGAGTTTCCGGCTGGACCGTCAGATAAGCTAACCATTTGCTGTCGGGCGACCACGCGATCGAACCCTGGCTGAAAAGCGGGGGCGGATCGGTATAGAACTTTGCGAGCTCACGCACTTGTTTCGATGCGGCATCCATTAACATCAGCGAGCGAGCGTCGCGCACGAAAGCGATCCACTTGCCGTCGGGTGAGTAAAGGGCGCCGATGTCATTGCCCGGGCCGGAGGTAAGCTGCGTTTCTTTCTCGGATCCGAGGTCATATTCATGCAGCGTCATCGCACCGCTTCGTTCGGACGTGTAGATCACTTTACGGCTGTCGCTCGACCATGAGACGTATGATTCTGGCGCGGCGGTCGTCGTGACCCGGACTGCGTCGCCGGGCTCCTTCGACGAACCCGCAAATACCTCGCCTCGAGCTATCATGGCTACCTTGCGGCCGTCCGGCGAGAGAGCGAATTGGCGTATTTGTGTTGAGGCATTGACCCGCTCTATGATCGGCGTAACGGAGGCGCCGCGAAGCCTGATCGGTACGGCGGCTGCGCGCCCGCCATCGGTTGACATCTTCCAGATCCCAAAGTTTCGTTCAAAAACTATTTCGCGGCCGTCATATGACATCGAAGCCCAAAGGACGCGCCCATCGGTAAAATTCGTCAACTGACGCTGCTGGCCGCCACGCTGCCAGACCCAGATGTTTTGTTCGCCGCTGCGGTCAGAAACGAAATATACCCGCGATCCGTCGGCTGTCGCCATTGGCCACAACTGTTTCGCTCCACGCTGCGTCAACTGCGTGTATTGTTCGCCCGACCTCATCCATATCTCGCTCTCGTCGATATGGCTGCGGCCCCGCCGCCACCATTGGCCAGCGCCGATGCCGCGTGCCGCAAAAACGAACGAGCCGTCCGCCATGGGTGACGCAGAGAATTCGGTCGTGTAACGGTCGCTGCTGACCTGCATCGGAGTGCCGCCCGCAGCGGCCACGCGAAATAGATCGTTCATTCCCGCTATGTCACGGGCCGTCGATGAGAAATATATCCATGCACCATCGCGCGACCACGCATCGAGGTTTTCCGATCCGTCGTCGAAGGTAAGCCGCCGCACCGCACCGGTGGAAAATTCCAGTAAGTAAATATCGCCGTTGCCGGTCCGATTCGAAACGAAAGCGAGGTATCGGCCATCCGGCGAATACAGCGGCCTGGATTCGTTCGCCGGGTGTGAGACAAGCAACTGGGCGGTGCCGCCTTCGGCCGGTACTGTCCAAATGTCGCCCCCGGAGACAAATGCGATCTCCTTTCGGTCGGGTGACAGCGATGGCTCGGTCATATATGCGTGCTGGGTCTGCGAATTGGTTGCGAAGGAAGCCAACAATAGGATCGCGAACGTGCAAAACAGATTTCTCATCATACTGGTCTTTTTTGTGCAATTTTGTTGATGTATCTTGGAGCGAACTTCGGAATTATACATCTTAATTCGGCCGGAAGTTTCAATTCGGTGCCCTATCCAGCGGGCATTTTTGCAATTTCTGCGTTGTGTGCCAATATTTGTCTGACTATACATGCGATACGGACTGATCGCCGGCAACGGCGAGTTTCCATTTCTGGTCATTGAGGGCGCAAGAAAACAAGGCGTCGAACTGGCTGTTGCCGCGATAAGGGAAGAGGCCGATCCCGCGGTCGAAAAAGCCGCAGGAGAAACAAAGTGGGTCGGTCTGGGACAGCTTGGCAAGATGATCTCTTTCTTTAAGGAAAAAGGGGTCGAAGAAGTAATGATGGCCGGGCAGGTAAAGCATGTACAGCTTTTCTCGGGCGTTCTGCCCGATCCGCGAATGCTGAAAATGCTCTGGGGCCTGCCGCGTCGAAACACGAACGCGCTCATCGGCGGTGTTGCCGACGAACTGCAAAAGGACGGCATCAAACTGATCGATTCGACATTCTTTCTTGGCGAGCATCTCGCTCCCGAAGGCGTGATCACTCGCCGCAAACCTAGCAGCCTCGAGTCCGAGAACATCGAATATGGGTTATTCATCGCGAATGAGATCGCTCGGCTTGATCTCGGCCAAACGATCGTCGTTCGCGCTAAAGCCTGTGTAGCCATCGAAGCTATGGAAGGCACAGACGCGACGATTTCCCGGGCCGGCACGCTCGCCAAGGGAAAGCTCACGGTCGTCAAGGTGGCAAAACCGGATCAGGATATGCGCTTCGATGTTCCGGTCATTGGCCCGCCGACCATCGATACCATGGCCGCGGCCGGGGCGACCTGCCTCTCAGTCACGGCTGGCAAAACCCTGATCTTCAGAAAGCAGCAAACCATCGATGCGGCAAACCGGGAAGGCATCGCGATAGTCGGCAGCAGGGATAATACAGACGGATAATCCGAGTTCACGCTAACAAATGAAACAAACTTCGCCCCGCTGCGTACCATCTTATTCTTGCGCCGAAACTGTTGTTGCGGCTGGGTTGCATCGGTTTTCTTAGGCGCATGGCCCCGATCTCGCACCATTGAAGATACCCTAAATACGGAGAACAAATGAGAAGAACGTTTTTCGCCTTTTTCCTTACTTTCACCTTGCTTTTGCCCACGCTCGTGCTTGGGCAAACGGTCAGGATCACCCCCGCAGAGCGAGCGATGGCAAACGCCATTACCGCGGCGCAATTAAGCAATTACCTTCATTTTATAGCCTCCGACGCGATGGGCGGGCGCGACACGCCATCGCAGGGCTTAGATATCACAGCCGAATTTCTGAAGATGAAACTAGATCGTTGGAAGTTCAAACCGGCAGGCGACAACGGAACTTTTTTTCAGAAAATGGCATTGCGTCGTGAGGTCCCGGATCTGGCCGCGACATCTGTCCGCATTGGCGGCGAACAGTTTACTTATGGCTCGGACCTTGCCCGGGCAGCCGGAAGCGGAAACATATCGGCACCGATCGTATATGTCGGCAATGGATGGAGGATCAAGTCAAAAGGGCTCGATCCATATGCAAACCTGGATGTTCGCGGAAAGATCTTGGCCGTTTACGCCGAGGGCCAGTTTGGCGGCCGAAACATAGTTCCGCTTCCAGAAGGAGTTGCGCAGGCTGAACTTCCGGCCAGCAGCCGAGGCACCGACTGGGACGATGCGAACAGCTACGCCCGTGCGAACGGTGCCGCCGGACTGCTTTTGCTTCCCTCAAAGTATATTCAGGCAAACTGGACATCGATAACACAAAATTTTGGCCGCGGCCGCATGGTGGTCGATAAACTTTCGCCTGCGCCGGCCTCTGCCGCGCCCGCTCCTGTGTCGTTCAGCATTTTGTTCGCGTCCCCGAAACTCTCTAACGCGATATTCCGAGGAGAAGCCGGCGACCCGCTCGCAGGCCATACACAGTCATTCGCGGTCGGCTCGGGCAAGAACCTCGAAGCATCGTTTCAGTCAAAAACTGAAACGGTCTGGACCCAGAACGTCGTCGCACTTTGGGAAGGAAGCGATCCCGTTCTGAAAGCCGAGATGGTCGCGGTCGGAGCCCATTATGACCACGTCGGGGTAAATCCGAACGTTCAAGGCGACGACAAGATATTCAATGGAGCCGACGACGATGGTTCCGGCACGGTAGCCGTTCTGGCGATCGCAGAAGCACTTGCGATGGCAAAGACCCGCCCAAAGCGTTCGGTACTGCTCGTCTGGCACGCGGGTGAAGAAAAAGGGCTTTGGGGCGCCGAGTACTTCAATAAATTCCCGACGGTCGATATAACCAAAGTTGTCGCCCAATTGAACATCGACATGATCGGACGCAGCAAGAAACCCGACGATACAAACCCGCGCAATAGAGACCTGACCGATGCCAACTCAGTTTATGTGATCGGCTCAGAAATGATGAGCTCAACCCTTGGTGCCATCACAAAGCAGACCAATGATGCTTTTTTAAAGCTCAACTACGATTACAAGTATGACGACCCGAAAGATACTAATCGCTTCTTTTTCCGATCCGATCATTACCACTATGCGAAGAACGGCATCCCGATAGTCTTTTGGTTTACCGGCGTACACGAGGATTATCACGGGCCGGCCGACCATCCGGATAAGATCGACTACGAGAAAATGGAAAAGATCACGCGGACGATCTTTCTGACAATGCTCAAACTTTCAGATCTGAGACAGCGGCCTGCCGTGGACAAACAGCTCCCGCCGGAGCTGACGACCAGATAAGGAACTCGTAACTTTCAAGAGCCGGTCAAGGAACCTTGACCTTGCCGCAATTCAACATGAACGAGGGCCCGGATAGTCGAGAGATCGACTTGATCCCGGGCCCGATCCATTATGTTATCTTACGATCCGGTTCAGTGTTTGGAAGGCGAAGCGGATCGCCGTCGTTCTATCTGCCCTTCTCGGCGTCGGCACGCAGGGCCAGAACCAGATCGCATCGGGCAATGAATTTCTGCACCAACTCGGCCCGAAATTCTGCGTAGTTCAGCTTCTTTACCTCGAGAGTTTCCCTATCTCCTACGGAGCTGTCTTTAACGTCCTCGGGTTGTGCCGGAACTTTAGGCTGCTCCGACGTCTCTTCAGTATCATCCGCTTCCATTTCGACATCATCGGCGCTTTCTTCAAGGTCTTCTTCGTACTCCTCGTTATCATCGTACCATTGATTTTCCGCGTAATCCGATGCGATCTTTGTCGCCGCGCCATCGTCCAATATCTCAGCGATCACGGACATCGCTTGACTAGTGAGATCACGGTCGCTGCTTCCGGCACGAAGCTTTTCGAGAAGGAAGCCGATCAGCCTCGGGTCTTTCCAGAGAGCAACCAGGTCGATCAATTCCCTGTCGCCTTTTACCCTTTCCAAGCCCGGCTCGTCGGCGTCGACGCCCTCGTCTTTCTTTGGATCTAGCAGAATATTTGCCAGAGCTTCTTTATGGTCCGGCCCAAGCATTTTCGCGAAAACGCTCGTATCAAATCCGGCTCCGCTCCCGCCATCCATTTCTTCATCGCCCCACTCTACCTCGTCCGACGCTGCGTCCGCTTCAACAGCGATACCTTTTTCCGCTCGCTCGCGTTTAGACTTTTCGAGCTGTTCCCGAAACATCTCTTGTCTCACGCTTTGCAGAAGCTCATATGAGCCTTCCCATCGGGTCGCCGGGTTTTCCGCACATCTGATCAACCATGCGAGGAGGTCGTTTGCGTTGACTTCTGCTTTATCGAAGATTGTGGTCAGCTCGTCGATCCGCTTGGAATAGACCTCGATCTTGTCTTCAGAGAGTGCCTTTACTCCATCGCTAAAATCCGTCAGCTTTAACGAATCCTTGTTATCGTCGTCCTTTGCATGTCGAACAAACAGGAGCACTGTTTCTCCTCCCTTCAAAGCTGCAATGCCCTCGGCGTATTCGTCGTTGGGTTCTTCATCAGGCCCATCGGTTTCCGATTCGACTTCCGGCTCCGGCTGTGCGTGGTAACGATACTCATAGTCGTCTATCACTACGAATTTTCTTGCCGTTCCCTTAAGCGTCGAAGAGACCGTGAAATGATGCTTGAGTCCGATAACACTATAATCCGGCGTCGTGCTGAGGACACCGCCTTCTGCGGTTCTCTCAAACGTGCCGCTGTATATACCGTCGCTTGCCTGATAAAGCGAGAGAAGCGTTTCAGGCATTTTGACTGGACATCGACGAGCAAATGCGGATTGGGGGATCAGGCAGATCGAAAAAAATAGAGAAAGAACCGTGGTAGATGAAACGAAAAACCTCAGCATAACGTGACGCTCCTGTCGTTGATCTGATCGTTCGTATCCTCTCAGAGGCGGCATCCTTGTCTTTGGTTGCCTGAGCCTGGAATACGTTTCTGTTCGATCAGACAATGCCGGAGCGAAAAGGTTCCGCAAATTTTACGATCCCTGCAGTCGGCGGTTGGCCTCAGAACGGCTGATGCCAAATTCTTTCGCCGCAGTCTTTATTGCCTTCCGTTGGGGGATACCTTCGGCAATCAACTCATCTATCCGACTGGACAGCAGATCGTCCGATGCGGATTTCCCGGCTCCGGCTCTGTCAAAGACAAGAACGAATTCTCCCTTCGGTTTTGCACTGGAAAAGTGTTCGATGAGGGAATTTATCGTCCCGCGGACCACCTCCTCATGGATCTTTGTCAATTCGCGAGCGGCGGCGGCAGGCCGGTCACCGAGGATGTCGAGGCAATCCGCGAGTGCACGGGCGAGGCGGACAGGAGTTTCATATAGCACAAGAGTTGCGGGGATGTTGGCGATCTCCTGCAGCCGCCGCCGTCTCTCGCCGGTGCGAGCCGGCAAGAACCCCCCGAAAAAAATGGAATCGGTCGGCAGCCCGGAAACAATGACCGCCGTGACAAATGCCGCGGGGCCGGGGACAGGAACGACGCGAATGTCGGAGTCGATCGCCTTTTTGATCAAGAGCGAGCCGGGATCGTTGATGGCAGGCGTGCCGGCATCTGAGACCAGAGCGACCGTACCTCCATTGGTCAAGATCGAAATCAATTCATCGGACCGCTCGCGTTCGTTATGCTCGTGATAACTCAGGGTCCTTTTCTTGATCTTGTAATGGTTCAGCAGCTTCGCCGTATGGCGCGTGTCTTCACAAGCGATCACGTCCGCCGATCCCAGTACTTCCAGCCCGCGAAACGACATATCGGCCAGGTTTCCGATGGGCGTCGCGACCACGAATAGTGTTCCCTTTGGTTGCTGCATAAAGGTTCCCCCGGTATCTTAACCGACCGAGACCCTTTCGATGGAACAACGATCACAAAAAAGCCCGGGATCTGACTCCCGGGCACAAGCGATCTTGTTTTTAAGATGGTTTCACTCTACTTACCGACCCATTAGAATGGGAGCGGGAAAGGAAAGTTGTTCCTCCAGTTGCCGCCGCGGTCGTTTCGGCCCGGTCCGCGAGGGTTGTATCCATAGACATGTGCAACCATGTTCAGTTCGTGCCTCATGCTGTTCCACTGGCCCTGAAGATTTCCTCGTCCGCGGGATGCGTTAATCTCACGGTCGATCTGCATTGCAATGTCGATCACTCGGCGAGCGTGAGGAGCACTGTTGTTAAGATTGCGTCCGTTGCCGTACCTTTTCTCAAGTTCGTCGGCTGCCTTGCGAAAATCGGTCGAAAGCCGCTCAAGGTTGCGGAGACTCTGGCTATTGTTGCCCTGGCCCCACGGACCGCTCCTGCGGTCGTTCCATCGATCGTCCATTCGGTCAACCGACCTCTCGAAGGACTTAGCCTTTTCCTTGAGGTTCTTGACCGTCGGCTTGAGATTGTAGTTGCTGTTGTACGGGCCGCTGTTACCATAGCCGCCGTTCCACTGTGCTGATGCAATTGCCGGCAAGCCCAAAATTAATAAAGAAAGTGCGCTTGTTGCCACCAACCATTTTAACTTGTTCATCTTTTGTCTCCCTTTTCCTTTATTCTCAGGCAATGCCACGCATTGCGGGAAACGTAAGAGCAACGAGCGTGCCACGGACGACTCGAAACGTCAAAAGCCCTGCATTTGCAAGGCTTTAGAAAAAGTAAGCAATTGAGATGGTCGGGTTTGGAAGCTTGCCGAACTGGGCCGGCTACCGAAAACGTCTGTTCGGTGTCGCAGAACGTTTAGCGAAGAGTTCGTTCAGAAAAAGGCATTCGCGACCAACTATTGTCCCAACGCTTTCGCGGCGTTCAATCGCCCGCCGGAAGCAACCTTTCCAGAAAGAGCATCCAGCTTGTCCACTGATCGCAATAGGCGCTCACGCAATTTTTCCACCGTAATGTTAGGCTCGGACGCTATGATCAGAGCAGCGACGCCCGATACGTAAGGTGTCGCCATCGATGTGCCCGATGCTTCGCGGTAGGCATTGCTCAGCCAAGTCGAAACGATCTCTCTGCCCGGGGCTGCGATATGGACCGTCTTCGCACCAAAATTAGAGAAACTTGCCAGGACGTCGTTCCTGTCTGTTGCGGCAACGCTGATCACATTTGGCAGATCATAATTGGACGGATAATGCGGACGATTGTCGTTGTTGGTCGAGGCATTCCCCGCAGCCGCAACAAACAGTATTCCGTTCTCGCCGGCGGCCCGTATCGCGTCTTCAAGCGCCTTTGAATACATGGTCGAGCCCCAGCTTGCACTTATCACACGGACGTTGACGCCCTTCTGCTTTCTGTCGATAGCATAATTGATAGCTTCGATCGCATCTTTTGTCGTACCGTAGCCACCACGTCCCATGAACTTCAGCGGCATTATGCGAACGTTCCAATTGATACCCGCGATGCCTTCACCGTTGTTTCCTTCGGCACCGACAATGCCAGAGCAATGGGTCCCGTGGCCGTTCTCATCCATCGGATCGGCGGCATTGGCATTTGCATCATATCCATTTATATCGTTGAAGGTGCCCAATTCGTCATCGACATACTGAGGAACTGTATCGGGCCGGACCCACATATTCGTCGCAAGATCCGTGTGCGTATAGTCAACGCCAGTATCGAGCACAGCCACGACGACATCTTCACTCCCCCTCGTCTTTGACCAGGCCTTCAATGCGTCGATATCGGCCCGTTCCTTGCCGCCATCCTGGCCCAAATTGTTTAGTGCCCATTGTTCACCAAACTGGGGATCGTTCGGAATATTGTCGCTGGGCGAACGCTGCAGCAGATCTCGACCGAGCGAATCGTGCATCGGATCATCGAGCTTTATCGTCATCACCGGTTCGGCATAGAGCACTTCCGCCATTTGCCTGTATTGCTCGGCCACTTCCTCAGGTGTGGCATTGTCAAGATCGTCTATCGCTACAAGGCCCGCCACCGATTCTATGCGGTCTTCAAGCCGATCGTTCAGGCGTCCAGCGATCTTCCTTTTCTCCTGAATGCTTACACCGGGCTTGAATCGGACCATAACTTCCGGCTCAGCGTCTTTTACTGAGCGAACCGATGTTTTGGGCTTTTTTGTTACTGATTGGTCAACCTCAATGTTCGGAACTGGCTGCTCCTGCCAGCGTCTGATCTGGCCAAGCACGGCCGCCGTGACTATCAAAACTCCCACGATAGTGATGCGTATCCAAAGTTTTCCCCAATTCATAAACAAAACTCCTTGCTGCCGGAAGTCCAGGTGGTTAGGCCACCATGACTAAGCCCGATCTTACTAAGATGCGATCACATGGTTCGCACCATCGAAATCTTTTAATCTGATCTGGTATTTATCTGCCCGGTATTCGTACATCCTGCCCTTCGCCTTGAGGTTTATTTTCCAGCCGGTCGAGATCATCTGAGCCGACATTTCGCCCGACGCTGGGGCTCCAAGGGACATATCCGGAAAATCGACCTTCGACACGGATCCCTCGTCAATTTCACCCTCGGCGACGCTAAGTCTCCTGGCCAGGTCTTTTCTTGCGGTTTCGACGGCCGTTTCCTTTGTAAATCCCATAACTTTCTCAGAAAGATAATCTTGCTATTTATACGCCCATAAGTCAACAAAAGTTCAATCTGTTGATGGACGGCTGAGGGCAAGGTTTCGCCGGATTTCTACCAATGCAGGAAGTATGTAGATCCCACACGCTGCCCCTAAAATAATGCCGGTCAAGGTTCGGGAAAGATGCGTGTTTTCCCAAATGCCGGCCATCGTCAGCGACCAATCAATCCCGATCGGGACGATCGACAAGAAGAGCCATATGCGCGGCAGCGGCTCGATCTCATCGATCCTCCGCCACAAAGGATATGTCGCCATTCCAGCAAAAAGCCCGAAGTAAACACCAAAGCAGCGGGAACAGACCGCCATTGGAAAGCCTGCAATGTGAAGTGATCGTTCCGGAAGCTGGTGGCAAATATAACTAAAGAAGGTGTAAAGCCTCGATGAGAGAGCCGATTCAAAACCTCGGGCTATCGGTGCAAGCAGGATAAGCCCGACCCAGCCGAATGCGATGGCCGTGGATGTCGCCCAAACCGCGTAAGCTTGTCTTCGAAGCGATCGGAACGTATTCCGATCTATATATTTCTCCGCCGGTTCGGCCATACTTCACCAAAGCCGCTGCCGCACGTTCATGGAGCCGGAGAACCTAGTGCCGTGCCGCCCAGCGCCTTCTCGGTCTCTAATATGTGGTGCGTGGTTTGAATGACCGTGTCGGGATTCAGCGATATCGAATTGATGCCCCGCTTTACCAAGAACTCCGCAAACTCCGGATAATCCGAAGGTGCCTGGCCGCAGATGCCGATCTTCTTTCCGTTTCGTTTAGCGGCGTCTATCGCCATTGCCACCATTTTTTCAACTGCTCCGTTCCGCTCGTCAAACAAGTGCGCGACCATCTCCGAATCGCGGTCCAGACCGAGAGCAAGCTGTGTCAGGTCATTCGAACCGATAGAATAACCATCGAATACCTGTAGAAACTCATCTGCGAAAACGACGTTTGCCGGGAGTTCGCACATCGCGTAGATCTCGAGCCCGTTCTCGCCCTGTACGAGTCCATATTCGGCCATCAGCGCGATAACGCGTTCACCTTCTTCGACAGTTCGGCAAAATGGGATCATCGGCGTAACATTCGTCAGCCCCATATCCTCGCGGACACGCTGCAATGCCTGGCATTCAAGCTTAAACCCGGCCCGATATCGGTCGTCGTAATACCGCGAGGCCCCTCGAAAACCGATCATCGGATTTTCCTCTTCGGGCTCAAACTCGAGCCCGCCCATTAGCCTCGCGTACTCGTTCGATTTGAAGTCCGACATTCTCACGATCACTGGCTTTGGATAGAACGCGGCCGCAATTCGCCCAACGCCTTCAGCCAGCTTTCGCACAAAAAACTCCTTCGGGTCTTCTTCACCTATGCGTTGCGAGATCTCTGCAACATCCTCGGGCCTTTTCAGCCTGGGATAATTGACCAACGCCATAGGGTGGATCCCTATATGGTTGTTGATGATGAATTCGAGGCGTGCAAGCCCCACGCCGTCGTTTGGCATCCGCGAAACCGCAAATGCATGGTCCGGATCGCCGACGTTCATTAAGACTTTCGTGTTGGGCCTCTCCTGGTCGGTAACGGTCTGTCGGTCCACCTTAAAATCGATCTTGCCGTAATAAACGTTCCCCCGCTCGCCTTCGGCACATGAAACGGTGATATCCGTCCCGCTCTTAACCATCTCGGTCGCATTGCCTGACCCAACAATACACGGGATGCCTAGTTCACGACTGATGATCGCACTATGACAAGTTCGGCCTCCGCGATCCGTGACAATGGCCGAAGCACGCTTCATGATCGGTTCCCACGCGGGATCCGTCATCGTCGTTACGAGGATCTCGCCTTCTTTGAAGGTGTTCAGTTTTGACGGGTCAAGCAGCACATGAGCAGCCCCGTGGCCAATCTTTTCACCGACAGCAACGCCGGTTACCAGAGGTGCTCCATGCTGGCCGGTCAAACGATAAGTTTCGACAAAATTCTGGTCTCGTTGAGCATGAACGGTCTCGGGCCGGGCCTGAAGGATAAAAAGTTCGCCCGTTATCCCATCTTTCGCCCATTCGATATCCATTGGCTGGTGCTGGCCGGCAAGTCCGGAATAATGGTCTTCGATCTTGCAAGCCCAATCCGCCAACTGGAGCACTTCAAAACCTGCGAGGCAAAAGCGGTTTCGCTGCGATTCGACCACGTCACGCACCTGTGTCCCGGTCCCGTCGTCCGCAAATACCATCTTCACTTCCTTTACGCCGAGCTTACGAGTGACGATCGGGCGAAAACCCTGCTTTAAGGTGGGCTTGAAAACGATCCATTCGTCGGGTGTCGCCATTCCCTGAACGACCGCTTCACCTAACCCCCAGGCTCCGTTGATGACGACCGCATCACGAAAACCGCTTTCCGTGTCGAGGGTGAACATTACGCCCGAACAGGCGATATCCGATCGCACCATCGGTTGAATTCCGATAGAAAGGGCCACGTCAAAGTGATCGAAGCCTTTCGCAGTGCGGTACGAGATCGCCCTATCGGTCCAAAGCGATGAGAAGCACTGATGACACGCTTCGATGAGCCGCTTTTGCCCTCGGACGTTGAGGATGGTATCTTGCTGCCCGGCAAATGACGCATCCGGAAGGTCTTCTGCGGTCGCCGACGAGCGAACAGCGACCTCAAAGGCTTTTTTCCCGATGCGTTGACCCAAGCGTGCATAGCCGTCGAGGATCGCATCTTCAACTTCGGGCGGAAAAGGCGTTTCGAGCATCAAACGCCTTGCCTCGCCGCCGACCCGGGCCAATGCTTCGAGATCGTTCACATCGAGACCTTTCAGCAGCGCGCGGAGTTTTTTCCGAAGTCCGTCGGTTTCAAGCAGCACTTCGTATGCTCCGCTCGTAGTGGTGAAGCCATCGACCGTTCGGACGCCCTGAGATGATAGCTCGCGGAAAAGCTCGCCCAGGCTCGCGCACTTGCCGCCTACCAGCGCAACATCACCTGCGCTGACCTCGCTTAGATCGAGTACGAATTTACGAGATTCGGTCATTTAGATCGTCGCTGATGCTAACTAGGCAAATTCAAAACTCCATCGAGAAAAACGGATCAGGCCGCAACTGCCGCCTGTGCCTCTTTTGGAAGGTCGCCACCGTCGGCACGCAAAAATTTCCACTGGTTCGGCTTAACCGTAGCAAGCAGCTCAGCACGGTTTTTCGTCTCAAGCGGCTGTCCCATATAAATCTTGCCCATCTTGGCTAGCCGCTTTTCACTGAGAAGTCCTGAAAACATCAGCAGCGGATAGGTGAAATTGGGGCCGTTTAGCTTCCTCAGCTTGTACAGCCACATCCCGATCGAACCAACACGCCATGCCGTTGGTCCCCACCAGCTATATTGTCCAGGCCGAAGGTTCATCTTCCAGCATTTCATCATCAACTGCCACTGCAGCGGCGTAAGCTGTTTGGTTTGGGTAACGCCTTTTTCCATCTCCATTCGGGTATCGTGGAGTGGAGTAAAGATCGAGGGTATGAGAAAGGCAAAAAGACCGCGTCGCTCCATTTCATATACCAGGTCAAGCGTGGCCATATTGTCTTCATCGGTCTCATCGGGGTTGCCAACGATCAGCGTCATGGCCGGGAACCAATTGTTCTCATTTAGGATCCTCAGCCCTTCCAGAACCACGCTTGGCCAGTCGTTGATCGAGAACGGAACGCCCTTGCTGGCCATCACTTTCTTCGCCATTCGGACCGAGCCTGTCTCGAGCCCGATCAGTGGCGCAAGGGCCTTTTTCTCAGGATGCGAGCTTAGATAAGGGAAGTGGATCGGGCTCTTGGGCAGCAGAATACGCGACAGCTCCTTGATCAGGACCGGATCGACCACTGCGGGTGCGATCGTCGAATGGCTCAATACGTGCTGCTCGACGCCCGGCGTATCTACGATAGATTGATACAGATCGACCAGAGCCTCGCGGTTTGGGAAATAAAAAGGCGTATCGGTATGCACCTGGCCCCAAATGAACATGTCTTCGGTCGCCAGGCTGATCTGCTTGTTCCCTTGTTCGACGTTTGCCCTCACCGCATCCATGATCTTGTCCTTTGGCAGATCGATCTGCGGGTTAAGATCTGGTACACAAAATTTGCAGCGACGGCCGCAGCCAGTGGTCATTTCTACCACACCGAAAGTCGTCCTTTTATCCGGGAACATGATCGCCTCCCGTTCTTTCGGATGCACGACGGTCAGCTCTCTAGGCAGATCTTCGCCGGCTATGGCTTTTGCGAAAAGGTCGAGCGTATCCTGCGACTCGCTTCTGCCTTCGACGACGCAGTCGATGCCGAGTTCGTCGTACATATCCGTCTGGATGATCTGCCAGCCCCCGGAACCGCCAACGATCACCTTGAAGTTCTCCCGAAATGGGTTCGACTTGATCTGTGCGAACAATTCCCGCGAATAGTGTGAGTTGATCGGCATTTTCGACGAACCGAATATGGATGTGTAAACGCCGGCAGCAAATGTTACACCGAGCGGATTGTGCGTTGAGACGGCGACCACGCGCGTACGCGGGCCGATGAACTTGTCTATATCCTGCGGAAAGCAGGAAACGATGTCGTCGGCCGAGTACACGCGCTCGAGCGATTTTTCGACCAACCGAACCCCGGCTGGCATATATTTCGCGGTACCGTCGGGGTTGTGTTCGACGTTTCGCCACTCAGGATACTTTCGGTTCAAAATGCCTTCGAGCCAGATAGGCAGCGAGGCCATTGCCATCTGGATGAAGTATCCGGCGTGATCTATTGCTTCAGTAAGCGGGGCCGTAAGAACAATAAGTTTCCCGCCGTCGCCATTTGCCTTAGTTACGCTGCTGCCGTTTGAACCATTTCCATTTGCTGAAAAGCCGCTCACCAATAGTCACTCCTTTTTCGATGATCTCGATAGCAATTCACGGCCTCGGTCAAGAAATCGAAAGAGGCCGGAAAATATACTGCGGAAGATGCCGCGATCATTAGAACCTGATCACCGCATCCGGCCCGCCTTCGACGTGGACCGTGTCCACAAACCTTATGCTCTTATTGTCAGTGGTCATCACCACAGAATGGGTCCGTTTCCCTTCACCAAAAAATCGGACGCCCCGCAGCAGCGAACCGTCCGTAACACCGGTCGCGGCAAAGATCACCTTCTTGCCCGGCGCGAGGTCGTTAGTATCAAACACCTTGTCAGGGTCATTGATCCCCATTCCCCGTATCCGATCGACCGATTCTTCGCGCGGGGGAACTTTTGTTCTGTCCACACCCAGTCGCTCTGGGTCAAAGACGAACTTCGACAGTATCTCTCCGTTCAGGCACTTCATTGCCGCCGCGGTGATCACACCTTCGGGTGCACCGCCAATGCCCATCAGGGCATGAATGTTAGTCCCGGCAACGGCGGCAGAAATGCCGGCGGACAGATCTCCGTCCGATATCAGCCGAATTCTGGCCCCAGCGGCCCGGACATCGGCAACAAGCTGTTTATGCCGAGGCCGGTCGAGGCAGATCACGGTAAGATCTTCGATATCACGGCCTAGACGGCGGGCTATGTTCTTAAGGTTGTCGGCAACTGGGGCGTCGATATCGACCGCTCCGCGGCACGAGGGCCCGACAACGATCTTATCCATATAAATGTCAGGGGCATTCAGAAGGCCACCGCGCTCCGATGCGGCCAGCACTGCGATCGCATTATTTGCACCCAAAGCACAGAGGTTGGTCCCTTCAAGCGGATCGACCGCGATATCCACCTCTGGAAACTCAGCCCTCGCCTCGTCCGAGAACGCACCGCCGCCCAACTCCTCACCGATATACAACATCGGCGCTTCGTCTCGTTCGCCCTCGCCGATCACGATTCGGCCGCGCATCGGGACGCTGTCCATCACTTCCCGCATTGCCTCGACCGCTACATGGTCGGAATGCTTGCGATCGCCCTGGCCCATTGTTTTGGCCGATTCTATAGCTGCTGCTTCTGTGACACGCAAAAAATCCAACGATAATTCGCGTTCCGCTCTGCCATCTTTCATTTGTTTTTCCTAGTATTGTCGGATCGCCAAGAACAGGTGTCTAGAGAATTCTATCACTTGTTAAGGCTGATTTGACAAGTTATCGTCGGGGTATTACGGTTTTAGTTTGCTATTTTCGATTACCCCGAAATAGGAGAATCCCAGGAACCAGATGACCTATATCGTTACCGAACCCTGCGTGGAATGTAAATACACTGACTGCGCCGCGGTCTGTCCGGTCGAAGCATTTCACGAATTGCCCGATCGCCTATTGATAAATCCCGACACATGCATTGATTGCGACGCGTGTATCCCTGAGTGTCCGGTCGAAGCGATTTTTTCAGATATGTCAGTCCCGGAAGAGTATCTTCCATGGCTCGAGATCAACAAAGAAGCTGAGAATTATCCGATCATCAGCACTAAGCAGCCTGCCTTATTTGGGCCTGGCTGTAAGGGCCAACCGGAGTAAAATCCTTTCAGTTCGAACAGCGGGCGGCCATTTTGGCCGCCTTTTCAATTGAAAGGCCTGCGATTCAGTAATAGAATCCTTAACATGATCGACTCGTTTGACCCCAAGTTGACTGAAAAACCTCTCAAACGGTGCAGCCGCTGCGACCGTGAAACCGAGCACTACAATCTGTGGTTCGATCCTGCCGGTGTCGCAGAAGTGGTCTGCTGGGAATGCAAGGCCCGCGAGGAAAAGGGCTTTTTTGCGCATCGTTCATTCGGCCGCGGTGCTCGCGGCGGCTATATTCCCCGATAATTGTCTATCGGCGGACCGCCTTCTAGATTACGGCTCGGTTCAACCTTGACGCAGCCGTTCTGTGTCCTCAGCTTATGAAAAAGAGATCGATCCAAAACTTTCGGTAATAAAGATCCATTGTTCGATGGCAGTTAGAAAGATCACCGAATACCCTGAAACCGTACTGGGTAAAGCCGGCAAGCCGGTCGAGAATTTCGATCAGTCACTCGCCGACCTGTGTTCCGACATGTTCGACACGATGTACGATGCCGAGGGCGTCGGCCTCGCCGCACCGCAGATCGGGCTGAGCCTGCGGCTGTTTGTGATGGACTGCGACGGCATCAAACTGATAGCCGCAAACCCCGCGATCATACACACCGAGGGCGAACAGTCCAGCCAGGAAGGCTGCCTTTCTGTCGGCAAGGTTCCGGCGGTCGTTGTTCGGCCTTTGAAAGCAAAATTACGGGCCCAAAACGAAAAAGGCGAGTGGTTCGAACGCGAGGCGGAAGGTTATGCGGCCCGGGCGTTCCTTCACGAAACAGACCACTGCGACGGCAAGCTCTTCATCGACCATCTCCCAAAACTCCGCCGCGAAATGGTCATAAAGAAATTCAAGAAGGAGAAGACTTGGAAGTAGTTCTTAAGAAAAATTGCTTTCGGTAAACCGGTAAACCCTTGTCTTCCACCGCCTTCTCACGTTCAGTCTTGACCGGGAATGGGTTTGGAGCGGCCTTTGCTTCCCTAAATCGGTGGTCGGAGTGGAACAGAGTGAACATCTCTTCTGCCAGAAATTCAATGTCGGTCTGAATAAACACGCGTCCGCCCGGTGCAAGGTGTCGAGCTATCGTTTCGACCATTTCTTCATTTACCATTCGACGTTTTGCGTGTTTTTTCTTGAACCACGGATCGGGAAACTGGATCGTCACCATCTGCAGCAAACCTTCCGGCAGGTCTTCGAGGAGCCGATCAAGCCAGAGCATCGCATTGCAAAACGAATAATGCAGATTCGCAAGGCCGGTTTCAGCGGCAAGGCGATTGGCTTCGTCAACCAAGGGTTCGCGGATCTCGACACCGAGATAGTTCCAGGAAGGATCGGCTTTCGCCATCCGCAGTAAAAATCGACCGCGGGCGCATCCAATGTCAAGCAGCAGCGGATGGTCCGGCTCGAAAAATATGGCGCCGGCGACGACGGGCTTGGGTGCTTGTCGATAGAACGGAGAAAGCGGGTTGACGTGTTGGTGTATTCTAACGCGAGGCATCGATAGATCAGACTGCCGCAAACATTATCAGGTAGCTGCTAAAGATACAGACAGCAATGAAAAGACCCATCGCAAACAGTCCGAAAAAGCTTGTCACGGTTCCCGCCGAACGGGGATCGATATAAGGGTCCGTCGGGATCTGGATCGCTCCGTATGCGGCCCCTACCAACAGCCCGCCGATGTGGCCGTAATTATCCACTACCTGAAACAAAACAAGGCCGAAAATGAGTACGAATCCGATGTTGAAAAGAAGGTTCTTTCTGAATTCCGCCGACACGAACTGCCTTCGTTTGAACGCATATACGGCAAGATAGCTTATCAGGCCAAGCACACCTCCCGATGCTCCTACCGAGATGCCTTCCGGCATGAAGATCAGGCTCAACACTCCTCCTCCCGCTGCCGCCAGAACAAAGACGATGGCTAGATGCGCCCGATTAGAGAGGAATTCGAACAAACGCCCAAAGCTGTAAAATGCGTAGGAATTGAAGAAGATGTGGATCAGCCCGCCGTGAAGCGCGGCTCCGGTAAGCAATCTCCAGTACTCGCCGTTGACAAAAGCGGGTTTGACGAAACCTGCGGCCAGGATCGACGGCCTTAGCTCGGCGAGACTAAGAGCGCTAAGGCCGATACCTTGCGGGTCGTACATTGCCTGCACAATGAACACCGCGATAATGCACGAGACCAAAACCGACGTGTATAAGGGAAAACCAAAACCGCTGACCTCGACCGCCTCGGGTGCTGCCGCGTCTTCAACCTCTCCGACCTCGATCGGGTCATCGTTCTGATATTTAACCGACATCGCTATTTATCACATCGCGAGGCCGCCATCGGCCTGAACGACCTGCCCGGTAATATAGCGTGCCGAATTCGACATCAGAAAGCAAACAACCTCCGCGGCCTCCTGCACCGTGCCGAGCCTCGCAAGCGGGATGCTGGCTAGTATCTTTTCGCGATATTCAGCATTCATTTCGCTGGCCATTTCTGTTTCGATCAGGCCGAAAGCAACTGCGTTTACCGTGATGTTCCGGCTCGCGACTTCCTTGGCCAGCGACTTTGTCAGGCCGATCATCCCGGCCTTGGAAGCGGAATAATTTGATTGTCCAAGCATCCCGACCACGCCGCTTATGGACGAGACATTAACGATCGATCCGCCTTCTGGATTCCGCATCATCGGCCGAAGGACCGCTTTACAGAAATTCCACGCACCTTTCAGGTTCGTGTCGATCACGGCGTCCCAGTCCTCTTCCTTCATCCGCAGGATCAGCTGATCGCGCGTAATGCCCGCGTTGTTTACAAGGAGATCCACCGTTCCGAAAGCATCCTTGACCAGGCCTACAAATTCGGCAGCAAGTTCAGTGTTTGCGACATCACACTGTGCGGAAAATGCCTTTACACCGTTGGCTTCGACCTCCGTCCTCAACAGCTCGGCATCTTCCGCACTTTTTGAATAATTGAACGCTACATTTGCTCCGTTCTTTGCCAGTTCGAGCACGATCCCCTTGCCGATGCCGCGCGTGCCGCCGGTTACGATGGCGCACTTCCCTTCAAATTGTCTTTCGCTCAAGTCGTTGTCTCCCGGTTTTTGTAAGATTTTAGAGTGGTATGATTGGACGAGCAAACCCGCATTAACTATTATCTCCTTCAATATGCGCATTCATAAGTTCATCGCAGCTTCGCTGATCTTTCATTTTGCTTACTCGATCGCAGTTCTCGGACAAACCGGGAACTTTTTGATCAGAAACGCGTCGATCATAGACGGCAGCGGTAGGGCCGCCTTTTCGGGCGATGTCCGCGTAAAGGCGGGCAAGATCGGCTCCATCGGAAAACTAGCTCCGAAGAAAGGCGAACAGACCATTGATGCGACGGGCCTTGTGCTGGCACCGGGTTTTATCGACATTCATAATCATTCTGAAGCCGGTCTGTTGCGCGAAGGAACCGCCGCTAATCAGGTCTCGCAGGGAATCACTACGGTGATCGTCGGCCCGGACGGTGGTAGCCCCTGGCCGCTTGCAGACTATTTTTCGAGATTGCAGGGAAAGGTTGCGGTCAATGTTGGCTCGTTCATTGGCCATGGAACGCTAAGGGCACAGGTGATGAAGGACGATCTTGCCCGAGCGGCAACCGATCTAGAGATCGCCGCGATGTCCGGCCTCCTTGAACAAGCCATGCAAGATGGGGCCTTCGGCTTGTCGTCCGGCCTCGAATACGATGCAGGATATCGAGCGACGACCGAAGAGTTGATCGCCCTCTCAAAGGTTGCAGCAAAACATGGCGGCACCTATATGACACATATGCGTGACGAGGAAGAGGGCGTTCTCAACGCTATCCGCGAGGCGATACGCATCGGCCGCGAGGCAAAGATACCTGTGCAGATCTCCCACATAAAGATGGGCAACAGCAGTGTTTGGGGAAGATCCGTCGAGGCGGTCGCCCTTATCGATGAAGCTCGAAGATCGGGGATGGACATCACAGCCGACGCGTATCCATATATCGCATGGGCATCGACTATCACTGTGCTGGTGCCGAGCCGCAAACACGGCGACCCATCCGAGGTCCAGAAAGGGATCGATACCATTGGCGGGGCGGACAAGGTCTTGATCACAAGCTGCGCCGCATTTCCACAATACGAAGGCAAAACGCTTGCTGAGGCAGCCGCAATGTCGAATAGTTCACCAGTTGCCGCATACATAGAAATTGTCGAAAAAGGCGGCGCGGGCGTCGTTGGTTTCGGAATGACCGAAGCGGACGTCAAAACGTTTTACCAAACCCGCTGGGTAATGGCATCGAGCGACGGCGGCATCGGCAGCCGGCACCCGCGCGGCACCGGAACTTTTCCTCGCATTCTTGGCCGATTCGTTCGTGAGGAAAAGTGGCTTTCGCTCGAAGAGGCCGTCCGCAAAATGACATCGATGCCGGCCGCAAGGCTGGGCCTGAAGGATCGGGGGGTGATCAAAAAGGGTTCGAAAGCAGATCTGGTCTTGTTTGACCCGGCGACCGTCATCGATCGGGCTACCTTTGCAGAACCGCAGTTGTTCTCGGAGGGAATAAAGACGGTTTTTGTAAGCGGAGCCGCGGTATGGGAAAACGGCAAGGTGACGGAGCGCTTACCGGGCGCGATCCTACGGCGGAAATAAAACGAAGAAACAGGAGCGAACCCTTCCTCGACGTTCGCTCCGATCCTGAAGATGGCCGGGCTGTGGGCCAATTAGATCAGACGTATTACAGCGATGCAAAACAGCAAACAAGCGGCTCGAAACTTCAGACCTAATACTCGAGATTTCCGTTGTACGTCATCTTGGAAACGTCGAATCTCACATTGAGTCTCAAATTCCCCGGCTGGTTCAACACGAACCGGACGTTCTCACTGGAGGGTCCCAGGAACGGACTACCGTCGAGTGTTCGCGCGAAAACGAACTTTCCACCCATATCGTCCGCGATCGGGGTTTTGTACTCAAGCAACTGAAGTCGTTTACCGTCCTTTCGCTCTAGATATACTTTATCCTCCAGGTCCTCGGCCTTCAATCGCATCAATGCCTGGAGCGTCGCACCGACCGTTCTGGGATTCGGGCCATCGACGTTCACAGCGACAACTATAAAATCCCCAAAGCCGTTGTCGATAGCGGTCTGAAGTTTTCCGGCCAGGTCAGGAGGCGGGCTAGACTGGCCTTTCAAGACCCGGTTGGCAAATCCTTCTCGGATCGGCTTTGCAGTGATCAAGCGAACTCGAACATTTACCTCTGTCGGTTCGGGTGCAGGGCCTTGAATTCCCTGTCCCTGATTTCCGCTTCCGCCGCTCCGGCTTGTCATCACCGGCTGGTCTTCTCCCTTCTTGAACGACTGCGCCCAAGCCGAGTCGTTCAGCATTTTATCTACTTCTCTCTTCGACCAGTCGCTCCATTGTTTGCCGCCCTGGGCTAAAGCCGAGGAGGCAACTAACAAGCAGATCAATCCTGCAAAAACACTGATTTTCATTTCGTACCTCAAATTCATTTGGTTTTCGGCATAACCTGATTATACAAACGAGGGGCAAGACAATTCAAGATTCGTAAGGCTTTCACGACCGTGGCGCCGGTGCTACGCGTCCAATGCTGTCCTCTGTAGGTCGAACAGCCGGTTGATCCCAATATCGGCTAGGCCGAGCATTTCGTCCATCTGCTCGCGGGTGAAAGGCTCGCGTTCGGCCGTCCCCTGAAGCTCAATGAACTTGCCGGCCCCGGTACAGACCACGTTCATATCGACGTCCGCCTCAGAGTCCTCTACGTAAGAAAGATCGAGCACTGCCTGCCCTTCGACAATGCCGACGCTGACCGCCGCCACCTCGCTAATGATAGGTGAAGATTTGATGACGGCCTGTTTGACGAGCTTGCGGCAGGCGAGGGCTAAAGCCACGTAGGCCCCGGTTATCGACGCGCACCGTGTTCCGCCGTCTGCCTGGATCACATCGCAATCCAGAAAGATTTGTCGCTCGCCCAGTAACTTTGTATCAACCACTGCACGCAGACTCCGGCCAATAAGCCGCTGGATCTCCTGCGTACGCCCGGCCGGCCGCTGCGTCTCCCTCTGCGTTCGCGTGCTTGTCGCCCGAGGAAGCATCGCGTATTCGGCGGTCACCCAGCCAACCCCTTTATTCCTAAGAAAAAGCGGCACGCGGTCTTCGACCGAGGCCGTGCAAATCACTTTGGTTCCCCCGACCTCGATCAACGCAGACCCTTCTGCGTAGGGATTAATGTTGGGTGTGATCTTCACGTTCCGCAACTGTTCGAAAGTCCGGTTGTCTTGTCTGATATAGGTCATTCCAAAATATTCCTGCCGCAGGTCATGGCCTCTCACGTAGGTGTTTCAGTGTTTCCGGTTCAGCCGCGGCCTCGTTCGTGTGTGTCTGTTTGCAAACGATCTATCGCAATTCATCGCCGCCAAAAACCTCGATAGCTTCAAGCTTTGATGGCTGCGTTCCCAGAAATCGCTCGGCAACGCGAGCAAAGCGCTCAGCGGCATCGGTGACGTAAAAATGGTCGAGATCGTCGCACAGTTCGCGGCGGCCGGATATGGCTGCCGGATTTGCCATGCCCTGTTCACGAAGCAAGATCTCCACCTCTTCGGCGGTGGCTTCGCCGGAATCCACAAGCATAACATTCTCACCCACCGTCTGCTGAATCACATGGCGCAGAATCGGGTAATGCGTACACCCGAGCACAAGGGCCTGCGGGGCAAATTCCCTGATCGGAGTAAGATACCGGGCGGCGATCGACCGCGTTTCGGGCTCGTCGGTCCAGCCCTCTTCGGCAAGCGGAACAAACAGAGGGCAGGCCGTCTGTTCAACCTCGGCCTCAGCGGAGGCGCGTCGGATCGCCTCTTGGTAGGCGTTGCTTGAGACGGTGGCCTCGGTAGCTATAACGCCGATCCGGGCGGCCGGATGCTTGTGGGTCAGTTCAACTGCCTTTCTCCCGCCCGGGCCGATAACACCTACAACATCAAGACCGATCTGTTCCCGTATCTTCGGCAGAGCCAATGCAGATGCCGTGTTGCACGCGACGACGAGCAGCTTGATGCCCCGCGAGGCGAGAAACTGTGAATTCTCCAAAGCATATCGTTCGACCGTGGCAAGCGATTTCGTCCCATACGGAACGCGCGCGGTGTCGCCGAGATATATGAAATGCTCGTTCGGCAGGCGGTCGTGGAGCGCGCGATAGACCGTCAGGCCGCCCACACCTGAATCGAATATCCCGATCGGCAAAGTTCTATCCGCCATCGTTTGCAATTGAGACTATAACGAATTTGTCCGCAGGCGTCTTGTGGCGGCAACCCGTGCTATTATCGCGGGCATGAATACTGCACGACCCTATGCCGCGTCCTTCGTCCTAGCCTTCATCATCTGCCTACTTTGTCCGCTTGGACTCCTCGGTCAGAGAACCCAGCGGCCGCTGCTGTACGGCCGCCATTGGGTGGCCGTGACAGGCAAACCCATCGCCGCAACGGCGGGCGCCCGCATCTTTATGAAAGGCGGCAACGCAGTGGACGCGGCCTGCGCCATGATCGCCGCGACCTCCACCATGTGGGACACACTCGGGTGGGGCGGAGAGACCCAGGCGCTGATCTATAACCCAAAAACGAAAAAGGTGATCGGCGTGAACGCCCTCGGTGTCGCCCCGACCGGGGCAACTGCCGAGTTTTATCGGTCAAAGAATATGAAAAACCCACCGGAGTACGGCCCGTTGTCCTCCGTTACTCCGGGTACTCCCGGCGGCATATTTGTAATGCTTGCCGAATTCGGCAAGCTCAGCCTAAAGGAGATACTCGAACCTTCGATCGAAATGGCCGATGGGTACGTTATGGACGCTCAGACCGCCGGTGTTATCGAACGGCAAAAGGCCTGGCTGAAACAATGGAAGTATTCGCGGGAGGTGATGCTGCCGCACTCAGGACGCGACCGCGAGGGCCCCGTGGAGGGTGAGATCTTCCGGCAGCCCGACCTGGGCGCTACGCTGCGTAAATTGGTGGAGGCCGAAGCAGCGGCGCTCAAAGCGGGCAAGAACCGGAAGCAGGCGATAATGGCCGCGTACGACCGGTTTTACAAGGGCGACATCGCGAAGGAACTCGTTCGCGGCACGCAGGAAGAGGGCGGCCTGATCACATTGGAAGATTTGGCCCGTTGGAAGGTTGAGCTCGAAGAACCGGTAAAAACGGACTATAAGGGCATCGACGTATATAAGCTGAACGTCTGGACGCAGGGACCTGCGATGCTTCAAGCCCTGAACATCCTCGAAGGCTACGACCTGAAGGCAATGGGGTACAACAGCACGAAGTATATTCACACGCTTTATCAGGCGATGAACCTCGCCTTTGCCGACCGGGATTTCTATTACGGAGATACGTACTCCGAACCAAAGGAGCCGGTCGCGGGACTGCTCTCTAAAGCCTACGCCCGCGAACGTGCGAAACTGATCGATCCCGAAAAGAACGACCCCGAAGCAAGGCCGGGCGACCCGTATCCGTTCCAGAACGAGAAAAATCCATTTGCCGACCTCCTGTCAAAGTGGAAGGTCGTGCCGGCCGCCCAGCAGGGCTCCGCTCCGCAGCCGGAACTCGGTGCCGCAAGGACCGACAGCGGTCGATTTCCCCTCGGTGGTTACTTTCCGGAGAATTCGTCCGATCTTTCGTCATTCTATGCCGGCACGACCTCGGTCCAGGCGGCGGACAAAGAGGGCTGGATAGTTTCCGTGACGCCGAGCGGCGGCTGGGTCCCGGCAGTGATCGCGGGCCGGACGGGTGTCGGACTGAGCCAGCGGGCACAGAGCTTTGTGACCGATCCCGCCGATGGGCCGTACAATGTCATCGCACCCGGCAAGCGGCCCCGCGTCACGCTGACGCCGACATTAGCCTTCAAGGGAGCAGAACCGTTCCTTGCCTTTTCGGTGCAGGGCGGTGACGGCCAGGACCAGAATCTGCTTCAATTTTTCCTTAATGTTGTCGAATTTAATATGAATGTCCAGCGTGCGGCCGAGGCACCGAATATGAATTCCTATCAAATGCGGGCAAGCTTCGGCGGCCACGAAACACGGCCGGGCCGAATGCTTCTGGCAAACTCCACGCCGCAGGCCGTTCGTGACGAACTTACCAAGATGGGCTACACGCTGGTCTTTGAGGAACGAACCTCGGGCCCGATAACAGCGATCTTCTTCGACCGGCGTAGCGGCAGTATGTGGGGAGCCGCATCGAACCACGGCGACGACCACGGCATAGCCTGGTGAAACGACGAACTTCCGCCTGCCGCTTTTGAGCGCTTGTCTTTTGATCTAGGACTATTTTTGAAGCTGTCGCGAGATCTTCTGGACACGGTCCAGCACTCGCAGCAGGTTGCCGCTCCAGATCTTCGCGATCTGTTTCTCGGTATAGCCGCGGCGGACCATCTCAAGCGTAACGTTGAAGGTCTCGGACGCGTCGTCCCAGCCCTCAACGCCCCCGCCGCCGTCGAAATCAGACGAAATGCCCACATGATCGATGCCGATCTTCATCACAAGGTAGTCAATGTGATCGACAAAATCCTTTACGTTCACATCGGGAGCGACCTTGGTCAGACGTGCGCGGATCATAGGCATATTCCGCATCCGCAACTCACGCAGCTTTGTTTGATACGCAACGCGTTCCGCCTGAGGCAAGCGGGCGACATCCGCCTGTGCCAGCACCGTAAACCCTTCGGAAGCAGCAAGTTCGCGAAGTATCTCGGTCGTTTTTGAGGCACGCAGCTCGGCCTTTTCGCGGTTCACGTACCCCCGAAACGCGACCGCCTGTACCACACCGCCGTTCTTCTTTATCGCGAGCAGTTCCTCGTCGTCTAGGTTTCGGCTGTGGTCGGCGATGCTGCGGACACCTGAATGCGAGGCGATGACCGGGGCCTTCGTCAACTGAAGCGTCTGCATATTTGCCGCCTTCGACGGATGCGACAGATCGATCATGATCCCCCACTTGTTCATCTCGGCCACGGCCTGCCTGCCCAGATCGCTCAGGCCCTTGTGCAGCCAAACGCCGTCGCGTTCGCCCGTGTTCGAATCCGCAAACTGGCTGTGGCCGTTGTGCGCCAGCGACATATATCGCGCGCCGCGGTCGGCAAAGTTCTTTATCAGCGAAATGTCGGTGCCGATCGGATAAGCATTCTCGACGCCGATCATCGCCACTTTTTTGCCCGAACGGACGATGCGTCGGACGTCCTTCGAGGTCAGGGCGAGCTCGATCCTGTTTGGCGCGATCTCTTTGGTGAGCCTATGGATGGCTTCGAATTTGTCGATAGCATTCGCATAGGCACGCTTGTATCCCTCTTCGTTCAGCTCGCCCTGGCCCGTGTAAACGATGAGCCATGCAACGTCCAGCCCGCCACGCTCCATCTTCGGCAGATCCACCTGTATCGGCAGCTCCTGCGTGTAGTTCACTGTTGGCGTGAAGTTCGCCGTGTTGATATCCACGTGCGTGTCAAGGGTGATCGCGCGCTGATGGATACCTCTGGCGATCGCGATAAAGCGCTCCTCGTTGCTGTCCTGCTGCGAAAGCGCAGCGGCCCCGAAAAACGTCAGCAAAAGGCAATGAACGATAGCTCCAGATACAAGACGTCTGATCTTCATGAGTGAAATTCTAACACGAACCGCTCGCAGGTTCAGACGGGCCCAACAGCAGACCATACCTGATAAGTATGGCTGGATATGATCTGATGGGATCGTTATCTATGCAGAATAATCCAAGTTAGGATGGTGGAGGCGGCGGGAATCGAACCCGCATCCAAAGGTTGCGACCAGTGAACTCTACACGCTTAGCCGATTTGCTTTTATCTCGCTTCCGGCAGGTAAGCAATACGGCGAAACCCTGCCCGAAGCCAGCCCGACTAACGTTTCAAACACGTCCGCAGGCGGTGGACGTGCCCTAGCCTGAACTGGGTTATGCCTTATCGGGTCGCATCAGGCGAACTTCCCGTAAGACATTGCTGTAGCTAAAGTTAATTAGGCAGCAAGAGCTAATTCTTGATTAGCATTTGTGTCTTGTAAGTTTTGTTAACGGGCTCACCTACAAAAAGCCCGGCGTGCATCCAAAGATCTATACAAGCCCCTGTCGAAGCCTGTCGCCCCCACAAGACTGGAGCGGCGAGCATTCCTGCTCGCCCGGAATCCGCACTCGGCGGATTCTCAGTTTACGAAAAATAGATGAAAAACGAAAGGTTTACGTTGCAGGCCGCGTTTGGATCGCAGGTTTTCCGCTTAAATTCCTTTGTTCTCAAAAATCGTGTCACAAAATCGACGCACGCGGTGTTCAATATTCAGTACGGTTCATATCCACGGTTTTTTCAGTCAATAAAAGAGGAGATAGGCAGATGCGATCTAATTTATTCATATCGGCGGCCGCGCGTTTTGGGCTTGCCTCGTTAATTTTATTTATTTGCGCAGGCGTGGTCGTCTCGCAGAACAAGGCAGACGTCAAGGTCAAGGTCGATAAGGCGGTCAAGGCCGAGATCAAGGCCGGGCAAAGAGAGTTTTGTTCGTCCCAAAGCTGGTCCGGAGACAACAGAGTTTCTTTCAACGACCTACGCGAGACGAACATCCCGTCGGCCGGCACACTTAATATCGACGCCGGTCGCAACGGCGGGATCAAGGTCAAAGGCGAGGATCGTTCCGACGTGCTGCTTCGCGCATGCGTTCAGGCGTGGGGCGAATCCGACGCCGCGGCTCGTAACGCGGCCGGCAGCGTAAGGATATCCACCTCGGGCGGTGTCGTAAAGGCCGAAGGGATCGACGACACCCGGTTTTCGGTCTCATATGAAGCCCGCGTTCCCCACAATTCGAATCTTAAGCTGACCGCTCATAATGGCGGCATCTCGATCGTATCTGTCGAAGGTGTTCTCGAATTCGAGACTCTCAATGGAGGGATCAACCTTTCAGACGTCGCGGGTGATGTTCGAGGCCGCACCACGAACGGCGGCCTCAACGTAACGCTCGCCGGCCAAACCTGGAAGGGCAGCGGCCTGGATGTTTCAACGACCAATGGCGGCGTCCGATTAGTGTTGCCGGATGGCTACGCTGCAAATATCGAAACGGGAACCGTGAACGGCGGGTTCAGGAGCGAATTTACCGGACTCAGCGTGACAACCGAAGACGTAAAGGGGAGCTGGGGCAATCGAATGAAAGAGGTCAAGACGTCTATCAATGGCGGCGGCCCGCTCGTCAGGGCCACGACCAAGAACGGCGGGGTTCAGATCTCGAAATCCGGCAGTTATTAGTGGCTGGAAATGGACGGAGGGACGGGCGGCATCACCCTTAGGCGATCTCAGCCATACCGTCCGCCGCACATTTTCAAGCCCGTCAGGCCCGGGCCCAAGTTCCCGACGCGGCTACCGCCTTTGCAAGCGATCTGAAAATATCGCGGCCGTCGTTCGACCCCAAAAGGTCTTCGCAGGCACGTTCCGGATGAGGCATCATACCGAGGACGTTTCGGTCGAGATTGCAAATACCTGCAATGCTTGAGAGTGCTCCGTTGGGATTTGCTCGTACGGATAGTTCGCCGTCCTTATCGCAGTATCGAAATATGATCTGCCCGTTCTCCTCGAGCGTGGTCATCGTCTCGGCGTCGCACACGAAATTCCCCTCCGCGTGGGCGATCGGAACCGAAAGCACGGCACCTTGTTCAAGCTCGCTCGTATAAGGCGTGTTTGTGTTCTCGGTGCGGATGTTAACGTGCTTGCAGACGAAATGCAGATTTTCATTCCGCATCAGCGCTCCGGGCAGTAATCCAGCTTCGCAAAGTATCTGGAACCCATTGCATATACCAAAAACGAACCCGCCCTTTGCGGCAAACTCTTTCACCGCCTTCATCACGGGCGAAAAGCTGGCCAAGGCACCTGCCCGCAGGTAATCGCCATACGAGAACCCGCCCGGTATCAGGATGGCATCATAACCGCTCAGGTCCGTTTCTTTATGCCAGACAAAGTCGACCGGCTGGCCAATGTGTTTCGATACGACGTGATATGCGTCGTGGTCACAGTTCGAGCCGGGAAATACAATTACTCCGAATTTCATACGATCTCAACCCGATAATCCTCGATCACCGGATTTGCAAGTACATCCCTTGCGATCTTTTCCACAGACTCCTTGGCCATTTCAGCGGTCGTCTCGTCGCTGAGCATGATCTCGAAGTATTTCCCCTGCCGCACCTCGGTGATCTGCTCATAGCCGAGAAGTTCGAGCGAGTGATTGATCGCCTTTCCTTGAGGATCGAGGACACTCGGTTTCAACGTTACGTACACCTTTGCTTTCATTCCGGTCACCAAAATAAATTGTAGATTGTGGCTTAAAATGTTGTCTTAATCAAAGCGTTGTGGTACTTTTTTGCTGTCTTGCCCACGTTAAAAGCACTCGTAAACAAAAATTTGATCCCGAAAAGGAGATACCTTTGTTATGCAAAATATGTCGGACGGTAAAACCGCACTCGGACTGGATGCAAATGTTGGAGCCCTGATCTGTTACCTGGCAAATATCGTCTGTTATCTTGGTGTCATTTACAGCATTATTGTCCTGGTCACGGACAAGACGAACAAGCTCACACGCTTTCACGCGGTACAATCGCTCCTTTTGATCGGAGCGTTGATCGTGGTTGGCATACCTCTTTACGCGTTCATGTTCATCGGCGTGTTCGTCGATGCAGCGATCGGCTTACCGCTCATTTCGGGGCTTGCCGGGTTGCTGATCTTCGTACTTGGGGTTGCGGTGCTGGTGTTCACCGTTCTCGCCGCCATAAAAGGCTACGGTGGAGAGATGTATAAGATCCCGATTATTGGGAATTTTGCAGAGAAATGGTCGGCATGAGCCATCAGCTTATGGCAAAGACACGTTCAAATACTTTATCTACATTTCGCAGATAATGTTCAATATCGAAAACGCGGGCGATCTCATCGGCTGACAGATGCTTAGAGATGTCCGCGTCGTTCTTTATCAGTTCCTCATACGTTCCGCCTTCGTCCCACACCTTCATCGCATTTCGCTGGGTATAAACGTAGGCGTCCTCACGTGAGACGCCTTTTTGGGTCAGCGCTAGCATTAACTGGCCGCTGAACACCAGGCCTCGGGTGAGATCCAGATTCTTGAGCATGTTCTCAGGGTAAACAACAAGCGTGTCGAGCAGCGAGGTCGCCTTTGCGAGCATATAGTCGAGTGTCGCCGATGAGTCGGGCAGAACGATGCGTTCTGCCGACGAGTGTGAGATATCGCGTTCGTGCCAAAGAGCCACGTTCTCCAGCCCGACGATCGAATTCGCCCTAACCGTTCGAGCCATCCCGCAGATCCGTTCGGAAAGTATAGGGTTCCGCTTGTGCGGCATAGCCGACGAACCTTTCTGCCCTTTCTTGAACGCTTCCTGTGCCTCTCGAACCTCGGTACGCTGCCAGTGGCGGACCTGCAATGCCATTTTTTCTAGCGTCGAGGCAATGATCGCGAGTGTCGAAAGATATTCGGCATAGCGGTCGCGCTGGATCACCTGCGTCGAAACATCCGCCGCACGCAGACCCAATCTGGCACAGACGCGTTCTTCCACATCGGGAGCAAGATGGGCAAATGCTCCGACGGCCCCGCTTATCTTCCCGACCGAAATTGCCGCCTTCGCTCGCGCAAGCCGTTCGCGGTTTCGTCGCATCTCTGAATACCACAATGCCCACACCAGCCCGAACGAGGTCGGCTCGGCGTGGATGCCATGTGTGCGGCCGATCTGCGGCGTTTCCTTAAACTCATATGCACGCCGCTTTAGCACCGGAAGCATTGCATTGATCTTTGCGAGCAGCACGTCGCACGATTCTCGCAGCAAGATCGCGTTGGCCGTGTCAACCACATCGCTTGATGTTAGGCCGTAATGCACGAACCGCGAGGCCTCGCCTACGTTCTCCGCAAGGTTGGTAGTAAAGGCGATCACGTCGTGATCGGTGGTCTTTTCGATCTCGGCGATCCGCTCGGGGGTGAATGCGGCTCGCGCCTTGATCTCCTCCACGGCCTCGAGAGGTATCGTCCCGTCCTCGGCATGCACCTCGCAAACAGCGACCTCAACGTCCAGCCATTTCTGGAACTTGTTCTGTTCAGACCAAATTTCGCCCATCTCGGGCAGGGTATAGCGTGCGATCATTCCTATTTAAAGATCCGAGACCTCAGCGTGCAGCGGGCCTATTCCGAACCGTTTTCGATGTTCGTCTCCTCGGGATTCACAATATTGCGATTCACCTCCGTTCGCGAATCGCCCAACACGTCTTCGATAAATACCATCTGTACCAGAACTATGATAACCGCCAGCAGCGGCGTCGCAAGCACGAGGCCGAGACCGCCGACGAGCACGGCTAGCGCGAGCTGAAAAACGATGGTCAGAGCGGGCGGGATCGAGACCGTCTCTCGCTCGATGAACGGCGTTACGATGCTGCCCTCCACCACCTGGATCGCAACATACAAGATCAGTACGTACAGCGCTTTGATCGGGCTGTCGATAAACGCAAGCAGCAAAGCAGGTACGGCGGCGATGATAGGCCCGAAATTTGGGATGAACGAAAGCAGCCCGGCGATCAATCCCAGCGTCAGCGCGAGCGGAACATCAAGAAAGTAAAGTCCGATCCACGTGACCAGCCCGATAAAGATCATCGATGCGGCCTTTCCGATCAGCCACCAGCGAAGCGTATCGCTGATCGCAAAGATGATCTCGCGAACGCGTGTTCGCTTGGTCAGCGGGAAAAGGTTTGTAAAGCCGCGAATGTAAATTCTCGGTTCCATCGCCAGATAGACCGAAACAAGGATAACGATGAAGAAATTGCCCACCGCCCCGATCGTGGACGTAAATAGGCCGCCCACGCCGGAAAGCAGTTCCGAAGCATTCAGGTTATTCTTGACCGTTTCGAGGCTCGGCATCTGCTCTATCAAGGCCCGGCCCCAGCCGAACTGTGCAACATAATCGGCAGCAGCCCGTGCCGAGACCGGCAGTTGTTCGCGAAGGACCTTTCCCTGTTCGGCAACATCAGGAGCCAGATATGCAACAGCTCCCGCAAGTACCGCAACCAGAACCACCGAAACGGCCAGCACGGACCAACCCTCAGGAATATTCGTATAGCGGCAAAGGATATCGGCAAGCCCGCGCAGAAAGACGGCAAAGAGTGCCGCGGCAAAGACCAGCAGCAATACGTCGAAAGTAAAATAGACCAGGGCCAGCAGTAGAGCGGTCAGGCAAACCACGCCGACCGCCAGAAGCACCTTTTCTGCAAAGCTCTTATCTGCGGTCTCACCCATCTTGTCAGATATAACGACGGTCGATCAAAAGTTCGGCATTCAGTATGGCCGAGCCTGCTGCACCGCGAACCGTATTGTGGCTGAGCGAAACGAACCTGTAATCGAACACCGTGTCGGGAAAAAGTCGGCCGACGGTTATCGTCATGCCGTCGCCGCAGTCACGGTCGATGCGCGGCTGCGGACGGCTAGGTTCGTCCAGCACATCGATGAACCGCTCCGGCGAGGAACGCAGATCGAGCGAAGGAAATTCCTTCATCGCTTTTATCACATCTTCGAGCGTCGCTTTTTCAACCAGGTTCATCCTCACAGAGCACGTGTGCCCGTCGAGGACGTTAACACGAAAACACTGTGCAGACACGGCAAAATCAGCCTTTTCGATCGCCCCATCCGCAAGGTTGCCGAGTATCTTTTGAGCCTCGGTCTCGACCTTCGGCTCCTCGCCCGCGATATAGGGCAGCACGTTATCGATGATGTCCATCGACGCGACTCCCGGATACCCCGCTCCCGAGATCGCCTGCATCGTGGTCACAACGGCGGATTCAACGCCGAATTTGCGATGCACCGCTGCAAGCGGAGGAGCGAAACTGACAACGGCACAGTTTGGATTTGTGACTATGAAACCCTTGCCAAACCCTCGCTTTTGCCGCTGGGTCTCGATCAGTTTGATATGGTCCGCATTGATCTCTGCGATCAGCAGCGGCACGTCTTCATCCATTCGATAGCAGGACGAATTAGAGATCACGGGAAACCCCGCTCGGGCAAACGCCTCTTCCGTCTCGCGTGCGACCGATGAAGGCAGTCCCGAAAAAACCAACTCGCAATCAAGCGGGGGCTCTATCGGTTCGACGACGATCCCGCGAACGCTTTTCGGTATCGACCCGTTCAGCTTCCATGCACACGCCTCAGCATACTGTTTTCCTGCCGACCGGTCCGAAGCTGCCAAAGCCGTCACCTCGAACTGCGGATGGCCTTCGAGCAGCTGAATGAACCGCTGCCCGACCGTTCCCGTTGCCCCGAGAATTCCTACTCTGTATTTCCTCATAACTGGATCGAAGGGCGTTCCCGCCTGTCGAGCGAAAAGTCTGGAGAACCTATCCTATGCAAGAACTTCCTGCATCCGCCGTACGCCCTCGGCCATTTTTTCCTCTGTATTGCAGAACGAGATGCGGAGAAATCCCTTTGCTTCTCGGCCAAACGCCGTGCCCGGGACCGTAACTACCCTATTTTGAAGGCACGTTTCGGCAACCTCCATATCATCGCCTATCTCCCGCACATCGAGCATCGTATAGAACGCCCCTTCCGGCGAGGTCGCCCGCAGCCCCATTTCAGATCTGAACAGATCGACCAGAAACTCGCCACGCTTTTGGTAAACATCACGAGCATGTTGTTTGGCGGCCTCCGCTTCGTCGGTCCAGGCCAAAAGCGAAGCCTTTTGCGTGATCGTCGAAGTACAAACCGTGGTAAACCCGTGAAGCACCTGGATGGCGTTGATCATCTTCGGGTCGGAACATGCTGCCCAGCCGAGCCGCCAGCCGGTCATCGAGAGCGATTTCGATAGCCCGCTGATGATGATCGTTCTATCGTAAAATTCCGAAGCCGAATGCGGCCGCTCGCCGAAATAAAGATCGCTGTAAATCTCGTCCGAAAGCAGCCAGATGCCGGTGCCGTTCAACGCATCGGCGATCTGCAGGTGGTCTTCGGCAGTCAATATCTTGCCGGTCGGGTTTGACGGGCTTATCACGACCGCTGCCTTTGTTCTTGGGGTTATCTTCGAGTGGAATTCTTCGATATCGAAAGCGAATTCCGCGTCCGCCGGCATTCTATAATATACCGGCTTCCCTTCAGCGATCCGCGTGCACGCGTCGTAGGCGGGAAAGCTAGGGTCTGGCAGCAGCACCTCGTCGCCTTCATCGATGCAGCACAAAAAAGCGTCGGTCATCGCTTCCTGCGAACCGCAGGTGACGACAACGCCTGTCATCGGCAGGTCCAGGTGTGGATATTGTTCTGCGATCTTGGTTCGCAATGCGGGAATGCCGGGATGCGACGTGTAGCCGTTCTGTTCTTCGACCGCGATCCGTGCGGCTTCTCGTTTAAGGAACTCGGGCGTCGGCAGGTCCGGCTCGCCCAGGCCAAAGTTGATAGAATCAGGCAATGCCCGTTCGAAGAACTGCCTGATCAGTGTCGGCTGCAGACCGCGCATACGACGGGGCACTACAAATTCTCCTCGCTCGACGGTCTCTGCTCTGGTGCTCATTCCCGGCCTTCACCATCCCCGCGGCTGGGTTCGGGCGTCTCCTCCAGTTCCTCCTCGATCTCTTCCCTTACTTCGCCAACTTCGACATTAAATTCACCTTCGGCGGCGGTCACCGGATCGCCCGTCAGTATGCCGCCGATCTCTTCGATGCCGCCGATGATCTTCTGGCCCAGGCCGGATATGTGGTCTTTGATAGGATGCTTTTCATCGGTTTCGTCAAGGATGTCGTTGGGTCCATTGTTCATAGGCACATTCTATGCGATAGACAAGTATTTTGAAACCGGCCCTTCCGGGGGCCCGGCCTGAATTGTCAATCCGAGGACAGTGACATCGATTCGACGAACCGGCTCCTGCCGCGACAAGCCCGGCTCGAGAATCTCGTCCGCAGCCTTGATAAAGCCTGACGGGCTTCGACGAATTTACACGGGATCCTGAAGGATCTGGGCCAGGCCTTTTATTTGTGAGGCCGTCGCCGGGTTCTTCGCTGATGCCGATGACTTCGTCAAGCCGTTCACAAAGGTCTTCAGCTTCCCGCGATCGCTCGGTGACCTCTCTGCATTTTCGATCGCGACTCGAAGTGCCGACACCTGTGCGGCCGGGATTGAGACCGATCGCTCAAGTTGATCCAAGTATGCTTTCGCAACGGTCAGAGATCGCGGCCAAATATATCGCTCTTGGTTCTGAACGTTCAATACGGAGATGCGGACGGACCTAGCCGCGTCGATCTCGTTCTGCGTGAGAAACTTCGTTGGCGTTAGTTCAAGCACATCCAGCCCGCGAGCGATCTCTGACGAATAAATGTAGCCGTTGTACCAGTATGCCGACCAGGTTCCGCCGCTGATGAGGCGGTCCGGGTTGATCGGTCCGCGATCGTAATAAGCGATCTCGATGGGGTTTTTCGCATCGGTAAAATCCATTACCGAAATACCGCCTTGATACCACGATTGGACCTTCAGATCGCGGCCGGGCACGGGAATCAGCGAACCATTATGTGCCACGCAATTCTCGGTCTCCGTCTGAGCCGCCGGCAGCTTGTAGTATGCGGCAAACTGAAGTTTGTTCCCGACGCGATTGAAGACGGCATTGGCACCCCAAATATTCGGATCCGTCGCACGGCATTTCGGATCGCCGCCGCCGCCCCATTCATCCGTGAAGATCACTTTGCTGCCATCGTTCGAAAACGACGCCGAATGCCAGTAGGCGTAGTTCGGATCGTTGACCGCGTCGATGCGTTTCGGGTTTGCCGGGTCCTTTATGTCGATCAATATACCGTTGCCCGAACACGCACCCGCAGCCAGCCCTATCTCGGAAAAGACCGTGATGTCGTGGCACTGGTCGGTTTCCTGCGGCTTTCGATCTGGCGAGTCATGCGACCCGCCGTCGTTCAATGCATTGAGCACTCCGGTCTTCGGGTCAGAGAATAACCGGGGCGTCGAAACGATCTTCGAATCCTGCGGAGCCGCCAACGGAACCTTTATCACCTCTATCCGGAACAGGGCCGTGTTCGGGTCTTTATCCGGCCGGGCTCCGGAGCATCCTTCCAATTCGGCGGTCTGGCGGACGAACGATGTCCCCGAAACATAGATATAAACATGCTCCTTGTCCTTCGGATCGGTCACAAGAGTGTGCGTATGCGATCCGCGGCACGTCTGAATTGCCGCCACCTGCTTCGGCGAGCTTATGTTCGAGATGTCAAAGATTCGGACGCCGCGAAAGCGTTCCTTTTGTGCCACCGGAATCCCACGCTGCCCGGCAGGGTTCGGCGGGAAGCCCTCGTCGCTGCAATCCAGGCGGCCGTTCGCCCCTTCGACCGACATGAACAGCAGATTTTTGTGAACCGAAACATCGCCCTGCCCGCCGGGACAAAGCAGTGCCGTAAGCAATCGAGGCTTCGCGGGCTCGGCTATGTCAAAGATGCTGATGCCGTGATAATTGCCTTGAAATAGATACTTTCCCTGGAAGGCGAGATCGGTGTTGTCGAATCCTATGTCGAGAAAGTCCTTAAGAAACGGAAGCTGTTCCTTTGGAAATTTTGTTATGTCGGGGATGCCGAAGCGGGCCAACGCCCTTTGCACCTTCGGATCATCAAAATTAGAACCTAACCTGAACGTGTCAGGCTTTTTAAAAAGCGTCAGGTGCTTCATGCCGAACGATGCCTCACCGGCGTCAAACAAGCCAGCCGCCAGCTTCGCTCGTGGATCGCTCGGGTCCGAGCCCTTCATACCGGGCGGAAGAGTCGGGGCCGGCTTCGGCTGCTGCTGGGCAAACACGGTCAGTGTGGTGGCCAGGAAAATAAGCAAAATGGTAATTAGTGCACGATGCATTTGGTTCATAAGCTCCTGTGGCAGTTTTATCTCAGATAGTCTTCCAGTTTAGTCGATGCGTCGGTTTTTTCATCGCGGTATTTGACGATGATCGGGCAATAGATCGAGAGGCCGTTCGCCTTTCCGAACTCGTTAGCAACCGCCCGTGAACCCTGAACAACGACTGCTCCGGCGGGAATCTCAAGTGGATTATCGGCGTTGGCTTTTATGATCCGTTCGTTGGGAAGGTCGAAAACAGGCGTCGAACGCGTGAGGATCACACCGGTGCCAAGCACGGCCCGCTCGCGGACGATGGTGCCCTCATAGACACCGGTGTTGCCGCCGACCATCACGTCGTCTTCGATAACGACGGGAACGGCTCCGACCGGTTCGAGCACGCCGCCGATCTGCGCCGCGGCCGAAAGATGCACCCTCTTGCCGATCTGTGCGCAGCTCCCGACCAGCGCGTGCGAATCGACCATCGTGCCTTCATCGACGTAGGCTCCAACGTTGATGTAGGCCGGTGGAACGACAACGACGCCGGGCGCGACGTAGCTGCCGTCTCGGATGGCCGACCCGCCCATTACGATCCTCACGCCGTCATCAAGCGTCATCGGCCTCAAGGGAAACGTATCCTTATCAAAAAATCGAAGCGTTTCGGTCGGCTTCGACATCTCTACCATCTTGCCCATCCGAAAGCCAAGCAGAATTCCCTGCTTGACCCACGCGTTCGCGTGCCAGTTCCCGTCCGCATCCTTCTCGGCCGACCGGATCTCACCGCGGCGCAGTGCCGATTTGAAGTCTTCGTAAGTCGCTCGGTCAGCCGAGTCGAACTCGGTCTTTGCGAATAATGCTTCGATGTCTTGCTGGAGTGACATTCCTATCTTGCTAATCAAGCCCTTACTTGCCCAAGGGCTCCTTAATCAAGGCTTCTGCAAACGATTGTACTTCTTCAACGCTTCCTGCAGGCGGTCGTGCGGCAGGGCGTAAACAGTGTTTCCTTTGTACCCCGTCATCGTTTCGGCGGCGACTAGGGCGTTTATGATCGCTTCTTCGGTGGCCTGGACGGTGGCCCAGAACAGCATATTGATACGGTCGTTGGGCAGCATATCGATCTTTGCGACGCCGTCGTTCTTCGCAAACTCGGCGGCGTTGGCGGTCGAGAAAGCGATGAAGATGTCGCCGGATGAATTTTCGCCTCGTCCGCCGACGCGGCCAACACCGAGCCCGATGCGGTGCGCGATCCGCTTCAACTGATGCGGGAGCAGCGGCGCGTCGGTCGCGAGCACGACGATGATCGAACCCGCACCTTCGTCAAACCTATTCTGCAAGAAAGCGATTCCGGGCTGGCCCGGCTTGATCTGAAGATCTGTGATCTCGCGGCCGACCGGCACGCCTGCGACCGTGAACAATTGGCGAGAGCCGTAATTCGCCTGAACCAGCACACCGACCTTGTAGCCGCCGAATCGAGCTTCGAGAACGCGGGACGCGGTGCCGGTTCCCGCTTTAAAGCCGTGCGAGACCATTCCAGTTCCGCCCCCGACGTTGCCCTCGGCGATCGAACCGGTCTTTGCCGAATCGAGCGCGGCAAAGACATGCTCTTTCTTGACATGGAAACCGTTGATGTCGTTGAGCGTGCCGTCCCATGTTTCGGCGACGACCGGAAGCGAGAAATCGCCCGAATATCCGCCGCCCGTGAACTTCTTCGCTCCCCATTCGATCACGGCGTCGCGAACAATACCGACACTATGAGTATTCGTGATCAGGATCGGCGAACCCAGGCCCCCCGATTCTTCGATCCATGTCGTGCCGGTCATTTCGCCGTTTCCGTTAAGCGTGTGCCAGGCCGCAAACAAGCGTCCGTTGAAACTTTTCCCTTGTGGAAGTATCGCGGTGACGCCGGTGCGGACCGATTTGTCACCAGAACCGGAGATCAGCGTCGTATAACCGACCTCAACGCCTTTTACATCGGTGATAGCGTTGAACTCGCCTGTGTTGCCGTCGAACGGAACACCCAGGGCCCTTGCACGCTGTCTTGTTTGTGCGAGTGTCGATATGGACATAGCAAAAAGAAGAACGATCGCAACAATTCTGTTCATTTGTGTTTATACGTGTTCCCTCACGGCCTTCGCGAGCAGGCCGATGCCGCCAGCGAACAGGATGAGCATAACAATGGTGTTAAAAAGGCTGGTCGGCTGAAAATACATCTGCAGGTTCATCAGGATGCCTGCGGCGATCATCACAACGCCAACAAAGATCAGCAGCCAGCCGATCAATGAACGGCCATTGAAAAAAACGACCCCGATGCCGATGATCAGCGGGAGAAGGGTGAGGCCAAATGTGCTATACCCGCCCCAATTCCAAAACCAACTCGTGACCATTACGCGGCTGACCAGCATATAGCCGCCCGCGACCGCCATTGCAAGCCCGATCAAAAACTCCCAAAGCCCGCCCTGCGTCCCGCCCACATTCTTGAGATCATCGATGTCCATATCCAACCGCCTTCTTAGAAATATACCCAAGTAAACCAGATCGAGAAGACACTATTTCGGCAGAGCGTTCAGCATCATGACTTGCCTCGATCTGCCAGATCGCGATATCGGTCCTGCAGCGCATCGCCCCGGGCTGCATAGATCGCGGTAATGACCGATCTGTCCGTCGGCCTGAAAGCCCTTAACATGGTCCTGCGGGTACGGACCATACCCTTGGCGTCGATAACCACGATGCCCCGCATGAAAAATAACGGGAACAACCAGTGCGAGCAGTACGTCTCAGTCACGCCGCTGTCAGCATCGGCAAGCAGCGGGATCGGCAATCGATGCCGGGCCGAAAACGCTGCATGTTGGTCCGGCGGACCGGGCGATACGCCGACTATCACAGCCTTTGTCTCGAGATATTCCTGCCAGTGATCGCGCACCGAGCAAAGCTGGCGTGTACACATAAGCGTCTCGTCGCCCGGATAAAAAAGCAACGCAACCACGCTTCCTAACTGGTCCGAGAGCCGCCATGCGCCGCCAGAGTCGGACCGCAGCTCAAAGTCAGGTGCGCGTGAGCCTTCCTCGATTTTTCGCCCTGTATTTCCACCCATTGTTCGCAAATTTTTCCGTATCAGCCGTTTACGAGAAAACGAATGTTTCGCAGTGAATCACCTTCTCTTCGAACTCCAGAAGAAATCCGCGATCTTCACTGTAATACTTTGCTTTTTCTATATCCTCCCCGGCAAACTTCGAAATGCTCTCGTAGCTTTCCCATTTTGTGACGGTCCAGAAATGGCAGACATCGCCGTCTATGCGTCGCCAGATCTCGACGCCCAAATTTCCGGGCACGCTCTTGTGGTCAGCCACGGCGGTCTCGACGATAAAATCCAAATAATCGTCCGCATCCTCTGCCTTTGTACGGCCATGCCAGATACGTGTGATAGGAGACATATTGTTCAGTTCGAAGTCTGCGGGGCCCTGGCGGTCTGCAGGGCGACGATCTGCCATCGGCCGTCACGCTTTACGAAAACGGCAGTATATCGCATCGCAATATTCGATTCGGCTCCATTGGAGACGAACTTCATTCGAGTCAAGGCGGTCACGACCCCGACCTCGCCAAAGACCTTGACGCCGACATCTTCATTCGTCACCGCCGATGCGCGAAGGTTCTGATCCGGTTTCATTGCCTCCATTTCTTCGGCCTTTCCCCGGACTTTGCCATCGAGCGTGGTGATCACCGCATCTTCGGCCAAGATCGCATCCAGTCGTTTCGCATCCCGGTCGCGAACGGCATCGGCCCATGTGGTTATGGTCTCCATTATCTCGCGGCCGATTTTCATTTCGGCCTCGGTGACCTTCTGTTGCGCCGAAACAGCGGCGACGGAGAACAAAAACACTAATAAAATAGCCAACTTCATATTCGGTCCTCCATATTCTCGATCGGAGCAAATGGCTCGACATTCGCGTCAACCGCCAATCACATCCACTCGCAATACCGAGCCCTAAAAACATCCTTTCGCCCATACGGGTTTGGATATGATGGCTTCTTAGATATCGGAGACGCTTCTCGCCGGCGCATATCGGCAGTTTTCATGTCAGCCTGAGATTCCGAGCGAACTGATCATTTGCTTAAGTCTTGTTCTAGCATCGGCGGACACCGGTACGAGCGGCAGCCGCAGATTCTCTTCGCAAAGCCCCATTTCCTTCATCACGAACTTGCAGGGCGCCGGCGAAGATTCGATAAAGTTCCCTTCCATCAGCGGAAGCAGCTTGTAATGGATCTTGCGGGCGAAATGGAACGAACCCGCCAAGGCATGCTCGACCATTTTCGCGGTCTGTTTCGGCACCTCATTGGCGCACACCGACACCAGGCCGTCAGCACCCAGAGCGATCAGCGGCAGAGTCGTCGCGTCGTCGCCCGAGAAGACCTTGAAATTCCTCGGCCTGTTGGTCAGAATTTCCATTACCTGCGAAAGATTTCCGGATGCCTCTTTTGTAGCGACAATGCTCTCGTGCTTTTCTGCAAGGCGCAGCATTGTCTCCGCCGAGATGTTCGACGACGTCCGCGAAGGAACGTTGTAAAGCATGATCGGAAAACCCTTTACCGACTTCGCGATCTCGGAAAAATGGGCGAACATCCCATCTTGCGTCGGCTTGTTGTAATAGGGCGCCACGATCAGGGCCGCGTCGGCCCCGACCTCGCGTGCCTTGCGGGTAAGATCGATCGTCGCCGCTGTATTGTTGCTGCCGGTCCCGGCAACGACCCTCGCTTTGTATTTCTTTGCGGTCTCTACCGCCAAACGGATAATGTGTATCCGTTCCGCCTCGGACAGCGTCGCACTCTCGCCCGTGGTCCCGCACGGCACCAACAAATTCACGCCGTTCTTGATCTGCCTTTCGACCAATGAGACAAAGCACGCGTCGTCAATTGACCCATCCTTTCGAAAGGGCGTCACAAGGGCGGTCCCTACTCCTCGCATCCAATCAACTCGCAAAGTCATACGGATATCTTATCCTAACTATCAAAAGGTCAGAACCGTTTGTATGGGGGATGGCCAATTGGACACAACACACGAACTCAGGTGGTTCAGAAACATTTGTGTCACTCCGCGTTAAACTGTCGTTCCGACTTCCATCAATCACCCATTTGCTTAACAAGGGAAGCAGCTAGACCAATGAGGCCGCAGCCAAGCACCGCCCAGACAACGCCGATCTTCGTAAAGTACGAAACGAGGAACGCGAAAATCGCGAGCCCGGCGGCAAACCAGTCCACAATCCCCGGGAAATCCTGAGGGAACAATACCGAGGCACCGAAAACCAGAGCGAGATTGAGTATCACACCAACGACCGCCGCCGTTACTGCGAGCAGAGTTTCTTTCAACATCTGATTTTTCCTAAGCTTTTCGACGTAAGGCGCGCCGGCGAAAATAAAGATGAACGACGGCAAGAAGGTCGCATATGTCGTTATCATTGCTCCGATTACGCCGCTTCCGAGCGGGCCAAATCCGCCGAATGGATTGTTCCATCCGGCCATGAAACCTACAAACTGAAGCACCATTATCAGCGGGCCGGGCGTTGTCTCGGCCAACGCCAAGCCGTCAACCGCCTGTGCAGGCGTTATCCAATTATATGGCGTGGCCGTAACCGCCTGCGTCACATAGGCTAACACGGCATATGCTCCGCCAAACGTCACCAACGCCGAAACTGAAAAAAAGCGATATTCTTGAGCAGGCAGTTCGTTATAGCCGAACCACGCAATCAACCCTATGAACGGCACCGCCCAAAGAACGATGCCAGTCAAAAGGGTCGTCGTCGTTCGCAATGTGTTGGGGCGGGTATGCCCGCCGGAAGCTTCGTTATATTCATTATCGGCTTGCGTTTCTTCGAATAGATCTTTTTTCCGTAACTTGGAATAGAGCATTCCGGACACGGCAGAAGCTAACACGATTAGCGGGAAAGGTATTCCGAGAAAATAAATGCTCGTAAACGCAGCGGCGGCAACAGCGAAATGAAATTTGCGCATTAGAGCTTTCTTGCCGATCTTGAAAAGCGCCTCGACAACGATCGCAATCACCACTGGTTTGAATCCGTTAAGTACGCCGGCGACCGCGGCGACCGCCCCGTACGCCGCATAAATGTACGATAAGATAAGTAGAATAAATATCGACGGAACGACAAAAAAAGCACCCGCCATAATTCCGCCGAGGGTCTTGTTCTTCAACCAGCCGATATAGATCGCCAACTGCTGAGCCTCCGGCCCCGGCAGCAGCATACAAAAATTTAGTGCATGCAGAAATCTCTCTTCTGAGAGCCAGCCCTTTTGTTCGACGAGCTCGCGGTGCATTATCGCGATCTGCCCCGCCGGCCCGCCAAACGAGATAAAGCCTAGCTTCAACCAAAACCAGAATGCTTCAGCAAAACCAACCTGGCGTTCATTCTCCTGCGTTTCTTCCTCTCCCATCGACGTTGCCAAACTGTGAGTAGATCTTATACTAATTATCGGCAGCCACGAACGGACAGCGTAAGTAGGTGGCCATTTTGGCCAAATGTTCCTATTACCTCAATTTTTTGTCGCGCCGGTGTTTTCCGAACTTTTCAATATGATGCCTTTGGACGGTAGATCTCGCGCGACGATATTTGCTTTCGCATTGTTTGCTGCCGCTTGCTCGCAGACTAATGATGCGGCAAACAGTGCCATCCTGGAACCGAGGCCAGAAACTGTCATTGCCGATAATTTCGCCTATCCGGTAGGACCAGGCGAATACGTAACACAGACCCGCGATAAAAGGGACGAATGGTACAACGCTCTCGATTTTGGTGAGGAAAACCATCTCGGCGAGGATTGGAACAAGAATTCTGGTGGCAACACCGATTGCGGAGAGCCGGTTTATTCGATCGCGAACGGTGTTGTGACCTACGCCGCGGACGCGGGCCCGGGTTGGGGAAACGTCGTCATCATCACACACACTTTGCCCGACGGGAAGCGCGTCCAGTCACTTTATGGCCATCTGAAAGAGATCTTGCGAACCGAGGGTGAGGTAATGTACCGCGAAAAGATCGGGACGATCGGTGACGCGAACGGCCGCTACCTCTGCCACCTGCACCTCGAGATCCGGGAAGAATATTGCCCGTCGTGGGATATGGTTTTTGTCGGCTACAGCCCGATCCGCTACGGTTGGGTCGATCCGTCCGATTTCATCGACCAGCGACCCGGTGAGCGGAAATAAACTCGTAAAAGGCCAGCGACAAGACTACGGAGATCTCAGCGATGAAATACGCCACTCCGAGCCTCGTCACTTCGGCCCGGTAGACGATGACCATGGTCAGTGTCAAGACGCAGTAGGCGAGGTTGGCAATTGCTATGGCTCTGAGAAAAGGCGTCCAATTATCTCGCAGCTTTATGTAACAAGCCAGCGAATAAACCGCGAAGATGCAGGCGATTCCCGCGAGGAGGAAAAGGATCCGACGCGGCATCCCGAATGTGGATTCAAATTGGGCAAGAATAGCGAGCAGTAACGTCGCGGTGATAAGTGCCCCGATGCCGTCAATTAGGAATATTCGTTTAGGATCGAGCACTAGCTTAAACCGCCGATCTTGTCGAGAGCCTCGGTAAATTCGTAGAATCCCTTTTCCCCGATGATCCACTCCGCAGCCATGATGGCCCCGATCGCGAAGCACTCGCGGCCGCGGGCCGTGTGTTCAATCAGAATCTGATCTCCGACGCCGTCAAACCCGACGCGGTGTGTTCCCGGAATGTGACCGGCTCGGGTTGCCGCGATCGGGATGCGGACGTCCTTGTCCGGTTCGCTCGTCTTCGTGATCGCCGCCGATAAGACCTGTTCGATCTTCAGGGCCGTACCGCTCGGGGAATCTTTTTTTTGCGAATGGTGCTGCTCTTCGATAAACACCTCATACTCAGGAAACTTCGCAAACAATGCACCCGCAAATTCAACGACTTTGTAAAACAAATTCACACCTATCGAAAAATTGGCGCCATACACCATTGCCCCGCTGCCGTCGGCCACCAGCTTCTCGATTTCTTCACGCTGGTCGTTCCAACCGGTCGTGCCCTCAACCATCGGAATTCCTGCAAGTATGCACGCCTTGACATTTCTCCGCACCGCCTCGGCCGCAGAGAAATCGATCGCGACATCCGCGATCTTCAGGGTATCTGCCAACGCTTCAGCATCGAGCCCGGCGTGCGATTCGTTCACCACCACGACCTTTTCATGTCCGCGCTCGGCCGCGAGCCGTTCGATCAGCCGCCCCATTTTTCCGTAACCGATGAATGCTATCTTCATATAAGAAAGTTTGCCACAGAGAACACAGAAGGCGAACTATATCAGTGAGCAGTTTCGGGGACCAATAGCCGTTTGGTGAGCGAGATATATAGCTCGACCGCGATTTCGAGGTCCTTCTTCAGAACAATCGCGTTCTTCGCATGAGCAACAAGTATCGAACCGGGGCCGAGAAGCAACGGTTCTCCCCAGTTCGGCATGTGCGGGATATCGGTCGCAAACCGGACTACCTTGTCCGTAAAACCCGCAACCGTATAGAGCTTTACCGGTTCGCTGCATGAAATAACTTCTATCTCAACGCGTCCGCGGACGATTTCGAGAGCCTGCTCGATAGGCTCTCTTCTTGTTGTAAGGCGGATAAGCAGTCCAGCCTCAGCCTTTTGCGGGATGATGTTTCAGGGCAAGCTCGCCCTCGATCGTTCCGAGAGCCGCCGAGAGCTGCGCGTCCGTGCCTTTAAAGACCACCGGGGCCTTATGCCGTCTCTCAACGGCAAGCTGATCAATGAGCTTCGCCATCGCACCGTAGCCCATCAGAGCGATTTTCATGTTTTATGATCTTGTTCCAGGCTGACCTTTACGATCTATTTTGATGCGTCCTGTCCCAACGAGCCGATCAGAACCACGTTGCTTGTTTCAACGCTACGAACATATGCGAGCCATCGGTTATCGATCGACCAGTCAAACGTCATTATCTGGTCGGCCTTGAAATTCGTTATTTTCCGTGGCGGGCCGCCTTCGAGTGGCTGCATCCAAAGGTCTGAAAGTCCGCCTTCATCGTTGGGATATACTACGGCCTTCCCGTCGGGTGACCAACGAACGATCCTCTTTGTGACGGTTGACGGTAAGTCGAAACGCCTCATTGGCAGGCTGCCGTCCATCGATACTATCCCGATCCTCCATTTCGATCCTTCGGGTTCAGGGTCGAGGTAATGGAAGGCAACAAGTTTTCCATCAGGGGAAATTGCAGGCCGCAATGCCTTGGTGTCAGTTAACCGGACGGCTTCACCGCCATCTATCGATATTTTCCAGATCGTCGGGGCCATCTCGTCAGCGCTCTGATAGACGATCCATTGACCGTCAGGCGAACACTCCGGATAGAATTCTCCATCACCGAAGCTCAACTGGCTGAGACCGGATCCGTCTATGTTCATTCGCCATATATGAAACCGCCCCGATCGGGTTGACGAAAATACGAGATGACGGCCATCGGGCGTAACATCAAACCCGCGTCCCGCGGCGGCGCCCGCCGTAAGCTGTTTTGTCCCTTGACCTTCCGCGTCTGATGTCCATATCTCCGCACTGCCGCTCGGGCGATAAAAGATCCTTCCATCAGACCCCCAGGCCATCTCATCGATCCAGCCGACCTCCGATCCGATCTGCTTTGCCTGTGCCTTATCCGCGTTTGGAGCAACCCAGAGACTAGATAGGACTTGAACCTGCACCAGCGCGATACGGCCGCCGTCCGCCGTTACGCTCAGATCGTGATAGTTGTTCAAGTCGTTCGTAACGCGTCTAGCATTTCCGTCGAGGGCCGACACGTGCCAAACCTGCATCGGATCGGTCGCAGTCTCGCTGGCCGTCACGAGTAGTCCATCCGGAGCAGATCTTGGCTGGCCAACATACTGCCACCGGCTGGTCACAGGCCGATGCTCGGCTCGGTCGTCAAGACCAAACCCGATGACGGTCTCATAAGGCCCACGCTCGTCGTTCTCTCGAACCGGAGCGAAAATGGTCCGTCCGTCAAGGGACCAGGCAGGCGCATTCCAGATCGTGAGAAAGTAATTGGGAAACCGTCTAGTTGCCAGCGTTTGCTGATTTGAGCCGTCGGCATTCGCCAGGATCAGACCGCTCACTTCGCTATCGAAGAATCGTAGAAATGCGATCTGCGACCCGTCCGGCGAAAATCCGAAAGGGCCGATGTCTGACGCAACGGCCAATGACGGCCCGCCCAGAACCGGGACGCGGTACAGCGTCGAATCACCCTTGTCGCGGTCCAGGCCGACGTAGTAAACAAAGCCGCCGTCCGGTGAGAAAGTAACGCTCACATACTCAGTCGCCGCAGGCCCCGCGATCCGCACATCGGTTGGGGCGGCAATATGCCGGACCCATAAGCTCTGCCCCCCAGAATCGTCTGTTACGTGCGCGACGTGATTCCCGTCCGGGGAGATGGCGGACCGCTTGGTCCGGCCCGAAGTGGTCAGCCGAGTGATGCTGATCTGACCCAAGGGGCCCGATGCTGCGCGAGCGTCGTCGGATCCGGTCCTTGTTGCAAGCTGGTAAGCTCCAAAGGCCACTACGATGACTACCGCCGCTATCGCAAGTACGATCAGCATCCGGCTCCGTGAAAGAGGTTTCGGCTGAGCCGGGTTCGGCGTATCGTCGGCCGCCGCGGGTGCGGGTTCCCAGTCGGTCACGGTCAGGACATTACCTTGCCTCCTTACCGACAGATTCGATGACGTCGGACGAGGTGCAGGTTCTGTGGCTGGTGCTGCTGCCGAAGAAGCAGGAGCCGTATTGATCACCGTGGTCGGGGCATTAAAACGGTAACCGCGGCGGCGAAGCGTTTCTATCACCGGACGGCCGTTTCCCGCGTCGCCAAGCGTCCTTCGCAAAATGTACAGGTGCTGTGAGAGGTTCGACTCCTCGACTACCGAGTCCGCCCACACCTTTTCCATCAGATCGGCCTTGCTGACGATCTCACCTTGGTTCTCGACCAGCACGATCAGCGTTTCGACGACCTTTGGCGGCAGCAAAACTTCTTGCTCGTCCCGGTAAAGCATCCTCTTATCCCGGTCGAGCCTAAAATCGCCGAACGCATAACCTCCATTTTTGCAGGGCTTAACCATCCCAACTTTAAAATAAAGAAAAAGTGAAGATAAATCCAAAGACATTTCACGCGCCCCACTCCTAGAATTTGCATCACGGAGGAAGCACAGATCGGGTCATTGACTTGGCTTATCAGGCTAAGGAGCAATTTACCGCAATTCCTCCCGGATTGGAAGATTTGTTTTAGGCACGGCTTGCCCGGAATGACCGAGATCGGCCGCCGGACAAGCCATTTAAGACTGAAGGGGGAAAATGATGTTTAGAATCATTGAAAGATCATTGAAGCTCAGCCCTCGTGGGCAGCGAATAGCGTTTTTTGCGGCAGCGGCCGTGATAATTTCGGCTGTGATAGCATTTGCCAACATACCGGGCGCTAACGGTGTGATCCACGGCTGCTATGACACAAGCACCGGAGCGGTGCGGGTTATTGACTTCGAAGCGGGAGCCAAGTGCCGCATACCGGGCGAAGCTGCTTTGAATTGGAATCAAACCGGCCCGCAGGGCCCGCAAGGACCCGCAGGACCGCAGGGGCCGATCGGGTTTCAAGGCCCCCAAGGAGTTCCGGGCCCCCAGGGCCCCCAGGGTCCGCAAGGCCCGGCAGGCATTAACGGTGCTGCGACGTTCGCGACCTCTGGCGGACTTGTAGCACTCGATGCCGGGCTCACGCAGATCGTTTCTAAAACTCTACCGCCGGGCAACTGGGTCGTCGTCGCCACGGCGACGATAGTATCCCCGACCTATACCGAAGAGGAAGTCGTCACTTCGGAATGTGTGCTGCGCAACGGCGGGTCCGAAATAGGGTGGACCAGTGATCGCCGGTACATCGACGCTACCGACAGCAACACCATTGATAATGCCCGCGTGTCCTTGACACTAAACGGCGGAGCATTTCTGCCGCAAGGCGGAGTCATCAGTCTTTGGTGTGCGCAACCAAATGCTCCGGGCACCTCGCACGCGCTTGCCCAAATGATGATCATGCAGGTCGGCGGATTCTTCTGATCGATCCGGATCTCCAGTGGGTTCTGTTTTCAATTAACACCACCGCCCAATTATCAGGGCGCAACATGACATTTGAGGTCAATATGAGTTCGGACAAGTCGACATACAGCAGAGCCGTCCCGTTCTTTCCAATACTCGCCTTGGTGGCTCTCCTGGCAATACAAGCCACGGCTCAGCCGGTCGTCGAACAGGGTTTGCAGGGCAACGCGTTTGCCGGTGTAGTTCCCGCGCCTAATGGCAGGCTGTACGGGGCCGTCTACCAGCAAGGCCAGGTAAATCAAGGAACGCTGTACTCGGTGGACCCGCTGCTGCTCTCGCCGCCGGTTGTTCACGTCACCTTTACCGGCCCGAACGGTGCGATCCCGTACGACGAGTTGACCTATGACCCCGGAAGTTCGAAGTTCTATGGTGCGACCAGCCTCGGCGGCGCGACGGGTCTCGGCACGATCTTCTCGTTCGATCCGGCGACGAATGTGCTGGTCACGCTCAAGGGCGATTTCGGCAGTTCGATCTATGAACCGCGCGGGCCGTTTGTCGTGTCGGGTGGATTTATTTACGGCATTTTGGGGCGTCCATTCGGCGGAGTGTTCCGTATGGCGACTGACGGCAGCGGGTTTACCATTCTGCATAACTTCGCGGATTTCAGTACCCTTCCGCAAGCAGTGACGCTCGGTGCCGATGGTTGGTTATACGGCGTAACGCTATTTGGCGGCATCGTGTGCAATCCGTTCATTCCGGACCAAACTTGTGGGACGTTGTTTCGTCTGCGGCCTGTTTTGCCGGGCGACACTAATGTGCAGTTCCAAACGATCTATCAGATGCAGGCAGACCGCTTCGACGCGGGACCGCAGCGCACGGTCGTCTATGGCTCGGATGGCCTCATCTATTTCAACAATCATATCAGGATTTTCCGGCTCGATCCGAACAACCCGACGGCCACGTTTCAACGGATTTGGAACGAGCCGGGCGGCAGCATTTCGATGTCGATCATCGAGGGCGCGGACAACCGACTATACGCGGCCAGCTACAGCAACAACCAATCATCCGGAGCGGGCAGCGTGTTTTCCATTAACCGGGATGGCAGCGACAAACAGGTCCTTCGCCTGTTCTCGTTCACGCTTGGCTCCCGGGCGTACGGGCCTTATGGAAGACTGTATCGCAGCACGTCGGGCGTTATCTACGGCACAACCGAATACACGATCCCTTCACCAACATATGGCACCGTTTTTGCAATCGGGGCGGGAAGCAACTCGCCGCCCGTGGTGAGCAATGTCGCGGCGACCTCACCCGTGACGGAAAACGGCTCGACGACGCTCTCGGGCACTATCGCCGACCCCGATCCGGCCGACACATTTACGCTGACCGTCGATTGGGGCGACAGTTCGCCCGCGCAAGTTTTTAATTATCCGGCGGGAACGACCGCGTTCAGCGAAACGCATCAGTATCTGGACGACAACCCCAGCGGAACGGCTTCGGACAATTACACGATCGGATTGACGCTCGCGGACAATAACGGCGGGACGGACACTGATTCTGCCTTAGTGACCCTCAATAACGCGCCGCCCGTTTTGAGTAATATCACCGTGAATCCAGCGACTATCACGGCCGGTCAGACGATCAGCCTGAGCGGCAGCATCAGCGATCCGGGCACGCTCGACACGCACGAGGTCACGATAAACTGGGGCGACGGCACGCCCGATACGGTTCTCAATCTCAGCGCGGGAGTCAATTCGTTCAATACCGTCCATCAATATAACGCAACCGGCACACTCAATATCGCCATCACGGCAACCGACGACGATACAGGCAGCACAACTGCCAACGCGACGGTCAATGTTTTGGCGCAGCTGCCGCCTGTTTTGAGCAACGTCGCCGTTAATTCGCCGATCGTTGAAAACGGCACGGCAACTTTAACGGGCAACATTTCGGATCCGAACGCGCTTGATACTTTCGTCCTCGCTATCAACTGGGGCGACGGCTCGCCGATCCAGATGTTAAATTACCCGGCGGGAACGACCGCGTTCAGCGAAACGCATCAGTACCTTGACGATAACCCGACCGGAACGCCGTCGGACAATTACACAATAGATCTGATCTTGAGCGATAACGGCGGCCTGACCGACACCGCTTCTGCCGTCGTATCGGTCAACAACGCGGCCCCCGTTTTGAGCAACATCGCGGCGAACCCGGGGACCGTAATTATTGGCGGTACGACAAATATAGGCGGTGCGATCGCCGACGTAGGAACGCTCGATACGCACACGATCACGATAAATTGGGGTGACGGCACGCCCGCAACGACCATAAATTTGGCGGCAGGCGAAACCGCCTTCAACGCCGATCACGACTACAACGCGGCCGGCACGTTCAACATCACGGTCACGGCCAGCGACGACGATACGGACACTGCAAACGGCGGCGCGAGCGTGACGGTGAGTCCGAGTCAGCCGGGCACGGGCAAGATCGCATTTCATTCCGCACGCGACGGCAACTTTGAGATCTATACGATGAACCCGGACGGATCAAATCAGACCCGGCTCACGAACAACACGGCGAGTGATCTTTGGCCGGCGATAAGTCCTGACGGCACCCGGATCGTCTTTACTTCCACCCGCGCCGGCAATGGAGATATCTGGGTAATGAACTCCGACGGAACCGGACAAACTCGGCTGACAAGCCATCCAGGGTTGGACGGTCAGCCATCGTTCAGCCCTAACGGCAGCCGGATCGTGTTCTTCTCAGACCGGAACGGGAATCAGGAGATCTATGTGATGAACGCCGATGGCTCGGATCAAACCCGCCTGACCAACAGCCCGAGGCCTGACTTCGAACCGGTGTTCAGTCCCGACGGGAGCAAGATCGCATTCACTTCGCAGCGTCTGGGACCGGGGCAGGTTTACATCATGAACGCAGACGGCTCGAACCAGGTTCGCCTGAGCAGCGCGATGGTGGACGAATATGACCCTTCGTTCAGCCCCGACGGGACCCGCATCGCCTTCGTGTCTTTCCGCCCGGGCCCGACCAACGACATATACATTATGAACGCTGACGGCTCGAATGTGACGCCGCTGACAAACAACCCGGCGGGCGACATTTCCCCGTCGTTCAGTCCCGATGGCAATCAAATTGCTTTCGCCTCGAACCGCGAGGGCAGCCTCCAGATCTATATCATGAATTCGGACGGTTCAAATCAGATCCCTCTGACAAACACAGTGCCGGGCAATGATTATCCCTCGTGGGGCGTTTTGCCTTCGCCGACGGGTGGAAAGATAGTCTTTAATTCCAATCGCGACGGCGGAAACTGGGAGATTTATTCGATGAACGCCAACGGCTCGAATCCGACGCGACTGACCAATAATCCAGCGACCGATTATAACCCGTCGCTCAGTCCTGACGGCAGCCGCATCGTATTTTCCACGAACCGCCACGGCGATTACGAAATTTATGTAATGAACTCAGACGGCAGCGGGCAAACACGTCTGACTAACAATGCTGGCGGTAATTATGATCCTTCGTTCAGTCCCGACGGAAACCAAATCGTTTTTGTAACCGCCCGCCACGGCGATCTCGAGATCTATGCGATGAACTCCGACGGCACGAATCAAACGCGGCTTACCGACAATTCGGCGGCGGATGGCGAGCCGTCGTTCAGTCCAGACGGCAGCCGGATTGTGTTTCAATCGAACCGCGACGGCAACTATGAAATTTATTCGATGAACCCGGACGGCGGAAACCCGACGCGGCTGACTTTCGATACAGCTGGCGACGGTTCCCCGTCGTTCAACCCGGACGGAAGCCGCATCGTGTTCTCCTCCAGCCGTGACGGAGTCGCGCAAATTTACGCAATGAACCCGGACGGCACGAATCAAACTCGCTTGTCCACCGTGTTCGCGTTCGAAACCCTTCCTATCTTCAGTCCCGACGGCAGCCAAATCGCCTTCGTTTCTTATCGCGACAACACCGGAGGAGGCGAAATTTACGTGATGAATTCCGACGGCACGAATCAGCGGCGGCTGACCAACAACCCCGCGACTGAGCTTTTCCCGTCGTGGGGCATCGCGCCGGCGACCGCGCCCGGCAGAAAGATCGTGTTTCACTCCGGCCGCGACGGCAACGCGGAGATCTACACAATGAACTCCAATGGCACGAATCAAATGCGGCTGACCTTCAATCCGGCATTCGATGGTGAAGGTTCAACCAGTTCGGACGGCAGCCGCATCGTCTTTGTTTCCATGCGCGACGGGAACAGTGAGATCTACGTCATGAATGCAGACGGGACGAATCAAACGCGGCTGACAAACAACCCGGCGGAGGACGGCGAGCCGTCGTTCAGTCCAGACGGCAGTAGGATCGTCTTCACTTCCCTGCGCGACAATGGGTTCGGAGAACTATACGTGATGAATGCCGACGGCACGGGTCAAACCCGTCTGACCAACAACAACGTGTTTGACAGACATCCGACCTTCAGCCCCGACGGACGCCGCATTGCATTCTACTCTGAACGCTCCCCTGCCGGCATTTACATGATGAACTCGAATGGCAGATCGAATCCAACGTTTGTGACCAACGGTTACGAGCCTTCGTTCAGCCCCGACGGCAATCGCATAGCTTTCACTTCCGCTGATGTCCATGGCTTTGGTGTTTTCATCGTCAACACGAACGGTACCAACCGCACCCGCCTGACCCCCAATTCATCATCGAATTTCGACCCGTCGTTCAGCCCCGACGGCCAGATCGCCTTTGAATCGCTGCGCGACGGCAATTTTCAGATCTACCTGATGAACTCGGACGGCTCGAATCAAACTCGTCTGACCAACAACACGGCAGGCGATCTTTCGCCGTCGTGGGGAGGTTTGGTTTTGCGCGCGCCGACAAATCTGACGGCAACCGCCGTTTCGCCGACACAGATCAATCTCTCGTGGACGGACAACTCCGCCGGAGAAGACGGATTCGCGATCGAACGCTGCACGGGCGTCAACTGCACGAACTTTGTTCGGATCGCGACCACTGGAGCGAACGTCACCGCCATCGCCAGCAGCGGATTGATCCCGCAGACGTTTTACAGATATCGGGTCAAGGCCTTCAGCACCGGCGGCGATTCGCCGTATTCGAACATTGCCCGTGATCGGACGCCGAGATGAGAGGTTCTTCGATCCGAAATCCTCGTCTGCCTATGACCCTTGCAGGAGGCTATTTGCCAGTTCGATGTATTTGTCAACGGCCGTCAGCAAGTCGTTCTTCAGAACGAACTCATCTTTCGTGTGGGCGACGAGGATCGACCCGGGGCCGAGGAGAAGCGGTTTGCCCCAGTTGGGCATATGAGGTATGTCGGTTGTGAACCGCACGACCTTTTGTCTAAAGCCCTCGACGACGTGGAGTTTCACGGGCTCGCTGCACGACAGCACCTCAATCTCGCCGCGGCCCCGGATGATATTTTCGAGGGTCTGCTCTATCGGCTCTCTTTTTGTTGTCAGCCGGATAAGCAGTCCAGCCTCAGCCTTTGGCGGAATGATGTTCAATGCAAGGCCGCCGTCGATGGTCCCGATATTGACGGTCGTTTCGCCAAAGAAATCGTCATGCTGGAAACGGGTCTGACGAATGTCGTCCAGAATATCGAGCAGCGTCTCGATCGCTGAATCGCCCTCTTCAGGATATGCCGAATGGGCCGCCTTTCCGCTCGTCTTGATCTTTAGCCGGAATGAACCCTTCGAGCCGATCGCAAGGTCGTTATCGGTCGGCTCGCCATTTATCATGTACTCGCATTTCGCGGCAAGCGGATGCAGATTCGCGGCCTTTGCACCGGTCGATGCCCGCTCTTCTTCGACCGTGTAGAGCAGCCCGATGTCTTTGATGCCCTCGCCACGCAGCCTTTCCGCGGCGGTTATTTGCGCGGCAATAATTCCTTTTGCATCGCACGCTCCGCGGCCGTAGATCCTTTCGTCATCCTCGGTCGGCGGAATGAACGGCGGCACCGTATCCATGTGCGTCGACAACCAAATGCGAGGCGTATTGTTAAGCGTCGCGATGACGTTGTTCTGATTCTCTGAAACCGGCTGAAGCTCGACGTTCCAGCCAAGCGATTCCAGATGATCACGAAGGAAAAACCCAACTGCTTCCTCCTCGCCGGAGGTCGATGGGATCGACATTAATTGTTCCGTCAACTCGAACAAGTTCATAATTAACCATTCAATTCAATCCACGACCATTCCGCATTCTTCGATTTGCCGCCTTAAGTTTTTCCCCCAAAATTCAAACCCATCGAAAAACTCTACAACATCTTTGAGAGTCTTTAGCTCTTCGAGTTGCGGCAGAATATTGTCTTCTAAATCAATCTTAAAGTAGTCGATGAATTCCTGGACGTTGGTTCGGTCGGTAATTTTGTAGCCTAGCCAACCGCCGGCATCCTTACGCAACTTTTGGCGTTCTTCTGACAAAAATGCACCTTCCCGAAGATGGGTCGCGAGATCGAAGTAGGTTGCTTTCTTCTTCTCCTCATCCGCGAGCCTCGCCGTTAGGGCAACACCAATATTGATGCAGAAACTTAGTTCTTCCTTTCTATTAAATTGCGAATTCTGAAGGTTGATCACAATAAAGAAATCACCCATCGCCTTCCACCAAGTTTTAGCGCTCGTTCGGAATCCGTGAGCCTTTAAAGTCGGCTTAAGATAACTCTTAATAAACTCTGCTTGTATTTCCTGTGATGTCATTTGGCAATCCTAGAAAAACTCCTCGTGCAATCGCTTGATAACATCCGCGACCGCATTCTCTTTCACCACAAACGTGAGATTCACGGCCGAAGCCCCATGCGAAACCAAAGCGATGTTCACGTCCTTGATGGTCGAGAACACTTTCGATGCAAGTCCCGTCGAGGCTCGCAAGCCTTCGCCGACGACGCAGATCACTGCATAATCCGGATCTACCTCAACGTCACCAAGCCGCCGTAATTCCTCGACGATCTTATCAACAGCCTCTGTGTTATCCAGAGTCAATGCGATTGAGACCTCTGATGTCGAGATCACGTCGATCACCGTCCGGTATCGGTCAAAGACCTGAAAAACGGCGCTCATGAATCCGTAGCTTCCGAGCATTCGGGCCGAGGTTATTCGCAGTATCGTGATGCCCTTCTTGTGGGCTATCGATTTTATTTTGTTCGGTGTCTCGCCTGATTCGGCAACGACCATCGTGCCGACAGCATCGGGCTCGAACGTATTACAGACGCGTACAGGAATACCGTGATCAACTGCGGGTTTTATCGTCTTTGGGTGCAAGACCTTCGCGCCGAAATAGGCCAACTCGGCCGCCTCTTCGTACGATAGCACCGGGATCGTCCTGGCATCGCCGCAGATACGCGGGTCGCAGGTCATCACACCCGTCACGTCCGTCCAGATCTGCAATTCGCCGGCATCAAGCGCCGCGGCGACCAACGCGGCTGAATAGTCCGAGCCGCCGCGGCCAAGGGTTGTCGTCTCCCCGGCCCGATTTCCGGCGATGAAGCCTCCCATCACCGGCACCTCGCCCGCCGCCGCCGTAGGCTTTATCTCAAGCCGGACAAGCTCAGCCGTTTCATCCCAGATCGGCTGTGCCGCCCCGAATTCGTCGTCGGTAACTATGATCCGCCTGGCGTCCAGATGCCTTGCCTCTATTCCGCGCGACCTTAGCACTTCAACCAATAGCCGCGACGAAAGTTGCTCGCCGTAGCTGACTATCGCATCCTTTAGCATCGAGAGCGGCAGAGATCGACGCGACGTGCGCATCAGCAGATCTGACAATTCGTCGCGGGCAAATTGCAGTTCGGCATCGAAGAGATTCGAAGCTCCGTCTGGAATGAAATGATCAGTTATCTCAACGTGACGGTCGAAATGAGCCTCAAGCAAGGCGACCGCCTCGGCAAAGCCGCCTTGTTTTGCCTTTTCAAAGGCCGAGAGCAAGGCGTCCGTGACCCGTGTCATCGCCGAGACCACAACGACCGGCCGCCTTTCCTTTTGCGTGGAAACTATATGGAGAACACGTTCGAACGCGGCGACGTCGCCGACCGACGTGCCGCCAAATTTCATAACTGTCGGGCGCAGATTTTCGCTCACCGAAAGGATTTTGCCACGAATCGCACGAATAGCACGAATCAGCCGTGCTCATTCAATGCATCGGTTTAGATCTGGGTCGGGACTTACCCGCAAAGAACTGCGCCGCCGTTGATGTTCAGGATCTCGCCCGTGATATGCCGAGACCATGGGGAAAGTAAAAAGCAGATCGACAGGGCGACGTCGTCGGTTGTGGCAATGCGCTTTAGCGGAATGGAATTGATCACCTGCTTCTCGTAATCGGCATCTTCAAAGGCCGGGCGGACCATTGCGGTCTCTATCCAGCCGGGGGCGACGCAATTGACGCGGATCTTCGGCGCAAGCTCTGTCGCTAGTGCCTTTGTGAACGAGATCATGCCGCCTTTGCTCGCCGAGTAATTCGAATAATTCGCTTCGCCGCGCTGGCCCGAAGTGGAAGAGACCATCACTATCGCCGCCGCATCACGTTTCTTCATCGCCGGGACGCACGATTTGGTCATCGCCCAAGCCGATTTAAGGTTGGTGTTGATCACCTTGTTCCAAACATCTTCGGACATCTCTTCGATCGGCGCTCCTTCCCAAACGCCCGCATTTAGGACAAGGAGGTCGATCCGGCCGAACTCATCGAGCGCGGCCTTGGCAACGGCCTGTGCTCCCTTAAATTCCGATACATCCGCCTTTACGGCGATCGCCCTAACCCCGGCCTCTTCGCACAGGCGAACCGTCTCGGCAGCCTCAGCATCGTTGCTCAAATAATTTACTACGATGTTCGCTCCGCCTTCAGCAAGCCTAACTGCCGTTGCACTTCCAACACCGCGCGACGCACCGGTGACGATGGCAGTCTTACCCGCAAAGAGATTATTCGGAAGTTCGATCCCAACAGGAAGTTCGGTCATACGAAAAAGAAACTGGCCACGGTTGGACACAGATTAACATAGATGAATTTATTCAACGAAATAACCATGTTCGCTGATATTGGTACGTCCGTCAGAGCTGACTTCTCGATAGTAAATATCTGTGTTCATCTGTGCTAATCTGTGGCTGATTCTTGTTATGAACGACACCAATCTCCTCGAAGACCAGCCCATTGCCTGGACGCCGACACCCGACGTTATCGAACGCTCGCGCCTGATGCAGTTCATGCGCCAAGTGGGCGTCTCGACTTGGGACGAGCTTTACGAATTTTCGATCACGGACGTCGAGAAATTTACCGAAGAGGTCCTGAAATTCCTCGACATCAAGTTCAACCCGCCCTACGAAAAACTCCTCGACACCTCGAACGGTCTTGAGTTTCCTACGTGGTTCGGACGGAACGCGGACACTCCTGTCCGCAATGAGGGCGAAGCCCGAAAGGGCTGGCACACCCGCGGCTATCTCCCCCATTACGACGGTGAGACTGCCCAATTCATTACATTTCGCCTGGCTGATTCGCTTCCGCAAGCTGTGCTTCGCAAGCTTAAACTAGAACTGGAGCACGAAAAACTGCAGGATCCTTCACGAGAATATCGAAGGCGTGTGGAAGAGTATCTTGACCAAGGCATCGGCGAGTGCCTGTTAGGGAACCCGAGAGTTGCCGAGATCCTTAGTGAAACGATCCTCCACGAGCATGGTCGAAGCTGCAAGACTTACAGTTGGGTGATAATGCCTAATCATGGGCACATATTACTGCGTCCATTGGAAGGAAACTCTGTCCCGCAAATAATGAAGCGCATAAAAGGCGTTTCCGCACGAAGAATAAACGAATTGCTCGGCCGTTCCGGTCCCGTCTGGCAACCAGATTATTTCGACCGCTACATTCGTAACGCTGACCATTTCAACACGACCGTCAAATACATCCGCAATAATCCCGTAAAAGCAGGTTTGTGTTCGATACCAGAAGACTGGATTTACAGCAGTCTTAATTGGAACGCGGACACTCCTGTCCGCAATGAGGGCCGCTTCGGCCCGAACAAACCGCACATAACTCAAGCGACCGGGCAGCATAAGCCAGCTTCGCCGGAGGAACCGGCGACTGCGGACATGAGTGTCCGCGTTCCGTCCCACGCCGGCCTAAACATCACCACCATGTGCCTCGACCGCTGGCAGACGGAGGAGATGAAAGACCAGCCGGCAGTGATCTGGGAAGATGAGCGAGGCGACACCGCTCGCATGACGTATGCGGAGCTGCACAAATCAGTTGAATCCTGCGCTGCTAGTCTTCGAAAACGTGGCTTGAAAGCCCGCGATGCAATTGGGATACATTTACCCATGATGGTGAACACTGTAGTCGCGCTGTTGGCTATTAACCGCATCGGAGCAATCGCCACGCCTGTATTTTCCGGCTACGGTGTCGATGCAATCGCGAGCCGAATGAATGCTGTTGGGGCAAAAGCGATTTTCACGGTTTCCGGGTTTCTAAGGCGAGGCAAAGTCTTCGATGCTTTCACAATTGCACTCGAGGCTATTTCTAAATGTCCTACGATTGGGAATATTTTTGTTGAAGATCAAGCTGGATCCGAGTACCAGAATCTATATGAACGACATGCGGATGAGTATTCGAAGTTAGGTGACCGTCTTGTTTTCGTTGACGGTTTGATCGAGCAAAGCGAAACACTCGCTAATCGAACTACCAAGAATCAAAATCTGCGAAAACCCGAACCCACCTCCGCCGAAGACCCTCTCATCATCCTCTACACCTCCGGCACGACGGGTAAACCGAAGGGCATCGCTCACACGCATGCGAGTTTCCCGATCAAGGCGGCGCAGGATATGGCGTTTGGGACGGATGTGGGCAAAGGTACGCGGATCTGCTGGTACACGGACATCGGCTGGATGATGGGCCCCTGGCTGATCTACGGAGCGTTGATAAATGGTGCAACGATCTGCATCTACGACGGTGCACCCGATTATCCGACTCCCGACCGCATGTGGGAATTCTGCGCCAAACACAAGGTCGAGGTCCTCGGCATCTCGCCGACTTTAGTTAGAGCTCTGGCGGCAGCCGAAGATCGGAACGCGGACACTCCTGTCCGCAATGAGGGCCGCAGCGGCCCGAACAAGCCTGAGATCGCTCAACCGCCGGGGAGACCTAAGCCAGCTTCGCCGGAGGAACCGGCGATTGCGGACAAGAGTGTCCGCGTTCCGCCGCATGAGCGCCACGACCTGTCGTCTTTGCGAATCTTCGCCTCCACCGGCGAGCCGTGGAACCCCGCACCGTGGTGGTGGCTTTTCGAAAAGGTCGGCAGTTCGAAACTGCCCATCATCAACTACTCCGGCGGGACCGAGATCGCCGGCGGCATTCTGATGGGCAATCCGCTGCTGCCGATAAAGCCATGTTCATTTCCTGCTCCTTGTCCCGGCATGGATGTCGATATTCTCGACGAGGACGGCAATTCGGTCGAGCCCGGAAAGGTCGGCGAGCTTGTGATCAAACAGCCGTGGATCGGAATGGCACGCGGGTTTTGGCAGGAGAAGGAACGCTATCTCGAAACCTATTGGCGACGATTCAAAGACATCTGGGTACACGGCGACTGGGCGATGCGTGACAAGGACGGCCACTGGTTCATCCTCGGCCGCTCCGACGACACACTAAAGGTCGCCGGCAAACGCGTCGGCCCCGCCGAGGTCGAAAGCCTCCTTGTCGCCCATCCGCTCGTCACCGAAGCCGCCGTCATCGGCGTCCCCGATGAAGTCAAGGGAACAGCGATGGTAGCATTTGCAGTTCTGAGCCCAGACGGAACGCGGACGCCTCCGTCCGCAATGAGCCCGAAGGGCGAACCTTCCTCCGACGCTTCCTCGTCAGTTACAGATGCAGGACTCTGCGTTTTATTGGAAACCGAATTAAAAGCCCTCGTCGCCAAGGACATGGGCAAACCGCTCGCCCCTTCAAAGATCCATTTCGTCTCGGCCTTGCCTAAGACCCGCAATGCAAAAGTAATGCGGCGCGTGATCCGTGCGGCCTATCTTGGCGAAGACCCGGGCGATCTGTCTGCGCTTGAAGATCCGAGAGCGGTGGACGAAATATCTGCACTTCAAAGTTGAATCTAATGCGATACCCCATGATGAAACATGCATGGGCGCGTTTATTTCGGCAACGGCGGGTTCCTTTTCCCGTTTGGTCAGATCCCGCGATCCATAAACCAATCTAGCCGCATATCTGAAAAACTCGGCATTCTGCTAAAATCTCGATAAATGGCAAAGGCTGGCGCAATAACTAACCCCGATGGGGTGAGCGATCCGAATGAATGGCTCGCCGATATTTTGAATGTTCGGTTCGACGAGGTTCTTAAATTCAAAGAAGCCGCACTTGATCCGACGTCGATCGAGGGCATTCACGACATGCGTGTCGCTATCCGCCGGCTTCGCAGTTTTCTGCGTGATTTTTCACTCGTCGCCGACAAAAAGCTCGTTGCAGCCCTCCGGCAACCGCTTAAGAAACTTGCTGACCGTCTCGGCCGGGTTCGTGATCTTGATGTCTTCATCGAATATCTTCGCGAGCTTCCAGCCGCACCCGATGAACTCGTCAGGCTTGGAATTGAAACTATCGCAAACGATCACACAGAGCGACGAAGGATCGCCGCAGCCTCGCTCTCGCGTCTTTTGTCCGAACGATTTTTGAACGAACTCGGGGAACGATTCAAGTTTTCCATCGAATCCGCCCTTCTCCAGCCCAAGCTGTTTTCGGGCGCGAATATCCGTGACGAGGCGTCTCGGACCCTAACGGGGTGCCTTGACGAATTCGTCGGCCTCAGCCCTGCTCTTTATCGTCCGTTTTCCGCCGCGAAACTCCACAGGCTTAGGATCGCAGGCAAGCACCTGAGATATGCGATCGAGCTATTTGATCCAGCCTTCGATGTCTCGCTTGGCCCTTTTGCTTCCGGTATGAAGGAAATGCAGAAACGCCTTGGCGATCTTCACGATTGCGACGTCTGGATCGATCAGCTTCAGCCATACACTCGCCCGAAACCGCGAAAATCTGGATCGGCCGCGAAGCACGCTGCCGCCATCTGGCTCATTGATCGGCTTGTTCAGCGTCGGACAAAAGCCTATCGAAACGCACTCGAACTCTGGTCAAACTGGGTCACTGAAGATTTTTGCGATAGACTTCGCCAGACGGTTGCGCCGCCGGGTCCATCGGCCAAAGAACCGGCCTCGATCGGCAGTGAGTAACGATTACATTCGATGCATTTTTCATTCACAATTCCGGGCCCGCCTGAGACTCAGGTTATCGTCGAACGCGACGGCTTTACCGGCAAGTTTACCTGCACGGAGAACGGCCGCGTGCATGATCTGGCCAGCGTGCTGAACCCCCTCACGCATTTCAATTTGAAGCTTGAGAAGGAATTCGAGCTGAAGATCGGCGATGCGGGGCAGCATCAACTATTGATCAAGCACATTCGCCCGCTGCTTTTCGCCGGTTTTCGCCCCCACCGTTATCAGATTTGGGTGGACGGGCAATTCTATCTCGAACACCAGGGATGAAAAGTGGCCGCTGAAGCGAAAACCCTATACACAATCGGCCACGGCCGACACGCTTTCAATTACTTCCTCTCGCTGCTAAAGGATCGCGAGACCCGATTCCTGTGCGATGTCCGCAGCGTTGCCCGTTCGCGTTGGCCGCAGTTCAATGGAATGGTATTGCGTGAGCTGCTCGCAGAGAACGGCATCGGCTACGAACATTTGCCCGAAACGGGCGGTAAGACAAAACCCAGGCCTGAAGACCTCGCACGGGGTGTCGATCGGATAGTCGAGATCGCGTCAGACGTTCGCACGGTGATAATGTGCTCCGAATCCTATCCGCTTTCTCAGCACAAACAGCCGCGTGCAAACTGCCACCGCGTCGGCATGCTCGCACCAATGCTAAGAGCGAAAGGCGTCGAGAAAATCATCCACATCCTGCCCGACGGCCATACGACCGAGTTCGATGAATCTACGGTACCGTCAATCTGGTGACCTCCCTTTCTTTCGCTATAGCTAAAAAACTGACAGCTATGAGCTGTAAGCTATCAGCTATTTCGAAAGACACTCGATCTTAGTCAACCTTCTCGACACGGACCCGCACGCCGCTGAAAGCCGCGTTGCCGGTGAGATCATCCAACACAGTTTCGTCCGTAAGATCGTTTATCGAAACACCGGCGTGCGATGATGCAAGCCGCAGCCTCACGCCCTCGCGTGCGTGGCCGTAACCATGCGGGATCGAAACTACTCCGACGCCTAAATTTTCCGATACCTCAACCGGCAGTTCCACCGACCCTACCCGCGAAGTCACACGAACGATCTCGCCGCCTGCCAAGTTAAGCCGCACAGCATCCGCAGTGTTCATCATCAGCGTGCAGCGGTTCTTGCCTTTCATAAGGACCGGCGAGTTGTGCATCCACGAATTGCAGTCGCGAAGATGGCGTCGGCCGATAAGGCTGAACGGAAATGCCGTGTCTTCGATACGCCGGCGTTCTGCCTTGAGTCGTTCCAGGTCATCGATGAGAATGTCAGGCGCGATATTGATCTTTTTATCCGCGGTCATCAACCGCTCCGGCAGACATTGTTTTAATTCGCCGAGATCGACTCCGTGCGGCCTTGTTTTTAACTCCTCTATCGTCAGATCGGACTTGCCGAACCTCAACGCAAGATCCAGCTTTACCTCCGGTGGTTCGGGCTTAAACTGGCCATTGGTCCCGTTCAGGCGCCAAACCAGTTCTTGAAATATCTCCCAGTCGCAGCGTGCGTTTTCCGCTTTCGCGAACAGCGGCGGCGAGTATTTCGCCGTATTCCGCACCGCAAGAGTGTTAAAGATCACGTCGTAGTGCGAGCTTTCCAGATTGGTCGCCGGCGGCAGAATGATGTCGGCGTGCCGCGTTGTCTCATTGATGTAAATATCGATCGACACGATGAACTCAAGCTTTGGCAGTGCCCTTTCCAACCGGCCTCCGTTCGGCGTCGAAAGCACGGGATTGCCGCAGCTTGTGATCAACGCCTTTATCTGCCCTTCGCCATCGGTCTCGATCTCTTCGGCAAGCGCGGCCGCGGGCAGTTCGCCCATGAATTCCGGCAGCCCGCGAACCCGGCTTTGCCATCGGTTGTGAACGTTCCCGCCCTTCGAAGTCATCAGCAGATCAAAGGCCGGCGACGTGAACATTGCCCCGCCGGACCGATCAAAATTGCCGGTCAGGATATTGATCGCGTTTATCAGCCACTGGCAAAGCCCTCCGAATTTCTGCGTCGAAAGCCCTATCCTCCCGTAGCAGACCGCGCTTTTCGCTGCCGCAAATTCACGCGTCAATCGCCTGATCTCGACTTCCGGGATACCCGTAACTCGCTCCGCAATTTCGGGTGTGAATTCGGTCGAAACCGACCGCAATGTTTCGATACCATCGGTAAACTCGGTAAGGCGGCCCGGATCGGCCAGCCCCTCAGCAAACAACGTGTTGGCCATTGCCAAAAACAAATACGCATCCGACCCCGGCCGAATGAAAAAATGCTCATCCGCTACACGCGTCGTTTCCGTGCGCCGGGGATCGATCACCACGATCTTTCCACCGCGTTTACGTATCGCCTCAAGCCTATTGATAATGTCCGGCGACGTCATCAGGCTCCCATTCGAAGCCAGCGGGTTCGCCCCCAAGATCAAAAAATGATCCGTTCGGTCGATGTCCGGAATGGGTATCAGGAAATGGTGCCCAAACATTGCCCACGAAGCAAAATGGTGCGGAAGCTGATCGACTGAGGTGGCGGAATAGTTGTTTTTAGTCTTCAGGGCCTTTAGCAGTTCCCTGCCGTTCAGCATGGTACCGAGATTGTGGACCGAAGGATTTCCCTGATATACAGCGACCGCATCGCGACCGTATTTCGCCTGGACGTCGGCGATCCGCGATGCTGTCTCATCGAACGCTTCGTCCCATCCGATCTCTTGCCACCCGCCTTCCGTGCGCCTCACCGGCATCCGCAGCCGGTCGCCGTCCTCGTATATCTCTTTCAGTGCAAGAGCCTTTGGGCAAATATGGCCACGCGAGAACGGGTCCAGCTTGTCGCCTGCTATCGACAAGATCTTACCGTCCTCGTGCGCGATCTCGATGCCGCATATGGCCTCGCAAAGATTGCAGTTTCTATAGTGTTTCTCAGGCATACCAGTTCAAGTCTCGCGTCCGATCATTTGCCTTTCCCATAACGCTTGGGTTGCGGTACCCAGCACCTTACCGATCTTTTATATTCAAGATACTTCTGACCAAAACGTTCCGTCAGATCGTCTTCTTCAAGCGGCCTGAAAACGAGCTGCCAGATCGCCGAGCCCATAATGGCATAGATGGCAACCAGCGGCGAGCCCAGGAAAAGTGCGACGGCGAGGCCCTGGCCGATGCCCGAAACAGCCATCGGATTGCGAACCCATGCGTAAGGCCCGCGGATGACAAGGGCAGATGCATGGTCCAGCGGCAGCGGGGTTCCTTTGCCGAGCCGCGACATCACCACGGCAGAATAGATACCGAGAGAGCTCAACGCGACAAATAGCCCCGCTGCAAGCGGTCGCTGATATGAAAATTCTAATTGCGGAATGCCTACCCTGCTCTCGGCCAGCGTGATCAGATAAGGAAAAACGACCAGAATTATCGACCACACCACCACGATCTGCACTAGTGTTTTGAGCATCACGTAGTTTGTTGACGATGTTTTGGCCTGACGAAACATTTCGTTCTTGACGGTCAAGGCAACGGCAAACAATCCCGTCCACAGCATCGCGGGCAGCATCAATACTGCACCTAGCCAGCCGCGGTCAGTCATCATCGCAAAGGCCAGCGTATAAAGTGCTGCATAGCTCACGGCCCCGGTCAGCAGCCAAATGGCCGCAGTTTCAAAACGGTTTCGCGAAGAAACAAGGTAACCGGCGGCGAGCGAGGCCATGGCGATCAGTACCGCGTCGGGCAGCCAGAATGCGAACAAAGATATCTTTGAATTTGCCTCCAATTGAAACCAGTCGCGGCTTTCGGGCATGGCGATCAGCATCGCCCACCACGCGATAACCAAGATCCCTTGCAAGAAAAAATAAAGTGCGGCCGTTCGCCTGACTTTTTCCATTTTCGGCACCTGAAATTTATCAGGCATCAAAGTAGAATCCAACCTGAGGGAAGACAATGTTTCGATGATGAATGTACAGCTTCATGAAAAGCTCGATGAACGATCGCTTGCCGAGGCATGTCAAACGCTTGCCCGCCGCGATCCGATCTTTCATCGCGTTCACAGCACTTATGGAGCACCGCCGCTCTGGGACCGCCCGGCCGGTTTTGCAACGCTGCTTCAGATCATTCTCGAACAGCAGGTTTCGCTGGCGTCGGCAAAGGCGTGTTTCGATAAACTTGCGGCACACCTTGGCGAGATCACCCCGCCCGGCCTGCTTAGACTTAACGATATCGAGCTAAAGACGATCGGGTTCAGCCGGCAAAAAGCCGCCTACGCCCGCCATTTGTCCGAAGCTGTGCTCGACGAGCGGATCGACCTCGATGGCATGGACGACCTGCCGGATGTGGAAGTGAAGGCCGCGCTCATCAAGCTAAAAGGCGTTGGCGAATGGACGAGCGACATCTATCTTTTGATGGCCCTCTTGCGTCCTGACGTTATGCCGAAGGGCGATATTGCATTGCACGCAGCCTATCAAAGGCTGGCTGAACTGCCATCGCGTCCCGGTTCGGATGAATTTGTCGCGATCGCCGAGAAATGGAAACCGTTCCGTTCAACGGCGGCACGTCTCTTGTGGCATTTTTATTTGTCTGAGCGGCGTTCCGATGCAGAGGCCCGCGCGTGAGCTAGGGCTTAGTGCCGCGTTGGAGGTCAAGCGCTTGCTAACGCGTGGCCTTCTGTCCTAACTTCAATCTGATGACCAAGATCCTTGATGTCGGCTGCGGGGCCAATAAGTACGAAGGGGCGATCGGGCTGGACAACAACCCGCGAACTGCCGCCGACGTCATTCACGATCTCGGCGACGTGCCCTATCCTTTCTCTGACGACGAGTTCGACCTCGTCGTGTCACGCCATGTTATCGAACATGTTCCCGACGTGATGGCCTTTGTCGGCGAGCTTTATCGAATAACGCGGCCCGGCGGGCATATCAGGATCGTGACGCCGCACTATACGAATCCCGACTGGGCCTCTGACCCGACACATCGAAATCACTTTAACTCCTATTCTTTCAATACTTTCGCACCTGATCGAGCGTTGTTCGATTTTTACACCGAGGTCCATCTCAAGCCGATTCGAACCCATGTTACGCTGCTGAAATTGTGGAAGGCTTTGGGCATCGAGTTCCTTGTGAACCTCGATCAAAGGGCCAGAGGGCTGCGATTTACGCGAAAGTTCTGGGAACATTATCTCAGCGGCATCGTTCGCGGAAAGGAGCTTCATTTCGAATTTGAGGTTGTGAAAAAAGCTTCGCCGCCCGGGGCTGAACATGAGAAAATAACTTCCGGTAATAACGAACGGCAAACTATTTGAGGTACTTGATTCATCTGTTATTGTTGATACCGCATATTGTTGGTCGATATAGGAGTTTCGATGAAAAACCGCATTCTTGCCTTTTCCTGCCTTTCGCTGCTGGTATTGAACCTTGTCGGCTTCGCTTCTGGCGACCGCAAACGCAACGCCAATAGGTCCGATCAGCTCACTGCAATGCTCCCGACCGCGGACGGAGTCATTTCTATCGATGTAAAGCGTTTCTTTTCAACGGCTTTGCCAAAGATCCTCTCGGCAAACGAACCGATGCTCAAAAAGGTCACGGACGAATTGGACCGGATGAAGGATCGGACGGGAATCGACATTCGCCAGTTCGACCAGCTTGCCGCCGGCGTGAACGCGGCCCAGAAGGGCGAGAAAGACTATGACGTTCGCCCGGTCGTCATTGCCCGCGGCGGGATAACGTCTGCATCGCTTATCGGAGCGGCAAAAATAGCCGCAAATGGTAAGTATCGCGAAGAAAAGGCGGCCGACAGAACGATCTATGTGTTCGAAGCACGCCAGATCGCGGCCGATCTGAAGGACAAGACCCCGGAAGCAAAAGACAGCAGCTACGCGAGCATGGTCGTTGACAAACTCTCCGGTGAGATGGCCCTTACGGCGATCGACGCGAACACCGTCGCTTTCGGAGATCTTGCTTTGGTGAAGCGTGCGGTTGACGGCAGCGCGCGTATGCCGGCAGAACTTCTGCGGATGCTTGGCAAAAAGGAGACTGCGGTGGTCAAGTTTGCCGGGAAATTGCCCGGCGGAATGGGGGCGTTTTTGCCGCTCGACAATGACGAGCTGGGCAAAAATATCGAATCGATCCGTTATCTCTATGGAAATGTTGACATGGTGGGCGAAGCAATGGCCGTCAATATGACCGCTCAGACGCAGCAGCGGGGCCAGGCGGCCGCTTTGCGGGAAACGCTCGAAGGCCTGCAGCTTCTCGGAAAGATGTTTCTCGGCTCGGCAAAAGGAGCGGATAAGCAGGTGTACAACCGGATGATAGATAACGTGAAGTTCACGTCAAGCGGGAACGAGGTATCGATGGCCCTGCAGGTCCCGCAGCAGGACATCGACATTCTTATCGGGATGTTAAAATAAGCCGCAGATCTCGGCCGGGTATTTGTTCTGTGAAAGTTCGAATATCCGGCCGAAAGTGTCTCCGGGCCGCCTACCTGCGTCGATGACCGCGTCTTTTCTCCAGCGTGAACTGCTCGACGTCTTTATTGAAATTCCCATCTTCGTTAAACAACGGATAAAGCTGCAGCCTGTGGGATAGGTAGGCGGCGCGAAGCTCGACCGGCCGCGAGCCACCGCGGTCAATTACCCGGACTCTCGTTCCCCGCACGGACTCGATCCACTTGGCAAACTGCTCCGCCCGTCCGACCGTTGCCGAGAGCAGCAGCAGCCTGATCCTCGGCGGCGTGAGAATGATGGCCTCTTCCCATACATGCCCGCGTTCATCGTCGGCGAGGTAATGGGCCTCGTCGAGTATCACAAAATCGGTGTCCACCTGGCCCCCGCTCCGCATCGCGTCGAATAGCTGATTTCTGAAGATCTCGGTCGTTCCAACGATCAGCGGTGCATCCGCATTCTCTTTGCGGTCACCGGTCAGGATCCCGACGTTCTCCCCCCCGAATTCTTCAGAAAACTCCGCATATTTCGAATTTGTCAGGGCCTTTAGCGGGGTTGTGTACCAGGCTTTCTTTCCTGCAGCCAGCAGTCGGCGGATCTCTTCGCGGGCGATCCACGTTTTCCCGCTGCCCGTCGGGGCCGTAACCAGCACGTCTTCGGTCTCTATCGCGTTTAGTGCCGCGATCTGAAAATCGTCGGGTTTTAGTGGTTTTTCATCTGGTATGCCGATACCGGCAAGAAGGGCGAGTACCGCCTTTTTCTGCGCGGCTGTGGGTTCTCTGTCCGGCAAACGAACGGAACTTTCGCGTGCAAGGCTTCGTTCATATTCTCGTTCCTTGTTCGGCCCCCGGCGTGATCTTTGATCTCTGCCGGTCCGTTGTTTGCCCGATCTTTTGTTTGGCATTTCGAATGAAGTTTAGGCCGATGGAGAACGGAAGTCCAATCTTCCAATTGCCGCGTCGAAATGTTAAGATTTTCAATTGCTCCGCAACGCCGAGGCGGCGCAATGCGTCTAAGGATTACGGCACGCTTTATTCGCACGTAAACTTTTGACACAAGGTATTTTAGATATGTTTGATCAGGAATCATTCGATAAGGCAACTACGCCGATGACCTCGCCCGAACCGCAGCAAGGCGGTTTTTTGGATAATTACGAGATAAAGACCTGGTTTTCGTCGCCGGCTCTCTACAAGGTGTTGGCGATCTCGGCGGTTGTGAATCTAGCCCTGATCGGCGTCATGGCCCAGACAAACGTGCTCACCGCTCGCGGGTGCGACAGCCCCTGGGTCGGCCGTGTTTGCCAGGTGGTGGATATGGCCTACGTCGGGGCAATGCTTTATGGGACCGAACGAGAATACGTTGACGAGGTTTACGAGCGGATCGATCTCGGCGAGGCCGATATCACCTTCATCGATGTTACCGGTGAGACGCCTCCGATAAGTTACCCGGAGGGCTATTTCCAGATCGCGAATCCGGTCCAGTATGCAATGCTGAAGCAGGCTGCTGAGAATCCTGATGGCAGTTTTCCGCCGGTTCATCAGGGGTTCGTGCCGCCGTCGAGCTCGGGCTCGGACCTTCTGAGGCAGTCCCCAACCTTGCCGGCCCGAAATCCGAACGCATTCAGGGACGATTCAGGTTCAAAGCTTTACAATGATCTTAACGGCAATTCGGAAACCGGCGTGACCAGAAAAGGGCGCGGCGGCCGTGTCGCCACACCGTCAAACACCGATTCGAACCAAAGCGTACCGTCCCCGGATACCACTGCAGAAACCAATACAAACCAGGGAACGCCACAGATAACGACGCCGACCAACCCGACCGCCGGCATCGAGATAAACAAGCGCCCGATGATCGATCTCGGCAATTTTGTGAACGAAATAGTCGAGAAGAACGACGTTGACCTGCAGACGCAATTCATCGTTAACGCTAAGGGAAAACTGGACAGCAACGGCCGGCTCGACCCAAAAACATTTTCCTATGTTACGGCAATGAGCTCGGACGAGGACATGGTCGAGATCGTCAAACGCTCGATCGAGGCGATAAATGTCGCGGGGTATCTGCAGTATCTAAAAGACCTTAGCGGTAAAGACTTTAACCTGCTTTTGCAGCAGGACACGGAGAATCTAAGTGCCGTCGCCCAATCGGAAATGGAGTCAGTAACCAGGGCAAACACCGTTAAGAGCGGGCTTAGCGGACTTTTTTCGATATTGAAAATGCAAAAGTCCTCGCCGAACGCTGACCAGAACGACAAGGACGACTTGCTCTTGCTCGAAAATACAAAGGTCGAAACTGAGGGCCGGAAAGTGATAATCAGATTTACCGTGCCAAAAGAACTAGCCCATCCGATGATCCAGCGAAAGCTCGCAGAACAGGCCGCTGAACTTCAAAAACCTAGCGGCCTGGCTCCATCTCGTTCTTCTGACAGTTCAGCCAAGTGAGTGCTTTGAATAATCGAAAAGGCCAAAACTCGATCCTTTTTCTCACCACGCTCGGAGTGTACCTCGGGCTTGTGCTCGTCGGTGCGACGCCCGTGCTCGGCCATGCGGCAACAACCCGCAACTTCGAGATCCTCGATGAGATCGAATTCAAGGACGATCTCGACCGCAAGCCTGATGACAAAAAGCGCTCTCCGCTCGAAATGTCGATCGGCAATTATTATGCCGATATCGAATACTTCCTCGAAAGCCTCGAACGGCTTAGGCGCAGCGGAAACCTTGACCTGGCTGTTGACACATTTGAACTTTCGCAATCGACCGCCCTTCCGTGTGTTGCCGGCGACAAGGTAGGAAGTTATTTGGCGGAAACTCTGTTTACCTCGAACAAGGCCATCCAGCCATTGCTCGAAAGCACAACAAAACGGATCACAGATGGATTCGGCTTTGCCGACTGCGTCCCGAGCAGTAAGTTCGCTGGTCAGGAAGCGACCCATTCGCATTTCGTTCTGAAATTGAATGCGGAAGCGTTGTCTTTGGAAGTTACCGGAGTCAAAAGATCACCGGCCGAGGTCGCAGCCTATCTTCGCGAGCTTTCGGCGGCCTGGGACCAGTTCAGAGCCCGCACTGCCGACCCCGTAAAGAAACACATTTCTGACGCAACCCGGCTTTCTGCCACCGGTAATAAAATTCTCGTCGTCACCCGCCTTCCCCGCGCCGCTTTAGATCCGCTGCTCGCCAACGACGCAAAGTAGTGGCGGAGCGGGAGCGATCTTTCAATTTTCATTTTCCAGCTCGCTAGTTCAACAGGATTCAAAGATCAAAGTTTGCACCAGGCACCGCTTTCGGGCAATCTGGTTTGTTTGTTTCGAATGACGGCTTCGCTGCCGGATCAGCGGTCGAATTTAGCCGTGGATTTCAACCCACGCCTAAGGTCATATGCCGCTATCGCGGACGAACCCCTGCAGTGCGACTTTTACAAAAGGAACTAAATGGCTACCAATAAATTTGCAGATAAATTAGTAAAGAAGATCTTCGGAACCAGCAGCGATATCTTTTTGAAAAAGGTCAAAGCGACCGTTCAGCAGATCAACGATCTCGAACCTCGGATCCAGGCTATGTCGGACGACGAGCTGAAGGCGCAGACCGTCATGTTCAAAGAGCGCATCGCCGCTGCACTCGACGGCATCTCGGATAAGGCCGAGAGACGGGCAAAGGAACAGGAAATTCTTCACGAGATCCTCCCCGAGGCGTTTGCAACGGTCCGCGAAGGATCAAAGCGGGCGACCGGAATGCGTCATTTCGATGTGCAGCTTATCGGCGGCATCGCTCTCCATCAGGGCCGCATCGCCGAGATGCGGACCGGCGAAGGCAAAACGCTCGTCGCCACGCTTCCGTCTTACCTCAACGGCCTGACCGGCCGCGGCGTCCACGTAGTCACCGTCAACGATTATCTCGCTTCTCGCGACGCCGAATGGATGGGCAAGATCCACCAGTTCCTCGGCCTGACCGTCGGCTGCATCCAGAACGATATGGACGACGTCGCGCGTAAAGAAGCGTATGCGTGCGACATCACTTATGGGACCAACAACGAATTCGGCTTCGATTATCTTCGCGACAATATGAAGTTCGACGTCGAATCGCTGGTCCAGCCCGACCATTATTTCGCCATCATCGACGAAGTTGACTCGATCCTTATCGACGAGGCTCGAACGCCCCTGATCATTTCAGGTGCGACCGACGATGCGACAGACAAATATTACCTTGCAAACGAGATAATCCCCCACCTCGAAAAAGGCCACAAAGACGAACAGACGAAGGTCACGACCGGCGATTTCCTGCTGGACGAAAAGAACCATTCGTCCGTCATGACCGAGCAGGGCGTCAGCAAGGCAGAGCGGCTTCTTGGCGTGGCAAACCTCTACGATCCGGCGAATATGGATCTGCTCCATTGTGTCGAGCAGGCACTCAAGGCCCACACGCTTTACAAGCGCGATCATCATTACGTCGTCCAGGAAGGCGAGGTCATCATCGTCGATGACTTTACCGGCCGCCTCATGCAGGGCCGCCGCTGGTCCGATGGCCTGCACCAGGCCGTCGAGGCAAAAGAGGGCGTGAAGATCGAACGCGAGAACCAAACGCTCGCCACCATAACGCTGCAGAACTACTTTAGAATGTACGAAAAGCTCGGCGGCATGACCGGTACTGCCGAGACCGAGGCCGAGGAATTCGGCACCGTCTATTCGCTGGATGTGGTCCAGATCCCTACCAATATGCCGATGGTCCGCAAGGACAATTCGGATGTGATCTATCGTACTCTTCCAGAAAAATGGGACGCCGTCGTCGATGAGATCCGGGAACTGCACGCTAAAGGCCAGCCGGTACTCGTCGGAACGGTCTCGGTCGAGAATTCCGAGCTTATCGCCGACCGCCTTAAGCAGATCGGCGTAAAACACAACGTTCTGAACGCCAAGTATCACGAACGCGAGGCCGAGATCGTTGCCCAGGCGGGCCGCAAAGGTGCGGTCACCATCGCCACCAACATGGCCGGCCGCGGAACCGACATCCTTCTCGGCGGCAATCCCGAATATCTCGCCCGCGAATATCTGAAACGTCAGGAGATAAACCCCGACGAGGCGACGCCCGAGCAGTTTGAGGCCGAGCTGGCAAAGGCAAAGCGTGTCGTGGCGGAAGAGCACCGAGAAGTGGTGGAAGCCGGCGGCCTGCACATTCTCGGTACCGAGCGGCACGAGTCGCGCCGCATCGACAACCAGCTTCGCGGACGTGCCGGACGCCAGGGCGACCCCGGTTCGTCGCGGTTCGTTCTCTCGCTCGAAGACGACCTGATGCGCATCTTCGCCGGCGACAAGGTTCGCTCGATGATGGAATGGCTCGGGATGGAAAAAGGCGTCGCCATCGAATCAAAGACCGTGTCGAGGCAGATCGAACGGGCACAGCGAGCCGTCGAGGCCCGCAACTTCGAGACACGCAAGCACGTTCTCAAATACGACGACGTGATGAACAAACAGCGTGAGACGATCTACGGCCTCCGCCGTCAGCTCATGTTCGAACCCGAGCATCGGGAGTATTTGCTTGGCGAAAAGGGCGTTGCTCGCGATCTGCTCCACGACCTTACCGACCATTTCCTTCCGCTCACCATTGCCCCCGACCAGTGGGACGTGGACACCTACGCCGCCGAGATCGAGAGCATCTACGCTATTGATCCGGCACGGGACGCAGGCGTCGATTTCCGAAAGATGAATCCTGACGATATTCAGGAAGCGATCTGGAAAAAGGCATCGGCAAACTATGCCGAGAAAGAAAAACTCGCCGGCGAAGACAGCCTGCGGGCCTACGAGCGTTACATAATGCTCAACATCATCGATTCGCAGTGGAAAGACCACCTCGCGTCGATCGACCAGGTCAAACAGGGCATCGGCCTCGTCGGCTACGGGCAGAAAGACCCGCTCGTCGAGTACAAAAAGCAGAGCTTCAATATGTTCCAGGACATGCTCGACCGCATCGACACGAACACGACCAAGGCACTGTTCCACCTGCAGATCGTCAGCCAGGACGAACAGGAAGAACGCGAACGCCTCGCTCGCCTCGAACAGCAGCGTGCCCGCCGCCAGGCCGCCGGTATGGCATTCACCGGCGCGATGGCCGGGGCCGAGGTCGCCGGTGCCGAAGCAGCCCGCCACACGCCATTCGTCCGCCAGCAGCCAAAGGTCAAACCCAACGAACCCTGTTACTGCGGCTCAGGCAAAAAATACAAAAAATGCCACGGCGCCGGGATGTAGCTTAGGAGATTGGAAATGATATGTTCCGCAAGACTACTAATCATTATTACGACGATGCAGCTTGGATTTATTCCGGGCTGCTTGTCGTCGGTGTCTGAGTCCTCAAATGGACTCCTGGACGGTTCGCCAACAACCACGCCGGAAACGCGGACTGATTGCGAGAATCCCGAAACCGGATGGAAGATCGAGAAGCTAAATGGCAGGGTCAAATCGCTTCAGGAGGTGGAAATAAATCACCGCTATGGTTCAGGCAAAAAGGAGTTAACGCGAGTAGTAACGTTTGGACTGAATGGTGATTACCTAAAGGACGATCAGCGGCAGTACTCTCGATTGATCGATTACGGTAAGTTCGAAAAGCCGACGTTCGTTTTTGATAAAGATTGCCGAGTTTTGGAGAGGCGCGACCCGAAACGTCCGGACCGTAACGATGGTGCTAGCCGGACTGTCTTTTCCTATGCACCATCCGGCACGCTCAAGGAAACAGCGGCCTATGATTCGGAAGAACGGCTTCTTTGGAAATCAGAAGCGACCCTCGATAAGAACGACAGGATCATCGAGACGAATGAAGCGATTCAGGAGCACCCTGAGCATTACAAACCCCCTCGGTACAACGTCTATCGTTACACGAAGAGCCTCTATAAGCTGGAAGACGCGGGCAATCAAGTCGAAGAGATCTCCTACGATTGGAAGGGTAAATTGTATGCCACTTACAAGCGTGAGTACGATTCGGCCAGGCGCTTAATTCGCGAGCTAAGGCTAGATCATAGAAACAGACCCATCATACTTACTATCTATAAGTTTACCGATGGCGGCTTGCTTCAAGAGGAGTGGAAATATGATAGCTCGGGATACAGCGACATCGATGAACTGCTTCCCGGCAAACTAGACTCTGGATTTGGCATGTTTCAATCCGGGTACCGGGTCGTTTACGAATACGACAGATTGAACAATTGGGTAAAGAAGTCCGAATTCGATCTCGCGGAAAAAGGCAAGCTAAGCCGCGTAACCCAAAGGACACTAATCTATTACTAACTCGGTTGGTTACTTTGGCTGCCCTTCTAACTCTTTCGCCTTTTGGCGGTCTTTGTCGGCGAGCGTTTTCTCACCCCTGGCATCATAAGCCAAGGCGCGGACGCGGTAAGCATAGACCCATTTGGGGTCGAGCTCAATGGTTTTTGTCGCATCCGCTATTGCCTTGTCGAATTCTTTCTTCTCCAGATGCGCGGCCCCGCGACTGCTGTAGGCGGGCGCGTATTTTGGCGAAACTTCTATCGCCTTTGAGAAATCTGCGATCGCAAGGTCGAACTGGCTCTCGTGGAAGTTGGCCATTCCCCTGCTGTAGTAAGGAGCGGCCCATTTCGGTTCAAGCTCTATCGCTTTAAGATAGTCGGCTTTCGCCCTTGCATACTCCTTCTTGTCGCCATAGCTGTTCCCCCTCGCGTAGTAGGCTGCCGCCGAGTTGGGCGCAAGTTCGATCGCTTTTGACAGATCGGCGATCGCCTTGTCGGACTCTTTCTTTTCATTGAAAGTTAGACCCCGGAAGTACCAGCCCCGCCCTTTCGGGTCTAGCTCGATCGCCTTTGTAAAGTCGGCAATTGCCTGATCATATTGACGCTTGGCGTGGTACGCATTACCGCGGACGCCGTACGAACCGCTACTCTTTGGATCGATCTCGATAGACCGGTTAAGGTCCGCGATCGCCAATTCGTATTCACCTTTCTGATAGTACCAATAGGCCCGGCTGTAGTATTCGGAAGCCCGTTTCGGGTCCAGAGAGATGGCTTTTGTATAGTCGGCGATCGCCTTGTCGAATTCCCTGTTCATACCGTACGCGTTCGCACGGCCGGTATACGCATCGTGAAAGGTCGAGCTTAGTTCGATCGCTTTCGTGTAATCCGCTATGGCCTGCGGATACAGCTTCTTAAATTCGTAGGCCCGTCCACGATTGTAATAGGCCCAGGCGAATTTGGGATCTAGCTCAAGAGCCTTTGTACAGCTCGACAACGCGTCATCAAGCTTATCCAACCGCCGTTCCGAATAGCACTTTGCCTCAAACTCTTCGGCCTTGGCTGGGGCTGTCAACAATGCCAGCGCAGCTACGGCATCTGCCTCGCCCTTGTCAGGCTCACCGTTTCTGTAAAAGCCGGACGACCTGACCCGCAGCGCGACGGCGTTTCGCGGGTTCCTGGCGATCTCGGCACTTGTTTCCTGGATAAGGGTCCTCGGGTCTTCGTAGATCAACTTCTCCCAACGGGCACGCGTCGCCTTTGTATCAGACTGTGCGGCCGTTGAGATCCCAAGAAGAAGTAAAATGGCGATCCCGGCCGCCGGCCTTCCCGTTCGGTCCATCTGAAGGTTCCTCCTCGAAGCAAAAGATGTTTGGGGGGCGCGCCCCTTTATATACCCGTCGGCCCGTGTCGTCAAGGAAAAAGATCGCCGCCTCCGCGTCTCACTTTAGACTGCAGAGTGCAGAAAGCAGAAAGCCCATTGCTGACCGCCGACCGCTGCTTCCTGTCAGAACCGGGAGCGGTAGCGACCGGGGTCTTGAAATGCTGACCGCTGAATGCCGACTGCTGACCGCTGCTTCCTGTCAGAACCGGGAGCAGTAGCGACCGGGGCCTTGAAATGCTGACCGCTGAATGCCGACTGCTGACCGCTGACCGCTACCTTCTGTCATTACCGGGAGCCGCACCGACCGGGGTATTCCGATTTCGAAATCCGAAAATTCCCGACCCGGTGAGAACGGTTATAACATCGAACCGTGTTCCTGTTCCTTGTTTTCTTTTTTCGTGTATTTCGTGGACAGATCCTCTTTTGATCCACAAAAAACACAAAACAGCTCAAATCTAGGTCGCTGACGGGCATCCCCGACGATCGTCCCGTTTGGGAGACAATTGAAACGTCCGCTTCGTGACCGGAATGGTTGCGAGGGCCAATAAATTTCGACGAAAGAGCCGGCAAATTCTCGTCTGCACCCGCGTGGTACGGGATCACGAGTCGAATCGGGTTTCCGAATAGGCTGAAACACAGGCTTTCGGCCACAGATCGTCTTCATTTTCGAGCCCCGTTCATCGAAAACATTCGGCTGTCCCGCACGAACTTTCTCTGCGGCCTTTGTGTCTGCCCCTTTGCGAACTCTGCGTTTGAATCCTGCCCGTAACTCTAGGTACACCAGAGACTTACCTGAGATTCGTCCCAAAAAATGAAAAATAATTCACGTTTGAATGTGTATTATCGTCGCAACACGTCCTAATCTATGATACAATAGGTCCGTCGCCCCTTTTCCGGGGCAGGCTCTTTGAAAATTCGTCATTGAGAGCTGTCGTGAGGCCAATTGGCACATGTCCCGCTTGTGGTACATTCAGGAGATCGGCCACTCGGTCTGTCCCGCGTGGAAAACGCCCCGGCGAAACCCTAAGTGCTGCATCCGAGACACTTAAACAGCGTTGATACAATGTTTTTGTTCGAAGCGTGCGGGACAGACACCTAACCCTCTTCTGATCAACAGGTTAGCCGCGAAAAACGGCCCGGGACAAGGCCGGGACGCTCGGGACATACCCAGTCCCTTAGTGGAGACTCTATCACAAGTGGTTGATTTGATAGGACTTGCGGGACCGCTCGACATCCGGGCCGTGTCCCACCGGTGGGACATGCTTTTCGGTCATTTATGATCAGAAAACCTGGGGCCACCACAAAGGAAAAAAGCAGGACCGGCGTCGATCGCAAGCCCTGCCTGTTCTAAAGCTGCATCAAGCCGACCGCTTATTTATTCGCCGGTGGAGGCGGGGCCGGTTTGTCGTCGTCCTTCTTATCGTGGTCCTTCTTCGCGTCGTCAGGCTTGGCCGGGGCGGCGGTCACGGGCGTTGCCTGTCCGCTTACCACCTTCCATCCGTCCTTCGTTTTATGAAAGACGAGCGTGGCCTTGATGTTCGCCGAGACCGGCTGGCCTGCGGTCGTGCCCTTGGCCTTTACATCGGCGATGGCCACGGCCGTATCACCATAGGTACGCACGCTGATATTCTCATAGGCAAACGACTCGAACTTCGAGTTGCCTGACTTCATATCGGCGAGCCTTACCGCTTTTGGCTGATCGACGCCCTGCGGTGTGACCAAATGATAATCGTCCGCATAGTGTTTTGCCACGGCGTCGGCATCGTTCTTTGCCAATTCCGAAGCCATCTCGGACATTATGCCTTTGATCTCGGTCTCAACAGCCGCTTTGTTAACGGGGGCCGTCGCCGCATTGTTCAAAGCGTTCGCCGGCTTGTTCGCACCGTTGCCTGCATTGTTGGCCGCCGGTTCGCCGCAGGAACCCGCCAGCAGCACGGCTGCCATGATGAATGTCATTAAACAGATCGTCCTTTTCATAGATCTCTCCTATCGTCAAGGGATGCATTCTTAAGGCAAACGAGGCCGCTGCCGCATCGATTGACAACAGCCTGCCCGCTCGGAAATTAACCTGCTGGATGGAAATTCTGAAAAGTTATAACCCGCGCCGAATGGTTAGTCAAGCTTCTGCGGCCTATCGCCTTCGGACCTCAGCGATAGCGATCTTGTTGACCGCGCTGTTCGCAAGATAAAGCCGGCCGTCAGGCGTGGCAACAATATGACGAACAACGGCACCGCCAGACGGTATGGCCCATTTCTCGAACGCTTTGGATCGAGGGTCAAATACGACCAGCGTGTTCGGCACGACACCCGATTCGCTGAACCAGATCATCCCGTCGCAGGTCGCCGCGATCCCGTAAGGCTGCGACTTCTCACCGCCCGGGGACGGCCATTCTTCGACCTTGCCGGTCTTTGGATCAAGCCGGGCAAGGAAGCCTCTGGCATGGTCGGTGTAATAGATGAATCCATCCCGGCCAGACGCCAGCCTGCGAGCTTGGGCACCTTCGGGAAGCACAAACTCCCTTATGTTAAGCGTAGCCGGGTCGATACGGCCGATCTTGTTGACGCCGACCATCGAGAAATAGGGTGCTCCATCTGGACCGATGGTTATACCATATGGCCGGACGTTCGGTGTTTCGATCTTTCGAAGCGTGACCGCGGCGGACGGATCCTTTTCGGGTTCGAGCTTTCCGATGAAGTTGCTCTGATGGACAGTGAAAAACATAATCCCGTTCTTGTCAAAGACCGCCGACTGCGGATCGCGCGCCGCCCTGTCAGGCATCGAATATTCGACGATCCGGCCCGTCTTGGGATCGAGCTTTCCGATATAGCCGGCGGCACTTCCCGTGTACCATATGTTTCCGGCCTTGTCTGCAACTATTCCATGCGGCGCCGATTTAGGCCTGGTCAGCTCATATTCCCTCATTCGTCCGGTCTTGGGGTCGAGCCGGCCAAGAATGTTGGTGTGCTGGCCAGTGAACCAGAATGTACCGTCGGGGGCAACCTCGGGTTCATGCGGGCGGGAATCGGGCGTCGGTGCATCCCATTCGCGAATCACAACGTTCCAGACCGATTGTGCATCGGCGGCTCCGAACAACGTGAAAAGCAAAAGGCACAGCAAGGAAATGTTACGCATAACGACCTCCGATCGATATTGAACAAGAAATGAACTGCCTAATTATTGCTACTTCTTTAATTTGGTCAAACTTCCCTGACCGCTTATCTGACGGCTGCCGGCGACACGCTCTGCCCGCTCCATGGCACGAAGGAAATTCTCGCCAAGCACCTTACGAACTTCCTGTTCGGTATAGCCGCGGCGAAGCATCTCGTAGGTGACCAGCACCAGGTCTTCCGCACCCTTCATTGGCGGGGGAAGAAACGGAACTCCATCGTAATCGGACCCGATCCCAGCATGATCTATCCCCGCGACCTTCTTTATATGGTCAATATGATCGACGATGCTTTTATAATCCGCAAGATAGATAGGATTGGCGGCCATCAGTTCGTTTTCGGCCTTTACGAAAGCGGCCTGATCATCTTTGTATCGCTCCCTAAGCTGCGCTATTTGATCGCGGAGCCGATCGGATCGTTCGGATATCTCGCGTGCCGTTCGATCAGAGAGAAAGCCGGGATAGAAGACGACCATAATAACGCCGCCATTTTGAGGCAGACGTTTCAAAACGTCGTCTGGCACGTTTCGCGTATGGTTAGAAACCCCGCGAGAGCCGGAATGGGACGCGATGATCGGGGCCTTGGAAATATCGAGAGCATCATGCATCACCTTGTCAGAAACGTGCGATATATCGATCAGCATGCCAAGGCGATTCATCTCACGCACGACCTCTTTGCCAAAATCCGACAGGCCGTTGTTGCGCTTTTCGTCCCCGTGGGCATCGGCCCAATCGTGCGTAACGTTGTGCGTGAGCGTCATATACCGAACGCCAAGCCTGTAGAAGTTTCGCATCGCGTGAAGGGAGTTCTCGATCGCATAGCCGCCCTCGATACCCATGAGCAGGCAGATCTTGTTCTGCTTCTTTGCTCTCCGGATCTCAGCCGCGGTGGTACACATGACCAGATCATTGTGTCGTTCGGCCTCGCGATACGTGGCGTCGATAAGGTCCATAGCCCGCCGCATCGAACCACCGGTCCTCATCGTGCTTCCCGAAACATAGATGGACATGAATTCACCGGTGATCCCGCTTGCTTTCAATCGTCGCAGGTCGGTGTGCATCGGGTCTCCGCTTATCTGGAGTCGGCCGGTCGAATCGTCAGCCAGGTTGAAGTCCATGTCCATCATCGGGCCGGTAATGTCATTATGGCCGTCAACGATTATCGCGCTTCGATGAAGCTTCAGGGCCCGTGCCCACAAGGCGGGGTCCGCGTCTTTCGGCATCGTTTGTCCCATGGCCGCGAAGGACAGAATATTCAGAATTGCCAACGAAAATATTGCTTTCATATTAAATTTCTCAGGAGGTGTCGAAACTAGAAGTTTAATTGCTTGAGGCCCTGATGGGAAGTTCGGCGCTCATTTCGTTTGCAGACACCAGCGGAAAGAACCGTCCTTCGATCTTCCGACCCTTCGGTATTGGCGGCACGCCTTCGAGGAGCGGCTCGTCGGAATCCGAGACAACGCCATCGCGAATGAAATTAATAACGGCAGCACGGCGTGGGATTGTAGAAGTATTTTCATAAGAGCCATGCAGCGTCAGCGGGTGATGGAAACTGGCTTCACCAGCCGGGATGACAACGGGTATCGGGTTAAACACCGCACGCTGCTCGTCGGTCAGGAATTCAAATACCGAGGCCATATTCCCCGAAAGGTGAAAGCGAGGCAGAAGATCCCATCGATGGCTGCCCGGGATATATCGAACGCAGCCGTTCTCTTCGGTCGAATCATCAAGACCGATCCAGCAGGTCAAATGGGCCATCGGCTTGGTTCGTGTCCAATAGGAATAGTCCTGATGCCATTCGACGACCGCGCCATCTCTCGGCGGTTTTACAAAAAGCTGATCGTGCCAAAGGCGGACCGGACCGCCCAATATTTGCTCGGCAGCACGAACGATCGTCGGCAAAAAGACAAGATCGTGGAACGCCCGCGAAATCCGCCATGCGCCCAATGCGTGAAAAAGTATTGTATCGGGATCGGATGATTCGTTGTGATGGAATTCGAAGAAGAGCTTTCGGGCATGTTCTGTCGGATCCATCAAAAAAGGGAGATCTTCTCGCAGTATTTGCACCTGACGACCATCCATTACGCGAATCCCGAACACGAAGCCGTCCTTTTCGAAAGATGCCAGTTGTTGATCAGATAGTCCCGCGGCCAGCGATGCTCCACTGGCACAAAAATCAGGGTCGATCGGGTAAGGAAACTGCGAAAGGTCTTCGACTTTCATTCGCCCAATCATATCGCAGGCAGATCGCCATGAAAAAGCTCGAGGAACAAAATGCAAACTGGAATAAGATTTGCACCCTCGATAGTTCCGAGGGTAGGCCGACTTTTGACCCTCGGGATAAAATATTGCAAACAGAGACTTTGTCGCCTGTTCGCAAATCCCATCCAGTTTGGATGGCCATAAAGTGTCACCTTTTACTGACAAAAATCGGTAACCCATCCCGCGTTCCCCGAAAAAATTCAAACAGGAGCCCCCTTATCCGCAAAGTGTCCGGAAATTGTCCGAGCGAAAATGACCTCGGCTTTGAATCGTCAGAGCTTGGAGGCGATGAATCGATGTTTCGCGGCTTTATCGAGAACCTCCCTGTCTTGTTCTATGCCGTCAAGCCTATACCGCCGTTCACACCTCTGTACGTGAGTCCTGAGTTCGAGCGATTCGGCTATGGACTGGAAACCTGGAGTTCCGATCCTGATATATGGGTCAAGGTCATCCATCCGGATGATAAAGAGTGGGTGTTTCAGGCTACCGACATTTCGACCCAATCGGACGAGGCTGTAGATTACGAGTACCGGATTTTGGACGCTAGCGGTATGGTCCACTGGGTTCGCGACCGCGGCTGCCTTATAAGGGACACCGACGGTGAGATCCTTTATCGCGAGGGTGTGATCCTTGATATCACGGCTCGAAAGCAAGCTGAAGAAGCTCTGCGAATTAGCGAAGAAAGATTTAGAAACCTGTTCGAAAACGCGAACGATATTATTTACGTTCACGACCTTCAAGGCAATTACATCTCGATGAACCACGCGGCTGAGCGAATATTCGGCTACACGCGGGAAGAGGCACTGCAGTTGAACATGTCTCAGATCGCAGTCCCCGAGCATATTCCGCGAGTGAAGGAAATGCTTGAAAAGAAGGTTGGAGGATCGTTAAAGCAAACAGCATATGAGGTAGATTGCCTTCGAAAGAACGGGACCCGCGTGACGCTGGAGGTCAACAGCTCGGTCATTATAGAGAACGGTGTGCCGGTAGCTGTGCAAGGAATAGCAAGGGATATCACGGAGCGAAAAAGAGCTGGGGCGGCCATTCGTGAGAGTGAAAAGAAGTACCGAGACCTTTTTGCGAACGCGAACGATCTCATTTACACCCATGACCTCCGAGGAAACTTTACCTCCCTGAACCGTGCCGGCGAGAGAATAACCGGATACACCAGCGACGAGGCCATTTCGATGAATATCTCGCAAGTGGTGGCTCCGAGCTCAATGGCTCTAGCCCGCAAGATGACGGCATTAAAGATCGCGGAAGATGTGCCAACAACATACGAGATCGACATTATTGCCAAGGACGGCCGCATCGTCTCGCTCGAGCTTAGCACCCGGTTGATTTATGAGAATGGACAGGCGAAAGGTGTTCAGGGTATCGGACGTGATATTACGGGACGACGGCAGCAGGACGAGGCTATAAAAGCGAGCGAGCAGCGATATCGACAGTTGAGCGAGGGGATATTCCATCATGTATGGACAGCAACGCCTGATGGGCTCTTAGACTATGCGAACGAACGGATGCTCAACTATTTCAACCTTAAAAAGGAAGACCTGATCGGGCGAGGTTGGCAGAGTGTCGTGCATCCGGACGATCTGGAAGAGTGTAAAGAACGATGGACCGCCTCCATTCAAACTGGGGGGATATACGAGATCGAACTTCGCCTTCGCGGATCCGACGGCACATATCGCTGGCACAAAGCTTGTGCGACCTGCGGACGCGACGAAAATGGCAGCATCACAAAATGGTTTGGCACCAACACTGACATCGACGACCAGAAGCAATCTGAGGAAAAGCTGAATTTCTATGCGCGTCATGATCCGTTGACAAACTTGCCCAACCGGGCGGAGTTCATGAATCATCTTCGCCTCGCTATCGACCGTGCTGATAATAACAGTCGCACTCGTTTTGCGGTGCTTTTTCTGGATCTGGACCGATTCAAAGTGATCAACGATAGTCTTGGTCACGTAGTAGGAGATGGATTGTTAAGGCAGATCGCAGAAAGACTCACGAAATACGTACGGCCCGGAGATGTGGTGGCAAGACTTGGAGGAGATGAGTTTACGATCCTGCTCAATCGAACCGGCAGTCTTTCCGACGTTATTCAGGTAGCCGAGCGAGTCCAGCGAAACCTCTCGAAACCTTTTCAGATCGGGGCCTATGAAGTTTTCACATCGGCAAGTATTGGTATCATCGTTTCCGACGAGATCATGCGGCAACCTGAAGACTTCCTGCGAGATGCTGATGCCGCGATGTATCGAGCGAAGGATGCAGGCAAGGCGAGGTACGAGATATTCGACCGCGAAATGCACGCGCACAATTTGAATTTGCTGCAGTTGGAAACGGACCTTCGACACGCCATCGATCGGGAAGAATTTGAACTTCTTTACCAGCCGATTTTCGACCTTACCACACAAGTCACGACCGAATTCGAGGCCTTACTGCGATGGAAGCATCCCAAATTCGGGCTTGTAGGTCCGGACGATTTTGTAGGCTCGGCAGAAGAGAGCGGCCTTATAATACCGATCGGAAACTGGATCATCTCAAAAGCCTGCCGCCAGCTTTCTGAGTGGCAAAGACTAACGGGCAAAGCTCTTTCGATAAGCGTAAACCTATCGGCAAAGCAACTACTGCACCCTTTACTTGTCGAACAGATCAAATCGGTGCTCCGCGACACGGAATTGAGTCCGAACTCTTTGAAACTCGAAGTCACAGAAACGAAGGTAATGGAACATAGCGAGAGATCGATGAGCGTTCTGTCCGAGCTTGCACAGATCGGCGTCTCGCTCTCGACTGACGACTTTGGCACCGGTTACTCAAGCTTGAGCTATCTTCAAAAGTTCCCCTTTGATCGGCTCAAGATCGACCGGTCTTTTATCGACGCAATGGGCGCGAACGAAAAATCAGCAGCGATCGTAAAGACGATACTTATGCTTGGTGAAAATCTTGGCATTGAAGTGGTGGCTGAGGGCATCGAGACCTCTCAGCAGCTCGAGATGCTTCAACGACTTGGCTGCCGGATCGGCCAAGGTTACCTGTTTTCACGACCAGTGAACGCAGCCGAAGCCGAACTCTTCCTGGTAAATAACCCAGAGGATCATTCGTACGGAAGCAATGCCGTCTTGACGCACCCGCAGACGCTCCTCGAGGTCACCGAAGTACAATAGAAAATGCGCCCGAAATTCTACGGGCGCCCTTCATCAATTTGATCGCTTCTTATCTCGATACTGCTTGTTCAGCCGTTCTAGGTCGAGCATTCTTTACGTGTCTGTCGAACCAGTCGATCATCTCAAACAACGTGTGCTCAATCGACTCTTTGGCGGCATATCCATGCGACTCGAGGGGAAGCATTACGAGTCTGGCAGTTCCCCCGTTCCCCGAGATCGCTGCGTAAAGCCGTTCAGACTGCATCGGAAACGTACCCTGATTATTGTCTGCCTCACCATGGATGAGCAGGATAGGTTCTTTTATTTTGTGAGCATAAAAGAAAGGCGAGACTCGCGTGTACAGGTCGGTTGCTTCCCAGAAGGTTCGGCGTTCTGATTGAAACCCGAAAGGTGTCAGCGTTCTGTTATAAGCTCCGCTAAGGGCTATCCCAGCTCGAAACAAATCGCTGTGCGCGAGAAGATTTGCGGTCATAAAGGCGCCATAACTATGTCCGCCGACACCGACGCGCTCCGGATCGACCACTCCCATTTCTACTCCTTTGTCGATCGCCGCTTTCGCCGATTCAACCACCTGTTGCACAAACGTGTCATTTACCGTTTCCGGATTTCCAACGATCGGCATCGTAGCGTCATCCAGCACTGCATAGCCCTGAAGCAGGAAAAACAAATGAGAGGCTCCACCGATCTGCGTGAAGCGATTTTCGGATCCAGAGACCTGTCCAGCGACATCAGCGCTCGTAAATTCCAGCGGATACGCCCAGACCACGGTCGGCAGACGGGTCCCCTCTTTGTATCCAGGCGGTAGATAAAGGGTGAAGGAAAGGTCCACGCCGTCTGCTCGTTTGTACCGAACGATCTGCCTCCTGATATCGCGTAGCTGCGGCGCCGGGTCCTGAAAATCTGTTAATTGTCGGTATGCCAATGCTGTACAGACCTTTCCAGGGGGACAAACCTGACGAATAAACAGATTAGGTGGAAGTACAGGCGATTCTTTGCGGGTTATGAAGTTCATTCCTTCGTCGTCCATCATTGCGACGAAAGATTCGTATTCTTCGATCCCTGATCGAAATATCTCACGGGTTTCAAGCGTTTTTAGGTTCATTGCCCTAAAAAACGGTCTGTCACCCTGCGTCGAAGCTCCTGCGCCGCTGAGATAGATCTCGTCGCCGAACTGCCTTATGACGCTGCTCCCAGTCGGCAGAATCTTGGTCACCGGATTCCCAATATCTCCATAGCGATCGCTGATATTTCGCTCGTCGATAAGTTTGACAGCAGAAGGTGATCGATAATCCGTCATAAAGATACGCCGCTTCCTGGTGTCACGGTCAAAGTCGAAATACCACATCATTCCATCTCTTTCACCGAATGCACGGCCTTGGTATCGATGTTCTGTCCTCGCGACCTCGCCCGGCTCACCGGAGAATGGAGCGTTCAACTTCATCAGTTTGTCCCGTGGATTTGCCTTATTTCGCGGGTCTCCACCATCTAGTGCCTCAGCCCACATAAGCATCGCCGGTTCAGTTGGCACCCAACCATAGCCTCGGGGGCCGATCGGCACACCTTGGACAGGCAAGTTGTCCTGGAGCGGCAAATTCACGACCGTGCGGACAAACTTACCTTCGGAGTCCCACACTTCAATTTTCCTGGGAAATCTAAAAGCTGGGAATTGATAGGAAAACGGCCTTTGAACTCGCGATGTAAGGTAATATTTGCCATCCGGCGAAAGGTCGGCATTGTCGAATATAGCGGGTGCTCCGATGCGCGTGACTTTGCCGTCAGCAGAGATCATTGCCAGTTGAGAAGTTGCATAATACTCGAAAAGGCGCTCATCGTTCGGGCTTCGCAGAAGATCCTGGAAAGTTGCGACAGCACCAGTTCGACCACTAGTCTCCTGAATGTTCGGTTCGCTTGGAACAATATTCTGATACTGGGGGGCCGGCCCACGGTTTGCCGGCACCAACATCGCCGTCATATTCGTTGAGTTTTCCCAGTCGAATCCGCCATAAGCGGTATTGAGAAGAACTCCGTCAACTTTCTTCGCTCTTGCGGCTACGGTATCGATTATCCATAGCTCGACACCGGACTCCGTTAAGTTGCCCGCTGCAATGAATTTCCCGTCTGGAGTCCACTGCGGGGAAACGATCTTAGCCCCCGCTGGAAGAGCGACCCTCTTTTCCGACCCGTCCGCGACAGATTTTATTGTCAGCCCAACCGAATAAGGCTGCCGATGCTGTGAGTTGCGAGTGGGGTCAATTCTAAGACCAGCCAATCGAAGCATTGGGCGCGCAAGTTCCGATATGGGCGGATAACGAAGTGGTTCCAAGAGAGCGATCTTGTCCCTCGCCGGCGAAAGGGATGTTGTGGGCGTAACCGGAGCGTTCAATACGTCGAGTACCGGCTTCTGGGGACTCTTATACGAACCTTGTCCAAGTCCACCGGTCGGATCGATCAAGAGGCAAAGGAGAAGGGCGGCAAGATAATAGAGCGAGTTTTTCATGGTATATCTCCTAGTCTGAATAACAATAATTGATGAGCATTGTCCTTGAATTAGCTTTTCACGAGGATTGTTTTAAGCTCTGCAGAACGTAAGAAGCGACCCGTCCGATCGATCCGCGATCGTTAGCATGATTTTCGGTAAAAACTACCAAGACAAATCTCAATCCGTCCGGTGTTTCGATGTATGCAGCATCGTGCCGCGCTCGACTGGTCCATCCTGCCTTTGACCACAGCTTGGCATCCTTCATTCCCAGATCGATGAGGGCTTTTCCCGTAAACCCAACCGCCTGGTTGTCGGGGTCGTTGGACGGCTTGAACGGTTCGCGTTTCAGCAGGTCCATCATCAGCTTTGTCCGTTCGGTCGTGTTGAGGCGTCCAAGCACGATCTCAGCAAGCATGCGAGCCGTTGCGAACGTGGTGAGCATATTCCGATTTTGCCCTTTGTAATTCCGAGACTGCTGCTCTATGCCGTACGCGTCTTCGCAATAGATCTTCTGATTTAGGTTGATGTTCGTGTAACCCATTGCGGAAAAATAGCGGTTCATTCGATTTCGCTGATATTGCCACCTGTCGAATTCCGCTTGCGGCAACTCCGACCCGCTCGCCGTGTCCGTCAAAACATCAACAATATATTGCGTTGCATCATTCGACGAATCGACGACCATATCCTTTTCGCCGCGGGCAAGTTCGGCCGTTTCTAGGATCTTTCCGTCCTCAAGTTGCCGCTGAAGTGCCGCCATGTAGAACATTTTGGGAACGCTCGCCGGATAGTATTGCCTCTCACCGTTCACGCTTGCCCAAGCCAGCCTCGAAGGATCGCGCAGGTCGATAAGGGTCGCGGCGATTTCCTCAGCCTTGAATCCGCGTCCGGCACCCTCTCCGACCAGTGCCTCGACTGCCGGCTTTAGGATCGCTTCAAGCTTAGGGGAATTTACCAGGTTCGGCGCACGATAATCCTTTGGGACAACGATCTCGATCTTAGAACGATCCCCTTGACCAAAAAGGGGAAACACAAGCAACAAAAAGGTCGTTAGCAAAAGCGACTTTCGCGGCATTTTTTCCATGACGAATTCGAAGGATTCTTTACGTAACTGAATTTTCAGAGTATAAACGAAAAACGAATCCTTAGAAAAGCACGCCATAAGAATTGCAATGACATCTGAAAAGCTGGTTCGCGGTATCGGCCGTTGGGACCTGACCGCAATCATAATCAACACCATAATAGGTGCTGGGATCTTTGGTCTGCCGGCAAGAGTGCACGGGCTTATCGGCACTTGGAGCTTGATCGCGTTCATCGCCTGCGCGATCATCATCGGCTTTATTGTAGTGTGCTATGCGGAGGTTTCCAGCAGATTTACCGCCACCGGCGGCCCGTATCTTTACGCGAGAGAAGCATTTGGCTCTTTGGTGGGTTTCGAGGTCGGATGGCTGTACTGGATAGTTCGCGTTACCACTTTCGCGGCAAACTGTAATTTGTTGATCACCTATTTCGGTTTTTTTGTGGCCGATGCGAACCAGGGAGCATTTCGCGTTGGTGCGATCACCATCGTCGTTCTAGGCATATTGGTGGTGAACCTTATCGGCGTAAAGCAGTCGGCGATAATGACAAACATTTTCACGGCGGGAAAACTGATCCCGCTTTTCATTTTCGTCGCCGTTGGGATATTTTTCATCCAGCCTGCCAATTTCACTTTTGATGTTGTTCCCGAATATGGGGCATTTTCGAGCGCCGTCCTTCTGCTCATTTATGCTTTCGTTGGTTTTGAGGTTGGGGTTGTGATGGGCGGCGAAACCAAGGATCCACAGCGAAACACTCCATTCGCACTTTTCGCAGCCCTAGGGGTTGTTGCTGCTTTATATATACTGATCCAGATCGTAAGTATCGGAACATTGCCCGGTCTCGCTCAATCAGAACGCCCGCTGGCCGATGCAGGTGCCGCATTTCTTGGCACATACGGAGCCGCGTTCATCACGGCCGGAGCGCTCATTTCGATCCTTGGAAACCTGAACGTCGGCTTTCTAGGCGGAACAAGACTGCTCTTTGCGATGTCGGAAAAAGGAGAGCTTCCGGCACCGCTTGCGATCACCCATGAAAAATTCAAGACTCCGTGGGTCTCGATACTCCTGACATCAGCCGTCATCCTTATCCTGACCATTTATTCGACCTTTTTGACTGCGCTAGCCATTGCCACGATCACGCGGCTTTTAGTGTATGCTACGACGTGTCTCGCCTTGCCCATATTTCGGAAACGCGGAGACGCCCCTGAAGCAAAATTCATTGCGCCACTAGGAGTAGCTGCTGCAGTTTTATCGTTGGGCTTGATCGTCTGGCTTCTAACGCGTGTTGACCTCGCAAAAGAGGGTGTTCCGATATTAATTGCTGCAGCGATCGGATTGGTCGTATTTGGGGTTAACCGTGTGATCCGTGGAAGAAACATAGACACCGCACCTAAACAATGACGGGCAAACAGCCATAGCGCACGAAAATTCAATTCGAACCGAAAACACTGCCGCCAAGGAAATTTTCGCGGATATATTTGATGGTATCGTTCAATGTTTCTTGCGGATCGCGTGGATCAAAGCCGAGTTCTTCCTCTGCTTTGGCCGACGTGAAATACCAGAAATGCTCGGCCTGCTCTACCTCGCTCGTTGCGACCGGCGAAGTGCGTCCCCAGTTCTGAAAGACGGACTCAATTATAGACGAACCCGCCATCGCTAGCCTTTTCGGCAATCTCAAACCGGGTGCCGCGACCCCAGAGAGTCGCTCGAGCCGTCCAAAGAATTCCGCAAACGTCATATTCTCTGCTCCGAGCAAATACTTCTCTTTGTGACGTCCCTTTTCAGCAGCGTCTATGAAAGTCTTTGCGACGTCGCGCGTATCAACAATATTGAGCCCGCCAGCCGGACAGTAGGGGATCTTTCGGCCAAGAAAGTCGAGAACGACCTTGGTAGAACTGAGCCGTTCGTCACCCGGCCCGAGAAGGAGGGTAGGGTTGAGGATAACGAGCTTAAGGCCCTTTCCGTCGAACTCTGCTAGGGCTGTCCGTTCCTGGTAATATTTCGACGCGTAATAAGCCCATCGTGAGATGATCTCGACCGGTGGCGGATAGGTCTCGTCAATCACCTGATCAGCCTCGCTAACGGCGATCGTCCCGCTTGAGGATGCGAGCACCATAGTCTTCACACCGCTTTCTCGTGCCGCTGCGCAAAGGACCCGTGTCCCTTCTAGATGCACCTTGTTCATTACCGCGGCGTCATCGTTGTCACGCGAAACTTTGCCGGCAAGGTGATAGATCAGCGAAACGTTCTTGACCGCCTCGCCAACCCTGTCGCGGTCCGTGACCGACCCTGCGCAGGCTTCGACACCAGAGTCCGTCATCCAAGCCGGCACGCTTGACGCCATCACACGCAAATTCTTTACCCCCGCCTCTGTCAACTGTTGGACGATCTCAGAGCCCAAAAATCCCGTCCCACCAGTGATCAGGGTCTTCTTTTCTATTTTCGCTATCGCTTTCTTTCTGGCCATTTTTGTAACCTCGCTAACGATGCGGGAATTCATTGGATCTTATCGATCCTTAGTGCGAACTGTGGTTAATCCTTCCAGGTCCTGCGAATTGGATGAGCTTCGGTGTTGAACACCACTTTCCTAAAATCGAGCGTCTTGTCCGGCGCAAAGAGCAGAAAAAAATATTTGAACGTTTCGGCCATGACGAAGCTCTGCATCGCGTCGCTTTTTTCCTTAGTGACAACGCTTTTCAGATGAGCGTACCCCGCCTCGGTGCGGCAGTGCCGTACAAAATCTTTCCATAGCCGCTCGCCCATTGCCTGATACTTCGGATCTTTGGTCAATTGATACAAAATGTAGGTCGATTCAACGATCTCTGGGCGCAGAGGGTAACCCGGATGCAAGACCTCCCCCGTTTTGTAGTCGTAAACCTCTGGCTCGATTCCGTGAACCTTCCACATCTTAAACGACGAATCCTGTAGCCTTTTTGCACGTGCTAGATCACCAGAAATGGCCAGCAGTCCAGGGAAAAATGCATCCAGTGCTCCGTAGGTCGTTCGCGATCGCTTTCCGGTCACCATGTCTGCGTGGCCATACCACAATTCGCCCCCCAGTTCGTCAGCAAGGTATTTGTGCACGGCTGGGATCGATGTTTCCCACATCGCCTTGCACTCTTTGTCAGCGAAGAGTTTCCAGCATTTGTAGAGGTATTCGTAGTAAGAATCGATCTCGGCGGAGACGTGGCTGCCGGTGTTCGTCCATTCGCCCGTCTCTACATTGATGCGTGTTCCAACCAGCCCGATCGGCGAGCGGCGTTTGTAAGTTTCGACTAGGGCTCGTTTGGCCTTTTCGTAATAGATCGGCTTTCCGGTCAGTTTGCTGAGTGTGCCGAACTCGATCAGCAAGGTGCCGGTTTCAGCAGGATTGGATATTGCTGTTGAAACTTTTCCGGTTTGCAGATTGACGTGCTTATACGGTAGTCCGGTCGGCGATTCGAACGCAGGGAGAAGACGTGTCCCTAGATCGTCTGCCAGTGCGAGCAGCTTTTCGTCGCCCGTCATTTGATAAGACGAAAGCAATCCGCCGAGAAGCCGGATGACGATCTCGAATTTCTGAACGCTGAGATCCTTATCGAACTTCAGCGTATCTGTAATGTGCTTTCGCGTGGTGTCGGCCTCGGCTTTCAGGCCCATCAGGTACATCGTGTCCAGCGCATCGACAGGCGTCATCAACAAAGGTTCAGCATACCAATTATGGTAAGACTTGCTTAAAGGCTTCAGGTCATCCTTGCCCCAAGCATATTTCTTGTACCCGTTCCAGGCGTGCAGAAATTCAGCCTTCACCTGCTCCGCTGTGGCCCGACGGCCAGCACCCTGGCCGAACATGACAGTGGTTACGCCGAATAAGATCACGAGTGATGCTGTTGCACTGAATCGCATAAAAGTCGAATTTTACAGAGCAGCTAAAAGCCGAGATCAGAAGATCGCCAGTAAACAGTTATCCTCCTCTCCTAACATTTCGTCTATTTGTTCAGAAGTATAGGGTCGCCAAACCCTAGTTCCTTCAATCGGGGAAGCTGGGTTCTTGCATCCCCGACCACCAGCCAGTGCATCCCTTGAGCATTTAGGTATTTTTGCGAAAGTTCGCGGACTCGTGAGACAGTCATGTCCCGAACGATCTGCTCTCTCTGCTTTATGTAATCGGCAGGCCAGCCATACCTGCTGACATTATTAAGCATGTTCAGCTTTGCCTGGGATGTCTCGAACGCTCTGGCGTTGCTCTTTATTAAGAAGCTTTTGGTTGTTGCCATGTCGTCGGCTGAGTAGTTCTTCGGATAGTTTTCGAGAATGCTCTTGACGAGCTGGGCCGCTTCGAGCGTGACGTTCGCCCGGACGCCGCTCGCGATCTGGAACGGTCCGGGGACCGCGCTTCCCGAAAAACCGGAGGTGATCCCGTACGTATAGCCCTTGCCTTCGCGAAGTTCTTGTGTTAGCTGTGATGCGAAACCGCCGCCGCCGAGGATGTAATTCATGACCACGGCTGGGTAAAACTCATTGTCCGTCACTGCAAGGGCCGGATAGCCGAACCTGAACACAGACTGTACTGCGCCCGGCACATCGTAAAAATATACCCTCGATTCGGCCGGAGCTTTGGCTGCGGGAGTCGCAGGAATGACCACCCTCTTTGCCTTCCATTTTGAGTTCATGCCAGACAGCGGCCTGGTCGCCCGAGAGCGATCGATGTCTCCGACCAAATGCATAGTTGCTATCGAAGGCGAGAAATTCTTTGCATAAAATGCCTTAAGGTCGTCAAGCGTGATTGAACTAACCGATTGGATCGTTCCAAGGATGTTTCGTGAACGTATATTTTCCTTCCCGTAAATAAGTTCATTGAATTTAAGTTCTGCGATCGCATTCGGATTTCCTTCTATTTGCCTCAATTGTGCAAGCGTACTTTGCTTTACCAGGTCGAACTCGTTGGTGTCCCATCTCGGTTCCAGCAAGATCTCTTCGACAAGGCTGAGTGTTGCCGCATAGTTACGCGCAAGCGTATTCACACGGATCCGTATGTCCTCGGTGTCTGCAAAAACGTTTATCGAGGCACCCAACTGCTGGATAGCATCCTCGAGTTCGGAAGGCGTCTTTTTCGCCGTTCCGAGGGTCATCATTCTTGCGGTCATATTAGCGACACCAACCTTGTTGATGTCATCAAGAAGCTGTCCCCCGTCAATGACTATCTCGTATTGAACAAGCGGAACTTCGTCGTTTTGTATGCCGAATATGCGCATACCGTTCGAAAGCTTGTGCGCCCAAACAGAGGGCACCCTGACCTTCGCCTCAGGCCCGTAAGGCGGCTCTATGCTTCGGTCGAAAGACGATGGGGTCCTTTCATATTCTGCAGTCACATTTGGGTCGACCGCGGCCTCGGCACCCTGAACGATCGGCTCTTCGACCACCTCTGCTTTCTTCGAGCCTGAAAGTGCAAGCTCCGGTTTTCCCTTCGGAACAAATGAGGTGGCAACATGATTCTTCCGTTTCATGTATTTGTCATACACACGGCGCACATCGGCGGCGGATACTGCCAGGATCTTATCTATCTCGGCAGCAGCATATCCCGGGTCGTTCGCGAAGATGTTCCCCTGTGCAAGCACAGTTCCCTTGCCAAGCACGCTTGAAAGCGAATTGTAGAACTGCGTCTCCTGGCCCGCTTTGATCCGCGCCAGATCGCGCTCCGGAATTCCGTCTTTTTCAAATCTCCCAAACGCTTCCGAGATAGCCGCTGCGACCTCGTCGAGCTTCTTGTCCTCAAAAGCACGAACGACCAGATGCGCCTGCCCGGCAAGTTCCGATTCACGGTTGAACATTCTCACATTCGGGGCCAGCTTCTTTTCCTCAACGATCACCTGATAAAACGGGGCCCGTTTGCCCTGTGTCAGGTAATTCGCGAGTACGTTCAATGCATAGGAATCTGGATGGTATTGTTCGACTGTCGGCCAAGCGTAGGTCAATTCGGGGAGCCGTGCGAAATTGTCTTCGTGATAAAGCTTGATCGTCTCTCTTACGACCCCAGGCCTTTTCTCTAAGCGTTCGATGTTTTCTCCGCGTTTGATCTCACTGAAATATTTCTCGACCCATTTCTTTGCCTGCGCAGTATCAAAATCTCCCGCGACAACCAAAGTTACATTGTTTGGGACATACCACCGGCGAAAAAATTCCTTCACGTCCTCAAGTTCGGCTGACTGCAGGTCCTCGAGCGAACCGATCACCTGCCAGTTATATGGGTGGTCTGCGGGATAGAGGGCCTTGTCGATCACATACGACGTATGTCCGTACGGCTGGTTATCTACGCCTTGACGTTTTTCGTTCTTTACGACCTGCTTCTCTTTTTCGAGTACCGGTTCGGTAACTGTGTTGATGAACCACCCGAGCTTATCCGCCTCCGCCCAAAGCATCTTTTCGAGGGCGTCGTTCGGAACCGTTTGCAGATAGTTCGTTCGGTCGCGACTTGTCGAACCATTTGCACCCGCGCCGCCGATCCGTGCGCTAAGCTTGTCCAGCCCGCCCTTCCCAAGATTTTCCGATTCAAGGAAGAGAAGGTGCTCGAACATGTGAGCAAACCCCGTTCGACCAGGCTTCTCTCTCGCCGAACCAACATGAGCGGTCAGCGACACCGCCACGACAGGATCAGAGCGGTCAACATGAAACACCACGTCGAGGCCATTTGGCAGCGTGAACTTTTCGTATTGGATCTTGAACGATGGCGTCTTCTGCCCGAACGTTAGTGCCGTCAAAAGAAGAACAACGATTGGAACAATTGTAAATTTTCTGTACATAAGTATCCCGAAATGAGGTCAAACATGATCGAACAAACTAATTACGCAGTAAAAGATTCAAAAAGTTTCCATGCCGAACATTTTCGTAATTTAGATGATAGTTTTATACCAAATTACACGCATTACTTATTGGGTGCGGAATGATAACAACCGCACCACTAGATAAATAATAATAGGAGTAATCATCATGAAGAAAACAGCAAATCAGTTAAAGAACATGTTCGGTTTCACGCTCATCGAGCTTCTCGTTGTCACAGTGTCCGTTCCCGTATTGATAGGGTTGCTTCTTCCCGCTATTCAAAAATAGAAGCTCTGAAAAAAAGGGAAGATGGTACCGGGAAGGCCTTCAGGGCCTTCCTTGTTTTTTAATTGTCTATCACCGGCTCCTGTTTTCTGGATCTTCGCCGCTCGGCCTTCCACTGCTTACGCACGGCCGCAACATCAAATTCTTGGCGGGTCCCGTCCCGCATGTTCTCAACTTCATGCTGGACGCGGGCAGCGATCAGCCGATATGCCTCGGTATTCGGAACGCCTGCGGTCATGTCGCGAAGTTCCTCATATGGCAAAAAGCGGCCGATCCTTGCGCCAACCTTGGCTCCGATGCTTTCGCGTTTCGGAACGGTCATTCCCTTTGGATAGGCTTTGAACGTTCCCCAAATGTAGATGGGCAAAATTCCGACCTTTTGGTTCAGGGCCAAATAGCCGATGACGGGTTTGAACTCGGCGATCTCGCCGGTCAGCGAACGAGTGCCCTCCGGAAAGATCAAGGCATTGTAGCCCTCATTCAAGATCCGGGTGACATGCCGAAGCGACTGTCGCAAACTGCCCGTCCTCTCGATCGGTATCAGCGTCGTAAAATTGTTCATATATGCACGCTTATACTTCGTGTCGAACCAATAATCGGCCGCCGCGACCGCGACCGTCTGCTCTGCGACCTCTCGACCAAGAGCTCTTTTTATCAGTCCGGTGTCGATATGCGATGCGTGATTTGGCGCAACGATGAAATTAACGTGCATCGGCACATTAGATTGGCCTTCAATCGTCGTTTTGAGCACATTCGAATACAGGGCCTCTTGCGCCAGATCGACCGCGGTGTTGCCAATCCGGCGAACGAGCGACGGAATGTAGATGTCCTCGTCGTCCTTTTTTTCTTCGACCTTCGGCTCATCGGCAAGTTTCTTTGACCTGTCAACTCGCTGTACGGCGGTAAGCAACTCCCTAACGGTTTGCACTTCATTCAACGTATCGGGTGCGAGAACCCGGCCGCCGGCATCCTCTACCGCGGCCTGCAGCTCAACAAACATTAGCGAATCGAAACCGAGTTCTGCGAGCTTGTCATCGACCGCCACGTCCGAAAGCGACCTGTTTGACACCGTAGCGACGATCTTGCGGATCCAAAGAATATTGTCATCACCTTTTGATTCGACAACGGCTTTGGTCTTCTTGCGGTCGCGCTCCTCGAGCACCGTTAGCATCTCGACAACCTCAGGCCTCTTCACCTTTCGCGTGGCCGTTCGCGGGAGCTCAAACGGTGTTACGTGCATCACCTTGATGCGCTTGAAGAAGGGTAGTCCGGACGCCACCTCACGGAAATGTTCTTCGATCTTCTTGTTTACCTCAGTCCGAGAAAGAGCGATGTCGTGCTCGTAATCCGGCACGACCAATGCGGATATTTTTTCACCCCCGTCTTCATCCGGCAGCCCCACCACACTGAGTTCCTTGATGAATCCCGACTTGCCATAAAGGTCCTCGATCTCGTCCGGGTAAATATTCTTCCCATTCGAATCGATGATCACGTCCTTTGACCGGCCAACAATATAGAGATTTCCGTCTTCATCTATCCTTCCGAGGTCTCCGGTCCTCAGCCAGCGATCCTGCAGCACGGCTTCGGTCGCTTCTTCGTTGTTATAATAACCGAGCATAACGTTCTGCCCTCGCGCCAAGACCTCACCGACGCCATTGTCATCGGGATCCTCGATCTTTACCTCTACCCCCGGCAGCGGCTTGCCCACGCTGCCTCTTAGCAGCTTGTTACCGGGACGAGCCACGGTAAGAACAGGCGAGGATTCAGTCAGCCCGTACCCCTCAAGCACGGTAAAGCCTAGGCCGTGCAGGTCCTTTTGCACCTTTTCGCTAAGAGCAGAGCCTCCCGAAATGAGATATCGCATCTTCCCGCCCATTCCCTGATGGATCGGGAAAAAGACGATCGGGCCCAGATTGAAAGGAGTGTTGTCGCGGAGCCAGGCGTTGAACTCGATCATATTGTCCGCCGCATCAGCGATCCAATCGCCACGTTCACGAAGGCGTGTCTTTATGCGGCGATGAAGCATCTCCCACAATGCCGGCACGCCGACCATTCCCGTAACGTGGCCCTTTTCTATAGCCCGAGAAAGCTCCTCAGCGGTAAGCTCGTCGAGATAAGTGATCTGTGTTCCGTTGCAGAAAGGAGTGAGGAAACCCGCGGAAAACTCGAACGTGTGATGCATCGGCAGTACGGACAATACGCCATCCGTAATGTCCATATCGAGAACGCTCGAGAGCATCGAGATCATGTTGGTGAAATTCTTGTGTGAGAGCATCACCGCCTTTGGCTTGCCGGTCGTGCCGGAAGTAAAAATGAGAGATGCAACGGCATTGCCCAGTACTTTCGGCGGCAGAAGAGCCAGGCGCTTTGATTCCTCGACCTCGTCCGGCATTTCAAAGACCTCGCCGAATTCCCAAACGAACGGAGCGCGGACACTCTTGTCCCCATCGCCGCCTCCTCCGGCTCGATCACCTGCATCTACTGAACTGCCCGCGCGATCAGTGCCTTTTTCGTCCTTCGGACTCATACGGACAGGCGTGTCCGCGCTCCATGCTGAAGCGAGCCTTTCTGCAAGGTCGGGATTCTCATTAGCGAGCCGCGGACTGATGACTATCGCCGAGACCTCGCCGGCTTTTGCAAAATTGATGATCTCATCTACGGTACTGGCGGGGTCGATCGGAACTGCGGTAGCTCCTGCCTTGAGAATACCGAAATAAGCCATTCCCCACTCGGGCATATTGTGTGAGAAAAGTATGACCCGGTCGCCCGGCTTGATCCCTTTATCTGCAAAAAATCCCCCGGCCCGCAGGGTTAATTCTCGAACGTCTTCGAATGTGTACTGCTCCTTTCTCCCGTTACGTTCTATACGCATTGCAACACGGGTTGCAAATCTTTTTGTCGCGGTATCGAAAAGATCGAGCAGGTCCCTGTAAGTATGAGAGCGGCGCTCCTGCATCTTCAACTCTTCTTCAAGAGTCGGGAGCACCCATTTCTTCATTCCCGGAAAATGGACCTTCAGCCAGTAGTCATACCAATCGAGCTTTTCCGGATACCACGGAAGCAGATGTTTCTCTTTCTCTTTGATCAACGAGATCAGCGCCCGCACGTTGTCTGATCGGTAAAGGTACTCGTTGTCGATCATGAACGGCTTGAACATCGAGAACGCATGCATCGTCTCGCTGGTCGTCCGCTTGAATTCTTCGGTCGATTTCTTTAGGTCGGAAATTATGTTGCCGATCCGGCCTCCGCCCCATCGGGGAGTTGCCTTGTCCATCAGGTCGTCTGCCCGCTTGGCCAGTTTATTAAGCATCGGTGCGGACGTTAGTTCATAAGCACGCTGGGTGACCGGTGCTGCCTCGACCATTCCGGCGAGCTTGTTGACGATCTTGCTGCCGGTCTCTTTCTCTTCGAAGTGCTGCCGCTTGTATAGCCCGACCAACCCGACGATGCGTTTCATATCGTTCGGGTTCGAATCACCCGACGACGCCTGAAAAACGAGCGGCGGGTTGTCATCGACAAGCACGTTCATCGCTGCCGCAAGTATCACGCCGGCAACCATATCGACCGGGATGATGTCTAGGATCAGCTTTTCATTGACCGGAATTATCGGCTGGCCGCGAAGCGCGATCAGGATAAGCGGTGCGGTCGTCGTAAAGCCTTCATTCCATCCCGGGAACGGGTAGCTTTGCGACGATTCAACGATCGAAGGCCGCACGAGCGTCTTTACGATGTCATCCTGCGAGGCGATGATCTGCTCCGCGAGCGACTTCGAATAGGTGTAGATATTGGTCCAGCCCCAGTATTCGGCACGCTCGGCACCGAGTTCGGTCGTCCGCTCGCGGATCCACATTTTGCGTTCGCGGAAGATGGCGGACTTCAGCTCGGCCTCGTCGTCCGGGTCGCGGCCCTCTTCGATAAAACGCTTGCGCGCCTGCTCGCGAAACTTCGCAGCCTGTACGGCGTCGTCGGCTTCCTGACGCGCCTGCTCGCTCAAACGGGCGCAGTCCTCGACCTCGCGGTTGACGTCGAAGACCGTTCCTTTCAGCTCTTCTTTGCGCGGAAAATACCCGACGACCGGTTCATTTTCCCAGATCGCACCGCTCCGCTTACCCGCGACAAAACACGTAGAAACATGAACGACGCGCGGCTTTTTCATCATCCGGGCGAGCTTGATGATGTTATTCGACCCGACGACGTTCGTCCTGAGGGCTGACTCAAGCGGAGGGTTGAACGTCACATTTCCGGCACCGTTGATAATGATGTCGGTATCGGCCATTATCGCCGCGGCCTGCTCTTCGCTCATCCCGAGAAATTCGTTCCCGACGTCGCCATTGACCGGCACGACCTTTTCGCGAATGAACTCCTCAAACTTCTCGCCGTACTTTTCCCGCAGCGGGTCGAACGTCGGCGAGGTGACGATGCTCGTCCAGAACCGCGTCGTCGATTCGTTCTCATCCCGAGCCCGTACCGTCGCATAAACCTTCCCGACATCCGGGAAATTATTGAGCAGCATCGACAGCGTGACCTTCCCGACAAACCCCGTCCCGCCGATAAAAAAGATCGTCTTGCCCTTAAAAATTTCTGTTGGTGATAACTTCATAACGGAGCGCGGACACTCCTGTCCGCATCGCCGGTTCCTCCGGCGAGTTCACTTCAAAATCTCTGCACAACGATATTCATCAACTCCCCGTTCGTGCCGAAGCGGCACTCATGCGGACAAGAGTGTCCGCCCTCTAACCCGTCCCGCCGATAAAAAAGATCGTCTTGCCCTTAAATATTTCTGTTGGTGATAGTTTCATCATTTAAACACGCCACGACGCGTCTGCGCTTTACGCAACCCATTTCATGCCGCCTTTACCACGAAGCCAGCCTTGCGCAGCAGATCCGTAAACCGCGGATCGGAACGAAGCGTCTGGAATTTATGATCGACCTTTAAGAAAGGGATCCAGATCGCTCGCTCCTCGCAGGCCATTTTGAGTGAGTCGAGCGCCCGCTCATGATCGCCGAGACCAGCGTATATCTGCGCGAAGTTGAGAGCCGGCACGTAGCCCTGGGACGACATTTCTGCAAATTGATTCAGGATATTCTCAGCCTTTCCCCTGTCACCCGACAGCGCATAAAGATATCCCGCCACCGCGAGTGCCTGTGGGTCCATCGCGGCCGCCGGCATTTTTTCGATCGTTTCCACGGCCAATTCGAGATCACCCTTCTGAGCATACGCCTCCGCAAGAAAACTCAGGCAGATCGGATATCCGGGATGCAACTCCAGCACGTCCTTGAACTGCTCTATCGCAAGATCGGTCTGTCCCGCCCAATGCAGCACGACCCCGATAGCATTGATATTCGGAGGAGCTAAGGGATCCAACTCCCGGGCGAGCCGAAGCTCTTTTAAGGCCTCATCGAACCGCGCCATAATGCCCAGGTACCATCCGAACCACATGTGGACCGACGCACTGCCCGGATTCAAAGCGATCGCCCGCTTGAACTCCGCTTCCGCCGAGGCATAGTCCCAATCAAAGTACATTTTGATCAGTGCCTGCGAATTGTGAGCTTCAGCCAAGGCATCATCGATCTCCAAGGCTCGGCTCGCAAATTCTCGCGCCTTCGGCTTTGCGTCGGTCGCTGAAAAGGAGAAGAACAATTGCTCTACGTACGCGTCGGCCAGCGCGGCGTAGGCTGAAGCGAATGCAGGGTCGATGGCGATCGCCCGTCCAAAATTCTCGATCGCCTTCTCAAAGTCTAAAGGAGTCCATCTGTTGAAATGCGAAAGCCCGCGAAGATAAAACTCATAAGCCTCTGCGCTTCGAGTGTTGCGCTTCAAGATCGCTGATCGTTCATCGCCCAGCAGCTTTACCTTCAGGGCATTGACAACTGCGAGAGCGATCTCATCCTGCACGTCGAAGATGTCCTTCATCTCACGGTCGTAGCGCTCCGACCAAAGCTGATGTCCTTCGGCCGCATTGATGAGCTGGGCGGTGATGCGGAGGCGATCATGTGACCTTCTGACACTACCCTCAAGGACAGTTCTCACGTTCAGGGCTGACGCAATTTCACTCACATTGGCGTTGCGACCCTTGAAGGAGAAGGCCGAGGTGCGTGCCGCGACCTTCAATTTCTCCACATGGGCGAGCGCATTCAGGATCTCTTCTGCCAGGCCATCGCAGAAATACTCATTCTCCGGATCCGGGCTGACATTGACGAACGGCAGTACCGCGATAGAGTCGAACCCGCGTTCATCCGACCGCTCAGGCGTCGCGAATATCTGGGTTCGCTGCTCGGAACCCGCATCAGCAGCCATGAACGCCGTCGCCGGCTCATCTGTCCAACCGAGCGCAGGCCCCTCAAGGAGAACGCTGCCGTCGTCGAGACAATACAGCAGCGTATCATCGAAGTAGTCGCGGCAGCATTCCGGGCAGCGTTTCATATCCTGAACAGCGGCAATCTCCTGGGAAAAGTGATTCTAGTCCGTCACATTGCATAACCCAATAATCGGCTGATGCAGCATCGTGATCTCGGCATTCCTGCCCATGTAAGACCGGGCAATGGCTATCGCCTCCGTCAGATTATCCGCCCGTTCCCAGCCGAGCATTTCGGGTACGTGTGCGTTCTCGGCACCGGCGACGATCACCTTGCCGACGTGCTGGCGGCCGTTCTCGCCCCAGTACCACATAAAGAATGCGTGTGCGCCATGATATGCGTTGCCGCGGCGGTACATCTCGATATATGCAGGGTTTTCGGCGAATTCACGCTCGTATTTTTCACGCAGGTAAAAAGCATCACGCGATTCGGGCAACAGCCGATGGAAAAATTCGATATACGACGGGTGGAACTTGTGGTCGAATTCGTCAAAACACGGATGTGTGATGATCATCACGCCGCCTTTTCTGAGAAGCGGTTTGTTTCGGTACATATTGAAGTGATACCCGAGAGCCATCACCTGCACCAATATCGGATTTAGCGCGGAATAGACGTTGTACGGCGAGATGTCCGGAATGCCCGAGATCAGAATGTCGCACTGGCCTTTTACAGGAATTTCGTACTGGCGATAGTTCAGCTCGAGTATTTTGTCGTGGACAGGCTCGGTCTTGCCGGCGAAGCAGCCGATCAGTTCGTACGCCGCCGGGATCGCGTGAAGCATTTTGCGGCGTGCGACACGGGGCAGCGGTGAAAATGTCCGAGCCATTGCTTCCCACTTCAGACGGTCGGCGAACGAGAACTCGTCCTCGTTACGCGTCAGAATGTCGTAGCCCTCGGGAAACATTCGATTGTTCAGAGCCGTCTCGATATGGAAAACTTTACAGTTCTCATCGACCAGCTTGCCCAAACGAATAACCTTGTGATTCAACGCGGACTTCGGCGGATCCATGTAAGAATCGCTGTCGCGTATGGTCTGCGGTTCGTGGTGAGCACGCAGAGATTCGTAATCGCACAGCCCGACCGCGACGGATTTGTGGCCGCCGTCCATCGGGACGAGATTGATGTTCAGATAGATCAGCAGATCGCTTTCGATCGCACGTTTGTTCACGCGGAGCGGCTCATTATGACGAGTGTGGCCGAGCGTGACCAGCTCATCGTCGGCCTCGGCGTCGTGGTTGTAATAGCGATCGGGATAGAATTCGTTGAAGATCTTTGTGCCGACCATCCGCTTCATTTCCCACTCTGTCATTTTGCGGTGGAGAGAATTGGCGATGATCAGATGGACGTCATCGACGCCGTTCGCCGCGCACATGTCGAGCACGACCTCAAGCATCGTCTGACGCAGATCCGGCAGTGCCATCGGCGGCAGCGGCAGCGAGATATCGTCCATCGCTATGGTCACCTGCATTCCGGGCTCGAGCAGCGCGTAAAGCGGCTCCATCTCGATCGGGTGATTTACCGCATAACGTATCGCCGCTTCGCGGTTTGGCAGGCCCTTGATCGGCGGGTTCGGATAGATCACCCGCGTGCCGATCGGAATGTCCTCAAGGATAAAATCCTCGCCGAACGGCATGATCCGCGGCGCCGAGTCCTTGTCGATGTACACGATCGATTCGTGCGTTTTTCTGCGTAGTTGCAATGCCATGTCTAGTTGTTCGTATCAAAACCCTTTATAGCCGTAATGATCGTCTCCACCGCCTTCACATAAAACTCCGGTTGAATATTCTCAAACGTATCCGTCGGGCGATGGTAATCCTTGTGGTCTTCGACGCCAAAATAGATGAACGGGATCTTTTCGCGATGGAATACGGCGTGGTCGGACTGGGTGGTCCAATCGTCGCGGCCACTGCCGGGCCTATCATGACCGAGCAGCAGCTTTACCGGAGCCTTTTTCCGCACTGCTTCCAGAACCGGCCTAAACTTGGGATAGTGATAGGTTCCCGCGGCGTAAAGTTCGCCCTTGTCATTTCGGGAGATCATATCCATGTTTACGTTAAGCAAGATAGATTCTTTCGACACGGGCAAATTCGCGACAAAATGCCTTGCCCCTTGCAGTCCCTTTTCCTCCGCGTCGAAGGCGGCGAAGATGAGCGAATGGTCAGGCTGGTTTTTCTTGAAATACGAAGCGATCGCGAAGAGGGCAGCAGTGCCAGAGGCGTTGTCGTCGGCGCCGTTGTAGATCTCGCCGTTCTTTATTCCGTCGTGGTCGTAATGGGCCGTAATTATGATGTACTTGTCCGCGCTTTTCCGCCCTCTGATCTGTCCGACGAAATTGACACCCTTTAGGCCTTCGCCGGAAGCGCGTGATCGGATATCGAATTCCTGCCTGAATGTCGAGCCCAAAGGCTGAATTCCCGATTCCCGAAATCGCGTTTCCACATAATCACGAGCCTTCTGCATCGACGGCCGATCCGCCGAGCGGCCTTCCATATCATCGGCCGAGAGTGTCTTAATGTCCCTCAGCAGCTGCGCAGCATCGAACATTTTCGATTCCGGCCCGGACCAAACGGCATTCCGTTTACCGACGCTTACCTGAGCCGAAGCCGCAGCACTGAACACGATCAGCGCCAGCCAATATCTATATTTATAAAAACTTCTCATCAGCTATTTGATGCAGCACCCTCGGCGAACCCCGCGGTCTTCCTCCACCTCCTCTACGTTTGAACTTACGACCGGTCACCGTTCACCACAGAGCCCACAGAGCTTTGCACAGAGAATGCAGAGTTACTTCAAATTCAGCACAGCCCAATCGTGCTGCCTCGCCGTTTGCTTCAGGCGAAAGTCGGGACATACAGCGACGGGGTGCCCTACGATCGACAGCATCGGCAGGTCGGAGATCGAGTCAGAGTAGGCGTAGGATTCCGACAGGTTTATTCCCTCGCGCTCCGCATATTCTCTTATCCATTTCGCCTTCGTCGCGGACGCCATCACTGGCGGCAGCACGCGGCCCGTCGCATAGCCGTTCACGAACTCGAGGCGGTTCGCCACATAGTCGTCGATCCCCAGGTACTTCATAAGCCGGTCTATCGTGAAATCCAGCGCTCCCGTTAGCACAACCTGCCGCTGCCCGATCTTCTTTCCTTGAGCGATCAGTTCAGGCGTACCAGAAAAAATGGCCGGCCGCAGCACTTCTTCAAACAGCTCTTCGGAAAAGTAGCGTAATCGATCTTGTGAGAATCCCTCATAACTTCGAAAAAAGACCTCGTTAAATACGTTTCGAGAGTAAAGATCCGTGATACCGAAGAAGGGCAGCTTTGCAAGTGTTCCTGCACTCTTTTTTGCCGTCTGCCACAATCCTTGCTGTCGTTTGGCATAAAATGCCAAGGTATGAACCAGATTGGTGCTGACGAGAGTGCCTTCCAAATCGTAGAACGCAGCGGCTTGGCCGTTTCGCTTCATGGGGTTTTCGTGATAATTTAGCGTCGTTCGTTCCACAAATAGGCCTGTAATTTATCGAGGATATTAACATGTCTCCTCTGCAAAGACATCCCCACTGCCACAATGATTACAAATCTATTGCAATTGTAATTACTTTGTATCTACTTGTCGGCTGTGGAGGTTCTATAGAGCCTCGCGACGAGGCTCCAAGCAGCGGCCACACAACACTAGCAGAGAGTCTCGCAGAAGCAGAACAGCTCTTTTACAAGAGAGGTGACATAGACAATCTGCGCAAAGCAGTGAGCCGTTTAGCTGCGGCCCGCGATCCGAACGAACGTAATTACGAAGTTGAGTGGAAGTTTGCAAAATACTCTTATTTTCTAGGTAAAGCTGAACAAAGCCAACAGGATTCGATATCCTCTTTTGAAAAAGGCAGAGATGCAGCCCGAATCGCACATCGACTTCAGCCTGACAAGCCTGAGGGCCATTTTTGGTTCGGGGCGAATCTTGGCGAGCTCGCAAGGATCAATCCGCTCACGGTAGGCCTACAAGCCGTTGACGAAATACGAACTGCGATGCACGCGGTGTTATCCTCAAACCCCGGATATCAGGGCGCAAGCGCCTACGACGCGCTTGGTCAGCTTGAAATGGCCACCCGAACATTGAAGGGCGGGACATTGAAGAAAGCGATCGAATATTTCGAAACTGGCCTTAGCGTGTCCCCGGAAAACGCCAACCTCAGGGTCAACCTGGCCGAAGCCTACCTCGTAGCCGACAATGCAAACGCTGCAAGAGAACAGTTGGACGCTTTATTCAAGTTGCCACCAGACCCGCTTTATACCCAAGAGCACGAGGCTGCGGTCGCGAAGGGTAAAGTACTTATGTCTAGATATTTCTGAGTGCATAAAATGCGAAAAGCTATTTTCCCCGGTTCGTTCGACCCCCTAACCAACGGCCATCTCGATATCATCAAGCGAAGCTCGCCCTTGTTTGATGAGATAGTCATAGCCGTCTTGAATAATCCAGACAAGAACCCGATGTTCTCTGTCAAAGAACGCGTTTCGATGATCGAGGAGATCTTGCCATCGGTAGCTCGTGGTGATTGCCGTCTTGTCGTTGACAGTTTTACGGGCCTCACAGCAGAGTTTGCCAGGAGTCGCGATGCAACAGCGATAGTGCGCGGGATCCGCGCGGTAAGTGACTATGAATACGAGTTGCGAATGGCCCTGATGAATCGAAAGCTGGAACCGACGATCGAGACTGTTTTCCTTATGGCAGACGAGGCCTACTCCTATGTCTCATCAACCCTGATGAAGCAGGTCTTTCTTCTCGGCGGTAGAGTGGCCGGCTTGATACCCGAACCGATCGAGGAAAAGATGCGGGAAAAGCTGGGCAGATCAACTTAGAACGACCGGCGGCTATCATCGTACAGCGCTAACCGTCGAGAATAATGGCTCGCCGCTATCACCTGTCGATCGTCCGACAGTCCGCGATGGACCCAGTTTGCAGCGTCTAGATTAGCCGGGCATCCGATGATGTGGCAGAATCAATAACATGTCTTTCCCCATCTCGCGACGCGTTTCTCAGATGAAAGGTTCCTCCACACTTCTAGCCGCCCAGGCTGCGGCCGAACTCCGTGCAAGGGGCGTTGATGTGATCGACCTGTCCGTCGGCGAGCCTGACTTTGACACACCGGAATTTGTTAAAGCATACGCCATTGAAGGCCTCGACAGGGGGTTGACAAGGTACACGGCCACAGCGGGCCTTGCAGAGTTCCGTCAGGCGATCGTCGATTTCTATGCCGCAAGGTTTGGGGCCGAACTGCGTCAGAGTGAAATAGCGGCCGCCTGCGGCGGCAAGCAGGCTCTTTTCAACGCAGCATGTACGCTGCTCGACCCCGGAGATGATGTATTGATACCGAAGCCATATTGGGTCACATTTCCTGAGATCGTGACGTTCTGTCAAGCAAACAGCGTTTATATCGATACCGAAGCATCCGACCTCATTCTGACCGCCGATCAGGTAGCCGCGGCGATCACAGACAGAACAAAACTTTTGATCATAAACAGCCCGAGCAATCCGTCGGGCCGCGTGGTTCCTCCTGGAGAGATGCGGCGTATAGTCGAAGTTTGTGCAGCACGCGGCGTTAATGTTTTAACGGACGAATGTTATTTGTTTTTTGCCTATCCGCCTGCTGAGCCTTTTTCGCTGGCGGCGATGCCGTCGGAATTTCGCGATTTCGTTTCGGTAGCGGGAAGCTTCTCCAAGACCTTCGCTATGACCGGCTGGCGCATTGGCTACACGATCGCGAATGACGAATGGACAAAGGCAATGGTTAAACTTCAAAGCCATTCTGCAACACACCCGACCTCGTTCGTTCAATATGCCTGTGCGAAGGCCCTATGTGATCGGGAAAGAACCATGGCCGCTGTTACTGAAATGACCGCAGAGTACGAACGGCGGCGAAATTGGTTCGTTCCGGCATTAAATAGTATTGACGGCTTCAAGTGCGCAATGCCGGAAGGAGCATTCTATGCCTTCGTGGACGTTCGGGAACTTATTGGCTCGAAGTTTAAGAGTTCGGCGGATATCGCGGCCCTCCTTTTAGAGGAAGCTCACATTGTCGTGACCGATGGAGAGGGATTCGGTGCCGAAGGATTTATCCGTTTTTCGTACGCAACTTCGATGACGAATCTGGAAAGTGCAATAGAAAGGATCAGGTCGGCACTAGCCTAATGCGAACTCTGGGATCGCCAAATTGCTGCTCAACCGAACCTAAACACAAGCAACAAAGCGATCAGGTTCATCAAACTAAATATCTCCCTCTTGCACTAGTCGCCAAAGACCAACACAAATCCGTTAAGATCGCGAATAACGATCTCGTTGCTTTCATAGATCCGCTTCACCGGCCCTTCCACGATGTCGGCACCAGATGCGGTCAGTTCGCCAAAAAGGGATGGAATATCATCGACCCAAATATAGGCGTCAAAGCCGACTCGCCGGAACTGAGTGTTGGTGATGTCGGTCGGCCGCGCGTCCGCTTTGCCGAAATGCATTTCGACGCCCTGCCTTGCGACCATCGCGTACACGGGCGGATCGGAAAAAAACCCTAGTATCTCGAAACCGAGCACGTCGCGATAGTATTCAGCCGTGGCGATCACATCCTCAACGACGAACTGTGTCGCTATCTTTTTGAACTCAACTCTTTTAGTGCCGGCTGCCTGCATCTTTAGCCTCCCGTCATCAGCAGACCAATCTCTTCTGCAGTGGCGACTCCGGGATCGAGTTCGCCGACTATTCTTCCTTCACGAATGACCAACAATCGATCGGCCAGGGCCGTAACCTCCTCAAGCTCCGCCGATACAAGAAGCACCGCTCGTCCTTTGTCACGTAATCTTATGATCGAGCTGTGAATGAACTCGATAGCACCGATATCGACGCCGCGCGTAGGCTGAGAGACCAGGAGAAGTTTCGGATCAAGTTCAAATTCACGGCCAACGATCAGTTTCTGCTGGTTTCCGCCAGACAGCGAACGTGCCAAAAGCGTGGCTTCGGCCGGCCTAACATCAAAGTTCTTAATGATCCCGGCGGCTCGCATCTCCACCGCGGCCGTGTTAATCACGCCGGCGGCATTGGCAATAGGCGGACGATAATGGACTCCCAGGATCGCGTTTTCGAAAAGGTCGGAATTCAAAAGTAGGCCGCGCTTATGTCGGTCTTCTGGAATATGGGCGATGCCGAGCTCTTTTCGCTCTCGAGCACCGAGTTTTGTCACATCTCGGCCTTCAAATTCGATGGTGCCGTTAGCGGGCTTCGCGAGCCCTGCTAGAGCTTCGATCAACTCGGTTTGCCCATTACCCTCTATCCCGGCTATCCCAACGATCTCACCGGCCGCGACTGAGAATGAAACTCCATTCACGCCCCTACCGTGCAGGCCGGGTACGACCAAGTCACGAACTTCGAGAACGGTGCCCGCCGGTGAAGCAGGGGTCTTTTCTACCCGAAGCAAAACATCTCTGCCTACTATCATTCGTGCAAGTTCTTTGGCATTTGTCTCAGAAGTTACTACGTTTCCTACCGTTCTGCCGTCCCGCATCACCGTTACCTCATCAGAGATCGCGAGAACCTCGTCTAGCTTGTGCGTGATTATCACAATGGTCTTGCCCTGGCCTTTCATCCGTCTGAGAATATTGAAGAATTCCAATACCTCCTGTGGCGAGAGGACAGCGGTAGGCTCATCCAGGATGAGAAAGTCGGCGTTCCTGTAAAGGGCCTTGAGCAATTCGACGCGCTGCTGCTGCCCGACGGAAAGGTCTTCGATCACCGCATTGGGGTCGATATTCAGCCTTAACTCTTCCGACAGGGCCCTGATCTGTTTTGCAGCAGCGTCAAGGTCCAGGTTTATCGCTGACCCGGTCTCGGCTCCGAGAACAATGTTCTCGGCAACAGTCATCGTATCGACCAGCATAAAATGCTGGTGGACCATACCAATTCCCAGTGCGATCGCATCGTGCGGGCTGCGGATCGTGACAGGTTTGCCGTCAAGAAGGATCTCTCCCCTGTCCGGGCTATAGAAACCGTACACGATCTTCATCGAAGTCGATTTCCCAGCCCCATTTTCTCCCACGATGGCATGGATACTTCCTTTCGCCACCGAAAGCGTCACGTTGTCGTTCGCAATACAATTGCCGAACGATTTATGGATCTTCCTGAGTTCGAGCATTGGTAGTAAATAATGCGATGCCTGCTAATTAGCCATCGCGTCCGTGACCTTTATTTCCCCTGCCACGATCTTGCTTCTGGCGCTTTCAACCTTTTCAAGTACGCTCTCGGAAATTAAAGGTCTATTAAACTCATCCATCGCGTATGCAACTCCGTCCTTATCGAGCCCGAATACGTGAAAGCCCCCTACGAACCGCTTTTCTAGGACCTCCTGCACCACATCGAAGACCGCATTATCGACCCGTTTGACCATAGAGGTGAGAACAAAGCCGGGTTTGACGCCGTTCTGGTTGGAGTCGACGCCGATAACGAATTTGCGCGCCTCCCCATTTTCGTCGCGCCCGTACTGCTCGACGGCATCGAAAGCTCCCAGGCCTGAGTTCCCGGCAGCTGTGAACAAAACGTCTGCTCCGTTCTCTATCTGATTCAAAGCCAGTTCCTTACCTTTGCCGGGATTGTTCCAGGCCGCATCGGTGACCCCAACATAGTTGGTCAAAACCCTTATGTTAGGATTTACGTACTTTGCTCCCTCGAGATAACCTGTTGCAAATCGATGGATCAGCGGAATGTCCATCCCGCCGACAAAGCCTAGAACACCTGATCTCGATTTTGAGGCAGCGATCATACCCACAAGGAATGATCCTTCGTGCTCCCGAAACACCAGCGATGCCACGTTGGCCTTGGGCGTTTTGCCATCCTTCTCGAAGATCACACCGTCAATGATCGCAAACTTAATTTCCGGATAGTCGTTCGCGACCTTTTGCATTATCGGCCCCTGTGCAAAACCGACACCCACGACAAGGTCAAAGTCCCTCTCGGCAAAGGCTCGCATAGCGGGCTCGATCGATGTCGGATTTCCAGGTTCTACGTCGTATAGACAGATATTCAGTTCCTTTTCCGCACGCTTGACGCCTTCCCATGCCGCGGCATTGAACGACCGGTCGTTTTTTCCGCCAATGTCAAAAACGATGCCGACCCTTATGTTGCAGCCTTCACGGATGGCTTCGGTCGTAACCCCGCACGATGGCAGCATGATGACGGCTGCGAGCATTGCGGCAAAGGCCGCGACGGACCGAACTCTCATATTGATCACCATTCTTCTTTGATGCGCATCATAAGAGTAACGGCAAGCCCCATTTTCGACAAGAGCACGATGCACCCGACGCGGGACACAGGGGACAGGAATTTGACACCGCTCCGCCGTAACTCATTCATCGCATTTGGCTTAGATACGATGTCGGGAGATCCCAGTCTCAAAGTTGTCCCGCTGCAGCCTGGGACGTGTAAACCATTGTGCCTGTGGCTCTTACGGTGACGAATGCCGCTTGTCCCGCTGTCCCGAAAAAAAAACAAATTGGCAGCTTTGCGGGCGTCCGTGAGGCCCAACTGTATATGTTTTCAAAGACCTGAAATTGGCACGTGATGTGCCGATCGTGCAACATTATATCACATATGGCTCGCAGGCAAAGTACTTTCTTCAGCCGGTCCATGAGGGGCGAACCGAGATGTAAACAATAGGCTTAGCAGACTTTGGCCGGCATATTGCAAGTCAGCGGAGACGAAGGACCTCAGCACCAATGGGGCATGCGCGCGCTGCGGAGTTCACAAATGAGTCCCAGGTCCTTTAGTTGCCTGAAGTTGAAATAACTTCGACTACGAGGGGTGTCCCGGGTATGGGAACTTCTGAAACGGCGTGGGCATCTTTGATCCGGGCGGCAAGAGAATCGGCCTGTGCGCGGCTGCGGCAATGCAGGACTCCGAGGGGCGAACCATTCGAGATCGAGTCCCCAATGCGGGACAGACTCTCGTAACCGACGGCGTGATCCACCTTGTCTTCGGCTTTTGTGCGGCCGCCGCCGATCTCGCAGACGGCGTTGCCGATGGCGAGCGTGTCAATCGCGGTGATGAAGCCGTTGGCTTCGGCGAGGACCTCAAATTTTTCGAGGTTCGGACCGAGGAGTTCTTGGGGTTCGTCGCAGACAGACGGATCGCCGCCCTGACATTCGACATTCTCTCGGAACTTTTCGAACGCGGAACCGTCGGCGAGCTTGGAATTCGCAAGATCGCGAGCCTCTTCGGTGCCGCCGGAGATACCCGCCAGCACAAGCAGCCGGGCCGCAAGCTCGACAGAGAGCTCTTTTGTGGCCGCCCACGCTTCGTCCGAAACGCCTTTCAGGATCTGGATGCATTCGTACGTCTCGAGAGCGTTGCCAACGAAGCGGCCGAGGGGCTGGCTCATGTCGGTGATGACCGCTTCAGTTCGGACACCAAAGTCATTCCCGGTTCTGACAAGAGACTCGGCCAGCGTCTTAGAATCTTCGAACGCCGGCATGAACGCACCGGATCCCGTTTTTACATCCAGGATCAGGGCATCGAGCCCTTCGGCAAGCTTCTTCGACATGATCGACGCGACGATCAGCGGAACGTAGGGCACAGTGGCGGTGGCGTCGCGAAGGGCGTAGAGCTTTTTGTCAGCCGGGGCGATCTCAGCGGTCTGGCCGGCCATTGCAAAACCGCACTTCTTTACGATCCCACGAAACTCTTCAGTCGATAGGCTAACGTTGTAGCCCGGTATCGATTCGAGTTTGTCGAGCGTGCCGCCGGTATGGCCGAGGCCGCGGCCGGAGATCATCGGGACCGCGATGCCGCACGCGGCAACGAGAGGGGCTATGATAAGCGAGGTTTTGTCACCTACGCCGCCGGTCGAATGTTTGTCGGCTTTTGGCTTGTCGATGTCGGAGAGATCAAGCACCTCGCCGGAGTAGAGCATCGAGCGGACAAGCTCACCGCCCTCATTTTCGTTAAGCCCGCGGATGAACATTGCCATCAAGAGAGCTGAGATCTGGTAGTCCGCCCACGACTTGTCGCAAACGCCCTCGACGAACGCAGCGATCTCCTCGGCAGTCAATTCCACGCCGTCGCGTTTTTTGGCGATGATATCTTGTGGCCGCATTCGTATTAAGCCCGTGCTAACGAGCGGGCTTTTCCAATAAGACGATCGCTTCCGCGCGGACCGCGAGGCGTTCGCCGACGGCATCGACGCCTTCGCCGGTCTTCGCTTTGACGCTGACGCGATCCGTTCCAACTTCGAGCGCGTCGGCGAGGCCTTTTCGGATCTCGTCGATGTATGGACGAAGTTTGGGCGATTCGAGGTGAACGGTCGAGTCAACGTTCGCTATCTCATAGGCAAGCCGCTTCATTTCACCTACCGCGAAGCGAAGAAAGACAAAGCTCTCAGCATTTCGCCAGCGCTCGTCGCTTGGCGGAAAATGGGTGCCGATGTCGCCGAGCGCGAGTGCCCCAAGTATGGCGTCAGTGATCGCGTGCGTGAGCGCGTCGGCATCGGAATGGCCGTCGGCACCGAGGTCGGATCCGACCTGCACGCCGCCGAGGATAAGCGGTCGGCCGGGCACGAGCCTATGGATGTCGGAGCCGAAGCCTATTCGCATCGTTCGATAAAACTGAAAACTTCTTGGGTATAGCTGTCAGCTCTTAGCTTTCAGCTTTAAGCCGATCCGCTCTGAGCAAAGCCTCCGCGAGGATCAGGTCCTCGGGGTGCGTGATCTTGATGTTTCGCGAGCTGCCCTCGACGATCGCTACGGACAGGCCGATCTTTTCGACCAGAAAGCATTCGTCGGTGATCGACTCGTTCAGATCGACGCCCTCGAATGCCTTTTTCAAGATCTCGATCGTGAAAGCCTGCGGGGTCAGGGCCCGGCGCAGGTTGTCGCGGTCGAGCGTATCGACTATTTCGCCGCCGCTGACGGATTTGATCGTATCGGTCACGGGTGCGACAAGGCAAGCGGCCCCCGTTTCTTTTGCTCTTGCGATCGTGCGTTCTATCTCGTCCACAGAAACCAGCGGCCGGGCACCGTCGTGAACGACGACTAACGAACATTTCTCGCCCGCCGCGTTCAATCCATTCAGGACCGACTGTGCTCGTGTTTTTCCGCCGGCGACGACCGATGAGAGCTTTCTCATCGGCATCTTATCAAACCGCGAAACTTGTTCTTTGGCAAGAACAAGGACGATCGAGTCCACCGAGGGTGCCGCTTCAAAGCGCTCGAGCGTGTGTCTTATTACCGGTTTACCGAGAATTTCGAGAAATTGTTTTGGAGTTTCAGAATTGAAACGCGATCCGGTGCCGGCGGCGACGATGATGGCAATGTTCATCTCCGGAAGATCCATCATTCGGCCGGGGCGGCCGGTTTATCGGTCAAGTTCCTCGATGATCGTCGTTTGTCTGAGTTCGCGGGTGGCCTTGCGAAAGCCAAGCGAGCGAGAATCATGGACCGACATGTTCGATTCGCCGCCGTTGGCACTTTCTTCAACGCCCTGTTTCTCTTCCCAAAGCCTTCCGAAGATCATCTTACCTGCGGTCGTCTGCAATACGCTTGTCACTGCGATATCCGCCGTCTTCCCGATCAACCGACGGGCGTTATCGACAACGACCATGGTCCCGTCATCAAGGTAGGCGACGCCTTGATTATATTCCTTGCCTTCCTTTAGCACGAATACACGCATCGCCTCGCCGGGCAGAACGACAGGTTTTAGAGCATTAGCAAGCTCGTTTATATTCAGCACCGAAACCCCTCGAAGCTGAGACACCTTATTAAGGTTAAAATCGTTCGTGACGATCACCGCATCAAGCTGCTTTCCAAGCTCGATCAGCTTTAGGTCCACTTCTTTGACCGAAGGGAAATCCTGCTCAATTATCTGGACATCAAGCTTGCTGTTGTTGCGGAGCCGCTGGAGCATATCAAGTCCGCGCCGTCCACGCTGGCGTTTTGACGAATCTGCAGAATCGGCGACCTGCTGGAGTTCGGCCAAAATAAAGTTGGGAATGATGAGCGTGCCGCCGAGAAAACCCGTTTCCGAGACATCGGCAATTCGGCCGTCGATGATCACGGACGTATCGAGGATCTTATAATCCCTTTTAATATTCTTATCGCTGAAGATCCCGCCCAAAGCCGAGAGATCGAGGTAATCGCCCTTTGCGGCACCCACCATCAGCCCGACGTATCCCATGAAGAATGCAAGGGAAATTGTAAGGAACGTTTGCATTTCAGCCGAAACAGCAGATTCCTTCTGGATCGAGATCAATACGCCGATAAGGAAAGCTCCGACAATTCCCAGGATCGATCCGATCGCGGCGCCGATCAGCGTCTTTAGCGAGGCTCGTCGCACGCGCATTTCAAATGCGATTATGAACAGGCCGACGATCAGGCCGAGAAATGCAGACAGAACGTGCTTAAGTTCAGGATCAGCTATCTGGCCAATTCCAAATCTTTGCGTCCGTTCAAACGGATTCAGCACATAGGCCAAAAGTACCAGCAGGCCTACGAAAGCTATCCTAATGATTAGAACATCGAACTTCATCGCAGTGAAAATTTTAACACGAATACACAGGCGACAGGCAACTCATTCTGATCGCCGGCCGATACCCGCATGACCGAGATTCAAGACCTGGCCGTTCATACCGGCCGACTCAGACGAAAGCAAAAAGAGCACTGCCCGAGCAACCTCGTCAGGCTCGACCCTGCGACACTCCGATCTCCCGCCTTTATCGTTCGCGAAATTTGCGGGCCACTTAGATCCGACCGCGACGCAATTGACGCGAAAATTATCAGGCAGCCAATTCGCAATTGTCTCAGAGAAACGAATCACACCGGCCTGAACAGCCGCAAATGTCGGATCTGAGTTGTCGGACCAGGCAATGTTTACGATCCTCGGCCCGGGTCGGTCCTTCATTAGCCCAGTTACGGCATTTGTCAAAAAATGAACAGATCCAAGGTTTGCCTGAACGAGTTCTATAAACCCGGCCTGAGTATGATCCTGAAACACCGATTCCGGCTCATTTTTCAGACAATTGACCAGCAGATCGAGTCGGCCAAACATTTCCCGCACCGCTTCAGCGGCCGTCTCGCAGCCTTCCTGGGTGGCAGGATCGGCCGAAATACATTTCGCAAGGGTCCCGAGGTTTACGAGTTCGTCGATCGAGCGGCGCGCCGTATCCGTCGATTCACGGTCGATGCCGATCACAAAACTGCCGAGCAAAGCCAGCTGCATCGACACCGCACGGCCTACGGGGCTTCCGACATCGCTGACCAGCGCGACCTTTTCTGCAAAATGATGGGTTCCATACGAGGCCATGTTTTACAGGTTCCTAAGGAAGGATAGCGAAGCAGAAGCAACATCTCAATGTCAGGTTTCACTGGCGCGACCGGTCAATGTATCCTGTACCTGCGAAAAATGGCAAAACGACTCGATACTGTGTTTGTATGTCAGAACTGCGGCAGCGAAGCGCGCAAATGGCTGGGGCAGTGCCCTGATTGCCGCGAATGGGATACATTTGCCGAGGAAAGAGACAGGTCAGGCGGGCGGAACGGCCGGTTCGGCATTGCGGCAAAGCGGACAGGAACACCGGCAGCCGTGGCATATTCACTGGTTGAATCGCAGGAAGAATCGCGGCTGCCGTCGGGTATAGAGGAACTCGATCGAGTTCTGGGCGGTGGGATCGTCGCCGGTTCGATCGTGTTGATCGGAGGGGCCCCGGGCATAGGCAAATCTACGCTTGCCGTGCAGATGGCCGATAAGCTAAGCGGCCGCGGGCGCAAGATCCTTTATGTAACGGGCGAAGAATCGGAACGTCAGCTTAAGATGCGTGGCGAAAGGCTCGGACTTTCTGGTTCCAGTCTATTTCTCCTTCCCGAAACCGATCTTCAGTCCGTGTTTGCTTCGGTCGAGCACTTGGGTCCAGACGTTTTGATCGTTGACTCGATCCAGACGATGTTCAGCGAACGAGTTGAATCTGCCCCCGGCAGCGTCTCGCAGGTACGCGAGGTGGCAGCCCAGCTAATGATGCTTGCAAAACAGACCGGAGTTCCCGTTTTCGTAACCGGTCACGTTACCAAGGATGGAAGCATAGCGGGGCCGAAAACATTAGAGCATATCGTCGATACGGTCCTCTATTTCGAAGGCGATCGCCATCATAACCATCGCATAATTCGTGCGACAAAGAACCGGTTCGGCGCCGTAAATGAGATCGGCGTATTTGAGATGACCAATTCAGGCCTGGTCCCGGTCGCAAACCCGTCAGAGCTTTTCCTCCAGGAAAGGCCAGCCGGAGCTAGTGGTTCTGCCGTGACCGTCTGCATTGAAGGCACAAGACCGATGCTGCTGGAGGTACAGGCATTGGTCGGCGCTAACCGGGCCGGGTCGGGGCGAAGGATGGCTCAGGGATTCGATTACAATCGTGCCTCTTTACTGATCGCAGTGATGGAAAAACGCCTTGGGTTTCAATTCGTTGGTGATGACGTTTTCATAAATGTCGCCGGCGGTATCGAGATCGATGAGCCTGCAGCCGATCTCGGCATCGTAGCCGCCGTCGCCTCAAGTTTCAGGAACCGCGAGATCGATCGAAACACGGCGCTCTTTGGCGAGGTCGGACTGACGGGCGAGGTCAGGGGCGTTCTTCAGGCATCGGCACGGGTTCAGGAAGCTCGCTCGCTAGGTTTTGAAAAGTTGATCCTGCCGCGTTCAAATTTGAAAGGCTCGGAAAAACTTCTCGGCATTCGGACCATAGGAGTCGATAATCTTGAACAAGCGATGGAGGAACTGTTCGGATGAAGAAGATGGTCCTGAGAGAAGGCGATGAGGGGGTTCGGCTTTTGATCCATGACGGCGGATCGAGGCAGGGACGGTCCGTGCATCCACCTTCTGTCGCCTCGCGATCTCCGATTCACGTAGTTTATGGCGGAGCCCATCTGTTTTCCAGAGATACGGCGGCCAAGCTCGGCAGCATCGCTCTTCGAACCCTCGACTCGCTTATTTCCGATCATCTTGAATTCACCGCGGCGCTCGGTATGGACGAGCACGGATCGTACGAGGGCCCAGGAAAAGAGGCTGGCCAACTTGCTCGCACACCACCCAAAGAGAAGGACTTGCTCGATTTCGACAGCGTTTCTGAATCGCTATTTTCCGAAGTATATGCCCGCACAAGGCAGAAGTTGATCGAAGAGCCTGTTGAGGATCTAAGGATCGATTTCGAGGACGGATACGGCTTCCGAAGCGATGAAGAAGAAGACCTTCATGCCAAACAGGCCGCGTTGGAGCTGGCGGCATCTGTAAAATTAGGAACTTCGTCGCCGTTTACGGGTGTTCGAATCAAATCGTATTCCCTGGCTACGCGACGAAGGGCAAAGCGAACGCTGCGAATATTTCTCAGAACGATCATCGAAAACCTTAAAGGGCCTTTGCCGGAAAATTTTGTGGTCACGCTTCCGAAGGTCAGCGAAAGAAAGCAGGTCGGGGCATTATCGCGAGACCTTCGTAAGTTCGAAAAAGAATTTGGGATCAAAGGCAACAGTATCGGCGTGGAACTCATGGTCGAAGACCCGCGGGCTCTGATCGACAATAAGGGATTTCTGCACCTTCGATCCTTGGCGGAGGCCGCCGAGGGACGCTGTGTTGCGGCGCATTTCGGGGCCTATGATTACACCGCCTCGATCGGCATCGCAGCAGCCGAACAGGATATTAACCACCCGGCATGCGACTTTGCCAGAAACATCATGCTGCTTACGCTTCGGCCGGCCGGCATCAGGCTTTCTGATTCCATCACCGCTCGGCTGCCAGTGCCCGTATATCGAGACAGCCAGATCACCAAGGAAATGGCCGAAGCAAACAGATCTGCCATTTTATCGGGCTGGAGGCTGCATTATTCGAATGTAACAAGGTCGCTGGCGAACGGCTTCTACCAAAGCTGGGACCTTCATCCGAACCAGCTTGTCCCACGATACGCTGCGGTTTATAGGTTCTTTCTTGTCTCAGCCAATGAACAGGGCAGACGGCTACGGGCATTTGTCGATGCCGCTTCCCAAGCAACTTTGACGGGCACTGCCTTTGACGACGCCGCGACGGCGTTAGGCATCGTCAAGTTTTTCAGACTGGGGCTCGACTGCGGAGCTCTCCGCGAGCATGACGTCGCTGCGTCGTCAGGCCTCTCGATCGAAGACCTTAAATCGTATGAGGCCAATGGATTTCAGCTATCGAGAGACCGCCTCTAACCGTTTCCCTCGCCCGACATAATGCTGTCGAGGATCGACTCCATGGAGTCGCGAGGCGTCGGCCTAGAAACAGGTAAAGCGTCAGTATCGACAAAGGCTTTGGGCCGGTAGAAAGGATCGACATCGCTCGGAAGTCCTTCCGATCGGAGTTTTTCTCGTATGATACTTGAAAGAAGAGACTGCTCGAAGGCAGATATATCGACGAACTTAACCCCCACCCCAGTGTTCTCAAATCGGTAAACCGCCCTGCAGGAAAGCGGAAGGCGGTTTCGGTTAGGAAGTTGTATCTCCATCCTGAATTCGTCGCCAGTATAGATATTTTCTTCCCAGCCCGTAAAACAACCCCCGACACTTATCTGTTGGAGCACAGTGTCCTGCCGTTCTCCGCTTTTCGTGAAAATGATGGCGGGGATCTCCAGCGAGAATCTGGTATGTTGTCTCTGGTCTGATGACATCTAATCGAGGGGGCCATGCGAATGCGAACGACACGCACGGCCCTTATATTAGAACCAATACACAGCGGCAGGCAATCGTCCACTGCTATCGTCAGCCAACGGAGCGAACGCAGGGATTAGGCTGCAACAGGGTCTGCCGGAGCGCAGTGCTCCTCAAATGCCTTGGCTAGAGCGTCTGCGATCACGAACGGCGGCCGTCCCTCAAGGTCCCGGCGCTCGAACATTTGCACCAGCCTTCCATCTTTCAATATACCGATCGATGGCGAAGACGGCGCATAGCCGCTGAAATACTCTCGAGCCGTGTCCGTTGCATCGATATCGGCACCGGCAAATACGGTTATCGACCGATCGGGCTTTAACGCAGATCGTTCAAGCGCCGCTGCAATTCCGGGACGCACCCCGCCAGCCGCGCACCCGCACACGGAATTCACGACAACCATCAGGGTTCCTTTGGTATTCTTAACTGCTTCCTCGACCGCTTCCGGCGTTTTCGTTTCCTCGATCCCAAGCTGCGCCAGCTCTGCACGCATTCCGTGGATCATCATTTCAGGGTATGGCATAAGTTCTCCTTTAAGATTCCTAAATTAGCAGGCGGGATACCTGACCTTTTTTTCAAGTATTCAGTCTCGACGCCCTTTAAGTCAAGGGCTAAGACACCTTTGCGATGCGGTTTGCCGAACTTCCGGCAATCACATAATATTGGTCTTTGCGTTGATCCGAATGGGTATCGAGATCGAAAAAAAATACAGGCTCGATCGCAAGAGGCTTGTAGAGCTGACGGCGAAACTTCGTGAACTCGGTGCTGAGTTTCGAAGCGAGGTCTTTGAAGAGAACTACCTGCATAAGGGCGGTGTTCTCGAAGAGCGGGCCGCAGTATTGAGACTGAGAAAGATCGCGGGCCACACCGTTCTGACATATAAGGAACGATTAAAATACGACTCCGAGATAAAGCATAGGGTGGAGTATGAGACCGCCGTGGCAGACGTGGACGCGATGGAAAAGATCATCCAGTGTTTGGGCTACAAGCTCTCGGTCATTTACGAAAAACATAGAAAGACGTGGCACTTTATGGATGTGGAAGTCGTTTTGGACGAGCTTCCGTTCGGGCTTTACATGGAGATCGAAGGCGAGGTGGAAGCTATCACCGAGGCCGAAGAGGCGCTCGAGATCGGTGACCTCGAGGCCGAACCTCGCGGATATCCTCGGCTCGCGATAAAGTTCGGCCGAATGGTCGGCGATGTTGCTGAGTCGAGGTTTACGAAAAAATCGGCTGCTTAAGCTTTTTGCCTGGCCCGACCGGATCGTCTGGATTCTCAGGAGCCTATGTCGCGGCCAACAAAGGCTGTTTGCACATCGAACGGTTCCCCGGCGGCAGTTTTTCGATAGGTGCCATCCGGACGAAGGATACGCGCGTTGACATTGTCTTTTAGATAGAACTGAAGGATCTCGCTGACAATATACGTCTTCACGTCCTCGTCAAGTACCGGGAGAACCACTTCGACCCGGCGGTCAAGATTTCGCTGCATCCAATCGGCACTGCCGATGTAAACCTCTTCGCTCCCGGTAATATTCCCGAAATAAAAGATGCGGCTATGCTCAAGAAATCGCCCCACTATCGACCGCACGCGTATGTTCGAGGAAAGGCCCTTTACACCGGGCCGCAATGAACAGATACCCCTGACTATCAGGTCGATCTCCACACCCGCTTGCGACGCTTCGTAGAGCTCATGGATCAATTCATCGTCGGTCAGGCTGTTGATCTTGATGATAATGCGGCCCTTTCCGCCCGAAAGAGCGATATCCCGCTCGCGGCGTATCAACTCGACGAACCTTTCCCGCAGATTCAGTGGTGCGACCAGAAGTCGATTGTATTTGTCCTGTTGCGAATAGCCCGTCAAAAAATTGAACAGGCTGGTCGCGTCCTCGCCAATCTCTTCATCCGCCGTGAATATGCCAAGATCGGTGTATAGCCGTGATGTAGTTGGGTTGTAGTTCCCTGTACCGAAATGAACATAGCGGACAAGCTTGTCCTTTTCGCGGCGGACTACCAGAAGCACCTTTGAATGCGTCTTAAGGCTGCTGATGCCGTAAACGACGTGAACGCCTTCGTTCTCCAGCCGCTTGGCCCATTCGATATTGTTCTCCTCGTCAAACCTCGCTTTCAGTTCGACAAGTGCAGTCACTTGTTTCCCGAGTTGAGTCGCGCGGATCAATGATCCAACGATCGGGGAATCCTTGCCCGTACGGTACAGACACATCTTGATAGCCTGAACACTCGGGTCTTCAGCGGCAACGGCCAGAAAATCCGTGACCGCGCCGAAAGAAGTGTAGGGATGGTGGAGCAAGACGTCTTGCTTTCTTATGACGTCAAAAACATTCTTCTTTGCGTGAAATACGGACGGATGGATCGGCGTGATAGGCCTTTCCTTTAAGGATGGCCGATCGAGGGAATAGAGCTGCATCAGGTCTGGTATGTTCACAAAACCGTCGATGCGGAAAACATCCTGTTCGTTAAGGCCTATCCCGTCGGTCAACTGTTTGAGCATCTTCTCGGGCATATCTTCGGAAACTTCGAGCCGAACAGGAAACCGAAATCTACGTCGCTGCAGCTCTCGTTCGAGGGTCCGCATCAAATCACCAGCCTCGTCTTCACGGATCTCGATGTCCGCGTCTCTTGTCACGCGGAACAAATATCCATCACTTGTCCTCATGTTCGGGAACAACGCCGTAGCATTGGCGGCTATCACTTCCTCCATTAAGGCAAAGCGGCCCGTCTTTTCGTTGATGGGAATCAACCGAGGCAGCGACGATGGAAGCTTGATGCGGGCAAATCTCTTTTGCCGAAAGAGATGCTTGAGATTCTTTTGGGTGACATTTCGGTCCGGTTCAATGAACAAGCCGATGTTAAGGCTTAAATTCGAGATATATGGAAAAGGATGGCTGGAATCGACCGACTGCGGTGTAAGTATTGGAAAAAGATTGTCACGGAAAAACTTATCCAATTTCTTTCGCTCTTTCGCATTTAGCGACCTGTATGGTTCGATCGTTATCTTCTGCTCAGCCAGTTCCGGCAATACATTTTCTTTAAGATACGCAGCCTGACGCTTAACCATTGGCCGAAGACGCTTCCCTATCTCGCGAAGCTGCTCGGCAGGCGACATTCCGTCTGCCGAAAGCTCCGTGACTCCTTCTTCGATCTGCTCTTTCAATCCGGAAACCCGGATCATGAAAAATTCGTCAAGATTTGTAGAAAAGATGGAAAGAAATTTCAGCCGCTCAAGAACCGGCAGGTTTCGATCTATTGCCTCGTCGAGAACCCGTCGGTTAAATTCCAACCAACTCAGTTCGCGATTGAAGAGAGTAGCGCCGTCGAATGCCGCCTCACCCTTCGTCTCTGCAGCGATCTCCGACCTTGTGTTTTGTGTCTTGCTATTTTCCTGATCCATAAGCGCCAACCTTTTATTATATTTCAGTCGGCCCTTTATTCGATTTAAATTCATGTTACACGAATGTTACAGATTTCAAGGCCTATTTCAATATTTTGACGCTCGTGCCAACAGGTATCAGTTCAAACAGCTCGCTCATATTTTCGTCCGAGAGCGCAATGCAGCCGTCGGTCCAGTCGCACGCGGTGCCGCCTCCGTGAATATATATCTCACCGCCCAGCCGAGTCTTTTGCGGCGGCCGGCCCCTCGTTCTCTCGGCCTCAATGATCGCTCCGTGTTCTTCCTCAGTGATCAGCCCTCTCGCCAGGCCTCTGCTGGCAGCGGCAGCATTTGGATAGCTGATGGCCAGTGAAAGGTGATAGCGGCTATTCGGATTACGAGTAAAAATGTAAAAGTCCCCCTCGGGTGTTCTTCCGTCACCCTCGAGCTCTTTATCACCGACGGGAACTGAACCGAGAACGATCTGAAAAGAAATTAGCCGCTCGCTGCCCTTGTAAACCTCCAGGCTTCGCAGCGATTTATGAACCACGATCCTTGGCTCTCTATCGGCTTTCACTTTGATCTACGGGTTCCCTATCTATTGCTAGACAACCTCTGTGCATGAATCCGGGCAAGTGCATGCCTTGAGGCCAGCACATCCGCCTTCTAATTTCCCGCCGTTCCAACAGCCTTCATTTTTTGACGCATTTCTTCGGCCTCCCTCGGCCTTCCCTGTCGCATCCAAAACTCCGCGAGAGCGTCGTATCTTGTTTCCGGGTCGTAATTCATTGCCCACGCAAGCTTCGCCATACACTCTGGACAGTTGTCCAGTGGCCGCCTGTCTGTTTCTGCAAGGTGGTTAGTCCCCGCCATCAAGCATTCATACTTGATGCAGTGCTTCATTGAGAACATATGACCGGCCTCGTGCATAGATACCTTTAAGGTACGGTCCAGAAGCTGGTCAAAAGTGGTCTTTCGGCCCGGCGGTGTAAATTGATAGAGCGACCAAACGCCGACCCGCTCTGCGAACGTCGCTTGTCCGAAAACGAAGGCCCAGGTATCGCTCGGATAGAGGTCATAGTTCGTAAATGCGAGCAAGGCCGCGGCATCGTCCGGCAACAGTTTCGGGAGGACATCATCAAGAAAGTACTGGGTCCTGATCTGCAGATTGTTGCGATACTCAATTAACCGCTTTTTATCGTCCGGCACTTTGCCCAGGGCCCGGTCGGCATTCAGCTTTACAGGTAAGCTATAAAAAACCCTCATATACTCTGCCGTCAGCCTGATCGCCCGTCTTTGCTCCGAGTTGAATGTCCCTATGGGCTGAATATAAATGGTTCGGCGTTGGACGTTTGGAAGGGTCGGGCTCGATGCGAGAAATTCTTCGAATGTTTCGCCGGCCTCTCTCTGCGTGGCAAGCCAGTCTCCCGACTCGACCTTCATCGGTCTAAAAAATCGTTCAATGGCCGCTTTCTGGAGTTTCAGCCGTTCTGCACGTTCATCCAGGGTTGGAACGCTGTTCCCTACAGGCCGATCAACGGATGAACACCCGAAGGCCAGGAAGAACAAAAGCACGGCCGCATATCTCATAAGACCTTAGACCGAACTTTTGTCAATTTGTTCCGCGTATTCAAGAATGATCGTTCTGGGTTCGTCGCCCGAACCCTCGATGTTTATCGATAAGACCTGTTCTGAGCCCGAACGTTTCGAAAGACGCTCGGCCCACTCGATGACGACGATCGCCTGCGGGTCGTCCAAAATCTCATCTAACCCGACAGCAAAGGCCGCATCGGCAGTATCACCGATACGCCACAGATCAATGTGATACACATTAATATCGTCGGTCTTGTATAGATTTACGAGCGCAAAACTCGGACTTGTAACCTCGTCGACATCGTAACCGAGCGCGGAAACAATACCCTTTGTCAGCAGAGTTTTCCCTGCCCCGAGGCCGCCGTAAAGCAGTACCAGGCTCCCGGGCTTCAGGCTGGCTCCGATCCGTTCGCCAAGTGCGAACGTGTCTTCGGGCGTCGTGCAACTAAAGATCTCTTTCATTTTATGAGGAGGCCGATCTGCGAAAACCAGGAGTGCTTGTCCCAATAACCACGCTGAAGAATGATCTTGCCGTCCTGAAATTTGAAGAAGCCACACCCCCGGATCTCGTAGCTTCTGCCAGTGGGTTCGTGCCCTGCGAATTCTCCCGTCCATGTTCCACCGCCTACCCATTCCCACGCAGCCCAATCATCTTCGCCGATCAGGTTCTCTACGCGCGACCAGGCATCAGGAAACGCCGCGAAGAAGGCATCATTACCGGCGCGGATCGCTTCTTTGCCAACGTCCGGCTGGCCGATAGCGACCTGAAGATTGAGGGCATCGTCTGCATAACACTCTGCCACCGTCTCGCTATCGCATCGTTGAAATGCATCGATCCATTTCTTTAACAGTTCCTTCGAATTCATCGTTTCTTAGCAATTCTTAACGCAATATGATTGAAACCGTTGGTTGTTTCTACTTAGAGCTGGTTGCTTTGTTTCTAGCTTGTCTCAAACTCCGCAAAGGCCTCGGTTAAACATTCGCGGACGTCCGACGCTGTCATCACCCGCTTCCCATATTTGGCTTCGGCGATGTCACCTGCCATTCCTGAGATATACACGGCGGCGACGACCGTTTCGAAAATATCAATGTTCATCTTTGCTGCCTGCGCTGCAAAGCCCGCAACGATGCCCGCGAGCGTGTCGCCGTTCCCGGCTTTGCCCAAACCTGAGTTTCCGGTCGGATTAACGACAACCTTGCCGCCAGGTTCGGCGATCAAAGCGCGTTCGTCTTTTAGAACCAATATGACATTATGCTTCTCTGCAAACTCCCGGACGGCGGCAGCCCGGTCCTTGATCGCATCTTTTTCGTTCGTCCCAAGCAGCCGAAGGAACTCGCCCTCGTGCGGCGTTAAGATCAGAGGGGGGCCGCTCTCGCTTATCGAGGCAAAGCTCGCGAGAGGCGAAATGAGGTTGAGGGCGTCTGCATCAACAACGACCGGCTGACGCCGGTTCTCGATCAATTTTTCGATGAATCTTTTTGTACTCTCGCTCTGAGATAAACCACAGCCCACAGCAACTGCATCGGCCTTATCCAGCAGATCCTGGATCTCATCAAAAGCATCTTCCGAAATTGCCTTGCCGACAGTTTCTGCCACCCCGCGAACCATTACTTCAGGCAGAACACGGGACGCGACCGGATCCTTGACCCCATGCGGCGTCGCAGCCGTTACGAGTCCAACACCTGACCTGACGGCCGCATTTGCCGCCAAAACCGCCGCTCCCGAATAATCTTCAGACCCGGCAACCAGCAAACAATGCCCGCGTTTGTTTTTATAAGAATCGCTGGAAAACTCTGACTTTTTGAGCCATGCCGCCGCATCTTCTCTTTCGGCCAAATAAAGCTGCGACGGTTGCTCGTCGATCAATGTCTGGGGCGAGCCTATGTTCGCGACGATAAGCTCGCCGTTAAAATTAGACGCAGGAGGCAAAATGTTCGCGGGTTTTGGGGCGGTAAATCCTACGGTCAGATCGGCCCTGAAATGCTCGCCTATGGGTTCTGGGTCATCCGAACTTAGCCCGGAGGGTATATCAATTGAAACAAATACAGGTCGGTCAGTCGTTACAAAACAGCTATTGAACTGTCTTGCGAAAAGAGATAGATCGCCACCCAAAGGCCGAACTAAACCCGTCCCGAAAATTGCGTCGACCACGACATCCGGACCCATGAAAGGATCTAGTCTGTCAAAGAAAGTTCGAAGAGTACCAAACTCGGCAAGGCAGATCGCAGGATGATCTCTGCCCGTCTGAGCCGAATGCAAATTGCGAATGAGGTGTAAATTAAGCTTCGCATCGCCGCTAATTTCTTCATCTGGAAACATGAAACAAACCGTGACCGACGCGCCCCTATTCCAGAGGACCCGTGAGAGCGCGAAGCCATCCCCGCCGTTATTGCCTTTACCGCACAGGATCAGGACCGACTTCCCACTCAGTGAACCGCCAAGTTTTTCTGTGATCGCACAAGCCACTGCATGAGCGGCGTTCTCCATCAGGATGATGGGAGGAATGCCGCAGCGTTCGGTGGTCAGTCGATCGACCTCACGCATTTGCGCGGCTGTAAGGACTTTCAGCATCGCAAGTAATTTAGCACAAAGGCGTTACTCGTCTCTTCCGGCACACCCTGTTTTCAGGAGAGGCAGTGTTTCACGAGTTCCAAGGCTGGGGCGGTATAGGTATTGACAAGAAGCGTCAGAGACGTATTTCGGTTTACGGAGAAAGCAAAAACCACATCCTACTCGAATGTGGTTTGTACAACCCTAAAAACAGGCCTTTCTACACCCGGACAGAATCTAATTTGTCTGCCACTGTACTTGTACACCGTTTATTTCCGTTCAATTAATAGAAACTGCGATTTAACATAAGGTTCCACAAAACCAATATGATCCAAACACCCTTAGATAACTGGTGGTCCCGGCTGGATTCGAACCAGCGGCCTTCCACTTAGGAGGCGGACGCTCTATCCAACTGAGCTACGGGACCGGCATAATTTCGGATTTTGAATTTCGGACCTCGGATTGTCAAGGTCTATCGGAAGACGGAATATCTACGAGTCGTACCTTATCAGCGAATCGACCTGATATCCGTCAAACTTGCTCCTGCCGTTCAAGAAATTCAACTCGACAACAAACTGAAGTGCGGCCACGTGACCGCCGAGCTGCTCGACCAAGCCAACGACGGCCTTTGCCGTTCCTCCCGTGGCCAGCAAATCGTCCACGATCAGGACGCGATGTCCTGCACCCACGGCGTCGCTGTGGATCTCGAGCGTGTCCTGGCCGTATTCAAGGTCGTACGAGACAGACACCTTTTCCGCCGGAAGCTTTTTCGGTTTGCGTACGGGAACAAAACCGGCCCCCAACCGATAGGCCAACGGAACGGCGAATATAAAGCCCCGAGATTCAATTCCGATCACGGTGTCGATCTGCTTTTCACGGCATAGATCGAACATTGCATCGAGGGTTTTTCTCAAACCTTCCGGGTCCTTTAGAAGCGTCGTTATATCGTAAAAATTTATGCCCGGCTTCGGAAAATCGGGCACCTCGCGGACCAATTGTCTTAGATCGTTCATAGTTTGTAGGTCTGGAACGTGTCGCTGCCAGATATTAATCGTCAATTCGGAATGCCCTATATTCGCGGTCGGCTTCGATCACGATCTCTTCCACCTTATCAACACGTGAATAGGTCGGTCCGGCCGAAAGATCTTGCCGGAACGCCTCGATCGAAGACTCCGGGCCATTCGCTATCACTTCAACCCGCCCGTCCGGCAGATTTCGGACCAAACCGGTGACCTGATGTGCTGCGGCCGACCGAAGCGTAAAATATCGAAACCCGACTCCCTGCACAATGCCGCTGACAAAGAACTTTCTAGAAACGACCATAGCAAGCGACGTCACGAAATTATCCAAGCGCCTCGAGGCATTCTGACAACGAGCGACGACGACATGTGAAGATCGGCATACCTCGATACGTGAGTTTACTTGCCGTTGTTTGCCGCAGTTCTTCAGCCAGAGTTAGAAAATCCCTGGGCTCGTCTGTTTCAAACGATATGACGTATTCCTGCTCGCTGAAGCCGAACGCGTGGGTCAAATGGATCCGAATGTTCGGAAACTTCTTCCCGACCATGAAATTCTCACTTATCAGCTCGTCTCGCTCTTCTGCGGATTTATCGAACCACTCGGCCTGCTTTGCGCACGGATAAACGAAATGGTATTTGCCCGCTCCGGCTATGACATGGCTCCGATCCTTCGGGTCGCCAAGCCCATCATCACGGATAAACGCCATCTTTTTGGTCACCGCAAGGAAATTTTCCGCTGTTTCGAGATAACTGCCCAACCCGGTTCTGAAGAGCTTTGCGGTCATTTCCTGAATAGGATCAAGCGAGTCACCAATACGCCAAAGCATCAGGTCGGCCTTCGAATCAAATCCTACAAGCGAGTAGCTGTAAAGAAGAAAATCTTCGCTGTAAGAGTCGTGAACACCCTGAAATTCGCGTCTGAGGATGCTTTTCTTTTCCTCATCAAGCTTTCGCCACGAAGGATCGATCCTGAAAAAAATAAAGCTGACGAACTGTTTCTCTATCTTGGAAGCCGCCTGCGTAAGGCTATTTTCAGGAACAAGACGAAGATTCCCTTGTTCTTGCTGGTCCATTTGCCGATCTTTTAAATCCATTGTCGGGAAATCAGAGCCTAAATGAAGGAACAGGCCGTCCCCGCGTCCTGCACGGTGCACACCCATGCCCGAAACTAATTCTGCCAACTTTCTTTCTGCTTGTCCAAGATCAGAGTTCCCCTCCTCGGTGGAAGATCGACCGCGCTTAGATCTTGTCGATCGTACTGGCATCTCGGGGAATGTTGATCGGTGAGTTGCCGCGACCAACCGAAATACCGTTCCTTATGGCCTCAGTCACAAACCCCTTCGAGATGCGAACCGCTTCGGCCAGATCAAGTCCGAGGGCAAGATTAGCCGTGATCGCCGCAGCAAGCGTGCATCCTGTGCCGTGGGTCGCGGCGGTGTCGATCCTCTCTTCTTCGAATATTTGAACACTTCCATCCCCGCAAAATAGCAGATCACGGGCCATCGCAATCTGCGAATCTATGCCATCAAAATGGCCGCCCTTTATCAGTACATTTGAAGCTCCCATAGATATCATAGTCCTCGCGGCCTGTTCGATCTGTTCGTCGCCTCGCATTTCAATGCCGGCGATCCTTTCCGCTTCCTGTTTGTTGGGTGTGACAAGGGTGCTGATGGGAAAAAGCTCGTCTATCAGACTGCGGAGCGCGGCATCGTCGATGAGATCGTAACCTGACGTAGATCGGACCACCGGATCGACCACCAGAAACGGCACCTGCCATTCCCTTAAGATCTCTGCCGTCGCGGATATCCCTTCCTTGGTTGCGATCATCCCGGTCTTTGCAGCCGAAACGGTAATATCCTTCATTACGGCGTCGATCTGTCCTCTGATAGATGCTGCGTCCAGGTGAGTCGCACCAAAGACCCCGGTCGTATTCTGATAGGTAACGGACGTAATCGCCGCTGTCGCAAAACAGCCAAATGCAGTAAACGTCTTGACATCGGCGACCACCCCCGCACCGCCCGAAGGATCGAGACCGGCGATCGACATACAAACCTTTACCTCATTCATCGGCATAACTATATAGGGCCCATTTTCTCAAGCCGAACTCGTCCATCCAAGACAGCGTTCAGATAACGGATCGATGCGTAACCGAACGCGCCGGCATCGAGCGCCATTTGAAAATTGCTTTCGTCAATTCCACCCAACGCCAGGATAGGAAATGGAGCGGCCGCCGAACAAACCTCTTTTAGCATGTCCAGGCCTGTGTGCGTCGGCTTTCCCGGCGAATGGAAGACCGGGCCCAACACGGCAAAATCTGCGCCATCCGAACTTGCGGCGATCACATCTTCGAGACTGTGTGTGGACACTCCGATCACAAAACCTGCCGGTGTTGAGGAGCGAACCGCAGAAACGGGTAAGCCATTGGACGGTAAATGTACCCCCGCAGCACCTGCCGAAAGTGCAACGTCCACTCGATCGTTGACGAGTACCTTTAGCTTCGTATCGCGGGCCGCTTTTACCGCCTCTTTCGAGAGCTGGAAGAGCACATCAGTGTCGAGGCCTTTCTCGCGGACCTGAAACAGATCAATGCCGCAACATGACGCGATCCTAACCCTCTCAATGATCGCGGCCCGGTGATCGTCGGGGTCGCTGCCAGAAAGCGAGCCTTCCGAAATACAGTATGTAACCGGAAATTCTGCGGCCCAATTCACTATTTCGTCCTTCCGCTTTCGTTTTCGCGAAGGAGTTTCACGCTCTTTTCGAAATGGGCTATCTCCCAGAAAGCGATGACGATGTTAAGCACGCCGAGTCCGGTCACCGCTCCGCGAAACCAGTTTGAGGTTACGGTTGAATGGAGCAGCGGTAATCCGACCCCTTCCGTCAGCAAGGCAAGGAGATAATTTTCGCTCCAATTCCCGAAGAGAGTGTCCCAGGGAGACAGGATCAGGTAAAAGCCCAGGATCAGGCAAAGGATGATAAAAAAAATGACGGTCAGCCGCTCAACCATACCGGGAAATTATAGCCCTTTTGCGACCGACGGAAAAACGGGCGGTGGATTTAGCTTAGCGGCTTACCACGGACGACTTGATCCTCTCGCTGACGTTTCTGAAATTAACATCTTCGGCGTAAACCTGTTCAAAGTATTGCGATGCGGCCTCGCTGTCTCCGTCAGCTTCGTGAGCGGCACCAAGCTCATACCAGATACCTAGTTTCTCTTCCATCGACAGATCGGCCGTTTCAAGGGTACGCTCGAACCAAGTCAATGCCAGCTTTGGCATTCCCTGCTGCATAAAACAGTGCCCAAGAAGGTTTGCACATGCGAAGAATCTTCGCGTCCCATCGTTCACCTGCACGAGGGCGATGGCTGACTGATACTCTCTGATAGAATCTTCTATGAGGCCCATTTCCTGGTAGGCTGTTGCGGTGTTGAAGTGAGTTTCGAAATCTGCCGCGGCGGTGTTAGAACTATCCTCCAGTCCAAGCTCTGTTCGAAGATCTGCAATATCGTAGCCTTTGGGCTCAACAACCGCCTCCTCAGCCGGTACCGCAGTTTCATCATCCGGCTCCGATTCAACCGTCGTTTCCGGAACACTGCTTTGATCCGTTTCGCTTGAGTTATCTATCTCAGGCGTATTTCCGTTTATTCCGCGGATCCGATCAAGGAGCTCTACGATCTCCTTGGTATCTCCAAATTCCTCGCGAAGTTCCGTCGCCGCCTTTTCGGCGAGCTCAAGATATCCGTTCTCAATATAGAACCTAACGCCGTCGATCTCCTTTTCGAGTCGGTCTGTATTATCGGTCTCTTTTTCGTTCCTTGGTTCCGTTGGGACGGCGGGTTCCGTGTCTGCCTCGATCGATACGTCCACAAACGCAAAATCTGATGCGGCAACATCGACTACGTCACCTGGTTCCGGCATGTCAAATGAAACAGGCATCACCGGTTGTGCCTCGTCCGGCCGAACCCACTCGTCCTTATGCTTGACTGTTTGTTTGCTGACAACCTTCGAAAATCGCTTGTCGAACAGGTTTTCGTCTTCCCTGTCTTCAAAGCCATGTGCCTGGTTGATGTCCCGCAGCCGTTCCGCAAACTCAGGCTCTTGCGGGCGAAGCATACTTAGCTGTATCAGCGCTAATCTTTCGTCTTCGACTGAACCGGCCTCTCGGCCAACTTGCGCGAGTTTAGCAAGGGCGTCGCACAAAGCTGCTTCGTCTCGCTGCCACGAACAATAACGCGCCTTTAGCCGCCATGCTTCGAGATGATCTGGTTCTCGCTCGATCACAGCCTCGACGAGGGCATTGAATTCCTCAGCTTGTCCTCCAACGAGCATATGTTCCGAAGACATGGACAATATGCGGGTGGCTGAGCTCAGATCTACCTTATCGACGTAGATCCGGGCAAGTTCGAGAAACTTTGGATAGTTAGCAGGCTCCATCTCGACAAGCCGAATGGTGACCTGTTCAGCTTCGTGGACATCTCCTGCCTTTATCAGGCATTCAACGAGCAGAAATCTGATCTCGCGGCTGTGGGGAAATTCGCCAAGCAGTTCCTTTAGATGTTCGGCTGCGTCTCCGGGCCGGCCAAGTTCGCATTGAGAATGAACAAGCTCCTCCAGTACCTTGACATCCCCCCTCTTGATTGCAATGGACCTTTGAAAGCATCCGACGGCTTTATCGTGGCTTCCCTTTTTCGCAAAGCGCTTCCCGGCCTCGAAAAATGCATCATGGGCCTCCTCTCGCTGTCCCTCAGCCTGGTACGACTCCGCAAGGCTCAGGTACGATTCCGTATTCGCCGGATCGAGAAGAGCTATCTCTTTCCAGATGGCAAGAGCATCGAGCTTCCGATCCACTTTCTCATACTGGTCAGCGACGCGTTTATAATGGGTTCGGGCCTCGCTAAGCGAGCCTTTTTGCTTGTGGAGTTCGGCCAGTTTTAACCAAACGTCGACCGAATCGGGATCAAGCCGCGAGATCTTGTTGTAAATGGCGATCGCTTTTTGCGCAAAGCCTTGTTTTCCGTAATGGTCGGCCACCGCTGTGTAACAACGGATAGCGGCCGTAACGTCGGTGTTCTTGGAATAAAGATCACCGAGCATATTGATGGTTCCGAAGTCCTTCGAATCGTATTTGACAACCTGTTCGTATTCACCGATCGCAGACCGAATCTTGCCCTGGGAAAGATAGCGTTCGGCATTGCGCATTGCCTTTGTCTTATCAAAAGTCATCGTTGGTTCGCTGCCTGATCTGTAGTGACGCGTGGTTAGGACGAGCCTTGTAATTATTGAGTTTTGGAACGGAGAGTACAGGCGAAAAGTGTCGAAAACCTGCATCAATTAAGCTATCACGACCGAGATGCGGATGTCAACATTGTTTAGCATTTTTGCTTCGGGTAAAACGCCTCAACTTTCTTGATTTTGCATTTTTTCTACGGTTCTCATAGTCTTTGTCTTTTGACCGTCTTGTTTCTCTGATCAGTTATGAAAGCCCTGATCCTTGCAGGTGGAAAAGGTACCAGATTGCGTCCTCTCACGGTCTATACGCCAAAACCTATCGTCCCGTTGGCCAATCGCCCCTTTTTGCAGTATCAGATCGAGATCCTGGCAAAAGCCGGAATTGATGAGATCGTTCTTTCGCTTAGTTATCAGCCCGACAAGATCGAAGACATTTTGGGCGACGGCTCAGATCTTGGTATAAAACTGAGTTACGTTACAGAACCAAGTCCGTTGGGAACGGGTGGGGCCTATCGATTCGCCGCGATAGGGACGCGTGAACCGTTTATCGTATTGAACGGGGACATTTTAACGAACGTCGATATTGCAGCGCTTGTTGATTTTCACCGAAAGAACTCAGCCGAAGCGACTATCTGTCTTGCACACGTTGATGATCCCTCTTCATTTGGCCTCGTCGAATTATCCGGAGATCAGCGAGTTATTCGCTTTCTCGAAAAACCTTCGGCCGACGATCTGGGCCGAACGGCCGCAAACACCATAAATGCAGGTATTTACGTATTGGAGCCGTCTATTCTTGACCTGGTCCCGAGGGATGAGAACCGCTCGTTCGAGTACGACGTTTTTCCTGAGATCTTGAGACAGGAACGAGCATTCTATGGTTATACACTCGAAAGTTCTTACTGGCTGGATATTGGTGACCCGAAAAGGTACCTGAAAGCGAACCTGGACCTGCTGGATGGCCGGGTGGACGGATTTGAGGTCAAACGACCGAATATGTCTGAAGTCGCAACGGCAGCAGACATCGACAAAATTTCCGCACTGGGAGATGGCTGCGTTATAAAACCAGGTGCCCGGATAGTGCGATCGGTTATCGGCCCGGGCGTGCATATCGAGGAACGCTGTAATATCGAGGATTCAGTGATCTGGGCGCACTCGCGGATCGTGACAGCGGCCGACATCCGAGGCTCGGTTATCGGCAAAAGCTGTTATATTGGCCGGAATGCTTTGGTCGGTACTGGATCTGTCCTCGGAGACAAAGCATCGATCCCTGACTATTCGCAGATCTGATCGGTAGCCGAAAACGATAATATTTTTGAGATGCCGGAGCTTCCCGAAGTTGAATACGTCGCGCGTTCACTCCATCAACGCGTCTCCGGGCGTCGTATTCTAAAAGCGAGCCTGCTTCGTGACCGGCTTGCACCTCACTCAACTCCTGCCGAGTTTGCAAGTTCATTGGCTTCTTCGCGAATACTGCTGGTCCACAGACGTGGCAAGTTTATAATTTTTGAGCTTGAGAACGGGCACTCGCTATTAGTACATCTCAGGATGAGCGGCCGTTTCCATCTTCTCGGCACGAAGGATCCTGAGGTGAAGTTCACTCACGCGGTTTTTGAACTCGACCAGGGCAATCGCCTTGTTTTTCAGGACCAGCGTCATTTCGGGTTGATGAAGGTGGTCGGCACTGAACGGGTTTCGGAAGATCCGTCGATCGCAAAGCTGGCTCCTGAACCATTTTCCCCCGATTTTAGTGTCGAGTATCTTTGCCGAACGCTTTCGACCTCTGGAAAGACTTTGAAAGAGTTTCTGCTTGATCAATCTCGGGTGTGCGGACTGGGAAATATCTATGCTTCGGAAGCGATGTTCAGGGCCGGCATAAGTCCTCTGAGGCGAGCGAGGAACCTCTCAAAGTTGCGATCTGCAAGACTGCACGAAAGCATCAACGATGTCTTGACCGAAGCGATCAGCCTCACGGGAACGATCGTTCCCGATCCGGTGATTATCGGCGAAGGCGTTTACGGTAACGGCGGGGTGACAAATTGGAGCGTTTACGACCGTGAGGGAATGCCATGTCCGGCTTGCGGCCGAGCTATTAGACGAATACGGCAGGGCGGACGCTCGACCTTTTATTGCACCAAGTGTCAAAGATAGTTTTTTGCCTGTCGTTACGCTTTTATCATCGGAGGGTTAGGATCAATGAAACTGATAATGATAGCCATGGCTTTGATAGCCATGATCGCGACGCCGATCTCAGCGCTTGCCTGTGCGTGCTGCCCCGAGCCGGGCACTTATTTTAACCGCTCGCTCCGGCCGGCAAAGTTCGAATTGGATCTTCTTCGCGAATTCAGATTCGCTTCCAAGGCAGACCTCTATATGACCGAGGCTGGATTCGACCTTATAAAGGGCCTTGATCCCGTAAGGCCAGAGTATGAATCCGAGGATTGGACCGCCGACAGCCGTTTTGCTTCGAAAGGCTCGTTGGTCGGCAGAGTTTGGAGGTTTGAGCTTGCGACGCCGAACGGGCTAAGCGGCTCGCTTGTGTTTACGATGCCTGCCAGGATCGAGATCTTCAAAGCAGATATCCGTGACGAGGAGGATCGGCCAAATGGCCCTTTGCTGTACAAGGAAATACGCCTTCGCGGCACCGTCTCGTCTTCCTCCGGATTTGCGCGCCCTGGATGGAGACGCGGGACTAGCTATTTTCTTCTGTTTCAGGGCCGGGGCAGCGGCTGTGACGAAGCTTCGGATTTTACCCACTGGCGACTGGAAATAACGGGCCCGGCTGCAGACTACGCGTTTCACGGAAAGCTCGATGCGCCCGCATAAGCCGATGGAAACTAGACAACCATGTTGTTGCAAGGCTTGACAGCGGGTTGCATTAGTCGCATCATTTGGTAATCCATCGTGGTGAGTTAATGCGACTTGCGACCACGTTAAATAATCTGCTAAACAGCGTAACTAGTTTCTGAAAAGAGTCTCGCTGTCAGGCGGGGCTTTTTGGTTTGCGATCGACTGAATTCGTTTCACGACGTTCAAATCAGACAGTTTTGCTAGGCAAGTGGCTACTCGGAATTCGAAGGCCTAAATGAAGGACATTAGGGAGATCTTGGAAGGTGACGGTGTTTACGTCTTTGACGGAGCGGTCGGTACGCGCCTTTACGACAAGGGCATTTACATTAATCGCAGCTATGACGAACTGAACCTTGTCGCACCCGACCTTGTCCGCGAGGTACACGACGAATATGTTGCAGCCGGTGCAGACGTCATAGAAACCAATACTTTTGGCGCGACCCGTCATAAACTGCTTGCCTACGGACTCGAAGGCAAGCTGCGCGACATAAATATCGCGGCGGTGAAGATCGCACGCGAGGCTGCCGGTGACCGAGTCTTTGTCGCCGGTGCGATGGGGCCGCTTGGACTGCGGATAGAGCCATACGGACCGACTTCGTTTGACGAAGCCAAAGATATGTACAAGGAACAGGTCGAGGCCTTGCTAGAAGGCGGCGTCGATCTTTTTATCCTTGAGACGTTTTCCGAATTGCCGGTCCTTGAACAGGCTGTTCGCGCGGTTCGTGAACAAAGCGATCTGCCGATCATCGCCCAGATGGCGATCCAGATGGACGGCAAGACCACTTTCGGCACGACGCCCGAGGCGTTTACATCGCGGCTTGATACGCTGGATGTTGATGTAATCGGACTAAACTGCGGCATGGGGCCGAACCACCTGCTGAACGCCCTAGAAAAGATGCGGCCGCTTACGGGTAAGATATTGTCCGCTCAGCCAAATGCGGGTTTGCCGCGCGACGTACAAGGCCGTCAGTTTTACATGGGCTCGCCTGAGTACATGGCAGAGTTCTCGCGGCGTTTCGTCCAGGCCGGAGCAAAATTCATCGGCGGATGCTGCGGCACGACACCGACACATATCAAGTTGATCGCCTCCGCGATCCGGGCCGACAGCCCGCGTCAGACCGCTAAAGTTTTCGTCAAACAGCCGGCGACGGTGGCAGAAATGACCCCCGTGGACATTCGTGTCGTACCTGCCGAGGAGCGCTCCCGTTGGTCGGCCAAGGTTGCCCGCGGCGAGTTTGTGACCTCGGTCGAGGTGCTGCCGCCAAAAGGGTGCGACGCACATAAAACGCTTGAATCGATCGCGCTTCTGAAAGAGGCCGGCGTCGATGCAGTAAACATACCTGACGGCCCGCGGGCCCAGACCCGCATGTCGGCTCAGGCCACAGCGGTGCTTGTCGAGAACGAAGTCGGCATCGAGGCCGTGCTCCATTATTGCTGCCGCGACCGCAACCTGCTGGGCATGATGTCAGACCTGCTGGGTGCGGCGGCTCTCGGACTGCACAACCTGCTTATCATAACCGGTGATCCGCCAAAAATGGGCCCGTATCCCGACGCGACCGCCGTTTTCGACATCGATTCCATCGGCCTCACGAACATGGTCAACAGGCTGAATCACGGCTTGGACCTCGGCAACAACCCGATCGGTAAACCCACTTCATTCTCCATCGGCGTGGGTGTTAATCCTGGGGCAGTGAACCTGGAAGAAGAGATCCGGCGTTTTGAATGGAAGGTCGAGGCTGGTGCCGAATACGCGATCACACAGCCGGTCTTTGACACCGAGCAGCTTCGCACCTTTCTCGAAAGGATCGAACATGTAAAGATCCCGATAGTAGCCGGCATCTGGCCTCTCGTAAGTTTTCGAAACGCCGAGTTCCTTCACAATGAGGTGCCGGGAGTGAACGTCACCCCTGAAATTCTTGAACGGATGAGGTTAGCATCTGACAAAAGCAAAGAGGCCGCTCGAGAAGAAGGCATCGCGATCGCCCGCGAAAGCCTGCTTGAGGTTAGAGACATTATTTCGGGCGTCCAGGTATCGGCGCCTTTCGGCAACGTTCGCTATGCGCTTCAAGTGTTCGAGGTTCTCGATGAATTCAGATCTTTGGGCGTGAACACGGCACCACCGGCGGCGGTCTGAGCGGTTTTCAGAAATGTACGAATTTGCAGTAACACCAGCGGTGACACAGATCCGGCGTCCGGGTGTGATCATAACCGACGTTGCCTCTGGCAGCCTGGCAGACGAGCTTGAGCTGGAGCCCAACGATCGCATCGTCAAGGTAAATGGCCGTAATGTCCGCGACTATCTGGATTTTCGCTTTCAAACCGCCGGCGAGACAGAGTTGATCTTCCGGGTAAAAAAGCCCGGCGGAGAAACCCTCGATATCGAGTTCGACCGCGAAGAAGGAGAAGACTTTGGGCTGAATTTTGAACAGATCGTTCCGCGTCAATGTGCGAATGAGTGTTTGTTCTGCTTTTGCAAAGGGAACCCGGCTGACGCGAGGCCTTCTCTTTTTGTCCGTGATGAAGACATTCGCCTGTCTTTTCTTTACGGGAATTACACGACGCTCACTTCCATAACCGAAGATGAAATGCGACGCATCATAGAACAGCGCCTCTCGCCTCAATACGTTTCGGTCCATGCCACTGACCTTAAGACCAGGGCCTATCTGTTGGGCGTATCGGAAGAACGAGCGGATATTTCAGCAAAGCTCCAATGTTTGTTGGACAACGATATCGAGATCCACGCACAGGTAGTGCTTTGCCCCGGCATAAACGACGGCGATGTACTGAAAAAGACATTGCTTGATCTTGCTGCCCATCATCCACAGATCGTGAGCGTTGCGATCGTACCTGTGGCTTTGACCAGATATAACAACGATGAGCGTCTGACAAGAGTTACGCCCGAGTTCTGCCGCCGGACGATAAAGGAGGTTGAGAAGCTCCAAAAAGTATTCCGCCGCGATCTTGGGGTAACCTTTGCATTTCTTGGCGATGAGATCTATCTGAAGGCCGGAGCGGACGTGCCGAGCAGGCGACACTATGGAAATTATCCGCAGATCGAAGACGGCGTTGGGATGGTTCGTTCGTTTTTGAACGGGTTCGAGAAATTGATAAAGTCACACACCGACCGAGTTCGGCGTGCAGAAGCGGTCGTGCTCGCAAGAGAGTTCTTTGCCAATTCCCGCACTCACCCCGAAGCGCGCACCCCGGCAGCAAAGGCCAAGGGATACTCACGACCGTTACGGCAAGACCGTCGTCGAAAGGCTTATGGAACGATCTTGACCGGACAGATGTTCGCGCCGATCCTAGACCAACAGATCAAAGCCTTTAATCAGTTGAACGGGACAAATCTGCAGGTGATGGCCGTGCCCAATACATATTTCGGTGGAGACGTGGCCGTGGCCGGTCTTTTGACCGGCCAGGATTACTTGGGGGTGAAGGACAGGATCAACGGAGATTTTGTTGTCATTCCTAAGCACACGATCAAATCTGACGAGCCGATCCTGCTTGACGGCATGACGCTGGAAGAACTGCGTTCAAAGTTTCCAGTACCTGTCTATGACCTTGATACTTCCGGTCTTTTCGAGTTTCTCGCAAATATGTGATCGCGATGTTCTGGACCGCTCAGTCAATTGCGGCGGAACGTATAAACGATCATACCGGTCACTTTAACGGGCACTTTCGAAAGAGTGGTCGGTGAGAACTTTGCGTTCATCGCGGCCCGCTCCGACTCCCGCCTCAGCAGCGGATGGCCTGAGACTGCTTTTGCCGATATCACGTTTCCTGTTTCATCGATTGTTACCTGAACGGTCACGTCGCCCTGTGCATTCACTTGCAACGCCGCCGGCGAATAAACCGGCTTCGGTAAACTGGTTGCTTTTCCCGTGATGACTCCGAGCGAACGCGGCGGCTCAGGCTTTTTCACGATAGGCGGCGGTGGCGCCGGAATAGTTGCGGGCTCGACTGCCGGTTCCTGCGATGATGTGCCGATACCGCTTCCTTGCTCGCTTCCCGAGCGACGGCTGCCTCCTTCCACCGAAAGGCCCGGCGCTGAATCATGATTCCCAATATCAAATCGCCCTGGCGGACGGCTGGCGTAGGGATTCTGATTTACGGAAACGGCGTTTGGAACTATAGAAGGCACCTCATCGGGCCGGAGCATGTTATGAACTCGCGAAGGCCGTTCGGTATGTTGAACCTCTCTCTGTTCTTCAGGCGTTTCGGGTCGCGGCGGTTCAGGTGCCTCCGGCGCGACGGGAGCGATCATTACGGACAAGTCAAAATCTTCGCGGCCGAGGCCGATGTCCGCTGCGTAGAGGCTGAATACGACAGCGGCCAGGAAAAATGCTGCAACTGCAAAAGTTGACACCAGGAAATATCTGCTGCGGCCGGCTTTTCCATCGCCCGCTTCTGAAACGATCATCTTGTCAAACATTTTCGATTCCTCCAGTTTTGTCTCGGTGCCAACCGTTCATCCTGGTTAGACACCGGATCGAAGGAAATGTTCCGGCGGGTGCTTGGAAGATAAGGCCGCTGTCAGCATTCGTATATGGACAACCGCACGAATTATGGGAACTGTGAGTTGTGCAAACGTGTAAGTGTCGTCTCAGTTTCCGATCTCGCTATTTGAAAGAGCTTCGTCCTTGGGCCGTAAAGCTACTGGGCATTCTTGACCAAGACGATCTCGGCAGCGATCGAAATTGCGATCTCGTCGGGCGTATGGGAATTGATAGGAATACCGATCGGCGTATGAATTCGGGAAAGCAGCAGCGGATCGATGCCCTCTTTTTCGAGCGACTTCAACAATATGCCCATTTTGGCCTTACTTCCCAAGACTCCAAGATATTTAATTTCCTTCTTAATGAGGCTGCGTATCGCGACTTCGTCCGAGCTGTATCCGAGCGTCATTACAACAACGTAAATATTCGGACCTGGAGGAACGAGATCGCCGATATTCTCATAGCTTTCGATGATCTGGATGTCGCGGGCAAACCGATTTTTCTCGATCGTGTTCAGATCGGGACGGTCGTCGAATATCGTGATGCGAAAATCTAGCTTCGACATCAGCTCGGAAAGCGCGAGCGAGCAATGGCCGCCGCCAATGATATAGAGATCGTGGTCGTATCCGAGGCGTTCGGAATAGCTGAATTCGGTATCAGTGTGCCTATCGAACGAAATTCGGCTACCGATGTCGGCGTCCATTTCGGCAATAATTCCGTTCTTGGTTATCGTCAATAACGCTTGCCGTCCCAAGTCTAAGGCCCCGGTGATCTCGCTTACAGTTTGAACGTCAGTCGGCCCGAGCTGAACGAGGATCACCGTCTGCCGCCCGGAGCAGATCATCCCCGAGGCGTGGGGTGAGTTTTTTTGATGAACCTGTTCGATGAGTTGCGGCGGAAAGAGGCCGGTCGCTACCGCTCCCGGCTCTGACAAAAGTGCCCGGCTACGTTCGACCAGGCTCACTTCCATCACACCGCCGCCGATACTGCCGCAAAGTTCGCCGCCGGACCCGACAGCCATCTTGTATCCCGGACGCCCGGGACTGCTGCCGGAACTTTCGGCGACGACCATAAGCATTACCCGATGGCCGGCGTCTATCCGGGCCCGCACGAACTGCCATAGTTCACGCTCTTTGTTCACTAGAGAATTGTACTGTAAACATGCAGCGGAGAAGGTCTCTGATGAAAGCAAACAACTGGCGGCTGTCAGCTAGTTCTACGAAAGTTCGTTACGATACAAACTGAGCAGTACCCTTTCTGGCGTGTACGGAGCATCGAATGGCAGTTCCATATCAGTGGACCGCAAATTCGTCAAGAACGCTTTGACCGCGTTCCGGATCGCAAAATAAGCGCCGATGCCATACATCAGCGGCGGCTCGCCGACGGCTTTTGAGTTGAAAACGGCGAGGTTTTCGCGGTTGGTTTCAAGTGGAAGTATCGAGATCTCTTTCGGCACAGAATAGATGTCGGGCACCTTATATGTCGATAGCGCATTCGATCGCAAACGACCGTCCGCGTCGTAAACGACCTCTTCCATCGTCATCCATCCGATGCCCTGGACGATCCCGCCTTCGATCTGGCCGTGGTCAACGGCGGTATTCATCGACGAGCCGAAATCGTGACAGCATTTTACGTAATCGACTTCGTACCGGCCGCGGAGACAATCCACGGTTACGCCAACGACGGCGGTTCCGTAAACGTGATAGGCGAACGGATCGCCTTTGGCGATGGTCCAGTCGAAGTTGATCCCGGGGGTGGCGTAGTGAGCGTGCTCGCTCAGGCTAACCCTATCGAGGTGTGCGGTCATGACCAACGTTTTCCAGTCAAGACTTGTTCGTGTGCCATTGAGATGAACGAAACCGTCGTCGAGCGAAAGGTCCTCGACGCTTTTGGCTTCAACAGGGCCTTTGGCTACGGCGAATAAGCGGCTGCGGATGGCTTCGCAGGCCATTTGTGTGGCTTTGCCGTTCAGGTCTGCGGCGGCGGAGGCGGCGGTAGGTGAAGTGTTTGCGATCCGGAGCGTGTTGGTCGTGTGAACCTTTATCTGGCCGAGGCCGAGTCCGAACATTTTTGCCGCGACCTGCGCGATCTTGGTGTTCACGCCCTGGCCCATCTCGACTGCCCCGGTTGAGACGGCGACCGAGCCATCGGTGTAAACGTGGACGAGCGAGCGGGCTTGGTTCATCGGCGTCTTGGTAAACGAGATTCCAAAGCAGACGGGCATCATAGCGACGCCTTTTTTGAAATATTTCGACGATGCGTTGAAGTCATCGGCTTCTTTCTGCAGGTGCGCGAAATCGAATTTTTCATCGCCCTGCGACCATGACGTGATCGCGTCACTTTCCGCGATCTGGCCGTATGGAAACTCGTCACCGTCGGCGATGAGATTTGCTCGCTGAATATCCAAGGCTTTCACACCAAGTTTTTCAGCGGCGTGGGCTATTGCCGACTCTATGACGAACATACCTTGCGGCCCGCCGAAGCCGCGGAAAGCCGTGTTCGGCGGCAGGTTCGTGCGGCAGCAGTACGCGGTCGCGGTGACGTTCGGGATGAAGTAAGAATTTGTGCAGTGGAACAGCGTACGTTCCAGCACTGGTGGAGAAAGATCGGCGGAGGCTCCGGCATTTTGATAAAAGGTGGCTTCGTAGGCGATGATCTTCAGGTCCTTATCGAGCCCGATCTTGTAATCAGCCGAATACGGATGACGTTTGCCTGTCATTCGCATGTCTTCCATGCGGTGGAGAGCATATTTCACCGGCCGCTTCGTCAACTGGGCTGCAACGGCACAGATCGCGGCCCACGCATTCGCCTGGTCTTCCTTTCCGCCAAACCCGCCGCCGAGCCGCTGAACATCCACCTCGACCTGATGCATCGCTAAGCCGGTCACTCGGCAAACAGCACGCTGGACGGCGGTCGGCCCCTGCGTTGAAGAATAGATCTTAAGCCCGCCGTTTTCGGTTGGCAACGCATAGGCACCCTGCGTTTCGATGTAGAGATGCTCTTGGCCGTTAACATCGGCTCGGCCTTCGAAGACGTGCTCGCAATTTGCAAAGGCGTTCTGCACATCGCCGAGCACAAATTGCTTAGGGGGAACGATAAATTCGCCGTTTGCCGCCGCGACCCGCGGGTCGGTGACGACGGGTAGCGGCTCGATCTTAGCGGTTATTTTTCTTGCTGCCTTACGGGCCGCTTCTTCGCTAACCGTTACGACGATCGCAATGGGCTGCCCCTGAAAATGTACCTCACCCTCAGCCAGCAGCGGCTCGTCCGGCACGATCCCGCCGATCTGGTTCTCGCCGAGCAGGTCTTGCGAAGTGATAACGCGAACCACGCCTTCGCTGACCTCAGCTTCTGTCGTGTCAATGCTTACGAGCTTTCCGTGGCCCAGAGGAGAGTCAAAAACGCATGCAAAAAGCGTCCCCTGAACGAGCGGAATGTCATCCAGATAAACGGACTCGCCGCGGACGTGTGATTTTGAATCCAGGTTGTGCATCAAGTTCCGAACAATTCGAAGAAATGCGCGTGGAAAAGTTGCCGCAGCAGTAGCCGCTTATATTCCTCAGTCCCGCGTACGTCCGAGATCGGCGATATCTCAAGCTGCATTATTTCGTTCGCCTTTTCTATTGTTTCTGTGTTAACCGTACGGCCGACAAGGAAAGATGATGTTTCCTTTAGATAAAGCGGGATCGGGGCGACGCCGCCAGCTGAGACATGGGCGTCGAGGATAAGATATTCGACATCGCGAGCGGGAGAACCACCCCGTCCGCCGTTGGAAGGCACGGCGTCCACCCCTTCTTCGTAAGGGGGGGAGCCGGTCTCGGCGCCCGACAGCGCAGGCGGTGTCCAGTTTTTTCCGGGGAGCGATTCGCATTTCAAGGAGATCGCCGTGTTTACCGTTGCGATGTCGAGATACGTGCGTTTGCAGACCTTTTCGAAATTGAAATAATGGTCGGCCGTCGGCTTTTTGAAACGGATAGCGGTGATGTATTCGTCAGGCGATATTTCGAGCTGCTTATAGCCGGTAAAGAGACGGCGGAGCGGAATGGTCCGGGTAGTTTCACTGTCCTGCGGGGCTGCGGACGCGGGCGTCCGCGTTCCGATGGTGATCTCGGAATTAAGCGCCAGGAACCATATCGTCATATCGCCGATGGGGGAGGCGTTGACAAAATTGCCCGCAAGCGTGGCCATGTTGCGGATCGGCGTGCTTGAAACAAGTTTCAGGTGCTTGTAAAGGTTGGGGAATGCCTCGTTCATCACCGACGATTCGAGAAGGTCGGTGACCGTGGCAGAGGCTCCGATCTCGATGATGTTGCCGAGATCGCGGATGCCTCGCAGGCTTTCGTCATAAAAGACATGCGACGCTTCGCCCTCGGCCATCGCTTCCGGGCGTTGAACATAAACATCGGTTCCGCCACCGACGAATGTAGGAACCGCGTGCGATAGCGGGCGACCAGATTGTCCCTCTTCCGAATGGGTCTCAATTGCCCGCAGTCGTGAGGAAATGTCGGCAAAGTATGCAGGTACTATCAGCCGATCGATGGCAGCGCGCAAAGAGCCGTCCCGCTCGCCGAAGGCGTCGTCCACCCCTACTTTGGAAGGAGTCGAGCTTACGCCTGACCCGCTGCATAATCGTTCAGCCGCCCGTTCGATCGACTTGTAACCGGTGCAGCGGCAAATGTTGCCGTCGATCGAGGAGATCGCCGCCTCGGCTTTTGTCAAGGTACCGTGGGCACTTTCCAACTCGTCGTCTCGAACGTGCGGACGAGGTCGTCCGCGTTCCGTCAGGCAATAGCCGGTCAGCGACATCACAAAACCAACCGTGCAGAAGCCGCATTGGGTACCTGATTCGTCAACCATCGCTTGCTGTACTGGCGTGAGCGAACCGTCCGCCGGGTTGATGCCTTCGATCGTGACGATGTGTTTGCCGGCGGCATTGGCGAGCGGCATCAGGCAGGACGTCATCGTGCGATAGCGGACACCGCCGTCTTTCAACTCGCCGACAAGGATCGTACACGCTCCGCAATCGCCCTCGCGACAGCCGATCTTCGTGCCTTTCAGATCTTTGTGATAACGGACGAAGTCCAGCACTGTTATCCCGGCGGGCTGATCGGTGTCGGCGGCTTCATTATTGAGGATGAACTTGATCACTAAGATCTTCCAATACAGGGATTCTAAGACGCTGAGATAGACAGAAGCGATGTGAGATCAGCACGCTCATTCGATGCCCTCCGGCAAGGCTTCTCCGCGGTTCAATATCTTCGGATCAAAACAACACCGGCGGTGATAAGCAGTATCCCGCAGATGCGAAGAATACTCACTTCCTTCACGGGAACGCCCAATAGTCCAAAGTGGTCGATCACGAGCGTTACGATCATCTGCCCGGCGATGATCAGGCTGAACGTCATTGCCACACCTAGTTTCGGGACGAGCGTAACGGCAGCGGCAACAAAAAATGCGCCGAGCAGGCCGCCGGCCCATGCAACCGCCGGTGCATCGCGAACACCCGAAAGGCTCGACAGCGAGACGCCCGCCAACAGCATATAAATAAAAAGTGCGACAGTGCCGACAAAAAACGAGATAAACGCCGCAAGGATCGGGCCATCGACGAAAGCCGCCATCCTGTCATTTGTGGCGGCCTGTGTCGGCATCATCGCACCGGCGATCAGGGCTATCAAAATGTAGAGATAGTTGTTGGACATCGGCGTAAGATCCGGTCTCAGAAGATTCCGGCTAAGATGCAGGGCGAAACGTCAATATTCGATCTTGTCAGGCTTTGCGACCCAGTTCTCGAATACCTTCATCGCTTCATCCCTCATTAGGACCGAGATAGGCACCTTTCGACCGTGTAGATCATTGCCGCACAATTCGTCGTATATGAACGCGTCGTCAAACCCGGCGGCGGCCGCGTCATGTCGATCACAGGCGATATAGATCCGGCCAGGACGGGCCCAGTATATTGCCCCCAAACACATCGGGCAGGGTTCACACGAGGTGTAAATAACACAACCATCTAATTGGAACGAATTGAGTTTCCGGCACGCGTTGCGAATAGCGACGATCTCGGCATGGGCGGTAGGATCGTTGGCAGAAGTGACCTGGTTAACGCCTTCACCGACGATCACGCCGTCGAGCGCGATCACGCAACCGAACGGCCCTCCGACATTTGCGTCCACACCTTCTTGCGCCAGCGCGATGGCCCGCATCATGAGTTGCCGGTGATCCATCATTTCGGGTTTACCTTGATCTCGAACAAACGTGTCCAACGCTTTCCCGTTACAAAAATGCGATCGTTCTCGGCATCGTAGGCTATTCCATTCAGAACATCGGCTTTACGATTTCGCCGTGTTTCTTCTTGCGTCATTTCTGTGAGGTCAACCTTCCCCAAAAGCTTTCCGGATGCAGGATCTATGCGGACGATCCACCCCAGCTTCCAGACATTGGCCCAGATCTCGCCTTTGATATATTCGAGTTCGTTCAAATTCATCAGGGGTCGGCCCCGCTCATCGTTGACGGTGATCGTACGGAGAGTATTGAAAGAGTCTGGATCGATAAAACGTATCACGTGGGTGCCGTCACTCATGATCAGATGTGTCCCATCGTGTGTCAAACCCCAGCCCTCTCCCGCATATCTTACCTCGCGAAGCAGTTTGAAATCTTCAAGGTTGTAAACAAATCCGGTCCGTTCCTGCCAGGTTAGTTGATAGACCTTATCGTCAAGGATCGTAATACCTTCGCCAAAAAACTCGGGCGGCACCATGTGTTTCCTGACCACTTTCCCAGTCTCTAATTCAACCTTTCGGAGAGACGAGAAAAAATCGTCATTGTTCGAGGGCTTGCCGCCAGTGCCTTCATAGATATAACCATTATGAAAGACCAGGCCTTGAGTGAATGCATCGGTGTCGTGCGGATATGACTTGACCACTTCTATCGAATATGTCGGAACTGGTCCAGGGCTATCAGCGGGGGTCGAAACAGTTTTCGAGTTTCCGTTCGAACCGGAGGTGCCGTTGCAAGCCGCTGCCGCAGCTGTCAAGAGAATGGTCAGTACAAATCGCATAGTGATCTATTTGGCCGGCCGGGACTTGAGGGCGTGATCGACCGCGGCCCGAATTCCGTCGGCCGACAGCCTATGCAGTCGAAATCCATTTACAAAAATCGAAGGCGTCGAACGCACGCCGAGACGAGTGCCGTCTGCAATGTCTTTCCGGATCTCGGCGGCAGCGGTTTCGTTCGTAAAGTCTATCTCAAATTGTTTTATGTTCAAACCCACTTCCGATGCGAAGGCCTTGAGCGAGGTCTCGTCAAGCGAACCTTGGTTTTGATACAGGATCTCGACAAATTCGAAAAATTTTCCTTGCGCTGAGGCCGCGTTCGCCGCCAAGGCGGCTCGTAAAGCGTTCTCATGCGTCCCTTCCAGCGGAAAGTCCTTTACGACAAACCTGACCTTATCGCCAAACTCGGCGAGCGTTCGTTTCAGCAACGGATGGGTTGCGGCACATGCCGAGCACTGAAAATCACTGAACATAATGACAGTTACCGGCGCGTCGGGCCTCCCGACGAAAGGGTCATCGTCCGCCGAAATGTTGTGTGCGACGGGCTCTGGCTGCTTTAACAATATCTTGACGGCATATTTTTCGTAGAGTTTAGCCTTTAGTGCAGACTCAAGACGGATGCGCTCCTCATCGGTGTAATCGCGGAGTTTATCGGTCACTTCGACGGCGATAAGTTCGCTTGGCGAAATATTCCGCGCCCGTGCCTCTTTATTAATGATCGCCGAGAGAATTACTTCATCCAGGTGTTCGGCAGCGTGTACATAAATACTCGCGACGGCGTCATACAGCAGAGCGCGGTGCTTTGCATTAAACTCCGCCAAGGTAACCGGCTTCCCTGCGATCGAAAATAGAACCTCAGTGTCCTTGATGCCCACAGCATTTGGATCCTTGCCCGCGACAAATTTATGTTTGGCCTTGAGCCGGTCTGTCAATTCCTTCAGCGATTCTTGTTCGGCATTTCCTCGAAGAAAATAAACTATCTGCGCGCGAACCTGGGCCAGAGTCCGTCCGCCGAAGACTTGCCGGTTCGCCTCATAGATGCGGCCTATCTCGGCTTCGGTCGGCGGCGGTATCTTCCGCATCTCGGCATCGACCACGGCCTGAGCCGATGAATTGGCCGTTCGGGCCTCGGCATCGATCAGAAGTTCGCGGACCATTTCGCCGAGCAGCCGCGTACGCTCATCAGCAACGGCCGCGTTACGTTCAATGAAAGCTCGACGAACATCGTCGGGGAGCATACTCGCGGTGAAAGTTGATCCTTCGGCTGTTGCAAGTATCTCGTCATCCCGCTGGCCGGAGATCGCCGCAAATAAGCAAAGGATCAGTAAACAAATTGCTGGGCCCTTCATAGGTTATCTGTAGTGTAAAATTTCATTTCGCCGTCACCCAGTCGATAGGCTTCGCCAATGATCGGCCGCCCAAACAGATCGGGATGGACCACCTTAGCCAAAATTTCCGTTCCATCCACTATCCGAGGGCCCGGTCGAGAAAAATATTTGGTTGCGTCTATCGCCCAAACGTTGCCCGTTCGAACAGCATCGATCTCTTGCCAATCAACCGGAAACATCTGGTAAACAAGCTGTCGTCGAATATCCTCTATATAGTAACCGCACGGGATGAACACCATTATCTCCGGGTTCGATTCGCGGATGGCCTCATAAGTTGTCGTCGTCGATCGTTGACCGGCCTTGCCGAGAACAGGCGTGCCGCCGGCAGTTTCAACCTGCTCCGGCACCCAATGCCCCGGGGCGAATGGCGGTTCGAGCCATTCGAGCATCATAACGCGCGGACGGCAATCGAGGAATTCAACCTTTGCCCAAACCGCCCCGAGCCGTTCCGCGAGTTCCGAGACAAGATCTTCTGCCCGCGCTTTCACGCCTGTCAATTCGCCGATCGTGAGTATTGTATCGAATATATCTTCGATCGAATTAGGTTCCAGGGAAACGACGGTCGCGTCGGCTGCGTAAACTTTTGCCGCCCTGTCAACCGTCTTGTAGTTGACCGCGCAAACATCACACAGCTCCTGCGTTAGAATAAGATCCGGCGAAAGTTTCTGCAGCAGCTCGACATCCAGGTCATAGATCGAACCGTGCCCGTCAAGCTGAGACCGTACCGCGTGGTCAATTTCCTTGCTCGACATCGTCTCGTGTGAGATACGGCTTGAGGTGATCGCTGGCAGTAGGGAAACGCTCGAAGGAAAGTCACATTCATGAGTGATCGCGACCAGAGAACTCTCCAAGCCAAGGGCGCAAACTATCTCAGTCGCAGACGGCAGCAGCGAAACGATCTTCATAGTGGAAAATTTATCACAGTCGTGATCCGACAGGCTCTTCGCCGCCGATCTCAAACGGGAATCGTTAGACGAAAATGGCGAGTCTTCGAAACTTCTCTTTATGAAACCGAACAATACTCCTGGCCGGAGAAGCAGGCTTCCCCGAACTTTCTATTCCGGGCCAGACACGATCGGGATCGCACGCCGGCTTCTCGGCAAATTGCTTGTCACTAAGTCGAATAGTGGGGCAATAACTTCGGGAATGATCGTCGAAACCGAAGCCTACTGCGGTGTCGAAGACCGTGCAGCCCACAGTTTTGGTGGGCGCCGCACGAAACGAAACGAGGTAACCTTCGGCCCGGCAGGCCACCTTTATGTGTTTTTCGTTTACGGTATGTACCATCAACTGAATATCGTTACGGGCCCCGAAGGCTTCCCTCATGTGGTGTTGGTCCGAGCGGTCGAGCCCATCGAAGGGATCGACGTGATCATAACGCGCCGAGGAGAATTGCCGGACAAGGATCTGACGTCCGGCCCTGGAAAGCTTTGCATAGCACTTGATATTGACCGCTCGCTTAACGGCTTGGACGTCGTGAAGAGCGAAAGGGTTTGGGTTGAAGACTTTCGAACATTCGGCAACGCCGAGATCGCGGTCGGCCCCCGCGTCGGCATTGACTATGCTGGGCCTGATGTCGATCGGCCATGGCGATTTTGGGTAAAGGACAGTGTTTTTGTCAGCAAGACACGCCGTGCCCGGGCGCCCAAGGGCTGATAAACCCGGGATTGTGAGACTCGGGCTGCAAGGCCCCCGCTTCGAATGTCAGATCGCAACTCCGGCTCGGCTCGTGCGGCAGTCGCCGTTTTTTGCTATCTTTGAGCTTTATGACCGAAGCTAAAGTGAAGAAAGCCAAGCCCGACATTCGGGCGATCACCCGTCTTGTGCCGCCGAGCGGCAATCTTGTTCAGGGACAATCTGAACTGCCGATCGACCCACGCCTAGCTGCCGAAGCCGCATCTATCATTGCCGCCGGACAGAACCATTACGGAGGAAGCGAAGGCGATGCAACTCTGCGCAAAGAGGTGGCGGCGAAGATCGCGAAGTACAACAACATTGACGTTGACCCGGACGCACGGCCGTTCGAACTAATGGTCACTAACGGCGGCACAGGTGCGTTGATCGGGGTAACTCAATCTTACCTTCGTGGAAAGTCAGCTCTGGTCTTTGAGCCTTATTATCCGTACCATCGTCGGATCCTGGAAGAATTCGGAGGAAAGACGGAAACCTTTGAACTTGACGGTGGTCTCGGTTTTGAAAAGAACGAACTCCTGGCTCGGTGCAAAGAACTGAGGGATCGTGCCGAGTATCCACTAAAGGCGATAATCGTTTGTACGCCCTCGAACCCGACCGGTAAGGTGTTGTCCCAATTAGAGCTTGAGGCCATTGCCGACGTTGCAAAGGAACTTGATCTTCTCGTTGTCTCAGACGAAGTTTACGAGCACTATGTTACCGGCGAAAATCCGCACACGCCTATTGCATCGCTTCCGGAAATGCGTGAACGCACTATAACGGTTAACTCGTTCTCAAAATCCTGGAACATTTCGGGCTGGCGGCTCGGCTATGCCTACGGCAAAGGTGAATTGATCGCCCCTATCAATAATGCCGCAAACGTGATCTATGTCTGTCCGGCAACACCGCTTCAAGCCGCGCTCGCAAAAGTGTTGATGGCCGACGATAACTATTATCCGGCACTTCGGGATAGGTTCGACGAAAAGCGACGCCGTTTTTCAGATGGCATAAGCGAGCTTGGTTTTGACATCTATGACTCCGGGTCCGCGTTCTATTTGTGGGCTAGGATCCCGGCCGAACATTCGAACGCGATCGCTTTCAATGAAATGCTGATGGAGAAAGCAGGCGTTGGAATGACCCCGGGTGCCGCATTTGCCGATAGCGAAACGTGGGATCCATACGTGCGCATTTGCATAGCCCGCGAGGACGCGATACTCGATGGAGCTCTTGAACAATTGCGTTCTATACTTAATTGATACCGATATGAAACGATCAATAGTCTGCCTTGTACTTATAAGCTTTCTCGTCGCCGGCGTGCCGGTGTTTCGTGCCGACGACGGCATGTGGACGTTCGATAATCCGCCGCTTAAACAATGGAAAGAACGGTACGGGTTCGAACCTACGCGAGAATGGCTCGATAACGTCAGGCTCGCTTCGCCAAAGATCGGCACGGCTTCGGGTGCTTTCGTCAGTGCGAACGGATTGATCGCGACCAACCATCACGTTGCGGCTGGCTACATCGGACGTTTATCCACTCGCGAGCGTGATCTTATGGCCACTGGATTCTACGCCCGCACTCAGGCCGACGAACTGAAGATCCCGGACGCCGTGGCGTCGGTTCTTTTTTCATATACGAACGTAACTGAGCGTATCCATAACGCCGAAAAGGCCGGCGGCGACCAGGCCGCCGCACGACGTGCGACCGAGATCGCTGCAGCCGAAAAGGACTGTCCGGCCGAACTTCGATGCGAGGTGATCTCATTCTACAGCGGAGGCGAATATTGGCTCTACCGGTTTAAGCGTTACACCGATCTTCGGCTCGTAATGGCGCCCGAAGAGCAGACGGCATTTTTTGGCGGCGACTTCGACAACTTCACATATCCGCGTCATGATCTGGATTTCACTTTCTTGAGGGCCTATGAGAACGGCCAGCCGGCCAGAACGCCGAACTATTTCAAGTGGTTGGAGGCTGGACCGAAAGACGGCGAGTTCATTCTTGTTTCTGGTTATCCCGGCTCAACGGCACGTTTGTTGACCGTGGCACAGTTGGCATATCAGCGCGACGTTGGCAACCCGCTTCAAAAGCAGGTGTGGGAATCTCGCCGACGGGCTTTGGAGAATTATTCGAAATTGGGCTCGGAACAAGCCCGGCAGGCTTCTCAGGGAATGCGAAGCTTTGCTAATTCCTTAAAACGGCTCGCTGGCCAGCAAGAAGGTTTGCTGAACCCTCGAAATTTTTCTAAAAAAGAAGCGGAAGAAAGAGAGCTTCGTGAACGACTGGCTCAGAAGCCGGAGCTTGAGCGCGAGTTTGCACCGGCTTGGGCAAATATTGCCAAGGCTTACGAATCGTTGCCGGCAATGGCGAACCGCCTTGCTTATTCGAACCTGGCCGCGTCCCGCCTCGCGACGATCGCTCAACAGATCGTCACTTATCATATCGAAAAGCCGAAAACGAATGAGCAGCGGTATCCGGAGTATCGCGATGCCCGGCTCGAAGCATTTCGTACGTCGCTTCTATCGCCGGCCCCGATCTACTCCGAAATGGAGGAAGCGGCGTTGACGGCGTGGCTGACCGATGCGCGAGCCGTGCTTGGAGCAAGCGATCCGTTCATTCGGGCCGCGATCGGCGATGCTGAGCCTGCCGAAGTAGTACAGCGAGCGGTTCGCGAAACTAAGTTGGTAGATCCTTCGGCTCGCAAAGCGTTGCTCGAAGGTACCGCAAGCGCGATCGCATCTTCGACCGATCCGATGATAACGCTCGCTCGCCGCGTCGAGCCGATCATTCGGGAGCTTCGTGCTTGGAACGAGAAGAATATTGTTGATGTGGAAACGGCAAATGGTACTAAGATCGCGCAAGCCCGCTTTGCTGTTTACGGAAAAACGATCCCGCCGGACGCTAATTCGCAGCTCCGCATTTTGTACGGCAAGGTGCTCGGATATGAGCTTGGCACCACGCTCGTTCCTTACAAAACGACATTTTATGGACTCTATGACCGAAACTTGAGCTTTAACGGAGTTCATCCTTTCGATCTTCCGAAACGCGTTATGGATGCACGGACGAAGATCGATCTCGGCGTCGGGTTGAATTTCGTCTATACGGCCGATACGATCGGTGGAAATTCCGGCTCACCGGTCATCAATCGCAATGGAGAGTTGGTCGGGCTCAATTTTGACAGCAACCTTCAGAAGCTCTCAAATCGCTATTGGTACATTGATGAAAATGAGGGTTCACGAGCAGTCGGTGTTCACAGCGGCGGTATTATAGAGGCTCTTCGAAAGATCTATGACGCGAACGAACTTGTCGCCGAATTGATCGGCAGCAAGTAGCTCCTCTCACCGTTCTATGCGTTTCCCCTCAGCGTCCTCTGCGTTAAAATCATTTCGAACGCGGAGGACGCTGAGTTTTACGCGGAGGATGCTGAGATAAATCCTATGCACTACCACCTCATCGGAATATGCGGTACGGCGATGGCTTCGCTTGCCGGTATGCTGCAGTCGCGCGGCCATAAGGTCACTGGTTCCGACCAGAATGTTTATCCGCCGATGTCAACGCAGCTTGAGGCCCTCGGCATTGAGATAATGCAGGGCTACCATGCCCAGAATGCAGATGTTGGCGCCGACTGCACGATCGTGGGCAACACGATCTCGCGCGGTAATGCCGAGCTTGAAGAGGTGCTGAACCGCAAACTGGTGTACCGCTCACAGGCGGAGATCGTAAAAGAACAATTCATCCGCGGCCGCCGTTCGCTCGTCGTTGCGGGTACTCATGGCAAGACGACGACGACCAGCATCGCCACATGGATATGCGAGGTTGGAGGTTTGGAACCGTCGTTTCTCGTCGGAGGGGTGGTCCAGAATTTCAATGCAAGTTTTCGCGTCACCGACAGCGATTTTTTTGTCATTGAAGGTGACGAGTACGACACGGCTTACTTCGACAAGAAGCCGAAGTTCATGCATTACCTTCCGGAAGTCGCGATCATCAACAATATCGAATTCGACCACGCCGACATTTACCGCGATCTGCATGAGATCAAGTTTCAGTTCTCACGCCTGATGAATCTTGTTCCCGGAAACGGCCGATTGATCTGCGGCATTGATTCGCCGGTCGTACAGGAAGTTCTTGCAGAAATGGAGGGCAAGATCTTTACGACGGTCGAGACTTTCGGCCTGAATGACGAAGCGAAATGGCAGGCACGCTATATCGACTTCACCGGAGATGTGACGCGGTTCACGATCTTCAGGGACGGACAGAGCTGGGGCAAATTCGAAACGCACCTTATCGGTGAGTTCAACGTTCGCAATTGTCTCGCGGTTATAATTGCTGCCGACGCTTGGGGAATTTCGAAAGAGAACATTCAGAAAGCTTTCGATACTTTCAAGTCGGTGAAGCGGCGAATGGAGGTTCGCGGAACTGTCGCCGGTGTCACGGTGATCGATGATTTTGCACACCATCCCACGGCTGTTGAAGAGACCTTGAAAGCCCTTCGAATGAAGTACGAAGGCCGGCGGGTGGTAGCGGTCTTCGAGCCGCGTTCGTGGTCGTCGCGTCTGGCAGTTTTCCAGGAGCCCTACTCGAAGGCGTTCTCTTTCGCCGACTACGTTATTATCGCGGACGTTTATAACACCTCGAAAGCGAGTGAGCTAGGAAAAGTACTTGATGTCGGCGAACTCGTAAAGGACATCGAACTTCAAAGCAAGCCCGCCTTCTCGTTCCCGGATGCCGACGCAATTGTCGAACACCTGACATCCCAAGTGAAAGAAGGCGATGTCGTCGCGATCATGTCCAACGGCGGATTCGACGGCATCCACGATAAGCTGCTGCACACGCTTAGCGTTCGATCAACTTCTGGCGACGTAGTTTTGAAGTGATCCGCATATAACTGATCAGATGAACGTGGGTCATGGATCATGGCCCCTGCTTGAACGAATTCGCAATGCCGTTCCCGTCCAAAAAAATACCGGCCCGCAATTGCAAGGCCGGTCCAGTTTAAAGTAATTCCAAAAACGAATCCTACTTCTTTGCCGCTGGCTTTTTCGCCGCTGGCTTCTTCGCAGCAGCTTTCTTCGGAGCAGCTTTTTTCGGAGCAGCTTTCTTCGGAGCCGCCTTTTTCGGAGCGGCTTTCTTCGGGGCAGCCTTCTTCGCAGCCGGTTTAGCCGCTGCTTTCGCAGTAGCTTTCTTTGCCGGTGCTTTCTTTGCTGCCGGTTTCTTCGGTGCAGCCTTCTTAGCAGCTGGTTTTGCTGCCGTCTTGGCCGCAGCCTTTTTCGCTGGTGCCTTCTTCGCTGCAGGTTTTTTCGCTGCAGGCTTCTTCGCTGCAGGTTTTTTTGCAGCTGGTTTCTTGGTTGTTGCCATTATTTATCCTCCGGTCTTTTTATAGTCCTTAGACTTTTTTTGTGTGTGTGTTTGTCTCCGTGCTTTATCGAATTTCGACTAGACGAAAACCTCGTGATCGAACATCTTCAAAGGCGGTGCAATTTCGTTCCACGCACTCAGCCTTGAGTTCGAAATCTCTTTCAAAAAACTTTTCAATTTCTGCAAATACAGAAAACGTCATGCTGCCAACTTCGGCTGCGTGTCAGTGACTAATGCATTCAGGTAATGGTATTTGATAGTAGTTGGCGTTTGGCGAAAGATCTGAGTTGTACGTTTCCTAATTTCCCTTACACCGTCGGTCCCATCCTAGCGACGGAGATTAGCAACACTTTAACAGTCTCTGATTTTCATTTATGCGGAAGTCCCGAGTGACATCACATCTACAAACTTTTTGATGTGAGTCGAGAAATATTATCACGCCATTTCGTGATAACAAAACTAAAAATGATTCTATCGCGCATCAAAGAAGAAAAAAAGAAAAAAATTTTCATTCGAATGAATTGTGCGAATTTTTTTTCGCAAGACGCCTGACGTGCAGCGATGAAAAATTATTCAAGACAGCAAAATGAGCGCTCGCTCATCTTTGTTTCAAAAGAAGATCGAAATGAGTCTGCAGAGGAATGAAAAATTCTAGAGCGATCTTTCACTTGCTTCGATCTCGATTCTGAGTGAACCGCTATCGAAAAGGTTATGTCGAAAAGATCGCAGATAAAGAAAAGCCGCGTTTCATTTTTTTCTTCGGCGTTGTTTCATTTGAGTTCGCCGTTGAACTTTGCGAGCATGACCACGATGTCGTCGATCATGCTCGTTCGATCCCGCGTAAGCGGTACTCCATTGACAACGAATGAAATAACAAGCTGTTCGCCGCCCGCAGTTGTCAAATAGCCCGACAATGCAGATACCTGATTTATGGTACCGGTTTTACCGCGAATGTTTCCCTCGGCAGACGTCCCCTTAAATCGATTAGCAAGGGTTCCATCGACACCGCCGATCGTAAGCGAATCGCGCCATGGCTGCGCAACTTTACTCTGTTTCGCCATATAAACATAAAGCCTGGCGACCGACGAAGGCGTGATCAGATTGTGTCGAGAAAGCCCGCTTCCATCATGCTGGATCAGACTGTCTTCTGATATTCCTATCCCGGTCAGGAAAGCCTTTACTTCGCCGATACCCAAACGAGCACTGTCTTGCTGAGACGGAGTATCGGCCGGTCCAACGGTTGGAAACTGAGTTCGGCTTCTGGCAAACTCACCAAGTGTCCAGAGAAGAGTTTCGGTGTAATTGTTTTGGCTCGGCTTCATCGTCTTCGCCGCGATCAAAGAGAGTGGCGGTGATTCGAGCGTTGCGATCTCAACCCTCGCCGCGCCATTGTGCGCTGCAGCATTGGCGCTGACCGAAAAGCGTCCTGAAATAAAGACACCGCGGGCCTCGAGTCGCTGTTTCAACAAGGCGGCAAACATCTCGGCGGGCCGTGTGACCGTGACCGAACCGGTGAAACCGGAGTTGCCGACGGGAAGATTGCCGGTGATCTCCAATTGGTTCTGACCAAGGAGCTTTTCGATCTTCAATGTCCGCTGAGATCCGGCGGGTGTAGTTGCGCAATTATTTCGCACTCGATAGATCGGGTTAACGGGCGACAGCTTCACCGAGCACGAGTATCCCACGGGGCCTGGCTTCACGGTCAGTTCGACCACATTATCGTTCACCGACAATGCTGAAACCTCGGCGCCGTAATACCACTGAAGATCGTCCCACTCCCAGGAACCAGGTATCGCGCTTCCTCGAAAATAAGAATCATCGCCAACGATAGAACCCTCGATCCGCTTCACTCCCGCAGCTAGTATTTTGTTTGCTAGATCGTCCAACCCTTTCAGCGGATCACCCGGCGAAAAGTGTGAAGAAAAAGAAATGTCACCGCGGCCATAGATGGTCAGATCCCCGACAATAGTCCCGTTCTCATCGGGTGGTTTCGACGCGAAGACACTCGTAACAAATCGGAAGTCGGGCGTCAGTTTCTCAAGCGCCGCCGCCACCGTGAAATTCTTCATGTTCGAAGCAGGCATGAAATATTTTTCGCTGTTCTCTTCAAAGATCACTTTTTCGTCGTTCAGCGTGACTATCTTTATGCCGATCTGGCCCCTCCGAAGCTCGGGCCGATCCATTCGCTGACGGATCATAGCCTGAAGCTCAAAAAGTGACTGCACAGGCGTAGGCGAGGCCTTAGCAGAAACAGCGCCGCCCGCTGGCGCTGGGGTTGGTGCCACCTGCTGAGCCGAGACTACAATAGCGAAAAAAAGAATGAGCAAAGCTCCGACGAACTTAGCTGTTGATTCAAGCTTCAAGTCTAGTGCCTCCGTAAGATCATTTTTTGCCCGCAAGGAAAGGGGTGCGTCCCCATAAATCGAAAAAGGCAGTCAACTACATATTGTAGTCGCTGCCTTCATTTCGCAAACGAACGAGACGTCACCAGCGTATAGGTCTAAGGACGGGCCCGACAATATGAGCGCCTGCTATCACATTGGGGGCGTCGATCCGGCTGGCGTCATCTACGCGAACCTGATGTCCGGCATACCAAACAACAACGTCCTGGTCCACGATCGATTCGTCCGTCAACCACGCATCGATGTTTGCGGCCGGGTAAGCTGGGCTCCAGGGATCCGCAAGTTCGTCAGGCGAAGCGGCGGTGCCCTTGAACCGAAGCATCCAAAAATCTCCTGAACCGAACGCATCGAATACGTTCCCGAGCGCGTCCACGACCGCTCCGTCATTCTTGTCCGGAACTATCTGGTAGGCTTCATTTCCGTTCGAGTTTTGGATCACCAGGCTCCGGCTGGTCTGCGGCCGCTTGTAAAGTTTTCCTTCGGTTGACATTAGCTGCTGAAAGCGGCGTCCTCGGTCCATTAGGTAGATCCGATTGGTGGGGCTCACGACGTCAAAATCAAGTCGCCAGTAAACGTGATGCGTTCGCTGAATGCAAACGCATGAATCGACGATCGACCCGAACCCGAAACGAGGACGTATGGTTCCGTCCGTAGCGAATCGCCATTCCATGATGTAACGATACCAACCCGCATTCAGTTCAGTGACCAGGACTACCTCGGGCCCGTTGCCGACATCCTGGGTGTAGATAGCTACGCCCTGAAAATTGCCCGTATCGTTCCGAGTCTCGATGACCGTCGTGGCTATCTGCCCCGGAGCAAGGATACGGATCCCCGGAGCCGGGTTCTGGGAACCTTCTTCGGGTGCCTGAAAGAACCCTTCCGAATATTGCCAGTCTCGAAAAGGCCCACAGCTATTTACGTACTTCACGTTCAGGATCGGCACGTGTCCGCGCTTCAAAACAGACTTGCCTTTATATCGAACGTCACGGATCTCGAGGCCGGAACGTTCGAACGAGGCTCCAGACGACGATGAAGGCCGAATGATCAGCATTTCCCAGAGCACATTTCCCTGAGTGTCGTTCACGGTCAAAGTCGATTGGCCCGCCAGGCCCTGGCCCGAACTTCCCTGATTCGAATTTGGCACGCCGCAGGATTGCGGGGTCGCAGCGGATGTCGGCGGTGCATTGTCCGAATAACGGACCACCGCATTGTTTTTGAAACTGACGCCGACGATCTCATTATCACCGGTCTTGAGATCGAGTATCCCGATGTTTACAAGACGCTCGCCTCTAAAAACAGTTGTCGGCGGCATCGGCTCATAAAACTCGATCGCACCGGCCTGCTTTCTCTTGGCGACGGCCTGGTCCTGATCAACTATCCTGTAAGCCGCTTCTATCTCTTCTCCGCCAACACCCGGGACAATGTTCACCCATCTGGCAGCCACAGGCCCCTTGCCTGCGAAACTGCCCTCAACGAACAAGGTCCGGTCGGACGAGTAGTTGTAATAGATAACGCGAAAACCCGTCGGAGGCGTGGAACGTTCAGTCTTGGGTTCGCTGGCATCGTAAAGATATTCGAAACCGACCTCCCTGAACTTTGCGCCGTTCATTTCACGGCGAAGCGCATCACTGGTGCGGGCCCTGCGACGTGCTTCATCAACGTCGGCCTGGGTCGGCCCCCAGGGTTCTACTTTCAGAACGAGCTTTTTCGCAGCTCGCTTCGAGCGTGCTGGCTCACCGCCATCGTTCACGGCAAGCGATACCGAAGAAAGGAGAATGATAAGAACTAAAGAAAGCGAAAAAAAAGGCCTTTTGTACATCGAAACTCCTGTGCAAATAGATCGTTGGACCATACAGCGGAACAACTCTAAGAAATAGCACCGTTAAGCCAGGCAGGTCAAGATTTTCGCGTTTCCGGAGCCAAACTGCGAACGCGGCCGGCAAGCTTGACCGACACGCTGCCAAAACCGCGCTTGCGGCCGCAGTGCAGCCTTTGGATCACTCATCATCGCATAGCAGGTGTGACCGAATCTTCAAGACCCTGGCGGGGTTTATTTGCATTTAGAATAGCCGCAGTCCCGACACAGGTCACAGCCCGATGCATGCTCAAGCCTGCCTCGGCATTCCGGACAAAGACCCACCCCGACAGATGATATCGCATCGTCACCCCCTCCATTTGAGCTCTTAGGTTCTCGTTCGGATTCGGGCAAGTTCCTAAGCCGCCGGTCGATCCTCAACAGGCATTCGGCAACGGCTTGCTCCGGCGAGGTCAGTAAGCGCTTATTGAACCATACTGCGTTTGTACCGGTTACCTTGTTTAAGCTTCGAGCAACCTCGTCCACGGCGAAACCGCCACGCAGCATCTTCGAAGCAAGCAGCCCGACACCCTGGCTGATCGGTCCGGTGGCAAATACCTCTAATATCTGATGGCCATCATGGTTGACCGTCACATAAAGGTACTGGTTGTCAAAAGGTATCCGCCATGTTGAGCCTCGAAGTTCCCTCGGACGTTCGACTCGCAGCGTCGATGCATCTGCGAGTCTGGGCGGTTGCGAACCAGAAACGAAAACATTTTCGCCGTCGTTTCCTGACTCGTCCTTTTCCTGATCCGTTTCGGGCCTCATCGTGTTCAATACCTGGCCCTCGCGGCTGCCGTCACGGTAATAGCTGACCGCTTTGCATTTCAATTCACGTGCCAGGTGGTAAAGCTCGTCCACGGATTCGATCGTGTCATTGGCTGCCCCGTTGCAGGTCTTCGAGATAGAATTGTCCACGTGTTCCTGAGCGGCGGCGAGAACCCGAACGTGATCGGTCGATCTGATCTCCATAGCTGAAATGAATTGCTTGGGCAATCTGTCCTCATTATCTACAACAAATTGTGCCGCCTCGCGAATCGACTCTTCGTCCGTCTGATCCACCGACATTCCAAGAGCTTGTGCAGCCAGAGAATGGACATAGGTCCTCGTCCCTACTGTGTCCTGGCGAACGTATGCCCAAGAAAAATTCGGCTCGATGCCTGACGAGGTTTCTGCAACCAGAGAGATGGTCCCTGTCGGGGCAATGGTCGTAACCTCGTAATTTCGCGGCGTCAAAGGCGTCGCTTCGTCAACCCCGATCTCTTCGCGCAAAAACCGTGTGTAGGCGTCCCGATTCGCCTCGAATTCGGGAAATGCCCCCTTCGCGGCGCCTAACCTTAGTGATGCAGCCCATGCCTCTCGGCGAACAAAGCCCATGACCTTCCCTATCAGATCAAGCGAAGCATCGTCTCCATATGTGATTCCCAGCATCAAGCAAAGATCGGCAAAACCCATTATGCCGAGGCCCACCGGGCGAGTGCGCTTCACTACATCATCGATCTCGGGAAGAGGAAAATGGCCGGCATCGATCACGTTGTCCAAAAACTGGATCGACCGGTGAACCGTATCCGCGAGCCGATCCCATTCGATAGGATCATCGCGATCGCCGTCAGTTTCAAAGAACTTAGCGACATCGATCGATCCGAGATTGCAGGAATTGTTGAAATGAAGCTGCTGTTCGCCGCAGGGATTGCAGGCATAGATCGGCCCCATCGACGCCATCAGATGATTATTGCGGTTCACCTCGTCGATGAAGATCACGCCCGGTTCGGCATATTTATGAGCCGAGGCGATGATACGCCGCCAAATGTCGGGGGCATAGACCATTCCCGACATCGGAGCCTCCTCCGCAGCACAATCGGAAAGATCCTGCGTTTCGAATGCGAATCGATCGGCAAATGTCGCAATAGATCCGTCGCTGCGCCGATAAAGCACATAGTCAGTTCCGGTGACGGGATCGAAGATCGGCTGCGTCCATGGCTCTCCATTGAACTCTGTCTGGAACCAGAGCCCCCTGTCCACTGCTTCCATGAACTTGTCGGTCACGGTCACAGATATATTAAAGTTCGTCAAACTGCTCTGGTCGTTCTTCGCATGAATGAATCTGAGAATGTCGGGATGGCCGACGCTAAGAATCCCCATATTCGCGCCACGACGCACACCGCCCTGCTTTACCACCTCGGTTGTTTGGTTCACGATGTTCATGAAACTAACAGGGCCTGAAGCGACGCCGCGCGTGGAATTCACCATCGAACCCGCAGGACGCAAGAATTCGTATGTCATGCCGGTTCCGCCGCCGGTTTGGTGAATGATCGCCACGTTTTGAGCATGCTTCATTATCCCCTCTATCGAGTCGGGAACATTCAGGACAAAGCACGCGGCCAGCTGCCCTTTTGGCTTGCCCGCATTCACAAGACAAGGCGTGTTCGGGATGAACTCTCTTGCCAGCATTATCGCGGTCATTTCATCGTAAAAAGCATTCCTCTCCTTTTCATCGGGCTCGACGCTGGCAACATGCCCGACCACCCGTCTAACGATATCGGCCCATGTCTCGATGGCATTTCCGTGCTCGTCCTTGAGCGAATATCGTTTTGCGACGACCTTTTCTGCGTTTAGGCCAAGCGGTGCAAAATTAGGACGAGCAGAGGCTTTGGTCTTTGTCGTACCGACACCTCTGCCTATCGCTGCCGATTCAAAAGCCTGATTCATACCGTTGGATCTCCTTACTTTATTCCACGCGAAGCCAAATCGGGGATGTTACGGACTACTAGCATTTTAACACTTTGGAGTTACTTTCAGAAGAAGATGGGCCGCTTGAAAAGGGTCGTTTTGGCTAACTCGACTTCGCAGCCTCGGACGTTGCCGACCTGCAGATCGTAGGGCAGACTTAGAAAATTGTCAATATTTTTTTCTACTATATCTTGGGGCTGATGATGCCCGCGGGGCAAAATATTGTGAACCAGCAAAACACCTTGACATTTAATGCCGTTTCAAGGCCGTGGGCCGATGACCGAACGGAATGACCTGAGAATCGACCTTCGTCGATGGTTTGACAACTCCCCGCTGGATTGCCAAGACTAGGAACGGATGGATGAACTGATACAAGGAACCGCCGCCGACGGAATGATCCGCGTGTTCGCGACGGTCACGACAGGAATACTCAGCGAAGCAGTTCGCCGTCACGGCACTTCGCCGACGGCTTCTGCCGCTTTTGGACGTGCCCTGACCGGAACACTTTTGCTGGGGGCTACATTTAAGGACTATGACCGGCTTACGGTCCGGATCGACGGGAACGGCCCGATCGGCGGCATCGTCGCGGAAACTTCCGGAAATGGTAGCGTTCGCGGTTATGTAAAGGACCCTACGGCTGAGCTTCCTCCTTCGTCGAATGGCAAGTTCGATGTAGGCGGGCTGATAGGCGAAGGAACGTTTTACGTTATTCGTGAATCGGGCTTCGACATCGGCCTTCATAAGGAACCATATGTTGGGTCGGTACCGATCGTCTCAGGCGAGATCGCGGAAGATTTTGCCTACTATCTTCTTAAATCGGAGCAAATACCATCGGCTGTGCTGCTTGGCGTGCTGCTGGAGAATAGCGAACCCTACGTTGCCGCCTCGGGCGGCGTCCTTATCCAAATGCTGCCGGGTGCGAACGAACATTTGATAACGATGATCGAGGATACGATCAAGCATTCGCCACACATCACGTCGATCATCCGCGAAGGGGCCGGTCCCGACGATCTTTTGCGGCAAAGTCTGGGTGAGATCGGCTTTACCATACTCGATCGCTCTCCGGTCGTCTTCCAATGCAATTGTTCGCTTGAGCGGGCACGCGTTTTGATATCGTCGCTGGGTCAGGCCGAGGTCCGATCGATGTTGAACGAAGATCGGGGCGCGCGGATGACCTGCGGTTTTTGTAACGAGGAATACGTTCTAACGGAATCGGATCTGGAAACCATTCTGGCGGAATGAATCAATAAAGCATCGGGGCCGATCATCGAAGCTTCGACGGCTAATAAGGGCCAGTCCGCCGTGCATTCCCGCGTTCCACAGTAAGATCAAGACGATCTCTTTCAGTTTTTATTTGTATAATGCCGGGAATTACAAAAATTGCGCACATCTAAGTAAAAGTAAACGAAAAGAAACTAAAGGAAATTGTCGATTTCCTTCATGTTTTTGCCAGAAACCTCAATATTCTTTGCGAATACTTCTTGTTTTTGAAGGTTCTACTGATGCGAATTAAGGATACTTTTGCGAAGCGTTCGCCCGGTCGGCGGCACGAACAGTTCGTTTGTAGAGCGGCTATCGCTTCAGGAAGATGGGCTGCGTCCAGGCAAGCTTGCCGTTCGATTCGATGATCTTTGCACGTACATAACCTTCATTACCCCGGAACGTGTATGTGGCCGGGCTCGCGATCGCTTCTTCCAGAACTCGGCCGCCGCCGCCGATGAATTGGATACGGTACTTACTCGCTCGCTCTTCCTTTACTGCAACGGTCAAGGAGCGTCCGTTGGAGCGAATATCGGAAAGTTCAACACCGGTCGAAGCATAAAAATCGCCTTTCTTCAGCGCATCGATCACTGCGGCAGCCGTTAATTCGGGTGCGCGCACCCATATCCAGCCTTTACCCGGCGTCGGGGCGGTAGGATCGCCGATTCGCTTGAAATAATGCGAATCATCGTCCGCCACGCCGAAAACGATCTTCCCGCCGGCAAGCACTTTGTCCCAGATCTCTTCAGCGCTCGGCAGTCCACCGCCGCCCAGATTGTTCACAAGCGGGTGGCCGTTGTAGATCTCAAGCAAAGTGTAGTTCTGCAATTTGATCAAATGATCTGCCGTCAATGCCCAGCCGAAATTCGGATGATTTATCTGGACGATCCCGCCGGCCGCCAGCGTATCGTCGATGTTCTTCTGAAGCGTTTCAACAGCACCGGGCAGCTTGTTTGGCAAAACCACCCTGGAAATTCCAAGAGCGTTGAGATGATAGGGCTTTCGGTCGAACGAATCGGTAACTTCCTGACCTCCGATCACGATAAAACTGCCCTTCATTCCATAAAGCGCATTCAGCGGGGCAGGATCGGTAACATATTCGTGATCGGTGATGAAGAGAAAATTGTAGCGATTTTCCCGATACCACTTTACTACCTCGTCGGGCGTGGAATCGCCGTCGCTGTTCAGCGTGTGGGTATGGGTATTGCCCTTATACCAGCGAAGTTCAGAAACGCCCGCCTGTCCCCACGCACCAAAGGCAAGGACATTTGCGAACAGAAACAAGCTAAGCGCGCGGTTCATTATTTTCCGGGGCCTTTCTGGCATCTAAATACTCGTCAAGGACGGCATCTGCGTCATTCCGCGATCGACCTGTAATCGCCGCGAAAATAAAGTATAGGATCGCCATCGGCGATCGTGGTGCTTTCGACCTCGCCAACAAAGATGGAATGGTCGCCGCCGTCGTAAGCATTGGTGATCCGGCATTCGAGAACCACGATGCATCCCGAGATGACCGGAATCCCATCAAGGCCGGTTCCGAACTCGAGCTCGTCGAACTTGTTCTCGATCTGCGACGCGAATCTTTCTGAGAGGTCTCGTTGCTTTTCTGAGAGCATGTTGACGACAAATGCACGCGACCATTGAAGCGCGGCGTGGCTGCCCGTCGATTTTTCTATACAGATCAGCACCCGCGGCGGCTCGAGCGACACCGAACAAAAGGCCGATACTGTAATGCCATGAAAACGCCCCTCTTCGTCACGGCTTGTGACCACGGTCACTCCGCTAGGAAAGCGCGAAAGGGCTCCTCGAAATTCGTCGCTGGTCACGGCCATCGGATAAATTGAAATGTAACCCATCAAAATGGAAAGCGCAAAACGACCATGCGACAGCTGCTGACCGCTCTCGAGCAATTGAACTGCTGCGGCATTTACACCATAATCGTTTTGTTGTGAACGATTTACAGCAGCTTTTTCAGACTTCTGCCCGTCTCGTCGACGAATCTCTCGAGCGGCTTATCCCGTCCGTCGAGACCGAGCCGTCGCGGCTGCACCAGGCGATCAGATGGAGCTTGTTTGCCGGCGGCAAAAGGTTTCGGCCGGCCATGGTAATTGCGGTGGGCACTGCGTTCGGCGCACCCATCGGCTCATTGCTGAGAACAGCGTCGGCAGTAGAAATGATCCATACGTATTCGTTGATCCATGACGATCTCCCGTCCATGGACAACGACGATCTCCGACGTGGCCGCGAGACGTGTCACAAGAAATTCGACGAGGCGACGGCCATACTCGCCGGCGATGTGCTGGAAACCCTTGCTTTTCAGTCGGTTGCTGAAGACGAACAGTTGAGTGCCGAGATGCGGATCCAATTGGTTGCCGAACTCGCCCACGCGGCCGGCACTCCTTTCGGAATGGTCGCGGGGCAACAGCACGATCTCGAGGCGGAAGGCCGAAATGTGACCATAGACACGGTTGAGCGCATTCACCGATTCAAGACGGGGGCCCTCATCACGGCGTGTGCCAAAGCCGGTGCGATCATCGGAAATGGCCGCCCCGCCGAGATCGAGGCTGTTTCGAATTATTCCGCCTCGCTTGGTCTGCTATTCCAGATAACCGACGATCTTCTAGATGTGACCCAAACAACGGAGGACCTGGGTAAAACAGCTCGGAAAGATATTGCCGCAAAGAAGGCGACCTATCCGAGCGTGATCGGTAACGATGCGGCCGCAGCGATCGCCGCCGACCTTTGTGAGCAAGCCGTAGCCGCGCTTGCGCCTATTGATCGGCCGACCGGGCTGCTGGCCGACATTGCAACGTACATACTTGAACGCGGGTCCTAGTTCAGGCTCAGAGCCGCTGGGTCCGACAGACTCGGGTGTTCAGTGAATTTCATCCCGACGCAAGAGCCATTCAGCACCTCTGTGTGCCCACTTTTTCGCTTTCCCTCGATAGGCCGCAGCGGCTGTTCGCAACTCTTGCTAAACCGTCGTCGCGTTTGATGAGATACCGGATCCGAAGAAGGCCGCATCTTGATCCGAAGCCGTCGCGGCAACACCAAACAGCTTGACAATAACGGCCTGACTTCGTACGATTGGGGTTCGCCTTTTTGTTGAAAAAGGCCGAAGTTTGACAAAGTATCAGAGTTTTTCGCGGGCAAATGCCGCTAAAAATTCGGGCATGTACGTCAATTGGTAGACAGCCTCTCTTACAAGGAGGAAGTTAGGGGTTCGAGTCCCTTCGTGCCCACCAGTATCAAAGTTGAAAATGGAAGATCATTGATCGACTCGATCTCTAGTTTCTCAATTTTGAGTTTCCTTTTGCGGGGTCGTAGTTCAGTTGGTTAGAACGCCAGCCTGTCACGTTGGAGGTCGCGGGTTCGAGCCCCGTCGGCCCCGCCATCAATATCTAAGCGATGTTTGATCTAAAACCGGGTAATTGCCCGGTTTTTTTGTGCTTTCGCTTGCCTAGGGCCTGTCACCGGAACCAGATGTGAGCATTACCGCGTTTGTCGAGACCCTCGACCTTACGGCCGCGAAACGCGAACCGTCCCTTGAGAAAGTCAGGTCCACGATCTCGTCCGGCTCGGACGAGACCAGCAGTTTCGGCTCATTCATATCAGGGGAGATCCGGAATACTTTTGACGACAATCCTTCGCCCAATTGAGATTCCTGATAAAAGATGCCGTTGTCGTCGGGCATCCACTTAAAGATCCAGGTCGGACGGATATCCAGAATGGCGGTCGGCTTTTCGGAATCGACCGATCGAACGATAACTCTCACTGGAACGTTCAAATCGCCGCCCTCTGTATAGGCGATCTTCTTCCCGTCGTGGGACATGGCCCAACGATAGTTAAAGGCCTTGGGAAGATAGTCAAGGCCAGTAACGCCACCGCCTTCCACCTGCACCTGGCCCATCGGCGGTGAGCCCTCGTGATACCAGCGAAAAACCACGGTCTTGCCATCGGCCGCGAACTGAGGCGTTTGGGCTATTCCCTCTACGTTAGCCAGCAAGACCTGATCGCTGCCATCGATCTCCATCCGCCAGATCTGGTTGTACCCGCCTCGACGCGAAGTAAACACTATGAATCGCCCGTCTCCCGAAACCCGAGGACCATAATTGTCCGAATTCTCAGGCGTAAGCTGCAACGAATTCTTCCCGTCCGCATCGGCGATCCAGATCGACAGTCGATCATTCTCGAAGACATCGAACACGATCCGCCCATCGGGCGTCCAATCCACCACTTGATAGGCCAGCGGTTCCCGCGTAAGGGGCGTCATTGATTTCAGGTCGGACGCCTCGCCTATCCATATGCGTGATTCCTCGCTTCGCTGAACGGCAACGATGTTGCGCCCTTCGCGGTCCACACTTACACCGATGTAGCTATTTAGGTCGTTGGTGATACGGGTCATCTCGCCTCCGGGCAAGGACACATAAAACAATTGACGTCGATTCGAGGCGGCGTCGACCGCGTTCACAAGCAATCCGCTTCTCCCTTCAAGCGTTGCGAAAGCTTCAATGCGCTGGCCGCTCCGAAACGCCTGCTCTTCTGCATTTGTTGTCGGATCGAGCTTCATGATCGACCATCGTTCGCCGCTTTCAAACTCCCTTTTTATGTAAAAGATCGAACTGCCGTCGGAAGAATACCGGGCCTTTCTTATGATCGTCTCCCCGATCTGAACTTTCAGAACCTGCTCGTCGCTTCCGTTCTCTGCGTCGGCCGAGATAAGTTTTGAATCCGTAACATTGACCGTTGTTTCCGCCGAAGGTTCGCCATAACGAACAAAGAGGACGCGCTTTCCATCGGGTGAAAAATTGCCAAGGTGATTTACCTTTTCCACGACCTTTCGCAGCTGCCCCCCCAGGGCAGAGACCCGATACAATGTGCCGTGGGTCCCGAATCTTGGAGCGGTTATGAAATAAACGTATTCACCGTCGTTGCTGAATCCGATATCCCAATAGTGGACCTGTTGAGCGGGGACGATCCTGATCGCATTCGTGTCGGCCACACGTCGCAGCCACAACGAGCGGCCCCCGTCCATCTCATAGCCTACATAAGCCACGGACCTTCCGTCCGGCGCTATGACTGACAACGCAACGTCGTTTGACTGAGAGAGTTTTCGGATCGAGATCCTGTCAACACTGAATGGTGGAGACGCGGCCGCCCTCGAAAAAAAATACCAGCCGCCGAACGCCCCAAGAAGAACAGCGACAGCCGCTGCCAACAGCCATCGCGGTGACGGACTGACCGCTTCGCTGTAAAATCGGCGTGCAAAGCTATCCAACGACACGCCAGCGTCGGTTGCCGTTCGCGCATCCTTCAGAATCACGTGGACCTCACTCATCGACTTGAAACGCTTGTACGGATTTTTTTCAAGGCACTTAGTAACGGTCCGCGAGATCAGCGACGAAACGCCAGGCTTGTGGCGTTCTATCGGTTCAGGCTCTTCATATAATAAGGAATGGATGGCCGCCGCCTGATTCGTTCCGCGAAACGGACGTTTTCCCGTAAGGGATTCGTACATCAGCACGCCGAGGCTGAAGATATCGCTCCGTTCGTCGACCTCCCGACCCTTTGCCTGCTCAGGCGACATATATGCCGGAGTGCCGATTATTTGGTCCGTCTTGGTGATCGAAGAGTGTTCCGTCTCGTGCAGCGGGGCGATCCGAGCCAAACCGAAATCCAGGATCTTGGGCCGTTTCTCGGTCGTGATCATTACGTTGCCCGGTTTTATATCGCGATGGACGACGCCTTTTGAATGCGCATGCGCGAGGGCTTCTGCGATAGGAACAAACCAGTCCAGAAAGGTCTTTTCATCTACACCATCCGGCCGGATAAATTCATCAAGGGTCTCACCTTCGACAAACTCCATAGTGATGAATTTGTGCTTTCCGGCCTCTTCAACCGAATAGATGGTGGCAACGTTAGGATGGTTCAAAGCGGCCGCCGCCTGGGCCTCGTTCTCGAACCGGCGTAGGTGGTGCGGATGGTCGGCAAGGATCGGTGGCAGTGTTTTCAAAGCGACCGATCTGTTTAACCTGGAATCCTTCGCCAGATAAACGTCACCCATTCCTCCTGAACCTATCAGCGAAAGGATCTGGTAATGTCCGACGTAACGCCCAGACCAGGATTCGATGTCGCCGACGGCGGGTGTTTTAATAAAATCTCCGGCATTTGCCGCTGCTTCCAGCAGCGACTCAACCTCGCTGCGCAATAGTTCGTCTCCGCCGCATTCTCGATCAAGAAAATCCCGGCGGTCATTGCCGCTAAGTTCGGCTGCCTGGTGGCAAAGTTCTGTGATCCGTTCCCACTGTTCCGGGGTCATACACTGCTGCGGAGTTCACGATAAAGCCATGCCCTCGCGATCGTCCAGTCGCGCCGGACCGTCCGCGATGAAATCTCAAGGGCTTCCGCGATCTGCTCGTCAGTCAATCCCGCAAAATAGCGAAGCTCCACTATGCGTGCCTGCCTTTCGCTCAGCCTAGCCAATCTCTCAAGCGCAGAATCGAGCGCAACCAAGTCCTCCGTAGCCTCCGAACTTGCCGCCAGATGTTCCGACAGCGTTACCTGGATCGGATCGCCGCCCCTTTTGAGGCTGTTCTTACGCCGGGCGACATCGACAAGTATCCGCCGCATCAACTGGGCGCACATTGCAAAAAAATGGGTACGATTCTGCCAATTGACCTGATCGGAACCGATCAGCCTAAGATAGGCTTCATTTACCAAAGCGCTGGGCTGGAGTGTGTGGCCTGGCTTCTGCCGACGCATGAAATTTCCTGCCATTCGACGAAGCTCACCATAGACCTGGGGCAGCAGATCATCGAGCGCACGCTCGTCGCCGTCTCTCCATTTGAGAAGAAGCTGGGTTATCTCGGGTGAATTCTTTTCCTTCATGACCCGACGCTGCTGCCAGAGTTCGTTTTGGAAGACTTTCTTCTCCTGAATACTAGCACAGTTTTATTGAACGGCTGTCCGTTTGCAGTACTTGTCTGCGTCTCTAGTCGTAGGAGCGATTCGAAAACGTTATGTTACACGAAGCAACTACACTCGAATTTAAGAACCAGACCCTGGCACCCGCAACGGAAGGCGTAAGATTGGCGGGCCCGCTCGACGAACGGTTGGCCACCAGCATTGTTCGACTCGGCTTTGACACCGATCCCTTTGCGCGATGGATGTATCCAGACGCCGCGAGCTATATGAAGGGCTTTTCTGAATTCGTCCGCGCCGTTGCAGCGAGGTCGATAAATGCCCGTTCGGCCCACCTATCGCGTAACAATTCGGGTGCTGCACTTTGGTTTTCGCCAGGTGTCTCGTTGGACGAAGAAGAGATCGGAGAGATCGTTCAAACCACGGTTTCGCCTGAGCTTCGTCGCTCAGTGGTTGAGATTTTCGAACAGAAGGCCTTGTTTCGTCCAGCAGGGCCGCACTGGTATCTACCAATAATAGCTGTGGATCCGGTTCGACAAGGCCGAGGCACTGGCGCTTCGTTGTTGAGGTTTGCGGCTCGATCGTGTGACGACGAAGATCTACCCGCTTACCTCGAATCTTCAAACCCTCGAAATATAAGCCTTTACCAACGATTCGATTTTGAGATCATCGGGACGATCCGGTCAGGCGGCTCACCGCCGCTGTTCCCGATGCTCCGCAAGCGAAGGAGCGACCGATCAGGAACAAGCAGGGATATAAACGATCAGTTAATACACGAAACAGCCGACATGTTCGGCAAGGAGAACTAATAGCTATGTTAGGAGCAACTTTGTTAACCGGTGACCTGAACAAGCCCCGCGAAGGCTATGACTATCACGATACGATCGTCGCGTCGCAAAAGGTCAATTGGCGTATCGAGGACATCATCGGCGGAAGCAGGAAACTGGACTTTAGCCGGCCCTTCATGCCTGAATCGCTGGCACGCGTTTCGGGACTCTCGTTCCTTTCAGAAAAGGAAAAGCTGGTTCTGAACCAGATCAGAGGCAACGCGTATCTTGCCATCTTCGGCCTGGCCGAAGAATTCATTCTGCCATTTGTGATCGATCACGTTCGGCCGTCGCTTGACGAGGACGACTATCGGGTCCGGGCATTCTTGCAGTTTGCGGCCGAAGAGGCAAAGCATATTCAGCTCTTCAAGAGGTTCAGTGAAGAGTTTAATGAGAACTTTGGCACCGAATGCAAGGTGATCGGCCCGCCGGCCGCGATTGCTAAGGAAATACTCTCACACGGCCCGCTGGGCATATCGATCGCCATCCTGCATATCGAATGGATGACGCAGCGGCATTACATCGACAGCGTAAAGGACGACCAGTCGCTCGACCCTCAGTTCAAGAGTCTGCTAAAAAATCACTGGCTCGAAGAGGCCCAGCATGCAAAGCTTGACACGCGAATGGTCGAGTCGCTCGCAGAAAATATGACGCCCGACGAGATAGCAAAAGGCGTGGACGAATACCTCGAGATCGGCGGTTTCCTCGACAACGGTGTCCGCCAACAGACACTGTTCGATCTCGAGGCCTTTGAGGCCGCAACCGGCCGCATCCTTGACGAAGGGGAGCGCGAGGCTTTCATTGACGTGCAGCACCAGGCCAATCGTTGGACCTATCTTGGCACCGGGATGACCCACCCCAGGTTTCTGGAAACGCTTGAACGGCTCGACCCTGAGCAGCGGAAACGCATCGAAGAGGTCGCTCCGGCCTTTTGCTAGACAAAAAATCGGATAACTTGAATCCGGTGCACTCAGTCGAACGAAAACAAGACCAGTACGACAAGTCTCGGTCTTGTTTTCGAGCAAGGGGTGGGTAAACAAACAGCCGCCGTTCACCAAGGTGTTCGGCGGCTATTCATAGGAAAAGCATGATCCCCGTGCTTGCCCTAACTTTTTCGCAATTCTGTTAAAACCTGTTTCGCGACTGCCTTGAGCGTGTCGAACACTCCGGTCCCGTCTGTTGCGACCGCCTCAAATACGGGCTCGCCTTTGCGGGTAAGCTCCTGTGTTAATTCCTCGATGGGCGTCACATTTGGCAGGTCGCGCTTATTCAATTGGAGAACGTACGGAATGCTTCGCAGGTCATATCCCTGCGTTTGCAGATTCTCCTCGAGATTGTAAAGCGATTCGATATTCGCATCCATCCGCTCGTCCTGGCTGTCTGCGACAAAAACCACCCCGTCAACACCTTTGAGGATAAGCTTGCGTGACGCGTCGTAATAGACCTGTCCCGGAACCGTGTAAAGATGGAACCTTGTCTTAAATCCTCGAACGGTGCCGAGCTCTAGCGGCATGAAGTCAAAAAAGAGAGTACGGTCAGTCTCGGTCGCAAGGCTGATGAGCTTGCCCTTTGCCTGCGGGGCCGTCGAATCATAGATATACTGCAGATTCGTCGTCTTGCCGCACAGGCCCGGACCGTAGTAAACGATCTTGCAGTTGATCTCTCGAGACGCGTAGTTGATGAATGTCATACCTGATTGCCGATAATTCTATAACAAAAGAACTTAACCGAAAAGACTATCGATATCTTCGTCGGTGATCTCCGCAAATACCGACGTGTTGTTAACATTGAAGCTTGTCGATTCTTTTACCGCCTCGTCTAGTATCGCAGCTACCTCGAAACTCGCCTTTTTTGTCCTTAACTTTACTAGGCCAAGGGTCGAACGCTCGTCAAAGACCACCACAAGCAGGCTACGGCCGATCACGCTGATAAAGATGCTTTCCCGTTCGCCTTCGTGAACGACCGCAGGAAAAACATCTTCACCGATCAGCTTTGCCATACTGCTCGTCGCAGCAACGTTACCGGCCGCGAGAGACGAAAAACTGGTAGTGTCCATGTCGCCGATATCGCCGTGGAAAGCGATCGTCTGACCGTCCCGATCAACCAGAAACACGACCCTTGAGGCGCACTCGACGCACAACCGGGCAAGGACCATCTTTAGCCTTTGAAACTGGTGTTCTTGTAAAATAAAAGGCGATTGAGCCATTTGAGATTCTTTTTTGCCTGAAAACTACTATAAAGGCAAGCGTTGCTGGTGTGAAAGCGAATGAGCGCCGAGAGGCGAGATTTCTGGGAGAAACCTCACTTATGAAAGTATCATATGTTTGAGGCTGGCGACAAGCCTTTTTTCCGACGGGGTTGCAGAAGGGGTGGAGAAAGCCGGATCTGGGGATCGGACAAGCCTGTTCGTACCTTAATGCCGGCAAACGCCAGTCGTAAAAGTCATCCAACAAATTGAACGAACGATCAGAACTCGAACTAAGCTGCGTCGCGATCGGCGGCGGAACCGGCCTTTCCACACTTCTCTCAGGCCTCAAAACTTACGTCAGCGCCCAAGGCCCTTTGGCCTTTTCGATCTCAGATCTATCGGCGATCGTCGCAGTATCGGATGATGGCGGCAGTTCCGGAAGGCTCCGCGACGAGCTGCAAATGCCGCCGCCGGGTGACATACGAAACTGTATGGTCGCTTTGTCAGAAGACTCAAACCTATTGTCGCGTCTTTTTCAGCATCGATTTCGCGGCCTCGGCGAACTCGGCGGCCACAGCTTTGGCAATCTTTTCCTTGCCGCCCTCTCCGAAATCACTGGCGACTTTGCCGAAGCTGTCAGGCTTTCGTCAGAGATCCTCGCCAGCAAGGGACATATTTACCCGGCAACACTTGCAGATGTGAGGCTTGCGGCCGATCTTGAAGATGGATCAACGGTACGCGGCGAAACTACGATCGGCAGGCTTGGCAGAACGATCAAGCGTTTATATCTCGAACCCGAAGATTGCCACCCCTTGCCGGACGCACTCGAAGCGATCGCCGAGGCCGATATGATCTCGGTTGGGCCCGGCTCGCTCTTTACAAGCCTTCTTCCACCTCTGCTGGTACGCGGTGTTGCGGATGCCATCCAATCCTCGCCCGCCGTTAAGATTTTCGTATCTAATTTGATGACCCAGCCCGGCGAGACCGATGGACTTTCTGCCCGTCGTCACCTTGAGATCATACGCCAGTATGCGCCGTCGCTGGATTTTGATCACATCGTTGTAAATTCACAGCCGATCAGCAAGACTCAGTTGTCGATATACGAACAAGAGGGAGCGGAACAGATAGGCGTTCACGGGTCGATCTCGGGTGATTCAATTGAAGGGGCAAGTGTCATCTATGCTAATCTATTGGACGCTGGGGAGAAGGTCCGCCACGATCCGGTAAAGCTTGCAAATACCCTACTAAACTGCGTGATCGAAAGGCGAAATGGTCGCCTTCCGATCCAGGTATCGCCTGATCTATATGTCTGAAGCCGCTACCGAGCACCGACCGCTGAATGTCTTGATCCTCGCTGCCGGGCTCGGAACGCGAATGCGGTCCGATCTTGCAAAGGTGCTCCATAGACTGGATGGCCGTCCGCTGATCGATCATGTGTTCCGAACGGCTACCGCCCTTGCGCCGGAAACCATATTTGTGGTGATCGGACATCAGGGTGAAGATGTCAAAGCCGCAGTCCTTGCCGAAAACGAAGGCGAATCGGTCGTTTTTGTGAATCAAGAACACCAACTCGGCACGGGCGACGCGGTTAACTCCGCCCGTCGCTATCTCGAACAAAACGACTCGACGATCGTTGTGCTTTCTGGTGATGTGCCGATGATCCGGCCCGAAACTCTGGCCGCTCTCGTACAGCACCATCACCGTTCTGCAGAGTCTGGTGCCGCCGCGACGATCTTGACCGTAAGGCTAAGCGAACCATTAGGCTACGGTCGGATAGTTCGCGACGAGGACGGGCAGTTTCTTCGGATCGTCGAGCAAAAAGATGCCGACGAGGAACAAAAGCTCATCCAGGAGATAAATGCGGGAATTTACTGCTTTGACGCCCGGAAGCTCTATTCTGCTCTCTCCGCAGTAAAGAACAATAATTCGCAGGGTGAGTACTATTTAACAGACGTTCCCGAACTTTTGCGGCGGGCGGGCGAGGAAGTCGCTATATTTCAGTATGGTGATCCGCAGGAGATCGAAGGGGTCAACAACCGTGCCCAACTTGCCGATCTTGAACGTCTGATCCGACGGCGCACCGTCGCGCGGTTAATGACCGAAAGCGGCGTCACTATCATAGATCCGAAGAACTCCTATATTAGTTCGGATGCGTCCATTGGCAGCGATACTACGATCTACCCGAATGTCTTCATTGAGGGCCGAACGCGGATCGGTTCCGGATGCACTATTCGACCAGGAAGCCGTCTGGTAAACGCGACGGTCGGCGAGATGGTTGAGATCCGTGACAACTGCCTCATAATAGATTCCGAGATCGGAGACGGCTGCACTGTAGGCCCCATGGCCCATCTGCGAGGGCACGCAGTGATGGCCGAGGGATCGAAGGTCGGCAACTTTGTCGAGCTCAAGAAAACACGGCTTGGCAAGAAGTCAAAGGCAAGCCACCTCACCTATTTGGGTGATGCCGCCATCGGCGAAGAAACCAACATCGGCGCAGGCACGATCACCTGTAACTACGACGGAAAAAACAAACACGAGACCCACATCGGCGACCGCGTCAAAATTGGCTCCGACACCATGCTCGTCGCGCCTGTGACCGTCGGCGACGACGCGGCAACCGGTGCCGGAAGCGTCGTAACTAAGGATGTCGAGCCGGGTGAACTTGTGGTCGGGGTACCCGCCGTGGCACTAAAGAGGTCTGGATCGAAGACCGGCGAATCGGCAGGTTAGAAATTAGCTAAGGAGATAACAATGTTCATCACTCTATTGGTAGTTACGTTTCTTATATCTCTGGGCGTTTCGGCACTGGTGGTGTATCTGTTCAAAAAGCCGATCGATGGCATTCTGAAGAGAATTCTTCAGGACGAAATAAGCTTTGCATGGGCGAAGTATCTTTATTTCGCGATATTTGTGGTCGGAGTATCGACAGGCGTTCGCATCTGGGAACTTGAAAAATATATCACACAGCGCATGCCGGGTGACCTGCCAATGCCCGACCTTAATCGTGATCGCTGGGTTCTTGAGGTTTATCGGACGATCATCGAATCCCTGCAAGGCCTCGCATGGCTTCTTCTGGCTTTTTTCGTGGTCGCTCTGGTGGCTTTTATTGTAGTGAGGATCGCCGAACTGTTTGGAAGGGATAGACATCAGCCGTCGAAGGCCGAAAGTTCTCCGGCTGAATAAAGAAAGTGCATGTGCACAACTGGATAGTTGTCTAATTTATATGTGCGGAATTGTAGGTTACGTTGGAAATAAACAGGTTGTCCCGTTGATCATTGACGGGCTGCGGAAGCTCGAGTATCGCGGGTACGACTCGGCGGGTATCGCGGTTGTTGATGACGCGAAGCACCTGGAACTGCGGCGGGCCGAGGGCAAGCTTCGGAATCTCGAAGAAACGATACGATTGAACCCGCTCGACGGAAATTACGGCATCGGACACACTCGGTGGGCGACGCACGGGCGTCCGACCGAGGAGAATGCCCATCCCCATCGCGACCAATCGGGCAAGATCGTCGTGGTGCACAACGGCATCATCGAAAATTATCTTCCCCTGAAGGAACGACTCGCTTCGAACGGCAGCGTCTTCAAAACAGAAACGGATACCGAAGTAGTCGCCCATCTCATCGGGCACTACGCTGACGATGGGCTCGGCTTCGAAGAGGCTGTTCGCAAGACGGTTAAAGAACTGAAAGGCATTTTCGCCTTGTCGATCATCTCGGTCGATGTGCCTGACACGATCATCGCGGTCCGCGAAGGGCCGCCGGTCGTGATCGGGCTCGGCGACGGCGAGTTCTTTGTCGCTTCGGACATTCCGCCGATCCTCCAGCATACCCGCGATGTTTTCTTCCTCGGCGACCGCGAGATCGCCGTGCTCACAAAAGATTCGGTCCGCGTGACCGATTTCGACGGCAACATCGTCGAACCAAAGCAGCAGCGGATCACCTGGGACCCGATCATGGCCGAGAAGGGCGGGTTCAAGCACTTCATGCTCAAGGAGATCTACGAGCAGCCGCGGGCCGTTCGCGACACGTCGCAGGGTCGCGTTTCGCTTGATACAGGAAAGGTCTATCTGGATCAAATGGATATATCTGACGACGACCTTCGAGAGACGGCTTCGATCAAGATCGCCGCGTGCGGGACATCATGGCATGCCGGGCTTGCAGGCAAGTACATGATCGAACGGCTCGCTCGCGTTGCCGTCGAGGTCGATTATGCGTCCGAGTTTCGATATCGCGATCCGGTCCTTACAGAGAATGACCTTCTCATAGTGATCTCTCAGTCGGGTGAAACGGCCGACACGATCGCCGCGATGCGCGAGGCACGGAACTCGGGCTGCAAGGTGCTGGCGATCTGCAACGTTCAGGGTTCAATGATCCACCGCGAAGCCGATGGCACGATCCTGACCCACGCCGGGCCTGAGATCGGCGTGGCCTCGACCAAAGCCTTCACCTCACAGATGGTCGCGCTCTATCTTTTCGCGTCGCACCTTGGCCAGGTGCGCGGCACCCTTGACCAGGAAGAAGCAAAGAAGCTTGCCCAGGACCTGGCCGAGCTTCCGTTAAAGATCGAGCAGCTACTCAACGATGCCGACCTATACGAAGAGCTGTCAAAGGATTTTTTCCGCGTGCAGGATTTTCTCTACCTTGGTCGTGGGATCAATTTCCCGGTCGCGCTGGAAGGAGCACTAAAGTTAAAAGAGATAAGCTACATCCACGCCGAAGGCTATCCGGCCGGCGAGATGAAACACGGCCCTAACGCCCTTATCGACGAGAAGCTGCCGGTCGTGATAATCAATACCCGCGATGAATCGGACGAGGCGAGCATGCTGCGTTACGAAAAGACGCATTCGAATATCGTCGAGGTCAAGGCACGCGACGGCATCGTCCTCGCCGTGCTTACAGAAGGCGACGGGATGAGTTCGAAAGTTTCCGACCACGTGATCGAGATACCGCCGACGTCCGATCTGCTTGGCCCGATACTCTCGGTCGTGCCGCTGCAGCTTTTGTCCTATCACATCGCCGTTCGCCGCGGCTGCGACGTCGACCAGCCAAGAAATCTGGCGAAATCAGTTACCGTGGAATAAGCCCTAGATAGTTCTTTATGCCTGTGTCCGAAAAAGAAAGGTTTGAACATCTATTCTCGGATTTGTATGAGAATCGTTTTGCAAGCCGCGAAACAGCCTTCTATCTCTGGGAATTAGTTCGCCATGAGATTCAAGATGATAGGTTCTTTGTTTGGGCAAATCCGCTAAGGGTCGCCACCAGCCTGAACCTAACTCAACCTGGAGTCAATGAGATGCGGCTCAATGATCTCAAGGAAAGAGCTCCGTTCAGGCTTGGCTGTGCATTCAAGATTGGGGACCGAAGCACCCTGATGCCGTATAAACATGTTTGGGGATACGGTCTCAGTTTTTGGTTTGATAAGGAATTAGTCAAGAAACTGTCCGAGCTCACGGACAAACAATTTGATAATGGCGAGCATTCTCGCTTATTGTCCGAGTTCAATAAGAGGTTGAGGAATGAAAGCGATCATCGTCCGCGAATACGGTGAGCCTGAGGTAATGAAGGTCGAGGAGGTTGAAACTCCTGTGCCTTCAGGTGATGAGGTACTCGTCAAGATCGCCGCCGCCGGTGTGAACCCGGTGGATACCTATCTTCGCTCGGGCATTCACGCTCAGGCTCCCAAGCTTCCCTACACTCCCGGAAAAGACGGTGCAGGCGTTGTCGAAACCATTGGCGAAAGGGTAACCAGGTTCAAGCCCGGCGATCGAGTTTATACGGCCGACACCCTCACCGGAACTTATGCCGAATACGCGCTCTGCAATGAGAACCAACTCGGGCCTCTCCCCGATAATGTGAGCTCTAACGAAGGGGCAGGGATCTGGACGCCCTATGCCACTTCCTATCGCGCATTGTTTCAGAAGGCAGCCCTAAAACAAGGTGAGAAAGTTTTGATACACGGCGCATCCGGCGGCGTCGGGGTCGCAGCCGTCCAATGGGCGAAGAAAGCTGGGGCCGTCGTCATCGGCACGGCGAGTTCCGATGAGGGAAAACAGTTGATAATTGACAGCGGAACGGATGCTGTTTTTGACCATTCTGATGAAGATCATTTTAACGACATTCGGGAACACACCGGCGGTGAAGGTGTTTCCGTTATCATAGAAATGCTGGCAAACATTAACCTGGAGCGTGATTTTGAGTGTCTCGCGATGTTCGGCCGCATCGTCGTGGTCGGAAGCCGAGGGAGCCTTCAGTTCACACCGCGTCTTGCAATGACAAAAGATGCAACGATCTACGGAATGTCGCTGTTCAACTCTGATCAGCAGCAGCGTGACGAGATACACAAAGCGATCTTCAGGGGATCGTCCGAAGGCGCTTTGCGACCTCACGTTCGAAAGGCATTTTCACTTGAAAACGCACCCGAAGCACATCATGAAGTGATCGAAGCAAAGGCGCTTGGCAAGATAATTCTGCGGCCGTAAGCACCATAGAACCCTATATATCTAATTCTTAATGGTCGGCGGCTGCGGCTGCAGGCGATTCAGATTTGTTCGAGCGGTCTCGTTCCTGGGATCGAGATCCAACGCTTTTCGGTAATCGGCGATCGCCTGGTCCTTGCTGTTGGTCATTTCGTAAGCGTATCCGCGGTGATTGTATGCCATTGAGGAACGCGTTGAAAGATCGATCGCTTTGGTACAGTCCTGGATCGCCTCTGCATACTGCTTGAATGCATATAAGTGTATGGCACAGCGATTTATGTAAGGCGTTGGGTTCTTCGGTTCGGTCTGAATTGCCAAAGAAACATCGCTGAAAGCTTTTTTGTAGTCCTTCTTGTTGAACGCATCCAGCCCTCGAGAATTGTAAACTATCTGAAGCTGGAGATTCGTGCCCGCGAACTTAGGATACTGTCGCTGCACATTCTGAAAGTCGGCTATCGCCCGCTCATAATCGGCCCTTAATCGATAGGCGATGCCACGTTTAAATAGAAGCAGACCGGAAATATCGTCGTTCGCGGCCTTCATTGCCTGATTACACGCATTGATCACCGGCGATGCGGCCGCCTTTGCCTGTTCGGGCGTCATCGGCCGGCGGTCAATGAAAAGGCAATTAAACACCGGTTGTGAATCAAGATCCGGACGGATCGCGAGGGCTTTTTCATAGTTAACCGCGGCCGCTTGCGAATCGCCGACGAGGTCGTTAGCTACAGCAAGAAAGAAATGTATCTCGTGATCGTTCGGGTCCGAACCGGCAGCCTTCCGCAGATCTGCCAGAGCACGCTCATGCTCAGCTTTCATCAGATAACACTGTCCTCTTCCCAACAAAGCCTTCGAGTTGCCTGAATTAAGGTCTAAAACCCGGTTGTATTCGGTGATCGCACGGTCGCATTCTTTTTTCAACCGGAAATCGTTTGCCGCAGCCAGTATCGGGGCCGTATCGACAACGTTGATTCGAAACGTATAGGTGAGCACGCCTTTCCCACGGGTCGGCCGTCCGTCGCGCATTGCCGGAACGAATATCGATGCCCTTGCGGCCTCGATCGCGCGTTCGGTTAAGCCGTTTGGAAGTACGGTAAGACGAGCGACCGACGTGACCCGGCCCGACTCATCCAGATCTAACGCCAGTTTTACCTCGCCGGCCGTCCGCGCCTGTCTCGCTTCCTCAGTGAATTCAGGCCGCACCAGGTTCACCGCCTTTCCGGCCAACTCGCCTAGATCGACCGGCTCCAGAATGGGTGTGGGTGTTGGTTGCGGCCTCGGCGCATTTGCCTTTACTGCATCGATCAGCTCCTGTGTAGCACCGGCTTGCCGCAGGTCGGCTTCTCTATCGGAAGTCAACGGACGGTCCATCTTTCGTCTTCGGATCTGAGTTATGAGCCAATTTATCAACTCGGGCTTTGTACGAAACGATTGATTCGGAAGCCTGGTTTGTAATGCGGTTATAAGTTCGGGATAGGTGAGCGGAGCTTGAGCCAAGACCTTAAGCGATCCAAGATCGGAGACCAGCAATGTTGACGCAATGACCGCCATCATGGCAATGATCTTGAATCTGCGTGCGACTCTCATAACGCAATTTCCCGCAAATACGTATATCACAACGACGATATGGATAAGAAGATTTTGCCCTATTTGCAGCTATTCGTAAATACGCAATTGGGGTCCTGCGTCGGCTTTGGCCGTTTCCCGGGCGGCTTTTTAGATTCGGGGGGTCGTTGTGGCTGGCGTGCCGGAGGTTGGCTCTTTCGAACCGCGGGGGGCTCGCTCACCGGCGGCTCGTTCACCGGTTTGGGATCGGGTTCGTCCACCGGAAGCGGCGCGACATAAACCGGGTCGGGCTGTGGAGTCGCCGGCGGTTCGGCCACGATCGGCCGAGTCTCAGTCGTTTCCGGTGTCGGGATAGCCGCATTTGAAGCTGGAAGTGGGATCGGAGTATTGGCCGAACGATCGATCAGCCAAGACACTACGGCATAGATCCCGATGCTCCCGACAAGGAGCAATACAAAAGCCGCAGGGATCAGCCAAAGCAATTTTCGAGCGGCAGAACGCTCGACTGGCGGCCTTGCAGCGGCGATCTGTCTTGCCGTCGGTGCCGGGCCCGAAATATTTTTGTCGCTGATATATCCAAGCCGTTGCTTAAGCTCGTCGATCGCCGCCACCATAGCATCAGCGGTTTGAAAACGAAGTGCACGGTCTTTTTGTAAGGCCGTTGAGATGATCCTTCGCAGTTCGGGTGAAACCTGATGAAGCGGTTCAGGTTCTTGTTCCAGGATCGCGACGATCGTATGGCTCGGGGTCGGGCCTTTGAAGGGCATCTTTCCGGCAACCATTTCGTAGAGAATGATTCCCAAGGCCCAGATATCAGTTCGAGCGTCCGTTTCCAGTCCTTCTGCCTGCTCCGGCGACATATATGAAACCGTTCCCATGATCATGCCGGGAACTGTCTGGTTCATTCCGCTCGGTGCAAACTCGATACTGCCTGACGAGGCCTTTCTGGTGGCATCGGTAAGCTTTGCCAACCCGAAGTCGAGAACCTTCACATAGCCGTCGGGCCTGAGCATCACATTCTCTGGTTTTATGTCCCGATGGATTATTCCAGCCTTGTGGGCGGCTGAGAGAGCACCCGCCACCTGCGAGGCTATCTTGAGCATCTCGACGAAGGGGACCTGTCCCTGACGCATGATCTCACGCAGCGTCCGCCCCTCAACAAACTCGGTCACAATAAACTCGCATCCGTCGATCTGCCCGATCTCGAAAACGGTGACGATATTTGGATGATTGAGAAGCGACGTTGTCCTGGCTTCTCTTTGAAACCGGGCAAGGCGTTCCTTGTCCATCGAAAAATATTCCGGAAGCACCTTGAGGGCGACCTCCCGTCCGAGTTGAGTATCAATGGCCTGGTAAACTATGCCCATCCCGCCTTCGGCCACTCGATTTCGGATTATGTATTTGCCAAATTGCTTACCGATCCGCGGATCTGCAGGGATCTGCACAGTCACTTGCGCCGACGGATTCTCAAAGGAAATATTTGCGTTCGGGACCGTTTCGGCGTGGTGAAAAAACTGATGGGTCTTGTCGCCCTTACCCAGGTAGCTGTCGATATCGCTGCGAAGGCTTGGATCGCCGGCACATGCCCCTCGCAGAAACGCCTCGCGTTCCTCCGGCGGCCTGGAGAGAGCCGAAGCAAGCAGAGACTTCACTTTTTCAACACGCTCAGGCTGCATGGCAAATCGACGGGACTTCCGGATTTGCGCGAATTATAACATGTTTTGCACACCCGTGTTTTACTGGTTTACTCATCGACCACCCTTCTGGGTAGGGGAAGACCAACGAGCAGCTCAAACGGAGAAAGCGGATCTGGACAGATCCAGAAAGATCCTTCCGATCCGCTTTATTCGGTCGATCTGCCTGATCCGCGTTCAGAAAAACGACATTGCACCAAGGGGGGTCTAACCGGCCGTTGCCGATCTGAGGTCGATCAGGGACCCCAGAGGTGTATATTCAAGGTTCTGCGACTCTGCGACCGCCTGATAAGTGAGCTTGCCCGCATAGGTATTGACACCTTCGGCGAGGCCAATATCGTCCTTTATTGCGGCCTCAAAACCCTTATTTGCGAGATCAAGTGCGAAGGGCAGCGTGGCATTCGTCAGGGCAAAGGTGGAGGTACGCGGAACCGCTCCCGGCATGTTCGCAACACAATAATGCAAAACGCCTTCTTCGTAGTATGTCGGGTTTGAGTGGGTTGTCGCCCTCGTGGTTTCAAAACATCCGCCCTGGTCCACCGCTACGTCCACCAGAACGGCACCGTGGGGAATGAGGTGAAGCATATCTCGCGTGATGAGTTTCGGAGCGGCGGCACCGACCACAAGTACCGCACCAATAACCAGGTCGGCATGGGAGATGGCCTCTTCGATCTGGTAGCGCGATGAAGCAAGAGTTTGAACTTTTGAAAGGAAGATATCGTCGAGCTGGCGGAGCCGATCCAGGTTTCGGTCGATAATCGTCACCTTTGCACCAAGTCCGACAGCCATCTTTGCCGCCTCGGTTCCGACTACGCCGCCGCCGATGATAACGACATTTGCCGCCGGCACTCCAGGAACTCCGCCGAGCAAAATGCCCTTTCCGCCGTTCATCTTCTCCAAATACGTTGCCCCGACCTGTACCGACATGCGTCCGGCCACTTCCGACATCGGAGTAAGCAGCGGCAACCGGCCGTGCCGGTCGGTGATGGTCTCATAGGCTACACCCGTCACCTTTCGTTCCATCATCTGTTTTGTCAGCTCGAATTCAGGAGCAAGATGCAGGTAGGTGAACAACAGCTGGTTCTCGCGCATGCGCGGATATTCCGGTGCTATCGGCTCTTTTACCTTGACGATCATATCGCCGGTTTCCCAGACCTCGTCCGCCGTATCCAGCAGGTCAGCGCCTGCCTTCACATACTGCTCATCCGTAAAACCCGAACCCTCGCCAGCCGACTTTTGCACGTAAACTTCGTGGCCTGCATTCTCCAGGGCCTGCACGCCCGCCGGCGTCAGCCCAACTCGATATTCATTGTCTTTTATCTCTTTCGGTAATCCGATCTTCATTTAAATGGCTCCTGATGATCTGCAAATATAAGGACTTCGTTTAACCGGAAATTATAAAGCCCTTTTGTGATTATCTGAAATGTCATAATGATGTTTTGTTGAGCTATTGCAGTGTTCTAATGTGTCATTTCGATCGGTTTTGATATAAAGTATTCCCGCTCGCCATCAATCATATGCAGGCCTTTAAGCAAAAGCACGGGCTGCTCGTTCTCGGAATATTGATCGGTGCCGCTTATGGTGTCGTCACCCGACTTGTTTTCGGCGAGCGGGCGACACTCGCGTCAATAACCTATTTGTTCCTGATACCGGCGATCCTCGGCGTCGTTCCCCTGGTTTTTGCCAGCGAATACCAGGTTCGATCATACCGAAACATTATTTTTATCCCCTGGATCACGATCGCAACCTTCTTCCTCACCACAGTGCTGGTCGGAATGGAAGAATTCCTTTGTCTCCTTATCCTTGCGGGACCTTTCTTTATTCTCGGCACCATCGGCGCGTTGATCGTAAGGCTGATCATACTCCATCGTCGAAATAGCAAACTCTTAGCTGTCATGGTGCTTCCGTTTCTGTTCTCGCCTGTCGAGGAGGCCATTTCCAGCCCTTCGGAGATCTATAAAGTTGAGAGTTCGGTAATGATCGCCGCATCGCCTGAAAGAGTATGGGCCAATATCGTAGAGGTCCCGATGATCCGAGACGACGAATTTTCACCCGGCGTATTTAACCACCTCGGGGTCCCTCGTCCGTTAAGCGCCGAGATCTCTGCAAAAGAAAAGGGTGCGACGCGAATTGGAAGTTTCGACGGCGGGCTCAGATTCGTCGAGACCTTGATAGAGTTTGAGCCGAACGAGCGCGTTTCGTTCAGCATCGTGGTCGATCCCGATAGTGTCGGCCCGCGGGTATTTGATCAGCATGTATTGAACGGAGACTATTTTGCGTTTATTGATGCCGGGTACGACATCGCCGACGCCGGAGATGGACACGTTCGATTGACCCTAACATCCCGCTATCAGCTCACGTCGAAAGTAAATTTTTACGGAAAATTCTGGGGCGATATGATCCTGCGAGACTTTCAGGACCGGCTCCTGGATGTGGTCCGTGCTCGATCAGAACAAAGGCTTTCTCGTTCCTTCACCTTTCCCGACCCGGGGATCTGAACAAATCTCGACATTGCCGTCATTTTGGCCGACGGCCGATCAGAAGGACCAGAATAATGGGATAAAAATAGTTGCAAGGATCCAGAACATGACGTTCAGCGGCGAGCCGACCTTAACAAAATCGATAAATCTATACTGTCCGGGACCGTAGATCATCGTATTTGTTTGATAACCAACAGGCGTCATAAAGCTTGCCGAAGCCGCAAATGTTATCGCCATAAGGAACGGTGTCGGATCGACTCCGAGAGATTGCCCTGACGCGATCGCTATTGGTGCAAGCAATGCGGCCGTTGCATTGTTCGACATCGTTTCCGTCAGGATCGAGGTCAATAGATAGAATGCCGATACGAGTGCGATCGGGCCCCACGCCCCAACATATTTCAGCATGTTCGAGGAAAGCAGGCCGGCCGCACCCGATTGCTCGAGGGCGACGCCAAGCGATAGCACGCCAGCAAGCAGAAAGATTATCTTCCATTCGATCGCATCGTATGCTTCCTCGATCGAAATACAACCCAGCAGAATAAGACCGATCGCACCGAGAATTGCTGTCACCACAATAGGAGCTATCTCGAACGTAGCTCCCAGAACCACTGCTGCGACGATCCCGACAGCAAATAAGGCTTTGCTTCGGCGAAACTCGGTCGTCTCCATCTCGGACGTGATAATAAAATCTCCGCCTCTCCTGAAATTCGGTATCCGATCCTGCCTTATCTCGACAAGCAGCACATCGCCCGCGCTTAGCTCCGTATCTGAGATCTTTTCGCGCAGAAGTCGGCCCCTGTGGCGAATGGCCAGGACCGTCGCATCAAATCTTTCTCGAAAGTTCGAACGCATGAGCGTGCTTCCAACAAGCTTGGAAGCCGGAAGGAGTACCGCCTCCAGCAAGCGATAGTCAGCGGATGCGATACTCTCGTCACCCCATTTGGTCTGGGCTTTGAACAACACCCCTTCCTGCTCCTGAAGCGACCTGATCTGATCCAGATTGCATCTGACGAGCAATACGTCGCCGCTTCTCAGAACCTCATTAGGCGAAGGAACATGGATCAGATCTTCTTCACGCTCTATTTTCACGATAGAAAGATCAAGATCCTTTACGAGCGGGGCCTCTCTGATTTTCTTGCCGACCGAGATCGAATCGGGTAACAGGACCACCTCTGTCAAATATTCGTTCAGCGCAAAATCGTCAACCAGGCCGCCGCTGCCACGCCGCTCCGGAATAAGCCGAATTCCTACGATCATCAAATACGCGGCGCCTAAGACAAACATGATCAGTCCAAGCGGCGTGAACTCGAACATGGTGAAAGGACGCAGGCCATTTGCCTGTGCGATCGAACTGACCAGAATGTTGGTAGATGTTCCGATCAAGGTGCAAACCCCTCCGAACATTGATGCGAAAGATACCGGCATCAAGATCTTTGACGCACTGATGCCGTTCTCACGCGCTACGCCGAGCAGTATAGGAAGAAAGATCGCTATAACAGGTGTGTTATTGATGAACGCCGAAAGCACGCCCACGATAAGCATTACCGTGAAGATGCCGAACCAAAAGCCGCTTTTGAACACACGACCGGTCAATTCGCCCAGAAAACTGACCGCCCCGGTCTTAAAGAGCCCGGCGCTCAAAACAAACATGGCCCCGACTGTAAGCGTCGCGGCATTACTAAAGCCAGCCAATCCCTGCGAAGGCGATATGATACCGCTCAACAGCAGCAAGCCCATCACGAGCAGCGCGACGACATCTACGCGCAGTTTTTCCGTCACGAATAGAAAAACAGCGAGAACAAGAACGGCGAGGACTATCGCGATCTCGTAATTCATAAAAAATGGCGTCGAGTGACGCCATAAAGTTTAACCTCTGATTTCCAAGATGGCCAAATATTCGTGGTTACACCTCTACCTCGTCTATCTGGGCCTTTTGCAGCTTACCGCTGTAATCGACATACAGGGACTTCCATTCACTGAAAATGTCGAGCACCTGCGTGCCGGCTTCGCGATGGCCGTTGCCGGTAGCTTTTGTGCCGCCAAAGGGCAGATGGACCTCAGCACCGATGGTGGCAGAATTCACATAGCAGATACCGGTATAGAGCTCCTGCATTGCATAAAACGCGTTGTTCACGTCTTGCGTATATATGGCCGATGAGAGCCCGTATTTTACTCCATTCACGATCTCGATGGCCTCATCGAGAGTCGAGAAAGGGATCACGCAAGTGACCGGCCCAAAGATCTCTTCCTGCTCGGTACGCATTCCCGGCTTTACGTCAGTAAACACTGTCGGTTCGACAAACCAGCCCTTTGCAAAGTCACCTTTGTTCAATTGCGTGCCTCCGCAAGCCAGCGTCGCCTTGTCAATGCTCTTTCCGATGTGCACATAGCCAAGGATCTTTTGCATCGCATCTTCGTGTATAACTGGGCCGACCTCTGTCTTTGGGTCCAATCCGTTTCCGACCCGAAGAGCCTTGGCTTTCTCTACCAATTTTGCGCAGAATTTCTTGTAGATCTTTTTATGAACGACCAGCCGCGATGAGGCCGTGCAGCGTTGCCCGCTTGTGCCAAATGCCCCCCACAGCGCCCCTTCCACGGCGTTGTCGATATCTGCATCGGCCATTACGATTATCGCGTTCTTGCCACCCATTTCGAGGCTCACGATCTTATTCTCTCGGGCACACTGCTCGGCTATTATCCGACCCGTTTCCGTCGAGCCGGTAAAGGAGATCAGGCGAACGTCTTTATGCCCGACGAGCGCCGGGCCGACATCGGCGCCGTGACCGTTTACAAGATTTACGACTCCTTTCGGAATGCCAGCACTTTCGCATGCTTTGACCAAATTCAATGCAGAAAGCGGCACATCCTCTCCCGATTTGATCACGACCGTATTGCCGCAAACCAGTGCGGGAATGAGCTTCCATGACGGTATGGCCATAGGGAAATTGAACGGCGTGATCAACCCGCAAAGGCCGACTGGCTGGCGAACACACATTGCAAACTTGTTCGGCATTTCGGCCGGGGTTGTAAAACCGTGAAGCCGTCGGCCTTCGCCGGCGGTGTAATAGGTGCAGTCGATGGCTTCCTGAACGTCGCCGCCCGCTTCTTTCAGAACTTTTCCCATTTCGCGGGTCATTTCCTGCGTGTAGCGATCCTTGTTGTCACGAATGATCTCGGCGAGGTTGAACAACAGTTCTGCTCGCTTCGGTGCGGGCGTACGCCGCCAGCGGTCGGCCGCTTCCGCGGCAGCCCCAACGGCCGCATTCACGTCTTCGGCACCCGATCTCGGAAATCGCCCAATAATATCTGTTGTATCGGCAGGGTTTACGTTTTCAAACCATTCCCCGGTTACGCTTTTAACCCATTCGCCGCCGATGTAGTTATAGTAGGTTTTAACAGAAGGTCTCTTTATTTTTGCTTCTTTAGCTTTTGCCATATGATCGATCCGTATTCAGACTTACTCGGGTTTAAGTTTAAGTCAATACACGCCAAGTCCAAAATTTGCCGACAAAAATACCGGGCCGCCTCAACGTTGCGCGGCCCGGTAATTATCTTGACTCGGAGGTTTTATTGGACCGTGAATTGAACGATCTTCAGATCTGCCGTTCGGTTGCGTGGGTTCAGGCTGAGAACGTGAAGCACTACCGCATCGCCCGTTTTTAACGAACCGGCAGCCGCGACGAATGACTTGACATCAGTTATCGGCTGGCGGTTTATCCTGACGATCAGATCGCCTTCCGTAAGAGCTTGATTACCTGTCGAAACCTTTACGTCAACAATGAAGCTCTCAGGATTTATCTCTTTTACAATTACACCTCTTTGACCTTTGATCTTGAAAAGTTCGACCACGTCCGGCGAAAGCTCTGAAAGGGTGAGGCCAAAGGGTTTCTGTTCTTCTTCCCTTCGATCGACCGGCAGTCTTACCGGTGAAGGCTCGTCCTCGGTGCTGCGGGCATCGAACGGCCGCTCGGCCAGTTTAAGGTTGGCTGTGCGGCGTTCCAGGCTGGATCCCGATTCCCGCAGGTAACTCACGGAAACGGATTGCTCGGGCGGTGTTGAGGCGACCTTTGCGATGAGATCCTGTGCACTCTCAACGGGCTTTCCATCAAAGGCAACGATCACATCGCCCGATCGAAGGCCGGCGCTCGCTGCCGGGCCGCTGGTCGCCCGAATGTCCATTACGATCGCGCCCCGAGCTTCACCCATACCGTAAACTTTTGCAAACTCAGGTTTTACGGTTTCAAGCGTTACCCCTAAAAAGCCGCGGCGTACGCGGCCATTCCTGAGGATCTGTTCAAAGACATTGGCTGCATCGGCCGACGGAAGAGCAAAACCGATCCCGTTGTAATCGCCGTTGGTGGTTGCGATCTGCGAGTTCACGCCGATCACTTCACCCTTGAGGTTTACCAGCGGCCCGCCCGAGTTACCCCTGTTTATAGCCGCGTCGGTCTGAATAAATCGCTGAAAAAGAGTCGCGCTCGGGGTTGCACGCTGTGTTTGCGAAATAATGCCGGCTGTGACCGTCCTGCTCAATCCAAATGGCGAGCCGATAGCAATGACCCAGTCACCGACCTCGGCCGCGTCCGAATTGCCAAATCTTGCGACCGGCAAGTCGCGCCCTGCGTCGATCTTGAGCACGGCCAAGTCTGTCTCCTCATCAGTTCCAACTACCTTTGCAAGATACTCTTCGCCGGAATCAAGCTTTACATTTATCCGTGCAGCATCACTGATCACATGAGCGTTTGTCAGAATGTAGCCACGCTTATCTACGATAAATCCGCTGCCCACTGAATAAGACGGCCTTCGCGGAAGGCGGTTAAATAGTTCCAGAAGATCTCGAGGCTCGCCGCTACGCGAATTTCCACGAGCGGATGGTTCCGGCATCTTTCCCTTTGTATCGATGCTGACGACCGCCGGCTCAACTGCTTTTGTGGCCGCAGCGAACGACATCGAGAGCATCTGGGGCGTGATCGGTGTTTCCGGTATCTGGCCGATAGCCGCCGCTACGGAAGACCCAAAGATCAGGAATGTTGCCATGAACGCATGCAGCGTTGTGTGTTGGCGAAGTTTTAACATTTAACGATCCCTCTGCGTTGGTAAACTGGCATTCTTAGGTGAGAAGTATAACAAATAACCTAGAGTTGTCCGAAGATTTTTCTTTCAGTCGGGTTAGTGTATCTGTGAAAGCTCTGACGATCGCTTTCTTTTCGCCATCGACCCCTTCGCTATCTTGGCTCTTCCCAAGCGATCTTTGCCAGGTCTTAACCGGTGCGGATAAGAACTTTCAGCACGCCTTTTTCGGTCGCACGGTCAAATGCAGCCAGCCCATCTGTAAGTGGAAACTCGTCGTCAACCAACTTTGTTACATCGATCTTCTTGTCAATGAGCAGATCGACCGCCGGTGCCATCCGTCCGCATCTGGAGCCGACTATCATTATCTCATCGACCACTATATTTGAAGCCGGCCACGATGCCTGTCCATGAAAAGTGGACTTCAGCACGATCTTTCCCCTTGGCCTTACGAGCTGAAGTGCTGTACCGAATCCGGATTCCGAGCCGCTTGCCTCAACCACGACATCGAACTTTCGGTCGTGATGGACCATCACGTCGTCAAGAGCGGTCTCGATGTCCATTTGCTCCGCCAATCTTAGCTTTCGCGAGTGACGGCCGATCAAGAGAATTTTCGGTGTAGCAAGTCGCAGAGCCATTGCGCACAGCAAACCTAGCTTTCCGTCGCCGACAACTGCAAGATCAGTTTCTTTGTCTATCCCGATCAGTTCAGTGATCCCGATTGCTGCCGAAAGCGGCTCGGCGAAAACGGCCTCGTGGTCAGTTATGCTATCGGGAATCTCCAACAGATTCTCAGTCGGCAAAGTCAAATATTCGGCATGGGCGCCGTCCCTGCCGACAATTCCCAGCACGGTACGCCGCGGACAGTGTCGCGGGTCGCCAGACTTGCATAGTAAACATTCGCCACAGCCTGCGTTTATTTCACCAACCACTCGTTTACCGACCAGTTCCGTTCGACCTGGACTGTCCTCGACCACCCCGACAAATTCATGGCCGAGGGTTCCGCTAAATCCCGCATATCCACGAACGATCTCGACGTCCGTGTTGCAAATACCGGAGCAGCTTACACGGACAAGTGCCTCGCCGGACAGCTTCGGAGGCTCGATCTCCGATAACGTCAAACTGCCTTCGGTCACTCGTAACGCCTTCATAATTGTCTGCTTTTTCTAGATCAAACTTCTTGAAAATGACGAACGAAAAGAGGATATCACTCAGCCGCACAATCTTACGAACAAATTACGATCCTGATATTCCGATCGACCGGGATGTTTAGCTTCGATCTCGTAGAAAAATAGGTACCGGTGCTATCCCTTGCAGGAAAGCGATCGCTGCGTTTCACATGGCTATCTTAATAGCCGTTTCGGCCTATTTCGGAGCAGCGGGGACACTTCATTTTGGATCTCGTCGGAGTGAATAGGATCATCCTATCTTTGCCGATAGAGCATTAGACGATACAATTAGGTTAATCGGCTCCATTTCTCAGGTTCGAAATTGAGTAAAAGGAGACCGATAAACTCTCAGTGTTCACCATGAAAAGAAGTTTCATATTACTCGCCTTCATATTTGTTACCTTCGTGCAGCTTTCATGCAGCAGCCAGGAACCCGTGGCAAACGCAGAGCCTCCGGAAAAGGTCTGCGATCCGATAAGCGACACGCCCACAGAGGCTTACAAACGGCTTTTTGCCGCCGTTAAGCAAAAAAACACCGACAAGATCAAGGGCGAAATGTCGCAAATGAGCCAGGAACTCGCGGAATCGCTCGCAGGACGTCAAAAGGTCACGCTTGATAAGGTTTACGAGAATGGCCTGACCGGCACGACCTTTTCGGATTCCCTTCCTATCATGCGAGATGAAAGAATTGGAAGCTGTTACGCCGGCCTCGAGGTTCGTAATTCGAAGGAACAACGGTGGGAGGATCTTCCGTTCGCGATAGAAAATGGTCAATGGAAACTAGCGGTCGGCGAACTTTTCGGCGGCCAGTACCAGTCACCCGGTAAACCTCAGGATCAGAGGGATAGAGAAGCGGCAAACATCGCTCGCGGCCCAGGACCGCCGCCCGTCAACATGATGGCGAACATGAACCAGGCGAACACTAATTCTGCACCTCAGGCTCCGCCACCCGCTCCCAAGTGATGATGGACTTGGAAAGTCTTCGACAAGTGATCGAGCAATATCGAATGCACGGCTGGGACCTGCAAAGCATTCTTTTCTCGGAACCCCTCAGCCCAAAACTTGACCAAATAAAAGCGATCGTCGGCAAAGTTGAGCTGATCAGATCAGAACTTGATGCTGCCTGGTTCTCGCGGCTCTCAAGGCCCGGCATGACCGCCTGGGAGCTGCGCCATCTTTCCAGCGTCCCTTATGCGTTGATCGCAGGTATTGACGATGAACTCACGCCAGAAGAGGCCGAATCCGCGCGAAGAGCTACAGAAATGAAGATGCTGAAAGTGGTGAGAGATCGAAAATTCGGGGACTGAACCACATTCGCGACAAATTTTTGCTTGATTACGACATAAGTTTCGTCATCTAATATAGGTGGTTGACAAGTTTGAAGTAAGACTTCAAACTTTAGCTCTTGAAATGTTGATAAAAGACCTTGGGGCGAGTGTTGTTCGCGTATGGGACGACCTCAGGCCCGTCACAAAAAAAATGCTTGCCGGTGCCATGAAGGCCGGTTTGTCCACCCATACCTCACCAGCCCAAAAATTTTCTTACGATGCGCATGCTGACTGGGAGGTGAGCCGTCTCCTTACTGCTTTGGATGAACAGTCGCGGTCTGCGGATTCGAACGAAAAGCAAAGACTGACCGAAATAGCTGAACTTGCGGAGACCTGTGTTCGCGTCCTCGAAGAACAGAGCGGTTCGGCCGAGGTCTTTATTCAGCTGGCCGAACGCGCGATAAAGGCACAAGATTATGCAAGGCTTGACCGATTGTCTGACCGGCTTTTCGAGCGTTTTTCCGGTGCCGAGATAGCGGAAATAGTCCGGCAGACGACGCTTCCCCAAATTCGCGCCATCGCTTATGAGACCCTTTCGCTTTTACCGATCGAGGTACTGGTAGGGTTGCTTGACGATCCTCTTTATTCTGACATTGCGGCTGGTGCACTTGAGCAAAAAGCTTTTGAATACGATTCGGAAGAGGCCCGCGATGCTCTTGAACACTTTTTCCCTGAGGCGGGGTATCCGATCGATTGATCGACTAACGCCATTCGTGGCTTTTGCGTTTGGAAGATCGGTTTGATGATCTCGAGTTTCGGACCACTCAATTGTTTAAAGAAACGTATCAGCTCACTGAGCCGGCTCCGCTTTGGCCTTTTGTCGATCGCCTTTGATACATCGGAAATTGGGACGTTATCTCGTTAACTTCGCGCCGCACCCGGGACCTTACCTCTTCTGATCCGGGTTCGCTTATCACTGCCGCGATCATCTTCCCGATCTTCCGCATCTCTTCTTGCTTCATTCCCCTAGTTGTCAACGCAGGCGTACCGATCCTGATGCCAGAAGCGATGAACGGCTTATTCGTATCGAACGGGATAGCATTCTTATTTACGGTGATATGAACGTCCCCGAGGGCCGACTCGGCTTCTTTACCCGTAATTCCTTTACCTTCCAGCCAAACATCGACAAGGATCAGATGGTTGTCCGTTCCGCCGGAAATTATCCGCAAGCCAGCATCGGCCAGCGAAGCTGCAAGGGTTTTCGCGTTATCGAGCACCTGCTGCTGATAGGCTTTGAAATCGGGACGCAATGCCTCGCCAAAAGCAACGGCCTTTGCAGCAATGATGTGGATGAGCGGCCCGCCCTGAACGCCGGGAAAGACGCGTCGGTCGAGGTCCTTTGCAAACTCTTCCCGGCACATCGCAAGGCCTGCACGCGGCCCGCGAAGCGTTTTGTGGGTAGTCGTCGTTACGTAGTCACAGTGGGGCACCGGCGAAGGATGGAGGCCAACCGCGACAAGGCCTGCGATGTGGGCGATATCCGCCATCACCTTAGCCCCGACCGAGCGCGCGATCTCGCCGATCCGTTCAAAATCGATGGTCCGAGGATAGGCGGACGCACCGCAAATAAGCAGCTTCGGCCGAGATTCCTCCGCCTTTCGTTGGAGATCGTCATAATCGATCTGTTCTGTGTCACGAGTGACGCCGTAATCGGCAACCTTGTAATTTATTCCCGAAAAATTAAGCGGATGCCCATGGGTCAGGTGGCCGCCGTGTGCGAGGCTCATTCCTAAAATAGTGTCGCCGTGCTCAAGTGCCGTCAAAAGCACGGCCATGTTCGCCTGAGCACCGGAGTGAGGCTGGACATTGGCATGGTCGCAGCCAAAGATCTCCTTCGCCCGGTCAATGGCCGCTTGTTCCACAACGTCCGCAAACTCGCACCCGCCGTAATATCGTTTGCCCGGATAGCCCTCGGCATACTTGTTAGTAAAAACGGTTCCCATCGCCTGAAGCACCGCTTCCGAAACAAAATTTTCCGAAGCGATCAACTCCAGCCCATCGGCCTGCCGCCGGACCTCGTCATCGATCGCGTTGCTGATGATCGGGTCTATGTCGGAAAGGCTTGCAGTGAAAAAGTTGTTCATATAAATAATCGGGCTCAGTTTTGTTCGGACAATTATAGTTCGGTGTCCAGCGAAACAAAAACCAGCCCACGCATCCGCTCAGCAGATGTGAATCTAAAATAATCAGTAAATCGAAACCATGAGCAGTTAAGAACAAACTTTACTATGAATATCGGAGATCAAAAACTTTCATGCGGCTCGACAAGTCAGACAAATTCACTCTATCAGCAGCGTTCATCTCATTCTTGTTTTCCGTTAGTTTATGGTTCGGCGTTTTCGGCGAGGGTAATCGTGACACCGCTATCTTTGTAGGGTTATGGGTACCTTCTATCCTTTCACTGGGCCTTTACGGAACGATCGCACGGAGGACAGCATGACGGAAATACTTGTTTTCGGAGTCGGCCTGCTGGTCTCCATGCTAGTCATATTCGGAATCTTTTCACGCGTTCCGCTTCAAATGCGAGACCCGGTTGAACTTCCTGGAACCAACATAGTTCAAGACAAAAACTGAGCCAGAAAAAAGTGTCCTAAGAAAACGGTTGAAGATCGGCTCACCTTCTTGTTGAAATGGGAGTGTACAACAAAAACTACGTTTGGCGAATTAGATCAGTTTCTCCGGATGCGCGCCATGAATTCTGTGAAATATATATGCGAGCTGCTCAATTTCAGAGAGTCCGTCCGGCATCCCTATCTTTGCCAGTTCCTTCGAGGTTTCGACCATTTCAGCGCACATAAGAAATCGTTCCTCCTCCGTCCGCGCCATGATGGCTTGGTGAACTAGCTCTCTAATGCGTCTCGGCGTATCTTCCAATGTTCGACCTCGTTCCAGATGCCGGACAGATCGAGCCGGTCTATCCAGCTCATAAGGTATTCGGAATCATATTCGGTTGAAGTTAGATTCGCAATATCCCGGATCTGCAACTCAGAATGCGAGTCTCGCGACCATTGCAGTTTGGCGATTATCAGATCTTCTTTGGTCGTGATCCAAAACTCGACGTCTAATACCTTTGCCAACCGTCGGCGGCCGAAACTTGTCCGGGCGAACTCGGTGTCCTTTTGAACGATGCAGTCGATCTTTTCTCCAAAAGGCTGCTTGATCATATTAAACATTGACCTCCGAACAATCGCTCGCCGTACAGAAGTTTCGCTGACATAGAAATGGCCCCCAAAACTTTTGACAATTGCCGGAACCTGGTTTTCGCTGAGTTGAACGACTATGTCGATATCTCTGGTTAACCTGATTTCGCCATAAGCGCTCATGGCGAACGAGCCTGTTACCATGTATTCAATACCCAGCCGCCCAGCCCGGTCTACAAAGTCGCGAAGAGTCTCTATCATCGAATAGGTTCCGCTCATTCTGACAAGGCAACCATTCCTATAAACGTACTCTCGTCCAGAACACTTACCCCTAAATTTTCCGCCTTCGTCAGCTTCGAGCCCGCGTCGCTGCCGGCGACGACGTAATCGGTCTTCTTACTGACGGATGAGGAGACGCGGCCGCCGCGGTCTTCGATCAGTTTTGCGGCTTCGTCGCGGGTGTAATTTTCGAGCTTGCCAGTAAGGACAAACGTCTTGCCGACGAAGCGTTCGTCGAGTGCGGTCGAGGACGCGTCCATTTCCATCTGAACGCCGGCGGCTTTCAAGCGTTCCATAAGTTCGATATTCCTCGGCTCTCGAAACCAATTATGCACGCTCTCCGCGACCGCAAGCCCGATCTCAGGAATGTCATCGAGTTCCTCGACCGACGCTTCGGCAATGCGGTCGATGCTTCGGAAGTTGTTCGCCAGGATCTTTGCGTAGCGCTCGCCAACGTGTCGGATGTCGATGCCGTAGAGCAGCCGCTGCATTCCGCGAGTCTTGCTCGCCTCGATCTGTTCGATGAGATTCGTGCCGGACTTCTCGGCCATGCGTTCCAGGGCGGCTATCTGATCGACCATTAGGGAATATAGGTCGGCAACGTCCCGGACCATCCCATTATCCACGAGTGTCTCGACCAACACTTCTCCGAGCCCTTCGATGTCCATTGCCTTCCGCGATGCATAGTATTGGATCCGTGCCTTGATCTTTGCGGGGCAATCGGGGTTCGTGCAGCGGCGGACGGCTTCGCCTTCGGGGCGAACCGCGTCCCAGCCGCAAACCGGGCATTCCGTCGGAAAGGTAAATTCAGTCTCCGTCCCATCGCGTTTCGCCGGAATATTTTGCAGTACCTGCGGGATTATTTCGCCGCTCTTTTCTATCAAAACCTGGTCGCCGATCCTGAGGTCCAGACGCTTTATCTCGTCCTCGTTGTGGAGCGACGCGCGTGCGACCGTCGTTCCGGCAAGCTGAACGGGCTCAAGGTTTGCGACCGGCGTCAAGGCTCCAGTCCTGCCAACCTGAACACTTATTGAAAGAAGTTTCGTCGTGGCCTGCCGCGCAGGATATTTGTATGCAATGGCCCAACGCGGCGCTTTGGTGGTCGCTCCGAACTCGTCCTGCAACGCGGTTGAATTGACCTTGACGACAACGCCGTCGATCTCGTAATCCAGCGTGTCTCTGTGCGTCTCCATGCCGTTGATAAATGTGACAAGTTCATCATAACCAGTGCAAAGAGCACGATTCGGATTGACGTTGAAGCCGTTCCGCTCGAGCCAATCGAAATTTTCCCAGTGCGTCGCAAACATCTTCTGGTTTCCGGTAAAGACGTCATAAGGAAACATATCCAGCCGCCGCGAAGCGACGATCTGCGAGTCCAGCATACGAAGCGTCCCGCTCGCGCAGTTGCGAGGGTTGGCAAAGGTCTTTTCGCTCTGCATTTCGAGTTCGGCATTTATCCGGGAAAATTGAGAACGAGATAGGAAAACCTCGCCGCGGACCTCGGCATGAGTTGGTGCGTCCTTCTTCAGCCGAAGCGGAACGGTGCGAATCGTCCTAGCATTCTGCGTGACCTCGTCGCCGACGCGGCCGTCCCCGCGGGTAGCTGCGGTCGTTAGAATTCCGCCTTCGTAGTGGATCGAAACACTCAGCCCGTCGATCTTTAGCTCCGCGACATACTCGAGTTTTCGACCTTCGGCAAGCTTTTCGCAGCGTTCGGTGAATGCCTTCAACTCGTCGAGGCTGTAGCTGTTGTCCAGAGACATCAGCGGCACTGTGTGATTGAACGGACGAAGACCGTCTGCCTTTCCACCGACGCGCTGGGTCGGGCTGTCGCGCGTGATCAGTTCGGGATGTTCGGATTCGAGGGCCCGAAGCCGTTCGAGAAGCATGTCGAACTCGTAATCCGATATTTCAGGCTCGGCCTTCTGATAGTAGAGCTCGTTGTGCCGTTCGATCTCGGCACGCAATGCTATGATCTCCTTTTCGGCGGAAGTGGCCATTTGAAGAAATGATAAACGATTTGGGTCACCCCATGAACTCAGCGATCAAGCGGTGAAAGTGATGCGTGCCCTGTTCGCGCGTCGGCGAATAACGTCCACGGTCATAGAATCTCGATCGAATCCCTTTTTGAACGCTTTCAACCACGGCTTCGTCTTCCATCTCAACGCGATGGAGGTCGCCGCCGGCCCCTGACCCGATCTCGGCCCCCTCGTCTAGATAGGTCAGAAAATCGACAACCGTTCTTGACGGAGACGCAGGGCGAACTACATTGACGGAGATTCCCCAATCATAAAAATTGAACATCGTCGCCGGAAAAATGAACAAATATTTGCCCGCAACCGCACCATTGCTGTCGAGGCCGGTCTGGATGCTCGAATACCGGAACAGTTCTGTGTCGTATGTTCCATAATCAACCACTTCGTTCAAGGATCGGTGGACATAGGGAATATGGAATCCTTCAAGATAGTTCTCGCAATACAAGGCCCAATGGGCATCCACCTCATATTCACGGTGCGACGCCAGAGCAAGAGGCCGCGAAAAGGTAAACAAGTCTCCCTCGGGAAGGTCCGAGATAACCGACGAAAAAGGAGCGAATGGCGAGAGCGAAGCGAATAAAAAGCCGCACCATTCCGCAACCGATATTTCCGGCAGATCGTCGTCCTTTGAAGGAAAACCCTCAACGCCTTCAAATTCCGGCATCGAAAGGAATTTGCCGTCAAGCGAGAACCGTCGTCCATGATATCCGCAGCGGATCAGGCTCGCATCACATTCGTTTTCTACAATAATCTTTCCGCGATGGGTACAAACATTCGAAAAGCAGCTTGTTTTTCCGCCATTTCTAACCAGCAAAGCCGGCTCGTCCAGCAGTCCCGGCCACAAAGCCACCGGCCGTAGTGTGTTTTCGAATTCTGGTCCCGCTGCCGGATACCAGCTTCTTGAAAATATCCGCTCCTTTGAACGTTCAAAGACCTGCTGGTCAGTGTAAAACCCAGACGGCAAAGTTCTTGCTCTTTTGATATCCGGATCGATCTCGAACATTTGCGTCAAGCGGAGTAAAGAAGATATTTCGGTTTCAGCTCGTCGCGTCTGAATCCGCGTGCGACCAACCCTTGCTTAATTGCGGTTTCAAAATCAGCACGGATCCGCTTTTGGACCGCGAGGGCTTTCTCGTCACTTTCCTTGAGAACTAACGACCAGTCATTCGGCACCTCGATCTCGACCGCGATAACACGATCATCGACAAATCGCTCGCCGGCAGCGAGCGCTTCCACCTTGTCGCTTTTCAAATGCCACTCTGCAAAAAGACGATCGCTCGCAAGCCCTATCTTTTCGCCTCCCTGCTCCGCGGTCGAGTAATCGATGCCGTAAAAGTTCCTTTCATACTCGGTCACGATCGCTCCGAGCTTTTCGAGGTTAAAATAGGCATTACGGGCTTTCCAGGGCTCGAATGTCCATTTCACGAATTCCACACCGGCCTCAAGTGCCCGCGTCCGCTGTGCCCATTTTAGCCGCCGCCCAACGCCATGACTTTGGTATTCCGGCAACACAGCGGTCATATGGGAGTAGAATGCCTTTTCGCTGCGAAGAAATGCCGGTACGCTGAGAACAAAACCGGTCAACACATCTCCATCGTAGGCTCCGAGCACAAAACCTCCGGCGTTTTTGGTAACAACAAAGTGCCTCACTGGAGAGATCTCGATCTCAGGTAGGGCAAATACCGTTCGCTGCAGGTCAACACAGCTCGCAAGCTCTTCTAATGTCTTGCATTCTCGGATCTCGATGGTATCGGGCATGGGTTATTTTCACAGCGGGCCTGACTAACAAGCGTTTCGGCCAAAGAAACTTTCGCAATTTGTCCGTAGGGTGTCAAATTCATCCCATAAATGCACCCTTTCTCGAAGCCGGCCGCTTCTGCTGGCGAATTATCGGGCTGCCTGATCCCAAATCACTTGTCCAAGGCAGCAAAGATCCACGGCATGACCGTCCCGCCAGCCCGTAGAAGAGGTTGGTTCGATCGATAAAGAACTTTGGACTTAACATTGCATCGTGCGATTTGATAAACTTTATTGAGGCTAGCCCTGCCCACACCCTCCCGGTTCCCGATAAATGACATCTCAGAATTCTCTCGATCAAGCTGGCAATCTTGCCGACCATCCGTTTGCGGAACTTCTTGCCGAAATTCGCGATGCGCGTCTGCACGGCTCGTTGCGGGCTAACTCCGGTGAGAAACGTTCGATCTTTTACTTCCGGGAGGGTTCGATCGTCTACGGGGTTTCAAACCGCCGTGAACACCGACTGCTATCGGTTTTGCTCAACTCGCAGAATATTGACCGGGCAGTTTTGGGCCGGCTTCCGAAATGCAACAACGATATCGAGCTCCGGGCTGCTTTGATCGCGGCGGGGCTGATGAGCAAAGTGGAGATCGATCGTGAGATAGGCCTGTCGATCGAGAGGATAATCATAGACGCTTTGTCATGGACGGACGGCGAATGGCATTTCAGTCCGCTTGTCCGAAGCCGCGAAGATCTGTTTTTTCAAGTTGGCTACGAATCGGTACTGCTGGACTTTGCCCGCTGTCTGCCGTCAGCTTTTTCTCTGTCAAGGATCCGCAGCATGGGCGAGAAATTCCAAAGACGAGACTTTGTCCAGGATCAGAATCGGATGGTCCTGCAAAGCCACGAAGAATATGTTCTGAATAGGTTTGAGAACGAACCGAGAAAGATCGAGGATCTTATACTTGAGTGTGGCCTGCCGGAGAACGGATTTTTACAGACACTTTATGTGTTGTGGCTGACAGGAATGCTGGAAAGGCTTGAATGGAACTCGGCATTTTCGGCAAACAAACTCTCCGCGATCAGGGCCGCACGTCTAGCGATCGTCAAGCAGGCTCAAAAATCGGCAGTAGAGTCGATGCCTTCGGCGGCTACTCAAGAGACCAGTAATGAAGTGGAAGCAGCAACAGAGGAACAGATCAAAGATGCCCCCGAAAAATCGGAGATCTCGCTTGAGGAATACCTGGAACGTGCAGAAAGTGCCAAGACACACTACGATGTTCTCGGCATAGCACCATCAGTTAAGGTTTCGGAGATAAAGGCCGCATATTTCTCGCTCGCGAAACTATTTCATCCTGACCGTTTTCATCGCGAAGACCAGGCGACCCTTCAGCGAATCCAAACAGCCTTCTCGAGTGTTCAGGTAGCTTATGACACCCTGAAATCTAATGACTTGCGTGAAAATTATGATTACAAGGTCAGAAAAGATCTCGAGATCAAGGAAAAGCTAAGATCACAGGCCGAAGCGACTGGCGGAGAGGTCGATCAGAAAGCTGAGCAGGGCCTTGAGAACTTCGAGGTCGGACTCGGCTTATTGATGGACGAAGAATACGAACGGGCCATTCCTTTTTTGGGCCGTGCAGCACATTACAACCCCGAGAACGCGCTTTACCGGGCTTATTTCGGAAAGGCGCTGTCCTTCGTTAAAGAACAACGCCACAAGGCCGAGGGGGAAATGCAGACAGCCGTTAAACTCGATCCGACAAATCCGAAGATCCGTTTTATGTTGGTCGAGTTCCTGATCGATCGAAAGTTAATGAAGCGCGCCGAAGGAGAGCTGAAGCGGTTCATCGAACTCGTGCCCGATAACTCCGAAGCAAAGAAGATGCTCGAAAAGATCCAGGGTTAGACTGGATCAAGAATTCAGCCACGGCGGAAAAAGCCACTCCAAGCGTGATCTTTTGCCGTTGGCGACCGACGGCTCGGCCGCGCATCGGCCTCTTTGCGGCTCGGAAAGGCGGTCGGAGATCGCTGCATCGCTCCATCGTCAGGCCCAAGTTCGTGCAACAGGTTCGGTACGAGGGCCCGTTTGCCGACTTCCACTTCTCAGCGATTTCCTCCCCCGATGTGCTAGAATTCCCTTTTTCCGTTTATATGACCTTAATGGACACTCAAGGACCGGGTAAGACCGACTTCGACGAAAAGCTGCTGGAACTTTCTTCTGAGATCGACGCATTTGAAGGTTATTCCTACTCGCATGGGCTTCGTATTGCGTCTATTGCCGACGCGATAGGAAAGTATTTTAGCCTCGCGGCCCACGACAGATTTTTCATGCAGCAAGCCGCACTGCTGCACGATATTGGTGAAATGGTGATGAACCGCGAATATATCAAACAAGATAGGCCGCTATCGGCAGCGGAGCGATTGGACCTTCAGCGTCATCCCGTTATCGGCGAGAAAGAGGTTGCAAAGCGCGGCTATTCTCGTGGGGTTCAGCTCCTTGTACGTTGGCATCATGAATGGTGGAACGGATGCGGATATCCGGACGCGCTCGAAGGAGACCAGATCCCGCTGGCGGCCCGAATTTTGCGGGTCGCCGATTCATACGCGGCACTTAGGGACGACCGTCCCCGACGGAAGGCGATGACTGTCGATGAAGCCAAGGCCCATCTCGGCGAATGGGCAGGTTTGGAATTTGATCCGCGTGTCGTCAGAGCTTTCTTGGCCAGCGATTATCTTGACCATTTCGAGGTCGAGAAAACGTCTAGGAAGGGACAATTGATCGGCCTTAGACCGTTGAACGTCGATAACCGACCTTTGGAGCAAAACGAGGCTTTGACGGCGACCGACGAGCAGCCGCTCGCGGCAAGCAGGCCGGAACGTTTTATGTTTGACGAACAGCCGTCCGGCGGATCCTATAAGAATGAATAAGCAAAGTCTTTTTACGCCCAAAAGTTGGCTGGCCTTTGAAATGAATGTCCTGCGTCGGCAGCAGTTCCGTTCGATAGCGATCCCCTTCACCGGAAACCCTACGCTTGGCCGGCATCTAAAGCATGGGGATATACGAGTTTTGGCGAACGATACCTTGCAGTCCGCCTGGACTCGGTCGCTCGCGTCGATCCAAAACAACAATGAGAATCTGACGGACGAAGATGTAAACATCGTTCTCGAAGACGTTTACATTCCAGCCAACAAACTGAAGAATGCCTCTTTGCGGAAATGGTTCAGCGAAACCGATTCGTGGTGGTTCGACAACACGCGCAGCAACCTCGATAGACTTCAGTCACCTTTCGCATTTGCGATCGCGGCAAGCCTCATTCTTGCGGTGGGTGACTATGTTCTCTCGTTTAACGAAGACACGCGCGAATTGCGTCAACCGCTCTCGAATGTCTTTCGCCGGCTGTGGACGACGCTTCCGGAACCTTACAACAATCGGCAAAACAACGGCTGCCAAAACAAGCAGCCTGACGATTTTATCGCGGAGACCGCCGCTGATCTAATGTTTCTGAGGCTCCCTTCCGCCGGCAACGGCGGCCCAACAAGCATCATCGACAAGGGCGTGTGGCGTGAAGAATGGCTGCGTGGCGGAGACGAATTCTGGCCTGATTTTGAAGCGGCGCGTCATGGCAGGCTAGGCGGGCCAGCCGAAACGAAGTCGCAGTATCTCAAGGTCTTGTCCGAAGCTCTCGCAAAAGCCACCCACATAGGGACCTGGGCTGTAGCTCATGTCGAGGGTGGCCTTGTTTCTACTCAGGAGATCGTTAACACGATCGGCGGCATCCGGCGTGTCGAGGCTGTCTTTACAAAGGACTTTTCGGAACTAACCGGCAACCGCGCGGTAATCATCACGGCCTAGATCTCAACCTGTTCACCTAATTCGACGACCCGATCCGGCGGTATGCGGAAATAGGAAGTTGCGCTCCTCGCGTTTCGTGAAAGAAATGCGAAAAGCTTTTCTTGCCATTTCGGCATTGCAGAATATCTCTTGGATGCGATTATCGTCTCTCGGCCGAGAAAGAACGTCGTTTCGTCGATGTTGAAACGGTGTCCGGGAACATCGATGCTAGCTAACTCTCGCGGCACGTCGGGCTTTTCCATATAGCCGTAATAGAGCCTGATGCGGCTGAAACCATTTCCCAGCGGTTCGAATTCCGATCGCTCAGAATTACTGACATAAGGTATTGGCCGTGTCTTTACCGTCACGAACATAACGCGTTCATGCAGAACTTTGTTGTGTTCGATGTTGTGCATCAATGCGACCGGTGTTCGAGTTGCATTCCCATTCATGAATACTGCCGTACCCTGCACACGGGTTATGGAGCGGTGCTCTATCTCGTAAAGAAACTGTTCAAGTTCCTTTGTATCCTTCTGAATTCGAACCTGAAGAACTCTTCGCCCTTTCTTCCAGGTCAGCATCACAACGAACACCAAAGAAGCCAACACAAGTGGGAACCATCCGCCGTCCAGAACTTTGATTATGTTCGCCCCGAAGAAAGCCAGATCGATGACCAGAAACAGCCCGCAAAGGGCAGCAGTCGGCAACAGGCCCCAATTCCATTTTTCACGAGCGACAAAATAGAAAAGGAGTGTAGTTATGACCATGGTCGATGTCACGGCGATCCCATAGGCCGACGCGAGTCGGCTTGATGAACCAAATCCAACTACAACCACAATGCATCCGACCATAAGAGCCCAGTTCACACCCGGTAAGTAGATCTGCCCGATCTCTTGACTCGATGTATGGGTAATTCGCAGCCTGGGAAGAAGTCCGAGTTGAACGGCCTGCATCGTAAGCGAATATGCTCCCGAAATTATTGCCTGAGATGCGATGACCGCGGCGCATGTCGCAAGCAGGATCATCGGGTATAGTGCCCACTCTGGCGCCAGCCGATAGAAGGGACTTTCTGCCACCGCCGGGTCTTCGAGCAAAAGTGCGCCTTGACCGAAATAGTTCAATAGAAGCGCGGGCAACGCCACGGCAAACCACGCAAATCTGATCGGCCGTCTTCCGAAATGGCCCATATCTGCATAAAGTGCCTCTCCGCCGGTCACGACGAGGAAGACGGATCCCAGTATGATGAACGCGTGCCATCCTTCTCTCGCAAAGAATGAAACGGCGTTGATCGGGCTGATGGCTGAGAGTACGAAAGGAAAATGCGCGATCTGGGCAAGGCCAAGAATGCCGATCGCAAGAAACCACAATAGAGTAATGGGTCCGAATATCTTGCCCACACCGGTAGTGCCGCGATGCTGGATCAGAAATAATCCGACAATGATACCGATCGTTGAGGGTAAGACAAAAGGTGATAGTGTTGGCGTCGCAACGCTCAGCCCTTCCATGGCACTAAGGATAGAGATGGCCGGGGTAAGCACTCCGTCTCCGTAGAGGAGTGCGGCCCCGAAAATGCCAAGCGCAAGCAGAAACCATTTTTCACTTTTTCTGGAAGGCGTGATGGGCGTAGCAAGTGCTGATAGTGAAAGTATCCCACCTTCCCCGCGATTGTCAGCCTGCAGCACGAAACCTAAATACTTTATCGAGATCACGATAATGAGGGACCAAAAGATCAGTGAAAGGACGCCAAGGATATTTTCTGGCGTAGGCAAAATGGCGTGTGGCCCATGAAAGCATTCCCGGATCGCGTACAGCGGTGAAGTACCGATGTCGCCATATACTACTCCCAGAGCAGTTAGGGAAAGAAAAGCAAGATAACGTCCTCGCGGAGGTTCTTTTGGAGGATGGATATTGGCAAATGTCGAATGTATGTCTTGGTCGGATTGGGTCGTGTCCATTTTAGCTTCGTTCATAACAGTCTGAACAAAGCGGTTAGTATCTCACGTGGACCATAAAGATTTTATAAAGGTGGGTCAAAGATCTTTGCGGAAGCTAGGCATCGTGGGGAACTCCTTCTTATCCTTTCTTCGCCGGAGCTGCTTAAGATGCCACTCGCGAACGTTTCCATCGATTCGATCCATCGCATGTGCCCCAATAAAGGCGCAGATGAAAGAGAAAAGGTAGAGCAAAATGCTTAGGTATTCTTCACTCAAGATCGAATTGTTTGAAACCGGAGGCGGAAGAATCAAAAAGATGGAGGCTCCAATGAACGAGATGGCGCAGACCGCGAATGCTGCCGTCGCACATTTTAAGGAGGCGGCGATCATGGGGCGAACGGACGACCCGCGTCGGAAAGTTACGCGTACTGGCCGACTGTCTAAGGTAAAGTTCAAGCTGTTTCCGTGCGTCTGCGTTTGCACAGAAACACTTTAGCTGCACCCTGCTAAAGAATGGGTAAAAGGAAAATAAAGGTTATATAAACGTATCAGGAACCAGGAATAAAACGGTAACCGATCCACGGCTCGGTAACAATGTATCGGGGGCGGGACGGAGTTGGTTCGATCTTTTTTCGAAGATTTCCTATGAACACCCTCAGATACTCCGTTTGTTCGGTGTGGTCGCCGCCCCACACCTTGCCCAAAAGCCGGCTGTGGGTAAGAACCCGCCCATGATTCTGAGCCATGAATGCGAGAAGTTCGAATTCTTTGGGTGTAAGTCGAATGCTTTTTCCGCGGATCGACACGCTGTGATCACTCAGGTCCATCCTCAGATCCCCCTGCTCGATCATTGACGAAGCCTCATCCAAGTCGGGTCCCCGTCGGAGCGAAGCTCTCACCCGAGCCAGCAATTCGTTCATACCAAAGGGTTTCGTAACGTAATCGTCAGCACCCGCATCCAGTGCCTCAACCTTGGTTTGTTCCTCTCCGCGCACCGATAGAACGATGATCGGAATGTCTGAAACACGACGGATCTCTCTGCAAACCTCGATTCCGCTTAGTTCGGGCATCGAAAGATCGGTTATTACTAGGTCGGGATGAAAATCCCGAAAAAGATCAAGGCCGGACTCGCCGTCCGCGGCGGTTCTGACATCGTAACGATGTGCCCCTAGACTTCGTTTCAAGACTCGCGTGATCTGGTACTCGTCGTCGATCACAAGAATTCTTTTTGGCATTATGCTTTCGCCTCCTCGTTAGGCGACGCGGCCTTTCTTCGGTCGCTCGACGGCAGGGCGAGGACAAATTTGGTCACAAATCCCTCAACACCGTCTTCGACTTCTATTGATCCATCATGGAATTCTACTATGCCTTTCGCGATGGCGAGGCCCAGCCCCAGGCCCCCTCCCGTTCTGTGAATGTTCTGCTCTTCCACCTGAAAAAATTTGTCGAATATCTTGTCTCGCATTTCGGCCGGAATACCCTTTCCCTGGTCCTGAACAGAGATCATAACGTGATCATCTGCAGCAGAGCGGGCTGTGATCATGATCGTAGACTCCGCGGGCGAATATTTCGCCGCATTGTCCAGGAGCGTAAAGACAACTTCTGAAATTGACGCCGCATCTGCGAAAATATAAGGCAAGTCGTCTTGTATCTCTACGACCACCGATCGTTTGCCAATAGACGCCCGTGCCCGTTCGATAGCGTGCCCTACTATCTCTTCAACTGAGGTAAGTTTTCGATTCAGGCTCAGAGCATTGGCTTCGATCTTCGCGATACCCACCATGTTCTCAATGAATTCGTTGAGCCGGTCGCATTCTTCATCGATTATCTCGAGGAATTCTTGCCTTGATTTCCCATCAAGAAACGCCGGCTTGGCGTCCTCAAGCAATGTTGTTACCGAAGCCTTAATGGAAGTCAGCGGCGTTCGCAGATCATGCGTAACTGCGTCCAAAAGTGCCGTCTTCAATTGTTCGCTTCGGCGGACGGCCTCTGCCTCGCTGGCCTGCTCGAAAGCCGCCTTGAGCTCATCATATAATCGCTCGATCTCGCTTTGTCTTTGCTCAGACTCTTCTGCCCGGCGTTTTGCGTATCCTGAAAGCTGGCCCGCAATGAGTGCAGTGACGACAAAAGCACCAAATGCTACCAGGTTTTCTGACCCGGTAATGTTGAAAGTGTAAAAAGGTGGAAGAAAAAAGAAATTAAAGCAAACTATCCCGATTGCCGAAGCTATAAGTCCGGCAATGCTTCCGAATAACGAGGAAGCAAATAACACTACCAGTAGCAGGGCTAGCGACACTTCCGTTGGATTAAGGTGCTGCCGAAAAGGAAGTAGAGCGGCTGAAAGTAGTATGATTCCGGCGATCGATAACAAATTTTTCGCCGTCCGGTTGAGTTTTTCTAGCCTTAGAAATCCCACATCGAGCAAGTGTGCGACTTTCTAGAGAAAGATTCAATCGAGCACATCGCTTATCTTCTCGTTGCTCGTCCCCTGCCGAATGAACCACAGCACCCCGGCCGATGCGGACAAAATGCCCGAAGCGATGGTCAGCGTCATTGGCGAAATGAAATACATCAATTCGGCGGACATGTAGCTCGAGATACCGAATACCGAGAGTTCTGCCCCTCGGTCCAGCGTTGAGATCCGGCCCCGAATATAATCGGGCAGGCTGCGTTGAAACAATGTCTCTTGCACCGCATACTCGACGCCTATCAAAGCTCGCGAGATAAATGTAAAGACCGCAAAGAGAATAAGTGTCGGCATCAAGCCCGCAAATGAGAATAGTACTCCATGAATGATTAGCGCCCAGCCGATAAAAACGGTATGCGACTTGCGCCGGTCGAGGATCATCGAGGCGCGATGGGCGACCAGCATACCAAAGGTCAGGCCTAATCCCGCCGCCCACCAAAGTATCCCAACGGCCATGTCGGCGTTCCAGCCCTCCTTTCCCGCAAAATAGACTCCCCCAACGCGCTCGAATACAACGTTTATGGCCCCTCCGCCGATGGCCCACATTATGTTCAGGAGCAGGATAGTAAGTGCGAAATGATTTGTGACCGTATACTTTAACCCTTCCTTCAACTCGGCAAAAAAGCCGGGACGCGTCGAACGGTCGGCCATTCTTTCTGCGGTTTGCTGGTCGCGTGTCGCTTCTTCAGGAATAAGCCAAACAGTGAACGCGGACGCAAGAAAGGAGAAGGCGTTTATAACAAAGGCGACCTCGTATCCGAAAGCGGCTGCAGCCCAGCCTCCAAGGCCGGAGCCTATCGCCATCAGCAGGAATCGGCTTGAAAACATCAGGGCCGTTCCGGCGAGAAGGCCCTCACGGCCGGTCAGATTTGGCGTGGTCGCGTTCTTAGCCCCGTCGAAGAACGCCCCGAAAGTTGAAAGCAGGACAGTACCAATATAGGCAATCCAAAGATCATCTTTGGTCGTAACTAAGAGAAACATCAATGCGACCGCCACCCGGGCAAGGTCGGTCCAGATCATGACCTGCCTTCGCGAGAAACGATCAACGAATGTGCCGGCAAACGGCGAACCGATGGCAAAAGGCAAGACCCGGCAAAGGAAAAATATGCCGGCGGCGGTGGGAGAGGCATCGGAAACAAAACGCACCAACCCCAGCCCGGCGATAAAATTGAACCAGTTGCCCAACTCTGAGATCACCTGGCCCGCCAGAAGATTGCGAAAGTTGCGATTACCCCTTATTAGCTGGCCGTAAGTTAGCGAGTGCATAGGAGCTGCTGCATTAAGGCCGACCGTCCGATCTTGACCTTGTTGAAGGCCAGATCAAAGACAGCCCCCTTATCGATCGTTTTGCAGGATCTTCCTCCTCAGCCATTCGCCAAAAAGATCGAGAACAGTAACGAGGCCCAGAATAAACAGCAAGACCGCAGAAAACTTGTTCCACTGCCCAAATTCCTGGTAAGTATGCAGCAGCAGGCCGATGCCGCCCGCCCCGACGTACCCGACGATAGCAGCCGAGCGGATGTTGTATTCGAGCATCCATAGTACGTGGCTTGCGACCAGTGGTTTCACCTGAGGAAGAAGTCCATATTGAAAAGCCTGAACCGCATCCGCGCCATTCATTCTGAGTCCGTCGGGAACACTTGTGTCTATCGATTCGAATGCGTCGCTGAAGAACTTGCCGAGATATCCGATGCTGTAGAATGTCAGCCCTATGACTCCGGCGAGCGGATTCGGCCCGACAACGGCCACGGCAAGAAGGGCCCAGACCAGGCTTGGCAGCGTGCGGATCACGTTCAAGATCATTCGAACGAGAATATTCAGCGGCCTTGGCGAAACGGTCCGCGCCCCGGCCACCGCGAGCGGTAGTGCGAGCAGGGCCGCGAATAGGGTAGCCATCACGGCGATCTGTACAGTCTCTACGAGGGCATTAAGTATCTGCGGCGCGGCGCTGAGGTCGGGCGGAAAGAATTGTGCGGCAAAATGGCGGAAATTTTCAAGATAATTTAGATCGCGGCCAGCACCGCTCATTGCGGGCAGCGAAAACAGGACGGCTGCAGCGAACAGGATCAGGCTGACGCGAAACGCTGTAAAGCGCTCACGCCAGGAAAGCTTAGGAATGTTGTCGGCTTCCGGCACTATCCGGTAATTGTACGGAGTGCCCAGCCATTTTCGAAATCCGGGTGAATGACTAACTCCTGGTCGGCAAAGCTTTTTACCAGATCGGTATCGTGGAGAACCGCAACCACTGCCTTTCCGCGTTGAGTACAAAGTGAGCTGAACAGGGTCAACACCTGTCTCGCAAGATCGGCGTCAAGGTCCGAAGTTGGCTCGTCAATAAGAATCAACGTCGGGTCTTGCATCAAAAGACGGGCGATCGCCGTACGTTGCTGCTCCCCACCCGAAATGTTTCTTATCGGCTTATGGACCAGCGGAGCAAGGCCCAGTTCACTAATGTAAGAGAATGCACGTCGATTCTCGTTTGACGAAAAGCCCAGGATCGTTTTCCACCAAGGATAAGCGCCTAAACTTCCACTTAGCACGTTTGTCAGCACGCTTGCCTCTTGAGTAAGTCTAAGGTGCTGAAACACGGTCCCGACGCCGCATCGCCCGTTGGCCATTACGGCAGCACCGCCCGACGCCGGATCGATCTGTCCGCGAAGACAAGCGAGCAAGCTCGATTTTCCGGAACCAGACGGTCCTGTCACTGCAAGCATGCGGCCGGCAGCGAGGCTCCAGGTCATGTTCTTGAAAAGTATCTTGCCGCCTCGTTTGATCGAAAGGTCGACGACCTCGGCCGCCGTCTCGCCCGGTGAAAGCGATGCAGTTCTTGCAATTTCCATCTACTTCGGAACTACGGACAGGGCCTCACGAAGAGGCCTGAGATGTTCATCCTGGTTGGCTTCAACAAGTTTTGAGGTAAAAAGCTTATCGCGAAGCCCTGCGTTATTCCCCTCGTTCATCGAGAGAAGCGCTTGTTTCAACTTATCTTTCTCATCGGGTGAGAGGCCTTTACGAACCGCGATTATATGCGTCGGCACATCGCCCTGTTCGGCCACCTTTTTCAGCTTCGACCGCTGCTCGTCAGACAAATGCTTGTTCTCGTCAAGCACATAATAGCTGACGGCCGCCGCTTCTGCTTGCCCGTTCAGAACCCGCTCGACTGCCGAAACATAGCCGGTACCGAAAAATACGTTTCCTTTGCCGAAAAACTCCTCCGGATCGGCCCTCTCCGAGACAAGCCCATTTTTTCGGAGGTCCCACAACGGGATCACGAATCCAGACGTGCTCGTTTTGCTTGCAAAAGCTATCGGCTTGCCGCGAAGATCCTCGACCCTGGTGTATGGTTTATCCTTGAGCGAAAGCCAATAGCTCTTGTAGGTCGTTTTTCCGTTGATCTCACCGACCAAAAGCAGCTCGGCTTCCCGGGCATTGATAAGATCGTTTCCGCTCAGATAACCAAGGTCGATCGTTCCATTGCTAAAACCCTCGTTGATCACCGCCGCCGAGAGGGGTATCACCACATCTACCGGCCTGCCCAATTTCCCGGATAAAAAGCTCTTCAGCGATTCGCGTTCTGCCAACATTTGGTCCGGGTTCTTGTCCGGCTTCAGCGCGATCACGATCTTAGCTGCCGACGAAGTGTTTGCCGAAGGATTGTCCCCCGTCGAACCGCACGCCGAGATCATCACCGCAAATGCGGACAAAAATAGTATTCTCTTGATCATTCTTTTCATAACTCATCGGATCTGGTTCAACACATCAATGCGTCCATTGAGTGTGGGCTTCTTGCGGATCCAGGCTCAATTCCCTCTTATTTCCCGGTGTTCGAAGCACGGGATGGGGCAGCCAACTCGTGCAATAGAACTCCACCACCTTTTGAGCAAACGCGTCAAATTCATCACGGTCAAAGTCCAGCCGAACGCCTCCGGCCAAAAGATGAATTTCATTGCATGAGCTGCAATGCCAAATGTCGTTGCACTCATTCTTGCTCATACCTTGTCCGGAAAGGCTGATCGATCTGCTTGGGACAGCCATTTCAAAAGTTGACATTCACGCCTGCTTGAACCAGACGCGGGCTCGAGGGAAGTATTCCTCGTACCCGGTCAACGATGAAAGTCCGGTCGAAAACGTTCTTGACCGTCACGAAAAATGCTGTTTTCCATTTCTCTACCTTATAATTTGCGGTCGCGTTCCAATAACTTTGTTTCGCGATCTTTCCTATTTGGCCGTTGGGGACGACGCCGGGTGAGTTCAGGTCATCGCCAAACTGTCGTCCGATCAGGACATTTTCAACAGATCCATTAAATCCGTCTGTGTGCGAGTACCCAACCGAGGTGGTCAACAGTGTCTCGGGAACATATGGTAGTCGATTACCCGTGATAGTGCATTGAGTTATCGAGATTCGCTTGTCCGATGGGCAAAATAGATCCAACGTTGCAGGCGTCGTGATCGAACTGTATCGAAGACCCTGAAATTTTGCCAGCGGAAGCCATGTCGCCGCTGTTCTGATATAGAAATTGTGTTTTGAGCGGAAAACAGTTCCAGTGTCGGCCTGACCCATAAATTCAAACCCCTGCTGTAACGTTCGCCCGCCATTTGTGAGAGTCGCGCCGACCCCTCCTGCCAAACTTGCCGGAACTATCTGGTTCTCATGATCAAGACGGAAAAATGTCGCTTCGATCCGAACCCCTCGCGCGAAATTGGTCCTGGCACCAACCTCATAATTCCAGCTCCGCTCTGCATCCAGCTCGACGACACTGCCGTTGTTACCGATAATATCCTCGGCCCGAGGCGGCGAGAAGCCGCGATGAAGCCCGACAAACAGCGTCGTTCCCGGTATGCCGGAATATGCCGCACCAATGCCGGGGATCACTTCAGTCACAGTTGTGTTGCCCTCAGAGATCGGCGTTGTAAGCAGGTTCCGTCTGGCAATGTCTATGCGTTCGTATCTGATGCCGGGTGTTATTGCCAGTCGACCTACAATGAACCGATTTTGTACGAAACCTGAAAGAGCTTCATTTTTTCGTATGTTGATCTCTGAGGCGGCTCCGCTTCGGCTATGGGGAACGTCGCCGTTTTCCTGCCGCCGACGTTGAGTTTCCCAATGGTACCGAACCCCGGTGAGAAGTTCTCCACGGAAGAGGTTTCCCGAATCATAGTTAAGAGAAAATTTCGGCTCTATTCCGTAGGTCTCGTATTTGCGAAGGCGGCCCTCGTTTCCGCATGTCGTGTTCAGATCGGCCATGCTGAGGCAGTCGGGGTCAATGTTCAAGCGATTCGGACGCTGGCCAGAGTTCGACGACTGCCGCCACCAATCTCGGGAAAACGTGTTGGCGTAGAAATTGGTGGTAACAACGGCACCTGGAGTAATAACGCTTGTATGCGACGCAGAAACCCCGATTCGGTCACCGTAATAGAAGTCATTCCGAAACGCATTCCCGCGAGGATCCACAGCAAATTCCGCTTCGGTCAGGCCTGAGTAAGTTACGTTCGAATCCTCGCCATAGTAACTGAGCTTAAATGTCAGCGAGTTGCGATCGTCCAGACTATGAACGACCTTGGTGGAAACATCATTGAGCTTTGAATTGATATTTTCCCTTGCACCGTTGCCCTGCTTCCTCGTAAGACTTCCAATTATCCCGGTTCGCCCAATGGTACCGCTCCCGTTGAAACTTCCGTTGAAATACGACCGATCGCCGCCCGTTAACCGAAGCCCGAAGGTAGGCTTTTCGGTTGGATTAGGAGTCAAATAATTGATCAGCCCGGCAACGGTCTGCGGTCCGTAAGCGATCTGCCCGGCGCCTTTGAGGACCTCAACCGATTCGAACCGCTCGATCGGTGGATGATAGTACGAAGCATTGTCGCCATATGGCGCGTAGGCCAGCGGGATGCCATCTTCGAGCAGTAGCACCTTGGTCGAACGCGTCGGGTTCGTTCCCCTTATGCCTATATTCGGGCGGAGGCCAAATCCCTCTTCATCGCGGACATGAATGCCAGTCACTTTTCTCAGGGCTTCCGAGAAATTGAAGACCCTGCTAGCGTTCAAAGTGTGCTTATCGATCCTCTCAAGCGAACCCGGGATCTCCGACAGGCTCTCCCTGCTCCCCGCGAGATATGTGGAGGTTATGGCTACCTCAAAGGCAAGCGGCTCTGGTTGAAGAATTATCTCAATATGCCGCTGCTCCGACGCGACGACCGTGATCTCCTTCGATGCAAACGTAGCGGCCCTAACGATCAATGTGTATCGCCCGTTTCGGATACCCTGAAACGAGAAACGGCCGCCGTCATCGGTCGTCAGTTCGGCCCTGAACAAAACATCGGGTCTTGTGAGGATCACAAGGGCCCCCTTGACCGAGGCCCCGTTGCCGTCTACCACCCTGCCGCTAACGTTATTGGAGTTTTGTCCATGGGCTGCTATCGCGAGATGTACGACCCATAAAAAAACAAAAGCGAAGATAAAAGAAGACGGGCGCATATAGATCTTTCTCTAAATTTCCAGCAGGTGAAAGCGAAGCTTGACGATGGCTGAACGCACGCTAACCGCTCGGAATCGATTAGGGAATTCCCTTATTGAAACTGATTTTCAATATCAAGTAGAAAATACTAATGGCCATCTAGAGGCTTGTCAAGCGAAGCTGGATCGTTCGAAGGATCTGATTTGACTCTATTTTCCGGAGAATCGGGGCGGGCGCTTCTCAAAGAATGCCGCAACACCCTCTTTGAAATCAGGCGATCGACCTGATTCGATCTGAAGTTTGTGTTCGAGGTCGAGCTGCGAGGCCAGGTCGTTGGAAAAGGAAGCGTTGAGCATCTGTTTGATCCTTCCGATCGATGCAGTAGGGCCGGCGGCTAGCCGGTGGGCAAGCTGGTTGCATTCGTCCATCAAACGATCGGCAGGAACGACCTTGTTTATCATCCCGTTCCTGGCCGCCCGTTCGGCATCGATCGTCTCGCCAGTCATAAACATCTCGGCAGCAAGTTTGTCGCCAACGGCTCGTGGGAGAAAAAACGTGCCGCCGCAATCAGGCGATAGGCCGATCCTGACGAACGCTTCGTTGAAGCTGGTATTGTCGGCAGCAACTATAATGTCGCACGCAAGGGCAAAGTTAGTTCCGGCACCGGCACAAACGCCGTTCACCGCAGCGATAAAAGGGATCGGTGTTTCACGGATCAGGCGGATCACATTGTGGAGAGCCCTTAGCGGGTCTTCGAGAAATGCCTCGATCCTTCCTTCCCTTTCCCACATCGACTTCATCTCGCGCAGGTCGCCGCCCGAACAAAATGCGCGACCCTCGCCGGTAAGAATGATCGCCCTCGCACCTTCTTCAATGGCCTGTTCGATGGCCGCTCTTAGGTCAACGCAAAGCTGCAGCGAAAGAGCATTGAGGGCGTCGGGCCGGTTCATAGAGACGATGGCAACATCGTCCCTTACTGAGTAATTGACCGTTTCGAAAGGCATAGAGGTTATCGTATAGCGATCAAGGATGTCGATGCTATTTTCTAGGCATGTTTTGCCCGCGAGCGGCTAGCTTCATGGCATTCACGGCAAAGCACACTCCGGCCGACCTTTGGCTGGAACGGGACCTGGTCATGCCGCCCGCAATGGTCGCAAATTATCTCAAATCTCTTCGGGGCATTCTCTCCGGTCGCCGCTTTCTTTGCACGGCATCTTGGGCACCGTTGCGGCGGCATCATGTTCCGCTGATAACACAACTCCTGTTCCTTTTCGGTGAAAAGAAAAGTCGCTTTGCACTGAACGCATGATGTTTCAATGTCAGGCATTTCAATTTCTCCTCGTTGTCGGGCTGAATTGCCGAAATATTATCACACCACTGTATGAATTCTTAAGAAGAGATATTGCGAAGTTCCGAAATATGTTCTTTGACCGTTTGCCCAAGTGTATGAAGATTGTATCCTCCCTCCAGACAGGACACGATCCTTCCGCCGCAAGCATCGTCAGCCCACTGCATGACAGTGCGTGTCATCGCCTTATAATCAGCGTCTTCGAGTTGGAGCTGTCCCAGTGGATCGGTCAAGTGTGCATCGAATCCCGCCGAAATGAAGATCAGATCGGGTTTCATCTTGGAAGCGATCTCATCGATGGCTGCGTCGAATGCCGACGTTTGCACAATCGCCGAGGTGTTCGCTCGCACAGGTACATTCAATGTCGAGCCCAGGCCTTTACCGTGGCCCGTTTCTCCGCGCGATCCGGTGCCCGGATACCAGGGATATTGGTGCATCGAAAAAAAGAAAACGGATGGATCTGTGTAAAAGATACCTTGCGTCCCGTTGCCGTGATGCACGTCCCAGTCGATTATCGCAACGCGATCGATCTCGTTATATTTGTTCTGGGCATAACGCGCGGCAACGGCCACATTATTGAACAAGCAAAAACCCATCGTTCTTTCGGCTGTCGCGTGGTGGCCGGGCGGGCGGACAGCAACAAAAGCGTTCGAGGCCGCGCCCTGCATTACAGCGTCAACACCTGCGATCGCACCGCCCGCGGCAAACAGGGACGCATCAAATGATTCCATCGAGATCGTGGTGTCCATGTCGAGCCGGTCAAGGCCGTTTTCGAACGCGCTTTCGACCCGTTTGAAGTGCTCCTTCGTATGGGCTGCCTGCACCACTCCCTGAGGTGCTTTTTCGGGAGTGATCTCAACGAGGCCCTTCCAAAATTCGTCGTCTTTTTTCAGAGCGTCGATTACTACTCGATAACGCTCCGGCATCTCCGGATGTCCCGGGCCGGTATCGTGTTTCTCGTATATCGGATGATGAACTATTGCTGTCGGCATAGATCGGGATATGACCTCAGGTTAACATAGATGGACACGAATACGGCTTGTCGATCGGACTGTCCTGATCGCCTACATCTAAAAACTTGGGGGAATCAAATTTTATATGAAGGCGGTCTCGTGAAGCTGCTCCCCCTTTGCGAATCTGTCTAAAGAGAGACACGAAACATCCAGAAAGGCAGCTTTTCCATTCAGGATAATCTCGCTTAGAGCACGCCCCGTCGCGGGCGAATGCATCACGCCGTGACCAGAAAAACCGTTGGCAAAATAGAGTCCGCCGATGTCGCAGCCGCCGAGAATCGCATGATGATCGGGAGTGTTCTCGTACAGGCCTGCCCGGCATTTATCTCGAACGACCTCGGATTCATATAAGAAGCCGGCACGCACATATGCCCGATCATAAACTCGCTGTATGAACTCATCGTCCACGTCGGTTCTTGTCGAAACCTGCTCATTGGAATCCGGATAAGCGAAAAGCACCTCTCTGCCGACGCCGTTACTGGCTGGTAGCCGATCATCGACAGCGGGCCCGAAGTCTCTTGCCGGCCTGAAATGAAAACCGGTTCCGATGTCGATGACCATCGGCATTTGTGGCGGCAGCGGCTCGCGGGTTCGAGCCCAAACGATCTGGCGTCGCTGCGGAAGGACTGGCAGATCGATGCCGGCGGTCGCAGCTAACTCGGCCGCCCTTGCGCCTGTACAGATCACCGCCGCATCGCACTCCAGCAGACCTTTAGAAGTTTTTACGCCCTTGATCTTGCCCCCATCGACCAATAGTTTCTGAGCTTCTGCGCCATATTCGATCTTCGCACCGCGTCGGATCGCTCCGTCTGTGAACCCGCGCATGATCGCTAAGGGATTAACGAAACCGTCATTCTTGCCAAAACTTCCGCCGACGATATCGCGGCAGTTCATACCCGGAACGATATCCGTGCACGCCTCAGCATCAACGATCTCTACGCCCTTCACGCCCAACGATCGTTGTGTCTCGACATTTCGCTTTAGATAATCGAATCCTTCGTCCGTTGTTGCGAAAAAAAGATAACCCTTTGGATCGTATTCACAGTCGTATTCCCAGTTCTTTAAGAAGTCGATCGAGTAGAGCGACATTCTGATGTTGATCTCGGTCTCAAATTGAGCCCTCACGCCGCCGGTCGCAGCTCCGGTCGAACCGCGTCCCTGCACCGACTCTCGCTCTAGGATCAAAACGCCGCGAGCATCTCTTTCAGCCAAATGAAAGGCGACGGATGCACCAACGACTCCGCCGCCAATGATCACGATCTCTGCATGTTCTTTCTTCAAAACATGTCACCCATAGCACCAAAATCTGAACCTATCGCAGGATGTCGGCTTTGCGGTCGGATGCGCCCTCAACTCGCCGCTAAGCCGTCATCGCCCAAGCCAGTCGCCGGCTATTTAGAAAACACCGTAGAAAAGTCTCTGAATCCCTTGAACTCCAGTGCGTTCCCGCTTGGATCAAGAAAGAACATCGTTGCCTGTTCGCCAACTTCTCCTTCAAATCGGATCTTTGGCTCGATAATAAACTGGACGCCTTTCGAGCGAAGTTTGTCGGCCAGTTCTCTCCATTCATCCATCGGCAGGATTATGCCAAAATGCGGAACCGGGACGTGATCGGCATCGACGTGATTCGTGGCCTTTACACCTGCACCGCTTTCGGAAAGATGTGTGACGATCTGATGTCCGTAAAGATCAAAATCGATCCAACATTCCGAACTTCTTCCCTCGTTGCAGCCAAGGATGCCGCCATAAAAACTCCTTGCCGACGAAAGGTCGTGCACGGGAAACGCCAGGTGAAATAAATTATTCATAAGACAAATTTGCCACGGATCTCTTTAGATGGAGGGATGACATTTTGATCTACAGCGTTCGTATTCCCATAGTTCGCGGCTAAACTGCTTTAGCGATCTGCCGAATTGCTCCCAAATGGTAAGCTGTGTGGGCCACCAGGCCGATGGCCATCCCAACCTTCAGATCTTTCCATTCGCGTTCTTCAGCCAAACATTTCAATGAGTTCTCGTAAGCCGTTCTTATGCTCGACTGTAATGCTGCCCACTCATCATCGTTGACCGTTTCTATCAGCCAGCTATCTTCCCAATTCACGGGCTCGGTCCGGCCATTGATGTACTCACAAAGCCGATCGAGGTAGAACTTTGCGTGTTCTGCCTGTGCAGCGACAGTCGTCCCACCGGTTTCTCTAGAGGCCGACTCCGCCGACAGGCCGCTCAACGTGTTGAAAACGCCAACACCCCGGTCTAGATAGGCGCTCGGCATTCCCTCGGGCGAGCCTTCAAAAGTCTCACGCAAAAGGTAAGCGACCGACTCGACAAATTCTTTCGATCCTATCGTCGAAAGGCCCGATTGTGTTCCAGTGGATTCCATCTGTGCTAACCTCAGTTTTATTGTGTCGAACGAGATCGAAAATTTCATCGCCGCGTTTCGAAAGAGTACGAACGACGGCACTTTCATCAGATTGACTTTAAGCAATTATAAAGGCCGCGAAGCTCATCTGCAACGACTTTCCATCCGGTTCGTTGTTCTGAAGAAGGGAACACGGCTAATGTTTCAGTTTCGATATGCGAACCGCGAGACCGTAAAGAATTTTGAGATCGAAGAAGCTGTAAACGAATTGCGGAGCCGCCTAAAAGACGGCTTTCACAACGCCCACCTTTTCACTTCCATTCATGACCATCAGCTAACGATCGGTAAAAGAAATATTCGCTTGATAAAAGGCAAGCCTTCCGTAACGACGCCCTTTGAACCCGTGCACGATAAACGTAAGGTCAAATTGGTCGATCCCTCTGCCGCTTATTTGAAGGCATTGGGGATCACGACCGACAGCGCCACGATCCGTGCCGACGCCCGAGACAAATGGAAACAGATCAACAAATTTGTTGAGATCGCCGGCGGGCTCATCGACAATTCCACGCTCAAAGATAAAAAGGAGCTGCGTGTAGTTGATATGGGCTCAGGCAAAGGTTATCTGACATTTGCGCTTTATGACTTGCTGGCGAATGCATCAATCTCTGATAACGTTGAAGGGCCGCACAAACCACGACTAGTTCATATGATCGGCGTAGAGCAACGCCCGCACCTTGTCGCACTTTGCAACGACATCGCCAGATGTGTAGGCTTCGATGGACTTACATTCGTCCAAGGCACGATCGCCGATCACAATCCCGGAGATGTCGATGTCCTGATCGCCCTCCACGCGTGCGACACCGCCACCGACGATGCTATATTCAAAGGCATCAACGCCAAAGCCGAGATAATTGTGGCCGCCCCCTGCTGCCATAAGGAGGTCCGCAAACAGATGGACCCGCCCGATCCGCTCGCTTCCCTGCTCAAACACGGCGTTCTGATGGAACGCACCGCCGAAACATTGACAGATGGGCTTCGTGCTTTGCTTCTTGAGGCAAGTGGTTACAGATCAAAAGTCTTTGAATTCGTTTCGACCGACCACACACCGAAAAACAGCATGCTCACGGCTAAAAAAGGATTACCGCGTGGACGCAGTGTCAAGGCTGAAAGGCAGGCATGCGAGGTGATGAAGGCTTTTGGATTACGGAAACATAGTCTTCACGAACTGCTGGGGCAAAGGTAGCCCATAAAAGGATTTGGGGACGCATCTGCGTACGTCCCCAATCAACGGTGACGATGCTAAGGAGCAACCAGCCCACTCACTGTTGCTGTACCGATATCGAAACCTTCAACAAATGCGTTTGTTGAAAAAACGGAATTAAGTGCTCCAGCAGCCTCTGACCTAAGGGTGATCCGCACACCGGAGATCTGAAGCACCGAGCCTGCCTGGCTTATCGTCGCGTTGCTCAGATCAAGATCAAATAGAGGTATGCGGCCAATTACCGACCCGTTCGCTGAGGCGAGTCCATTGATAAGGGGCTGCGGCCCGGTAGTATCAATAATAAAGCCCTCGATCTTGACGGCTGCGCTCCCCTTTTCGAATTGAAGAAAGCGGGAATGCATTATCTCGCCTCTCAGCGTGGCGCCGTCAACGGTTCCCCAGGTTATCGGGAAACTTACATTCGCACCGCCGCGGACACCTGCTGCAGAGATAGGTGAGACAGTGAGCCCGAGCGAAGCGGCCGCGCCCAGAAACCCGCTGCTGAAGCGTACGCCCGTAGCGCCGCCTGTGAACGTGATCTGGTTTCCAAAGGCCGCCGATGGAGCATCGGATGTCGCGTTATCGGCCCGTTGGGCAAATCCTCCGGCCGTCATCAGGAAAAGTGCTGCAAAAAATAAAGATATACTTCTCATAGAATCCTCCTTGATAGAAAAATATGCGGACGCAATCGTTTTCGGACACTTGCCGTGTTCGGATTCTGGTATGAAAAAGAATGGTCGTCCGAAGGAAATTTTCTGCGGTTTTGGGGTATCCGGATCTGACATCGCAACACCTGTTTTGCCGGGAAATACTTGACCCAGCGAAAGGTTCATCGTATGATTGCGGATTGCGTTATATCGCACATCGCCTATATGCGGCGAGGAAAGTGAGATCATGAAACAAGAAATTCACCCTAAATATCAGGAGATCAACGTAGTTTGTGCCTGCGGCAGCACGTTCAGGACGGGTTCGACGATGGCGGAGGACCTGCATGTTGAGATCTGCTCTGAATGTCATCCATTTTTTACGGGCAAGCAGAAGCTTGTCGATACGGCCGGGCGCGTGGATCGGTTCAAGCGCCGTTATGCTAGAGGTGGGCAGTCTGAGACTGTCGCCGCAGCACCTGCAGCGGAAAACGCGGAGGTTTGATCGCGTGAGAGTCTGGGCACAAACCTATTAGCTGTTTATTATCCGACGCCGGCCAGATTGGCGCCGGCCGCTTGAGCTATATTTTTTGCGAGGCGGCGGGACATAATCAGGCCGGCGTCGTTGTATCTATTGACCGGGCAACCGTTGAAGGACGTAATGCGTCATCTTAGCGTTATGGAAAGGACAGCAAAAAGAAGGCTTAAGTTCCTACAGGCCGCCTTTGCAATCGAGCGTGATCTCATAGTTGGCGGACAGGCTGTAATGGAAGGCGTGATGATGAGAACGCCATCGGCCTACGCCATCGCGTGCCGTAAGTCGAACGGCGAGATCATTACAACGGCCGAACGGCTGCCCCGCTGGAGCGATAAGTATAAATGGCTTGGCATACCAGTGCTTCGCGGGGGAGCGACGCTGATCCAATCACTCGCCCTCGGGATAAAAGCTCTAAATTTCTCTGCGCGAATATATGAAGACGATCTGAAGCAGCAGGAGGAACTTGCAAAGGCGAAAGAGCCTCAGCTGCAGGAAGCTTTGGCTGAAGGCACAGAGAATGAGGCATTTCTTAAGGCCCCGGTAAAGGTGGTGCTCCCTGAAGAGAAAGCGACGGATCAGCCGAAAAAACTTTCGCAATCGGCAAGCGCAGTTGGTTCGATATTGTTCGCTCTTGCTTTCAACATTGCTCTTTTCGTTGTCGCACCTCTTTTGTTGACCAACGCTGGATTTATTGCCCTAGGCTGGGCCGAACCGCCAGCCTTAGCTGCGGACGCCGGTTGGTGGAATTCGTTCTACGCTTACACCTGGGAAACAAAACCGCACTCATGGATCGCCTTTAACTTGGTGGACGGCGTCATCAGGATGATCTTCTTTGTGCTGATGATCTACTCCATGTCATTCCTCAAAGATATCCGTCGGGTTTTTGAGTATCACGGTGCTGAGCACAAAACGGTCTTTACCTGGGAAAATGGGCTTGACCTAACGGTCTCAAATGCAAAGGGCCAGCGACGCCAGCATCCTCGATGCGGGACCTCTTTCCTGATGGTCGTCATGCTCGTGTCTATCGTATTATTTTCCGTCATTACATTTGAGCAGACTTGGCTGAACCTGGTCGTCCGAATAGCTCTGATGCCGCTTGTTGCCGGTCTTTCGTACGAGATCATTCGCTATGCGGCAAAGAAAGAATCTGGGGCCGTTTTCAAGTTGATAACCTTGCCTGGTATTTGGCTCCAGAACATCACGACCCAGGAGCCGAACGGAGAACAGCTTGAAGTGGCCATAAGAGCGCTTGACGAATCTCTGAAACTGGAGCCAGTCGCGGGTTGATCACTTGATTTCGATTTCAAAATGCTTGAAAAACTTGCACAGATCGAAAAGACCTATGAGGAGTTGACCGAGCAGATCTCTTCTCCGGAGATCATGTCGGATATGAAGGCCTATGCGAAAGCGATGAAACAGCATAGCAGCCTCGGGATCATCGTCGACAAATACCGTGAGGTGCGAAAGCTTACAGACGACCTTGCCGGTGCCCGCGACCTCGCAAATTCTGCTGAAGACGATGAGATGAAACAGATGGCTCTTTCGGAGGTCGCCGAGATCGAAGAGAAGCTGCCTGTCCATGAAGAGGAATTAAAACTCCTGCTGCTGCCGCAGGATCCCAATGACGAAAAGAACGTTATCCTTGAGATCAGGGCCGGTACGGGCGGAGACGAAGCAACGCTATTTGCGGCCGAAATGCTGAGGATGTACGCGCGTTATGCTGAACGCCAGGGTTGGAGGATGGAAATACTCGAGTCGGCCGATACGGGTGTCGGGGGAACGAAAGAGGCAATAGCGCTCATCGAAGGCGATCGGGTCTTTTCCAAGCTCCGCTATGAGTCAGGTGTTCATCGTGTTCAGCGTGTCCCACAAACTGAGACCCAGGGGCGGATCCACACCTCTGCCGTGACCGTAGCCGTTTTGCCCGAGGCTGAAGAGGTTGATATTCAGATCAACCAGAATGACCTTAGAATTGACACTTTCTGCTCGTCAGGGCCCGGCGGCCAATCTGTAAATACTACTTATTCTGCAGTGCGGATCACCCATCTGCCGACTAACACCGTCGTCTCAATGCAGGACGAAAAATCGCAGATCAAGAATCGCGAAAAGGCGATGCGGGTACTCAGAGCGCGTCTGCAGGAAATAGAAGAACAAAAGCAGCACGACGCCCTATCGGCTGAGCGAAAGTCGATGGTCGGTTCAGGCGACCGCTCCGAAAAGATCCGCACCTATAATTTCAAGGAGAATCGTGTGACCGATCACCGCATCGGCCTGACCGTCCACCAGCTTGATCTAGTGCTTGAAGGACAGCTTGACGAATTTATCGACGCCTTGCGTACGCACTACCAGGCAGAAAAGCTTCAATCGGAAACAGTTGGTGCCTGAATCGGGCGCGTCATCTCAATGCTCGCGATAAAGTTATATCTCGCTCTCAGCGAGCGCGAAACACGGTATTGGCATAGCCCCCGCCACATATCTCAGATCGATTCCCTGCGCAAGGCATGCTGCAATTGTTCGACCTGCCGTACCTTCCGTATGGATTGCCGCAAAAACAATGCTGGGAAAACTGTGTTGCAGCAAATGTAAAGCCGCGAGATGCGCATGCGTTTCGGCACATTGCGCCTGACATAGAGCCATCATTGAACCAAAATCCGTCCAGAATATTAGTTTCCGTATCTTAATCCTTAAACCGTTTAAAGCACGGGATGGATAATTAAGCGCGGGACCGTGTAAACCGCGCGAATCATATTCCAGACTGGCCTTTCAGACAAGCGTGTCTAGCATTCGACGGAACTTCTGCTCTGCAGGAACTCTGAACCAAATGCTATGTTTGGCGCAATTGATTTGCTTCCTCATTTTTGATTTTCGGCCAGTTTTGCGATTATGTGTTCTACGTCAAGATTTGCTTTCGTTATGGCGCAACCAACACGCTTGTTTCTCATTCGTCATGGCCAATCTGCAGGAAACGCCGACGGCCGTTTTGGCGGCCACGGTCCCACACCGCTTTCCGAACTCGGCCATTGGCAGGCTCAATTGACGGCGGAGGCACTGGCGAAAGAAGGCATCACCGCGATCTTCACCAGCGATCTGCACCGGGCGGTGCAGACTGCGGAACCTCTTTCTCGGCTTCTCGACATTCCGATGACCGCAACAAAGGCGTTTCGGGAACGTAATGTTGGTGTTCTTGAAGGACTGACCTTTGACGAATCGAAAGCACATCACCCGCGCGACTATTATGCTCTGGTAAATCGAAATGTTCAGCACGTGATCACAGATGGTGAAAGCTACGAAGAACTTCTTACGCGGGCGACGACAGAGCTCTGGGACATACTTGCAAAGCATCAGGGCCACCGGATCGCGATATTCTCCCATACGGGCGCTATCTGCTTTATAACCTTACATTTGATGGGAGCCATTAACAGAACCACGAAGAATACACCTTGGCTTGTTACCTCTAACTGCGGCATCAATCGCTTTGAGATACGAGGACGCAGGAATATTCGTGTCTTGGCCCTAAACGATACGCGCCACCTTTCCGAGACAACGGGCAACGACGCCTTTGCCGCGCGATAGCATTTCGTAGAAACCACTTGACATCCATCCCGGTTTCGCATATCAATCAGGCTTGTAAATAAACAAGAACGGTCGAGGTTGTATATATGAGATCGATCCTCTCCGGCCATACTGTCCTTTTACTGGTAGTTCTCTTGGCAGTGACCGCAACAGGCCAGGTGGAAGGTATCCGGCAATCTACCGGCATGCCTCTATCCGGGGAAAGGCTTGTTTACGGAAGGGTCACTCTCGAAGGTGTCGACCCGAATACTAAGCCCCCTGAGGTGACCGTCACTCTGGTATCTCAACGCATCCATTCCACCCGCACTACGCTCGACAGCGACGGCTATTTTTACTTCCGGGAACTTCCCGCGTCCGGCGGAACCATTGTTGTGGAGGTCAATGGGTCCGAGGCCGCCAGGCAAACCTTGCTTACCGTTGGACCGCGGCAGCAGCGATTCGATTTTGTAGTGACGGTGACAACTACCTCAGTAAGCGCAAAACCCGGCACGGTTGACGCAAAATATGCGTACGAACGCAGCAAATCAAACCGTGATCTGTTCTTTAAGGCGGTCCAATTCATTGAAACCGATACGCCGGCCAAGGCGATCCCCCTGCTAAAAAAGGTTGTTGCCGCCGACGCGGGAGACTACGCTGCCTGGACCATCCTCGGAGCCGCCTACTCTGCTGTCTCAGATCCGCAGAATGCGGAAAGGGCATTTCTGTCCGGTTTGTCTGCGCGCCCCGACTCCGTACCGACGATGATCAGCCTTGGCAAGCACTATCTCGTACAGAAAAAGCTCGATCCGGCCATTGAGATCCTCCTTAGGGCAACCATCGCCGACCCGAAAGAGGCAATGGCCTTCAGGCTCCTGGGCGATGCTTATCTTCGTGCCCGTCAGGGTTCAAAGGGAGTGCCGGCGCTTGAAGAAGCAATTCGCCTGCAGCCGGTTGAAATGGCAGAGTGTCATCTTTTGCTTGCAAAACTTTACGACGTTGCCGGAGCAAAACATCTTGCATCGCGCCAGTTCCAATTGTTTTTAAGCAAGGTTCCGGACCATCCCGAAAAGGAAAAAATGGCCGCGTATATCCGCGAAAATCCTGTCGAAAACGACACTTTAAACCTAAGATGAAAACTTTTTTTCCACGAAGGATCTTAATGTTGGTTCCCCTTTTCGTCTTGGCACCAACTTGCCTTGCACAGACGGACGAGATATGCGGCGAAGCCGGCGGAACCGTTTGGATGAGTTCGTCCTTCGTCTATGGGAAAGTGATGCTGCATGGATTTGAGGGTCGAAAACTCCCTAAGATCACGGTTACGATCGCCGACAGAAACAGGAATGAACAGCGGCACACCATCGACCGCTCAGGCAATTTTTGCTTTCGAGACGTGGACGCAAGCGGCGGATCGATCGTGATCGATGTGGAGGGCCTCGAGGTCGCCAGACGGAGGCTTCCGTCCCTCGGACCTAAACAACACCGGGAAGACTTTGACGTTTATGCGAATCAGGGCCTTGAGAGAGTGAGGGCACCTTCCACAATTTCTGTAAAGCATCATTATCCACGGGAAGGAAGGTCTGCGACGCTATTCGAAAATGCTGATTCGGCCGAGCAGAACCGACAACGAGAGCAGGCCATCCGACTGTTCAAGGAGGTCGTTGCGGCGGACCCGCAGGATTTCATTGCCTGGGCAAGACTTGGCGGGCTCTATTTTGAAAAGGGCGATATTCCTCAGGCAGGATCCGCCTTGAAGCGTTCGATCTCGCTAAAGCCCGATTTCGCCCCAGCGATGATCAACCTAGGAAGGATCTATTTGATCCAAAAGCGGATCGAACCTGCTATAGAGTTGCTTGAAGGCGCGGTAAAGGAAGAGCCTGAGATGGCACGAGCCTATCAACTTCTCGGAGAAGCCTACCTTCTTGCCCGGAAAGGCACTCTGGGGGTTCAGGCATTGAACGAGGCCATCCGGCTTGATCCCGTCGGAATGGCGGTCTGCCATTTGCTCATCGCACGATTGTACGATCTTGCCGGAGCCAAACATCTTGCATCTCGGGAGTATCGGCTTTTCCTGGAAAAGGTTGCGGACCACCCGGACCGAAAGAAATTCGAGCGATACGTCCGCGACAATCCTGAAAAGACTGACGTCAACTGAGTCGACCGATCTCCGGTTTTTATGAGTTATTGATCGGTACTCGTTGCCTGCGTCTGAGGGCATCAAGCCCGTGAAAGATCACCCCGACCTCGTTTTCCGATTGTTGATACCGTCTCAAGGGTTTAGAATCAAGGTACTTTTCATTTAAGGAGTTATTTTCAATGAAGACGTTCTTTCTCTTCGCCGCCTGCTTTTCATTTCTGGCGTTCGCCCCTTTGTCTGCCTCAGCTCAGAACGACGATATTCGCCAGGCGACCGGCTTGCCTATCCCGATCGGCCAGCCAGTGATCTACGGCCAAGTGCGGCTTGACGGACTCGACTCTAGAGCCCCGAAACCCGTGATCTTTGTCGCGCTCTTAGGAAGCGGGACTCAGATCGACCGTGTTCAGGCAAATGATCGCGGTTATTACTTTTTTCTGCGCGGGCCGCAAAATGGCATGTCGATACTTTTTGAAGTGAACGGGAATGAAGTGGGTCGAGAACAGATCGTTGCATGGCAGGGCAACAGCTTTAGAAAGGACATTACGATCAACTGGAAGGCCTATGAGGAATTCATGGCGCGAAAGCCCGCGGTCGTCTCGGCCGCAGAGCTATACTCCCGTTCCGCCGAGAACGAGGCGATATTTAAGAAGGCCCTTGACGCGAGGAAGCAAGACAACCTTGCGGAAGCGCAGAAACTCTTGAATCAAATAGTCCAAAAGGACCCGAAGGATTTTGTTGCGTGGACCGAACTTGGTTCACTTCTGTTCAGTCTGAAGAAATACGGCGAGGCCGAGATCGCCTACGGACGAGCGCTCGAGCAAAAGCCTGACCTTATGATCGCTTTGATGAACCTCGGAAAGCTTTATCTCTCTCAGGAGAAATTCGACCTCGCCATTACTGCATTTACACGAGCTGCAACGGTCGACGGCGAGTCTGCTGATGCGTTCCAATTTCTCGGCGAAGCCTACCTGCAGCGTCGGCAGGGTTCAAAAGCTGTTCCTGCGTTCAATGAGGCCCTTCGTCTGCAGCCGATCGAAAAGGCCGAGATACATTTGCGGCTGGCGACGCTTTATAATGCGGCGGGTGCAAGACATCTAGCTTCTGCCGAATACCAGAAGTTCATTCAAAAAGTACCGAATCACCCCGAAAAGAAAAAGTTCGAGAAATACATCTCCGATAATCCCATACAGTAGATCAACATTCTTCAATGGGCGTCGATCGTTCGACGCCCTCTTCCCAAACTTAGGATCTGCTGGCGACCCCGATCTACGCTAGATTCCCGTCCAGCGTTGGATCAGCGAATACCGGCGCTCGCTCTTTCCGCCAAATTTCGATTGAAAAGTCTTGACTTTCCGGACCAAGTGGAATTTACTACCGGATACACCCCGTTCCGCATGAGGAAGCTATGAAGTATTCGATCCTTCCAGCCCTTTTCACGATCTTTGTTCTCGCAAACTTTCAAACTGTTTACGCCCAGGACGACGAAGTCCGCCAGGCTACAGGCTTGCCGATCGTGATCGGTGAAAATGTCGCACGAGGGCCAAGGATGAATATTTCCGGCCGAATCACGCTTGAAATGAGCGAGAAGCCGGCCCGGCTTCCCATCATTACGGTCCGGGTTCTCTATGCCGGGGCTACGGCGGATAGAGCGATCGCAAACGACCAGGGCTTCTATCTGATACGAAATGTCCCTCGCGACAATATTACTGTCATCGTAGAGATCGATGGGACTGAGGTATTGAGGCAGCCCGTGATCGCTGCGCCCATGGGAAACCATCGGTTCGACCACTCTATCCAATGGCTTCGCGGAGGGCCGACGGAATCGGCACCGGCGGTTATTTCGGCCGCCGAGCAATATAAGAGGAGCGAGCGGAACGAGGCAAACTTTCGTCGGGCCCTCGCTGCGGATAAGGCTAACGACGCAACGCGTGCGATCGAATATCTAAACATGGTGCTCGAGGCCGACCCGAAAGATTATGCCGCATGGACTGAGCTCGGTACGGTCTTTTTTAAGATCGGTTCACTCGACAACGCCGAGGCGTGCTATTTCAAAGCGATCGAGCTTAAACGGGATTATTACGTTGGCCTCCTAAATCTGGGCAAGCTCTATTTAAGCCGCGATCGGGTGGACAATGCCGTGCTGGTCCTCTCGAATGCCGTGAAGAGAAGGCCAGCCTCGCCCGACGCGCATGAGCTGCTTGGCGAAGCGTATATTAAAGCAAAGAAAGGTACGGCAGCGGTTCACCATTTCAACGAGGCGCTTCGATTGTCGCCGAATGATAAGGCAGAGGTCCATTTGCGCCTGGCCCGGCTCTATGACGCTGCCGGCTTGAAACAAAAGGCTTCTGCTCAATACGAGGCTTTTCTCAAGAAGCGCCCTGACCATCCGGATAAAAAGAATCTCCAGAAGTACATTTCTGAAAACCCAAGCTGAGAGAAAAAATGAGTTGAGGCTTTTGGCCCCAACTCATCAAGGTTTCGAATTCAGGATCCCTTCGACTAGAAGTCGTAGCGGATGGCAAACTGCATCACTCTCGGTGAATTCGACATTCCCGTATAGCGGCCGAATGTTCCATTCGCCGACGAACCGGTATAACCGATGATCGCCGTGGACTGGCCGCTAAAGAACGGAGTGTTGGTTATATTGAACGTATCCCATCGGACCGTAAGTTTATGGTTCTCATACCAGGGCATGCTGAACGACTTCGCCAAGCCGGCGTCGATGTTCCACTGTCCCGGATAACGGAACGGGTTTCGGGTTCCCGTCTCGCCCGGATGCGGGGTGCGGAACGACTGATAGGCAGCGTCCGGATTAGCAAACAGGTTGGGAATATCGCAACCCGATGTGCACGAAGCTGCGGCCGAGCCGTAGTTAATACCCGTCGTCACGCCTCTGGTCTGCGTTACAAAGCTCCTGATCTGCCAGTTAGTCTGCCAGCCTGTGCCGTCAAAGTACCCGACAAACGGGTAGCCGGAATCCCAGCGGAAAATACCGCTAAGCTGCCAGCCACCGAGGAAAGCATCGAGAGCCTTATTCATCCCGCCGCCGATCGCCTTACCGCGACCGATCGGAAGATCGTAAACGCCGTTAAAGTTGATAACGTGCGTTAGATCGAAATCCGAAACCGAGCGGCTGTCGTTGAGGTTAAAGGCATTGAGGATGAACGTCGAACCGAACAGTCCTCCGGTCTGGAGCCCGGAAGCCGTGTCAAGAGACTTCGAGAAAGTGTAGTTGAAGTCCCATGTCACGCCCGACGAGAGCCTCTGACGGAGCGAAAGCGTTCCGCCATGATAGTCCGAAGTGCCGATCGTGCTAAAGGCCGACAATGCATCGTACTGGCCCTGGAAGAAATAGCGGCTTCCAGTGAACTGGTCGAGCAGCTGCATCATATAGGTCCAGTCACCTGCTAAGGGTTGAACTTCAAATACAGCCTGTGTGTTCGTCAAGCCCGCACCTGCAGCGCCAAAGAAAGCGGGCCCGATCGTGCCAGGTGCCCACATATTGTCCCAGAACGCGTTATTCACAACGCTCGAAAGCGGGGCTCCTGCCTGAAGCTGGCGATCGAGGATCGTTGCAGCCTGATTATATGAGAGCCCGGACCTCGGATCTCGGATATCACGGAGCATCATCGCGTCGCGTCCGGCAAGAAGATTTCGTGCAAGGCGAGCGACATAGGCCACATCTACCCAGATATTTCCGGGAAGCTTGCGGCCGTAGCTGATGTTCCACGAGTAGTTGATCGGCGAGACCAGATTCTGATCAAGGGATGTTTCGATCTTACCCTGACCAGGATTCGTGAACGGGGCCGTCTGCGGGAAGCTGAGGCTGCCCGGAATGGTCAGGTTCGGCAGATTTCGGATGCTCATGTTCGGGCCCGTATAAAGCGGGGCCGGGTTCGTCGTAAGGTTGTAAGTGTTTACATTGATCGACGACGAAGACGAGAACCCGAGCGTGTTTGCTCCATCCCAGTTTGTGGCAAGCTGTTGGCCAAAATAGTCGTTCGTGACGGCAAAACCGGCACGGATAACAGATTCGGTCCTCTTACCGAACAAACGTCCCATCAGGCCGTCTTCCCATTCGGGCGACCATGCGATCGACACTCGCGGCTGGAAGTTGTTCTTATCCATAGGATAGATACTGTCCGCACCGTTCGCTTTCCCTGCTAAACGTACCCGAACAGGCTCGCGATAGTTGATACCGACCCGCATCTGTTCGATCGTTCTATTGAGATAATCCGACAGCACGATGCTCGGGACCGTTTCATACCCTTGTGTCTCATAAACCGGAACACTCAGGCCGTAACGAAGTCCCATGGTAAGGGTCAGGTTCGGACGGATCTTCCAGGCATCCTGCACGTACCAGTCATATTCTTCTGTCTTGAAGATACGCGTAACGCCAGAACCGGCTGCGAGAAGCGAACCCTGAGTATTGAAGTTGAAGTTCGCACCATAACCGCTCAATCGGCCAAAAAGTGCAACAACCGCTCCCTGTGCAGGAACGTCCCAAGAGGATGCTACCGTTCGGGTCGCACCGGCCTGGGCAGTGATGTACTGATTGATCGCCGTCCTGGCGATATTGCTTGGATAGGCACTGGGGTTGGTAATGCCGTTGTCAAACGAACGGGCAAAGTTGGTTCGTTCGTTCTTGACCAAACGAATATTCGTACCAAACTGGATCGTATGATTTCCCTTGATCCACGTCACGTCGTCCGTGAAGTTTTGCGTCGGATTCACACGGCTGAATGTACGAGTGAACCCGGCCGGTTGAAAGATATACCGGAACGAGATCGCCGGATCGTTCGAATCGCCCTGATTGCTAAAAGCCAAACGAGTAAGGCCGTAGCTGAAGCGGTTCGTTATGTTCGGCGAGATCAGCCACGTATGCGAGGCAGACATGCCGAGCGGGTGGCTCCACTGATTGGTTGCCGGAGTATCCGGGAAGTAGGGAGCCGCACCAGTGAGATCTTGCTGATAGTTGGCCCGGAACGAGACCTGATGCTTCTGGTCGCCGGTGACGGTCCAGTCAAAACGAGCTGTGTGTCCGTTCTGCTTTACCGGGACCGGTGCGTTGAACCGGAAACCACCCGAGTTCCTGCCGTCGCCCAGTGTACTGTCGTTTATTGGGTACCTTGAAACAACGCTTTGGAAAAGCGCCGGAACAGCCGGGTTCACGTCCACCACGGGCACGCCGTTTAGCGTGAACGTATTTATCTGTGCCGTGCTGATGGTCCAGTTCTGGCCGGTATTATCGACGAACTGAATGTTGCCGGCAGCAAGACTGGCCGACGGCACGAGACGTGCTACCGAGAGGTCCTTGGCCTCACGCATTGCTTCGAAGTTATAAAAGAAGAACAGCCTGTCCTTGACGATCGGGCCGCCAAGGCGTCCGCCAAACAAGTTGCGGATCAGCTTGGGCCGGGCAATTCCCGAACGATTATTGAACCAGTTGTTCGCTGCTGTTCTGTGATTGCGATGGTATTCATAGATCGCACCGCGGAAATCGTTAGAACCGCTCTTCGTGATCAGCGAGATCTGCGCACCCGACGAACGGCCTCGGGATGCATCGGGATTCGAAGTGGTAACGCGAAATTCATCTACCGAGTCTGGGTTAACACGAATGACCGGCGAAAAAGCAAAACCTTCCTGCTGGTTGTTTACGTCAACGCCGTCGAGCGTGATGTTCGACTGGTCCGAACGACCACCGGCAACCGAGCCGTCCGGCGTTACCGCAGCCTGCAGACTGAGCAGGTTGGCGACGTTTCGGCCCTGCAGCGGCAGCTGAAGGATCTGGCGCGACACGAAGTTGTTACCAAGACTGGCGTCCTGAGTGTTCACGATACTCTCCAGCCCGGCAGAGTCAACGTTCACTACTTCGGTTACCTCACCTATTTGTAGCTGGACATCGATCTTGGTCGAGCTGTCAACCAAAGCCTGGAAGCTGGACACATTGGCCTTTTTAAAGCCGCTTGCCTCAACCTCCAAAGTAAATGCACCTGGCTGGACAGACGGGAACAAAAAGACCCCGCTGTCGTTGGTAACCGCCGTTCGGCTGACACCTTGGGTGCTGATCAGTTTCACGCTGGCTCCGGCGACCGCATTCCCTTGCTGGTCGGTGATCAGTCCGGTCACTGCTGACGTACCGATCTGCGACCAGGCGGTCGCCGTAAAGAGTACGGTCATGAGTACCGAGGCCAGGAAACCAAAAGCTAAATTCCTTTTCTTCATACTCTCCTCCATTTAAAAATTGAACGAATGCTGACAACCGGATGAAGCTGAAATCATTCGAGTCCCCCTTGTTTTCCTATTGCAAAATAGCGAGCGATCAAAAATAAGAAAATCTGTAAGAAACCTTCATATTCGTCCCGTTCAACATTGCTCGAAGATGAACCTCGAGGTTAACGGACCGAACAGAACTGCGAATTGAGTAATGCGTCAAAGGAAGCGTAACTCTAAGCTAAGCCCACCAAATACAGCACGCGGCGTGCCAAGGGCGGAAAAAAGGAAAACTCTGTGGCTTCGACAACGGCGATGACGGCGGGAAATGTGGTTCGAAGGGTCAATTCATTGCCAAATGACTCAAAACCAAGAGTTTGCAAGATTTCTAGATACATGGGCCCAGGTTACGCAGCAAAAAGGGGGCTAAACTTAAGATCGCAGCTCAGGGTTTCTTAATTCGCTTTCTCGTAGAATTCTACAATTAAATGGATTTGGGCCAGGAGACGGCTGCATCGCCAAAATACTGTGTTTTGACCTTCAAAAGTCCTATTGGAGCACGGGCCGAAATCCTGTTTCATTTTGGCACTTTACTAAGCCGAAGGGCGATTGATTTTGCAGCGGCCGCCCCCATTCCGCACGCGGTCGCGATCGTCGGAGCACGAGGCATAGCCACGTCACCAACCGCATAAATCAACTTGTGACTAGTTTGCCCAGAGGCATCTGCCTCGACATACCCATCCGGATCGAGGTTCACAATTCCCTTTACAATTTCGCTGTTTGGGACAACCCCGATTCGTATCAAAATTTTATCCACTTCAAGGCGGCGCATCTCACCGGTCCGACCGTCGCAAAGATCAATGGATTCAACAACTTCGCGAGAGTTGATTGCCGCCACCTCGGTTTCGAATAAGATCTCGATCCGTGAGTCCTGCAGCACGCGTTCGACAAAATCCGGCCGCGCTGAAAGCCGATCGCGACGGTGGATAACGACGACCTTTTCGGCAAGGTCGGCCAGCAGCAGCGCGTTCTCGATTGCGGCATCGCCGCCCCCGACGATAGCGATCCTGGATCCTCTAACGCTTTCGCGTTCTCCTACCCCAGAGATCAATTTTCCACGACCTTCTGATTCTACCTCGCCTGGAATATTTAATCGGCGGCGGCGAACGCCGGTTGCCAGGACAATCGCCCGGGCAATGAGTTTTCTTCCGTCGGCGAGCGTGAGTGAAGACGTGTCGACGTCCAGTTTCATCACTTCCGACGATAAATTTACATAAGGCAGAAACTCTTTCGATGAGAGAAGGAACTTGTCCAGCAGGTCACTTCCGTTCTTAGCTCTTATACCGAGGTAATTGTTGATAGGGTTATGTATAGCGTGAAGCTGCCCGCCCAGTTCCGCGGCCTTTTCGATCAACGCCGAACGCAGGCCCAGATCGCGGCACCAGATCGCGGCGGACAGGCCCGCGGGCCCTGCACCGATGATCAAAACATCGAATTCACTCCATTCCAAACCCATTGAAACTGGCTTCGAATCTGCCAACTTGGCCAAATATTGTCAGCACCTTTGTGCCACAATTTGTCACATTTGAGACCTGTATGGTCCCCCGAGATCGACGAAAACAAACAAGAAGCCTCGAAAATAGGTGCAAATCAAGCTTGGATCGCAATTTCGAACGAACTCCCACTAATGGCACCATTTTTGCAATTTAATATATGGGCAGAACATCGAAAAGCGACGTCGGTGTTCGGTCATCACTTCTCAACAGTCCCTCAACTAATTCTGACCATCAAACCAATGAGAACAGATTTCGAACCTGATCACAATTCGACAACGTTTGCCGATAACTGCACTATCGAGGCCGAACAGGCTGGAACCGAAGCGGCGAGGCACCTTCGCGACGGGATCAAGGCCGCTCAGGCCGGAGATCGTGCCGCGGCACGCGCTTCGCTTTTGCGGGCGGCACAACTAGACCCGCAAAGTGAGAGCGTTTGGCTCTGGCTTTCGTCGATAAGTGAATACCCGGAAGAATTGCTCGTTTTCCTCAACAACGTGCTCGAGATAAACCCCACCAACGAAAGAGCACTTGAGTGGTCTGCGGCAACCAGGTCATTGATGGCGAAAAATTTTGTTCACCGAGGTATAGATGCGGCTGAAACTGGTGACAACGAAGCCGCGATCCGCCACTTCAAGCAAGCATTGGAGCACGATGAAAAGGACCTGATGGCATGGCTTTGGCTTGCATCGACCGCTGGATCCGACGAAGAGAAACTTGAGTATCTCGACCGTGCAGCCGCGATCGATCCTGCAAATGATCAGGCGAAAACTGAGATTGAAGCGATAAGAACAAGGAAATACTTGCGATCGCTCGACGAAGCAAAGAGGGCCGCCGTCACAGGCGAAACCGTCGCTGCCGCTGCCATGATCGATGAGCTTTTGAAGGACAATCCTGACTCGGTTGACGGCTGGATGCTCAAGGCACATGTTTCAAGCAGGATGGATGAAAAGATCGCGGCGTTTGAAAAGGTTGTTCAGATCGATCCACACAACTCTGCAGCAAGCGCTGGGTTGGAGTCTCTTAGATCGCTCATCGGGTCATTCGCCGTGGCGGAGGAGATGGTAAACAGCGAGGCTCCCGCCGCCCCAGAATATTGGGCCAAAGATGAACTCTCGGCTGATCCGGTCGTGGCGGTCTCCGATTTAGAGATCGATGAACAGCCGGCGCCCGGCCCTGAGCAAAAGGCTGATGAAACCGACGAAGCTGTTATCAGCTACGAGATCGTTGATACTACCTGGCCAAGCGATAGCAGCGAAGATCGTACTGATCAAGGGTCAGGCCCCGAGCAGAGTGATGAGACAGCGAATTGGTCATCTGAATCGAACCAAAATGACGTATTTCAGTCTAGCCTCCAATTTGATGGTGCGTCTTCGTTTGCCGACTTTTACAATTCTGACGAGGGTACAGGCTCCGGGTCAGTAACAAACGAGGTCGTTTTCGAACTAACCGAAGACGACGCCGAAGCAACGCCCTCCTCTGAACCTAACTGGGACGAAACGCGAATGGATATGTCGCCCGTGTCAAACGAACAAAGCGGCGACGATTTTCCACTCAGCGACGCGAACTACTCAGCTCAGATAGCTGACGATGCCGAAGACTATTGCGACATTCAAAGTTTCGATGGCTCTTTTGCAAATGGCGAGGTCAGTTCTGAATATTCCGACGGCGATTCATATGAAGTTCCGCCAACCCTGGTCTCGATCGAGCTTGATGAAGAAACAAGGGACGCTCTTGCAAATTACGACGCAGGCGTCAACCCGTTCGCATCGTTTGCGGTAGGATCGCCGCAACCGATGATGCCGTTTGAGCAAACCCAATTCGGCGAAAGCTCCACAACAAGCGGCGCGACCGAGATGGAAACCCCTCAGTCTTCGGCAGTCGCCGCCGTGCCTGATGAAGGCTACCAAAACGAAAGCTTCAGGACCGCATCATGTCCTTTCTGCAGCCTTGAGAACGATGGGCAAGCGTTCACCTGTCAGGGCTGTTTTGCGGTACTTACCCTCTCGGACATCGAACTCGTCCTCGCCAATCAACAGGCTGATAAGAATGCTATACGCAAAGCCGTTGACGAAATGGAAAGCGAACGTCTGCGACGTGAATATTCCGAAGCTGAATTAACGACCCTTGGCATAGGTCATCTGAATCTGCGGAACCTTCAATTCGGTTACAACTGTTTGCACGAGGCTTCGCAATTGAATCCCGATAATGTGCTTCTGGGAGCGCAGGTTAATTCGCTTCTTATACGACTTGACGAGATCAGACGCCAGGAAGAGGCACACGGTTCGATGGTTACCGGAAAGACCATCCTCGTTGTGGACGACAGCCCTACTGTTAGGAAGCTGATAGCCGGAAAACTCGAGAAATGCGGTCACGAGGTTCATTGTTCCAGCGATGGCGTTGAGGCGATTGAGCAACTGGAGAGCCTGCGACCGGACCTTGTTCTCCTTGATATCGCGATGCCCAAAATGGATGGATACCAGGTTTGCAAGCTGATCCGTAGCAATACTGCAACAAAGGATGTGCCAGTCGTGATGATCTCAGGCAAGGACGGCTTCTTTGATAAGGTGCGCGGCCGAATGGCGGGAACCTCCGGTTACATTACGAAACCTTTCGGGCCGGAAACGCTGATGAAGGCTGTCGATTCGTATCTTAGAGGAGCAGCAGAAGCCAGTTAAGTGATCGCGAATGACAGGACTCGATGCCGCTACCGCTGTTCCTTCGGATGTCGGGAAAAACCCGACCGATAAATTCGAGTGTGCGGGACGGTTCATCGAATTCGACCTCTCAGGCCGTCATTGCTTGATCGACGCCGGCGTGGTCGAAGAGGTGGTTCGGACGCTTAACGTTACACCTTTGCCATTCAGCCCAACCTGGCTGCTGGGGCTTGCCGCCCACCGCGGTGAGCTGGTTGCGGTCATCGACCCGGCTGTGTTGTTTCCCCAAGCAAAGCCTGGCCCGAATGCGCGATCGAAAATGCTTGTCTTCCGAAAGGCTTTGGGACAAACCTACTTTGCTCTACCTATCGATCTCCTTCGCAAACTTGTCACGATCGAATCGGGCGAACTCAGGCTCATCGAGCCGGAAAAAACCGACGCGATAACGCAAGCATACACCTCCGGCGCATCAGAAGCGGTTATCGTCAGCCATCAAAAGTTGATCGAGAGCTTGGTCTGCAATCCTCTCTGAGCGTAAACGACGATGGAAAGAAGGTCTCTAGAAGCAAGATTGAACACCATCCGGGGAAAGATCTGGACAATGGTTGTCCTGCTTGCGGCGACAAACTGCGTTAGCGTTGGGATCGTTTTTACGGCTTCTTCGCTTCTGACCGATGAAACCTGGGTCCCGGGCGTCCTTTCGATCGCGATTTCGACGATCACGACTATTGGCTTCGCATGGTGGATCTCACGCGACGTACTTAGGCCGGTCGATAAGCTAAACCTCCTGGCAAAGAGCATCGAAAGAAGTCCGGGAATGGCGGTTCCGCGAACGACCGGTGCGGCTGAGACAGACGATATACTCCATTCCATCGGCCGAGCATCAAGACAACTGACGAATTTCATTGACCTGATGGACGAAGTGACAGCAGGCAACACGCATGCTGCCCTTGAACAACTCGAACACTCCGATCGACTCAGCGAGGCTTTTCAGAAACTTGTAGCAAAAGTCACTGATTCGATCGACGCCAAGGCCGAGCTATCAGACCTGCAAGCATCGATAAATCAGATATCGGCCGAGCTCTCGGGAGTGATGAGGGGAGAATCGGTTAGGATCAAGAATGAATTTCCGGCAACGCGGACCATAACCGACGCACTTCGTTACCTGATACAGCGGCAAAGTGAGATCACGAACTCGGTCGGCTCGCATTCCACAGAGCTCAAGACTTTGTTGATCGAAACAAAGAGCCGTATCGAATCGATCCTTGAAAAAGAATTGGCAAGGGAGCGAAAACTGGGCAAGTTGATGGCCTCCATCGCTGAGTGCAGCTCGCGTTCCGAAAAAGCCGTCGGCGAGATCGCGGAATCATTGGCACTTATTCCCAATGCATTAACGGTGATCGAAAGAAATCCCACTGCAACGGAAGAGAACATTAAGTCGCAGGCCGCGATGAGAAAGCAATTCGAGACGGCTATCCACAAGCTTCGCGCGGTCGGCAAGCAATCTCTCGCCATAACCCACGCGGCAAGAACCGTGCAGGACCTTGCGAAGCGATCGAACATAATTGCGTTAAACGCGTCGATTCATGCCGGCGGCGAGGGCGCACCTGGACTTCTTATGTTGACGCAAGAGATCGCCTCGCTATCCGAGCGTGCTGAAAAGGCAAATAAGGCGATCGCGGGTATAAGCGATTCTGTCGTCAGGGACGTAAACGAATCGAACGCTTCTATCCAGTGGGTCTCGACTGAAGCCGCAAGAGTCTCGGAGCGCATATTGAACGCCGAAGAGGCGCTTGAGAAAGTAGCATCGCTCCTGCAGCCATTAGCTGAGCTTCCTGCGCAGATCGAGCTCGCCTCGGCCGACAGAACGGTAGAAACCGGCCGGAATGTCCAGCTCCTCGAAGAAATTTCCGCTCGATCTTCTGAGGTTATTGAGGAACTGCGGTTGTGCGAGTCAACTCTTCGATTGGCACTTGAGCCCCTCGAGGCTGTCCGGGAATCGATCGCCTCGAACAAACAAGTGCTTAGCCCTTTGAACATTGTGTCAGAGGAGGCGGTCGGGGCGAACGGGTCTGGATCAAAACGACCTTCTGCAACCGAGATCATTACGCTTTCCGGCGAATAAGGCCCACCATGGATAATCCGCTTCTTTTTCTGTTATCGCGAATAGCGGCCGTTGTTTCGGGATTGCTTCTTGCAATGGCGACGATGCTCGCGGCGTCGGCCTATTTCGCTGCGTCAGCGTTCGCACTTCCGGGTCTGGCAGCTGTCTTCCTTGGCACGGTCGCGGCCGTCGCAGCCTTAGCGGCATCACATCTCGAAAACTCTTCCCTCAGGGCCAAATTGAGCAGATCGGTCGATATCGCCGAGCGTTTAGCTCTTGGTGAAAGGCCGTCAATTGAGATGAATGGCGAACTGCTCGAAGCATTAGGCGGCATATCGCAATACCTGCATGACAAAGCCGCAATGTGCGACCGGATCGCAGAAGGCAAGCTTAGCGACAGCTTTAATCCGATCTCGGAAGCAGATGAACTCGGCGTTGCGCTTCGGAACATGGCCGCCAGTCTTCGCGAATCGGTACAGACTCGATCAGACCGTGAGAGACTGCATGAGTCGGTCGTAAAGCTATTGGACGAAGTCTCGGAAGTTGCCGCCGGGGACCTAACGGTCCGTGCGGACGTCGATACCGAGATCACCGGTGCTATCGCGAATGCATTTAATTCAATGACCGAGAGCCTTCGGCGACTTATTTATCAGGTCAAGCACATCACGAACCAGGTTGGAACTTCGGCAGGATCGATACGCGATACTGTCGAACAGCTTGCGCGGGGCAGCTTTGCACAGGCAGGCCAGATCACCCGCACTACCGCTGCGATGGCCAAAATGGCCGCCCAGATCCAAGAGGTCTCCGTCAATGCCGAACGATCTTCAAAGGTCGCCTCGGAATCGCTGAACCGGGCCCGATCGGGTACGAAAGCTGCGACAGAGAATATTGACGCGATGCGATGCGTCAGAAAACAGGTCCAGGAGACGGCGAAAAGAGTTAAGCGTTTGGGCGAACGTTCGCAGGAGATCGGCCAGATCGTTGAACTTATCGATGATCTTTCCGACCGTACCAGCCTTCTGGCCCTCAACGCGTCGCTACAGGCTTCTGCTGCCGGCGAGGCAGGAGCAGCGTTTGCTTCGGTCGCAGAAGAGGTCGAAAGGCTGGCTGAACGGTCAAACCGCCTGACGAGACAGGTCTCAGACCTAACGGAAACGATAAACAGTGAAACAAAGGATGTTGTCGCTTCAATGGAAGACACGATCCGTGAAGTGATCGTCGGTTCCACGCTCGCCGACAAAGCAGGACAAGCCTTGTTCAGCATCGAGACAACGTCGATACGGCTGGCAGAGCTTCTTCGCTCTATCTCTGATTCCGCCAAGTTTCAGGCGAAAAGCTCGGAAGATATTTCCAATGCTATGGCCAGCATTTCAGAGGTAACCGAGATCGTCGAGAGCGGGTCGAAACGCGCGGCCGAATCGGTTCGTTCGCTTGTAAAGCTCTCGGAAGAACTGCAGGGGTCCGTCTCTCCGTTCAAGCTTCCGGCGACTGTTGCGACCTCCGTCCACGAAGGTGGATTGAGAAACGGACTGATCAACTGACCGCACCCCGACTCATTACACCGATCCATGCATTCCCCACATCAAGATCTGATTCTCGAAGCCGAAGAGTTTCTAAAAACACTTCGCAACACTTTACTTGTCGCCGCTCGGGCAGGCTCGCTTGCCGGTCTGGAAATTCCGGTCAGCACTATCGACGGTCTATGTCGCCGTGCCGAGGAACTCGGTCTTTCTGCGATTAACCTTACATTGTCGGCGCTAAAGGGAGAGGCGGGACGGGCATCTCTGTGCGAGCCCTCCGGCAGCGAAGAGTTCGTACGTTCAATCCTCGACAATATAGCCAACGCTGAAGCAGAGGTCGTAAAGGCTCGGCATTTCAGCGAAGATGACCACGCCGACCCTCTCGATCTCTTTGGCCCGCCCGTCGGCGCCGCTCCTCCCGATTCGACTACCGCAGCGATACCGGAAGCAGATCTTGAAACACAGGTGAATGTTGATGGATTCGAGGCTGATGCGGAATTGCTTGAGATCTTTTCGATCGAAGCCGAAGACCTGCTGAGTAAGATCGAATTCGATGTCGACGCCCTAAAGGCCTCGCCTGAGAACAAAGAAGCACTTTGGGAAATTCGTCGAAATGCTCACACCTTCAAAGGCGCGGCTGGCATTATCGGATTGAGCGGGCCATCAAGGCTTGCTCATCGCGTCGAAGATCTTCTGGATCATCTGTCTCAGACTGAATTTACGCCGGGCCGCGATCTTGTAGAACTGATCGAAGCAGCGGCCCGAGGCCTGCGTTCGCTGACAAGCGGCGATTCGTCGGCCGAGACACTGAAGGAGATCGCGGAAGTGTATTCCCGATTTGATGCGGCTATGTCTCGGGTTCAAGAAACGAACCCCACTGAAGATCGATCGACAACGACCCAAGCATATTCCGAGTTTCCGGCAATACCAATACCTTCCGAAGTTCGAACGCCCAACCGGCCGATAGTTCGTGTTTCGCTCGCCCGGCTCGACGAGTTGGCAAAGCTTGTCAGTGACCTCGTTGTAAGCCGCACCATTATCGATCAGCGCGTCGCAGAAATGGAAATGCATCTTGAATCGCTGGCTCACATAACGCGAAGATTCCAAGGAGTTAATGCGAAGATCGAGAACAGTTTCGAGGCTTCTCTGCTCACCGCAGCCGAAGGGTTTTCGACCCGGCGCCCGGCCCGCGTGGCAGAAGGCGTTGAGATGGCGGTAGGGCGTACCTATGGATTCGATCCACTGGAGTTTGACCGATACACCGATTTTCATGAAACATCCAGAGAGCTTTCTGAATCGGCCCAGGACCTTTTTGCCGTCTTCACCATATTGGAATCGTTGAAAGGTTCGATAGAATCGGCCTTTGACGACCATCGGCGGATCGTTGACGAGACACAGGCCAAAATTCGGCAGATAAGGCTGATCAAGATAGGTTCACTGACAACACGGCTTCAAAGGGCCGTTACCGTGACCTGCGACGAGATCGGAAATCGCGCCGAGATCGTCCTCGAAAACGAAGATGTCGAGCTCGACACTGACGTACTCGATTCGCTCGTCGAGCCGCTCATGCATTTGACCCGAAACGCGGTGGCCCACGGGATCGAATCGCCGGAAACGAGGCGATTACTCGGCAAACCGGAGAAGGGACGGATCACGGTCGCAATTTCGAATGAGGAGACTCATGTCGAGCTTACTGTCATCGACGACGGCCGAGGCATAGAAGCGGCCGCGCTCAAAGATCGGGCCGTGTCGGGAGGCCTCATATCCGCCGGGGCCGCCGAAGGCCTGGATCATACCGGCCTCTTGTCATTGATCTTCTTGCCCGGTCTTACGACCGCCGAACGCTTGTCCTTGAGCTCGGGACGCGGCGTGGGAATGAGCATCGTCAAGGAATCAGTCGAATCTCGCGGCGGCACAATCGACGTAGAATCATCATCGCAAAAGGGAACGAAATTCGTACTTCGCATTCCGCTAGCTTTCGGGACGACGAACGTGCTTCTTGTTCGTTCGGCCGGCCGGTTAGCTGCAATTCCGCTAAAGACCGTCAAACAAACTGTTGAGGTCACCGAAGGTCAGGTCCGAATTGAATTGGCGGAACGTTCGGGCCACGCCGGCTCTCCCGGTACGAGGATGTTGGTACTTGGCGAGAACTTTGGGACAACTCTCCCTGCTGCGTCTGACGATAAAATTCACAATGCCTTGACTGTTGAAACGGGTGGGCTGCGCTTTACTTTGGTCGTCGATGAGATCCTTCGAACCGAAGAGGTCGCGATCAAGAAGCTGGGAGTTCCACTCGATGCGATACCTGGCCTTTTAGGTGCGGCGATCCTGGGCAGCGGCGAGATCGTGCCGGTACTTGATGTTGCAGGCCTTCGGGCAGTCGGTCCGCAGAAAGGAAAATCGAGATCGGCCCGTCAAGACGCCCGGGTTCGGCCTCGAGTCCTGATAGTGGACGATAGCCCGAGCGTCCGTCACACCACACAAAGGATCGTTAAAGCAGCCGGTTGGGAAGCGGCCGCCGCCAAAGACGGTGTCGAGGCGATGGAAATGTTGGAACGCGGAGATCGGCCCACCATCATTCTAACCGACATTGAAATGCCGCGGATGAACGGATTTGAACTTGTCGCTGCCCTGCGTGGATCAGCAGAACTTGCCGACATCCCGGTCGTCTTCATTACATCAAGGGTGGGAGAAAAGCACCGTAAGGAAGCATTAGATCTAGGAGTTTCAGATTACGTGACCAAGCCTTTTGCAGACGGAGAGCTCATCGAAACGATGGAGCGGCTTTTTCATGCCTGCACCGGTTGAACTATTTCACTGGCGGCTTGCTCGGCCTTAGCTCGACTTTGCTCGGCAGTGCCCGCTGATCCATACTCAGCAGATCGATCACGATCTCGGCAACGTCCGCAGGCTGAAGCTGCCATGCCTTCTCATCGCTCGGCGAATCGCCCCCAAACTCGGTATTTACAGACCCTGGACAAATGTAGCTGACCTTGATGTTGTCCTGCCTTACTTCCTGCATCAGAGCTTCGGTGAAACCATTCAGTCCAAACTTTGAAGCATTGTACGCAGCCATTCTTGGATGCGGGTTTTGTCCGGCCAGCGACGAGATATTGATAATGTATCCACCACCCCGTGCTTTGAAATACGGGATCGAATAGTGACAGGTATAAAATACCCCAAAGAGGTTGGTTTCAAGCGTTTGCCTAAATTCGGCGGCCGTCATTTCCACCACTGTTTTTCCAAAATATCCGATTCCCGCATTGTTGACGAGGATATCGATACCTCCAAATGACTCGGCGCAATGTTCCAGCATCGTGCGGACGTGTGATTCGTCTCTCACGTCGCAGGACACCGCCTCGACCGGCCCGAGTTTGATCAATCTTTCGGCCGCCGCCTGGACAGCCTCGCGTCCGCGTCCGCAGATCAGTACGTTCGCACCACGGGTAACGAGGGCCTCGGCGATCGCGTAACCGATACCTTTGGTCCCGCCGGTCACGATCGCCGTTTTCCCTTTTAGATCCATAGGTTTAACTCAATCTAACTAATATAACTTCAAGTATGCACCGACAAAAAAGCCGCATAGTGACGATATTGTGTCGAGCCAAGATCTGTCACAGCTTTTCTTTAAGGATCTCGTTCACGATCTTGGGATTGGCCTTGCCCTGCGACGCTCTCATCACCTGACCTACGAAAAACCCAAAAAGTTTCTCATTGCCGCCGCGATAGGCTTCGACATTCTTTTCGTTCGCGGCCATCACATCATCTACGATCCTCCCGATCGCTGCAGCATCGGATATCTGTTCAAAGCCCTTATCACTGATCACCGCGGCCGCAGACTTACCCGAATTGAACATCTCGACCAGCACTTCTTTAGCCTGATTGTTGTTAATTGAACCCGCATCGAGCGTCTTGATCAGTTCGGCAAGTTCGTTCGCCCCAACCGGGCTGTCCGCTGCCCCTCGTCCGGAATTGTTCAATTCACGCATCAGCTCCGAGAGAATGAAGTTCGCCGTGACCCTCGGATTACCTGAGGCTTTCGCGGCAGTTTCGTAAAAGCCCGCAAGGTCCGGATCGGTAACAAGCTGAGAGGCATCAGAGAAGGACAGAGAGTATTCCCCAATGAACCGGTCTCGCATCGCATCCGGCAGTTCCGGCATTTCCCGTTTTACACGATCAACAAAATCCTGTTGAACGATAAGCGGCTGAAGATCAGGTTCAGGAAAATACCTATAGTCGTGTGCATCTTCTTTCGACCGCATCACGCGCGTGCATTGGTTCTTCTCGTCCCACAGCCGTGTCTCCTGGTCAACTGATTCGCCTTTTTCGTGGGCCTCGATCTGGCGGGCTATCTCAAACTCGATCGCTTTCTGCATGAACCGGACCGAGTTCAGGTTCTTTAGCTCCGACTTATTCCTGAAGCCTGTCTCCCCGACCTTTCGCACCGATACATTCGCCTCACAGCGCAGATTTCCCTTTTCCATATCTGCATCGCTTGCTCCTACCCAGCGAAGCACACTCCGAACATGATTTACATAATCGTACGCCTGCCATGATGAACGAAAATCCGGTTTAGTGACGATCTCTCCCAATGGAGTTCCGGCCCGATTAAGATCGATATAGGAGTATTTATCTACGTCGGGAAGCCCTTCGTGAACGTTTTTCCCCGCATCTTCTTCGAGATGCATCCGCTCGATCCGCACGGTCATCGGCTTCCATTCGACAGCACGGCCCTGATCGTCGCGCTCCGACGTCATTATCGTTAAGCTGCCGTTCGCAGAAAAAGGCTTGTCGTATTGAGAGATCTGATAACCTTTGGGCAGGTCGGGATAAAAATAATTCTTACGCGAAAAAACCGAGGTTTCCTGTATCTCGAGGCCAAGTGCAAGAGCTGCCCTCGCACCCAACTCGACGGCCCTTCGATTCAGCACCGGCAAGGCTCCCGGAAGGCCGAGGCAAACCGGGCAAGTATTCGTATTCGGTTCTCCCCCCGTCTCGACCGCACAGCCGCAGAAGATCTTTGTCGCTGTTGCCAATTGGGCATGGATCTCCATGCCGATGATCGCTTCCCAACCTTCTTTGATCATAAAAATTCAGCGGACCATTGTCCCTGAAAGATAATAGTCCGCCGAAACTTGAAACTCAAAAATACTTATCGAACGATCCGCCGGCCGGGCACGTTGAAAGCCGGCCGAGACGGCCCAAAGCGCTGGTTTTGATAATAGTCAACGACCGGGATCCCGTTGCCAACTCTAACATTTGGTGAGAACTGTCTTAAGCGTGGGTATCTCGTATGGGCGATCCGACGACCATTGAACCAGTAATCCAACTGTCCCGTGCCCGGCCCATCGGAAACAAAATAGACAACGGGACTGGCAATGATCTCCTGCCGTGCTCTTTCCGCATCGGCCTGTTCCTGCCGGATACGTTCTGCAGCGAGCCGTGCGGACAAGGCTTCACGTTCAATTCGGCCACGCTCTATCTGCCTCTGCAGCTCTTCGGGCGAAGGAAAACCAAGACGTTCGTAGTTCTCGCGATACTCCTTTTCGGCCTTCAGCCTTTCGAGGCGGAATTTCTCAAGGTCCGCATTCGTAATGGTTCTTGCCGGTTGCGCATCAGCGAGGTGAACAAAGATGCACGAAAAAAATATCGACAGTAATACCTTCGATCTCATTTTTTCTATTGCTCCACGTGGGTAAATGATAACACGCGATGCAATACCATTCGACAGGTTCGTGATCGGCCGGCCTCTCAAGGAATCAAAAACGACATATCCACCGTTAAAAGCCGAAGGCAATGCCTGCCCTGGCTGTACGCCCGATCGTCCGGAAGCCATTTTCGAAATACTCGTGATCGAACAAGTTCTCGATCGTTCCGAACACGCGAAGACTAAATCGGTCTCCCTTGATGCGGAAAGTATGGCCTGCCGTCAGGTCGAGCCTTCTGCTTCCGCAAAACCGATATAGATATGTACTGAAGGTCGAATTGCTGAAGATCGGTGCCAGGTACGAGCTTGTTGCAGTAAGATCCGCATTCACCCAAAATCCTTTGATCCTCTGCGTTACGTTGACTGTAAACTGATGGTCGGGTACGCCCAGCGTTTTCCTAACGTTGGTTCCGCCGACCTGCGGCTCCCTCTGATCACTGTTCGTAAACGTGTACGAAACAAAAAGATCTGTCGAGGTTCGTGCGGCGATCTTTGCGCTTAGTTCCAATCCGCGAGAGATCCCGCCCTTGGTGTTCAGATATCCGCCAAACGGCCTGGTCGTCGAACCGATGTTCGGGACGGGAAATCCGAAACCGATCGTTTCGATCAACCTTGTGTGAAAGTAGGCCGCGGAAAGAGATGCCTTCCTATTGAAAAAATATTGTTCGATGCCGGCATCGAGTGCCGCCGATCTTTCTGGTTTGAGAAATGGATCACCCAAGGCAACGAAGGAATTTGACGGAAATGTGCTGAAAAATGTGCCGTATCTCTCGTAAAGAGAAGGAATGCGATATGCCGTCCCTCCGTGAAATCTGAGCTTCGTCCCAGTGCTCCTGAATAAATAAGAGGCGGCCCCGTCGAAAGTAACGGCAGATGGGGGCCTCTCTCCGGGCAAGCCGGAATATGGTGCGTTCGAGAGACTAAAATTCGGACTGCCAAGGCTGAAGAACTGGGCTCGCATCCCGCCTGCGACCTGCAGCCGCCCGTCTGCAAACTGCATCAGGTCCTGAAAGAAAAGTGTACTCCCCGACTGAGATGCGTCGGTAAAAAAATTGCCGGCACCGGACGGAGTCAACCCCTCGTTCCTGAAACCCTCGTGTTCGAATTCGTAACCGGCCGTGACGCGATGCGTTCGATCTGGTGTCCAAATAAGGTGGAAATTTGCCGTGTGTATCTCACCATCGAAATAGCTGGTCGATGCGCTTTGGAAACCAACGCCGAGAGGGCCGTTCTCATTCTTTCGGCTGGAACCGACGCCCGAATAATGGCCGTGTAAAGTAAGCTCTCTGCCGAGAGCATGGCTGACCACGAACTGGCCATTGAAATACTTGGACCGCTGCGAATTGTCCGGATCGTTCGCATCGGGAACAAAATTCACGCCCGGGCGTGCGTCAATGATGATCGTGTTCGAAGGAGGAAGGATACCGGTCGTGCCGGGATTGGAATTCAAGGCCACAAAGGCGTCGGAAAAGAATATCCGACCCGAAATATTTGTTCTTGATGTAGGGTTGAATTCGAGCCTCATCTGAAAATTGGTATTTTCCGCGCGATCGTCGCCGTCGATGCCGTCAGCGACCACAGTACGCGAGACCGCTGTATTGAAGCCTGCCCTGCCGTCGCGAGTGCCATTGCCGATATTTGCGCGAAGCCTTCCGAGGCCCAAGCCGCCTGCCGCACCGCTGACCTGCCCGTGCCAGCCAGCACGGGGGAGCGGCGTTTGTAGATCGACCGTGCCTCCGATCGCATTCGTGCCGTACAGCGACGAGCCCGGCCCGCGAAGCACTTCAACGCGGCTGACGTTCGTTAAAGTGATGTCGGAAAGAAACGCCGTAGCGTCGCCGGTAATCGAAGAAGTGTCCCTAAATCGCATACCATCTATCAGGATCGCGGTGTCCTGATTTCGAAGGCCGCGGGCCTTGATCGACGCCGTCCTGCCAAAGCCCCCAAGCTGCTGCACCCGAAATCCCGGAACGGTCCGCAAGCTGTCGATCAGCGTTATGTCTGCCCGTTCCCGCATTTCCTGCCCGGATATGAGGCTCACCGACTTTGAGACATGCTCGATAGGCTGTTCTGCCGCCGCAGAAATATTGACGGTTTCCCGAAGAACCGGCCGGCTAAGCTCGATATCCCGTTTTATCGGATCCCCGGCCCGAATCTCGATCTCGATCGGCCCGGCAGAAACCGCCGCGGTTCCCGATGTACCGGCTGCTGCGAGGACGTATTTTCCGGCCGATGCGTAAATGCTGTAGCGGCCTTGGCTGTCGGCTGTCACGTGGTGCCGGGCTGCAGTTTCACCCTGCACCGTCAACGTGACGGTCGCTCCGGCCAACGGGCGACCTTCAAATGACAAAGTTCCTGAGACGGAGGGGCCGTTCTGGCCGCTGACCCCGATCGAAAAGAAAACGCCTAGAGTGGCAATGCAAAGAACTCTCATTTCTTACTCCTCTTCCGCCCACACGCAGAATGGTTCAAAACACGGCAGACGCGCAGAGTTCCAGACTCTTTCGATCTTGGATCTTGAATTTCGAAAATCGGATCGATCAACCGAATATCGAAGATTTCTATTCCTAGACCGTTTCACTGTTGCGTGGGCAGTGTTGGGATCGCACCAAACTTCCTCTGCAACGCCTGCCTGACAAAAGGCCGAAAAGAGAACGCGGCAGCAGCCTCTTGGGCTGCGCGATCTCCCTACCTTCGGCCTACTTCAATAGACCGCCGTTACACGAACGGCTTCATTCGCCGGATTGATATCCATCAAAACCTCGATTTCAAAGGCTTCCTCGATGTTGGGCTTGGTCAAGACCTCTGACACATCTCCAGCCGCGACCTTCTTCCCGCCAGCAAGAAGAATTGCCGAGTCTGCGAAGCCTGCTGCAAGATTCAGATCGTGGGTGATGACGACGGCCGCAACTCCATTTTTTTCGCATCGTTCGCGAACAAGACGGAACATCATTGCCTGGTGGGCGAGGTCAAGATTCGCTGTCGGCTCGTCGAGAAGCAAGATCCTTGCCTCGGTCGCAAGGGCACGCGCCAAAACCACACGCTGGCGCTCGCCGCCCGATAGATTATTCATTACCCTGTCCGAAAGGTCGTGGAGATGACAATCCAACAAAGCTCTTTCGGCGGCGGCGACATCAGCTTCGTTTTCCCATCCGAAAACCGCCCCTCGTGCAAATCTTGCCGCAAGAACGTATTGCTTCACGGTAACGGGAAATTTCGTCTCGTTTTCCTGAGCAACGACCGCAATCAATTGTGCTATCTCTCGTCGCGAAAACGCTTCGAGCTTTTCTCCGTTCAACAAAATTTCGCCGGAAGACGGCATCACGGTTCCGTTCAAAGCTTTGAGAAGCGTCGATTTTCCTGCACCGTTGGGCCCGAGAAGAGCGAGTGTATTCCCCGGAATAAGGTCAAGCGAAACCTTCTTTAACACCTCAACGCCGTCGAAATTCACCGAAATGTCGCGGGCGCTCAGGATCGCGGTGCTGCCGGTGTTTAAATTTCTTTGGGCTTTCTCGCCGCTCATGCTTTCCTCAATAAGTAAATAAAGAGCGGCGCACCGATGAGAGCAGTAACGGCTCCAACCGGAAGCTCTCTGGGAGCTATTGCCGTGCGAGCTGCGAGATCGGCAAGCACAACAAACGATGCTCCGGCGACTGCCGAGAAAGGTATCACCGTCCTGTTATCGCTGCCTGATGCCAGACGGACCAAATGGGGAACAATGAGCCCCACATAGCCGACCGAGCCGCTTGCCGCAACCGTTGCGCCGATCAACGCGCTGACCGAAACAAATACGATCAGCCGCACCCGTGCGACCTCAACCCCAAGATCAAACGCGTCACGCTCGCCGATCATCATCAGGTTCAGTGCCTTTGCTTGTGAGTAAAGGACCGTGATCCCCACAACCGAGACCGCCGCAGCCAAATAGACCCCGTACATCGTGGCCTGGGAAAGGTCGCCTAGCAGCCAAAACATGAAACTCCGAAGTTTCGCGGCATCCAGCAGGCTCGTGAGCAGTACGATGATCGATGACAGGAACGTCGTGACGATCACGCCCGAAAGCACGAGCCGCTCGACGTTCATCCCCGCACGGCTTTGGGCGATCTTGTAAACCGCGAAGGTTGCCGCCCCGGCACCGACAAAAGCAAGAACGGGCCGCGAGAATTCGATGGAGCCGAAAAACACGAAAGCTAACATCGTACCCAATGCCGCCCCGTTAGAAACGCCAAGCAAATAGGGCTCAGCCAATGGATTACGCAGCAGCGATTGAAGGGCGGCTCCTGCGGCAGCCAACGCCGCACCCACGCTAGCGGCCAAAAAAATTCTTGGGATCCTGATATCGAACAAAATGACTCGCTGCTCGGCAGTCAGGTCGACGAAATTGAGCCGCTCGCTCCCGAAAAGAACGGCGAGTACCAGCGACACCACCAGCACGCCGCCCAGAAACAATGCGATCTTCCTTCTGCTGTTCAAATTGCGTTCTTGTTCTGCAATACAGGATCCAATGAGTACAAACCCAAATATCACGCGAGCCTCATCGTGGCGGTCATTCACGAAGACTTTCTTTGGGTTTTGTCCTAAGGTTATCTGCTAACTGTTCGAGTGCGTTAATGAATCGGGGCCCCGGCCGCGAAAGCAGATCGGCTTCAATCTTTAAGACTTTTCCATTCTTTACTGCCGGCGAATTCTTGAAGGCTTCGTTTGGTTCACGATTGCCCTCGCTCTCCGAGATCACGATCACGTCTGGATTCATTGCTATAGCTGCTTCACGGCTAATGTTCGGATAAGCGGTCGCAAGCTGGGCTGTCGCGGAAAGACCACCCGCCACTGCCACTATCTCGGTGATGTACGAATCTCTCCCGATCGTGTACAGCGAGTCTTTGTCGATCTGAACAAACACCTTGGGCGGTTCTTGACTCTCTGACCCCCTCCTGACGCTTGCCGCGCGCATCCTCAATTCGTCAGTCAGGTCTTGGGCCCTATCCTCAGTCTCCAAGATCTTTCCGATCATCTCGATGCTCCGGTAAATATCCTCGATCGAGTTCGGTGAGGTGACAAATACGGCTATATTTTGCTCTTCGAGCGAGCGGGAAAATGCCTCAAGCTGCGATGCCGTGGAAACGAGCACGACATCGGGCCGAAGCGCGATCACCGATTCGATGTTCGGTTTGAGCGTATCGCTTACCCGGCGTAATTTTAGGGCCTCAGCAGGATAATTACAGAACGTTGTAACGCCGACCAGTTTGTCCCCGCCTCCAACCGCAAAGACGATCTCTGTAAGATTTGGTGCGAGCGAGACGACCCTCTCAACCTTCAGTGGCAGCTGTACGACTCGACCCAGATCATCCGTTATTTGTCTGTTCGGACAGTTTGCGGCGGGCTCGCCGGGCCTCGAACACGAAAACACCAGGAGCGCAAAGAAAAAAAGAGCGATCGTTCGTGTAGTGAGATATTTCGAATTCCTCTGTATCAAGTTTAATGCCCCGTATTCGAGTCAATAATTCGACAAGAAAACAGGGCATTCGCGATACCATGTTGCCTCGAAAGTTTTGACGCGAAACAATCGAACCGGCAGATCTGGCTTGAAGAAAGGAAACCTGACTCTTACAGTGACGCGATCGTGCGGGAATCTCACCCGACTTTCCCTTTCAGAACCCGAGATACTAACTCGCTCAGGCGTTCAAACGCTGATCATCAAAATAATTTCAAGCTCAGTGATTATCAACTCGCTATGCCTCGATGTCAATTTAGGGTCAACTTTAAGTCCGGGGGCTGGCGAGCTCTTGTCACCTGTTCAAAGCCATAAGCGGCTTTTATCAGAAGGCTTTCGGAAAATGCTCGCCCAAAAAACGAAATGCCGATCGGCAGGCCTTTATAGAAGCCCGCGGGTACCGTGATATTCGGATATCCCGCGACCGCCGGCATCGACGAACTTGCCACATAACCGCTGAAGCAGTCGCCATTGATCGGATCTATAAGCCAGGTGGGAGCATTCGACGGGGCGGCTACCGCGTCAAGTCTCTGGTCCTCCATCACCTCATCAATGCCGTCTTCACGCGAGTACTTTCGGCAGGTTTGCAATGCATCGAGATAGGTGCGGTCGGTCAGCGGCCCTTTTTTTGCCGACGCTTCAAATATGCTTTGACCAAAATGCGGCATTTCCCTGACGGCATTTTCACGATTGAATCTTATCAGGTCGTCGATCGTCTTATGTTTCGCCCCCCTGGCCTTCAGATATTTCTCTATGCCGTCCTTAAACTCGTATTGAAGCACCTCGAACTCCGCCTCGCCAAATTTCATCAAATTCGGAAATTCTACGTCGATAAGAACGGCGCCGGCTGCCTTCATTTTGTCGAGGGCTCGATTCATAACGGTATCGACCGCAACATTCTTGCCCCAATAGTCGCGAGCTACGCCGATCCGCATACCTCGAAGGGAGTTCGGAACCAGCGATCGAATGTAAGAAACCCGCTCGCCTCGTTTGCCCTGCTGAGTGGTCGAGCGGTCGTTCGCATCCACCGCGTCAAGAACGTCTAAAACGATGGCCGCATCGGCAACCGTTCGCGTCATCGGCCCGGCAGTATCCTGGGAAGCGGCTATTGGGATGATGCCCGAACGCGAAACAAGGCCGATGGTAGGTTTTATACCCACTAGTCCGCAGACCGATGCCGGGCATACGATCGAACCGTCAGTCTCGGTACCGATACCAAAGGCCGCAAGATTTGCTGCGATCGCCGCCCCAGTGCCCGACGAAGATCCGCAAGGATTTCTGTCAAGACTGAAGGGATTCCGCGTCTGCCCACCGCGTGCGGACCATCCGCTGATCGATCTTTCGTCGCGGAAATTTGCCCATTCGCTGAGGTTCGTTTTACCCAGAATTACGGCGCCCGCCTCTCGCAGCCTTTTGACGACGAAAGCATCCTTAGATGGCGCCGGCGCGTCTTCCAGGGCCAAACTTCCAGCGGTGGTCTTCATCTTGTCTGCAGTATCGATATTGTCTTTTATGACAACGGGAATTCCGTGAAGCGGGCCAATGGATTTGTTGTCACCGCGCTCGCGATCGCGTTCCTTTGCGATCGCGAGCGCATCGGGATTGACCTCGATGATCGAACCGAGTCTCCCATCCAGGCTTTTGATCCGCTCCAGATACCAACTCGTGATCCCCTCGCTGGTCAATTCGCCTTTCTCGATCGCTGTGGCCAATTCGGTTATCGTCTTTTCCGAAAGGTCGGGCACATCGGCGTAACCCGCTTTAATGCTGCCGCGAAAAACCGCCAAACCGGCAACCGATGCCGCGGTCAGAGAGAGAAAATCTCGCCTGTCAATGTCACCCATTTTCACAACTCCTCATTTCGCACTATTCTCAGTTGTCGCACCACCGATAAAAATAGCTTCGTTAATATCGAGCGGCTTCACTTTTTCCGCAAGCCCAGCCGCAATGGCCTCCGACAGAAGCAGCTTCAAAGGCTGGCCGGGCGGTTCGTCTGAAAGGTCGAACGTCCCGTAGTGCATAGGCACCAGTGTTTTCGCCCCTGCGTCCCGAAACGCTTTGACAACATCGGCGGGGTTATTATGATTCGCCTCCATGAACCATCGCGGCTCGTAAGCCCCTATGCCCATCAGAAAATAATCGATTCCCGGGAACAGTTCGCCGGCCTCACCATAATGCCGTCCATATCCGCTGTCGCCTCCAAAGTAGATCGATGCCGTTTGGCCTTTTATAACATAGCCGCCCCAAAGGCGATGATTCGTATCGAATAATCCTCGACGAGACCAGTGGCGGACCGGAAGGAAATAAATGTTTACCGGGCCTTCAACGTCGAACTTCTGAAACCATCCGGCAGTTCTTACAGGGTTCGTAGGCATTTTCCATTGGTTTAGTATGTCTTCCATCCGCAATCCGCCAAGAAAGGCTGCATCAGGAAAACGTTCCGCGATCTTTCTCAAAGACGGTTCGTCCGTATGATCGCGATGATCATGCGATAGCAGAACAAGATCGACTTTACGGATGGAACTAAGCTGCGAAGGCACTTCAACGTAACGTTTCACAAAGGTGGGCGTATCAAAAACCGGGTCCGTGAGTATCGAGACTCCGTCGAGCCTGATGAAAAATGTGGCGTGGCCCATCCAGAGGATGCCGTCGTCGTCACCGGAAAGGAATTTGGCCGGATCGCGCACTTCTGGCCGCCACTTATCGGCAAGCTTTTCTTCTTTGAATGCGTTACCGCTAAGTTGCCACGCGAGCAGGTCGCGACTTCTCGGGAGAAATGGGTGTTCGTGATTGATGAATCGTCCTCGCTGATCAACGGCATTTCCGGGCCAATCCGGCTTTACCAGTTCGAGGCCGTCAGCCCTTATGGAACCCTTTTGTATCTGAGTATCGCGATCGCTCCAAAAAGCCGCGCCAAAGAGAACGAGAATACCCAAAAGTATGATGAAACCTGCCCTTGCAAACCACTTTTTCATTGCGAAATGATGATAGCAAGTCGGCCTGATATTTGCGATACTTTGCATGATGCACCCAAGGCCGCCGGAAATTCCACCGCACAAGCTGATCTCCGCTTTACGAGGCTTCAATCTGCTTCCCGCTATCGTATTTTTGCCAACGCGACGTAAATGCGATGAATCGGCACTTGAGGTCGCGATCGACCGTTCTCACAAGTCGGACCAGGAAAAGCAAAGGAGAAGGAATGAGCTTTTTGAGGAGTTTGCGGTCGAAAGTCCGGAGATCCGAACACATAAGCACGCCAAGATCCTTCTTTCCGCCGGGGTCGCGTCCCATCACGCAGGGCATATACCGGCGTGGAAGCTGCTGATCGAGAAGATGATGTCGTCGGGCCTGTTGAATGCGATCTTTGCCACCTCAACGGTGGCGGCAGGCGTCGATTTTCCTGCACGGACCGTGGTTATCAGTAATGCCGACACCCGCGGCAACGACGGATGGCGGCCGCTAACCGCGAATGAGCTGCAGCAGATGACCGGCCGGGCCGGGCGAAGAGGTAAAGACAATGTCGGTTTCGCCGTTCTGGTGCCCGGACAATTTCAGGACCCTAAAAAGCTCGCGAGGTTGCTGAAAGATCCACCCGATCCATTGGAAAGCCGCTTTCGTTCAACATATACCAGCCTGCTTAATCTCCTTGACGCATTTGGTAATTTTGAGCAGGTCCGTCAGATCGCCGAAAAGAGTTATGCACATCAGCGAACGGCCCGCCGAATTCAGGAATTGTCGCGTCAACGGTCATCGATCGTTGCAGGAATTGAGCGGGAGATCTCGGAAAACCTCGTTTCTATGTCGATCGATAACGTTTTCGGATTTGAACGGCTGACGAGTGCAAAACGGCGGATCCAGGAAATGCGGCCGGTGACCCGAGCCGAGGCCCGTTACGGCTGGCTGTTGGAAAACGTTGTGGCAGGACGTGTGGTAAGACAACGCGGAGGAAAGCGGCTTTACTTCGTACTGAGTGTCCACGGGGATCGAATTACAGCGATGCGTGAAGATGGTGAAGGCAGAGCGGTCACTATTGAACGCATCGATCGACTCTATAAGAACATTTATCCGGTCAAAGAAGCCAATATCAGGCAGGCCTTCGCCGACACCGCCGCCCGAAAAAATCCGCCATTAAATGAACCGAGCAGGCCTAAACAAGCTTCAGATCCTGAAAGTGCAGAAAAGATCTTTGATCATCTCATTGGGCTGATCGTGACTGAAGAGTCCAACGAGAGTGCCTTAAATGACCGAATGGCATTTTTGTGGAACATGGCTGGCGAGGCTGCCAAAGTACCGCCGATAGAACGAGACATTGGATATCTTTACTCAACGATATGGGGTCCATTTGAGAAAAGGGCCAAAGTTCTCGACCACTTCGGATACCTTGATTTTCATGCTGAAAAGGTGACCGGATCGGGCAAGTGGCTCGCCGATGTGCGGGTTGACCGCACGCTCCTGGTCGGCGAGGCGATCCGCCGTGGAGTATTTGACAAACTGAACCCCGAGGCTGCGGCCGGACTGATGGCTTCGCTCGCCGCAGATCCGGAACGAAATTTTGGGGAACTCAACGTTTCGGCAAAATTGATCGGGATAGTCAACGAATTCGAGGAGATCATCTACGACGTCTCGGCCGTCGAGTGGCGATTCGGCATCGAGCCATCTGAAGAACTGAATCTTTCGGCAGCGGCGGCGGCCGAGTTTTGGGCCGGAGGCTGCCGATGGGAGGCCCTTGCCCGCCGGACCGGTGCCGAAGAAGGCGATCTTTACCGGCTGCTTTCCAGAACCGGCGAAGCACTGATGCAGATCGCCCGGTTGAAGACATCGAAACCAGCCGCAGCAGAGGTGGCCTATCGATCGGCAAGCGCCATCTTGCGCGATCCGATCCGCTGACCCAACTGACGGGAATGTTCGTGACAATTGGAGATATAGACCTCTCGATAGGTCTCGTCTAGCGACAACGGGGCTCAAGCGATGCCTCGAAACTGTTGATTCCGTTTGGGGTTCCCATCTGATAAGATTCATCTTGGGATGCTGCTGCATCTAATTGGCGGGTAAGCGTCGAAGTCGGTTAAGGGCATTGATCTTATGCAGGTATTATTGGCGGACGAGTACGGATTCTGTTTTGGTGTTGAACGTGCGGTCGAGATGGTCGAAGCGGCGGTTGATGAAGGCGACACGGTTCGCAGCCTCGGTCCGCTGATCCATAACGAACAAGAAATGCACCGGCTGAGCAGCTTTGGTGTAGCCACCATTAACGAACCGGTTCAGATAAGGCGAGGGGAAACCGCGGTTATCCGGGCACACGGCGTAACCCCGGACGTTCAGCGGGAACTTGAGGAAAAAGCTTCCAAGGTTGTAGATGCAACTTGTCCGTTCGTTACCCGCGTTCAGAGGCTTGCATCTCGAGCCGCGGCGGAAGGTCGCCATGTCGTGGTGGTGGGCAACCCCGAACACCCAGAGATGATAGGTGTCAAAGGCTACGCGCCCGACCACGCTTTTATCGTCCGAGATGAGTCCGAATTGGAAGGGCTGCCAAAACTGAATCGTCCGCTGGTAGTTTCGCAAACCACCATCAAAGCAAAGAATCTTTTTGACACGGCGGAGGCGGTCAAAACAAAGACCGACGATGAAGTTCAGGTGGTCAACACCATTTGCTCGGCCACCCGCGACCGCCAGGATGCGGCCCGGGCTCTTGCGGGAATGGTCCAAGCGTTCTACATAATTGGCGGACGCCATTCATCAAACAGCGTAAAGCTCCTTGGCGTATGCCGCGAGCAGTGTGAGAAAAGTTTCTTGATCGAGACCGAACAAGAGATCGACCCTAAAGATCTAGTGGGTGTCGAACGTGTAGGGGTGACCGCCGGAGCCTCCACTCCCGAATGGCTGATCAAAAAGGTGGTTGAGCATCTAGAGAACCTCGGAAGAAACGAAATTAAGCAATGAATTTTTGATCTATCATTATGGCTCAGAACAACCGGGCGATGCCTTAGCGGCTTTGCCCGGTATTTTTGTGGTCATTGCCGGTAGTGTCTCGGCATCAGTTCCCGCCCGTCGTCTCGCTTTTTCACCTTCATGATCAGAACGATCAAAGACTTAGACTAGCCTCGAAGACAGGGTATTTTGAGGAAAATGTTTTTTTTGAAACGTCCTTCGATTGCGCGTATATTGTAAGCGTTAACGAAAAGTCATTTCTAATTCCCGGCTCGCCCCCGGCTCACACTCCGGGGGCGGAGCTTTCCAGGCGTAGTGTGCCGCGGGATTTTGTGTCTTTATAACTATGCATCTTTGGCGCGGCACCACCCTACTCTTCGGCCTTAATCTTCTGGATGCGCTCCTGACCCTCATTTGGGTTAAGAACGGTGTCGCCAGCGAAGCAAATCATCTGATGGCTCGGCTGCTAGAGATCGGAGAATTTACGTTTTTGGGCGTAAAGGTCGCGCTCGGGGCGATCGCGGTCCTTGTCCTGCTCAGATTCGGGGATCTAAAACTCGCTAGGTATGGACTCTCGTTTGCCCTTGCCGTTTATCTCGGCCTAATGGGCGTCCACTTCCTGACAGGGTTGTCCGCATTCGGACTAATTTCGGCAACGGCAATTGAAGATCTGGCCCTCTGGACGGGTATCGCTTTTGCTCTTTTCATTTGATATCTCAGCCGCTCTGGTTAGCACGGGACCGCACTCCCCAGCTCTCGCCCTATCCATACGGGACGATGAAACGCAACGCTATGCTCAATTGACAGCATCCAACTTGTTGCGAAAATATAACCAAGAGGATTAATACGATGAGAAGCAAACCGATATATCAGTTCACCGCAAAGCAGGTGATACTGCTCGGTACGACAATAGCACTTATCGCCGTTGGTGCCGTTGCATTTTTATATTCACTCGTAAGTTTCTGGCAGCGGGTCGATACCTCAAGCCTTACCTATGCAGAAGCCCCGGCTGCAGGGATCAACGACCCTTCAACGGTTTCTGATGAGCAAAACAACATTGAGGTTTATCGGACGATGTCGCCGGGCGTCGCATTCATCACCACAACCTCGTATCAGCAGGACTGGTGGGGCGGGATCCAGGAAGGTCGGGGCAACGGCTCGGGCTCGGTCATTGACGCAGAGGGCCACATTCTTACTAACAACCACGTCGTCGAAAGTGCCCAAAAGCTGACGGTTAATTTTGGAGGCGAGAAAGTCTATCCCGCGACCGTGGTAGGCCGCGACCCTGACACGGATCTCGCGATAATAAAGATAACGCCTCCTTCCGAGGGGCTGACCGTGATCCCTCTTGGCGATTCGGATAAGCTGGTGGTCGGGCAGAAGGTTTTAGCGATCGGAAATCCCTTCGGTCTCGACCGGACACTTACGACGGGCGTGATCTCGGGACTTCAAAGACCGATCAGGGCAAGAAATGGACGGCCGATCGACGCGGCCGTGCAAACTGATGCATCGATCAACCCTGGAAATTCGGGTGGACCGCTCCTTGATAAATTCGGTCGGATGATAGGTATAAACTCGCAGATCCTTTCGCCCGCCGGCGGTTCGGTCGGGGTTGGTTTCGCCGTGCCGGTAAACACAGCTAAGCGGGTAGTTCCTCAGTTGATACAATTTGGCGAGGTCAGGCGGCCAAAACTCGGGGCCTCGCTGCCGAGCGTTCAGGAACTCAGCTCGCGTTACCGCTTCCCGGTTGACCGCGGATTGCTGGTGTATGGTTTGGTTCCTGGCGGTGCCGCCGAACAGGCCGGCCTGAGGCCCCTGTCGCAGACCGGACTGGGAGATATCATTCTCTCGGTGGATGGGCAGCAGACCAACAATATCGACGATCTTTACCGGATCCTTGATAAAAAGCAGATCGGCGACACGGTCCAGGTAGAAGTCTTCCGCGAGGGGCGCAATGTCAGTCTGCCGGTCAGGCTCAGTGCGTCGCCGCCGAATACCAGACGATCGGTTCAATAGCTTAAGTTCTTCTTTGCATATGTTTATCTCGGCGGGTCTTGCGGCCCGCCGTTCTTATGGACGAATTGGCCGATTTCTACAACGATGGTTTTGGATGGGTTTGCCGGCCTTGCTCCAAAGAAGCCAGCCTGGCCCACCCGGAACCGCATCTGCTTCCACGTTTTATGCGTGAGGGCGAGGCAGAGAGTAAAAGCCCGGAACTCGCGAATCGATCGCTGGCCAAATGGGCTGACGCCGCTCAAACCACTCTTATGTGCCCCCGATGCGGCATTACAGAACTTCTCTCTAAGTCGTGACCTTCGATTTTTCTTCCTTCAAGTGATAGTTTGGAACGGATGTTCAAGAATGAATTGGATACGGCCATCCGACTCGCCGTTGAAGCCGGTGCGGCTGTCAGAGAGTATTACGCCGCGGAAATAATCGCCGAGGATAAGATCGGAGTCGATAACCGTTCCGAACCCGTGACGGAAGCAGACCGTGAGGCCAGCAGAATAATCGTAACAGGTTTAGCAGAGGCGTTTCCGAACGATGCTCTGCTTTCAGAAGAAGAAGCGGACCAACTCGATCTGAGGCTCTCCAGCGAAAGGGTCTGGATGATCGATCCGATCGATGGTACTGCGGGATTTATCAGAAAGGATGGCGATTTTGCGGTCCAGATCGGACTCTCTGTCCTGGGGTCGGCGGCGATCGGCGTAGTGTATCTTCCGGCACGGGACATCCTTTATTTCGCCTCGAAAGGAGAAGGATCGTTTCGACGATCGGCTGGCACCCCGGTCGAGAGGCTAAGCGTGTCCGACAAGACGGATGTGAAAGAAATGGACATTGCGGTCTCCCGCGACCATCGAAGCCCGAAAATGTCGAAGATAATCGAAGGCCTCGGCCTGCGGCGAGAGATCGGGCGCGGTTCGGTCGGCGTCAAGATCGGAATGATCGCGGATCAAACCTGCGACATCTACATTCACCTGTCTCACCGGACAAAGTTTTGGGACACATGCGCCCCGCAGGTAATACTTGAAGAAGCGGGCGGACGGCTGACCGACCTTTTTGGAAATGAATTTAGATATGACCTCGGAAATGTTTCCAATTTGAATGGCATTGTTGCTTCGAACGGCACGGCCCATCAATTGACGCTCGAACGCTTGGACCCGATCTTGGCTGAGCTGGGGCGCATTCAACTTTCGAAATCCGAAGCCACCGCAGGTTCTCTCTAGACGACGCTTGTTGGGGCAGTCTTTCAGGGCGTCGGTGTTCCACGCTCTTTTCCCATAAAGAACTGGATCGGCTCGCCAATATCGACGACAGTCTTAAGCAGGATAAACGGCAAAACGAACCATTCGTTAACGAAACCTGCTAGAAAAACGCCGATGAATATTCCCAGAAAAAGCAGTGCTGTCTTACCAAGGCTTCGTGTCAACACCTGTTCGGCATCTTTTAGTTTCAAGGGGTAGCTCACAGCAAGGTCTATCGCGAATTCCGCGAGTTGGATCGCGAAAACGATCGCCACGCCGAAAAACAATGATCGCATCTCGATCTCGGATCTGAGAACAAGAAAAATAAACGCAGACATGAAAAAAATGCATACCGCCAGAAAGCCAACTGCGATCGCCAGGAAATCCGTTAGCAGCTTTGATCTGTGTTTGTACTTGAGCGAGCCGTCCGGATCAAAGGCGGGTGAAGCTGTCAATACGAGAATAACGGCCAGCCCGATGGCGGCACCGCACTCGAAGGCGTAGATCAGCATTGCGGTCTCGGCGGTGTAATCCTCAAAGAACCACAAGCCAAGTACGAAGAAATTGATCGCAACAGCTGCGATCTCGGCGGAAGCAAGTCTGATCGCCGATCGGCCTTTCATCTCAGAAAGATCTTCTTGGTCAGAAACGTGTAAAGGCCATTGGGAAGGATGCGTCGAAGTCCAAGCAGTCCCTTTGTATTGATCGGATAACGAAGTTTACCGCTCTCGTCGGTCACGGCATCATAGATCACTTGAGCGACCGCCGACCCGTCAGGCGCATCATCTCCTCCCTTTTCCATAAATTCCAGAAAAGGCTCAAGTCGGTGGTCATAGACCGTCAGTCCTTCCTTTCTCGCTACATCCTGTGACCGGCTGTAAAAGTCGGTCTTGATCGGTCCCGGCTCGATCAACTTCATCCTAATATTGAATGGCTCGAGCTCGTACTGGAGGGATTCGGTAAATCCCTCGACCGCAAATTTTGTCGCGTTGTAGAGGCTGGAAAACGGAAACGCCACACGGCCGCCAAGTGAGGAGATGTTGACGATCGTACCCCGCTTCTGTTCGCGAAAATAGGGGATCACCTCGCGACATACATTAAAGAGCCCGAAGACGTTTGTCTGAAACTGGCGTTCGACCTGTTCGGGCGACGCCGCCTCGAACGGGCCAAGCAGGCCGTAGCCCGCGTTATTAACTATCGCATCGATGCGGCCAAATCGTTCGAGGACATCTGCTATCGCCGCCCTGATCGAATCGATGTCCGTAACGTCGAGCTTGAAACAGGCCAGATCGACGATCGTATGAAGTTCGACTGCTTTCTCTGGCGACCGCATCGTCGCCGCAACCTTCCAGTTCTTTGACTGGAAAAGTTTTGCTGTATGAAGCCCGATGCCGCTTGATGATCCCGTGATGAGAACGACTTTTTCCATGTGCGGTAATTTAACACACCGAGAACTTCGCCATGAAAGCAGTTCGCCGAGATCGGCATCGACCTTTAAAGCAGCACGCCGCACCTTCGATTGCAGATCGCCCAACTTGAACCGCGGTTCTCAATAGGCCAAAGCCAATGTGATAAACTTCGCCTATGAAGTTTCTGCACATCGCGGACGTTCATCTTGGATGCACGCGATATCAACTACCCGAGAGCCCGCGCGACTTTTTCGATGCATGGGTAGATGTGCTCCAGAAATATGGGATCGACGAAAAGGTCGATTTCGTCATAATGTGCGGCGATTTCTTTCACAAGCGAAGCGTTCCACCGGAATCGATGAACTACGCCGTCGCCGGCCTTCAACTGATGAAGGACGCCGGCATTCCTGTTATCGCGATCGAGGGAAACCATGATCAGCGCGCCACCGACAGCGACTATAGCTGGCTTCGGAGCCTTGCGAATTGGAACTTGCTCATCCTGCTCGAGCCGTCAAATGTGGACGGGAGAATAGTTTACAGACCGTGGGAAGCTGAGTACGGGAAAGGCGGTTATATAGACGTCGGCCGTGCTCGTATCTTCGGCTCGCATTGGTATGGGGCTTCGGCGAATTGGGCCATTCCGATGCTAATTGACGCGCTTGGCGAGAATCAGCGGGAAGGTGCTTTTCATATCCTTATGCTGCACACCGACGTCGAGGGCCACCAGACGCATCCATTGCCGGCCATTTCGGTCACATCGCTGAAGGAACTAAAGACGGTTACGGATTATGTTGGCCTCGGCCATACGCATATGCATTACGAGATCGATAATTGGGCATTCAACCCGGGATCGATCGAGGTGACAAACATCAGCGAGTTTCGGGAAACACGCGGCGCATTTGTGGTCCAGGTCGACGAAGCGAACAACGTCGAGGCTCGCCATGTTCAGGACTATAGACAGCGGCCTTTCCAGCGGCTTCGGTTTGCGGTTGACGGCTATGCAGAGGCGTCAGATGTCACTGCGGACCTGATCTCGATGGTCGAACGTGAAGCAAGACCGGCATCCAGCGACGGCCCTGCGCCCATTATCGAGATCACTCTGGTCGGACGCCTGGGTATTCCCAACTCGCTTCTGGAACTCCCGAAGATCCGCGAGGATGTTAAAGGATTGACGGGTGCGCTGCACGTACGGATCAAGAACCACTCAATACCAGTCGAATTCGCCGTGGGCGAGGATGTGGAGGCTGATGAGGGCCGCGAGAGCGTCGAGCGGCGAGTGATCGAGGACCTGGTGGTCCGCGACAACAGGTTCAAATTGCGCGGAGAAAAGATGGCCAGGCTTGTAGTCGGTGTCAAGCGTCAGGCCCTGGGCGGCGAACATCCGGAAAAGATCGCTGATCTTATCGGCCAGGATCTCGGGACTCGTGATATTGGATAGCGATAGCGACCACATCCCCGCGGAACATATTGAAATGCCCGTCACTTCAGATCGCGATACATCGCAGAAGCGGTTAAGGACACGATGTCGGAAGCTTTAGAAAAAACAAAGACGGTCGAGTTTCTGCCGATCTTTCCCTTACCTCTCGTGCTGCTGCCCGGCGAGCTATTGCCGCTTCATATTTTCGAGCCCAGATATCGCGAGATGCTAAGCGACATCGAGGCAAAGGATCGACTCTTTGGGATAACGCTTTTTGAACCAGGCTCTGACCCCGAAGAGAGGCCGGCCGAAGGATCGGTGGGCTGCGTTGCCGAGCTTCGCGAGGTCCAGCCGCTTCCCGAAGGCCGCTCGAATATTCTAACGAAAGGCTTGATACGTTACAGGATCGAACACTACCACGATGCCGGAAAAGCGTATCTGACCGCGAAGGTACATTTTTTTGAGGATGAAGACGACGATCAGCCCGAGGTAAAGCAGGGCGCCGAGGAGATCTATCTCCTATTTGAAAGGGTCGCTAAGGCGGCCTTTGACCTTAGCGGCAATCGAGGGCGCTTCCCTGCTGTCCAGCGGACCGACCCTGAAAGGCTCTCTTTTGTAGTTACTGCCGCATTCAATCTTGAGAACGAAAGAAAGTACGAATTGCTTGAACTCACTAGCACGCTGGACCGCTTTGAGCGGCTTCGATCGATCCTCGAATCTTCGGTCGAGCGGATGGAAGAAAGCGCGGCCACTCATAAAGCCGCACAGACGAACGGCCATAGCAATCGCAAGATCGATATTTGACCTGGAGTTCGGAGAGGAAAATTCAGTCGATCCTATTTAGTGTTATCCGATGCGATTATCATCGGCTCGCCAAGAGATACTCGGAAAAAATCGATCACCCGCTGGTCGTACGCTTCAGAGACCTGAATCGATGAATTGATCACGCTGAAGCCGGATGGGCTCAGCGAAGTGTTGACTTCGGTCTTGGTAGTGCTTGGAAAACATTTTCCAAGTTTGTTTGTCGATTCCTGAAACTGCGGAGCGTCAGACCCGCCAAGAAGCATGGCTTTCCGTCCGCCAACCTGCTGGGCAAGATCGCAGACTGGCACGCGGCTATAGCAACCCTCGTAAAAATATGGATAAGCGCCCAATTGGCCTAAACGCGACGTAACGCTGCTTACAAAAGGGAATCGGCTGTCGATGACCGAAGCCACCAGGCTGTCTGAATCCGACGGAACCGAATCCAGCACCATCGCTTTAACACTCTGATCCTGGGCGCCGGCATTAAGTGCGGCCAGTGAACCCATTTCGAGCCCGTATAGTCCTATCTCACTCCCGACGAGCGGAGCCAGCGAAGCCGTTTTTTGGCCGCGCAGAAATTCGATTGCCGCCACGGTGTCCATCGCCTCGCATCCGCCAAATGAGGTATAGTCCACCGGGGGATTCAGTCCATGGCCCCTAAGGTCCGGCATGAGGACGGTAAAGTTTGAGGCCTCGTTCAATTTGACGCCCAGATTGAGTACATGCGAACGATCCGCCCCGTATTTGTGAAGCAGAATTACCGCAGGGGCATTTTCGGCGCCTCGGAGCAGCCACCCCCGAGCGGGTGTGCCGTCTCGGTTTACCCACGTCTCTTCCGTTACCTGGGCCCCGCGAGCACTCAACTGTCCATACTTCTCCGGCGTGACAAGATAGGCCGCCGCCGAAGGCTTAGACGACTCGTGAGCAAACCAAATAGAGGCCGCTCCGGCCGCAACCACGAACAATAGGACCACTGGCAGGAAAAGTTTGTAAAAGCTCTTGATCAGGCGTGTAGATTTTGCCATAGGATTAGAGGTTGGGACGACGGTTACAACCGATCGCAGGAGTTGAGAGTCTAACGAACTGAGGAAAAAGAAAAGGCTTCAGCTATGCCCTTCTAAATGCTACCATATGCCTCGGCGCTAGAAAAGGGTTTTTAACAATGTACAACGTGAAAATTTTGGCGATCTCGACACTGCTTCTGGCTGTTGCGGCTTCCGCTATAGGCCAAAGCGTGGCACCAAATCACAGTGCCGGCGGCGGCAAGCCCGCTTCTGTGCAATTTTTGCCGGTTTCGTCGGTTAAAGAAGGGATGCGCGGGATCGCTCGAACCGTGTTTCGAGGCAGCGAGCCGGAAGAGTTCAATGTTGAGATACTTGGTGTAATTCCCAGCGCTGTCGGGCCCGGACAAGACCTGATCGTTGGCCGGTTGAGCGGCGGCCCTTCGGAGCGCACCTCGGTCTTTGCAGGGATGTCGGGATCCCCGGTTTACATTGACGGAAAGCTTGTTGGAGCCATTTCATACAGTTTTCCTTTCTCCAAAGAGCCAATGTGCGGGATAACCCCTATCGAGCAAATGATCTCGATCTTCGAGGACAAGCAGAACACGGCTCAACGAATGGGCGGATCTCGAGCTGTGTCGATAGGCGAATTGGATGGCTCGGCAGATGTTCGAACTCTTCCAAATTTGACATCGCCTGCTGGTGCTGTTCTGTCTGGCATGGGTCAGAACTCTGCTTTGATGGCGGTCGCGGGTCAATCCTTCCAGAGGATCGCGACCCCGGTCACCTTTTCAGGGTTTTCACAGCAGGCTCTGGACATTTTTGCACCAGAACTACTGAAGGCGGGCCTTTTACCGGTCGCAGCGGCCGGAGGTGGTTCGAAGATCACACCGCTGAAGAAAGCAAACGAAAAGACCCTCGTCGGTGGGACGTCGGTCTCAATGCAGCTTACGCGGGGCGACTATAGCATGGCGGCCGCGGGCACGGTTACGCTCCGCGACGGTGACCGAATATATGCGTTTGGCCATCCGTTCTTGAATCTGGGTTCTGCCGACCTGCCGATGGCGGAGTCCCATGTCGTGACGGTTGTCCCGAGTATCGCAAACTCATTCAAGCTGGCGGTACCGGATGCGATGGTCGGCACCATGTCGCAGGATAGGGCAACGGGGGTTTTCGGCAATTTGGGTCGGTCTCCCAAAATGATCCCGGTAAAGATTTCCGTTCGGACAAGTCGAGGGCAGAACGAAACCGTCGAACTGGAGGTTGCCCGAGACGAATTTCTTACCTCTTTGTTGTTGAATATCGCAGTATTCAACTCAGTGATCGCATTTGAGCGGGGCCTCGGCGAGACCACAGTCGCATTGGAAGGAACCGTAAAGTTAAAAGGGAAGGAACCACTTCGATTGGACCGCCGTTTTACCGGCACGAATGCAAACCAGCTGGTTGCGGCCTCGATAGCAACACCCGTCGGCGCGCTTCTCAGGGGCCGATTCGAAGACCTCGAGATCGATCAGATCGAGCTAAACATTTCGTCGACAGACGGCAGCAATGTCGGAGCACTCGAACGCATCTCCGTTGACCAAAGCCGTGTCCCTGCAGGTGAAACAGTTGAGCTTAGCACTTTCACGCGGCTGCGGGACGGGCGCGTTCTTCATCAACGCGTTCCCCTGACGATCCCATCTGACCTTCCCGCCGGCCCATTGACGATCACCGTTGGGGACGGGGGAGCATTGCAGTCGTCATCGCCCGTCCAGCTATTTGTACCGCGCGACCTCGGCGACCTTGTCAAAACCATTAATCGGCTAAAGCTTGCCGACCGGCTCTACGTTCAACTCTCACGTACGACGCAGGGTGCAATAATTGGCTCTAATGAAATGCCGAATCTGCCTCCATCAGTTCTTGCCACATTGAACAACGAGAGGACCGCAGGTGGTATTAAACCGTTTGTGCAAACTATCGTTAGCGAAACTGCTCTTCCTAAGTCGGATCTGATCGTCGGCGGCCAGCAGTCGATCACTATCGAAGTGTCCCGATGAAATGCGGTCCCACGGTAATTGATCGATGCGTCCGGCAGGCTATCGCTCCTCGCTGAAGGCGATCTGCTCCCTAGGCAGCACCGGTTCGGCAACATCGCCATCAACCCAGGACTCACCGTCGGCATAAACCTCTTTCTTCCAGATTGGAACGGTACGTTTAAGTTCTTTGATGAGCCATTCGCAGGCAGCAAAAGCTGCACGCCGGTGCGGAGCAGCGACTGATATAACGACGCTGGTATCACCGATCTCGAGCCTCCCGAGTCTGTGCACAATGCCGATCGCCGAGACCACAAATTCCGCCCTCGCCCGCTCAATTAGCTTCGCCATCTCCTTCAAAGTCATCGGCTCGTAGGCTTCATAGACCAGATATTCCGTCTCGCGCACCGTCCCATCCGGTTGCTTGGTGAACCGCCTCGCGTAACCATCAAGCGTGACCGTCGCCCCACACTCAGGCGGCACGATACGCCTAGCGACGGACGCGATGTCGATCGGAGCGGTTGTGAGTTCGTAGAAATCCATTGGTTATAGTGGCTGAATAATCGCCAAGGCTCTACCCACTGGCACTGCCGAAAGGCTTGCCTCACCATCTTCCAGAAAAACCCGATGGAGGCTGTGCCTCCCAATGTTCATCCGCCGGAGACTGCGGTAAAGATGGCGACCTCGCTGCCAGGTTCGAGCGGCGTTGAGGCAGCAACATATTCTTGATTTACAGCGAAGAGAAGTTTTTGCGCTGCCAGTCCAGAGTGCTTCGACTTGAGGCTCTCTACCAATTCACCGGCGGTCAAGCCCTCTGCGAGTTCGACCTCAACCTCACGGCTTCCGGCAAAGTCCGCAGCCGCCCCAAAGAAGAGTATTCTAACGATCATTCCCGACTATGCACTTACTAAGGTGCGGGCCACTGACTATTTTATCGCCCCCGCGATCGGGCTTGAGGCCGACGCGTAAAGCCGTTTCGGCATTCGGCCGGCTAGGTAGGCCAATCGGCCAGCCTGTACGGCAAGTTTCATCGCTGTCGCCATTTGAGCAGCGTCGCCGGCTTCGGCAATGGCCGTGTTCATCAGGATCGCGTCGGCACCGAGTTCCATCGCGATCGCCGCATCCGAGGGCACACCGACACCGGCATCGACGATGATGGTCGCGTCCGGCAATTGCTCACGCATTATGCGGAGATTTGCCGGATTCTGCACGCCCAATCCCGAACCGATCGGAGCGGCAAGCGGCATTACGGCCGGGCAGCCGGCATCGAGTAGTTTCTTGGCCATTATCAGGTCGTCAGAGAAATAAGGCAGCACGATGAATCCATCGGCAACGAGCACTTTTGCGGCTTCAAGGGTCTGTTCATTGTCCGGCAATAGCGTTACGGGGTCGCCGATCACCTCAAGCTTTATCCAGTCCGTGTCGAGAGCCTCCCGTGCAAGCCGCGACGTGCGAATGGCGTGTTCTGCGTCGTAGCAGCCGGCTGTGTTTGGCAATATCTGCATTGCCGGATCAAGGTGGTCCAGGAATGACCCGGTCTTGCGGTCGAGTGGGACTCGATTCACCGCGACAGTTACCATCTCGGCACCGGAGGCCTTATGCGCGGCCTTCATCTCATCGTGCGAGCGATATTTTCCGGTCCCAATGATGAGCCGCGAGCCGAATTCCTTTCCTGCTAATATGAACTTATCTGACATTTACAATGAACTTACCACAGTGGCAAACGACAGCACAGGGAGAGGACCAGGATGAAGAAGTTCGTTCGAACATTACCTGACCTTTCTGTTCAATGCTTACCCGCCTCCCACAAAATGAATAACTTCGATCCTGTCTTCTTTCTTGACCTTAGTTTCCGGCCAATCGGCTCTTCGCACCACGCTCTTGTTCAATTCCACCGCGACACGCTGCTTTGGCAAAGAAAAAAGATCGAGCAGCCGGTCAACGGTAACCTCGCTTTCGATCTCTTTTATCTCGCCATTCAAAATTATCGTGAACATGCGTCACGATAATTTTCTCTTATTGGGAACGGTTTTTAAAACCCGAGCTATCCGTGGGCGATGGAGCGACGCAGTTCGATCTCTTCGCCATCACTGATTGCTCTTACAAGAAATGCGGCGCGCCCACTTGAGAAACTCGGCACCTGCATATTGACGGTTGCAACCCCGTTACTATCCGTTTGGGCATGGAAGATTATGGGTCTGAAACTCGAACCGAGTATCTTTACCATGATCTCTGCGCCCGGCACGACCCTTCGGGCCGTCCCTCGACTTATAAGAAATCCGACCGAACTGCGTTCGCCGCCCTTAAATTTTGCATCACCGATGATCTCAATACAAAGTTTATTGTGATTCGGACGTTCAACGAACTGCGGCTCATCTATGATAGCGACGGCCTCTTCCGGAAGAATGATCTCATCTAGATCAAGAATCGCCACCGCTTCAATTATCGGCTCGTCTATAAGGCCGCTTTCGTCCAGCGCGGTGTCTGCTGCAACCACCGGCTTCGGTATCGGAGCGTCGCCTCCTTCAAAATCTTCTAACGAAACAGAATGCGGTTTTGTCGGCTTAACCTCAGGCAGCGGCTCGAGAGGCGGGAGGATGGCCATTTCGTCGGCGATGGGCTGCCTGGTTCGCGCATTTTGAGGAACCGGTGCCGAGACCGCTTGCTTTCCATCCGGGATCGTCTTTACTGATGAGTCTGTGGAAACTTTCGACGCAGCAGACTCGCGAGCCGCGAGTTTTTTCAGTTCTTCGAGCCTTCCGGCCTGGATCGCTGCGCAGATCAATCGGTGCTGCTTGCTAAGGCGCTCTGCGAGGATCCGCTCGCTGAAGTTTCCTTTAAGCAGATCGTCGTAAGCGGTTCGCTTGCTCGCCAGGATCGTTCCGCGATTATAAACGAGTGATAAGATGATCGGTTTCGATCGACCCTTGTCTTCCGTTTGAACGTGGTAAACGACCCCGTCGTATTCAATGTCTGTATTAAAACCCGTGATCACTGAAGTTGAAGTCGGCACATAGGAGGAGTGGGCGGCTTTTGGGGGGGAGCGGCCGTCCCTTAAAGGCTAGCACAGCCAACAATCGAGGGTCAATCAATAATTGTGTGAGCGATGGCTCTTGCAAATCCGTCCTTATGTTATATTTGCGGCAGTTTTTCCGCAGTCTTGCGATTCTGAAGTGCCTTGACACTCTAAAGCGGTTCACTTACGATTTAATTTGCGGCAAAGAAAGTGATTTTATACCTTGTAGGGGTCGTTTGGGCTCGATTCGCCAACCGGCCTTCCGGATATTTAGGGAATCTCAATGTCTGAATTTAGCCTAATGGATTATGCCCCGATCGGCATAATGTTTCTGGTTGCGGTCGGGTTTGCGACGAGCCAGCTATTGGTCACTCAGCTAATTGGGCCGCGTAAGCGGACGGCAACAAAGCTGATGCCGTACGAGTGCGGGAAAGATCCGGTAGGTGGTGCACGAGACCGATTCTCGATAAAGTTCTACGTAGTCGCGGTAACATTCTTGCTTTTCGATATTGAGGTCCTTTTTATGGTGCCGTTCGCCGTAGCTTTCAAGAACCTTTTGGCACTTGAAAAGCAGACGGGCGTGCTTTACGGCACGATAGCCTTCGTCGGCGTTATGATCTTCCTTGTCACCGTGGTCGTGGGGCTGATCTACGACTGGAAGAAGGGCGCATTCGATTGGAGCGTGCAAGCTCGGGCTTCAGCTCATGCGAAGGCAGAGCTGTTGCGTAAACGAGAAATAGCGGCGAGAGAACTCAAGGAAGCGGCATGAAGCCGTAAGCCGTATCCGTTCGCCAAGCATTATTTAAAGTCGAAACGAGTTTTAGATTATGGGCCTAGAAAACAAGCTATTCGAATCGCTGCCAGACGTCGTCACAGTTAAATTGGACGCGGTGGTGAATTGGGCGCGAAAGTCGAGCTTGTGGCCGGCGACTTTCGGCCTGGCCTGTTGCGCAATTGAGATGATGAACACCGTCTCGGCTCGCAACGATCTTTCGAGATTCGGAGCAGAAACTTTTCGAGCGTCGCCCCGGCAGGCAGACGTGATGATCGTGTCCGGCCGAGTATCGCGAAAGATGGCTCCGGTGCTGCGCCGGATCTACGATCAAATGCCTGAGCCAAAATGGGTTATTTCGATGGGAGCATGTGCCACCTCTGGCGGTGTTTTTGATAATTACGCCATCGTGCAGGGTGTGGATAAGGTAGTGCCGGTGGATGTATACGTTCCCGGTTGTCCGCCGCGGCCCGAGATGCTGGTCCATGCGATCACGATGCTTCAGGAAAAGATAATGACAGAGTCGGTCAAAGACCGTCGCGACACGTTTGAAGCTGAATCGCGTGCATCACTTGTTCCGGGCACCTTGCCCGTAACCGAGGGGACCGCACTTGAACGCGAGACTGAGGTCGAGGTCGCTCAGAAAGAGACCTCACGACCATATTCGGTCCCGTCGCGGCATGAAAAACGGCGCACTTCGTGATTCGGTTTTTGGTTCGCCATTCGGCCTCAAAATAAGTTGGATCTTTGCCTGACCGATCGATAATGTCGAACGGCAGAGTGAAGTGCAGCATTGGATGCAATGAGCTTTGTAGAAGCATTGAGAGACGCAAACCGATCGTGGATCGAGGATGTCGTGGAAGCGCATGGCGAAACGACGGTGATAGTTCCGTCCGGATCGATAAAGCAAGTTTGCGAATTTCTCCGTTCGGTTCACGGGTTCGATATGCTTGCCGATCTGTGCGGCGCTGATCGGGGCCCGGAAGAAGAACCCAGGTACGAGGTGAATTATCATTTATTCTCGACAACGCATCATCAGCGGCTTCGTCTTAAGGTCCTTCTGTCCGGAGATGAGCCCAAGTTGGATACCGTCACTTCCGTCTGGAAAACCGCGGATTGGCACGAACGAGAGACATTTGACCTTGTCGGGATCGAATTTGAAGGACATCCGGACCTCCGGAGGATACTTCTACCCAGCGATTTCGACGGCCACGCACTGAGAAAGGATTATCCGCTGCGGGGTTATGAACCGTACAGCATGAATTAGAACGTTTCGGCGGCCTTCTTGGCTGGCCGAGTTGCCGCTCGAGCGGCAGCGACCTTTGATTATGGCATTTGCCGCAGACAACGTCGCCGCAACAACCACCGCGTTTGACAACGCTCTCGAGTCTGAGATGACTTTGTCGATGGGGCCGCAGCATCCGTCAACACACGGCGTGCTCCGGCTCGACTTGCGCCTCGACGGAGAAATGGTCGTCAAAGCCATTCCCGACATCGGCTATCTCCACACCGGAATGGAGAAGCTCTTTGAATACAAGAAATACCAGCAGGGCATCGTTATCACGGACCGGATGGATTATCTGAATCCTCTGGGCAATAACCTGGCCTATGTAATGGCGGCGGAAAAACTGCTCGGGCTTGAGATACCTGAACGTGCCCAGATCATCCGTGTTCTGATGTGCGAACTCCAGCGGATCGCCTCGCACATGGTCTGGTTCGGAACTTCGTGTCTCGACATGGGTGCGATGACGCCTTTCTGGTTCACGTTCAAGGAACGCGAGAAGATCCTGAACATCATCGAGTCGGCCTCGGGCGGCCGTATGACGCCAAGCTATTTTCGCATCGGCGGTTTGATGATGGACCTGCCGGCGGGATTCGAAAATCGTGTAAGGCAATTTCTCGACGGCTTTCCGGACGCCCTTAAGACCTTTGACACCTTGATCACCGGTAATACCATCTGGCACAGCCGGACGCAGGGCATTGGCGTCATCTCGAAAGAGGATGCTATCGATTGGGGACTGACCGGGCCGTGTCTTCGCGGAAGCGGTGTTGAACTTGACCTTCGCAAACATAATCCTTACACCGGTTACGAAACTTATGATTTCGACATTCCGACGGAAAAGGATGGTGATGTATGGTCGAGATTCTTGGTGCGAATGGCCGAACTGCGTGAATCGCATAAGATCGTTCGACAGGCACTCGAAAGATTGAAACCGGGGCCGATCAAGGCCGACGCACCTAAGGTCGTTCTGCCTGACCGTGACGATATGAGGAAACACATGGATTCGCTAATCCATCATTTCCTGATCGTCGCCGAAGGGTTCAACGTTCCGCCGGGCGAGGTATATATGCCGATCGAAGCCTCAAAAGGAGAGCTTGGCGTATATATGAAATCTAACGGCGGCCCGAAACCCGAACGCGTCCACTTCCGCGGCCCTTCGTTCGTCAACCTCTCGGCCCTGCCCGTAATGTCCGAGGGTGAAATGATAGCTGACGTGGTAGCGATCATCGGCAGTTTGGATATTGTGCTAGGAGAGATCGACAGGTAATGGCAGGAGCTACAGCAACAAGCTATACCGATCAGATCCTCGTCACGGACGAGGTTGCGGAATTCTCGCCCGAGATCATCGCTGAGATGAACGAGCATTTGGCGAAGTACCCGCCGGAGCGGAAAAGGTCAGCCCTGATCCCGATACTTCTTCTCGTGATCCAGCGTGAGCGTGGATGGGTGGATAACGCGGGCGTTAACTTCCTGGCAAAGTTTCTCGACCTTGAGGTGACGGACATCTGGGAAACAGCGACGTTTTATTCAATGTTCAACCTGCGCCCCGTCGGCCGGCACCACATCCAGATCTGCAAGACGCTGTCGTGCAAGATAATGGGCGAGCCCGATATCACGGATCATATCTGTACGAAACTCGGCATTAAGCCCGGCGAAACTACCGATGACGGTAAATTCACGGTTACGATGGTCGAGTGTCTCGGAAGCTGCGGCACCGCGCCGATGATGCAGATCGGGTACGATTTTCACGAAGACCTGACGGTTGAGAAAGCGGACAAGATACTTGAAGATTGTCAGTAACCCGCCCGTTAGAAAGGGCTCAACGTTACTTTATGACCAATGCCGATATCATTCGAGCGCTTTACGACGCTTTTGCGAAGGGCGACGTTCCTGCGGTTTTGGGAGCGTTTGACGACCACATCAGCTGGACAGAAGCGGAAGGCTTTATGTACGGCGGCACTTACAACGGGCCGAACGCCGTGCTCGAGAATGTTTTTATGAAGCTCGGCACAGAATGGGAAGGCTTTGCAGCCGTTCCGAACAAGATAGTTGACGGCGGCGACGGAAATGTCATTTCGACCGGGACCTACTCGGGCAAGTATTTGAAGACCGGGAACAGCACCACCGTTCCGTTCGCTCACGAATGGGAATTGCTTGATGGAAAGATCGTGAAGTTTCGTCAGCATACTGACACAGCAGTGATCGCAAGAGATCTGGGGATCTGAGATTTTGAGCGGACGAGGGCGTCCGCGTTCCGTTTATGGAGATCAAAGCAATAGGCTGCGAACCGCTATCGCTAAAGCGCGTCGGCATACAGGACGGGCACACGCTGAAGGTGTATCAGGACACCGGCGGGTACGTGCAGCTCAAGAAAGCGTTCGGGATGTCGCCGGACGAGATAATCCAGCAGGTCAAAGACTCCGCCCTTCGCGGACGCGGCGGGGCGGGTTTTCCGACCGGGATGAAATGGTCGTTCGTGCCGAAGGATTCGCCAAAGCCGAAGTATATCGTGTGCAACGCAGACGAATCGGAACCCGGATCGTTCAAGGATCGCTATTTGCTCGAATACGATCCACACGCGCTTATCGAGGGGATGATCATCGCTGGTTGGGCGCTGAAAGCGAGCACCGGCTACATCTATTTTCGAGGCGAGTACAACTACCTTATCCACATAATGGACCGGGCCCTCGCGGAAGCGAGAGAAGCCGGGATTCTTGGCAAGAATATTTTCGGGTCGGGCTTCGACATGGACATCCACACGCACACGGGGGCGGGTGCTTATATCTGCGGCGAAGAGACTGCCCTGCTTAGCTCTTTGGAAGGCTTTCGCGGCCACCCGCGAATGAAGCCGCCGTTCCCGGCTGTCGAAGGCCTTTATGCGTGCCCGACCGTTGTGAACAATGTTGAAACGCTGACCTCGATCCCGCAGATCCTGGAAATGGGCGGCATCGCGTGGCGCGACCTTGGGACGGAAAAATCGGGCGGCACTAAACTTTGGTCTATCAGCGGGCACGTGAAAAAGCCGGGCGTTTATGAGCTTCCGATGGGCTACGCCGACATGGAAAAGTTCATCATGGAAGACTGCGGCGGAATGCTTCGCAACAATAAGCTGAAGGCCGTGATCCCAGGAGGCTCGAGCGTGTACATAATGAATGCGGGGCAGATCCTTGGCAAAAACGTCACGCTCGACTACGAAGGGATCGTCGAGGCGGGTTCGATGCTCGGTACTGGCGGGATGATGGTGATGGACGAGACTGTAGACGTGATGGAAACGACCAAGAACCTCACCGAGTTCTATAAACATGAATCCTGCGGCTGGTGCACGCCGTGCCGCGAGGGCACCGACTGGCTGGTGAAAATTTTCAACCGTATTTCGATCGGCGAAGGCCGCCCTGAGGATGCTCAACTGCTGCTCGATATCTGCGACAACATCGAGGGCAAATCGTTCTGCCCGCTCGGCGACGCCGCGGCCTGGCCTATACAGAGTGCGATCAAACAGTTTCCGGATGATTTTAAAAAATGGCTCACTGCAAAGGCCAACGGCAATGTGGTCGAGGCAAATGTTTAGAAACATGGAGAATTATGGGAAAGGGCGATAAGAGAACCCGACGCGGAAAGATCTTTGCCGGAAGCTACGGCAAGACGCGTCCAAAAGGCAAGAAGAAATCGAGTAACGCTGGAGTAAAGGAATAACGAACGCCGAAGGCTGTGTTTGTGTGACGGATAGACAGAAGAATCCTGCACAAATCGGCCATGGCCGCTTCGGACCATTGGATCAGCAGATCTGACTGGGGATGGCGATGCGCCGGCAGCGATATGAATGAGATATTTGATCTCGGCAGCACTGGTCGTTTCTGGACTGATCCATCTGATGCCGCTCGTTGGCGTACTTGGAAACGAGCGTTTGACCGCTCTGTATGGATTGACGTTCGATGAGCCGAACCTCTCGATCTTGGTGAGACATCGGGCGGTGCTTTTGGGAATGTTGGGCCTATTGTTTTTGGTTTCCGCGTTTCGTCCGACGCTTCAACCTCTTGCTTTTTTCGCAGGTTTCGTGGCTGTTTCGTCGTTTTTGGTTCTGGCGTGGCTGACCGGCGAATACAACGCAGAGATCGGACGAGTTTTCGTTGCCGATGTGATCGCATTGATTTGTTTGCTGATCGGCGGAGCAGCATATATTTACTCTAAATTTAGACGAACCTGAGTTTTCGTTGATGTCAGAAAACATAAAAATAACGATAAACGGACAAGAGGTCGAGGCTGAAAAAGGCTCCGTTCTTATCGACGTATGCCACGACAATGCCGAACACATCCCGTCGTTTTGTTATTACAAGGACCTCGAACCGCAAGCCTCTTGCCGTATGTGCCTTGTACGGATCGACAAGATGCCTAAGCTTCAAACGTCCTGTACGATCAAGGTCACTGACGGTATGGTGGTAACGACCCGAAGTCCCGAGATCGAAAAGGCGCAGCGGTCGATGGGCGAGTTCCTGCTCGCAAATCACCCGCTGGATTGTCCGGTCTGCGACCGCGGAGGCGAATGCGAATTGCAGGAAGTTATCTTCGATTGGGGCGATGTTGAGGAGCGGTTCACTGAACCCAAGAATAAGGCTCCTGAAAAGTATCTGTCGCCCATCGTGGCCAACGACCCGCAGCGGTGCATCTTGTGTAAACGCTGTACGCGAGTTTGCAGCGAGTGGATGGGCGAGGACGCCATCGAAGCCGGAAATCGCGGCTCAAGCACGGTCATCGGCACCTATGGCGGATGGTTGAACTGTTCGCAGTGCGGCAACTGTATCGAGGTTTGTCCGACCGGCACGCTGCTTGATGGGGTTTACCGCCACGAAACTCGGCCATGGGAACTTGATCAGACCATTTCCACTGATGTTTACGGTTCGGACGGAATGCAGCTATCCATCGGATCGCGCAGCGGCAAAGTGCACCGCATCGTGGCCCGAGACCGTTACGTGAATGGACTTAACGGAGAGTTTCTGGACGTGAAGGCTCGCTTTGGACACGAGTTCATTGGTCATAAAGATCGGATCAAGACCCCGATGATCCGATATTCAAAGGGCGGCAAGCTAGTTCCGGCGACTTGGGACCAAGCGATCGAGCGAATAGTAGCTGGATTCACGGAGCCCGCCCGTTCGATAGGCGTGATCGCTACGCCCCGCCTGACAAACGAATCCCTTTTCGCCCTCGGCAAACTTGCCTCTGATGTGCTGAAAGGGCCCATCGGGATCGATGACAGGGGCGATATGTCGGCGTTCTTTGACAATCTGAGCGTTCCCCTTTGTACGCACGACGAGATCCGTCACGCGAAGACGATCCTTCTTATCGGAGGTGAGCCGGAGGAAGAACAGACCTACACTGCCAAACAGATTCGCCAGGCCGTGAGAAACGGCGGCGCGAAGCTGATGATCGTCAACGAGACCCGTATCAATCTTGCCCACCAGGCCGCGACACAGTTCATTCATGCAGCCCGTGGGTCTCTCGATGCGTTTGCTCTGGCGGCCGTTGACCCTTCATACGACAGTCTCGTCGCCGAAAAGCTGGGAATCAATGCCGGCGAGATCGACACGCTGCGCAGAACGCTGTTCGAAACAAAGGGCGATCTTGTAATAATGTGCGGAGCCGATGTCTCTCCGGAGGCCCAGGTGATAATTGCCGGGTCGGCCGCCAGCCTCTCAGGCGAAGGACGCCGCGTGCTGCTCCATCCATTGCCGCTTTACAACAATTCGGTCGGGGCCATCGACATATTGCCAGAAGCCATGACTGCAAGCGACGTTGCCGCAAGGTCGAAGGCTTTGCTTGTGGCTGGAAGTTTGCAGGATCCGGGTCAACTCGAAGGAAAAGAATTCATCGTGGTCCAGGAGCTGTTCGAGACCGAGACGACCGAATTTGCCGACATTATTCTGCCTGCTGCGTCGTTTGCTGAGGTGGATGGAACCTTCACGAACAATGCCGGAAATGTTCAGCGTGTTCGCAAGGCCATCGAACCTTTGCACCAGTCGAGACCCGATTGGCTCATTGCGGCAAAGATAGCTCAAGCCATGGGAGCCGACCCTGGATTTGAACTTTCTGCCTCGGGCGTCTTTCGGGCGTTGGCAGATTCCGTGCCTACCTACGGCGGCCTGCGATATCCGGCTTTGAAGGATGAATCTCGCCCAGTGCAGGCAAAATACGTCGTACAGCCGGGCCGCGAGATCTCAAGGGCGCGGGAGGCACTGATCGAGCGAATAAAGAACACCGAGATCGGCGGGAAGAATTTTGAGACCCCCAGGATCGGACACAAACTGCACCGGATCACGACTTTGACGGGCAAGACGGCTCAGTTCCATTTACTGGCAAATGGGAATCCGAAGCCCGAGAATTTACTCTTGTCGCCACTTGAACAGTTCGAGATGGATGGAACTCCGCGGGCGGATGGCTTGGTTGACGCGGCCGCGGTCGGCATCAGCGATAGAACGAATCCGGGTGGCAGATAGTTTTGGAATTTTCAGTTGTGTTCGAGACGAGCGAGTTGTTGAAACCGACTTCTGATTCGTAGTCTTATGGAATCTGCGCTAAAAACAGCGTTCCCTTTCATTGTTTACACGGTGGCGATCCTGCTTGCCTTTCAGGGCGTGCTGATGATCGTGGCTTATACGGTCTTGGCCGAACGTAAGGTCCTGGGCTGGATACAAGGACGCATTGGGCCCAACAGAGTCGGCCCGTGGGGCGTGCTGCAGCCTTTTGCCGATCTGTTGAAGTTTATCTTCAAAGAAGACCTCGTCCCGGACAAATCGACCAAGTTCATTTATTTCCTCGCTCCGTTCGTCGCTCTGACCTGTGCTTTGCTTCCGATAGTCGTGTACCCTTTCGGGCCGCGAATTGCTGACCCGCTCGGTTGGCTGGTCCCATATGTTTCGGACTGGCCCACGCTCGGCCCCGCGATCGAATGGATCGCAGAGCAGGCCCGGAATATGCCGTTGACGATCGCGCAGATCGACGTAGGAATGCTGTTCGTATTGGGCATTACCTCTGTGGGCGTTTATGGAATAGCATTGGCCGGATGGTCTTCAAACAGCAAGTATTCACTGATGGGTGGGCTTCGGTCTTCCGCGCAGATGATCTCTTACGAGCTTGCGATGGGTGCGTCGATCCTCGGCGTAGTCATCCTGGCTGGGACCCTTGACCTGAACGGCATTATTTATGCACAACAGCAGTCAACCTTTCGCTGGTTCATAATCCCGCAATTTATCGGTTTTGTCGTTTTCCTGATCGCTGCCTTTGCAGAAACGAACCGTGTGCCGTTCGACCTGCCGGAAGCCGAGACCGAGCTCGTAGCGGGCTTTCATACGGAATATTCGGCCTTGAAATTTGCGCTGTTTTTCATGGCGGAGTACGTGAATATGTTCACCGTTTCGGTGATCTGTACTGTTCTCTTTCTGGGCGGATGGTACGTGCCAGGATTAAGCCATATCTTTGAAGTCGGTTCTATACCATACGCGGTGGTCAGCCATGTTGCATTCATTGGCAAGATCTGTGCTTTCTTGTTCTTGTACATTTGGGTACGCGGCACTTTGCCCCGCTTCAGATTTGACCAACTGATGAGCTTTGGCTGGAAATTCTTACTGCCGGTCGCGATCGGCAATGTTATTTTAACGATCGTTGTTGTTTACTTTTTGAATTGATAGAAATTTGGTCCATGGATGATGCCGGTTCGGGAAAGCCACTTTTGCCTTTCCGATAAGGATCAATTTGTGTTTATCCTTGGATGATTCTCGTATGACTGCGACAGTTCTATTTTTCCTTTTTGCCGGATTTGCCATCGCCTGTGCGGTCTCGATGGTTTATCACAAAAATCCGCTGTACAGCGCGGTGTCGCTGGTTGGAGTGTTCATCGCCCTGTCGTGCATTTATGTATTGCTGGCAGCACCGTTTATCGCCGCCGTCCAAATATTGATCTACGCGGGCGCGATCATGGTGCTGGTCGTCTTCGTGATAATGCTGCTGAATCTCGACGAAGACAAACCGTTAAACCGATTGCGTTATCTTTATGCTCTGGGCGGCGGTCTCGGACTTATCCTGATGGCGCAGACGCTGTTCATATTTTATGCAGTGCTTCGAGCACCGAAGCATGAGATCGATCCGGATCAGACCGCCGGAAGCTCCTTAAGTATCGGCCGCGCAATGTTCACCGAATATCTGCTTCCGGTCGAGATCGTCGGCATTATGCTTCTGATGGCTATTATCGGCGCGGTCATTCTGGTACGGCGCATCGAACCGTCGGAGCTGAGGCTGGTTGCAAACGAAAAAGGCGAAGGACCCGAACTTGAAGACCAGTAGATTTTCATCCGTAGATCGCGGAGAGGCAACTTTTTCTGTCACTCTTTTCAATGTTTACGATCTACGAGCCGCTAACTATGGAACCTAGTTTAGAGAGTTGTCTTGCACTTTCTGGAATACTCTTCACCGTCGGTGCGGTAGGTGTTATTTATAAGCGCAATGCGATCGGGATGTTCATGTGCATCGAGCTGATGCTCAACGCCGTAAATCTTACGTTCATTGCGTTTTCGCGATACTATGCTGACGTCACGGGACAGCTTTTTGTGTTTATGGTAATGAGTGTTGCCGCAGCCGAGGCGGCCGTCGGACTTGGGATCATCATCGCGTTCTTTAGAAATCGCATCTCGGTGGATGTGGACGACGCGAGCATTCTGAAAAATTAGCTGTGTGATGCTGGTACGGCAAGCCAGGAAAGGCGATGAGGCGGCGATCGCGACGCTTCTTCTAAAGCTTGTCGCTCAGCACGTTAGATACGACCCGCAGCGATTTGCGGATTTTGTGACGCACGATGGAGCTGCTGCTTTTTACTTGGACCGGATCGGTTCGGATTCGGCCAGCATCCTGGTAGCTGAGTCGGATGAAAAGATCGTGGGCTTCGCATATCTCGAATTTCAAGAGCGAAATTACGAGGAACTTGTCGATAGAGGTGTTTGGCTTCACGATATCTATGTTGAAGAGAGCTTTCGTAAGCGCGGAGCGGGAAGAGAATTGATGCAGGCCGCCATCACGTCCGCTGCGAAGTTGGGCGGCAGCAAATTATTGCTCTCGACCGCTTCAAGGAACGATGCAGGCCGACGATTTTTTGAAAGCTTTGGCTTTAGGCCAACGATGACCGAAATGACGCTTGACCTTGATCGCCCGGAACCTGATCGCGGCTAACGGATCACGTTGTTGTCGATTTAAATGATAGAGAACAATCTACTTAGCATTATCATTTTTGCCCCGCTGGCGGGTGCCGTCATCAACTGGCTGATCGGCGGGCGTTTGCGAAACGAACTCTTCAGCGGCGTTGTCGCCTGCGGCTCGATCGCGATCTCCACCATCGTCGCCTTCTATCTTGCCTTCGTGGCCCACGGCGGTGCGCTGTTCATCGACCGGCCGATACTCGATCACATCTGGACGTGGATAAACGTCGGCGGGTTCCGTGCCGATTTCGCACTCGGCATGGACCGGCTATCTGGCATCTATGCTCTGTTCGTCACTTTCGTCGGCCTGCTGATCCATATTTTCGCAACGGGATACATGAAAGGCGACAGCGGGTTCTATCGCTTTTTCGCCTATCTGAACCTCTTCATGTTCGCGATGCTCACGCTGGTTCTAGCGGACAACTACCTCCTGATGTTCGTCGGCTGGGAGGGCGTCGGACTTTGCTCGTATCTGTTGATCGGATACTACCTGAAGAAAGACGAGGCTCGCGAGGCTGCAAAGAAGGCTTTCGTAATGAACCGCATCGGCGACTGGGGAGTGCTGATGGGTATTTTCCTCGTTTTCACGCTGACGGGATCCATTTCCTTCTTTGACAAGTCAGTCGGCGGCGAAGAGGTACAGAGCGTATTTACGTGGGTCCTGCAGAATGTATCGGCTGCCGAGCCTTTCACATGGGGTGCGATCCTGACCGGCGGCCTAACGACCATCGGCATTCTGATGTTCATCGGCGCCACCGGAAAATCGGCCCAGATCCCGCTGCTTACCTGGCTGCCTGACGCGATGGCCGGCCCGACGCCCGTGTCCGCCCTTATCCACGCCGCGACAATGGTCACCGCGGGTGTTTACCTTGTGGTTCGTTCAAATGCGATCTATCAATTCGCACCGACCGCGATGTGGATAATAGCCGTTATCGGCGCAGCAACGGCGATATTTGCCGCGACCATAGCGATCGCGCAAAACGACATCAAAAAAGTTTTGGCATACTCGACCGTTTCCCAGCTGGGATTTATGTTCCTCGCTGCAGGCGTTGGGGCGTTCGTTGTCGCGATCTTCCATGTGATGACACACGCTTTCTTCAAGGCTCTCCTATTCCTGGGTTCGGGTTCGGTGATCCATGGAATGCACCACGAGCAGGACATGCGACGGATGGGCAATTTGAAGAAGTATATGCCGATCACCTTCATCACGATGGCGATCGGCTGGTTGGCGATCGCCGGCATTCCGCCGCTCTCAGGCTTTTTCTCAAAGGACGAGATACTTTATAAGACGTTTGCCGCAGATAAATATTTCCAGGGCGGTTATTTCCCCGGAAACGAGGTGCTGTGGATCGTTGCCGTGATCACGGCCATTCTCACTGCGGTCTATATGACGCGGATGATGATAATGACCTTCTGGGGAGAGGAAAGATGGACAGCACCGGGACACGATGAAGGTGAAGAAGCGGCACACGATGACGGCCACCATGATGAACATCATCTGGATGATGATGACGAAGAGCATCACGCATTGCCGTCGAATTTCAAGCCGCACGAGTCGCCCTGGTCGATGACGATCCCGTTGATCGTTCTGGCGTTCCTCTCGTTCGTCGGCGGTTGGTTTGGGATCCCCTACGCAATGAGTTCGTTAGCGGGGATAAAAGACGCGAATGTGTTTGAGCGTACCCTCGAGCCCGTCGTAGCCGAAGTAAATACTCCAACGGCCGTCAAGGCTCGTGAAAATGCGGCCGCACATTCGCCCGAAGCTGTCAGCACCGAACGCTGGCTCGCCGTCGCATCAACTCTACTCGCCATTTTCGGCATCGTTATCGGAGTTTTGTTATTCAGGAATAACCCGCTGCGTAAACTTCCAAAGATCCTTGAGGAAAAATGGCGGCTCGATGAATTTTATAACGGATATATCGTCGATCCGATCACTGACCTTTCGCGCAGCGCTCTGTGGAAAGGATTCGATCTGGGATTTATTGACGGCATCGTGAACGGTATCGGACATTTCGTTTCTGAACTGGGCGATCTTGCTCGACGCCTTCAGGTCGGCTATGTAAGAAGCTATGCCGCCTTGATCATGCTGGGAGCGGTCGTGCTGCTCGGATATTTTATCTATTACGGCCTTAAACTGGTTGGATAGGCAGTTGGGTTTTGGCTTTCGGGCTTGGATTCCCTGAAGACCCAAGACCAGGACAATGATGGACTTTATCACAGAAAATTTATTGACGGTCCTTATTCTTGTACCAGTGCTCGGTGCTCTTGTCGTGCTTGGTTACCAGATTTTTCTCAAGCAAGAAGGGATCCTAAAATGGGTCGCTCTCGTCACCACGCTCGTCAACTTTGCCCTTTCGCTCGTCCTGGTTATTGATAAGGGCGGGGCCTCGGCCAGCGGATTTTTCTTTGAAGAGAACATGCCGTGGATCGCGGCTATCAATACGAATTATCACGTGGGTGTCGACGGGCTCAGCCTTTGGCTTGTCATTTTAACCACGTTCATCATGCCGATAGCTGTTATTTCGACATGGCATGCAGTAGAAAAAAAGGTGGCGGCTTTTTACATATTCCTGCTGCTGCTTGAATCGGCGATGATCGGTGTTTTCGTTTCGCTCGACCTCTTGGTCTTCTATCTGTTTTTTGAAGCGTCGCTCATACCGATGTTTTTCCTGATCGGTGTTTGGGGTGGAGAGAACCGAATCTACGCCGCGATAAAGTTCTTTATTTTTACAGCACTTGGCAGCCTGCTTATGCTCGCGGCCATCATCGGCCTCTATTTCGTTCACGCGAGCGAGGCCGGCGTCGGCACGTTTGATTTCGTTACGCTTTCCCGGACTATCGGGGCGGGCAATCTAAGTTTCACGGGCGATCTTGCCGGCATTGGGATGCTGTTGTTCCTTGCATTCGCCTTGGCTTTTGCGATAAAGGTGCCGCTTTTCCCGTTCCATACGTGGCTTCCGGACGCACACACTGAGGCTCCGACCGCCGGTTCCGTGATCCTTGCGGCCGTTCTGCTGAAGATGGGAACGTACGGGTTAATGCGGTTCAATTTTACTCTGTTTCCAGAGCAAAGCCGCGAGCTGGCCCCTGTGTTTATCGTCCTCGCGATCGTTGGCATCATTTATGGGGCTCTGGTTGCAATGGTCCAGCCGGACGTGAAACGACTCGTAGCCTATTCGTCCGTCGCTCATATGGGCTTCGTGATACTCGGGATGTTCTCGTTCACTGAATGGGGAATGCAGGGGGCGCTTTATCAAATGCTGAACCACGGCGTGTCAACAGGAGCCCTGTTCCTTCTTGTCGGGTTCATTTATGAGCGGCGTCACACGCGGCAGATCTCGGATTTTGGAGGCCTTGCGAACGTGATGCCTATCTATGCCACGATCTTCGTGATCACGGCTATGTCGTCGATCGGGCTGCCTTTCTTGAACGGATTCGTCGGTGAGTTCTTGATAATGCTTGGAATGTGGAAATCGACGATCCTGACTGTCACCGCGACAACGAACTGGAATTACATCGCGACAATGTTGGCCGGCACCGGCGTTATTTTTGCGGCCGTCTATTTGTTATGGATGATACAAAGGGTCTTTTTCGGTAAAGTGACGCGGGAAGAAAATCGATCGCTTCGCGACCTTGACCTCCGCGAGATCGGCCTGATGCTGCCTCTGCTTTTCTTAATGGTCTTTATGGGAGTTTACCCTCGGCCATTTCTGGATGCCTCTGAAAGATCGGTGACTGAGATACAGCAGAGGGTTGTCCGGCAGGCCGGTGGGGAAATAGCCGAAACTAGGCCCGGTGTAGAATAGCTGTTTTTTTGGCGAGACCGTTGCGCCGATCAAGATTTAGAGATTTCTGGTATGGCAGGCCCTCGATCGATCCGACGGTCTGTCGTGCCTTGCAAGTGAGTTGGGACTGATCACATGGGTCCTCGATGAAGTTCCAACCGATATTGTTGAAATTATGTTCCTGTTGGCTGATCTGGTTAATCCTAACGTAAACATCTCGATCATCGCGCCTGAGATAATCGTCGCCGTGGCCGGCATTGTCGTGATGGTTTACGACAGCTTTTTCCCGAACCAGCGGCGTGTTTCGGGAGCGATCTCAATGCTCGGTCTTGGAATGGCTGCGGTGCTGCTGGCGTTTATGTGGACCGACGGCCTGCCGGGCAGCGCGTTCAATGGGATGATCGCCCACGACAACCTTAGACTGGCATTTTCGTTCGTATTCCTGCTGGTCACCGCGATGACGATCCTAGTTTCGACGGTATGGGTAGAGAACGAGAAAGTACTGGTCGGGGAATACCACGCACTTTTGTTGTTCGCAACATTCGGAATGATGTTGATGGCATCGGGCAACGACCTGGTCATCCTCTTCCTGGGTCTTGAAACTCTATCGATCTCGACTTATGTGATGGCCGGTTTTCGGAAGACAGACCTGAAATCGAACGAGTCGGCGATGAAGTATTTTATCCTCGGTTCGTTTGCTTCGGCTTTCCTGCTTTACGGTATGGCGCTCATCTATGGAGCGACCGGATCAACAAACATAACGGAGATCGCAGCCAAAGTTGCAGACCCGAACTTCCCTGCCTTGCTATTGGTGGGGGCCGCGATGCTTATCATCGGATTCGGTTTCAAGGTCGCAACGGTTCCTTTCCATTTTTGGGCACCCGATGTTTACGAGGGAGCGCCGAGCCCGGTCACGGGATTTATGGCCGCTGGCCCGAAGGCTGCTGCTTTCGCATCGTTCATTAGGGTCTTTGTGATAGGATTTCCACTTATCGCAGGAGTCCAGGCGTCGGTATTTCTTCATGAGACCTGGATGACAGCCCTCAGTATTATCGCCATTTTGACGATGACCGTTGGAAACGTCGCTGCGATAATGCAGAACAACATCAAGCGGATGCTCGCTTATTCGTCGATCTGCCACGCGGGCTACGCATTGGTCGGATTTTTAGGAGCCGGCGCCGCCTCGTCGATAGCTGCACGAGACGCTGCGATCGCTGCCGTGGCTTTCTATATGCTGACCTACGCTATCACCAATTTAGGTGCATTTGCCGTGGTCACGCTCATCGGCCAAAAGAACGATCGCCGAACCGAATTTGAGGATTACAACGGCATTGGATTCCGCTCGCCGGTGCTCTCGTTCACCCTTTCGCTTTTCATGCTCAGCCTGCTCGGCATACCCCTGACCGCCGGATTTATGGGCAAGGTCCTCGTATTTAGGCCGGCATTAGAGGCCGCAGATACGCTGCTAACCATCGTAGTTGTTGCCGCCGTCGTAAACACAGCCATTTCCGCCTATTATTACCTTCGCCTCATCGTCGTTATGTTCTTCCGTGACCGTAGCGAGCAATGGATCGAGCCGCGCGTGCCTTCGGGCCTTGCTGCAGCTTTGCTGATAGCCGTTGTCGGCGTGTTTTATCTCGGAGTATTCAGCAGCGGAGTCATCGAAAAATTCACTCGCACGACGCGAACGGCCGGATCAGTCCAGCGATAGAGGACATCTAACCCAGCAAATTGGGGCAAACCCAGGCTATGCGCTGAATTTTTCAGCAAGCTTCCTCCCTTCTTGTCACCAGACATCGGAGTCGAGATCATGACATTGCCGGATCAAATTGAAACGCTTCACGATATCTGGATACCGGCGATCTATCGAGATAAAGTGCGAACGCAAAGGACGCGCTCTTATGAAATGGAGATCGCGGAACGCGAAAATCGGGCCGAGGTCTTGTTCACGTTGCTTGGGATCGAGTTAAAGGTTGGCAAACGCAGATTTAGCTGTCCCGACCTTGCGACCGCCCGCTATTTGCTGGTATTTGCACGGCTCGGCTGTGTGAAGATAGCGATCCCCTACGACATTACAAAGATCTCGGTGCTAGCAGACGAACTGGAGGTAGCATGGCAAACCCTCCTCTTAAAGATCGAGAAAGAAGGCCGCCCTGCCTCGCCGCAGCTCCGGGGCCGCCGGCGTGCCGCTCTGATCCGCAGAATACGCGAAGAGATAGCGGATCTGGGCGCCGGCGAGATAATGCCGGAGTTCAAAACCTCGACGAGGCAAAGAAATTCCTGATATAATCATCGGAATTTTGGAGATCGACATTTCGATTTCCTGAACAGGTAACATAGAATTGGGTTTTATGTTCGATGCGGTCACAAAAAGTACGGTCTCAGAGGAACTTCCGTTCCCGTACAATAAGCGTGCGTTCTGCCGCTACGAGCCGATAGAGAAAAGGATCGAACACGCCCGCGTGCTCATCGTCAATTCCCTTCTGCGGTATGAGTCCGACATGTCGGAGCTTGCCTTCGAGGACTGGAAAGACACGCTTGAAAGCCGTCTGACATTTGAAAGAAAGGTATCCTCACTGGCGGTAAACAACATCGCGCAGAATGTCATCCGCTTGGTCAAGCAACCCAAAACCTTGACCGTTCACCTTTCTGAGATCGCCGACGCAGCCGAAGACTTTCGTCCGGACGCCATCGTGATGAGCGGAACTTACAGCGATTTCGACTATTACAACCCTCGACACATTGATTCATTTTCGCGCTTTATCAAGGCTACAAGGATCCCGGTGCTGGCGATTTGTGGGGCTCATCAATTGGTCGCTTTGGCTTTCGGTGCTGAGCTAAGAACGCTAGACGACCTGGAACTTTCCGAAAAGCGGAACGATCGAACTGTGGAATATCAATATCGCTTCGTCAAGATCATTGAACCGAAAGATCCCATCTTTGAGGGCATCAATGATGAGCGTTCGGGAATATGGCAGGACTATACAAAAGAGGATAATATTCTCCGTGTCTGGCAGAATCATGGGGTGCAGGTAGAAGGCGTCCCTGAAGGGTTCGATCTGCTTGCTACTTCTTACCTTTGCAGGAACCAGATGATGGTAAAGCGGAGTGATGGCCAGCTTATTTACACTGTCCAGTTCCATCTAGAGAAATCGTTCGAGGATTGGTCAAAGAATCCTACCCGCTGGGAACACCCGAACGAGAGCCGCGACGGCCGTATTCTTTTCGAAAATTTCCTACAGCTGTCTTTAGCTCACTAAATTCTTATTTGCTGGCCGACATCTCAGATCTTGCCAGGGCCTCCTAGTCAAAACACTTCTCAGGCACGTTTTCGAGCGTGTTCTTCATAAGCATATCGACGACGGCGTTAAAGTCACCGCCCGATTCTTCGAAGACACGTATCTGTTCGTCGGCCGAGGTGCCGCGGTCAAGCATGGTATGAATATGGTTGATCTCGTCGCGCGAAGATAGCGGGTCCACAACCTCGTCCACAAACTCCAGCAGTTCTCGGATCAGATCTTTCACCGGTACTTCCTTTTGCTTTCCAAGGTCCAGAAGCTTGCCGTCTAGCCCGTAACGGATCGCTCGCCATTTGTTCTCGAGGATCAGGCGGCGGTGGTAAATGCGGAACCCCAGATTGTTGTCGATCAGGCGGTGCAGCTTGCAGACAATGGCCTGGAAAAGGGCGGCGACCGCAATCGTGTCATCAACTCGCGTCGGGATATCACATACGCGAAACTCGAGTGTTGGGAATTTATAATGCGGCCTGATATCCCACCAGATCTTAGACCCGTCCGCGATGCAGTTCATTTTCACGAGCAGGTCCACATAGCTTTGATACTGTTGATACGATTCAAAGTGATCAGGTATCTCGGTTCGTGGGAATTTCTTGAATACCTCGGAACGATACGATTTGAGCCCGGTATTGAACCCCAGCCAGAACGGCGACGACGTGGTAAGCGCAAGCACATGCGGCAGGAAGTAGCGAGCCGCGTTCATAATTTGGATGCGCCTCTCCAGGTCAGGAACACCAACGTGAACGTGTACACCGAAGATCAGAAGGCTGCGGGCAACCATCTGCAGCTCATCGACCAACAGTTTGTATCTGTCTCCGTCGTAGATCTCCTGCTCGGACCATTTCGAAAATGGATGCGTCGAAGCCGCAACGATCGCCATCCCCTTTTTCTTTGCTAGACCTGAGATAATGCATCGGAGCTTGGTGATATCTTCACGAGCTTCCTGAATGTTTGCGCAAACGCCAGTGCCGACCTCGATCATCGACTGGATCATCTCGGGCTTGACCTTTTCGCCGAGAAGCAAAGCCCCTTCTTCAAGGATCTCTGACACATGCGATCTTAGTTCCCGTGTGGACGGGTCAACAATCTGGAACTCCTCTTCGATGCCTAAGGTAAATTGTTCGAACATAAAGGTTTGTCGGGTTCCTTAGAGACCTGGGACCGATATGCAGGGCAGCCGCCCGGCAACGGTCCTTTCTCCCTTGATCTGAATTTCTATGTCTGAATATCTTACGGATTTACAACAAGTTGCACAACAGAGAAAAGCATTCATCCGCCGCCGAATTCCCGTGCCGATCTAAGAAAGGCTTCTGCCGCATGCGACAAGACGGAATTCTTTCGATAAACGATATTGAGCCGCCTTTCGAGCCGCATCTCCTTTACGACCAAACCCGCCAGCCGTCCACTTTCGATCTCGCTGCGTGCGGCAAGCTTTGGGACCAATGCAACCCCGGCGCCCGTTTCGACGAGCTTCTTGATGGCCTCCAGCGAGGGCAGTTCCACTGCGATGTTCAAATTCGTCTTTTGCTTTTCGAAGGTCTCGATCACTTTTCGGCGATAGGGCGAAGCGGCGTTGTGTGCTATGAAGGTCTCCTGACCCAGTTCCTTGACCGAAACAGTGTGTCGCCCTGCCAGTGCATGCCCAGGGGCGACGATCAATCTCAGCTCGTCAGTAAGTATTGAAACCGACTTCAGATTTTCGTCCGAGGGCTTGAATGAGATAACCCCAAGCTCAACCTCGCGAGCCGTTATCTCTTTCGGGATCCGGCTCGCAACCCCTCTCTGCACCTCGATCTTAATGTTAGGATGACGTTCAAGAAACTCGCGAATTACCGGCAGCAGGCAAAATACGGTGTGCTCATTAGCAGAAATGGTCACCTTACCCTTGTGAAGACCTCTCAGGTCTTTTATAGCACTGCCGGCTGCTTTTCGCAGATTGATCATTTGCCTGGCGTACCCGACCAGGACCTCGCCTGCAAATGTAAGCGTCCCGTCCTTGGAAGAACGATCGAACAGCGTTTCGCCGACCTCGGCTTCCAGTCGGCGGATGGCCTGGCTAACGGCCGGCTGCGTTCGGCCCAATATCTCCGCCGCCCTCGAAAAGCTTTTTTCCCTGGCAACGGTAACAAGCACTTCAAGTTGGTTGATGTCCATGTTTGCGGTCCCGTCCGTGGCCAAGAGCACCTCTAATACACGGCAAATGCAGACAATATACTTACAAATCGGCTGATCGTTATATTACTATGCTTTATGATAAACCTGATAACATAATTATTTCGAAATGCGGGACCTCGTCAGTTGGCCTTTATAATTGGTGGCTGTGCGGGAATATGTTGATCCTCAATGGTTGAAAATAGGAACGAGATATCGATCAGGCCACCTCTTCTCCAGCTTCGGTAACGGCCTCGACCGGATGTGCTCCAAGGAGCAAAATGCGGCCTTAGATTCTCCGAGCCGCAGATCGAGGGCCCGATTTCGTTGGATCACCGGCGACGAGTCGCCCTTTTTCAGATACCGTCAAGTTTGCATTTTTCTACTCGGCAAGTTACCATAAATCCCGTTAAATTCAGGTATTTGTTGACCTTCAACCTGCTTTTGACCACAAGCAGTTAGTATTCATAAATCATTATTTGTTCAGCGCATATGGGCTTTTCGACAACCGCAATTCATGCCGGCAATGAGCCTGACGTTGCCACCGGAGCGGTCAGTGTGCCGATCTACCAAACCTCAACCTACGCGCAGGACGGGCTCGGGAAACACAAGGGTTTCGAGTATGCACGCACCCAGAATCCGACCAGGCTGGCTCTTGAAAAGAACATAGCGGCTCTCGAAAATGCCAGGTTTGGATATGCTTTTGCCTCCGGCATGTCTGCGATCGATGCCACGTTAAAGTTGGTGCGAAGCGGGGACCACGTCATACTCGGGGACAACACTTACGGCGGGACGTTCCGACTTTTCAACCGGATCCTTTCAAATTACGGAGTTGAATTTGACCTGGTTGACACTTCAGATCTGAGCGCGGTTGAACAGGCGTTTCGGGAAAACACGAAGATGGTATTTGTCGAAACTCCGACGAATCCCGTCATGTCCGTGACCGATCTAAAGGGAATTTCCGAGATCTCACACGCTCGCGGTGCAAAAGTGGTCTGCGACAACACTTTCATGTCCCCCTATTTCCAACGGCCGATCGAGTTCGGAGTAGATATCGTTGTTCATTCCACTACGAAATACCTAAATGGGCATTCGGACAGCGTCGGCGGATTCGTTGCGCTAAACGATGAGAGTGATGCAGAGTGGATCCAATTTGTTCAGAACGGCGTTGGGGCGATCCTTTCACCATTCGATTCGTTCCTTGTGCTGCGGGGCACAAAGACACTCGCCGTGCGAATGGAGGCCCATGACAAGAACGGCCGAATGGTCGCAAATTTTCTCGCTGAACATCCTTCGGTCAAAACGGTCTATTATCCCGGACTTGTCTCGCACCCTCAACATGAACTGGCAAAACGTCAGCAGTCTGGTTTTGGCGGGATGGTCTCATTCGAGACCGGGTCGCTCGAGAACGCAAAAAAAGTACTGGAAAACGTCAAGCTTTGTACTCTCGGTGAAAGTCTTGGCGGCGTCGAAACGCTGATCTCGCATCCGGCAACAATGACCCACGCGTCGGTACCGGTGGAAACGCGGGAACGCTTAGGAATTTCGGACGGTCTCGTTAGAATTTCCGTCGGTATCGAGGATGTTCAGGATATAATCGAGGATTTGGATCAAGCTTTTGGTTAGTTTCAGATCGGTGGTGACCCGGCCGGTTTTATTTCGGCCGTCCAACCCTGAAGCTGCGTTAATTATGTTCACTGTCGAGATACATGCGACCTCGCACATAGGTCGCGTCCGCCGAGGCAACGAGGATAATTACCTCATCCTCAACGTAACCCGTTCAAAGGCCTGGACAGGCGCCCAGGCGGATGGGGAATTTGTCATTGAAAAGCAAGAGTTCGAGGTGGACGACGGCGGGATCGTCCTGGCGGTTTCCGACGGTATGGGAGGAGCCCTGGCCGGCGAAGTGGCCAGCAAAATGGCAGTTGAGTCCGTTTGTGAAAAGATCCTTAACGAAGACATCGAAGCGACCCTTACTCCTGAGGCTTATCAGCATCACCTGATCTCACGGCTCTATAACGCTATAGTTTACGCGAATTATCTCATCCATCAGCAAGGCCGCAGCGACGCTCAGTTTCAGGGAATGGGAGCTACTTTCACGGGGATGGGTGTCACACCCGAAGCCGTGGATATCATTCAGGTAGGCGATAGTCGTGCATATCTTGTCAGAAATTCCAAGATCTATCAGATCACCAAGGACCAGTCTCTCGTTCAGCAGCTCATAGATGCCCAGCAGATCTCTCCTGAAGAGGCCGAGACACACACGCTGAAGAACGTGATCCTTCAGGCTTTGGGTGCTCAGAATGAGATATATCCGGTGTCGGCAAGGCTCGCGCCGAACGAATCCGACGTGATACTGCTTTGCAGCGACGGCTTGTCTAACAAAGTTACTGCCGCAAGTATGCAAAGGATCGTCACAGACAATATAAATGAACTTGGAGCAGCCTGTGCCGAACTTGTCACTGAAGCGAATGAGAACGGAGGCGAGGACAATATCACTGTAATACTTGCCAAGCTTTCCGGCGACGGACTGCAGCCGCCGGAGGGAGATGAGGTCCAACTGGAACTGATCGATCTCGGCAACATCCACGATACTGCCGATCAGGACACGGCCGAGGTAATTTGATTTTCCTAATCCTGCTTCCAGCCCGGCATCTCTTTCCTCGAAGGCCGGACATATATTCTTGTTCCTTCTACCCTTACTACTTCAACCTTTTCGCCGGAAGTAAGCACTGTTTGTTCATCGGCGGGAAATGCCGTCCATTCTGACCCATAAACGTTCACCGAGGCTGCATTAAGCGCCCCTTTGCTCCCATCGACCACAGTACCGATCTTTCCAGGCAAGGCGTCGGCCCCGATCTTTAGCTCGGCGTTGCCCTTACCCCACATGTAATTCGAAAAGATGGTCCGCGACATCGCGGTCAGCGCACCTGATACGGCAAGAAATGTAAGGAACTGGCCCAGATATCCGAAACCCAAAAAGCCGACCAACGCTGCCGCCAAGGCTCCCAGGCCAAACCAAAACAATACAAAGCCAAACGTAAATACTTCCGCCACGATCAGCGAAACACCTACTATCACCCAGAAGATCCAAGCGTATTCTTCCATCGAACGAAAACCTCAGAAACTGCTCAAATCATAACACATCAATGTGGGCTATCTATTCGGCTTGACGGGCAATTGCGTCTTATTGAAGTCTTTATCCAGGCCAATGAGTGTGTTACTCTCATCCTCAAGCTGGGGTGGCGGAATTGGTAGACGCCCAGGACTTAAAATCCTGTGTCCTT